>JAXMHI010000009.1:0-122016 GCA_046346885.1 bacterium | reverse complement strand
CTACAGCCCTCGCCCGTCACTTGAAGGAATTCCGCTTACCCGGCGTTTTCTTTCGCCCTCTTTTCTTCAAACCCATGTTCCAAAAATGCGCCCATCAGGTATGCGGGGGATTGCAAATCCACGTGACCGACCGCAAAAAATTCCGTCCCTATCGCACGGGGCTCGCCCTCCTTAAGGCGGTCTACGATCTCTATCCCCGGGACTTTCGGTGGAGGGAAAAACCCTATGAGTTCGTCGGCGACATCCCGGCAATCGATTTACTCACCGGATCGGAGGATTTTAGAAAAGCGTTGGAAATGGGAAAAAGCTGGAAGGAAATCTTAAAGGATTCGGACGCGGGAAAAGCCGATTTCATTCACTTAAGGAAAAACTTCCTCCTTTATTAGGCGTTTTCTTTTTCCTTGGATCTTCACAAAAGCCTCTGGTAAGCACGGACTGCCTATGAAACGAATCCTGTTCTACTTTTTCGCCCTTCTCGCTTTAACCCCCGCCCTTTGCTGCGGGAGCAGCTCGACGCCTTTCAAACCTTCGCCGGGGGTTCTGGTCGTCCCGACCACGGGAAACGTCGTAGTGGGACAAACTCTCCAATTTGAAGGAACTCCTCAAAACGATAGCTCCGCCGTCATTTGGAGCGTGGACGGCGGCAACGCCTTCGGCACCATCGACGCCACGGGCCTCTACACAGCGCCCGCCGCCGTGCCGGCGGGAGGAATAGCGGTCGTCAGAGCGAAACTAACGGACAATAACCAGATTCAAGACACGGCTGAAGTGAACATCCTCGCCGCCCCGCCCGCCCCTTAAGAATTCCTTAAAATTTCGAGTTTTTGATTGGAAAGTTCCCGCTCGCTGGCATTGATCGTCTCCTGCAGACCCTGCGCTTCTTTGTACTGTCGCCTTCTTTCCAACAGGGCCTCCGGCGAGGGATAGCGTTCGATGGGTTTTTCAAGAATCACGTTGCGATGGGGACGATAGCCATCTTTTTCCAATACCTTCTTTAATTTTTCATCGAGGGAAGTTTCGACGTAACGCCTCCACCCGAGCTTCGGCCCAAGATACGCCTCGCAATAAACATGCACCGTTTCCGGCTGGATCTTCTCGAACATCTTGGGATCGGAGGTAAAAAGGAAGCCGTCCTTGCGTATCCAAAACATCGCATAAGCGGCGGGCACACCGGCGGAGCGAAGCAGAGCGGCCATGAGGTTCGTCTTGTTGAAACACATGCCCGATTTCTTCGCCAAGGTCTCGCTCGCCGTCACCTCCCAGGCATCGAAGGCATAGGGTATTTTTTGGCGGATGAAGGCGTAGGCCCGGTCGGCGATCTGGGCCGAGTCTTTGGCTTCCTTAAAGATTTTTTCCCTGAAGTGCCTAAGACCCGCTTCCTCAAAATCGCACAAAGGGGTGGGAAGCAAATAGACCGGATCGGGAACGGCCTTGAATTCGTTTTCCTCAAAAAATTTCAATAAAGGGTCTTGCATGATTTACCCGTTGATCCCATTTGGGGGAAAAGTTAATTCTATTTAAGATCTATTATACATTATCCCGACCGCTTTCATGAAGGTGACCATGGCTTTAAATTCAAAGCAACCGTTCAAGTGGTTTATTTTCCTTCTTCTTTCTCTCTTTTTCCTCCCCACAAAACCCGCGGACAGCAAAGTAAAGAAACACAACCCGCCTCCCCCGGCGGAATCAAAAGCGGCGCCCACTGCCCCGCCTTCCGTCCATTTCTTCACCTTCGGCGACTGGGGTTCGGGCACGAAAGATCAAAAAGCGGTCGCGGAAGAGGCGAAGAAAATTTGCGGCCAACTCGCCTGTGACTTCGGGCTTTTCTTGGGCGATAATTTCTATCCCGCAGGAGTGAGCAGCACGGAAGATCCTTACTGGAAAACCCGGTACCGCGACGTATACACGAGCTTAAAAATCCCCTTCTACGCGGCACTTGGAAACCACGATTGGAAAGGCAACCCTCAAGCGCAGATCGATTTCACGAAGAAGGATGAGTATTGGAAAATGCCCAACTACCAATACTCCGTGAAGCTACGTCCCCCTTCGATGGAGAAAGCGTTAGTGGAAATTTTCGTCCTCGATTCCGACCGCTTCGACGCAACCGCCCAAGAATGGCTGAAGAAAGCCCTCGGAGAATCGGAAGCCGGCTGGAAAATACTCGCCTTCCATCACCCCATCCTCAACAACGGAACGGAACATCCTTCCGACGAGAAAAAAATGTGGCCCGCCTTGAAACCCATCGTGTGCAAGAAGATCGATTTAATTTTAAGCGGCCATGAGCACATCTTCTCCCACCTTCGAGAAGAAAAGAACGAGTGCCAATACGACCAAGTAATCGTGGGAACGGGCGGCAAGGAACTTTACGGAATCCGCCCCATTGCCCCGGCGGGAATCAAGCCCCTGTTCAGCGAGTCCAGTTTCGGCGTCGCTTTCTTCGAAGCGACGCCCCAAGAGTTGAGTCTGCGCTTCTTCCGGGCGGACGGGACCGAGGCTTATCGCTACCAATGGAAAAAACCATGAATTTCACCCATGCCGAGTTCGAAGCCGTCGTCGAGGAAGCCCTCGATGAAATCCCCGAGGAGTTTCACGAGAAGCTCGACAACGTCGACATTATCATCGAAGACTATCCGAACGGAGAAATCCAAAAAGCCATGAAGGTGGGGAAAAACGGTTTACTCGGCCTCTACACGGGAATCCCGTTCAGCGAGCGCCGGCCGAGCTCCTACGGCAACGTGCTCCCCGACCGCATCTACCTCTTCAAGAAAAATCTGGAGGCCTTCTGCCCTAACCGGGAAGAGTTAAAGGAGCAAATCCAGCGCACCGTTTTGCACGAGATCGGCCATTACTTCGGCATCAGCGACAAGCGTTTGAGGGAGCTCGGATTTTAAAGATGAAAAAAATCCTTCTAACGATGCCGATCTTGCTTCTCTTCTCCCCCTTCGGGGCTCACGCCAAGGCTTCCTTCGACGCAAAAAACGGCCGTTACGAACTCGAATCGCACGTGGACACCCGGAACTTTCCGCCCGAACAACGGGAGCAGATCCCTTACGGGGCCCTTGTGGTTAAGGGCTCTTCCAAAAATAAATTCGATTTTACCTTAGAGTACAATACGGGCTACCCGCGCTTCCACGCCGCCCTCGCCGAGGGGACGGCTTCGAAGTCGGGGAAAAGGCAATTCCATTATGAGGAAGCGCTGAAATACTACCCCAGCGAAAAATGTGAGTTGAATTTTTCGATGAAAGAAGAAGGTGTCGAAATCGCCTCCCCCACGCCCCATGCCTGCGGCTTCGGCGCATCCACCGACCCCTCCGGATTTTACCGAAGAAAATAAAGCTTAAGGGACGAGAGTGAGTTTGAAATAGAGGAGCCCCGCGCCCGAGGTATTGGTGACCATTACGTAAAGGGAATCCACTGTATCTCCCGCTTCTCTCGCGACTGCGGACCAGAAAAATCCTTCTTCAGGAGTGTAAAAAGGCGTCGAATACGTAACGCCGTGGAAACTCAACACCAAGCGGCCGTTTTGGAGGTAGACGCTCGCCGAATCGACGATTCCCTCGAGCATTTCCATGTTGGGATAGAAATTATCGTAAGAACCCGCCACTTTCGCGAACAAGGGAGGCGGCAAGGGAGTGATCAAGGAAGGCAATTGCGAAAAAGTCTTCGTGATTTGAATGCCGGAGGGAGAAACGGGATTTTGCACGTTGATCTGGAGGATTTTCTCCGCATGCTCGTCGTTCGAAATTCCCTCATCCACTAAATGAACCGAAGTCTTGACCTTGAATTGATAAGTGCCGGGAACGGGAGGATTGAAGAGGAAATAAAAAAGCCGGTCTACGTTATCGACGGTGAAAAATAGATCGGGGGAGCTGGGAACGGGGCCCTGCAAATATTCGATGTTGTAATCGACGCTGACCTCATCCACGAAACTATCCGGGAGAATGTCGCAATAAATCGTCCCCTCGTCCGCCGGGTCGTAACAGGAGGCGGGCCGTTCGTTGAAGAACTGGATGAAAGAATAAAGGGAAATGTCGTCTTGCTGAATTTGTAGGGCCCCGTTCAACTGGCTTGGTCCGAAATCCGCGCCGGGAGGCCTTTCGCCGCAACCGAAAATGGGGGAGGTAAAAAGAAGGAAACCAAGGCCTAGAAGGGCGGCAAAACGGATCAAGATCGAACGCATGAAAGCTCCTCAATTATGTAGTATGCCAACCCCTCTTCCGAGTATTATCGTTTCAAAATGTTAAAAAGGTTTGAAGTTTTTGAGCTTTTACCCCCTTAAAAACCTTTTTTGACCTTCAAACGTCATGAGAAGGCGCCTTTTCATCTTTATTGAGAGGAGATCCGAGTGACCCTAAGAACTTTAAGCTGTCTAGCCCTATTACTCGCCTTTTCCGCCTGCGGGCCCAGCGTCACCATGACGCGCATCAAGGCCTCCACTTATCCCGTCGAAGGCATCAAGACGATCGCACTGGCCCCCGACTCCGATTATTCCTTTTTCTCCAGCGCCCGAAACCCTGGCCCCGTCCTCGCCGAGCTGGAATCTTCCCTGCGTTACTCGAATTTTTTCGAGCTTTGCCCAACGGTCGACTCGATGAAGAGAGGCACCTTCTGCCCGCGCACCCAGCAACCGGCGGACGGGGTGATTTTGCTGCGCTTGGAAGAGCTAAGGGTTCAAACCAATAAGACCTACACGAAGCGCACCAAAGAGATCGACACGCCCCAGGGAAAAAAGAAAGTGGAAGAAAAGGTGCCGGAGTTTAGCAAGGAAGGCTCCATCCGCGTGAAGCTCAAGCTCTTCCGGGGCCCCACGAATCAATTACTGGCCGAGCGGCCTTACTACAGCAGTTTTACCACCTCCGCCGAAAGGTGGCCCGACTCGGATGATTCGGTGGCGAACAAGTTAGTCCAAAACGTGGTGAAGCAGATGATGAGCGATCTTGTCCCCCACCCGGAAAATTTTAACGTCTCCCTCGACGTGAAGGACGACGCGGTAAAACCCGGCGTCGACCTCGCCAAGAGCGGTTCTTGGGACGCGGCCCGGGGGCAATGGGACGGGGTTCTCCAGAAAAACCCGCAGAACCACGCCGCCTGGTACTTGATCGGCGTCTACTTCGAATACAAGGGCAATGTGGACCAAGCGCGCCATTTCTATGAGAAGGCCTTTTTAATCTCCCAGGAAAAGCTCTACCGGCAAGCTTTGGATCGCATCAATTCGCACTCCCAAGACAAACAAAAATTCGAGCAGGATATGAAGGGAAGGAATTAACTGAATTTCCTTGGAGGGGTTTGGGGCGAAGCGTTATCATTAAATCCGAATAGGAGGTGCCTATGCCCAACCTCGCTTCGGACCAAATCCGTAGTTTCACCTTATTGGGGGCCTCGGGATCCGGCAAAACCTCACTCGCCGAGGCGCTTCTTTTCGCTTCCGGAGTCACCCACCGCTTGGGCAAGGTGGACGACTTGAGCTCCCACTTAGATACCGATCCCGAAGAGCAAAAGCGCCGGATCACCCTCCTCTCGAAAATTCAAACCCTTCCGTGGCAAGGCTACCGACTGCACCTGGCCGACACTCCCGGTTTCGCGGACTTTCTCGGAGAAGCGGTGGCCCCCCTCGCCGCGCTCGACGCGGCCGTCATCGTGGTGGATGCCACCACCGGCGTCGACGTTGCCACAAAACAGCTCTTTAATTTGGCGGTGCAACACAAAAAACCGATCCTTTTTTTCATCAATAAGATGGACAAGGAACGGGCCGATTTCGAAAGAACCTTAGAATCCATCCGCAACAATCTTTCGAAGCATGCCCACCCCGTCAGCCTTCCCATCGGGGAAGGAAGCGGCTTCAAGGGCGTGCTCGACCTGATCGACACCCGCGCTTTCCTCTACAACGACGGAAAATCCCAAGAAACGAAAGTGCCCCCGGAAGAAGAGGCCCGCTTTGACGAATGGCAGAAAAAACTCATCGAGGAAGTGGCGGAAACCGATGAAGCCCTTTTCGAGAAGCTGGCGGGCGGAGAAGATTTGAAAAAAGGGGATATCCTGCCCCGCCTCATTCAAGACATCGAAGAAGAAGAGATCATTCCCGTCTTGGTGGGGAGCGCCAATCCGCCGAAAGGAATCACGCTCCTGCTCGACACTCTCACCCACCTCATCCTGCCTCCTTCCCAATTACCTGAATTGAAGGGAAAAAACCCGGTGACGGGAAACGAGGAGGTAAGAAGGGGTTTAACGGTGGAATCCGCCGCTGCGCAAGTTTTCAAAGTGGTCGCCGACCCGGGGGTCGGCGATATTTTTTTCGCGAAGGTATTTTCGGGCACCCTTCAGCACGGCCAAGATTTCTTCAATCCGCGCACCAAGGAAAAAGAGCGACTGGGTCATTTATTCTTCTTCAACGGCAAGGACCGCCAAGAGGTGAAAGAAGCCTTCGTCGGCGACGTCGTGGGAATCGCCAAGCTCAAGAATACCCGCACCGGCGACACGCTTTGCGACTTCAACCGCCCGATCCTGATTGAGCCCCTCGGATTTCCTCAACCCGTCCTCTCGATGGCGCTCCTCCCCAAAACACGCCAAGACCAAGAAAAAATGGGTTTCGCCTTAGGCAAGGTGGGCGCCTACGACCCGACGTTCCATTACCATACCGATTCCGAATTTTCCGAAACCATCGTCTCAGGAATGGGGGAAGTGCATCTCGAAGTGATCACGGAACGCCTCAAAAACAAAAACGGCATCGAGATCTCCTTGGGCAAGCCCCACGTGCCCTACCGAGAAACCATCACCCGCAAAGTGGAGGTGCAGGGAAAATATAAAAAGCAATCGGGCGGCCATGGCCAATACGGCGACGTATGGCTGCGGGTGGAGCCTAAACCCATCAATTCGGGATTTGAGTTTTCGGACGAAATCAAAGGCGGCGTCATCCCCTCCAAATACGTCCCCTCCGTGGAGTTGGGCGTGCGGGAAGCGATGATGAAGGGAATGCTCGCGGGCTATCCCGTGGTGGATCTCAAAGCCGCCCTCTACGACGGGAGTTTTCATTCGGTCGACTCGTCGGATCTCGCCTTTCAAATCGCCGGTTCGATGGCGCTCAAAAAAGCGGAGGAAGAAGCCAAGCCCATCCTGCTCGAGCCCGTCATGAGCATCGAAGTGATGACCCCCGCCGACTACGTGGGCGCCATCACCAACGATCTCACCACCCGCCGAGGCAAGATTTTAGGAATGGATCAAGAAGGCGACCTGCATGTAATCCGCGGGGAAGTGCCCATGGCGGAAGTCTTCAAATACGCGACGGATTTAAGGAGCCTCACCCACGGGGCCGGACGGCATAAGATGGAATTCGTCCGTTACGAACCGGTACCCGGCAATTTGATGGATCGGGTGGTAAAGGAAAATTCCCGATTGGAGAAATAAAAATTCTCCTAAACCTTGCCTAAAAAAACATTCCCACACTATCATGCCGCCAGAAGGATTTAATTATGTCACCCACTCAAGCTTACGCCGCCCCTTCCGCCGGTAAACCCTTAGGCCCCTTCGAAATCAATCGTCGAGAGGTAGGCCCACGCGATGTTCAAATCGACATCCAATACTGCGGAGTTTGTCACTCCGACATCCACCAAGCCCGCGACGAATGGGGCGGAGCGATCTTCCCAATGGTACCCGGCCACGAGATTGTGGGGACGGTTTCGAAGGTGGGCGGCCAAGTTTCTAATTTCAAGGTCGGCGACCCCGTCGGCGTCGGGTGCATGGTGGATTCGTGCCGCGATTGCAACTCTTGCCGCGAGGGATTGGAGCAATATTGCGAGCGGGGCAGCGTATATACTTACAACTGCCGCGAGAAAGACGGTAAAACCGTCACCTACGGCGGTTATTCCACGCGCATCGTAGTGGACGAAAATTTCGTCTTAAAAATCCCCAAAAACCTCCCCCTCGACAAGGCTGCGCCGCTCCTTTGCGCGGGCATCACCACTTATTCCCCTTTAAGGCATTGGAAGATGGGACCCGGCAAAAAAGTGGCCGTCATCGGATTGGGAGGCTTGGGCCACATGGCCGTCAAGCTCGCGCACGCCATGGGTGCGGAGGTTACGGTTTTGAGCCATTCCTTGAAAAAACAGGAGGACGGAAAGAGATTGGGCGCCGATCACTTCTTCGCGACGAGCGACCCCGCCGTCTTCGAAAAGCTCGCCAACCATTTCGACCTCCTCCTCAACACCGTTTCCGTGGAACTGGATTGGAACCGATACCTAAACCTCTTAAAGCGCGACGGCACGATGGTGCTCTTGGGTGTTCCCATGAAAGCGCCCTCCGTCCACGCTTCGAGTCTCATCATGAAGCGCAAGAGTTTGGGGGGCTCGCTCATCGGCGGTATCGCGGAGACTCAGGAAATGCTCGATTTTTGCGGCAAGCACGGCATCGGCTCGGACATCGAGCTCATCCCCATCCAGAAAATCAATGAAGCTTACGAGAGGATGATTCAAGGAGACGTGCGTTACCGATTTGTGATTGACATCGCTTCGCTGAAAGGAAAATAATTTTACTGTTTGAGAAAATTTTCTAATTTTCAAAAAAGGGTAAAATGAACTCCACCTCTTCCTTTCCTCCTTCCCTCATCGCCACCATTTGCGTTCTCGCCTTTTTGATCGTTTTACTTTGCATCTCCCTCTGGAAAATCTTCGAAAAAGCCGGGCGCCCGGGCTGGAATGCGATCGTCCCGATCCTTCACACGGTCGTCTACCTTGAAATCGCGGGGCGCCCCTGGTGGTGGTTTTTTTTGATGTTTATTCCTTTGATCGGCATGATCGTCTCGGTGATCGCGACGGTGGATTTCGCCAAGAATTTCGGCAAGAACAACTGGTTCGCCGTGGGGCTCATCGTGCTTCCGTTCGTCTTCTTCCCAATCTTGGCTTTTGGAAAAGCCCGTTACGAGGGTGAAGAATTCGAAACACCGCTCCCCATCAACACCCCTCTATAAATTTTATCGGAAAGCGCCCTCCTCTTGCTTCATCCGCTTCACCTTAATTAAGGACGCGGCTTCGTCCACCAAGAAAAGCGCGACAAGGCCCAAGCCGATAAAGGGCAACATCGGACTTTGGGTAGGGCTTAAAACAAACAGGGAAATCAAGCACACGGCGGTTCCGACGCACAGCCATTCTCCGAGGGATTTATTCCTTACGTAAAAACTGGCGAGTCCCGGAAAAAAGAAGGGGAGAACGAATGCGACCATCATGCTTCGGGGACGAAGGGGTTGCGGCTCTTCTTGGGGGGAATTTTGGGCCTCCCGGGAAATTTCTTCAGCGGGAATTTCCTGAGACGACTGCCACTCTTCTTCGAGGAATCTTCCCGCCTCTTCCGCCATCGAAGCCGGCACCATCACGTCCAAGTCGATGTAAGAACCGACCACCCCCAACATACTGCGATGGTTGTAACCGCGAATGTAGACGGGAATGTCCCGCTCCTCCAAGGCGGCCTTCACGAGATCCGCCTCCGCGTTGTTAGCGGCGGAAAAGACCTTCACGAGATCTTCCTGGTCTTCCTTCACTTCCATAGGCACCTCCTCGAAGATTGGAGCGGGGCTCCCTTCGATATTATCGTCGGGAGGGAGGATCCATGGCAATTTATTTTATTGCGATGAGAAGACTAGGCCTTCGTCGAAACCACGCTGTGGCGGGTGACGAGGCGCTTCATCCAGGCGGAAATGTTGGCGAGATTTTCGGGAACCGCCACGCCGTATTTCTCGAAGCGACTTACCCAGGGCGCGAAGGCGATGTCCGCGAGCGAATAGGCGCCCACCAGGTACTCCTTCGATTTCAAGGTTCGGTCGGCGAGTTCCAAGAATTTGTAGATGTTCTTCTTGGCCTCTTCCAACTTACCCTCGTCGAAAGTTTCCCCTTTTTCCTTGGCCATCATGGCGAGGAAAAATTGATGGAACTGGCTCGTCACCATGCTGTCGATCTGGTACGACCACACTCGCACCTGCGCCTTCATGTTGGGATCTTCGGGCATAAGCTCGGGATAAGGGTATTCCTCGTTCAGGTATTCGTTGATGACCAAGGATTCGGAAAGGATGAGATCCTCGTCGGTGAGCACGGGCACCTTGCCGATGGGATTCAGCCTTAAGAATTGTTCGGTGCGGTTCTCTTGTTTGGAAAGGTCGACGGGAACCACTTGGTAATCCAGCTCCTTCTCGGCGAGCACGATGCGGACGCGGTGGCAATAGGGGCTTCCCGAGGTTTGGTATAAACGAATCATAGTTTTCTCCGTAGATAAGTCCCCTCCTTTTCAAGGAGGGGTATGGGGAGGCAGAACTGCGCATGGTCAGCCATGCGTTTTTCCACCCCTCCCCACCTCCCCTTACAAAGGGGAGGAGAATTTATAATCCTGACAACTTCGCAATGATCTCTTTCATCACTTCGCTGGCGCCGCCGCCGATGGTAAGCAGTCGCAAGTCTCGGTTGGCGCGGGCGATGTCGTATTCTTCCATGTAGCCGTAGCCGCCGTGAACCTGCAGGCAATCATAGGCGACCTGACAGGCCAAGTCGCAAGCGAAAAGCTTGGCCATCGAAATCTCGCGTACGGCCGGCTCGCCCCGGTTGAACAAGTCGGCGGCGTGATAAGTCAACTGCTTCGCCGCGGCCACTTGGGTGAGGCGCTCCGCGAACTTATGACGCCACACCTGCATCTTCGAGATCGGCTTGCCGAAGGCCTGCCTTTCCGACCCGTAGCGCATGGCGTCCTCGAGCATGATCTCCATGTGGGCCGTCGCCATGAGGGCCGCGCCCAGGCGCTCACCTTGGAAATTTTCCATGATGTAATAAAAACCCTTGTTCTCTTCGCCCAGCAGGTTTCTCACGGGCACCTTGCAATCCTCAAAGGAAAGCTCCACCGTATTGGAGCACCAATTGCCGAGCTTCTTGAGTTTCCGCCCCACCTTGAACCCGGGCGTGTTCGTCGGGAAAAGGATGAGGCTTACGCCTTGATAACCTTCCCCTCCCGTACGGACGGCCAGGGTGATGAAATCGGCCCGGCCGCCGTTGGTAATGAAAGTCTTTGACCCGTTGATGACGTAATGATCTCCCTGACGCTTCGCGGTGGTCTTGAGCGCCGCAACATCCGATCCGCCGGAGGGTTCGGTGATGCCGAGCGCGCCGATCTTCTCCCCCTTGATGGCGGGAATCAAAAACTCTTCTTTCTGCTCCTTCGTGCCGAGTTTGTTGATCACCGGCGTTGCGATGCCGCAAGTGACGAGTAGGTCCATCACCAAGCCGTTCATCCGGCAGCGCATCAACTCTTCGACGAGGCAGACCTCAAACCAATAATCGCCGCCCGAACCGCCCACGTCTTCGGGATAATGGACGCCGAGCAGGCCCAAATCTCCCGCCCGCTTAAAAACCGAACGCGGGGACTCCCCTCCTTCCTCCCATTCCTTTTGGTGGGGAAGAAGCTCTTTTTCCGCGAAATCTCGCACCGTCTTGCGGAAGAGTTCATGTTCGGGCGTAAAGAAAGAAGTCATTAAAATATAAACCTTACTTGGCGATTTTCTTTAAATGCTCCAAGGCCGATTGCTTTTGATTGTCGTTCTTCGGCGAAATTTCCTCGTCGTCATCCTCGTTTTTCGCCGGGGCGCTCTCCCCTTTAGATCCTTTAGAGGTTTCGGGGCCCTGCAATTTCACCACTTCGTCGGGGGCGATTCCCTTGCCGTCGATCTGGCGGCCTTTCGGCGTGAAATACCGGGCGACGGTGAGCTTTAAGCCGGAGCCGTCACCTAAGTCGATCACCGTCTGCACCGAACCCTTTCCGAAGGTTTGAGTGCCCATCAAATAACCTCTCCCATAATCTTGCAGGGCGCCGGAGACGATTTCGGAGGCCGAGGCGGATCCACCGTTCACCAAAACTACGATGGGAAGATCGAAATACGGGCCCTTGCCCGTCGCCTTGCGGGCGTCCATCTGATGGGTGCGCCCTTGGGTGGAAACGATCACGCCGTCTTTGATGAACAGATCGCTCACCTCCACCGCCTGATCGAGAAGACCGCCCGGGTTATTCCTTAAATCGATGATAAGCCCCTTCAAACCGCCGGAAGTCTTCTGCAGACTTTCCAACGCCTTCGCCAAATCGTCGCGAGTGCGCTCTTGGAAGCTCGTGATGCGCACGTAACCGTATTTGCCATCGAGCAACTCGCTCCTCACGCTCTTTACGTTGATCGTTTCTCGGGTGAGGGCAACGTCTTTGGGCTCCTTCCAGCCTTCCCGGTAAATCGTGAGATGTACCTTGCTCTTGCGGATGCCGCGCATCTTTTTGACGGCGTCGGATAAATTCATGTTCTTGGTCGATTGACCGTCTATTTTTAAGATTCTGTCTCCGGGTTGGAGATGCGCCTTGTCCGCCGGCGTCCCCTCGATGGGAGCCACGACGGTGATCACTCCGTCTTTCAGAGTGACCTCCAAGCCCACGCCGCCGAACTTGCCCACGGTATCCACCTTCAGTTCTCGGTAGATGTCGGGAGTTAAATAAATCGTGTGGGGATCGAGCACGCCCAACATGCCTTTAATGGCCCCTTCGATCAGCGCTTTCTCGTCGGCGTGGTCGACGTAATCGTTTTCGACGTAATAAAGGATTTTGGCGAATTGCTCGAGAGACTTGTAGATTTGGTCCGTAAAGGCCTGGGCGAAGCGGAAGCCGACGGTTAAGGTGATCGCCAGGAAAAAACCGGATAAAAACCAAAGGAGACGTTTTGGTTTAGGGTTGAAGCTCTTCATTTCTTCTCTTGAATAACCTTTTTCGCGGCCGCGGCGATATCCGACGGCATTAAACGATAGTGCTTGAGCAATTCTTCGGCGGGCGCGGACTGGCCGAACTCATCCCGCACCCCCATCCGAAAGACGCGCACGGGGTGGGCTTCGCCTAAACATTCGGAAACGGCGCTCCCCAAACCTCCCAGGATGGAATGCTCTTCGACGGTGATCAAGACACCCGTCTTCTTCGCCACCTCTAAAATCGTCGCCTCGTCGAGGGGCTTGATCGTGGAGCAATTCACCACGGTCACATGGATACCTTCTTTTTCGAGGATTTTCGCCGCCTCCAGGGCATGGGGCACCATGAGGCCGCAGGCAATGATGCCCAAATCTTTCCCTTCGGTAAGCGCCTTCGCCTTGCCGATTTTAAAAGAGTAGCCCGCGTCGAAAACCACCGGGCTCTTTGCCCGCGACAGGCGGATGTACACCGGCCCGTCGTGGGCCGCCGCTGCGGCGACCATTTGCTCGGTTTCTACCGCGTCCGCGGGCACGAGGACGGTCATCCCCGGCAATACCCGCATGATGGCGACGTCGGCCACCGTCTGGTGGCTGGCTCCGTCTTCTCCGACGGTGAGCCCCGCGTGGGACGCGCAAATTTTCACGTTGAGATGGGGATAAACGATGGATTGCCGCACGATCTCCCACGCCCGCCCCGTAGCGAATACCGCGAAGGTGGAGGCGAAAGCGATCTTCCCCATCAGGGCAAAACCGGCCGCGGTTCCCATCAGGTCTTGTTCGGCCACGCCCATGTTGAAGAAACGCTCGGGAAACTTCTTGGCGAACACGGCCGTCTTGGTGGAACCGGAAAGGTCCGCATCGAGCACGACCACCTTGGGATTTCTTTCCCCCAGCTCGGCCAAGGCCTTTCCGTATGCATCTCTCGTCGCGATTTGTTCGGCCATAAACGCTTCTTATCCTTCTCCCAACTCTTTGAGCGCGATCTTCAGTTCTTCATCGCTCGGCGCCACCCCATGGTACTTGGGCTTGTTCTCGAAAATCGAAACCCCTTTCCCTAAGATCGTCTTCGCCACGATCATGGTGGGCATTCCCTTTGCCGTTTCAGCTTCATCCAAGGCATTCACCACCTGCTCCATGTCGTTGCCGTCGATGGAGATCACGTTCCAGCGGAAGGCCCTGAACTTATCCTCTAAAGGAGACACGTCTTTAATGTCTTTGTTGAAACCGTCGATCTGAATATTGTTGTAGTCGAGCAAGCCGCAACGGTTATCGAGCTTGTGATGACCCGCGGCCATGACCCCTTCCCAAAACATTCCCTCTTGAGCCTCGCCGTCCGAATGCATGCTGTAGATTCGGAACTTTTTTCCATCGAGGCGGGCCGCCAACGCCATGCCGTTACCCACCGAACAACCTTGGCCGAGGGACCCGGTCGACATCTCGATGCCCCACTCGGGTTTTCGTTTGGGATGCCCTTGAAGGGGAGAGCCTAACTGCCGAAGTCTGCTCAGTTCTTCGTGAGGAAAATATCCCGCGCGCTGTAAGCAAGCATATAAGGCGGGGGCCGTGTGGCCGTTGGAAAGAATGAAGCGATCTCGATCTTCCCAAAGGGGATTTTTAGGGTCGATCTTCATCTTATAGAAATAAAGGCCGACCATCATCTCCATCATGCCTAAGGGACCGCCGGTATGGCCGGACTTGGCCTTATGGAGCATCTTCAACACTTCGATGCGCAGCTGCCTGGCAATTTCCTTTAATTCTTGAATCTTTTGTGGGTTAGGCATTTGGATTTTCGCTTCTTGAATTCTTCAGAACCCAAACACGCTAACAAATTGCGTGCCATTGTCAAATTTTTAATTTGAATTCGGTATTTAAACCTGACAAACATTGCGTTTCCCTTATGAAATAGACTATTTTTTTATTTAATTTCAATGGATAGAAAACACCGCATCGAAAAACTAAAAAACGAACTGGGCAAACGCATCCTCGTTTTAGACGGCGCCATGGGCACCGCTCTACAGGCGAAGAACTTGACGGCGGAAGATTTCGGCGGCGCCGAGTACGAGGGCTGCAACGAAAATCTGGTGCTGACGAGGCCGGACGTCATCCAATCGGTTCACGAATCTTATTTGGAGGCGGGAGCGGACATCATTGAGACCAACACCTTCGGCTCCACTCCCCTCGTGCTTGCCGAGTACAATCTTCAAGACAAGACCGACGAGATCAATATCAACGCCGCTAAGCTCGCACGAGCCGCGGCGGATAAATTTTCGACGGCAGACAAACCCCGCTTCGTGGCAGGCTCGATGGGCCCCACCACCAAGGCGCTCTCGGTAACGGGCGGGGTTACCTTCGAAGAGCTCATCGAACACTTTTACATTCAAGCGAAGGGCCTCTACCAAGGCGGCATCGATTATTACCTCTTGGAGACTTGCCAAGACACCCGCAACATCAAGGCGGGAATTTTGGGGATTCAGAAATGGCTGAAGGAAGCGAAGGATGACATTCCCATCGCCGTCTCCGTCACCATCGAACCCATGGGCACCCTGCTTGCCGGCCAATCCATCGACGCCCTGGCCGCCTCGCTGGCCCATTTGGACCTTTTATACATCGGGCTCAATTGCGCCACGGGCCCGGAGTTCATGACGGACCACATCCGCACACTCTCCGGTTTGACGAAAACCTTGGTCGCCTGCGTCCCCAACGCGGGACTGCCCGACGAAAACGGGAAATATTTGGAGACGCCCGAGATGATCGCGCGCGTCCTCTCGCGCTTCATCGATGAAGGCTGGATCAACTTGGTGGGCGGCTGCTGCGGAACGACCTCGCCCCATATCAAGGCGTTAGCGGAACTTGTGAAAGGGAAATCTCCCCGGATACCGAAGATTCAACCCCGCTCTTTCCTCTCTGGCATCGACTATTTGGAAATCACCGACGAGATGCGCCCCGTCATCGTGGGCGAGCGGACCAACGTCATCGGCAGCCGCAAGTTTAAGCAGCTCATCGCCGACGGCAAATACGAGGAAGGAAGCGAAATCGCCCGGGCCCAGGTAAAAAACGGCGCCCAAATCGTCGATATCTGCATGGCGGATCCCGATCGGGACGAAGTGGCGGACATGAAGGCGTTCTTGGAGCACGTCGTTAAAAAAGTGCGCGTCCCTTTGATGTTCGATTCGACGGACGCGAAGGTCTTCGAGCTCGCCCTCCCCTACTCGCAGGGAAAGGCGATCTTGAACTCGATCAATTTGGAAGACGGCGAAGAACGTTTCGAAAAAGTGGTGCCTCTCGCCAAGAAATTCGGCGCAGCCTTGGTCGTCGGCCTCATCGACGAAGACAAGGTGCAAGGCATGGCCGTCACCCGAGAGCGAAAGTTGGAAATCGCCACGCGCAGCTACGACTTGCTCGTCAACAAATACGGCGTGGAACCGGAGGATATTTACTGGGATTGCCTCGTCTTCCCCGTGGGCACCGGCGACGCTAATTACGCGGGCTCGGCGGTGGAGACCATCGAGGGCATCCGCATCGTCAAGAACGCCTTTCCCCGCACCAAAACCATCTTGGGCGTCTCGAACGTTTCCTTCGGGCTGCCTCCTGCGGGTCGCGAGGTGCTCAACTCCGTCTATCTTTACCACTGCGTGCAATCGGGGCTCGACTTGGCCATCGTCAACGCGGAGAAGTTGGAGCGCTACGCCTCGATTCCCGACGAAGAGAAAAAACTCGCGGAAGACTTGCTCCACAACCGGGGAGACGACCCCATCGCCGCCTTCGCCAATTACTTCCGCTCCAAAACACCGCAGGAAAAAAAGAATTTGAAGACGCTTCCCTTGGAGGAGCGCCTCGCCCGCTACATCATCGAAGGCTCGAAGGACGGTTTGAAGGAAGACTTGGACGAAGCCCTCCAAAAAACGAAACCGCTCGAGATCATCAACGGCCCGCTCATGAAGGGCATGGACGAGGTGGGCCGCCTCTTCAACAACAACGAGCTCATCGTCGCCGAAGTGCTGCAGAGCGCCGAGGCGATGAAGGCCGCCGTCGCTCATCTGGAACCCCACATGGATAAACTTTCCACGGCGAGCCGCGGCAAGGTGATCTTGGCGACGGTAAAAGGCGACGTGCACGACATCGGCAAGAATTTGGTCGACATCATCTTAAGCAACAACGGCTTCACGGTGATCAACTTAGGCATCAAAATCCCGCCGGAGCAGCTCATCGCGGCCATCGAGCAGCACCAGCCGGATATCGTGGGTCTCTCGGGTCTTCTCGTGAAATCCGCCCAACAAATGGTGCTTACCGCCGACGACCTCACCAAGCACGGCATCAAGGTGCCCATGCTGGTGGGCGGGGCCGCGTTGTCGCGTAACTTCACCGACTTTAAAATCGCCCGGGCATACTCGGGAGTGGTGGCTTACGCCTCCGACGCCATGGACGGGCTCGAGCTCGCCAAGCGCATCCAAAACCCCGAAGAATTCGCGAAACTGAGACAAGACTTGGAAAAGCGGCAAAAAGAAGGGAAGGCGGAAGAAAAGAAAGAACGGGTGGAAGTGATCGCGTCGGAAGAACGATCGCAAGAGGTGCCCATCATAAAGGACATCCCCCAGCCGCCCGATTTCGAACGCCACGTGATCCGCAACACCCCGCTCGACCAGATCTGGTCTTTCATCAACCCGTTGATGCTCTACGGGCGCCACTTGGGGCTTAAGGGAAAGATGATCAAGCTCCTCGCCCAACGGAACGGGAAAGAGTTGGAAAGCACCGAAGAAGGAAAGAAAGCCATCGAGATTTACGAAACGGTGGAAGTCGTAAAACAACAGTGCCGACAAGGTTTTTTGAAACCGGCGGCGATCTACCAGTTCTTTAAGGCGGCGAGCTCGGGCAACGAGTTATTCCTCTACGACGCGTTGGGGAAGGAAGTAACGAGCTTCCGTTTTCCCCGTCAGGCCAAGCCGAACGGACTTTCGCTCGCCGATTACGTCACCCCGCTCGGCAGCGACTCGCCCCAAGACAATCTTTGTCTCTTCCTTACCACCGCCGGCCCGGGCATCCGCGAGCGGGCGGAAAAATGGAAAGAGAGCGGCAGTTACCTCAAATCCCATGCCTTCCAAGCCCTGGCGCTGGAGACGGCGGAGGCCTATGCCGAATTCTTGCACTCGCGCATCCGCAACATGTGGGGCCACCCCGACACCCCCGAGACGACGATGATGGACCGCTTTCAAGGCAAATACCGCGGCAAGCGCTATTCGCCCGGTTACCCGGCCTGTCCGCGGCTGGAAGATCAGGAAATTATCTTTAAACTGCTGGACCCGAAGGAAATCGGCGTGGAGCTGACCGAAGGTTTCATGATGGAGCCGGAGGCGAGCGTGTCGGCGATCGTGTTTCACCATCCCGATGCGGTTTATTTTGGTGCGGGAAGCGCGGAGTAGAATCACCCCTTCAAAAGATACAGCCGGTTGTCTTCCACCTTATAAATCATCGGTGCCACCAAGATCTTCGGGTAACGCCTCCGCATACGCGAGGTCTCACTCAAGATGAAGTCCACTTCATTGCCGATCTCGAACATGGGGGAGAAGTGCAGGAAATGGTCTTCCGCCATCTCCCGGTCCCAACCCGCCTTGTTCACGAGGCCTTCAATGAAACTTTTCTTTTTCGACATGAGATCGACCATCCCGCAGTGGGTGTGGCCGATCAGCGCAATGGCGGTGATGCCGCCGATGGCGATGGCGAAGGAAACCTTGAATTCGCTGTAACGCAGATTGGCGCCGCCGGCCCGGATGATGAAGGCGAAGTTGTCGGGCACGTTTAAATGCTTCCGGTTATCCATGCACATGCCGATGAGCAGGGATGCGTTGGTGTAGGGTTGAAAGGGGCGGCTTAAGTTATGATACTCGAGCAGATCCCCGATGGGGGTGCCGTGGTATTCGGGAAAAATATCTTCTTCTCGGGCGACGGGAATTAATCGATCCATAAAATTATCCTTTGATCTTCTTCTTGAGCACGTCCGTGCGCATTTGTTTCTTGTAGTTCGAGATGCGGTCTAAAAGCTTCGAATCGGAAACGCCCAAGATCTGCGCGGCGAGCACGCCCGCGTTCCACGCGTTGCCGATGGCCACCGTGGCCACGGGAACCCCCTTGGGCATTTGCACAATGGACAACAAGGCGTCTTCCCCTTGCAAGTGCCCGATGGGCACCGGCACGCCGATCACCGGCAATTCGGTATGGGCCGCCACCATGCCCGGCAGGTGGGCCGCGCCTCCCGCGCCGGCGATGATGACGCGGATTCCACGTTTCCGCGCCCCCTCCGCGAAACTCGCCACTTCTTGGGGCGTACGGTGGGCAGAGACAACACCGATCTCGTAACCGATGCCCAATTTTTTGAGCGACTCCGCCGCTTGTTTCATTACGGGCAGATCCGAATCGCTGCCCATCACGATCGCCACGGGCTTGGTCTTCTTCGTCTTCGTCATGGTTGTTTCCTTAAGGCTTTCACCCACTCTTCATGATTTTTTTCTAAGCGGCCCAAGATCGAGTTTAATTCTTCGGGGCTTTTCCCCACCGCGTTCAAATGCCCCATCTTGCGGGAAGGACGGATTTCTTCTTTCTCGTACCAATGGAGAAAAATTCCTTCTTGGCGGGAAGGGATCATCGCCGGAGTGACCTTTCCCCTCACGCCCTCGGGCCCCAGCAAGTTAAGCATGGCGAAAACGGGCGTTGTTTTCGTTTCCCCCAAAGGTTCGCCGAATACCCCACGCCAGTGGTTTTCGAACTGGCTCGCGGAACAAGCATCTTGGGTATAGTGGCCCGAGTTGTGCACGCGGGGGGCAATTTCGTTTACCATCAAGTCGCCGGAGCGGGTATGAAAAAGTTCCAGTGCGAAGCAGCCTACGAGCGACATCCTCTCTCCTAAGGTACGGGCATAATCTTGGGCTTGTTTTTCTAACTCGGACGTGACTCCCAAGGCGGTGGCGGGTCCCATCACCCTCCGGCAAATGCCTTTTTCCTGCTCGCTTAAGACCAATGGATAGGAAGAGAACTGCCCCGTCACCGACCGAACGGCGACGATGGCCAACTCCCGCTGAAAATCCACCTTCTCCTCCACATAGACATGGGCCTTGCGCTCCTTGGCTTGGCGGCAAAATTCTTGAAGTTCCTTCATCGGGGCGGCCTGGATTTCAGAGACGACGAGCACGCCCTTCCCATCATAACCCATGCGGCTCCATTTGAAGACCGCCCCTTGAGGAAATTGGTGGAGGGCCTTCACGATTCCCGCGGGAGAATCGTCTTCCAAAGAAATGAAGGAAGCCGTGGGAAGATTTAATTTTTGGAGGATTTCTTTTTGAGTGAACTTGTCTTGAAAGGCGCGGATGACGGACAAGCCGGGAAAGAAGAGCAATTTAAGATCTTGCGCCGCTTGTTCTAAAAGTTGGCAATCGACGAACTCGTTCTCGAAAACGACCGTATCGACCTGGGAGAGAAAACGCCGCAACTCCTCCCGGTCTTCGATGCGGCCGATCACGACCGGGGCGCCGGTCTTCGACGCGGGCGAGCGTTCATCCTCCGTATAGATGAGAGGATTCAGTTTCAGCCTTAAGGCCGATTCCGCGAGCATCTGAGCCAGTTGTCCGCCTCCGAGAATTCCCACGTGCATAGGCGGGGGAAGCTATAATTTCACGCTTCCCAGGTAAAGCGGTATTTCGGCGGTATTTGCGTCTTGACACCCCTCCTTCCCGCGGGCTAGAGCTGGAAATGAATGGTCATTCATTTTTTTATTTCACCCTCCCCGTGACCCCTCCCGCCTAAGGGAGGGGGGTGAGTGGAGATAATTGGAGGAATTTTATGGGACAACTTCGTGAAGCCGTGATCGTCAGTGCCGTGCGCACCCCCATGGGCCGCGCGTTGAAAGGAAACTACGTCAATTTAAGGATCGACGATTTGGGAGCCGTCGTCGTGAAAGAAGCCTTGCGTCGCGTGGAAGGCTTAGATCCTAAAGATATCGAAGACGTCATCGTCGGTTGCGCCATGCCGGAAGGCGAGCAAGGCATGAACGTGGCCCGAAACATCAGCTTCTTGGCCGGAGTGCCCATTACCGCCGCGGCGGCCACCGTCAACCGCTTCTGCGCTTCCTCCCTGCAAACGATCATGGACGCCGCCCGCGCCATCATGGTGGGCGATGGAGACGTCTTCGTCGCCGCCGGCATCGAGACCATGTCCCACGTGCCCATGGGCGGTTTCAATCCCTCCTTAAACCCGAAGCTCATGCAGAAAGACATGCCCGACGCCTACATCAGCATGGGGCTCACCGCAGAAAACGTCGTGGATAAATACAAGATTACCCGCGAAGAAATGGACCAGTTCGCTTATGAGAGCCATCAAAAGGCCATCGCCGCCCAAAAAGCCGGCGCCTTGAAAAACGAAATCGTCGGCGTGGAAGTGCCGGACGGACAAGGCGGCAAGAAACTCATCACCGTCGACGAAGGCCCCCGGGCCGACACCACGGTGGAAAAACTCGCCACCTTGAAGCCCGCCTTCAAGAAAGACGGGTCGGTCACCGCCGGAAACTCTTCTCCTTTAACGGACGGTGCCGCGGCGGTCGTGTTGATGAGCGCCGAAAAAGCGAAAGCCTTGGGGCTGAAGCCGCTGGCCCGCGTGCACGCCATGGCAGTCGCCGGTTGCGCGCCCGAGCTCATGGGCATGGGCCCCGTCCCCGCCGTGCAGAAAGTGCTCAAGAGAGCCGGCAAGACGGTGAACGACATCGACATCTTCGAGATCAACGAAGCCTTCGCCTCCCAATCGCTCGCCGTCGTTAAAGAGCTGGGAATCGACCGCAAGCGCCTGAACCCCCACGGCGGCGCCATCGCCTTAGGCCATCCTTTAGGATGCTCCGGGGCCCGCATCATGGCGACCCTCGTCAACGACCTCTTCACCCTCGACAAAAAGTGGGGCGTCGAAACCATGTGTATCGGCGGAGGCCAAGGTGCCGCGTGCGTGATCGAGCGGCTGTAATCATCCTTTCTTTCAAGACAAGAAGGAAACACTTATGACACAGATCAAAAAAGTCGGCGTATTGGGCGCCGGAGTCATGGGCCACGGCATCGCGGCCCACTTGGCCGGTGCCGGAATCCCTTGTTTATTGTTGGATATCGTTCCCCCGAAGTTCTCGGACGACGACGCGAAGGCGGGCCTCACCGAAAAAGACCCCCGTTTTCGCAACAAGTTCGCCCTGGCGGGCATCGAGGCCATCAAGAAATCGAAGCCTTCCATCATCTACACCCAGCGCGATTTAAAACTCATCTCGGTGGGCAATTTCGAAGACGACTGGGATAAGTTGAAAGAATGCGACTGGATCATCGAAGTGGTCGTCGAACGGCTGGACATTAAGCAGCAAGTTTACGGCCGCGTCGAAAAAGTGATGCAGCCCCACACGATCGTCAGTTCCAACACCTCCGGTCTTCCCCTGCACTCCCTCGTGGAAGGGCGGAGCGAGCAGTTCCGCAAAAACTTCCTCGTCACCCACTTCTTCAACCCCGTCCGCTACTTGAAACTCGTGGAAATCGTGTCTTCGAAAGAGACCGATCCGCAGGTGGTCAAGACGATGGCGGACTTCCTCGAAGTGACGCTCGGCAAAGGCGTGGTATACGCGAAAGACACCCCCAACTTCATCGCCAACCGCATCGGCACCTATGCCTTCATGGCGGCGTTGAAGAGGACTTTGGACGAAGACTTAAGCGTGGATGAAGTGGACAAAATCTTGGGCCCCGCCATGGGCAAACCCAAGAGCGCCATGTACCGCACAGCGGACATCGCCGGTTTGGATACCTTGGCCCACGTGGTGAAAAACACTTACGATAATTGTCCCAACGACGAGAGCCACGCGATTTTCGTGATGCCCCCCGTCGTCGACAAAATGCTCGCCAACAAGTGGTTGGGCGACAAGACGGGACAGGGTTTCTATAAAAAATCGAAGACTCCCGAGGGCAAGAAAGAGATCCTTTCCCTCAACTTGAAGACCGTCGAATACGGCCCCAAGAAAGAGGCGAAATTCGACTCTTTGAAGGCCGCCAAGGGCATCGACGACGTGGGCGAGCGCATCAAGGCCGTCCTTGCCGGCACCGACAAGGCCGCGGACTTCGCCTGGAAGGTCACGCGCGACGTTCTCATCTACACGGCCCGGCGCATCCCCGAGATCGCCGACGACGTGGTGAACATCGACAATGCCATGCGCTGGGGATTCAACTGGGACATCGGGCCCTTCGAAATGATGGACGCGGTCGGCGTGAAAAACATCGTCGAACGCATTCAAAAAGACGGCCTGCCCGTCCCCGAAATTTTCACCCAAGTGTTGGAAAAGGGCCAATGCACCTTCTATAAACGCGAAAAGGGGAAACGCTTTTACTTCGATTTCCCCTCTAATTCCTACAAGGCTGTGCCTACCAAACCCACCGTGCTCCTCTTGAAAGACCTGAAGGAACAAAACAAGGTGATCAAGAGCAACGGCTCGGCGAGCCTCATCGACTTGGGCGACGGCGTGCTCTGCCTCGAATTCCATTCGAAGATGAACGCCATCGACGACGACATCGGCGCCATGGGCACCGAAGGCGTCGAGCTGCTCAACTCCAACCAATGGAAGGGGATGGTCATCCACAACGAGGGGGAAAACTTCTCCGTGGGCGCCAACCTCATGCTCCTCTGGCTCGAGTCGCAGCAGAAGAACTGGGATAAGATCGAGGCCATGGTGCGGGGTTTTCAAGACCTCTGCATGGCCTTCAAATACTCGGCGAAACCCGTCGTCGCCGCGCCCTTCGGCTTAGCCTTGGGCGGCGGTTGCGAAGTGGTGATGGGCGCCGACGCGGTTCGCGCCTATGCGGAAACCTACATCGGCCTCGTCGAAGTGGGCGTGGGCTTGATTCCTGGCGGCGGCGGTTGCAAGAACATGCTCCTCAACTGCGAAGCGGCCCTGCGTGCAAAAGGCCAAAAAGTATGGGCGAGCCAGGGAGACGGTGGGCCGTTCCCTAAGGTTCAGCGGGCCTTCGAACGAATCGGTTTCGCCAAGGTCGCGACTTCCGCGAAGGAAGGCATCGAGCTCGATTACTTGAAACCGACCGATAAGCTCACTTTAAACCGCGAGCTTCTGCTGCACGACGCCAAGCAAGATGTCTTGAACATGAGCCAAAACTATGTGCGCCCCACGCCCCGGGAAGACATCTTGGTACCCGGCGTGGGCGGCAAGATGGCCATGGTCTCGGGCATCCGGGGCTTCCAATCCCAGGGCCTCATCTCCGAATACGACGGCTTCATCGCCGAAAAACTGGCCCACGTGCTCTGCGGCGGCGACATCCCCACCCAGCGCCTCGTTTCCGAGCAATACCTGCTCGATCTCGAGCGGGAGAGCTTCATGAAGCTCTGCGGCGAGGAGAAGAGCCAGGCGCGGATGCAATCCATGTTGATGACCGGCAAACCTTTGCGGAATTAACGCGGATTTTAAATCGGACGAACCTTATTAGGGCGGGGCAAAACCCCGCCCTTTTTCTTTTTAAGCAAACAGTAACCTGAGAAATCCTAATGACAACACCGCATGAAGTGATCATCGATTTAAAAGCCTGTGAAAATAAACAGACGGTTCTACTCGCATTCGGTGAAGCTTTTCAATTCGGGGGACCCAACGGAAACTTTCCGTGCAAACGCGGTATCGAAGGTGGCTGGGGCGTCAACTGGGACGCCTTGGCTGACTCCCTCACTTGCTTGGAGGAAGGCGGGATTTGGGGCACTTCACCCAAATTCGAGATGCCCCTTCGAGTCATCATTAAGAATGGCGACGCTTACCAAAGGAACGATCCCGAGGGATTCGAGACTCTCATGGAAATCCTTTCCGGGACCCAGTTTTATTACTCGGGCCTTGAATGGGTCTTTTGCTGAAGAAGAATCACTTTCCCTTCAAAGCTTTCCGAAAAATTGACCTCTTAAATCTACTCCATTCCTCTCCCTTTTAACGGTTGCCACCCCCCCTCCGGAATGCTATTTACCAAGCCCTATTTCCGTCATCATACGTTTCGATCTATATATTAAATAAGGAGTTTCCCTTTATGAAAAGAGTTTCGCGTTCCATTACGGCCGTGATGTTGCTTACCTTGGCCGCATGCACGGGCCAAACAAAGTGTCCCTCTCCCAATGCGCCGACCGGGCCGAAAGTGCCCCTCACCTCGGGGATTGCCGCCAGCACCAAAGGCGACGTGGTGGCCGAGCTGAACGGACAACCGATTACGGAACAAGACCTCATGACCCGCATCAAACCCCGCCTTTCGCGCATCGAAGGCCAAATCTACGACATCAAGCGCGACGGCATCGACCAAATCATCGAAGAGAAGCTCTTAGACGCCGAAGCAAAGAAGCAGAACTTAAGCGTGCAAGACCTCATGAAGAAGGAAGTAATCGACAAGGTCGGCGAAGTCTCCGACAAGGAAGTGGAAGATTTCTATAAGCAAAACCAAGCCCGCTTGGGAGGCAAAACCCTCGACGAATTAAAAACCCAAATCGCCGCCCAACTGAAGGCCCGTAAGGCGAGCGTCTATCGCAACAATTTCATCGACCGCTTAACCGCGAAAGCGGACATTAACGTCTACATCGAGCGTCCCCGAGTGGACGTGGCCGCCGGCAACAGCCCTTCGAAGGGCCCCGCTTCGGCCCCGGTGACGGTGATCGAGTTCACCGACTACCAATGCCCCTTCTGCGCCAAGGCCCGACCCACCATCAAGGAGTTGGTCGATTCTTACAAAAACGACGTGCATTACGTCGTGAGAAACTTCCCCCTCGACTTTCATCCCTTCGCCAAGAAAGCGGCGGTGGCCGCTCTGTGCGCCGACCAGCAAAAGAAGTATTGGGATTTCAGCCAAAAGATGTGGGACAACCAAAAGGCGTTGGATGTGGATAGCTTGAAGAAATACGCCGAAGAAGTGAAGCTCGACATGAAGAAATTCAATGAATGTTTAGACGGCGACAAAACGCTTGCGGACGTCTCCAAAGACCAGCAGGAAGGCGCCAAAGCGGGAGTCAGCGGCACGCCGGCCTTCTTCATCAACGGCCAAGCGTTGACCGGCGCCCAGCCGATCGAAGCCTTTAAAAAGATGATCGATCAAGAGCTGAAAGAGGCCAAGAAGAAGAAAGGCTAAATAAACCTCTCTCGTTATTTTTTCCGGGGGCGACGCGTGCGTCGCCCCCGCTTTTATTATGCTAGACTTAAAGTGGGTGCTCTCCAATCTGGATCAGGTGAAATCCGCCCTTCAAAAGCGCGGGCAAACCCTCGACTTTTCCCCTCTCGACTCGCTCAACCAAAAACGCAAGACGCTTCAAGTGGAGTTCGACACGCTGCGTTCCACTCAAAACAAAACTTCCGGCGACATTCAGCGCCTTCAAAAAGAAAAACAGGACGCCTCTTCTCTGATCGGGGAAATGCAGAAAATTTCCAAACGCCTGAAGGAAATATCCCCCGAACTCTCCGACGTCGAAAAAGAAATCGAAGTCTTCTTGATGAACGTGCCCAACGTGCCCCACGAATCGGTTCCCGCCGGAAAGAGCAGCGAAGACAACGTCGTCGTACGCACGTGGGGAGAAAAACCGTCTTTTTCTTTCGAACCCAAACCCCATTGGGAAATCGGCGAGAAATTAGGGATATTAGATTTCGACCGGGCGGCAAAAATCTCCGGCGCCCGCTTCACTCTTTACAAGGGCTTGGGAGCCCAACTCGAACGGGCGCTCATCAACTTCATGCTCGACCTCCATACCCAAGAAAACGGATATCTGGAAGTTTTGCCCCCCTTTCTCGTCAACGCGGAAAGCCTGACAGGAACCGGACAACTTCCTAAGTTCGAGGAAGACCTGTTCAAGACGACGGCGGGATATTACCTGGTCCCCACCGCGGAGGTGCCGGTGACCAATATCCACCGGGACGAAATCTTAAAGGAAGAGGAACTCCCCCTCTCTTACACCGCTTACACGCCCTGTTTCCGCAGCGAGGCGGGTTCTTACGGAAAAGACGTCCGCGGGCTCACGCGACAGCACCAATTCAATAAGGTGGAGTTAGTGAAATTCGCGACGCCGGAAGATTCGTACGCCCAATTGGAAAAACTCACTTCCGACGCGGAAAAGGTATTGCAGAAACTGGGACTTGCCTACCGCACGGTGTTGTTGTGCACGGGCGACATGGGATTTTCTTCGGCGAAAACTTACGACCTGGAAGTATGGCTGCCCGGCCAAAACGCTTACCGCGAAATCTCCTCCTGCTCGAACTTCGAGGATTTCCAGGCCCGAAGGGCAAAGATCCGCTACAAGACGAAAGACGGCAAAAACCGCCTTGTCCACACCTTGAACGGTTCGGGACTCGCCGTGGGGAGGACGGTGATGGCCCTCCTCGAAAATTACCAGCAAGCCGACGGGTCGATCTTGATTCCCGCTGTTCTACAACCCTACCTGAAGGGAACCCAAAAAATCACGGGCCCCTCCCGTGGAGATTTTTCCTCCACTTAAGCGGAGTTTTTTACCAACGGGTTGATCTCCAAGATGTCCATGAGACGCTTCCTCAAGCGAGGGAGAATCACGTCGTCCAGAATGAACTGCTCGCTGTTCGGCAGCTGGACGTAGGCCGTGAAGAAGGCCTTCTCGTCGGACTTCTTGTTTTTCTCGATAAAAACCCGGCAGTCTTTCACCATGGATATTTCAAACAAGACACCCATATCCTACCTTTCACTTTCTTTCTAAAAGATTAATCTTCAAAAGACATGCCAGCCCTTATCGCCCTCCCTTCCTCCATATCTCTTTGGAATAGTTTTAGTTTTTTGAATAAATTGAATAACCAAGTAAAAACCATCCTAAAAAATGGATAATTTTTCTCCGTTAACTTGGATGAACTTTCGATAACGGTAAAAAAAGAATGCTCCACTCCTCTTTATTTCCCGGAGTTGGAGCTTCTTTATTTTCAAACATTCAATACTGTTTTTTATATTTTTCTTTCCCGCCGCGAACGGGCGGTGGTGAGGCAAAAATTATCCAAAATCGTAAGGAATTGTGACGGAAAACGCGGTTCCCTTTCCCACTTCGCTCTCCACTTCGATCTTACCCCCATGCTGGGAGATAATTTTCTTCGTAATGGCCAATCCTAACCCCAATCCGTGCCGTTTGGTGGTGACGAAGTCTTCAAAGAGGGTTTTCAGTCTCCCTTCGGCGATCCCCATTCCCGTATCTTGCACTTTCACTTTCACCCCCCCGGGAGTCTCTTCGACCTTTAAAAAAAGATCCCCACCCCTTTTCATCGCTTGAAGGGCATTGGAAATGAGATTGGAAAAGGCCCGATTCAACCCCTGAAAATCCCCGTTCACCACCACCTCTTCGGAGGGAAAATCGAGCGTCACGCGAATTCCCTGTTTGGCCGCCTCCGGCTCGAAAGTCGCCAAGGTCTCGGTAATTAATTGTGAAAACTTGATCGGAGCGGGATGATGGGGAATTTCATGGGTCAGATTATGCAGATTCCGCAAGAAGAGGTTTACCTTGGCAAATTCACGATCCACCGTCTTTCGGAAGGTCATGCGGAAATCCGGATCCTGATAGAGCTTCTCCATGAGCCGGCTGGTGGTCTCGATGGCTTGGATGGGATGCTTTAAATCGTGGGCCAGACCGGAAGCGATTCTGCCGAACAAAGCGTGCTTTTCCTCCCGAATCAGCTTTTCCTGCAGTTCTTTCAAGCGTATCGCCATTTGGTTGAAGGCTTCCCCCAAACGGGTGAACTCATCGCCGGTTTGCAGTTGAACCCGATACTCCAGATTTCCCCGGGAAATCTCTTCCGTGGCCTTGCTTAATGCCTGAATCGGATGGACCACCTCCCGTCTGCCCGCGTAATATCCCAACCCCACGGAAACGAGAAGAATAACGATCATAATGCCAAGCAACAGATAACCGATGCGGGTCGCGAGCGAAAAAGCCTCTTGGGTGGGTTGACTCACTAAAACCGTCCATTGAAGGGGCTTCCCGAGCTGCTTTCCGACCGCCAACATTTCTTGCCCGGAACCTCCCCAAAAAATGGACCCCTCGGGCCGTAGAATTTCGGAGAGGCGGTCAGAGTGGGGGTATTTTTTCCTTTGAAACACATCCATCTTCCTTTTTCCGCTTCCCGTCGCCACCATGTAGCCATCCGCGTCGATGACATGGACAATCCCGCTCTCGCCAACCTTGATGCTGTCCACCAACCGCCACATTTCCAAGAGGTTAAGCTCTGCGGCCAATACGCCGCTGACTTCCGTCAGGCGATAAATAGGGTACGCGGCGATCATGGCGGGCGTCAGGTCTTCCTTGATGAAGACGGGAGAAAGATAGGAATGCCCCCCCAAAGCGGTCTTCACGCCTTCTTCCAAAAGAGGAGCCCTTTTCACCTCTCCGAAGCGGCTGGTGGCGACCACGTTCCCCTTCAAGTCAAAAACCGTGAGTTCGTTGAACTCTTCGAAACGGTTGATGTAGTTCCGGAGGATTCTTTCCTTTTGCCAATCCTTCAGATCCGCATGGTTGATGTTTTCGGTGGTCGCCTCGAGCAGGCTGAGGGCGTTTTTCACGTATTGCTCGATTTGTTCCGCGGCTCGCCGGCTCACGTTGGCGTTGCCCTGGGTAACGGAAATCATGGTGGCCTTCCTCAGTTGCCACAAAGAAAGGCCTCCGAAAAGGAGCAAGGGCAACAACGAGGCCAACAACAAGAAAAGGGACAGTTTCGTGGAAATGCGCATTTTCATGGGAAACGTTTTTAAGGGGCCCGAGAGCGCTTGAGTTCTTGCGCCCGCTCGGGTAAAAAATTATCGCCTTGATTGAAACCCCTTCTCAAGAAGAAATTCGCAAAAGTTTAAAAGCGTCCCTTTGGGACGGAATCTTCGGGTCTCTCACCGTCGGCCTGGCGGAAATTTATTTTTCACCTTTCGTGCTTTTCTTGGGGGCTCCGCCCCTTCTATTCGGCCTTCTCACCACCCTGCCTCAACTGATCGGCTCTCTCTCTCAACTCTCGAGCCCCCGGCTCGTGGATTTCCTCCGATCGCCGAAAAAAACGGTCTTGTGGGGAGCTTTCGGCCAAGCCTTGCTCCTGGTCGGAACGGCGTTTATCCCCTTCTCCCCGCGCTTTCGCCTGGCTTTCTTTTTTCTGGCGAACTCCCTTTATTGGATCTGCTGGATGATCGCCTTGCCCGCCTGGCAAAGCTGGATGGGAGATCTCGTCCCTCCCGACGAACGGGGCCGCTATTTCGGCCTGAGAAACCGAATCCTCCAAATCTCCACCTTCTTGGCCTTACTGGCCGGAGGTTGGATTTTGGACCGTTCTCAAAATCATGAAGCGACCGCCTATGGGGGTTTTTTCCTTCTCTTCCTCCTAGGCGCGTCCGGTCGTCTTCTCTCTTGCCTCGCCATCTCCCGTCAGACGGACCTACAGGCACCCGCCGCCTCTACCCGCCCCTCCTTTACAGCCTTCCTCAAAAACCTCACCCGCCATTCCTTCGGTCTTTTCGTCCTTTACAGCACCCTGTTCTCCCTGGCCGTCAACATCGCGGGGCCCTATTTCATTTCCTATCTTCTGGAAGAAATCCGCTTCAGTTATCTGCAATTCATGGTGCTCATGGGGGCGATGGTCCTGGCGAAATTTCTCTCCCTTCCCTTGTGGGGCCGTGCTTCGGACCGCTCGGGCCCTTTAAAACCCTTCCTCCTCTCAAGCCTGCTCTTTTCCATCCTTCCGTTTTTCTGGCTCGCGTCACGGCAATTCTACTATCTTTTATTCCTCCATCTTTTTGCCGGAGCGGCTCTTGCGGGTTTTGAACTTTGTTCCTTCCATTTTCTGCTCGGCAATACCGAGCGCGAAAACCGAACCTACGGGGCCGCCTACTATGAAACGTTGGCGGGAGTGGGAGTCGTGTGCGGATCGGTGCTGGGAGGTCTCCTTTTGAGACACCCCCTCTTCGGGATCAAGGCTTACCTCTCTTTATTCCTGATTTCCGGAGTTCTAAGAATGCTGCTCTCCCTCTCCCTGCTTCCCAAAATCCAAAAAGCCTCGACCCGCGCCTCCCTCAAGGCCTCGGAACTTGCTCCGATTTGGGAACCCAAACCTTGATCAGGTCGCGAAAGCTCTCCATCCTTTGCTCCGGAATGCCTTGAAATCGGCTTTGAACGGCGATGGGCATTTTACGAAGGAAAAGGTGAATGCCGGGAGGATCCTCCGCCAGGGCTTTTTGCAATGCCTCCGTGGCGGCCTTACGGCTTTCAGATGCGGATGAAAATCGCCCCTCTTCCAAAGAGCGATCTACGCTCGAGTTTCGATAAGAGGCGAAGTTCAAACCCGATTCGATCTGACTCGAATGCCAAAAGGAAAAATCGTTCCCTAAAAGGGGATTAAGAACGGTATTCACCCAAACGGCATCAAAATTCCTTTTCCGAAAAACTTGGGAAACATATTCGTCGAAAGGCAAAATGGAAACGGAAACCTTTACTCCCACTTCGAGTAGTTCCTCTTGAATTAGGCGTAAAGAAACTTCACCCACTTCATCTCCCTTCATCATCGTAATAGTGAATTTAAACTCTTTGCCTGCCCGAGTAAGCAAATACCCCCCCTCTCTTTTTTCCCACCCCGCCTCCTTCAACATCTGAACGGCTTTTTTCGGATCATAACCGTCCCCAGAGGAAGGCGCTGGACCCAAGACCACCCCTCCCATTACTTCTCCCTTTCCTTTTAACACCCTCTCGAAAATAAGACGGCGGTTGACGGCCAGATTGAGAGCGCGTCTCACTCGGTCGGACTCGAAAAGGGGATTCCTCATGTTATAGACGATCATGTAAGAAACAGGATCCCAATTGTTATAAATCTTGATGCTTGGGATTTGGGAAAGCGACCCATAATCTTCTGGGTTTAATAAAAAGATCATATCGATTTTGCCGGCGATCAGATGACTCAGGCAAGAAGTTTGACTTGGCAAAATTTCAACTTTGACCTCGTCTAAATACGGTCTACCCGCAAAATAACTTTCATTGGCCTTGAGAACGATTTCGTTTTTACTCTGCCTCTCAAATTTATATGGCCCGCTGCCAATAGGATGTAGATTGAATTGCGTAAATTTCGGGTCTTGCTCTAGAAGTCGCTTTGGAGCAACGCCATACATTCCCAAACGCCCCCAGAGAGTGTTGTCAAGGCGAGTCAAAGTTAAACGCACTGTGTAAGGATCCAACACACGAATTTCCTGAACATGTGCAAGGGCATTCTGATGCCCCACCCTTTCCGATTTTTTTAAAGTCTCAAGGGTAAAAACAACGTCCTCTGCTTTGAGAGGAGTTCCGTCGTGAAACAAAACATCCTTTCGAAGATAAAAAGTCCACTGTTTTTGATCTGGAGAAACTTCCCATTTTTCAGCAAGTTGCGGCTCAATCTTTCCATCGGATGAAACTTTCACTAATGTATCAAAAATAAGGTCAAGGAGATTAGCCGAAATACTGGAATCGGTGGTAATGGGATTGATTTCGGTAGGAGTAAAAATATCCCCAATTGTGAATTTCCCGCCATACTGATCTGTAGATAACGAATGGCAAGATACGAGAAATAAGAAGCAAGAAACTACGAGAGCCTTTTTGCCCATGGAAAATCTTCTGCCTGCCTCACTTCAAAGGAGCAAGCACAAAAAAAGGGATCGAAGTACATATTTGCTTCAATCCCCAATTTTGTTGTCATTCCCACAAGCTATTTACCATTTAGTAAACGACGGGCGAGCAACGAACCGGTTTCGGATTCGACACTTTTTTTCCTTTTTGGATCTTCATAAGAGATCACCCCCTCACTGGTAGAGTTTAAATGTTTTCAATTTTTCAAATTTACGATGCCGCCGGGAGTTCGATGCTCGCGGGTGGCGAGGCGCTGAGCCTGCGGATTTCCTCCTGCATGAAGATTTGGGTGGCCTTTTCGAGGTAATTTCCTTCACAAGACTTGATTTCCAAACTCCCCGTTTTGTTGAGGGAGCTCATTTTGCAGCCCCCGACGCAGTTGGGGAGGAAATGGCACGATTCGCAGTCGTGATCCCATTTCTTGCTGGCGATTTGGGATTCGCCCCTTTCATTGAAGTCGTCGTGCTCCACATCGCCCGCGATCAGGTTTCGAAGACCCACGAAACCGGGGCATTTGTAGAGCGAGCCGTCGGGCGCGATCGTGACGCTGTGGCGCAAATGGTATTCGCAGGGGCCGATGTCGGGCCGGTCGATAATGGGAAGCCCCACGTCCGACGTCTTGTTCTGTAAAGAGAGAATCTCATCCACCTGCTTGTTGTTGTAGGAACAGACGTCGCAATAGGCGTTCACTCTTCCTTCCCGTTGCGAGGCGATGACGGGATTGATCTTCATAATGGGCTTGAAGCGGGCCATGAAGATGTCGTCCGCGAAAGGCGACTGTTTCAAGCGCTCGACCAACTGAAACATGCTGTCGTAATTTTCCGCGTCGAAATTTCCCCCGATGGCGATCCTCAATTTCCCGGCAACCGCACAGAGGTTGTTGTAAATGGTATCGAAGGTCCCCTTCCCGCCGTGAAAGACCCGTTTGTGGTCGTGGGCTTCCTTATCTCCGTCGAAGGTGATTTTCACCCACTTGAAACCGTAGGGGACGAGCTCATCCACGAATTCCGGCGTGAGCAAAACCCCGTTGGTGATCATGCCCATTTCGAACTCGGCGCCGATTTTTTGGCAGGCTTCCCAAAGCGCCTTGGTGATCTTCTTGATGGGAGGAGTATGAAGCAACGGTTCCCCCCCGAAAAAATGAATATGAAGGGATTTGGGGCGAAATTTCCAAAGGCGGCGGTGAATCCAGGCAATGACTTTGTCGGTCATCTCCGGAGTCATTTTGCCTTTTTCCCGCACCGCGTTCTCAAAACAGTAGTGACAGGCCAGGTTGCACCCCATCAAAGGCAAGATGGTGATCTGCATGAGATCGCTCTGATTGCGGATTTTCAGGTCATACCATTCTTCAAATACCCGCTGTTCGTCCACATCGTCGTCCAACAGAATTCCCATCTCTTTCAAATCGGGCACAGCCTCACTCTCCTTGGCGCTTAAGGGAACGGCTCGCTTGATTTTGTCGAAAAGAACTTCGGGATTGAGCTCGGGATCGTCGAAAAGGATCCGATGGTCGTGCAGAGTGTTATAGAGAAGGAACTTGGAAGGGTCTTGCTCGCCACGGGCCACGATGTTGAATTGAGACAGTTTCATTCCCCATCCCCTTTCTTCTGATTTTAAAACTCTCAAAAGAATTAGGGTTGCAAGGATGAGACCATGGATAATTTTTAAGGGATCAAATCTGAAAAGAAAGTAAAGAGATTCGTCGTAGTTATTTAAAAAATAAAATTAATTTTTTTTTGAAAATAAGATAATGGGAAGGACAGTGCTAAAAACGGGCCATTTTTTTTGGATAATTTTTTATACATTTCTGTGCCCCAAATTTATCCTCTGACTCCATTTTCCATCGGACGAGCAAAGCCCAACCGGGGTAGAAACGGCCTTAGAAAAAACCATTCTTCTTATATATCTTGGGAATTAAAACGTCGCCTGGGTGCCCAAAAGGAAGGTAATGCCGGGTGCGGGAAAACCGAACTTCTCCTGATATTGCGCATTCAAAAGATTCAACACCTTGCCGTAGACTTTCCAATCCTTCATATGCCAACGGTTTTTGGCGATATGGTAGTTGGCGGCGAAATCCACCTTGAAATATCCTCCCAAGGTTCTCCCCTTCTCCGTCAAACCGGCGGCGATGGAGCCCCCCTCGGGAACTCCGTTACTATCGATGAAAACCAACGGTATATCCCCCACGTCGGTGCTGATCACGTTGGGAATCAAGCGGCTGCCCACGTAGTTTAAATCGAGGCGGAGTTGCAAGGCGTCGAAAGGTTTTCCTTCGGCGAAAATATTCCAGCGATTCTCGGGGCGGTCGGAGAGGCGTGATCCGTCGGCGTCGTTCTTCGCGCTCAGGAAGGTGTAATTGCCGCCCAAACGAAGGCGGCTAATGGGTTTGATTTCGACGTTCACTTCCACGCCCGCCACGTGTGCATGATCCATAAACTGGAGTTCGTCGAACAAACGGTGAAATTGCGTGTAAAAGAAAGAGGCGTCCACCTCCGCCCATTTGCCGATCTTTTGCTCCACGCCCGCCTCATAGCTGCGCGAGAGTTCCGACTGGAGACGCGCGGCCTGAAAAGGCAACCCTAATTCCTTTTGCAAAACGGTGTTGAAGAAGTCGAGAATTGTGGGCCCATGAAAGCCCTCTCCATAACTGGCGCGGAAGGTGGTGCCCGTCTTCTTCAGTTTATAAAGAACCGACCCGCGGGGACTCCACTCGTTTCCGTAAGTCGTATTATGATCGAAACGGGCACCGCCCGAGACGATCAGGGTGTCGCCCCAAAAGCGGAAGTTCTGCAAAAAATAAGGGGCGTAATTCTCGCGTGAATCCGGTTGCCCCGGCATTGGAAAAAACGCGCCGTTGGGATTGTCGTCGAACTTCACTCGCTCGCGCTGGAATTCGAAACCCACGGTGAGATCGGTCGAAAATTTTTCCGATTCGTAGAGGTTGAAAAAATTCCGCAAGTCGGCGGTATGCTCGATACCGCTTCCGTTGAAATCCTGCTGGCCCGGGGTAAAGGGAGGAGGCGCCACGTCGCCAAAGGGAGTGTTGAAGGTCGAATCCCGGTCGACGAATAAACCGTAGAGAAACTCGAGACTCCAACGTTTGTTGATGGTGGCTTTCACGTCGGCGCGCCCCACCACCACGTCCCGATGGAACTCGTTGTCATTGTCTTTATTGATCTTCGCCAACACGGCCCCGGTGGCGGGATCGAAGCTGGAAAGGAATTCGTAGAAAAGCTCTTGATCGCTGTGAAAATAATGAATGCCCACGCTCGCCTGGACTTTAGGTGTGAAATGATAGGTGAGGTTGCCGTGGGCGCTCCATCCTCCGAAACGGTCTCGGTCGAACTGACCGGCCTGGTCCATGCGGTTGAGCAGGAAATTATACTCCGCCTTACCGGGGCTGTCGGAAATGCCGATCGTTTCTCGAAAAGTTCCGAGGTTGCCCGCCTCGAAACTAATCGGCACTTGAATGTTTTTCGTCCCCTTACGGGTAATGATGTTCACTACCCCGCCCACCGCGTCGGAGCCGTACAAGATGCTTTGCGGGCCCCGCACGATTTCGATCCGCTCGACGATCTCCAAGGGAATGATGCCCAAGAAAAGGGCGCGATGTTCGCGAATGTTGTTGATGGGGACTCCGTCCAAGAGAACCAAAACCTCGTCGCGGTCCGACCCGCGAATGCGTAAATCCGTATCGTCGCCGGGGGTGCCGACGGTCACCAGATCTACACCGGCCAGATTTTGGAGGACGTCCGGAACGGTGGAGCCCACCTGGCTCTCAATATCCTTGCGGTTAATGACGGTAACGGAAGCGGAAACGTCTTCCTCCAGGGTTTCCTTTTTTGTGGCCGTGACAACGACCTCCGGGATCGTTTCTCCTTTTGCCTCTTCGGCGTGCGCAAAAAAAGGAAAATTCAGAACCGCAAGAAAGAGAACCCATCGGGCAAACAGAAGGCTCCCCTTTCGTCGCTTATCGGGAAATGAAAAATAAAAAGAAAGGAAAGAAAGAATGAAAGAAATGACCCAACCCCTAATCCGCGGCCCCTTTGCGCTCGAATTCGATGATCTCACTCAAGTTCAATCGCTTGATCTTGTATTCGAGCGTCTTACGGTGAATCCCCAGACGTTTTGCGGTTTGCGTTTGGTTCCACGACTCTTCTTCCAAAATCTTGATGAGAAAGCGGCGCTCGAAGGTGTCGAGGGTCTTTTGCAGGAGGTCGTCGCCTTCCTGCATTTCGTTCTTTTCAACCTTGGTCAGCTGATATTCGAGCGGGATGTCGACCAACCCGATCACGTCCTTTTGGGAGATCGCCACGATCCTCTCGACGAAATTTTCGAGCTCTCGGATATTACCCGGCCAACGATAGGTGGAAAGGGCCTCCAACACTTCCGGCCGGAACCCGCGAATGTGCCGGTTGAACTTACGGTTGTAGCGGCCTAAAAAGATCTGGATCAATTGGGGAATATCTTCCATCCGGTTCCGCAAGGGAGGCAATTGAATGGGGACCACGTTCAAACGATAATAGAGGTCTTCCCGAAATTCTTTGGCCTGGATCTTCTCGATCAGATTCACGTTCGTCGCCACGATAAGACGAACACGGATAGGAATCATCTTATTGCCGCCCACACGCTCGATCTCGCTCTCTTGCAGAACGCGCAGGAGCTTAGCCTGCAAATCATAGCGCAACTCGCCGACCTCATCGAGAAATAGAGTTCCCCCGTGGGCCAACTCGAATTTTCCGTAATGAAGCTGATGGGCGCCCGTAAAGGAACCGCGCTCATGCCCGAAGAGGATCGATTCCATCAATTCGGAAGGAATCGCCGAGAGGTTCATGGTAACGAATGGCTTGTCTCTTAAATGGCTGGCGCGATGAATGTATCGTGCCATCAGCTCCTTGCCGGTTCCCGTTTCTCCCGTGATCAAAACGGTGGTGGGCAAGGGAGCGGCCCGATCGGCGATTTCCTTTACCTTCACCATCTCCTGACTTTTACCGATATAGAAATCGTCGTTGGATTGTTGCTTCATCTCATCGCGCAAACATAAAACCTCGCGACTGGCGCGCTGTTTCTCAAGCACGCGGCCGATGAGCACCCGAAGTTCGTCGTAATCGAAATCCTTGTTGATGAAATCGAAGGCCCCTTGTTTCACCGCCATCACTGCGGTCTTGAGATCGGTGATCACCGTGATGACGATCACTTCGATTTGATCGTTCATCGCCTTGATTTCAGGAAGCAGCGTGAGCCCGTTTTCTTGATTGAGGCGGACATCGAGCAGAACGATCTGCACGTCGACGTTCTGAAGAACTTGACGCGCTTCGACAAGCGTCGAAGCGGTGTGAACCTCGTAGTCCCTTTTGAGAATCGAAAAAAGGATGTCGCGCATGCTTTCATCGTCATCCACGACAAGAATGGCGGGCTTGTAATCGATCAATTTATTCACGGCCATAGGTCTCTTCAAATTAACTCTTGCTTCTTCGTGATGCAAGGAAACTCTTGATATTAGCTCTTAAAAATAACAAATTTTTTCGCGATGAATCATGCGACTCTCGAAGTGAATTAACAGAGAATGACTTTCTCCAACGAATGGATGAAAAAATGTCCCTGCCATTTTCCTTTTTAAAAATTATATCGATATTATTAAAAAAATTGACCTTTTTGCACTCTTTTTAACAATTTTTTTGGCACATCTCTTGCAGTTCTAACCACTTTCAATTTTTTTAAAAAAGAGACGGCCCCTTAAAAGAAGTTTTATTTTCAAACTCTTTTTCGCGGTCCCTCTTCACGTATTTTCATGACGGATACCGTTCTCTCTCGTTTCAGTCAGGATTGTCTGCGAGAAGTTTCTCACTTAAGCCAAACTCAACAAGCGGTGGATGAAATGGTCGGCCGATTTGCGGAGCAGGCAAGCGATTGGCGCTCCCTTGCGGCCATGACGGCCGGATCCCTCTTTTACCGCCTGGGACGCGTTGGAACATTATCCCTTACCTCCCGCCCCCTTCACCTGCTTTCCTACGGAGTGGGGCTTACCGCCGAGGTCATCGCCTTCGAGGGAACCCACCGCCTTCTCACCTCTCTCACGGAATCTTCAATTCCCGCGAATTTGTGGAGGTGGAACGGACGGGGAGGTTGGAGGGAAGGCTTGGCTTCTTCTTTCGTCACCTTCGGCATGCTCAAGGGCGCCGGAGCGCTGGCGGAGGGACAGAATCTTTTTTTACGACATCTCTTTTCGGATTTGAGCATGGTCGGCGGGCATCAAATCGCGGGAAGCCTGGGATTCGCGCCGACGCCGGAAGGAAGCTTTGCCGAACAAATGCTCCACGCGGAAGCGACCAACTGGCAACTCGGAGCCGGCGCGAGCCTTCTCCATCAATCGATGCCGGGTATCGCTCTTTTGGAAAGAAGTTTGGAGCTTTCACTACGCGCCCACGAGAGAGGAAGCTTCGGATCTACGGGAGAAGGCCCTTCTTCTTCCCTCCTCGCTTGGCAAACATCATCGGAGGGGGGACGAAACCGGCCTGCTTCCGAAAGAATCGATCCAATAGAAGAATCCCGACGGCCCGTCTTGATGGCAGTACAAAACGGGGAGGGGGCGACGGCGCCCGTTCCTTTCCGAAACTCGACGGGTGAAATGATTGAAGGGGGATTGAGAAAATTCCTCAACTTAAATCCCGCGGCGGCGGGAGCGGTGGAGATTCTCCCGGACGGCGCCTTCACTCCGCTTTTGACGGTCAATCGAGCGATGGAAAAGCTCCTGGGCTATTCGGAAAGAGAAATGATGTCACGCTCCCTGCTTGAATTCATCCATCCGGAAGACTTCCACCAACTCAACGAGGCAATCCGACGGCTTCAAACGTCGGATAATTTCAACGTCGGTGAGTTGCGGCTCATTAAAAAAAGCGGGGAAACCGTTTGGTGCCAAGCTCGCGGCGGCGCGGATATGTTCGGAACCTCTCGAGTGGGCGTCGCCTTTTTCGAAGACGTCTCGGACCGCAGGGCCGAACAAGCCCGCACTCACGCTTTGCTCAAAGCCATGCCGGACATGATGTTCCGCTTAAGCGCGGACGGCCGTTTTCTCGATTCCCACGCGGGGACGGGAACGGGGGAATTCGTAATCCCCCCTGTGGAGACCGTCGGCACCAACGTGAACGACCTGCCCATTCCCGAACCCATCAAGCGGTTGGGATTCGAGTCTTTCCGGAAAGCCCTCGAAACGGGGGAATTGCATCGGGTGGAATACACCTTGCCCATGCTCGACGGAAGCGCGCGTCACCACGAAGCGAGAGTGGTGGGAATCGGAAACCAGGAGGTCGTCGTCATCCTTCGAGATATCACCGAACTGAAGAGAGCGGAAAGCTCGCTTCGCGAAAGCGAAGCGAGAAACAACGCCTTGCTGCGAGCGATTCCCGACACCATGATGCGGTTGAAGAGCGACGGCACCTTTCTCGATTTTAGGTCCGAGAACGAGAGGAACCCCTTGGCGCTTTCCAATTTCACGTCGGGCAAAAACATCCGGGACACGGACCTACCCGCGGAAGTTTGCGAACTTTTTCTCCAAAATTTGGAAAGAGTTCGGGAAACAAAATCCACTCAACGTTTTGAATACAATCTCAACACCCCGGAGGGGCCCCGAGATTACGAGGCTCATGTCTCCTTGAGCGCCGAGAACGAAGCCGTTGTCATCGTACGCGACATCACCGAGAGGAAACGTTCGCAGCAGCTGGAAATCGCCCGCGAGCGTTTTTCCGCCCTACAGTTAGTCGGTCGCGGCTTGGCCCACGACGCCAACAACGCATGCTCGTCGCTGCTTCCTTACGTGGAATTTACCATCAACTCCCTCAAAAACCTCATTGAACTGGCTGAAAGGGCCGCGGAGGGCTTACAAACAAGCACCCAAGGCACGTTCTTAGATGCCTTCGATGCCGAGTTGAGGAGGGCGTACGAGTTTATTACTCACAAGCGCAGTGAGATTATTTCTCCGATGCAGCCGAGCGATCGGGCGCACTTGGCGATCGATATCCTGCAACGAGTTTTGGAGGACGTCGACACCATCGAAACCCAAGCGGAGCGGATTCGCGATATGATCGCCGAGTTCCGCGAACTCACCGACGACCCTAAGGAAAACCACCCTTTCGACCTGCACCTTCTCTTGCGGGAAAGGCAGATTCGCCCCCATTTGGGATCGAACATCGATTTATCGATCCGCCGCGGAGCGGCTTCTGGACAAGTCATCGGCCACAAGCCGAGCATCGAAAGAGTCCTGCAAAACCTCGTGGGCAATGCCCGGGACGCCATGGAAGGCCGGGAAAATCCGAGAATCACCATCGAAACCCAATCGATTTCCTTGAGCGCGGAAGATCTTTTCCGTCTAAACGACAGCGCTCCAGGAGTGCAACCCGGCCGTTTCCTGCGCATCCGCATCGAGGACAACGGGAAGGGAATGGAATCCAAAATCTTATCCCAGATCTTCGAACCTTATTTCTCCACCAAGGAGAAAAACCACTCCGGCTCCGGTCACGGCGGCATCGGGCTCGCCATCAACCGCAAAATGGTGGGAGATATGGGGGGATTCATGCGGGCGGAAAGCACGGCCGGCGCAGGCACCGTCTTCGAGGTATTCCTGCGCGAATTGCCTCCGATCAGCGAAACCATGATTCCGCAAGAGCGGGATCGTATTCTCAAAACCCCGATCTTGATTTTGGACGACGAAGTAATCCTCGCGGAAGTTACACCTCGAAATTTAAGGCGCCATGGCTTCGAGACTTTCTTCTCCGCCACCGACGCCGAGGACGCGTTCCGAATTTTGAAGGAACATCCCGAAATAGGACTTTTGATCTTCGATTTCAACCTACCGGGGCTCACAGGGCTGGAACTGATCGGGCGCCTAAGAAAACAATATCCCACCTTGCCGAAGGTGCTTTGGACGGGAGGGGACCCTCAGCGCTACGAGCATCTCTTGGAAGAGTACGGCGTGGCGGTCTCCAAGCCGATCTCCATGGACAGCCTGGCCAAAACGATAGAATCCCTCCTCTTGCGCTTACCCCCACCCCATTGAGAAACGCCCGCGAAAGCCCGAAAACAATTCATTTCCAGAGCATTGGAATCGTGCCATAGTTTCCGCGGAGGAACCCCATCGTGAAAAACGGAATCATCTGCTTTTACCACGGCAATTGCGTGGACGGAGCGGCTGCCGCCGCCGTGATCAAGCACAAATACCCCGAGGCGCATTGCTATCCCCTTCAACACGGCGACCCCATTCCCGTTTCCGTGAATGGTAAAACCCTTTTCATCGTCGATTTCAGCTTTGATGAAGATACGCTGAAGAAACTGAAGGAGGAAGCGAAGGAAGTTTTCTGGTACGACCATCATAAAACGGTTCTTCCCGTTTACGAATCCCTTAAATGGGGCGTGATCGACCTGAACGAATCGGGGGCCACCCTCACGTGGAAGGAAGAATTTCCCGGCACCCCGACGCCGGAAATTTTAAAATACGTGAAGGACAAGGATATTTGGGAATGGAAACTACCCCATTCGCGCGAGATCAACATGGCCCTGCGTGAACGGGAAGACATCCATGATCCCGCGGGTGAGACTTGGAAAAAAATGATCGCGGGCTTGAGCGAGTCGGAATTTAAGCGCTTGGTCGACCTAGGTGACGCGGTCATCAAGAGCCAGCAGTTGCGCATCAAGAACGGGGCCCGATTCGGCTTCGAAGTGGATTTTCACGGACACCGGACCCTCGCCGTGAATTGGAGTTTGGAATCGAGCGAAATGGGGGAGCACATTTATAAAGATCTCGATTACGAAATCGCCCTCATCTTCCATTATACCGGCAAACACTGGAACTTCAGCCTGCGCTCCAACAAAGTGGACGTGAGCCGGCTCGCCTCCCAGCATGGCGGCGGAGGACACGCGGGAGCCGCGGGATTCCGCAGCGACTCCATCGAGTGGCTGATTCAACTTAAAAAATAATTCCTTTTTGTCATCCCCGCCCCTGACCAAAACTTTGAAGCGGGGATCCGCGCTCTGGATTCCCGCCTCCCATAAGCCTTTCAGGCTGCCATGGCGGGAATGGCAAATCCTAACCACTTATATATTTTGCTACTTTTTCGGCGCGGGTTTCGCGGCGGGCTTGGCCGCGGATTTCACCGCCGGTTTCGCCGCGGGAGCGGGCGCCGGAGCGGAAGTGGGAGATTTTTTCGCGACCGTCGACGACTGGGGAGATTGGGTGTCTGCGACGGGGGTCGGTGAATTCGGAAGATCCTGCTCGCAGAAGCTCACCATGGGATCGTAATTTTCCTCTTTCACATCGAAGCTGCCCTTGGTTCCGTTGCGGTGCACCGCCACGGCATTGATCACTTTTCCGTCCATCCCGAAGGTATATCCGACCAGGCAACCCGTATCGCTGAAATAGGTGTACCGAGTGGGGTGCCCTCCTTGATGGACATCCATCGTGACGTAAACGAGGCCGTGCCCCGTGACGGTGAGGGAGTCGTCTCCGCCGGGAATGGGACCTTTGCAGGTAACCGTCACACCGACTTTGCTGCACTTGAAACCGTTCACCGAATAAACGGGAATCGCCCAGGCATGGGAGGAAAAAGTGAGGCCCAAAACGACGGCCATCGCTAAAAATATTTTTTTCATGGGGGTTCCTTCCTTACAAAACCGACAAAACGGCCCGAAACTATCCCCTTCTAAAAAGAAGGCATTCGCCTCATAATAAAGGCGATGAACGGGGGTTTCTTATTAAAGCTTTTATACGCGGTCCTGCTGAGTCTACTCCTCTCGGGAGGGAGGGAGGTTTGGGCATCGCCGGAAACTTCTCCTGCCGCAGCGGTCTCCCTTCCTGCACCTCGCCCAGCGGCGCCCTCAAAACACCCGAAAAGAAAGGCCCGTGCCAAAAAAGATAAAAACGATCTTTGGACTCAATGCCATTCGCTTCAGAAAAAAATGTTCAAAGAAGATTTAGACGACTCATATCCGAAAGACCCGCTCTTGAAAGATATTCCTTCCTACAAACCGGGGTCTTCTCCTTGTTCACTGAAGCCAAACACTCATGCTCCCATGGGAGCGATGACCCAGTGCAAATGGAAGTGAGCTCTTTCGCTCCGCCGTATTAGAAAATATTCAAGCCGGAAAAGAAATATCCCACTTCAAACCGGGCCGTCTCCGCGGCATCCGAACCGTGAACGATGTTTTGCTCGATGTTGTCGGCGAAGTCTTTGCGGATCGTGCCGGCGGCTGCCTTCGCGGGGTCGGTGGCGCCCATTAAGTCGCGGTTCTTCACGATGGCGTTCTCTCCCTCGAGAACTGAGACGACACAAGGGCCGCTCGTCATGAATTTGATCAAGCTCTCGAAGAAGGGGCGTTCTTTATGGACATAATAAAATCCTTCGGCGATGCGGCGATCCATCCAGATCATCCGGCTGGCGACGATCTTAAGGCCCGCTTTCTCGAAGCGTCCCAAGCATTCGCCGATGAGGTTTTTCCGGACTCCGTCCGGCTTCACGATCGATAAGGTGCGTTCCACTGCCATTTTCATTTTTCCTTTTCTATGTAATAGGAGCGCGGTCGCCGCGCTCGGAACGGGCAAAGCCCGTCCCAACCGTTATAAAACCGACTTCAATGTCTTGCCGATCTCCGCGGGAGAGCGGGAAACTTTGATTCCCGCCGCCTCCAGCGCCGCGATCTTCTCGCTCGCCGTACCCTTGCCGCCCGCAATGATGGCACCCGCATGCCCCATGCGCTTGCCCGGGGGGGCGGTCATTCCGCCGATAAAACCGACCATGGGCTTCTTCACGTTCGCCTTCACGAACGCCGCGGCCTCTTCCTCGGCCGTGCCGCCGATCTCGCCGATCATCACGATCGCCTCGGTGTTGGGGTCTTTATTGAAGAGATCCAGGCAGTCGATGAAATTGGTGCCATTCACCGGATCGCCGCCGATGCCCACGCAGGTGGACTGGCCGATACCCAATTGAGTCAATTGGTAGACCGCTTCGTAAGTGAGCGTTCCGCTGCGCGAAACCACGCCGACCTTTCCCGGCTTGTGGATGGCGCCGGGCATGATGCCGATCTTGCATTCGCCGGGGGTGATGACGCCCGGGCAATTGGGCCCGATCAGGCGGGTGCGCCGCCCTTCCATCGCCCGCTTCACACGAACCATGTCGAGGACGGGAATCCCTTCGGTGATGCAGATCGCCAACTCCAAATCGGCGTCGACCGCCTCGAGGATGGCATCGGCGGCGAAAGGAGGCGGCACGTAAATGACGGAGACCGTCGCCCCCGTCGCCTTCTTGGCCTCTGCCACCGTGTCGAAAATGGGGATGCCTTCGAACTCTTGCCCGCCCTTTCCCGGCGTTACCCCGGCTACCATTTGGGTGCCGTACTCCTTACACGCGCGGGTATGGAATTGGCCGGTGTTCCCGGTGATCCCTTGAGTAATGACTTTGGTATTTTTATTAACGAGTATGCTCATAAGCTTCTTTTCCCCTCCCCTTTGTAAGGGGAGAGTCAGGGAGAGGTAGAACGATGCATGATACTTATGCCACGTTCTACCTCCCCTTCATCCCCTCCTTACAAAGGAGGGGAATAAAAATTTATTGAATCGCCTTCACCACTTTCTCCGCCGCTTCGTCCATGCGGTCGGCGGAGATGATGGGAAGCCCCGAGTCGGCGAGGATCTTCTTGCCCAAGTCGACGTTGGTGCCGAGCAAGCGCACAACGAGGGGAACCTTCAGCCCTACTTCTTTCGCCGCCGCGACGACTCCCGTGGCGATCACGTCGCACTTCATGATGCCGCCGAAAATGTTGACGAGCACGCCTTTCACCTTGGGATCAGAGAGGATGATCTTGAAAGCCGCCGTCACCTTCTCGGTGGTGGCGCCGCCGCCCACGTCCAAAAAGTTGGCGGGTTCTCCGCCGTAGAGTTTGATGATGTCCATGGTGGCCATCGCCAAGCCGGCACCGTTCACCATGCAGCCGATGTTGCCGTCGAGCGCGATATAAGAGAGATCATATTTCTTGGCCAAGTTTTCGTTAGCGTCCTCTTCGTTGGGGTCGCGCATTTCCTCGGCGTCTTTGTGGCGGAAAAGGGCGTTGTCGTCGAAGTTGATCTTGGCGTCCAACGCCAGCACTTGGTCGTCGGCGGTAATCACCAGGGGATTGATTTCTGCGAGAGAGCAATCATAAGCCACATAGGCGTTATAAAGAGCGCTTACAAATTTTACAAATTTACCCACCAATTCCGGCTTAAGTTTAAGACCAAACCCCAACTCGCGCCCCTGATAGGCTTGAAAACCGACAGCGGGATCGACGGCCACTTTTAGAATCTTTTCAGGATGTTTGGCGGCCACCTCCTCGATCTCCACGCCGCCTTCGGTGCTGGCCATGAGGGTCACGCGGGAGCTGGCCCGGTCGAGCACCACCCCCAAATAAAGCTCTTGCGCGATCTGCGAGGCTTTTTCGACGATTACCTTCTTCACCACGGTCCCCTCGGGGCCCGTTTGGTGGGTAATGAGGTTCATCCCGATCATCTTCTTGGCCGCTTCCCGGGCCTCTTCGGCGTTTTTCACCACCTTAACGCCGCCCCCCTTGCCCCGACCGCCCGCATGGATCTGGGCCTTGACGACAACGGTCCCCCCTAAATCTTTGGCGATTCGGTACGCCTGCTCCGGGTCGAAAGCGACTTCCCCGGGAGGGACGGAAACCCCAAATTTCTTAAGGATTTCCTTTGCCTGATATTCATGAATTTTCATAAAAAAAGTTCCTTAAAAACAAAAAGATATGTTAAAGGCGAAGTCGATAAAAAGCCCGCCTAAAGCGGTGTTTGCCCATATCGAGATCTCAAAAAAAAGCCAAGAAGTATTTTAATGAACGCGCTCCTGGTGTAACCTTTAATTATGAGAATAAAACGAACCGTCCTCTCTTTCCTACTCGTCCTCCTCTGCCTCAGCCTGAAAACACCGCCCGCTTTCACGGAAAAAAATCCCGAAACGCAGGCTTCGGTCCCCGCATCCTCGGAATCAAAACCGGAAACCCAAAAATCATCCCTTCCTCCTCATCGTCTCAAAATTGTGGTGAACGTGCCGACAATGACCCTCGCATTGATGGAGGGAGATAAAATCGTCAAGCAATACAATGTCGCCGTGGGGCAACCCAAATATCCGACCCCTCCCGGCAACTACAACGTGGAACGAATCGAATGGAACCCCTGGTGGCTCCCCCCCGACAGCGATTGGGCGAAGGACGCCGAAAAGACGCCGCCCGGCCCCAAAAACCCCTTAGGCCCCGTGAAGCTCGTCATGGAGACCGACCTGCGCATTCATGGAACGAACAAGGATAAGAGCGTCGGCAAACCCTCTTCCCACGCCTGCTTCCGGATGCATAACGAGGAAGCGAAGGAGCTTGCCTGGTACATTCAAATCCGGGCGAGCCAAAAAACGGACGAGAGTTTGCAGGAAAAATACGCGAAAAATCGAAGCTCCACCTTCGTGGTGCCGCTGGAACTCCCCGTTCCCGTGGAAGTCGTCTACGAGCCTATTTCCTTGAAGGACGGCCAGATCGAGATTTATCCGGACATTTATTGGCGCGTAAAATTAAAGGATAAGATCGCCGACGTGCTGCAAAAGGCGGGAATGAATTTGGATTTATTCGACGCGAAAAAGATCGCGGCGGTCAAAAGGCCGTCTAAGTTTACTCAAATCCCAGTCACTTCTCTCCTCCAGGAAGTGAGTTTCGCGAGCCCGACCACACAACCTTAATTCTTAATCAAAAAGCTTCTGGAAAAGGCGCTTGGTCATCTCCCGACCCACTTCGGCGATGGACGTGGTGAGGGGAATTTCCTTCGGACAGGCCTTCACGCAGTTTTGCGCGTTGCCGCAATCGGATAAGCCGCCGGGGCCGGCCAACGCATCCAACCGCACTTCCTTGTTCATGGCTCCCGTGGGATGCATGTTGAACAACCGCACCTGGGAAACGGCGGCCGCCCCGATGAAATCGGAATGATCGCTCACTTGCGGGCAGACCTCCAGGCAACAACCGCAGGTCATGCAACGGGAAAGGTCGTATGCGACGAGCTGATCCTTTTCCGACATGCGGGGGCCCGGCCCCAAATCGTAAGTGCCGTCGATGGGCACCCAAGCCTTCACGCGCTTTAAGTTGGCGAACATGCTGGAACGGTCGACCCGAAGATCTCGCACGCAGGGGAATTTACTGAAAGGTTCCAGCGTGATCGGCTGGGGCAATTGGTCTACCAGCGCCGAGCAGGCCTGCCGCGCCTTGCCGTTGATCACCATCGAACAAGACCCGCAGACTTCCTCGAGGCAGGAACTCTCCCACACCACCGGCGTGGTCGGCTCCCCTTGGGCGTTCACGGGATTTTTTTGGATCTCCATCAACACGCTGATGATGTTCATGCGGGGACGATAGGGAATCTCGAACTCGTCCCAGTACGAGTCTTCCTGCGGGCTGTCTTTTCGCTTCACTTTGACGTAGATGGTTTCGGGCATAGTTTCCTCTATCTTCTTTACGAAGCCATGTCATAACGCCGGGGCCGCGGCTTGATGTATTTGGTATCCACCGGCTCGTATTCTAACACCGGGCCTTCCGAGGTATAGCGCGCCTTGGTCGTTTTCAGCCAATTGGCGTCGTCCCGTTCCGGGTAATCGGGCTTATAGTGAGCGCCCCGTGACTCATTGCGGTTCAAGGCTCCCAGGGTGATCACCCGCGCCAACTGCAACATGTTGTAGAGCTCGCGACCGAAGAGCAATTCTTGATTGGCCCAGCTCCCCGTGTCGGGAAGCCCGATGCGCTGGTAGCGGTCCATCAGCTCGAGGATCTTGGCGTCCGTCTTTTTGATACGGTCGTTGTAGCGAACCACGGTGACATTTTCCGTCATCCAGTCGCCCAATTCTTTATGAATGATGTGCGGATTCTCCGGACCGCTCGAGGAAATCAACTTTTTGTTCAAATCCTTCTGCCTCTTGAGCTCTTCCTCGAAGACCCGGCCTTCTAAATCGCTGCTCGATTTCTTAAGCCCCTTCACGTAAGCCACGGCATTCTTGCCGGCCAAGCCCCCGCCGAAGATGCAGGAAACGAGGGAGTTGGCACCGAGACGGTTGGCGCCGTGATAGGCGTAGTCGGCTTCCCCCGCCGCGAAAGCGCCGGGAAGGTTCGTCATTTGGTTGTCGTCGATCCATAAGCCGCCCATCGAATAATGGACGGCGGGAAAGATGCGCATGGGAATCTTCTTGGGGTCGTCGCCCACGAACTTTTCGTAAATCTCGAGCACGCCTTCCAGTTTCTTTCGGAGAAGATTCGGATCGATGTGCGTAACGTCCAAGAAAACCTGCGGCTGCCCGTCGATGCCCAGCTTCAGGTCGTAAACCACCTTGAAGATGGCGCGCGTGGCCACGTCGCGGGGCACGAGGTTGCCGTACTTGGGATACCACTCTTCGAGGAAATACCAGGGTTTTCCGTCCTTATACACCCACACCCGGCCGCCCTCTCCGCGCACCGATTCGGAAATGAGGCGGAGCTTGTCTTCGCCCGGCACTGCGGTGGGATGCACTTGAATGAACTCGCCGTTCCCGTAGTAAGCGCCTTGCTGATAGAGGGAAGAGGTCGCCGATCCCGTGCAAATCATCGAGTTGGTGCTCTTGCCGAAGATCAGACCGGGGCCGCCCGTACAGAAAATCACCGCGTCGGCGCGGAAGGCCTTTACTTCCAGGGTGTCAAGATTGATGGCGGTAATGCCGCGGCAGACGCCTTCGTCGTCAAAAATGCCGGAAAGAAACTCCCAACCTTCATACTTCGTCACTGTCCCTTCCACCTCGTGGCGGCGCACTTGTTCATCCAAGGCGTAGATGAGCTGCTGGCCGGTCGTTGCTCCCGCAAAGGCGGTGCGGTGGTGGAGCGTGCCGCCGAAACGGCGGAAATCGATGAGCCCCTCGGGCGTCCGGTTGAAGCGCACGCCCATGCGGTCGAGCAGGTAGATAATCGACGGGGCCGCCTCGCACATCTGTTTGGGCAGCTCTTGATTGGCGAGGAAGTCGCCGCCGTAAATCGTGTCGTCGAAATGCTGCCAGGTGGAGTCGCCCTCGCCTTTCGTATTCACCGCCCCGTTGATGCCGCCTTGGGCGCACACCGAGTGGGAGCGCTTGACGGGGACGACGGAGAAAAGGTCCACGGGCACTTTGGCTTCTGAAATTTTAATGGTGGCCATCAGTCCGGCCAGGCCACCGCCCACCACGATGATTTTTGGTTTCGCCATGTTTATATCCACCCGACAAAGTTAAAGAGGATCTGCATCCACACCGCGCTCAACACGAAGAACATCCCCGCGCACACGACCGTGGAAACCCGTTGAGAACGCGGGCTCACCGTTATTCCCCACGTGATGAGGGAAGTCCAAACGCCGTTCGCGAAATGGTAGGTAACGCTTAAGACGCCCACCACGTAAAACCAAAACACCCAAGGGGTGTGAAGCAGCTCCTGCATGCGCTCGAAGCTCACGTGCTGCCCGCTCATCACCGCGTGGATGCGCGTTTCCCAAACGTGGTAACCGATATAGATCAGGGCGATGAGGCCCGTCAGACGCTGGAAGAAGTAGCGCCAATTATTGAAATAACGGTATTGGAGGACGTTGTTCTTGCTGGTCAGATAGATCACGATGCCCAAGATGGCGTGAAAGAGGATCGGCAACGCGATGACGGAAATTTCGATGGCGGGCAGGAAGGGAATGCCCATCAGTTTCTCGACCATCTCGTTATAGGGCCCCGCTCCTTTCAGGGAGATCGCGTTGCTGTAGATGTGCTCCAAGAAGAAAGCCCCGATGGGCACGATTCCCGAAAGGGAATGAAGGCGGCGGAGAAAAAAATACTTTTCGTCTTTGGTGAAGGAAGCGGCTTTGAGCATGGCTGAAAGATCCTTTATGAAATCCCGTCTTACGGCTAAATCTTCACTTCCGCGACGAGCTTTTTCACGTGTTCCAAACTTCCCGCGATCAGGGCCTTCTCTTCTTCATTCAATTTCAGCTCGATGACTTTTTCAACCCCGTTCGCCCCGATCACCACCGGCACGCCCATGAAGTAGCCCTTGGCGCCGTATTCGCCGTTCAGGTAAGCGGCGCAAGCCATCACGCGCTTCTTATCTTTCAGATAGCTCTCCGCCATCGCGATGGCGGAAGCGGCCGGAGAGAAAAAGGCGCTGCCCGTCTTAAGCAGGTTGACGATCTCGCCGCCCGCCATTTGGGTGCGCTTGACGATGGCATCGAGTTTTTCTTTGGGAATCAAGTCGGTAACGGGAATTCCGTTCACCGTGCAGAACCGAGGCATGGCCACCATGTCGTCGCCGTGGCCGCCCAACACGAGGGCCGTCACATCTTGCACGCTTACGTTCAGTTCCATCGCGACGAAGCAGCGGAAACGGGCAGAATCGAGCACCCCGGCCATTCCGATCACTTTCTTCGGCTCGAAGCCGGAAAGCTTGTGGAAGGCGTACACCATCACGTCCAAGGGATTGGAAACGACGATGACGAAGGCGTTGGGGGCGTGGGCTTTCACGCCTGCGGCCACCGATTTCATGATCTCCAAATTTTTCGCGAGCAGGTCGTCGCGGCTCATCCCCGGCTTGCGGGCAAGCCCCGCGGTGATGATGACGACGTCGGAACCGGCGATATCTTTATAATCTTGGGTGCCGATTAAGTTCGAATCGGAACCGTCCACGGGCCGGGTTTCCATCAAATCCAAGGTCTTCCCTTGGGGCAACCCCTCGACGACGTCGAAGAGCACCACGTCGCCCAATTCTTTTTCCATGACCCGCTGGGCCAGTTCACCGCCAATATTGCCGCCGCCGATGAGGGCAATTTTTCGTCGTGCCATATTTCACCTTTTGATGAGTCGATTATAAGGACGCCTCGAACGGGGCGCCCCACACACATTACATATTTGCGATCATCGCCTGTCCGAACTCGGAGCACTTCAGCTCTTTCGCCCCTTCCATCAGGCGGGCGAAGTCGTAAGTGACGGTCTTGTCGGCGATGGTCTTTTCCAAACTCTTCTTGATCTTGTCGGCCACTTCGTTCCAGCCCATGTATTCGAACATCATGGCGCCGGAGAGGATGACGGAACCGGGATTCACCTTGTCTTGACCCGCATACTTGGGAGCCGTGCCGTGGGTCGCCTCGAAAACGGCGTAACCGGTGATGAAGTTGATGTTGCCCCCCGGGGCGATGCCGATTCCGCCGACTTGGGCGGCGAGGGCGTCGCTGATGTAATCGCCGTTTAAGTTGAGGGTCGCGATCACGTCGAACTCGTCGGGACGGGTTAAGATCTGTTGCAGAAAGGCATCCGCGATGGCGTCTTTGATCAGGATTTTTCCGGGAGGCGGCTTTCCGTTACACTCTTCCCAGCCCACCACTTTATCGGAAAATTCTTTCTTCGCCAGGTCGTATCCCCACTGACGGAAGCCCCCCTCGGTGAATTTCATGATGTTGCCCTTGTGCACCAGGGTCACGCTCTTGCGGCCGTGGTCGAGGGCGTATTGGATGGCCGCGCGGATGAGCCGTTCGGAGCCTTCGATGGAGACGGGCTTGATGCCGATGGCGCTCGTTTGGGGGAAGCGGATCTTGGTGACCTTCATCTCTTTTTGGAGAAAATCGATCACCTTCTTCACGTCGCCGCTTAAGGCCTCCCATTCGATGCCCGCGTAAACGTCTTCCGTGTTCTCGCGGAAAATGACCATGTCGATCTGCTCGGGACGTTTCACCGGAGAAGGAGTGCCGTCGTAATATTTCACCGGACGCAGACAGACGTATAAATCCAGCTCTTGGCGAAGCGTCACGTTGAGGGAGCGGATGCCCTTGCCTACGGGGGTGGTGAGGGGGCCTTTGATGGCGACTAAATATTCTTTAATGGCGTCTAAGGTGTCTTGAGGAAGGAGATTAGGGGGGCAATCTTTGCCGTATACTTGCTGTGCCTTTTCCCCTGCATAAATTTCGAGCCATTCGATCTTACGTTTGCCCCCATACGCCTTCTCTACGGCCGCATCGAAGACCTTTTGGGAAGCCTTCCAGATATCGGGACCGGTTCCGTCCCCTTCAATAAAAGGGAGAATGGGGCGGTCCGGAACCTGCAACTTCCCGTTTTTAATCTGAATCTTTTGGCCTTGGGCCGGAGGGGTCAGTTTCATAAGCCCATTCGGAGTATCGAACACGGCACGGTGTGTCAAGCTGGTTTTGCGAGAAATTTATCCAATCTCGGCGGGTGCTTGGGAGAAGAAGCGGTCAGCCCTAGACGGTTTTCTCCCGAATCCAGCCGATCCCCTGGGTGATGGGGATCGAACAGGGGCAGGCCCTTTCGCACGCATCGCATCCGTCGCAAAAAGGAGCGTCTAAGGCCGCCTCCATTAAATGATGAAAGTTTCGGGTGAAGGCTCCAGCAATATAGCGCGGACCGGGAAATCTTTCCCGAGGGAACTGAAGCAAGGACGGACAAGCGGTATCGCAATAACCGCAATGAATGCAGTCGGAGAAGCGCCGCAAGAGGGTAAGATCGGAGGTTTCCAACGGCAAAATGCCGTCTTTACCGTAATGGTCGACGAAGGGCTTGAGGCCGCGAAGGCGGCGGTTGAAGGGTTTTTTCAGGAAATGGAGAAGAAAATGATATCCTAGATAAATTCGAGCGAGCGTTTTTTTCAAAACGGGTAACCGCATCGGAGGGAAGGATACCGGTTTTCTAGCAGGGGATTCAAGCCATTAGATTCCTTCATTCTCAAACTCTTTGGAGGCGTATCGGGCAGGAAAACGATGCGCTGCGGGCAACCCTTTTAAGGTTGAAAAACAAAAACCTGGCCGTCGATGACCAATTGGTCTCCCGGTTTGAGAAGATCCATTGCCCCCTTCGCGATCGGGAGATCTTTTCGGGTCGACATGTTTTTCACCCAAAGGCCCTTACCGGGAGTTCCATGATTTTTCACCCGGTAGTCTTCGGTGTAGGGGTTGTATTCGATCGTCAGCCATTCTTTCTGCCCCCATAAAAACGGTTTGGGTTTAAGGGAATAATAATAGACATCGGAGGCGGCCGGATTCGGCTCCAATTTCCCCGTTTCTTTTTGCGTCCTTCCGATATGAATCTTGTCGGCGCTCCCCATGCGGATCACCCCGTCCTTCACTTCGGGCGGCCTTTGGCGGGCAGCCTCCGCGGCGGGATCCGAAAGAGATGTGCCGTGAAGGGTCGTCCATGGCGAAATTTCCTCCAAATAGAGGGAGCCGTCTTCCGCATTCAACCTCACGCGGAGCGATTTGCCCACGAGGGTCATTCGGTCCCCTGCTCGAAGCTCAACTTGCTTGGAAGGATCGAACTGACGCCGCTCTGGGTCGAAGGCCAGGGCCAGGCGCTGCCCGTTCACCTCAATGCCCGCCGCTTCTCCCAAGTCGCCGACGAACCATTTTCCCTTCTGATGGTAAAAATAGGCCCGACCCATTTGAATACCCGCTCCCTTATTGGGATCGGTGGGGTCCAGCTCCACTCGAGAGGTGGTTCCCAGCCAACTGAAAGTGGTGAACTTGCGGATGCTCAAAGGCTCCACTCCCGCCGGAACCCGGCGCAACGGCTCGATCTGTAGGGAATTTCCCTTTTCTTGAACCCGATAATAAAAGCTGCCGATATAGAGAAGGTCGCCGTCCTTGAGGGGGCGCCATTCCGTGTAGGGCAATCCTTTCCACTCCTTGCCCATGGGTTCGTAAAGATAGGTGCCGCCCAAACTTTGATGATCCCGAATGAACCAACTCGAACCATAGTAGGCGACGGCCGCGTGCCGGGAAGAAACGTTGGGATCGCCGAAGAAATGCTCCCGACCCAAGAAAATGGGGTTCTCGGGCGTGGCGGGGGCATTTTGCGGCACCCAATCGCCGGCCACCTTGATCGCCGGCCAAGGCGCATAAGCGCCGTATCGGGGAGGCTCCGAGGCGGGCGCCCCGGCGCTTAAAATTTTCAAGTGGTCGCTCGCGATAAGGTAGAGCTGCATGCCGTAATTGAAGAGACTTTCTTGCGCGCCCGTTTTTCCCAAATTGCCTTGCGGCGGATGGCAATCGGCGATGAGTTTTTTAAACAACGATTTTCGCTGCTCGGGCGTGACGGGGGCCCGAAAGACGTCGGGGTGGTAAATTCTCGCCAAGTCCGGCCGGCTTTTGAAGATGACGACTAGATTAACGAGCGCCTCTTCCGATTGGCGGCCGAACAAATGCTGCAAAAGCGGTGGGCTGAAGTACTGCCTCCATTGGGCCAACTCCTCGGCGGTGGCACGCACCAAGGTAGGCTCAGTCATTTTCGGCATGCCCCCACTCCGGTTGGCCGCCATACCTATAACGCAGAAACCCAAGCTTAAAAGAACGAGCCCCAAGGGGCCGCCCTCCGCCAGCTTCGAACTCGCCGTTTCCATCGCCGCCTGGGCCGGTTGATCGGCGAGAAAAACTCCCAAGCCGGCGGCGAGACCTGCGAAAGGAAGCAAAAATTTCTTCGAGAGGAGCGCTTCTTTCGATTCTCTCGCCGACTGTATATCGGCCTGCTTAATCTTCGCCTCCATCTCAAAGTTTCTTTCCCAAGCGAGAAGCCTTCCTCCGCTCACCTCATGGGCCAAACCCATGCCCGCGGCGAGTTGCAGGTTGGTGATTTCCGCGTGGAGGAGCCGTTCGGAGAAACTTCCTTCCGGTTTTCCCTCCAAGCCTATTCCGAAGAGCACCTCGTGCCCGGTCACCATCGCCAAATCCTGGGTAACGTGCTGGAGCAAGACATTTTGACCCGTCGAGAGCGTTCCTACCCCCTTCAAAATTCCGAAATTGACGAAGGAAGAAAACCAGCCTTCCTTAATCCCACCGCGACCGTTCCACTTCCAAAGATCCCGCCCAGCCCCTTCGGAAGAAAGGGAAAGCAAAGAACGATGAGTGGCCTCGAAGACCGTCACTTCCGTGGCAAGCCCCGTCAAAGCACCGCCAGCTTGAATGAAAACAGAATTTTGCAAAGCGAGGGGAAGCTTGGAAGCGGCGCCCAAAAAACCGACCCGGCCTATGCGAAAAGCGAGTCCTCCCGCCATCATGGCGGCGAGCGACTTCCACTCGGTGGCCTGCTCGGCGAAACTGCCGACCATACCGTCGACTTGGCGCTGCAAGGCGGAAACGGAAGAATCAGGATGGGAAGAAACGCGGTCTAAAACCGACTCGGAGGAAATTGAAGGCTCCGGCGCGGCGAAAAGAACCGAACTCGCGGACAAGGCCATAACGGCTCCGTATTCGTCTTTTCACCATGCCGGATTTTTGTGGAATCTCTCTACCCGTCTTTTGTTCGGTGGCTCGAAAGAAAAGTTGTCTGAAATAACGGGTACAATTTTACAACTTGTTACGAAAAACGCGCCTCTCCGCTTCATCCTTATTACAAATTTTTCAAAAAACTTAGCTTGGACAAACGGCAACATTGTTAGAAATCAGTTCCATTCTATTTCTCAGCCGACATACTTCCTTCCAGCCAATCCATTTCCTGGGGTTCCCGAACAGTATGGGTTAAAGAGAGGAGTCCCACCCCGGCGGCCCCCTTATTCAGTAGAAGTCGGCGGGCTTCCATATAGGTGATCCCGTCCGTCAAGTTGTCGTCGATGAGCAAGACCGACTTACCTTGTATTTGAGCTTTCGCATCCGGATCAAGTCGGAGCGCCGCCCGAATCATCTTCATCTTCACCATCGCCCTTTTACCTTCGACGCCTTTCCCGTATCCTTCCGGACGTGGCAACCACGGGTTAAAAACCGAATGCCATAATTGACGTGCCAAGGCTTCGTTGGGCGCAGTTCCTTGCACGGGAATAAGCAAGCAATCTTGCGAGTTTTTGTTTGCCGCCCATTTTCGCACTAATGGGCGCATGCGCTGCGCAGCCTCCGACAAAGCTTCCGGATCGCCCTCTCGATATTTGAAATAAAGCTCCGTAAGATCGTGGGGTCTTTCCGCACCCGAATAAAGTCGGGGATAATAAAAACCCGCGAATTGAACGGAAGAGTGGACCCCATCAGTCCTTAAGCGCCAATCATTTTGCCAAGGCCTCCTTTTAAGCAGCTCCCTTACCAAGTCCGGCGTCAAAATCCGACCGAGGCTTCGTTTTTCCTGAGTTCCCTTTTTTCTGTCGGGAAAAATAACGTGACCGGGCTCCTCGCCGAGGGTTAGGCGTAGCGCGAAGGCAATCGGATCTATCCCGAGTTCTTGGTACAACCGCCAAATGCTTTCTTGTGTGTTATGGCTTAAGAGCGCTTCGGAACTCGAGGGAAGGGGCTTTTGAAAACCGGAAAGGGACCCGATTCTTTCTCCCTGAGAGACTGCATGCCGAGCCACCAGCAACTGAAAGATTTTCTCCAACGTCCACCCCGTCAAGGATTCGCGTAATTCGTTACGGTCCCGGAGATCAAACTCCCCGTAATTCGCCAACGTCTTATGGGGCAGCCAATGCATCAGCGCAAGAAAAGCATATGAGGATACTTTCTCGGAAAAATCCGCAACCCTTTGCGCAAGGATCTTTTCGTACCGCTCCGGATCGGAAGGACGTGCGAAGGATCCCTCCTCGAGGAGGACGGCGCCCGAAATCGCAGGAAAACGAACCACCCATTTTCCATTCTCCCTTTTTCCTAAAACACGCCCCTCCCCGTAATCGGGGTGAATGGCCATATCTTGGTTTTCCGAGTTAAAGGGATTCCAATCGACCGGACGGGATTCTTCGGTTTCAATCCGCGGCATCACGCGAGCCTTGGGGGGCTTCGGCGATAAGGGCGGTAAGGATTGTTTCTTCCTTTGTTCTAAAATTTGGTAAAAGCGTTTTTGAAAGGCGCGGTATTGCCCCTCGGTCTCGACGGAGCCCTCGAACTCTCTCAAGAGGCCTTCCACTTCCGAAAGCCCCAACCCTTTTTGGTAACTTAAGACCACCGAAAGAAGGGAAACGACCCTCCCCTTTCGGACAACAGCGGGCTTCCCCTCTTCAACGGACATCCGGCTGATTTTCTCAAGCGCGCTTTGAACGAGCGGAAAAAGAGAGGGACACCCGTTTTCCTTGCCGGCGATGGCTTCGAGTTCCTCCAAAATCTTCTCCGCGTATGAATTTCTGATATTACTAGGAATGACGGCGGGGGCCGCCTTTTCCCTCTCTCCGAAGCCGCTCCCGCCAAATCCGTCGGCTCCCATCATCGCCCACATCGGAAAAAGGAGGGGATGGGAGAAAAGAGTTTTCCTATTTTTCGAACGAGCGGGCAGTTCCGATTCTTGCGATCGGATGTTCAAATCCAAGCCCCTTTCCCAAGCAAGCAATCTTCCCCCGGCCACTTCATGGGCCAAAGCGGTTCCGGCACCCAATTGCAGATTCGTCACTTCCGCGTGCAAGAGTTGTTCGGCAAAACTTCCTTCCTGCTTCTCCCCCAACCCCATCCCGAAAAGCACTTGGTGCCCTGTCACCATCGCAAGATCTTGGAAGGAATGCTGAAGCATCACGTTCTGTGCTTCCGCCAATTTTCCGAAACTTTTCAAAATCCCGAAATTAACGAAGGAATAAAGCCAACCTTCTTTGAAGCCGCCCTTGCCGGACCATTGCCAAAGATTGCGAGAAGCCCCTTCGGAGGAGAGGGAAAGGAAAGATCGGTTCGTAGCCTCGAAGACCGTCACTTCCGTGGCAAGCCCCGTCAAAGCACCGCCGGCCTGAATGAAAACGGAATTTTGCAAAGCAAGGGGAAGCTTCGAAGCGGCGCCCAAAAAACCGACCCGGCCCACGCGAAAGGCGAGCCCTCCCACCATCATGGCGGCGAGCGACTTCCACTCGGTGGCCTGTTCGACAAAACCGCCGACCATGCCGTCGACTTGCCGCTGAAAGGCGGAAACGGAAGAATCAGGATGGGAAGAAACGCGGTCTAAAACCGACTCGGAGGAAATTGAAGACTCCGGCGCGGCGAAAAGACCCGAACTCGCGGACAAGGCCATAACGGCTCCGTATTCGTCTTTTTACCATGCCGGATTTTTGATTGGATCTCTCTACCCCACATTTTTATCGGTCGCCCGAAGGAAAAGTTGTCTGAAATAAAGGGTTTAAATTCCGCGAGTGATATTTCCGCGAGTGATATTTCCGCGAGTCCCATCCCCGACACTTTTTATTCGGTTTTTTTAAGATCGGCGGTCGGCGGATCTAAAAAGACGGCCCAAAACGCCTTTTCAAATTCACGGATGGGAAATTGGCCGTTGACGGGGCCTAAACTCAAGGCCTCCGGGTTTCCGTCGGGGCCGATGAACCCGCGCTCCGCATCGAAAGTGCCCTCCCGGTAAGGCCCCATTTTCTTTCCTAAAAGGACGTCGCCATAAATCTCTTTCGGAAATTCACGGGTGTTTTGTCCGGGTTGCACGAAAGGGACATAAGCGGGCGTCATGAAAAAGGCCAACTGCCTCGCCAAACGAAGCCAGTCGGCTCTTCCGCTTAATATTTTCAGCGCTTCTTTTTCCCGCAAGTCATGCCGAACCGCGAAACCTGCTGCATAAAGTTCTCGTAATGCGTTGGCATATTTTTTTAACCAAGCGTCATTTTTCCAGTAAGGGTCGGCTCCTTGGTAAGTCTTCGCTTCTTGGGCCATGCGATTGCCCACATAGAGAGTGGCCGCAAGCAAAGTGTTTCCCAGAACGTTGGCATCATAGAGGGCTTCGGCATTCGGTTTCCCTTGCAACCCTCTCAACTCGGGCATGCGCTCATCTTTCGGCTTCATGAGTTCGCTTAAAGAAGCGAGCTCCTCCGCATCCCGCCACCCGGTAGTTGAAAAATTTCCATAACGCAGGGCCCCCGGCCAGTCGTTGAGGCGACCCATCCCGCTACGAGCTATGAAATCGAAAACGACATCCGGGGCGATGACATATTTGCCCCGATCCCCCGTGGCTCGGGTGGCCGCGCCGGGTTCCACGTTATGAAAGAGGGAAACGGGAGCGGCATGATAAACACCGCGTTTCGCCAAACCGAAAATGCCTCGCAGGGCCTTCTTTAAACCGGTAAAAAACTGCCCCTCGGGAATCAGCGGATCATCGAGATAGTTGTAGTAATCCCGAGGCGCCCGCAAGGCGATGGCCGGCTTGCCATCGAGGCTTAAGAGCTCCACCTCTCCGGAGGGTCCTTTTACGGGTACCGGCAAATCGTTTCCGAAAAGAAGGCCTTCTTCATGAATCCGCTGCAACCATTGTGCTTCGCGGAGCAAATCGACCCCGCGTTGCTCGCCCTTCGCATATTTAATCACCAACATTTGGTTTTCCCCGGCGAGGGGGTAAATGAAGGATCTGCCCATCTGCCGCGGGGGCCCTTGCACCCTAAAAGAGGAGAGAAAACGATCGAGTGAAACCGATCTTCGTCGATAGGCGACTCCTCCAATGGAAATAGGTTCCGCCCGTTTCGGAGGCTTGTGAAGATAACCTTCCATGAACCAGGGCACCGTTGAAACCCCGTTTCCCTGATCGGCAAAACGAATTTCCAGAAGCCCCAACTGAGACCAAACCGAGTTCAACGAGGAAGAGCCCCTTTCTTCCCTCGCGCGCACCCCCAAGATTTTGGCGGCGGGCAGGGCTTTGGAAGGGTCGGCGGCCCTGCCGGCGCGATCCATTAAAATTTCATGCGCGAAATCGAAAACCTCGGGGCTCACCCTTTCGGGATAAATCGGCGTCAAGCGGGCCAAGGCCTTTAATACCAAACCGCTGTGGCGGCCCTTATCTAAATGGTCCGGCTTCGAGCGGCTCAAGAATTTGAGGAATGAGTCGACTTGATGATCCTCGTCGTCGCGGCGAGCCTGCTCTCTTAAAACTTTCAAGGCTCGATCACTTAAGATTTTTTTAGGACTTAAAATCAATTTTGCAAAAGCATGGAAAAGGGGCAACGAGTCGACCCCTTTGGGTAGAGGCGCCGGAGAAAATACTTTTCTACCCAACAGCCGCACCGCATCCACGGGAAGTCTTTTGGAGGCAAAGAAACCGATCTCCCCCAACGCCTCTGCCGCCGAAACAACCCTCTCGTGATCTGGATGGTTCAATCCCGTTTCCATCAAGTTTTTCACGACGTCGCGGGTGATGGCTTCGGGATGCCGATGGGCGACTTGTCCCACCGATTTCATCGCTTTCAGGGCGACTTCTTTGGAGGGATCCTGAACTTGCGATTGAATCCATGTAAAATCTCCATCCCGCCACGGCATTTCTTCTCCCTGCCGCAAGAAATGGTGGGCGGTTTCAAGAATGAACTGTTTGACCTCCTCATCGGCGTGATCCTTTTCTTGAAGGAGACGGCGAAGGGCCACCTGACGTTGAAACTCCGGCAATTGGGCCAGCTGCGCCTCGACGATATAAGAAAGAAAAACGCCGAACCCCGCGGGCTCCACTCCCCCATCGGGGAAGAGGGAATATTCATAATCCGATTGCAGTTTCTTCGTATCCAGGCCGTCCGAAAGAAGAAGGCTTAAATCCTCGAAGAGACGGCGACGTCTAGCTTCGGGGGCTTTTTCCCCGGTGGCCGGCTCGTCTTTTTGCGCCTCTTTTTCGATGATCTCGCAAAGAAGGTGAAATTGAGAAAGCCAATCGGGCTTTCCCTGGGCTCTTGCGGGATCCTTCAAAAGGCCTTCGAGCGCTTCCAACCCTGATCGAGCCAGGAGAGAAGAACCGCTCGCTGCTTGGAGCTTCCCCCGAAGGACTTGAGGATGAAAAATATCCGCTGGCCCATCGCCATGAAAAATTTCGGGTGCGGGAAGGGACCGGCGCGTCCCGAGCCATTCTCTCAAACTTTCGATGGAATCCATGTCACCCAGCGATTCTAAAAAGACTTCCCACTTACCTGGCTCTTCATATTCCTGCCTCACCCTTTCATAGAGTCTCGAAATTTCTTCTCCCGTGAGGGCCGTAATCTTCCCGCCTTTTCCACATCCCAACAACTGATGAAGACGATCTCGAACACTTCCGCGGCCTTCAGAATTTTCTTCATAAATTTCGGCGAGACTGCGCTTATAGAAAAGCCGATTGTTGTAATGGGGAAGGGTCAGAACGGCGTCTAAAACTTCGGCCAGGTGATACGCGGAGTCCGTTCTCGCGAGCCGAATCCAGTCCAACATCACCGCATGCACTCTGTCAAAATAGCGTTCAAGAAGAAGTCCTTCAAAATGATGCCGTTGAACTTCAAACGGTTCTTCCTCGAGGGAGCGAGCCGCGGCAAATTCACGGACTTTTTCGGGCGATATGTCTTGGGAATGAAAGGAAAGCTCTTTTGCCGCTTGCCGAACCTCCCACACTTGCGTTCTCACTTCCTCAGGATCCGACTGTCGCTTCAGCCCCGTTTCTCTCGCGGAAAATTCCACTCTTTTGGGGATTCCCCCTCCCGCTCCGTCGGCGCTCATCATCATCCACATCGGAAAAAGGAGAGGATGGGAAAAGAGAGGCCTTCGCGCTTTCTCGCCGGCGAACAATCCCGATTCTTGGGATCGGATATTGAAGTCCAAGCTTCTCTCCCAAGCGGTAAGCCTTCCCCCCGTTGCTTCATGGGCCAGCGACATGCCGGCGCCCAGTTGAAGGTTCGTCGCCTCCGCGTGAAGAAGTTGTTCAGAAAGGCTTCCTTCCTGTTTCTCGCCCCATCCGATTCCGAAAAGCACGTGATGCCCCATTACCATCGCCAAATCCTGGCTCGCGTGTTGGAGCAAGACGTTTTGGCCTTCCGATAATTTTCCGAAGCCTTTTAAGATCCCAAAGTTGATGAAGGAAGAAAGCCAACCTTCTTTCAGGCCGCCCTTTCCGGACCATTTCCACGAATTATGAGAAACTCCATCGCTGAAGAAGGTGTGAAGAGACCGGTTCGTCGCCTCGAAAACCGTCACCTCCGTGGCGAGACCGAGAAACGCGGAACCTGCTTGCATCAACAGGGGATTTTTAAGGGCGAGGGGAAGCTTGGAGGCCGCGCCTAAAAAAGCGATCTTCCCGCATCGGTAAGCGGCCCCTCCCGCCATCATGGCGGCGAGAGACTTCCATTCGGTCGCCTGCTCAACGAAACCGCCCACCATCTCGTCAACCTGCGTTTGAAACGCGGACATCGGAGAACGGGAATGAGAACGGTCTAAAATGGATTCGGAAGAAACGGAAAATCCCGGCGCGGCTAAAGAAGCCGGCTTGGATGGCGTAAACATGGAATGCCCCCCTCTTGCTCACTTCACCATGTCTGTCACGACTCTTTATTTTCGGTAAAATTTGAGAAAAGTTGCGGATTTCAGGGAAATTTTCAGTTTTATTCCTGAGGTAGGCTTGTCATCTTTTCTTGGCCATTCCCGTATAGGCGACCCGGGTGGAAAGACTAAAAACGAATTCAAAATCGGAGGGAACGATGCCGGTACGCAGCATCCTCCAAAAAGCGCGCGAGAGCTTGGGGCGGGAACCGTGTAATTCTTCGAAAACGAGACCCCCCTTTTCGCAATAAACCTTCAGCTCCTCCGGCTTCACGAAAAGCGGGTAGACATGCAGGTTTTTCGGGGTGTTTTTGACGAACCACTCCACCCCCTTGATGACGACGAGCCAGCTTAAGAAATTGCGGTTGAAGGTGTGAAAAAAGAAAAGGCCGTCCTTTTTGAGAACACGTCCCGCTTCGGCGACCACTTTCGCGGGATCATCCACGTGCTCCAAAAAATCCATGGCGCAAACGGCGTCGAAAGAGGCATCGGCAAAAGGCAGCGCATAGGCGTCACCCATGCGATAATCCACCGAAGCGGTTTCGTCGTAGCGCCTCGCGATTTTCAGGCTCTCTTCGGAAGCGTCGATTCCCGTCACCTCGTGCCCTTTTTTCGCCAAGGCGTTGGACAGAAATCCGCCTCCGCACCCCACGTCGAGCGCTTTACATTTCCTTCCTAAGAATTTTTTCGAGAGCGTTTCTGCGACCCAAGGATTGCGCAAGCGTGACTCAGCCCGCAGCAAGGCGACCGGATCATCTTCGGCGGTATACCAACGCTCGCCTAGGGCATCATAGAGGTCGTTGTTGATTTCGGTGAGAGGCTTTCGGGCGCTTTCCATAGAAAATTCCAGTAAACGATTTGATAGATCCAAAAAAGAATCATCAAGAGCAGTTGCCCTTGAAAAAATTTCCTTAAAAATGGGGAAGTCTCCCAAGAAGCGGGAAAGATTCCGAGAGCATCCGGATGCAGCGAAGGCCATATCAAAAAGGCGGCGATGAGCACCAACGGATGGAGGATGAACAAAAGATCATGAAGCCAGTTTTCGCCGGCCACGCAGTACCGGGTGTGCACTTTTCCGTCTTTCGTGACAAAGAGGATCGAGAAAATCGCCAGGGCCACATAAACTTTTACGTGAAAGACCGTCGGTGCCTGCCAATAGATCCACCCAAAACAGGCGAGCACCGTGAGCGTATCGAGGGGATGGCCAATTCGCTCCCAGAGCGGCAATCCCCGCCGGTAATGAAAATAAAACTCATCCGCGATCATCACGAGGGCTTGAAGAATGAAAGGAAGGAGAAACCAGAAGCTCATAGCTTTCGAAAGAGTCCTCCGCACACGGTGAGCCCGGGGCCGAAGGCCAAGGAAACGACGAGGCACCCCGAAGGGATTTCGCGATTTTCCACGATCGCCTGCCAAATGTGGGGAAGCGTGGCCGAAGACATATTGCCGAAACGGAAGAGCACCTCGCGACTCAAGGCAACCTGGAAGGAGTTTAGTTCCAAGACGTTTTGGATGAGGTCGATGATGAGCGGCCCGCCGGGATGAACCGCGAAATGGGCCCTCTCCTTTTCTTGGTCGAAATTTTCTCCCGCCTGCGCGAAGAGTTTTTCCAAAAATCCTTTCACCTGGGCGGCCAGATGAACCGGCACCTGGCGGGAAAGCGTCATCTCCATGCCGTGATCGGCGAGCGCCCACGTCATTTCTCCTTCGGTCCCGCGCACGATCGCCTCTTTCAAGGCGAGGATTTCAAGTCCCGAAGAAGGCAACTCATTCACCACCGCGTACCGAATGAAACCGTCGGAAAAAAGACTCTGCACCACCAGTTGCTCGGGCGTGTGTTCGGCGGGATTTAAGTGGAGAGAACAAAGCTCCGTATGCGCCACTTCCACCCGCCTCTTCTTTTGAAGGCGCGGGGAAAAAGAAGCGGGATGGGAAAGAAATCCGGAAGCCAATCGCAACCCGGGAAAAGCCGCGTAGCAACCCATGTGATAGGCGTGCGTGGCCGTCGTTTTTTCGCCCCAGCCCCGGCGATCGATCAAGTTCTGCGCTTCACTGGGCGAAAGATAGCCGGTGCAAGTGACGTGAATCAAGTCATCGGGGGCTTCCATCCCCTCGGGAAAGAGGCGTTCGAAAAAAGGCCTCACCGCCTTCGCGAAAAAACGGTTTCTCTCGCCGATACCCGCCCCTTCGGGGCCTTCCCGGAAATGATAGATCTCCATCTCATCCCAATTTTGGTGGGTGAAGTCCTTCAATACGGAAGCCCGGCAAGACACCTGATGCTCGGCGCAGCCGTAGCGCTTCACTTTTTCACGGATTTCATCTTGGAGGGCTAAGGAAAAACCTTGGCGTTTCGCCGATTCCCGATGGGCTTGAACCAACCATTCCAACACCTCAGATTGGGGAATCTCGAAGGGAGGCCTGAGAGGTTGGAAATCGGTGAGGGCAAACACCATCCCCCGTTTCTACTCCCTTTTTAGGAGCCGCACAACCTTATCTGGCGGCCGCGGTCGCCACCGATGCGGCGGGGCTGGAAGCCGGACGCGGAGGATTTAAATCGGGCCAGTGCCAGAAGGCCTGGACTCCCAAGGTAATGTTATGGTCCGAGGTGCCCGTGCCGGCGGCAAAGGGTTCGGGCGCGCCTGCGTCGCGACCGAAAGAGGCATCGTAGCGAATTTCAGGGCCCACGCCAAAACCGTAAGGAATGAGGAAAGTCACCGCGCCGGTTAAAGAGGCCAGCGTTTGCGGCGTGCCGGTCCTCAAGCCCTGGGCGTCTCGGAAAATTTCCTCGCGGGTGGTCGCCCGAATCCAGCTGGCGGGCGCCCATTGTTGGTAAAGGCTGGCTCCGCCCCAGTAGCCTTGTTGGCGGGTCATGGGATCGTGGCCATGGGCGAAATCGATATTGGCGCCCAGGCTCCAGTTGTCGTTGATGGTCCAGGTGGCGACGAAGTCCGCGAGGCCTCTCGGGCCTCCGGGGGCGTCGCCGATCAAATAATTCAGCGATAAGGCCAGAGGCGCCACGGGGGTCCAGTTCACTCCCAAGATCGCCGTTCCTCCCGGCTCGTGTCCCAAGGTCGAATCCCAGCCGTTGACGCCGCAGGCGACGAATTCGAGGCGATTAGTGACGGTGTCACCGTCTTTCACTTCATTCGTCACCAAGCGCGCGCAACCGCCCGCGTGATAATAGGGCTGGCCTTGGGTGGTGTTTAACCCTCGGGAGAAGAGGAAGAAGGTGTTCGAGGGCCCGTCGGCCACTTCCGCTCCGACGGGGGTCGCGAATTGACCCAACGTGAAGGTCAATCCCTCCAAAAGGGGAACCCGATAACTGAGATACGCTTGCTGCACCGCAAAGTATTGCGTGGAAGGATTCCCCCGTTGACCCGCCACCGGAACATTGATGGAATCCCGCGGCGCAAACGCGCCGGGATCTTGACCGAAGGTAAAAGTAAAGTTGTACCCAAAAGGAGATTCGGCCGTGGAGGGATGATCGAGCCCCAACCTTAACACGTTCAGACGAACGCGGTTGTGCAGGGGATCGTTGGCCCGAAACGCGTTAGCCCCCGGAGCCCCTCCCACTTCCGCCGGTTGATTGAAGCTATAACTATAAGAGCCTTGGGCCGTCGCCGAGACCTGGGTGCCCGCCAAGTACTCACCGATGCTCTGAGCGTTGCCGGTAAATCCTCCCCGAGCCGCGTAAAAGAGCCGCAAAAGATCGAGGGAGAAACCTAAGGTAAATCGGTCGGGGCTGGAGCCGATGGGGGCGTCAAATCGAGTGGCTCCGGGAACGAGCAGACCGAAGTCGTGGTCATATTGGAAAGAAGCGGTGAGGATGCCCCCGAAAAACATCAAAGAAGGCCGGATGCTGAAAGAGCTTACATGCGAGTTATCCAGGGTCACGCGGGCGGGCGTGCCGCCCCAGGCGATCCCGTCTGTATAGTAAAAGGCTTGGTGAAAACCTCCATACAAGCCCAGGCCGAAGATATTACGGGCCAAAGTGACTTCCGGGCCGACCTCCACGCCGAAACTCGTGCGCGAAACGCTGTCGTTCCCTTCGGTAAAACGACTATGGGAGAAAACGCCGTTTAACGCCATGTTCCAACTGTTGGAAAGGCGAAAACTCTGCCCCAATCGGCCTTGCAAGCTATATCCGCTATAGGTGGGACCGCCGGACCCGGTGCTTAACCAGGACGGACCGGCCTCAAACTCCAAACGATGGGGAGCGATCGAAGAAGACGCATTTTGGCTGCCGGCGGGCGCGGGGGCGCTAGCCGCAGGAGGCGGTACGGGGGTCGCGGGAGGTGATCCGGCGGGCACGGGAGGCGACATACATTCTTCTCCATTTCATAATATCCATCCCCTTGGCTCTATCTTATTTAAATTATCGTCTGGCACGGCGCGTCGTTGCTAATTTTGCGGGCGTTTTAACCGGTTTTTTTTCATAAAAAAAGGGCGTTGGAAAACTTCCAACGCCCTTTCGAACCTTATCAGGGCCATACTACTTAAGCCCTTGGATTCATTAAATATCGAAGTACAAAGCGAACTCATAAGGAACCGGGCGTAACCGGATCGGGTTGAGTTCGGCCTCCGTTTTATACTCGATCCAACGATGGATGACGTCTTCCGTGAAAACGTCGCCCTTGAGCAAGAAGGCATGGTCTTCCTTCAAGGCGTTGAGGGACTCTTCCAAGCCTCCCGGCATTTGCGGAACGTCGCGGAGCTCTTCGGAAGAAAGCGCGTAGATGTCCTTTTCCAAGGCCAAACCCGGGTCAATCTTGTTCTTCACACCGTCCAAACCGGCCATGCACATGGCGGCAAAGGCCAAGTAGCCGTTGGCGGAAGGATCGGGGAACCGCACCTCGATCCGCTTCGCTTTGGGGGAAGAGACGATGGGAATACGGATGGCGGCGGAACGGTTACGGGCCGAGTAAGCGAGGTTGACCGGCGCTTCGAATCCCGGAACCAGGCGGCGATACGAATTGGTGGTCGGGTTGGTGAACGCCGCAAGCGTCCTGGCGTGCTTTAGAATACCGCCGATGTAGTGCAAGCCCATTTCGGAAAGCCCGCCGTACTTGTCGCCGGCGAAAAGCGGGGTGTCGCCTTTCCAGATCGACTGATGGCAGTGCATGCCGGAACCGTTGTCGCCGAACAGGGGCTTGGGCATGAAAGTGACCACTTTGCCGTGGCGACGGGCCACGTTCTTGATCACGTACTTAAACCACATGAGATTGTCGGCGGTGGCGGTTAAGTTGGAGAAACGGAAATCGATTTCGCACTGTCCGCCGGTGGCCACTTCGTGATGCTGAGCCTCAACGACGATGCCCAACTTCTCGAGTTCCATCGCCATTTCGGCGCGGATGTCGACGAGCGTGTCATTGGGCGCCACGGGATAGTAGCCGCCCTTGTATTGCGGTTGATAACCTAAGTTGCGGCTGCCGTCGGGAAGGGTTTCCTTGCCCGTGTTCCAGCGGCCTTCGACGGAATCCACGAAGTGAAAAGCGCCGTTGGGGGTTTGGTCGAAACGGACGGTATCGAACACGAAAAATTCCGCTTCGGGCCCGAAGTAGATGGTGTCACCGGCGCCGCTCGCCTTCACGTAGGCTTCGGCCTTCCTCGCCACGTAGCGGGGATCGCGGGTATAAGGTTGCTTGGTGATGGGATCGACGATGTCGGCAATCATGGTAAGGGTGGGAACCTTGGTGAAAGGATCCATCACGGCGGTCTTCGGATCGGGGATCATGCACATGTCCGACGCGTTGATGGGCTGCCACCCGCGGATCGAAGAACCGTCGAAGGCGTAACCGTTCTCGAAGGTGCTCTCGGAAAACTGAGAAACCGGGCAGGTCCAATGTTGCCAGGTTCCGGGAAAATCGGTGAACTTAATATCGACCATCGCGGCCTTGTTCTCTTTGGCATAGGCGACGACGTCTTTCGGCGTTTTGTTAGACGACATAAATACGGGCTCCTTTCAGGTTAAATTTTCGATTTAAAAACCGGCAAATTCAGCGGTACGCGCCTTCAAAATCCTGGGTGGCCTATCATACCGATTCTTGGCGTGTCCACTTTAAATCTGCGCTTCAAACGCTCTTTATCTGATGATCGCGAGAAAGAAAGAAGGAAGGAGGTTTTGAAGAACCCCCACACCCTACCGTTCGAAAATCAAAGCAAGTAACATGCCAAGCGCCTTGCACTTTTTTATGAAATAAATTCCAATTATTGACTCTTTTTTACTTTTTTCACGGTTTTTCAAAGCTGCCTAAAAAGCAATCGATTGCCTAAAAAATTCGCTCCCTTCTTCGCTTAACACCGCGCCCCGCTTCTTATATATAGTTCTCCATGCCTTCCCTTTGGATCATCGACGGATTCAATTTATTGCGCCAATCGAGGGATCTCATGGAACTCGAAGCGGTCCATTATGAAAAAGCCCGTAGCGCCTTGCTCGCACGGCTGAAAAAGTTTTCCGAACGTTCGGGAGAAAAAGTGCTCTGCGTCTTCGACGCCATGGGCAGCGCCCATTCGGAACGGGTGGAAGAGCCTCACGGAACCGTCAAATTTCTCTACACGAAGGCCTTCGAAACCGCCGACGAGGCGATTATCGAGCTTGCCCGCGAGAAAAAGGAAGGGGCCATCGTGGTTACTTCCGACCGTGAAATCATAGCGGCGGCCGAAAAGGCGGGCAGCAGCGTGGTGAAATCTCCCGAGTTCGACGCTCTCCTCCGTCGCACGTCCCTCGCACCGCGAGACCGGGAAGAGGAAGAAGAGGGCTTCGACCCCAAAAAGGGAACGAAGAAAAAAGGTCCCTCCCACCGACGCCCCAAAAAAGAAAGAAAGGTTTACGGAAAAATCAAAGGTTGGTGACGCGCAGCCATGAGTCTTCGCCCTTCCCACAAAAAAATCCTCTGCCTCGCCGGCTTGCTCGCGGCGTCACTCCTACTGTTTTGGGCGGAGTGGGTACGCACGTCTGCCGATCCTCGGGCCAATCTGAAGATTACCGATCAGTCGGGTTTATGGCTCGCCCAAGAAGACTCCCCCCGCTTCGGCTGGAGAACGTGGGTGCCGCTTTCTTCCTTCCCGCCCTCGCTCGTGAACGCCGTGTTGCTGCAAGAAGACCGGCGTTTTTATTATCACCCCGGCATCGATCCCATCGGCTTAAGCCGCGCCCTCTGGGCCAATCTGCGGGCGGGACGCTTCCTTCAGGGAGGATCGACGATCTCCCAACAATTGGCCAAGATCCTACTGGAAAACTGGCGGGAAGAGCGCATCCCGAGAAACCTTTTCTGGAAGGCGGCCGAAGCTCTGGTCGCCCTCGATTGCGAACTGCATTGGACGAAACGGGAAATTCTCGAGCGTTACCTCAACAACGTTTACCTAGGCCACCGGCTCTACGGGTTTGAAATCGCCTCGCAAGTTTACTTCAAGAAATCTTCCCGCGACCTTACGGCGGAGGAAGCGAAACTGTTGGCCGGCCATCTACGCCGGCCCAATCAGGCGCGAGCTCGGCTCTCCGAAGCCGTGCCGGAGCCCCTCGCCCCCCACGTGTTGCAGATGGTCAAAGACGAAGCCTCCCCTTCGCTCTCGGGAGACCGTATCGTCCCCACCACGCTCGATGCCGGGCTGCAAAACTGGGCTTCCCAAGCTTTAAGGAAAGGGATCGAAAACCTAAGAAACGTCGACCCGCAAATTCAAGGGGCCCTGGTGGTGTTGGATACTTCGACCTCGGAGCTGAAAGCCTTGGTCGGCTCGGCCGACTTTCGCGACGGGGCGAGGGGCGGCCAAGTGAACCACGCGCTGGCCCTGCGCCAACCGGGATCCACTTTGAAGCCCTTCACTTATTTCCTCGCCTTTCTCCACCATCGCGAACCGGCCACCTTGGTATTGGACGCGCCCTACCACTTCTATTTGGGGGAGGAGAAAAGCTATACGCCGAACAACTTCGACCGCCGCTTTCACGGCATCATGCCCATCCGCGAGGCCTTGGCGAATTCCTTCAATATCCCGGCGGTGCTTACGCTCGAGGAGTTAGGCACCTCTTATTACTTGAACCTGCTTCATCAATTCGGCTTCTCCTCCCTTAAAGAAGCGCCTTCGTACTACGGCCTCTCGCTCACCCTCGGATCGGGGGCGGTGAGCCTTTTGGATTTGACCAACGCCTACGCCACCTTGGCGCGGGGCGGGGAATATCGGCCGGTGGTGGTTCTTCCGGGAAAGGGAAACAATACGGATTCTACGTCCCCTTCCCCCGAAGAAAAACGCGCCGCTTTTCTCGTCACCAGCATCTTAACCGACCCCGAAGCGCGGCGCCGCGCTTTCGGCGACGCCGATCTCATGTCGATCGAAGGGCAAACCGTCGCCGTGAAAACGGGCACTTCTCACGAAGCCCGCGACGTGTGGGCCGTCGGCTACTCCCCCCGCTTCACCGTGGGGGTTTGGATGGGCCATACGGATAACTCCCCCATGCCCGGTTTCAGCGGGGCGGAGGCGGCCGTGCCCGTTTGGCATCAAGTAATGGCCCAGGTGCACAAGGGGCTTTCGCCCTTAGCCTTCGCCGTGCCTCCCGGCTTGGAAGAGAGGCCTTTTTGCCGGGATGAGAATTGTTCGGTGGTCAAAACCGATTGGAGCGCCGTAAAATCCGCTTCTCAAAAGGCGGATCCCCGCGTAACCCTTCCGAAGGAAACTTTTAGGTTCATTGCGCCGGTCGACGGGGACCACTTCTTGATCGATCCCGAGCTACCCAAGGAAAGGCAGCAAATTTATTGCGAGGTTCGCCTGCCCCCCGAGATAAAGGAAGCCGCCCAAGCGGGCGGGCTGCCCATCCGTTGGATGGTGGACGGCACGGAGGCCAGTTTAAGCCCCTGGGACGCACCGAAAACGTTTTTGAAGCTTTCTCCGGGAAAACATGAAATTCGCGCGAAAGTGGGCGATGCGCAAACGCGCCTCGTTCGGTTGACGTTAAGCGACACTTAAAAAATAGACCTCAAGAAAGGGAACTATGAAAAATTTCCTCTCCTCGCTCGTTGCGTTACTGCGCCGCCTCCTTCCCTCGAAGTCTTTTTTGCCGAATTTGAAGCGTCGCCTCGCCGACCCGGAAGACAACCTCATCTTGGGCATTCTCACCGTCATCCCCATGATCCTCCTGGTCGCGGGGGTGATTTTCCTGAAAAAAACGCCGCCCGTCTCGAAGATCGTGAAGCCCGGCACCACGACGGTGGAGATGAAAAAAATCGAGGAAGAATTGGAGCCGCCCAATCCCGAAGAAGGGCTGCACGTGATCGCCTATACGCCCGCCGGGGAAGTGTCGACGGAGGTGGAAGGGATCAAGATCCTCTTCGACCATTCGATGATCCCCATGACCGACGTGGACCCGGATAAACACCCGACGATCCCCCTCACGATCACCCCGCCGATTCCCGGCGAATTCGTGTGGTACGGCACGAAGGGATTCGTTTACCGCTTCTCGAAACCCCTGCCGCTGGCGACCACTTTTAAAGCGAGCCTTCCCGGCTCGCTTTCCGCCTTGGATAAAAAAACGTTGGAGAAGGATTTCCGCTGGGAATTCTACACCCCTCCTCCCCGCGTCTCCGGGATCAGCCCACAAAACCGCCAAAACTACATCCCACCGAAGACAGCGGTGAAACTTTCTTTCTCCCAACCCATGAAGCGAGAAGCCGTCGAGAAGGCCTTCGAATGCCAGACGTGGAAAGACCCACCGAAAGGACTTCAGCCGGAGAAGGAAAAATGCCCGACTTCTTTCCATTTCACTTGGGAGAGCACGCCGAAGGGAGAGGAAATCCTCACGGCGACTCCCGATCAACCTTATGCCTTCGACCGTAACTTCGAGATCCATTTGCCCAAGGGCTTGCTTCCCCACGACGGGGATCAAGGCGTTCTTTCCGATTTCAGCCTCAACTTTTCCACCTCCGGTCCCATGGCGCTCGATCGGATCGAAATCACGCACCCCTATCCCGCCATCGACAACTCGGCGGACCTGATTCTCTATCAGCCGCCGCTCCCCTCGGAAACGCCCCCGGAAACGCAACCCAAGGCACCCGTGAAGGCGGAGGCCAAAACGAAATCGAAAAAGGGAAAGACGGAGGAGGAAGAAGAAGCGGAGGAAAAAGTAAAAGTTCCCACGGGCGATCTTTGTTTCTCGTTCAGCAACCCGGTGAGCCGCGCTTCCTTCGAGAGCGCCGTACAGGTGGTGCCGCTCACTCAAACCAAACCGGATCCCAATTTTCGGGTGAGCTATTATTATGAAGACGAAGTCTCCGCGACCGACGAAGAGAAAGAAGCCGCCCAGTCTCCCGCGGACCTGCCCCACCGCACCGCCTGCATCAATACGGATCTTAAATTTCAAACGCCTTATGAAATTCGCATCGTAAAACCCATCACCGACCGCAACGGGCAACCGGTGCCCTTGCAGGGAATCCCCTTACCCCTCAAGTTCGAGACGATGCACGCCTCTTTAGAAGGAACCTTGGACGTCACCAAGAACATCTTCAACGCGAAAAAACCGCCGCTCGTGCCCTTCACCAGCATGAACGCGGAGCGGGTGGACATCCGCCTCATCCCCTGCGCCATCAGCGCCGACACGGTTCAATCGGGCGGCGGCAACTGCATTGAGGCCTACGACACCAAACGCGCCGGGGAAACGGGGCAAGAACCGGAAGCTCCCGACGCCGCGGCCGAAACGCCGGAAAGCACGGCCGCCGCGGAAAGCAACCCGGAATCCCAAGCTTCGACGGAGGCGAAGGACCCCCTCGTGCGCCAGGTCCCCATCGCGGCGGAATACGACGCGTATCATCACGGGCACATCGACCTCTCGATCTTATATCCCAATTTGAAGCCCGGCCTTTACGAGATCGAAGCGAAATTTCAGCCCCTCTCGGAGATCACGCTTAAGAAAAAATTCAAGAAGTTAGGTATCGAGCAAGAGGCGCTGGTGACCGTGGATCCCGTCACCACCCACACGCGCGTCCAACTCACTGACACGGCCTTGGCCTTGAAGACTTACGAAAATCAAATTTTCATCTGGGCCGTGGATATCGCCACCGGAGAGGGGAAGGTGGGACTGCCCTTGCAAGTCTGGAAAGACAACACCCTCATCGCCACCGGGTTCACCGACGGCGAGGGTCTCTTCCGCTTCATCAACAACACGATCGACTTCAGCTACGAAAAGCTCACCGTCGTCGCGGATGATCCGAAGGGCTTCAGCTACTTAAGCTCGGACGACTCGAAGGGCATCGAACCGGACGCTTTCGGCGTTTCCTACGCACGCCCGAATCTGGTGAAGAATTATTTCGCCTTCCTCCACACCGACCGTCCCCTCTATCGCCCCAGCCAAACGGTGCATTTTTCCGGTTTCCTCCGGGGATTGCGCGAGGGGGTTTATCGCTTGCCCAACGACTTAAGCACCGTCGAAGTTTCCTTAACCGACCCTTCTGGCACCACCATCTACCAAAAGGAACTTCCTCTCTCGCCCACAGGCGTCTTCGGCGACGAGTGGACGCTCGGAGACGACAGCATCCCCCGCGGCCGCTACCACGTCACCGCCAAGGTGCCGACCTTAAGTTGGAAGGGAGAGAGCGAAACACAGACCTTCGACAAGATTTTCTATGTGGCGAGCTACAAGAAGCCCGATTTCAAGATCAGCTTGGAAACGGACCGAAAAGATTTCTTGAGCGGCGAGCCCATTCACTTAACCGCCCGTGGCAGTTATTTCTTCGGTGCGCCGCTTTCTCACGCAAAGGTGGATTGGTCGATCCGGCAAGAGGGCTTCCGCTTCTCGCCCGAGAAATATCGCGATTTCCTTTTCGTGGACGAAGAGGCGATCCAGAAAGTGCTCAAGCGCAGCCAAGAAGGGAAGGAAATCTCGTACGAAGAGGGAGAAGCCTACGAAGGCGACGGAAAAGAGGTGAGCGCCGGCGTTTATAGCACCGATTCGGAATCTCGATTGGAAGACCCCAAGCTGAAACCCGACGCGGCGACCGGGCCGGCGCGCACGGGCATCCGAGCATTGATTATTCCCGGCCAACAGGCGGGGTTGGGCAAAGACGGCCTCTTCGCCTTGGAAACCACCCCGAATTTGAGCGCCGAGCCGACCTCGCAAATCTACACGCTCACGATTACCGCCAAGGAAATGGGCCAAGAGGTGTCGAACGTCACCGACCTTCGCATCCACCAATCGAGTGTGTACGTGGGCCTCAAGCCTGAACGCCGCGTTTACGCCAAGGGACAACCGATGCAAATCGAGTTGGTCACCTTGGATCCCGACGCCAAGGTCGTGGCGAACCAGCCCATTGCATTGAAATTGTTCAAGCGCGATTACATGACGGTGAAGAAACGCACCAAAGACGGCAAGTGGGTCTTCGAATCCCAACCGAAAGACACACTCGTGGCGGAAAATACGGTGACGACGAACGGCGAAGGCAAAGTAAGCTTCTCTCGAACCGCCGAGGAAGGCGGCACTTACCGTTTGGTCGCCACCTCCCAAGACAAGCAAGGCCGCAGCACCACGGCCGCCGTTCACATAGGTGTCGGCGGCGACCCGGACGCGGCCTGGAAGATGAGCGCGGAGGACCGCATCACCCTCGTACCCGACAAAACAGTTTATAAAGCCGGCGAAACCGCGCAGCTCTTGATCCCTTTCCCCACCGGCGGCATGCACGGCCTGCTTACCGTGGAAAAGGGCGGAATCTTGGAACATAAAATCCTGAAGTTCGACGGCGCCCAAAATACGGTAAGCGTCGCGCTGAAGGAAAGCCACATCCCCAACATCTACGTGAGCCTACTCCTCTTCCGACCGCAGGGCGCGCAGCCCGCCTTCATGAAGATGGGGCTCGCCGAGCTCAAGGTGGACCCGGAAAAGAAACATCTGACGACGACGATCAAGCCGGAGAAGGATCACTACGCGCCGAAGGAGAAAGTGAAGCTCACGATCCGCACGGTGGACGACCAAGGCAGAGGCGTACCGGCGGATCTCATCCTGTCGGTGGCCGACGAATCGGTCTTGCGCCTCATCGATTACCAAAGCCCCGATTTGCTCAAGCGTTTCTACTTCAACCGCAAGCTGGGCGTGCTCACCGCGCTCAACATGATCCACTACAAGAGCGGCGACGCACCGGGGCTCGACATCGAAAAGAAGAAACGGGCGAAATTTCTCGACACCGCCTTCTTCACCTCGAAGCTGCGCACCAACGCGAACGGCGAGATCGAAACGGAGTTCACACTGCCCGACAACATCACCACCTGGGTGGCGGAAGCCTTCGCCATTTCGGACGAGACGCAGGTAGGCTCCACCTTCGCTTCCTTCCGCTCGGCCTTGCCCGTGTTCTTAAGGCCTTCCCTGCCCCGTTTCTTGGCGGTGGAAGACGACGCGCAGCCCGTCTTGTTCGTGGAAAACACTTCGCAAGAGCCCTATGAAGGATCGGTGGGAATTAAAGTGACCGGAGACGCCTCGCTTTCCACACCCGCGGAACAACCGGTGCACGTGGACGCGGGGGGAAGGACGCCGATTTCCTTCGGTCTGAAAGGGATGAAAAAAGGGGAAACGCGCTTAACGCTCACCGCCCGCGATTCGCAAAAAGCGCCGATGGATTTATTGGAGCTGCCCCTGCCCATCTATGACCGTTCCGTGCCGATCCTCTACACGGCGGGCGGGGCCACCCGCGAAAAGGCGGTGGAGCAATTGCAAATCCCCGGAGGCACCCGCAAAGACCGCGGCGACTTGCGGGTGACCGTGGGCACCTCGCCCATGAAGGTGCTGCAAGAAGCGGTGGGATATTTATTGGAATACCCCTATGGCTGCGCCGAGCAACGCACTTCCGCCTTGATCGGCCTTTGGCAGCTCTTAAGCGTCTCCAACACCTTAAAAGCCCTGGGCACGCAAGAACTTCCCGTCTCGTTGCAAAAGGTATACGCGGACCGCTACCGCACGGCGGACAAACCGGTGGGGGCGGCGGAAATTAAGAAATCCCTAGAGCAAGGCCTCTCCAGCCTCTACGACTTTCAGCAAGGCGACGGCGGTTTCGGGTTTTGGAAGGAAGACCGCGTCTCCGACGTGTTCTTGAGCGCCGACATGGCGCGGGCCTTCCGGCTCTTCGCCGCCGCGGGAATCGCGGTGGACGCGGAAGTTCAAAAACGACTCAACCAATATTTAACCGATACTTTGATCCGCCAAAAACCGCTGCCCCGTCCGCCTCCCGGCAAGCCGGATTTGCGCCGTTACGAGGCCGATAGCCGCGCGGCCCTCACCTGGGGCCTCGGCAAGGACGACGCGAAAACGGCGGAAGGAGCCCTTAAAAGCCTCCTCGAAATGCAGGACGTCTTGGGCCCCCGCGGGCTCGCGAGCTTGATCCTCGCCTTGAAGACGATCGATGAGACGGCCTACGCAGGCGACATCAAAGACTTGGTCAAACGCCTGCGCAAACAAGTACAAACGGCGAAGGGCCCCCAAGGGGAAATTGCCTATTGGGACGATCCCTCCCACGTGTGGGACGCCGTCACGACGACGGCCGTGGCCTTGCAAGCCTTGCTTTCCCACCAAGCCGACGACGAGCTGGCCGAGCCGGGCGCACGCTACTTGATCTCGAAGGCGAAGCTGGGCAACTTCGGCCACACGCAAGCCACGCGAGAATCGCTCTCCGCCCTCTGGCAATACAGCACGGCGCCCCATAAGGACAAAGGTAACGTGCCGGTCACTTTAAGCGTGGCGAGCGCGAATAAGACCGAAGACCTGCCCGCCTATTCGCTCAGCCACTGGCTCGAGGAAATCTTTCCTTTGGATAAGCTGCCGGCGGACACCCTCTTCGGCATTCAAATCGCCAAGCCGGAAAAAGCTCCCGGCGCCCTTTACTATCAAGCGACCCTCACGAGCTATTTTCCGATGGATTTGGTTCCCCGAAAGGAAGACGGGTTGATTATCTCCCGCGAGTTCTACGCCATCGACGACTTGAAGGAGGAACATCCCTTAAAGAGCTTCAAGCGCGGAGAAAGTTATAAGGCGAGCCTGACGGTGATGGTGCCTAAAACCCTTTCTCAGCTCACCGTGGAACATTTGTTGCCGGCCGGTTTCGAACCGGTGGATTTCGAGCTTTCCACGAGCAATCAGGAGCTGAAGGAGAGCTTGAACCAATCGGAAAACTCTCCCGTGGCCCTGCCTTCCGCCTTCACCCATGAGGAGATTCACGACGACCGGGTGATGTGGTACGGCGCCCGCGTCCCCGCGGGGATCTACAATATCCGCCACGTGGTGCGCGCTTCCACCGTGGGGCAGTTCCAGGCCCCCGGGGCGACGGCGTTCCCCTTCTACGACACGGGGTATTTCGGGCGGAGCCGTTCAATGGTGGTGAAGGTGGAGGGGGAAAATCCATGAACAACCACCTTGAAGGGAAAGAAAAGCGATCCCTTTCCTCTTCCTTCACCTTCATTTACAAATACGTATTTCCCGTTTTTTGGGTCGTCTGTTGGAGCCTAGGCACCGCGGCCCTCTTCTTGAGCCCGACGGAAGGAAGCCGCTTCCCGATGAAGTGGTTCTTCCTCCTCGCTGGTATTTCCGGCGTTTTTTTCATTTATCGGTTCTGCATCCGCCTCAAAGCGGTGAGCGTCGATGAAAAGTTTCTTTACGTTTCCGTCTATCGGAAGGAAATCGCCATTCCGCTCAGCGAGGTGGAAGACGTCACGGAGAACGCTTGGATCAACCCCCGCATGATGACGATCAAACTAAGATCTCCCTCTCCCTTCGGCGACCGCATTCTTTTCATGCCCGACGGTAATTCGCTGAGCACCCCCGAAATAAAAGAGCGGATGAAGCTGCCCTCTAGCCCCTTCCCTTCTGCCGGGGTGATCGCGGAGGCGCAAACCTCAAAAAATGTTGTCACGGAATATGAAAATAGAAAGCGCCTTCGACTTACCTTAACGGTAGGGTGGCTCCTCTACGGTATACTGATCCTTTGGACCCCTCTCCTCCGGCGGGACCTTCTCCCCTATTTCCTGTTCGGGGGCTGTTTCATCTTCGGAGCCCTCTTTCATTTCACGTGGCGCTGCCCCCGTTGCCGATATAAATTCGGACGGGCTTGGTCTTTGAATAAATGCCCTAGCTGCGGGGTTTCGTTTCAAAAAACGTGAGTCAAAGCCGAACTATTTCACCAACCGCTTCTTCTGCGCGTCTTCGAAAAGTTCCACGATTTTTTCGGGAATGTCGGAACCGTCCGGCTTCGCGATACGGTAATTCTTGAAAATCCGCGGCACCGAATATTGGGCGGCGCCCATGGCGAGCACCATGAGATGGACGCCCATCTTTTCGGCTTCTTCCTGGAGCTGTTCCAAAGTTTTGGGATTGTTCCGCACATTCTCCGAACCGTCCGTAATCAGGAGGATATAATTGCCCTCTCCTTTCTTGGCCTTCAGCCATTTCAAGGCCAAGTCGAGGGGGTCGCGAATGTTCGTTCCGTCGCCGAGGGGAACGTCGTTGGGGTCGGAAACGGCGGGCGACGCAGGATGCATCCAATACAGGGCGTTCCCTCCCACTTGATCCATCACTTGACTCTTCTTATTGAGCACCTCGTTTTTCCGTTGGTAGCTGTTGAGCGGTTTGCCCAAGGGCTTGGCCACCTTCACCCCGCCGGCGAATAAAATCTCCCCGTAGTTGATTTTTAACTGCTCGCTCAAGAAAATCGCCGTCGCGGATCCCCTCAAGGTATTGTCTTTGGCGCCGTACATCGAGCTGGAAACGTCGCTTAAGATCACGATGTTGGCCGCCTTGTCCTCGACGCCGATGGGGCGGAGCATCACCTTGCCGTCCGGCTCCGGCTTCATGTCGTCGCGGTTGGCGGCCTTCCGGTCCATGCGTCGTCCCGTGGTAAAGAAACCGTCGTCGTAGGAAGGATCGCCGGGCGGCAAGAAACGGCGGATGCGGCGGGCCGCTTGGATCGCCTCTTGCGGAACCATGCGGCGGTAAAGATCGTTCTGCAACGCCTCTTTCACCACCTTCTGTTGGGCGGCATTGATTTCATCCAATTCCCGGCTATCCAACGGATTTCCCGTGGTGGGATCCGCGTCCGCCGGTTGCCCGTCTTGGGGCGCTTCGGAAGCCGGCGCTTCTCCCTTGGCCTTTGCGATCTCGCCCTTTCTCTCGGCGAATTTGGCGGGATCTTGCGGTTCGAAACGGTCGGCCATCATCTCGGCCCGTTTATCCATGATCTGTTTCGCCAAGGCTTCCAAATCGGCTTGGGAAGGTCTGGGCGTTCCTTCTCCGGAAGCAGGCGATCCTTGACCGGGTTGTCCCGCCCCTTGGGGCTGACCCGCTTGGGGTTGCCCCTGCTGAGACTGCCGATCCGTGGGAGCTTCCGATTCCGCTTTTTCTCCATCGCCCGCTGATCCCGGTTGCGGAGCTCCCGGTCCTTGCGGCCCTTTTTGCCCCTTTTCCGATTTCGAAGACAGGGGCAGCGGGGGCGAGGCCATCGGGTGCGGGGGCATGCCGAACATCTGCTGAAGCTTTTGGAAAAGGTCGAAAACGATTTGCTCGGGGCTCTCCCCGTTTTCCAAGCGCTTCATGATCTGCTTCTGCCCTTCGGGCAGCAGGCTCTCATAGATCGGCCAAATCTGGTCGATCTTTTGGTAGAACTCGGCGGCAGCCGCGTCGACATCGGCGTCTTCCAAGGTTTTCGGAAACAAAGTGAAGGCAGGCTCAAGCACCGGTAAGGACTTCTCTAACGCTTCCTTTACCTTCTCATCAATAATCCAGGGCATGATGCGCCCGAAGCGCCAATAATGAATCACCGCGTCGGCGAACTGCTCGTGGGGAAGCAGTTGTTGGAAAAGCTTCTGTTCTTCCTCCGGCCAGTCGCGCTTGTAGGTGACCTCCGACATGGCGTCGAGCTGGAGGCGGAAATCCTCGCGCAGCGAGGCATAGTACTCGTTCATTCGGGGATCGCCCACCACGTTGGCGAGCAGGCGGCCCGGCTCATGGGCGTCGTACTTGGCATGGGGCCGGTCGATGAGGGCGTGGCTGTACTCGTGCTTGCCCACGCCCAAGGAAGCCTTGAAGGGATATTCTAAAAGTTTCGGAAGATTGAGCTGGATCGTCTTCGAGACGAGGTCGGTCATGTCGGCGCCCTGGAAGCGGTAACCCACCTTGAACACGCGACCGGTCATGGCCCCCATCTCGACCTGGGTTTGGCGGGTGACGCGGCTGGCGAAATCGAGAATCGCTTTTTTGGTGGCCGCGGAAATGGGCTTCAACGTCACTCCGTCGCTGTTCTCTTCCTTTTCATAAAAGGTTTGGGTGAGCGGGTCCGCCACGAGTTCGGCGGGAATCTTGAATTTGCTCCGCACCTCCGCGTGGACGGGGATGTCCAACACTTTTTTCGGGCTCCCATCCTCCCCAAACACGTCGATCACCTTCAGAGCACGGTGGGCAAGCTGTCTTTGGAGAGGATCGAGAGGGTCGACGATCACAAGGGGTTGAACGGGGTTATCGATGATTTGAATATCGGGATCATCGGTTAAATCCACCACCTCGTCACCGCCCGGCCTTACCGGGGGAAGCGGAGGAGGTTTGGGCTCGGAGGAAGGATCACTCAGTCCTTTTTTTTTTACCCCTCCGGGGGATAAATCGCGGGCCTGATGTCGGGCGGGCGCCTGCAAAATCTTGAGCAAGTCGTCTTCACCCATGGCGAAGTCGTCCGCCAAGAAGATCGTCGCCATACGGCTCATGGCGGCGCCGGACTGCTGATTGCGGTCTTCGAAACTGCCGAAGGGCGGGTTACTGGTGGCGAGTACGAAAGTATTCGGATCGCGCTCGATACGTTCAAAGGGATTCTTGATGAAGAGCGCCTTGGCGTCGTCCATGAGGGGATTGATGGTGCCTTCGATCTTGCCCGGATCGGCGAGCAGGTATTCGTCGGGGTGGAAGATGCCGCCGTTCTTTACGGCCAAGGTAAGCATGCCCGGCTTGAAACCCGTGCGGTCGTAGCCGCCAACCAAGTCTTCTTCGTCCGTCATATGGCTCATCACCTTGTCGTAATAGGGGAGCCCCAAGATACGGGCGATTTCGGGGGGCAATTTCGTCTTACCCTCCCCGGCGCCGCCCAAGAGGAGCACGTCGATGCCGAGCGAGCGGTTCCACAAGATTTCGTCGGTGAGTTTTAGTGCCTGATCCGTCCAGACGAACTTGCTGGGGGTGATCTTTTTGCCGCCCAAATATTTTTGGGAAATGCTCTCTAAGGTCGGGGCGGGAATTGCATGATCACCCAAGCAATCGGGGGCCCATCCCATTTCCCGAACGAGCGGGGCGAAAATGGCGCGCACTTGGCTCCACACGAGGTCTCGGTCGTTCGAGTCGGCGAGCGGCAAGATATATTCGGCGCGAATGGCGCGAGAGAGGCTCTCGGGGCTTAAGGGACCGGAGGCAATTAAGCGCTGCGCAAGTCGCAGCACGGAGCGCGGGGTGAATTCGATTTCTTGCCCCACGCCGTTGCCCAAGGGCGGCATCGTCTGACGAGTTTCCGGGTCTTCCAAGCCCTGGGCCATGATCATCATCTTTTCGTGGAGGATGGAGAGCGTTTCGCTCGTCTTGTGGCTCCAGCGGCGCACGCCGCCGGCGGTTTCATAGAGCTCCGTCAACACCTGCGTCACTTCCGGCTTCGTCCAGGTCCCCACATAATAGGGAACGAAGCGACGGAGGAAATCTTGCCCGTGGGCGTTCCGGCCGATCTGCTGCACGCCGTTTTCCGTTGCGTAACAACGGTACCCTTCGTGCACCTTGATGCGCGTCAAATCGCCGTTCTGCTTGCGCACCCAAACGTATTCACCCGGGGCGGTGAAGTTGTTGGTGGCGGCGAGCGTTCCCACGCGAGCCAAGTCGGGCTCGTCGAGCACGAGGTGGAAGCCGTGTTCCATGGCGATCGTCGGAACGCCTTCTTTGTAGACAGTCTCCAGCTTGCCGTTGATGAGTTCTTTCGTCCAATACCCTTCCATGTCGGCGGGGTCCGTGCGCTTGCTGAACGTGAAACGGAGCAGCGGCACGCCCATGGCCGCGGCGATCAGCTCGGGGATGGTCGTCTTCGCGGTGCCCGGAGGACCGAAGAGACGAACGGCGATGCGCTCGGCGCCTTTGACGAGGAAAGCTACTTCGTCGAGGATGCGCTTCATGCGCGGGAAAAGAACCTTCTTGGAAGGCTTGGGGATGAAATGTCGGTATTCCTCGGGGATCGTATTGACGTCGCGCTTGGGCAAACTCTCGTAGCTGTCGAGTTGGATGCTTTCGACGGGAACCTCCTTGGATTTGCTTTTGATGATCCAAAGATTGTCGGCTTCCGCCTTGACCATGTAGATTTGGTCGCCGTCTTCCACGGTTTCCCGGAAAACTTGGTTTAAGATCTTCACTCGACCGACCTGAATGAGGTCGCCCGGCTTCAAAAAGTGATGTTGCCCCGGCGGGAGACGGCGGGGCTCGCTCCCTCCCGCACGGTCGAGAACGAAAGTTCCATTGCGGGATCCCACGTCTTGGATGACCAACACTTTCTTTCCATCAACGATTTGGTACCATAACCTCGCATGTTTTCCGCTGACCCAATCATCGGCGATGGCGACGTGATTCAGCGCGGGTTCACGGCCGATATTAAGCACCTCATCCGTTCCGACCGTGAAGTAGGGAAGAGAGATCTCGTTGAAGATCGCTTGGGCGACATGGGCCAGGGCTTCCGCCTTGCTGCTCGCTTCTTGGATGGAATTGACCCATTCGAACACCGCTTCCCAATTGCCGGCGCGACCTTGGGAGATTTTTTGCTGGATCGTGGGGTCACCGGTCTCGGGCAAACGACCCAATCGGAGGGATTCGAGAAGGGCCAAGTGGGCATTCGGCACTCTCGCTAAAGTGGTCATTCCATTAGCATCGCTTTCCGCTTTCTGAAAATAATACTGTTCATACTCGGAATGTCCCAGGAGCTTCGCGATAAAACCCAAATAAGCATTGCCGGCCGCCCCATCGGCGCCGCCGGGAAGGAAGCGAACTTCCACCATGCGGCTCAAATAAGATTGAAGTTGTGCCTTTAACTGATTCGTCCGTTCGGGGTTCATCGGACCCAAGGAGCCTTCTCGGACGGAAGGAGAGCTCACCCGCGCCCAATCGCTGCCGCGGTTCGGGTCTTCCGAGAAGGTCTTCGCGAAAAGCGCCAAAGCCGTGACTTGGCTTTTCAGCACCTCGCCTTTCTCTTGCAAGTTCTGGAGGGAGTCGGCCCTTCTTCCGAGAGCCTCGATGAACTGTAAAGCTTGATGGTACTTTCCGTCCTGCAGAAAATCGGCGACTCTCTTCACGTGGGGAGACTGAGCATTCACGTCGATGGACAACTGACCCGCGTGAAGCTGGGGAAGGAGGAACATTAAATTCTGGTCGAGCATGATGGTGTTCCTCATGTCCGGACTCGCCTTATCGAAACACTCCTTCGCCATTTGGGCGTTGCCCATCTTCAGGGCCACGTAACCTAAATAGGCCATCGACAGGCTCCCGGAGGGACCCGGCCTGAGCGTGGGTTCTTGCATCAACGATAACACCCACTGCAACGCCTTGCCTTGCACCTGTAAAATTTCCGACGGGGAAACCGAGGAGGAGGCCGCGATCACGGAAGGGTCGAGGGAAATAGGTTCAGCCTCTTTCGCCTTCTTGCGCTTGAGATAAGTCGCCAAATGGGCGAGCACCTTGTCTTTGGTGACGGCGTTGGGTCCGCTCGGCGCCTCTTCCTGCATTTGGTCGACGGCCTTGAAAATTTCTTCCCACTCGCCGCGCTCGGCCATTTCGAGGATCTGTTTGCCCCAATAAGCGTCTTTCAGTTCCACATCGTAAAGATTGTTGTTCTTGTGTTGAGCGAGAAAGTCGACTTTCTGCGACACCATCTTCACCACGTTGGGGTTGAGGAATTCTTCCACCGACTGAAGCTTCGCCTTGATCTGGGCGGTTTCGGCGCCCATGACAGTGTATACCCCCAACAGGTTGAGCACGCGGGCGATTTGTTGCGGAATGGGCAGGCGGCTCGCCTCGGCGAGTTCCTTGTTCACCCGCTTTAAAATCTCGAACTGGGTTTGGCTGAGTTGGTTGCTCCAAAGTTTGGCGGGCTGAACCTTTCTTAAAGTGACGGGATCCCGGTCTTCGCGCACGCCGTCGCGCAGGGCGGAAAGCCGCGCCACCACTTCATAGAGCATCTTGGGGGCCCAGGCTTGGGGGAAAAGTTCCGCTAAAGCTTTATTCACCGAACCCCATTTTTTCTCGACGGCCATTTGAGAGAGTTCTTCCACCCGGTCTTGGAAGGCGGTACGGCCCGCCATGGGAAAGACGATCTCCGGTCCTTCCACCATCACGCGCACTTCCTCGCTGCGGTCGAAATCCTTCTCCGCCAAATCGTGCAGCCACGATTCGGAGAGCTCTTCCCCGCTTTTCTCCCCGCGGACGCGTTGGAGAATCGCCGCCAAGACTTCGTTGGGGGCCGCGGGATCGGCGAGAGCCCGGTCCCAAACCCCGTTCCACCACGTCTCCGCGTCGGGCTCGATGAGATTGAATTTTACCTTGGCGCCCTTGGCGATCTGCTGGAGCTGCCGCTCCACTTCGCGTTGGGCCCTGGGATCTTTTTGAAAGCGGCCGAACAGGATCTTACCGCCCATGAGAATGGCGGCGGGGCCCATCTCGTTCCCTTCGCGACCGATAATGGCCTTCAGCCACAACAAATGATTGGGCCCGAAAAAGACGGGATCGGGATCTCCGCTCCCCTCGTGTTTTTCCGTCACCTCTTTCGGCACGGCCATGAGCTTCTTCAAGGTGGCCGCGTCGATTTCGGGCTCAAAATAGAATTGCGGCGCGGGAGGAACTTCGGGCACTGCGGGGGCCGGTCCCGTTCCGGGGGAACCGGGGCTTACGGGGGGAGGGGTTCCACCGCCCGTTCCTGAGGCAAGCGGCGAAGGCTCGGCCCCCCCGCTCGAGGCGGCCCCCTCCTCCATCTGAGACATGTAGACGTTGTGATCTTTCTTCGAGTTCCTAACGAGGGAAGGTTCGGGAGCCTCCATTCCCCTGGCTTCCGCCAAGGCTAGAGCCAGCTGAGGCAACAAAGGATTGAAATTTTTACTTCGCTCGGCGGCCTCCAGTTTCCCTTTGGCCTCGACGGTGAGATCCAGCACCCTTTCCCAGGCGGTGACGCCCGGGGCCGCCATATGTACAAGACCCATGCCCGCAGCAAGCTGCAGGTTGGTGGCCTCCGCGTGGAGCAATTGCTCGGCCAAGCTTCCCTCGGGTTTCGGCGTTAAATTGAGGAGGGCGGTTAAATTGTTCCCCGCCACCATCGCGGTGTCTTGGAAGAAATGCTGAACGACGATGTTTTGGCCATTGCACAAGGCGCCGGCGCCTTTCAAAATTCCGAAATTTACGTAGGAAGAAGCGAGACCTTGCTTCCATCCCCCTTGGCCGTTCCAACTCCACATGTTGGGGTTTTCACCGCCGTGGCCCGACAGGGTGAGCAGGCCCCGATGAACCGTTTCAAAGGTAAGCACTTCCAATCCTAAACCGCCGGCGACGGAAGCCCCACGGAGAAACGCGTTGGCGAGGGAAGAAGTCCCCGCCCACTCGCCGCCCACGCCCAATATCGCGATCTTTCCATAACGATAGGCGAGCCCCCCGGCCATCATGGCGGCGAGCGAATGCCATTCGGTGGCTTGCGCCACGAAATTGCTTACCATCGTATCGACTTGTTTTTGAGTATCCGTATAGGCGGGTTTTTCCCGGGCGGAATTCTGGTCGTGGCGAGTGAGGACACTATCGGAATTTTCAGAAAAAAAACCCGATCCCCCTTGAGAAATCAGAGTGGACTTCGACGGTGCCCCCATCGTGTGTGCTCCCTTAAATACCCTCTCCAATGCCGATGGGGATTATCGTCTCGTTTTGTAAAAGGTTGTGGAGAAGGTCTTATTTCTCACCGAGCGATTTTTTCAAATACTCGCCCAAGTTGGAGGTGAGGGGCTCGTCGTGTCGGGGTTTTTTAGAGAGAGGCGGGCTTTTTTCTTTAGTAGGAGAAGCCGTCCATTGCAGGCTCTCTTCGATATCCTTGAGGGTATTCTTATACATGGGGCGGCCGAACAAGCGGTTGAAACTCGTCCAATCGGAATCGGATGCTTCCCGCTCGGCCAGGTCAAGCACTCCTTGAAGTTTGGAGTCCATGTCGTCCAAATAATGCACCATGATCGCCTCGAGCGTCATCGGGAGCTTGGGCGAGCCGAACTCGAGCTTTCCGTGATGGGAAAGAATGATGTGGACGATGTGTGTTTTCAATTTTTCAGGGAAATTAGGGATGGCGCGGATCTTCTCGTAGACCATCTCCACCCCTTGGATGAGATGCCCCACCATTTGCCCCTCGTCAGTATAACTGAAGAACTTGTCGTAGGTCATCTCATAGATCTTGCCGATATCGTGAAGCATGAGCCCCGTATACACCAGGTTGGGATCCACCGCGGGATAATGCTTGAGCACGTCACGCCCCAGTTCGCACAAATGCACCACGTGTTCCAACAAGCCTCCCACCCAAGCGTGATGATTGGTCTTGGCCGCGGGGGCCCGCTTCATGCGACGTGCGATTTCGGGGTCTTCGAAGATGGAGAGCAAAAACTTTTGAATCCAAGGGTTTTTCACTTCATTTCTAATGAACCCCAGCAAGTCTTGAAACATGCCGTCAATGTTGCGTTTGCTGGTGGGAAGAAAGTCTTCGATGTTCACTTCATCGGGGTTGAGGCGCTCGACGCGGAGGATGTTGAGCTGCATTTTATCTTGATAAACGATGGCGCGGCCCCAAACGCGGATGAAGTCGTTTTTATCGAATAAACTTCCGATGGCCTCCACGTTGTCCCACACCCGCCCCTCCCCTTCCCCGGAGCGGTCGGCGAGTTTCATGCTCAAATAAGGCCGGTTGGTTTTCGACATTAAGACGGATTTTTGGGCCACCAAAAAGGCGCTTTCGAAATTTTCGTTCTCTTTTAGGTCTCGAATCATGGGTTTTGACATAAAAATGACTGTAGTCTGAGCATTTGAGGGATGTCTAGTTTTTGTTTCCGTGAGGAAAAAAACATCAATTCCCGAACCTTAACACAGGGTTGACACAGGGGGGTTTCTTGTATATTCGAGAGAATCTTTGTTTAAGGGGAATTGATTGAACTCTCTCCTTGTTTTACCTTAAACCACCTTAAAGCTTTATTTTTTAAGGAATTTTTTACATGGGAATCAAAGTAGGCATCAACGGTTTCGGCCGTATCGGTCGAGTGGTCTTTCGGCGTTATTTAGCTAAGCCCTCTCACTTGGAAATTGTCGCCATCAATGACTTGGCCCCCGCCGCCACGCTGGCCCATCTTCTGAAATACGATTCGGTCCACGGCACCTTGGAGGCCGACGTCAAAGCGGATGAAAACTCTCTTTGGGTGAACGGCAAAAAGATCCCCGTCACCAACTGGAAAAGCCCCGCCGAATCGCACTGGGAAGAGTCGGGCGCTCAAATCGTTCTCGAATGCAGCGGAGTGTTCACTTCGCGCGAAAAGTGCCAAGGACACCTGAAAGGGAGCGTTAAGAAAGTCATCCTTTCCGCCCCCGGCAAAGAGATCGACACCACGATCGTCTTGGGAGTGAACGAAAAAACTTACGACCCCTCGAAGCACCACATTCTCTCGAACGCGAGTTGCACCACCAACTGCCTGGCCCCGGTGGTGAAAGTGCTGCACGACGCATACAAGGTGAAACGCGGCTTCATGACGACCGTCCACTCTTACACGAACGACCAAAAGATTTTGGATGTGCCCCATAAAGACTTGCGCCGCGCCCGGGCCGCCGCCCTCTCTCAGATCCCGACGACCACCGGCGCCGCCAAGGCGATCGGCCTCGTCGTCCCCGAGTTGAAGGGTAAAATCGACGGCCTCTCCGTCCGCGTGCCGACTCCCAATGTTTCCCTCGTAGATTTCGTCGCGGAAGTGGAAAAAGCCACCGATGCCGCCCAGGTGAACGCGACCTTAAAAGCGGCCGCCGCCGGCCCTTTGAAAGGAATTTTGGCCTATACGGAAGAGCCCCTCGTTTCGACGGACTTCAACGGATCTCCGGCCTCCTCCACCATCGACGCCCTCTCCACCTCGGTGATCGAGGGAACCCTGGTGAAAGTGATCTCTTGGTACGACAATGAAACCGGTTTTTCCCAGCGGATGGTCGACTTGACCGAACTCATCGCTTCGAAACTTTAGACTTTCCCCACCTATCCCGGTGGGATTTTTTTTATGATTAAAACAATGGATCAACTCTCCATTTCCAAGAAACGAGTTTTCATCCGGGTCGATTTCAACGTCTCGGTGGATGAGAACGAGAAAGTGGTCGACGACACCCGTATCCGCGCCGTGCTCCCAACGATCCAGCATGCGCTGGCCCAAGAGGCGAAAGTGATCCTCGCCTCGCATCTGGGAAGACCGAAAGGGATGAAGAACCCGAAATTCTCTCTTTTGCCGGTGGCCGCCCATCTCTCGAAACTTTTGGGAAAAGACGTCATCTTTCCGGAAGACTGCATCGGCGACGCGGTGAAAAAGCTTACCCTCGACATGCGCGAAGGAGACGTAATCCTGCTGGAAAACTTGAGATTTCATGCGGAAGAGGAAAAGAACGACCCCATCTTCGCCGAAAGACTCTCCTCGCTCGCCGACGTCTACGTCAACGACGCCTTCGGCACGCTGCACCGCACCCACTCCTCCACCGTCGGCATGGTGAAGCACTTCCAAGAAAAAGGGATGGGCTACCTCGTGCAAAAAGAGGTGGATTATTTAACACGGGTGTTGGACCAACCGGAGCGCCCCCTCCTCGCCATCTTAGGCGGCTCCAAAGTGGCCGATAAATTGGGCGTGGTGGAATACCTGCTCACCAAAGTGGACGCTCTCTTGATCGGCGGCGCCATGTCTTACACCTTCTTGAAGGCGACCGGCGTCGAGGTGGGTGACTCCCTCGTCGAAGAGGGCAAGGTGCATTTGGCCGCGAAATTTCTGGAACGGGCGAAGCTCAAAGGTATCCCCCTGCTGCTCCCCGTCGACCATCGCATCGCGGAAAAGATCTCCGACCAAACTCCCTCTCAAATCTTAAAGGAAAATCCACCTTCCCGCATCGCGGAAGGCAATATCCCGAAGGGGTTCATGGGACTGGACATCGGGCCAAAAACCGTCGAAATCTTCTCAAAAGAGATCGCCAAGGCGAGAACGGTAATTTGGAACGGACCCATGGGCGTTTACGAATACCCTCCTTTCAACGCGGGTACTTTGGCCATGGCCCAAGCGGTGGCGAAATCGGAGGGCCTTACGGTCGTCGGCGGCGGCGATTCGGCGGCGGCGGTGATGGAAGCGGGAGTGGCCGACAAGATCAGACACATCTCCACGGGAGGAGGCGCGACGCTCGCCTGCCTGGAAGGAAAAACATTGCCAGGGCTGAAGGCCCTTGAATACTAAACTCTCCCTAAAAAAACAGGTTACAGGGGGAAAGTTCTAAGCTAGAGAAGGCATCCTTTAATTTTCGGCTTTTTTTGACGTTTGAATCTTTATGGAAGCACCGGTTCGAAAACCCTTGATCGTCGGCAATTGGAAGATGTTCAACAACATCACCGATTCGATCAAGCTCGTCACCGCATTAAAAAACTTGATGGGTGAAAGCTCGGAAGTGGAAACGGTCGTAGCGCCGCCCTTCACGTCGCTTTACTCCGTTTCGGTGGCCATCCAAGATACGCCGATGAAACTCGCCGCCCAAAATTGCTTTTGGGAAGACGAAGGCCCTTTCACCGGCGAAGTCTCCGCCCTCTTCCTAAAGGACGTGGGCTGCGAATACGTGATCCTCGGCCATTCGGAGAGGCGGGAGCATTTCGGAGAAACCGACGAGCTTATCAACAAGAAGATTCACGCGGCGTTGGCGAGCGAGCTCATTCCCATCTTCTGCATCGGGGAGACGGCGAAAGACCGGCGAGAAGGAAAAACATTCGCGGTGCTCGAACAACAACTGCGCAAGGGATTGACGGATGTGAACATGCACGACCTGGAAAATTTCGTGATCGCCTACGAGCCAGTCTGGGCTATCGGCACCGGCGACACGGCGACGCCCGTGCAAATGGCGGAGGCCCATGCCCACATCCGAAACTACGTGGCGAAGCTTTATGACGCCCCCACGGCGAACGGCATCCGCCTTCTCTACGGCGGCTCGGTGAAGGCGGAAAACATCGCCGAAATCTTGGAAGTGCCCCAAGTGGACGGGGCCTTGGTGGGCGGCGCGTCGCTCGACCCCGAACAATTCGCGAAAATCATCAACTTCGGGGAAATGATTAAAAACTAAACGGGAAAGAGATTTTCATGACAGGTTTCATTCTCACAATTCATTTCATCGTCTGCATCTTCATGATCATCGTGATCTTGCTCCAAGCGGGCAAGGGAGCGGACATGGGCGCCACCTTCGGCGGCGGTTCGCAAACGGTCTTCGGCCCCCGCGGCGCGGCCACTTTCCTCTCGAAGGTGACCACGATCGCGGCCGTGGTCTTCTTGGTGACGAGCATCTCGCTCGCTAATCTATCCAAGCACCGCAGCAGCTCCTCGGTGGTGAAAGGCGTCACCTTACCGGGCACCCCGAAACCCGAATCGGCCCCTCTGGCCGCCGAATCCGGTCCCTCAGCCGAAAGCACGAGTTCGACGCCGCCGGCGGAATCGAAACCGAAGTAAAGTGGATCAGGAATTCATTTAAAGTAGAAGACTGGCTCTTTAAAAATTATAATGAATTCCCCCTTCCTAATCGTTGGGGGTGGTCAGGGGGAGAAAGAATCTCCCCCTGACTTTAGCGAACCTTGGCTTTGCCGAGGTGAGCGAATCGCGCGGATGGTGGAACTGGTAGACACGCATGTTTGAGGGGCATGTAGGGCAACCTGTGGGGGTTCGAGTCCCCCTCCGCGCATCATTAAGGCCTGGATATTCCAGGCCTTTTTTATTTTATGGATGCTGTAGGGAGACGAGATTTTTTAATTTTTCTAAAAGTTCGCCTCAAAATATTATATCGCTTCCTATAGAGGCTTCGATAAACTTCTTCAAATGGCACAAAACAGCACATGGTTTGAATACGGAGTCGTTTTTTTACTGTTCGTCGGGCTTTTTTTATTTTGGCTTTGGAATCTTTTGATTTGCATCGAACAAGATTTCGGAGAGAAGAGAAATAAGAAAAAGATCTGGATCATCCTTATGATTCTATTAGGTCCAATAGGAGCCTATTTATTTTTACTTCTGGGGAAAAAAGATCCCCGGGAAAATAGAAATCGGTGGCGAAAGATATGGTCTTAAAAACGATTGGGGAAAACGACTTCCGTCGCCTTACTCAGAAAGCTTCTTAAAAAAGCGATTGTTTCTGGATTTAAGTCGATTGCTTTGGCGTTTCTCCTCTTGAGAAACGCCTTTTTTATTTTGAGACGGATCAAAACTAACGATAGTGCAACCCCACCCAAGCCGAAAAAAGATTGGATAGCGCATGGAAAAGAATGGGCGCCGTGAGTCCATTCGTCTTCTCGCGGAGCCAGCCGAAAACGAGGGCGGGGAAGAAGATGGCGAAATGCCACCAACGCAAGACAATGAGGCTGTGGGAAAAAGCGAAGACGAGGGCGGTAATGAAGAAGGCCTTTCCGGTTTTCGCGCCCAAGAAGGTGAAGCGGTCGTCGAAGATCTGCCGCATCCGTTTTAAAAAATAGCCGCGGAAGAAGAATTCTTCGGGAAGGGCGACCAGGAAAAGGTGAAAGAAAAAGGTGGAAACCAAGCTCGCGTTGCTGCCCGGGTGGTAACGGAAATGAAAGAAAATCTTCTCGTAGAAGTGGTTGCCCAAGGCGATGAGGGAAAAAACCAGAAAAGACGTGAAGAAGGTGAGCTTAAGGGAGTAAAATAATTGCCGGGAGTTCTTTTCGAAAAAATCGACGGATTCTCCCCGATAATAAAGAACGAGCGCCGGAACGTAAATGAAAAGCCCGCTCGTGAGCAACATGAGGTTATGCCCCACGAACGAGTTGCCCCGCATCATGTAGAAAACGCGGGCGGCAAGGATGCAAAAAGCCCAAACGATGAACGCTTCGATGAAGGCGCGGCGCGCGGTGGAAGTCATGAGGGCAAAGCGCCTTGAGAAGAAATTGCAGTCCGGCTCTCATACCGGCGGCGGCAATGGACATACATGATACTGCCGAAAACAATCCCCAAAATTCCCAAGATTTGGGCCGTCGAAATCACTCCTCCGAAATAAACGCCCCTCTCCACGTCTCCGCGAAGGAATTCGATCATCCCGCGGGTGAAGGCATATAGAATGAGGAACGACCAAACAATCTGACCGTCGAATTTCTTCTTCTTGTCGATGAAGTAAAGAACGACGAACAGGAAGACGGCGTTGATCATCGAATAGATCTGAGTGGCGTGAAGGGGGATTCCGAAATAACGGTACCCCGCATCGCTCGATCGGTTGTTGAAAACCAGATGAAAGAAGAAATGGGTGGGCTTGCCGTAACAACACCCCGCTCCCAAACAACCGACCCTCACGAAAAAGACCACGAGCGGAAATCCCAAGGCGTAAAGATCCAAATACTTATAGATGTCTAGCTTCTTCACCCGGAGGTAAACGTAAAAAGAAATGCCGATCAGAATGAGCCCCCCGTAGGAAACGAAACCTCCGCGCCAAATCTGGAAGACGTAGCTTGGATGTTCCCAATAATACTTCGGTTCCTCGACGAAAACGTGGAAGAGGCGGGATCCCACCACCCCGGCGATCGTCCCGATGATGCCCAGATCCAACACCACCGTGCGGGAAAGCCCCTTCTCGGGGGCCCTGTAATAAGCGTAGAAAGTGGCGGCCAAGGATGCCATCATCAGCATGAAGCTGAAAGTGGGAATGACGAAACTCCCCTGCTTAATTAGGAACGGAAACATGGGGTTGACTCCTTAAACTGGCGAAAAGCAGCAATACGACGCCCACGGAAATGGCGCTGTCGGCCACGTTGAAGGCCGGCCAGACCAATTCGAACGAATAATGCCTGCCGAAAAGTTCGAACGAAGCGACCTTATCGTACCAATGCAACAAAATAAAATCGACGACCGTGCCCCGAAACACACGGTCGATCATGTTGCTCACCGCGCCCGACAAAATCATGGCCAGCGGCGTCAAGACACCTTTGTTTTGCGCGGGCGTTTTATGAAAATAAACGAGCAAAAGAGTGATCGCGATCACCGAGACGCCGTAGAAAAAAAAGATGCGGCCGTAAGAGTCCCATTGGGCGAACATGCCGAAGGCGGCGCCTGGGTTGCGATAGTGCACCAGGTCTAAAAAATTCGGAAGAATCTCGATTTTCGCCCCTTGGCGCAGACGGGAGTCCACGAGATATTTGGTGAACTGGTCAAGCATCACAACGAAACTGCCGATCCAGGCGAGAAGGCCCCATTTCTTTTTCATTTAGCCCACCACCTTGCTGCAACGTTCGCAAAGAAGGGGGTGCTTTTCGTTGCGGCCGACGGTGATCGTGTAGTTCCAGCAGCGCTCGCATTTTTTCCCTTCGGCGGGCAAGATCTGCACGCGCAACCCTTCCACCACGGGGCTCTCATAGGTGGGCTTTTCCACTTCGAAGGCCACCACCACTTGAGAGACGATGAGAATCGTGGGCCACTCTTTCTCGTATTCCTTAAGCAGCTTCATCAACTCGTCTTCCGCGGTGACGCGGACTTGCGCCTCTAAAGAAGAACCGATCACCTTGCCTTGACGGGCGATCTCGAGCGCTTTCAGCACCTCCTCCCGCACTTGCCTCACTTGATCGATTCTCTTTTCCAAGGGTTCATCCAGCCACTGCGCCTCGGGGCGAAGGAGTTCGCTTAAGAAAAGGCTCTCCGTCTTGCCGGGAAAATCCGGCAGATGCCGCCACACTTCCTCGGCAGTGAATGAGAGAATCGGAGCCATCCAGAGCGAAAGGCCCCGCGCCAGCTCGAACAATACCGTCTGCGCGGCCCGCCGCTCGAGGCTTTGCGGGGAGGAGGTGTAAAGACGGTCTTTTAAGATATCGAGGTAGAACGAAGAGAGGTCGACCGTGCAAAATTGGTTTAAGGCGTGATAAATTTGGTGAAACTCGAAGGTATTGTAGGCCTTCTCCAATTTCTCGGTGAGCCGGGCGAAAGCGTTCAGAGCCCAGCGGTCGAGTTCCAAGAGCCTGTCATACGGCACGCGGTCCTTTTCGGGGTTGAAATCGTAGAGGTTGCCGAGCAAATAGCGGCAGGTATTCCGGATCTTCCGGTACGTCTCGGTGAGTCGCGAGAGGATCTCGTCGGAAAAGCGGATGTCGTTGCGGTAGTCCTCGGCGGCCACCCATAAGCGCAAAATTTCAGCGCCCATCTTCTTCAACACCGTCTCAGCGGGCACGTAGTTCTTGGCCGACTTCGAATACTTGCGCCCCTGGCCGTCCACCACGAAGCCATGGGTGAGCACCGTCTTGTAGGGGGCCTGCCCCTGCGTTCCGACCGCCACGAGAAGGGAGGAATGAAACCATCCCCGATGCTGGTCGGAGCCCTCCAAGTAAACATCGGCGGGAAAGGCGAGACGGGAATTTTTCTCGAGCACGGCGGCGAAGGACACACCCGAATCGAACCACACGTCGAGGATGTCGTTCTCTTTCTCGAATTCCTTGGCCCCGCATTTCGGGCACTGAGCCCCGGACGGCAAGAGCTCTTGCACGTCGTGATTAAACCACGCGTCCGCCCCTTCTTTCTCGAAACGGTCGGCGACTTTGTCGATCAGCTTGGCGTCGAGCCACGACTCCCTGCAGCTTACGCAACGGAAAGCCGTGATGGGCACTCCCCACGTGCGTTGACGGGAGATGCACCAATCGGGCCGGTTTTCGACCATGCCGTAGATCCGTTCGCGCCCCCAATAGGGGACCCACTGGGTGCGACGGATAGCGTCGAGCGAACGGTTTCTCAAATCCGCATGCTGAAGGGAAATGAACCACTGGGGGGTGGAGCGAAAGATCACCGGATTCTTGCAACGCCAGCAATGGGGGTAGGAATGCTTCGTCACCTCCACCTTGAGCAAGGCGCCCTTTTCCTTAAGGCGATCGACGATCAAGGGATTCGCCTTGAAGACGTGTAGGCCGACCCATTCGGTCACGCCGACCTCTTCTGTGAACTTTCCCTCATGATCAACGGGGTTGATCACGGGCAATTGATAGTGAAGCCCCACTTCATAGTCTTCCTGCCCGTGCCCGGGAGCGATGTGGACGCAACCGGTCCCTTGCTCGAGGGTCACATGATCGGAGAGAACCACGCGCGATTCGCGGTTGAGAAAGGGGTGTTGGCAGATGAAATTTTCCAATTTTTTGGAGGGAATGCGGTCGAGCAGCTTGGCGTCATTTAAATCGAGCGCCCCTCTCACCGCATCGAGCAATCCCTCGGCGACGATATACACTTCGTCCCCCGCTTCGATCGCCGCATAGGTATAACTTTTGTGCAAGGCGATGGCGACGTTGGCGGGCAAGGTCCAGGGGGTGGTGGTCCAGATGACGAAAAACACCTTCTTATCTTTTAAGACGGGAGCAACCGGCGCCCAATCGGACTTCACCGCGAACTTCACGTAAACCGAGGGGGACTCGTGGTCTTCGTATTCGACCTCCGCCTCGGCGAGCGCGGTTTGGCAATGGGTGCACCAGTGAACGGGCTTGCGTCCCCGATACACAGAACCCAAGGCGACGAACTTACCTAACTGACGCAGCGTCGCCGCCTCGTAGCCGTAGCTCATGGTGAGATAAGGCTCATCCCAATGGGCCAAAATGCCTAAGCGGCGGAATTCTTCCCGCTGAATGTCGACAAACTTTTGCGCGTACTCTCGGCAAGCGCGGCGAATCTCGCCCTTGCTCATCTCTTTTTTCTTGGGCCCCAAATCCTTGTCCACCTGATGCTCGATGGGCAGCCCATGACAATCCCAACCGGGGACGTAGTCGCTGAAGGATCCGGACAGATTCTTGAACTTCACGATGAAGTCTTTGAGGATCTTATTCAACACGTGGCCGTGGTGAATTCGGCCGTTGGCGTAGGGAGGGCCGTCGTGCAAGACGAACTTGGGTCGACTCTCGTTTTTCTTGAGAACCTTGGGATAAATTCCGGTCTCCGACCAAAACTTCACCCACTGAGGCTCTTTGTTGGGAAGATCTGCCTTCATGGGGAAATCGGTCTTGGGGAGATTGAGGGTACTTTTAAAATCGGGCTTATCGTTTTTTTCGGACATGGTCGCTTTCTTAAAAGACCAGAAAATAACACATGAAAGTCCCCTGTCAATCATTAGGGGGGCTTAGCAAAGCCCCCTCCATGGGCAAAACTCACACAGCCTCCCCTCTCGCTCGCTTTACCCGCTATTAGAAAAATTTCAGCGACTTAACTCTGATACTATTTCTCCCCTTTTTTTTCGCACCTTTACAATCTTGATGCCGTTCTATATAAGGTTACCCACTTAGTTAAAGGAGGCTCTTTTTAACGCATGAAGATCCGTAAAGCCGTCATACCCGTCGCAGGCTTAGGCACCCGTTTCCTACCCGCCACCAAGGTGGTCCCCAAAGAGTTGCTTCCCGTCGTCGATCGCCCTTCCATCCATTATATCGTCGAAGAAGCCGTTTCCTCCGGCATCGAGGAAATCGTCCTCGTCACGGGCCGCGGAAAACAGCACATCATGGACTATTTCGACCGAGCCCCCGAGTTGGAAGAAATCTTGAGCAAAAGGGGCAAGGAAGACCTCCTTCAGTCGATTCAAAAAACTTCTTCGATGGCCGAATTCGTCACCGTGTTGCAACCCCAACCGTTGGGCTTGGGTCACGCCGTGCTGTGCGCGAAGGACGTGATCGGCGACGAACCCTTCTTCGTTTGCCTGCCCGACGATCTTATCGACAGCGACGTTCCCTGCATGGCGCAGATGCTCCAAGTTTATCAAAAGCGGGAAAAACCGGTGATCGCCGTTGAGCGCGTGCCCGACGACCAAGTCAATCAATACGGCATCCTCCAGTCGAAAGAAGTGGACAAGGGGCTGCACCGAATCGAAAATTTAGTGGAAAAGCCGGAGCTCAAAAAAGCCCCTTCCAACTTAGGGATTGTGGGCCGTTACCTTCTCCCCTCGCAGATCTTCAAAATCTTGGAGCAAGTGAAGCCGGGCACCAGCGGAGAAATCCAGCTCACCGACGGTTTGCGTCAATTGGCGTCGCAGTCGGACGCCTACGGCTTCGAATTCTCCGGCACCCGTTACGACACGGGCGATAAGCTGGGCTTCCTCAAAGCGAATTTGGCTTACGGGCTCAAACGCGGGCATTTCAACGGATGCCTCAAAGAATTCATGCGGTCTTTGTTGGAATAGTTTGGAAAAGTTCAAGATAGACCCCTTTTAAATCGAAATCATTCTTCTTTCCGTTCACAAAAAAGATGAAACCTCTCAAATACTCTCTGTCAAAGGTTCTTCCGGCCACCCTTCTTTTTACCCTATTTTCGTTCGCCCTTCACGCCGGCTGGCAAACCCCCAGCCCGCAAGAGGTGGTGGAAGACGATTTCTCGAAAAACGACAAGGGGGGGGATTTCCCAAAGGGATGGAAAACCTATCCCTTCCAAATGGGCAAGGCGAAAGCCGTCTACAAAATCGGAGAGGAGAACGGGAAAAAATTCGTCCGCGCGAACGACTCGCAAGACATCTCCATGCCCATTTTCAAAGACTTCCCTTGGCCCCTCGAAGATTATCCCATCCTCAAATGGAGATGGCGCGCGCAACAACTGCCGGTAGGCGCCAAGGAGAACAGCCGCGACACCAACGACAGCGCTTGCGGCGTGTATGTAACCTTCGGCAAGACGAGCGGCATCGCGATCAAATACGTTTGGAGCTCGTCTCTCCCTCCCGGCCATGTTTGGGCCAAGGAGCCGGGGGAATTTTACGTGGTGGTGATGGATAGCGGATCGGGCAAGTTAGGCCAATGGCAGGAGCAAAAGGCGAACGTTCTCGCCGATTTCAAGAAGCTCTTCGGCAAGGATCCTTCCCGCGACCCCACCGCCATCGGCATCATGACGGACGGCAACGCCACCCATACGGCCTCCGCCTGCGACTACGGCGATTTCGTCATTTCGAAACCTTAGAACCTTTCGCCCAAGCGACTCCGACCTTGGGGCAGAGAGCCTCCAAAGCGCAAGCCGCGCATGCCGGCTTCAAGGCCTTGCAGATTTTCCTTCCGTGCAAAATGATTTCGAGGGGAAAAGACGTCCAATCTTTTTTGGGAATCTGCCTCATCAGATCCAACTCGACTTTTTCGGGATTCGTTTGACGGGTCAGGCCCAAGCGAAAGGAAATGCGCTTCACGTGGGTATCGACCACCACGCCCGAGGCGACTCCGAATGCGACCCCCAACACGACGTTGGCCGTCTTCCGGCCCACGCCGGGCAGCTCCACAAGTTCTTCCAAGGTCCCTGGCACTCGTCCCCCGTGTTTTTCTTCAAGGAGCGCACAGCAATTTTGAATGCTCGCCGCCTTATTCCTGTAGAAACCCGTGGTGCGGATTTCTTGCTCGAGAACTCTACGGTCCGCGCCGGCCCAATCTCGGGCCGTCCTGTATTTTTTGAAAAGGGGCGGCGTCACCTGGTTGACGCGCGCATCGGTGCATTGGGCGGAGAGGATGGTCGCAATCAAGAGCTCCAGGGGGTTGGAGTGGTGAAGCGCGCAGGCCGCCTCCGGATACATCCCGCGGAGCTTCTTCAATATCTTCTTCACTTCTTCCGGGCCTCGCATGGCCCACACTATAAAGGATTACACAAGAAGAAACAAACCCCCGCAGTATTTTCATTTTTTCTTCACCACTCCCCTTGTGGTCCGCAAAATGCTTTTGCTAGAATTTCGCCATGGGCCACGAAAATTCCGATCAGATCTATCAGGTATCTTTCCCAGGCGGCCGCTCCCCTTCCATCCCGCCGGACGTCGCTCACCTATGCCGCCTTTACCCGGGCCCCGACAAAACTTTTTTCTTGAGCGAAACCAGCCGGAAGGTGTTGGAAACCCTGCAGGCCCCTTACCGCATCGTCAAAAAAATGGGGCTGAAAGACAGCCGCGTGCGGATCGTCATCCCGCTCGAATCGATCCTTTATGAACTGCCCGCCACCAACGTGCAGGCGGAGGTGGCTGCGCTCGCCCTTTCCGAACGGAAAAACGGCAATCCGCCCGCCGTCGTCTATTGCGGGCGGACGCGGGAAGAGATTCCCGAAAGCTTTCTCCTCGACATCCCCGGAGGCAAGCGCAACTACCGCTGGCGATGGCAAACGGGGCGGGAGAAAAAAATCACTTTCCAAGACCGCTTCTCGAAACTGCGGAAAAAAATCCTCGATCCGGACACGCGTTTCGTCCTCTCGCTGGGAGCCGGGGGCTTGCGCTTCTTCGCCCACTCCTCGCTCTTAAAGCTCATCGAGGCCTTAGGCGTGGAAAACAAAATCGAGGAAATTTGGGGATGCAGCGGCGGCGCCATCGCAGGGCTGCTTTACGTGCTGGGAGCCCGCCAAGGCGAGATGGAAAAATTGGGCTACGACATCTACAACCAAAAATTCAACTTCCCTTTGAGCGTTTCGAAATTGCAGGTGCTGCTCAATCTCTTTTGGGAGTGGCTCTTCCCTTTTCGATCGAGCAACCTCCAAGGATTTCTCGACGTACAACACTCGATCCGGGAGGGGGTTTTGAGGATTACGAAGAAGAAAAAACCGATCCTCCCCTTTTACGCCATCGCTTACAACATGGATTTGAAACGCAACGAGGTGCTTACCCCGACCGCCGTCCCTTCTTCCCTCTATAAAGGATTCGTGCGCCACTGCAGCCCCATGGACGCCATCTTGGCCTCCAGCGCCATCCCCATCCTTTTCCACCCGCGCACCATCGCGCACCGGAAAAAGCCCTTCACCTACGTGGACGGGTCGGTCTCGGAGGAAGTGCCGCTCATTTCCATCTATAACAAATGGCTGCTCGACCGAAAAGCGGGGCTCACCAAAAAGAAAAAGCTCTTCATCCTGGCGGCCAACCTCTTTCCCCACGTTTCCAGTTGGCCGCCGCTCGGACACTTCCTCCTTCGGCGCTTCCCCGTGGTGAAGTACTTGGCCACCGCCGCCAAACTCGCCGATTTCGTGCGCCAATCGCGCATCGATGAACAGATCCAGACGATCGAGAAAAATCCGGACGCCTCCGTCGTCGCGATCAGCCTTCCCATGGAAAACTTCTCGGTTCTCGATCCCAAGGCGATCCCCACCGTCATCGAGAAGGCTCACGGCACCTTTCTCAAGCAATTGCTGCGAATCGAAGACGGTCTCTAGCGGATTGACATCCCTTCCCTTCTGTTCCATTTTCACCCCCTCATGCCGGAAACCCATTTTCTCTCCATTTCGGTTTTAGCCCCCTTGGAAACCCCGCTTACCTATTCGCTCCCCGCCGAGCGGAGAGGAAACTGGCGGCCGGGGCAGCGCGTGTTGGTGCCGCGCGGCAACCGGACGGCGGTGGGCGTCCTCTTGGGAGAGGAACAGGCGGTTCCGGCGATCGCCTGCCGTCCGGTGGAGGCTTGGCTGGAGGAAGACCCCACCTTTACCCCGTCCCAGTTGGAGTTCCTCAAGTGGGCGGCCGATTACTACCTGAGCCCGCTGGGAGAAATCTTCCGAACCGCGCTGCCGGGGGCCCTGACGCGGACGAAAAAAACAAAAGAGAAAAAAGGTAAAAAAGAAAAGGACGCTCCCCAAGCGGAAAGCGAAGAGCGCTCCGTTTCCCTCACTCCCGCCCAACAAAAAATCGCGGACGCGATTTTCACGGGCGGGGAAAGCGGCTTCTCCGTCCACCTCCTCCACGGCGTGACGGGCTCGGGAAAGACGGAAGTCTACCTGGCTTCCATCGAAAAAATATTGAAGCAGGGAAAACAAGCCATCTGCCTGGTGCCTGAAATCGGGCTCACGCCCCAAACCCTGCAGCGTTACGTGAAACATTTCGGGACCCGAGTGAGCAGTTACCACTCGGGGCTTTCCGAGGGGGAGAGAGCGCGGGTTTGGCACGCCTGTCAAAAGGGGGAGATTTCCATCTTGATCGGAACGCGCTCGGCCCTTTTCGCGCCGTTCCGGCGCCTCGGGCTTCTCGTCGTCGACGAGGAACAAGACGGCTCCTACAAACAAGAGGAAAGAGTGCGCTACCACGCGCGGGACCTGGCCATCGTGCGCGGCAAAATCGAGAAGATCCCCGTGATTTTGGGTTCGGCCACGCCGTCGGTGGAAACCTTCGCCAAGGCCCAGGCGGGCAAATTCCGTTACCACGCGCTTCACGAACGCTACGGGGCGGCGGAGTTGCCGAAATTGGAGGTGGTGGATTTAAGGTGGGAGAAAGACGGCGCCGTCGCGCCTTTCGACGAAAATCAAAAGAAGCGTAATTTCTTTCTTTCCCCCCGGCTGCTCGAAGAGATCGAAGCGAATTTAAAACGCGGCGAGCAAACCTTGATCTTCCTCAACCGCCGCGGCTTCTCCCACTTCCTCCTCTGCAGCGACTGCGGCCACACCCCCGTCTGCCCCAACTGCGACATCACGCTCACCTTCCACCGCAAATCGAAAAAGCTCGTCTGCCATTATTGCGACCACCAAACGGCCGCTCCGGAAACTTGCCCGTCTTGCCAAGGATTAAGCTGGCTTCCCGTGGGAAGCGGCACCGAGAGAATCGAAGAAGAGTTAGCCTCCCATTTCCCCGAGGCGCGCATCGGCCGCATGGACCGCGATACCACCTCGCGCAAGGGCACGCACCAGGCGATCTTGGAGAAACTGGCTCGGCGGGAGATCGACCTGCTCGTCGGCACGCAGATGATCGCCAAGGGCCACGACTATCCTCTCGTCACGCTCGTGGGCATTCTATCCGCCGACACGGCCCTGCATTTACCCGACTTCCGGTCCGCCGAATCGACCTTTCAGTTGATCACCCAGGTCTCGGGCCGGGCGGGGCGCGCGAATTCCCCTGGGCGCGTGCTCCTGCAAACCCTCTCGCCCGAACATTACGCCATCGAGGCCGCGGCCCGCCACCAAGTACGGGAATTCTACGAACAAGAGCTGGGGGCCCGTGAAGAATTGGGGTATCCTCCCTTCAGCCGATTGATCGTCCTGCGGATTCAGGGAACCCAAGGGAGCAAAGTGCAAAAAACGGCGGAAGAGTTAAGACACCGGCTCGAAAAGATGAACGAAAGGGAAAAACTAAACGCGCAAATCTTGGGCCCCTCCCCGTGCCTCTTGGAGAAGGTGAGAAACGTCTACCGCTGGCAGATCCTTTTGAAATGCCCCATGGGAAAAAGCCTGCAGCCCTCGCTGCGTCGGGCCATCCTGGAAACCCGCTCCGAGTGGCTACCCGCGGGACTCCGGCTCATCATTGATGTGGATCCGGTCCACGTGATATAAAGGTAAAGAAGAACGCTATGATTTTAGACATTCTCAAATACCCCGACAAACGTTTGCGGGAAAAATGCCCTCCGGTGAAGGATTTTGGGCCCGAATTCCAAGCCCGCGTCGACGACATGTTCGAAACCATGTACGACGCGCCCGGCGTGGGGTTGGCCGCCATCCAAGTGGGCATCTTCGAACGCTTCCTGGTGATGGATGTGGGCATTCCCGAGGGGGAAGTGATCAAGCGGAACCCCATGGTTTTGGTAAACCCCGAAATCGTAGAAAGGGAAGGCGAAATCGTCTGGGAGGAAGGCTGCCTTTCTTGCCCCGACCTGGTCGTCCCCATGAACCGTTCGAAAAAAATCGAGGTCGTCTCCCACGACCGAAAGGGAAAGGAACAACGCTTCAGCGCCGAAGACTTGATGGCCGTCTGCATCCAGCACGAGATCGATCATTTAGACGGCATCCTCATCCTCGATAAGCTCAGCCGCTTAAAACTCGACCTTTACAAAAAACAAATCCAGAAAGATTCCAAACAAGTGATCGTCCGATGAACCCGCTCCCCCTTCTCTTCATGGGATCCCCGAACGTCGCCGTAACCGTCCTCGAAGGTTTGGTAAACGCCGGGCACCGCGTGCTCGCCGCCGTCACCCAACCCGACAAACCGGCGGGGCGAGGCCAGCAGCTTCAGCCGCCGCCCGTCAAAACCTTCGCCGAGGCCCGCGGCATTCCCGTATTGCAACCCACCCAGCTGAAGCAAAACCAAGACTTGATCGATCGGCTTCGCGCCTACGAAGCCCAAGCGGTTGTCGTCGCCGCCTATGGGCGGATCATTCCCCGTGAAATTTTAGAAATGACGCCTTGGGGATGCCTCAACGTCCACTTCTCCTTATTACCCAAGTATCGGGGCGCTTCCTGCGTGGCTTCCGCGATCCTTCATGGGGAAAAGGAAACGGGCGTCACCATCATGCGCGTCGTGGACAAGCTCGACGCGGGCCCCCTCCTGCTGCAGGAGAAAACACCCATCGGACCGGAAGATACGACGGGTGAGGTTGAGGCGAAGCTCGCCCCTTTGGGCTTAAGTCTTCTTTTGAAAACCTTGGAAGAACTGGATGCGGGCCGCCTCAAAGCCCGGGAACAAAACGAAACGGAAGCCACCTACGCCCCCTTGATTCAAAAGGAAGAAGGACGCATCGACTGGAATAAAAGCGCCCCGAAAATAAAGGACCAAATCCGCGCCTTCCTCCCCTGGCCGGTGGCCTTCACCCACGTTGACAAAACGAGGGTCAAAGTCTACGCTTCGAAAATCTCGGAAAAAGCGGCCAAGGGCAAGCCCGGCGAGATTTTGGAAATCAGCCCGGACGGCCTTCTCGTCGCATGCGGAGAAGGCTGCCTGCTTCTCACCGAGGTTCAACCCGAATCGAAAAAACGAATGAGCGCCTCCGATTTCGCCCGGGGGCAATCCTCGCAGATCAAACTGGGAAAGGTGCTAGAATGAAGAAAATCGCCGCTTCCATCCTCTCCGCCGATTTCACGAGACTGGGCGAAGAGATCGCCGCCGTTGAAAAAGCCGGCTCCGATTGGCTGCACGTGGACGTAATGGACGGCCATTTCGTGCCCAACTTGACCCTGGGCCCTCCCGTGATCGAGCGCATCAAGAAAGTGGCGAAAATTCCCTTAGACGTTCACTTGATGATCCTTCATGCCGACCTTTTCCTGCAAGATTACGTCTCCGCAGGCGCGGATATCCTCACCGTCCACGTGGAGGCCTGCCCCCACTTGCACCGAACCTTGACGCAAATCCGCAAGCTGGGCGCCCGCCCCGCCGTGGCGCTCAACCCCCACACGCCCCTCGATGCGATGGGCTACGTCTTAAACGAAGTGGACATGGTGCTCCTCATGAGCGTCAACCCGGGCTTCGGCGGGCAATCCTTCATCGGCAACGCGCTCAAAAAAGCGGAAGAGTTGAGGAAAATTCGCGAGGAGCACAAGCTCAACTTCCTCATCCAAATGGACGGCGGCATTAAAGTGGACAACATCGCCCAAGTCTCCCGGGCCGGCGTAGACGTCTTCGTCGTGGGCAGCGGCATCTTCCAGACCCCCTCCTATGCCGAGACGATCGCGAAACTGAAGCAAAACGCCTCTTAAAGTCCCTGTCATTCCCGCGAAAGCGGAAATCCCTCTTCTCCATCGGGTCCCCGCTTTCGCAGCCTAAACGACAAAATTACTGACTTTGCCGGCGGCTTAGTATAGGAAACAGCCCTTTCCCGGCGTTTTTTATGAAACCCATACGACTTTTAAAATATCCGGAAAAAGTCACGAGCCTGTTTTCTTGGATCGACCTGCTCCTCCTTCTCTCGTTCGTCGCCCTCATCTACGGCGTGCAGATCTTGGCTTCCGCATGGCGCGCCGGGCTTCAGCCGGTAGCGGAAATTTCCCTCTCGTGGAAGGCCCTTCCCTATTATTCGTTCCTCTCCCTTTCCCGCAGCTTCGCCGCCTACCTGCTTTCATTGGCCTTCACCTTCGTCTACGGCTACCTGGCCGCCTACCGCCCCAAGGCGGAGAGGGTGATGGTGCCGGTGCTCGACATCCTCCAGAGCATTCCCGTCCTGGGCTTCTTACCGGGCCTCGTCATGGGACTCGTCGCCCTTTTCCCCCGCACCAACATGGGGCTCGAGCTCGCCTGCATCCTCATGATCTTCACCGGCCAGGTCTGGAACATGACCTTCAGTTTCTACTACTCCTTGAAATCGATCCCCCGGGAATTGAACGAAGCGGCCAAGATCTACCATCTGGGCTGGTGGCGCCGTTTCACCGAGCTCGAATTCCCCTTCTCCGCGATCGGCCTCATCTGGAACAGCATGATGTCGATGGCGGGCGGCTGGTTCTTCCTCACCGTCACCGAAGCTTTCGTGTTGGGAAACAAGGATTTCCGACTGCCGGGTATCGGCTCCTACATGAGCGTCGCCATTCAGCGGGGAGACAAAAAGGCCATGTGGGCGGCGGTGATCGCCATGACGATCATCATCATCACAGTGGACAAATTCTTATGGAAGCCGCTGGTCGCCTGGTCGCAAAAGTTCAAGCTCGAGGAAAGCGAGTCGGAAGAGCCGGTCACATCGAGCGTCCTTAATATGCTTCGGCGCTCGAAATTTTTTGCCCGATGCGCGGAAAGGATCCGCCGTTTTTTCATGAGCGACCTGGCCGAGCGCTTCCGCACCGCCCGCGGCGCACCGAAAGAGACCCCCTCCGGTCACCGGAAAACGAAAAACGTCTTGGGATTTTTGCTCATCGTCGGCATCGTGGCGGGCTCGGCTTACGGGGCCTTGCAGTTTTTCAGGCTACTCAGCCACCTTTCGTTGAAGGATTTGCGCCTCATCCTCTTCTCGGGCCTGCTTACCTTCTTAAGGGTGATGGCAAGCATCATTCTGGGCACCCTTTGGACGGTGCCTTTGGGGGTCATGATCGGCTCCAATCCCCGCTTATCGAAGATTTTGCAGCCGACCATCCAAGTCTTCGCTTCCTTCCCCGCCCCCATGGTCTTTCCGCTCATCATGTTCCTCATCCATTCTCTGGGAGGATCCATTCAATACGGCTCGGTCCTGCTCATGATGGTGGGAACTCAATGGTACATCCTGTTCAACGTCATCGCCGGGGCCATGTCGATCCCCCACGACCTTCGGGAGGCGGCGACCCTTTACCGACTCACCACCCGGCAACGCTGGAGCCACTTGATTCTCCCCGCCATTTTTCCCTATCTTGTTACCGGCTGGATCACCGCGGCGGGCGGAGCTTGGAACGCGAGCATCGTCTCCGAATACGTACATGTGGGAAGTTCCATCGAATCGGCGACGGGCCTGGGCGCCACGATCAGCCTGGCCACGGACCGGGGGGATTTCCCCCTGCTCGCGGGCAGCATCTTCCTGATGGCGGCGATGGTGGTGGGGATCAACCGTTTCTTCTGGAGAAAACTCTATTTTTTCGCGCAAAATCGTTTTAGTTTAAACAAGTGATATGGCCGAATCGATTCAAAAAACAGAGAACGGGGAAGTAATTTCGGAACTCCGGGGCGTCAGCAAGCGGTTCCTCACGCCCTCCGGCAAGGAAATCCAGATCTTGGAAAACGTTCAGTTGAAGGTCTGCGAGAACGAGTTGATCGCCATCCTGGGCCCTTCCGGCTGCGGCAAATCCACCCTGCTGCGCATCTTGAGCGGACTCATCCCGCCCACGCAGGGAGAGGTTTATTACCGTGGGAAACGCCTCGAGGGTTTGAACCCCGGCGTCGCCATGGTCTTTCAAAATTTCGCCCTCTACCCGTGGCTCACCGTCGGAGAAAACATCGAGCTGGGCCTGGAGGCGATCGGCGTGGCGCGGTCGGAGCGCAGCGAGAAAATGCGCAAGGTGGTTTCCCGCGTCGGCCTCACCGGTTTCGAGGAAGCGTATCCCAAGGAACTTTCCGGCGGCATGAAGCAGCGGGTAGGCATCGCCCGGGCGCTGGCCGTGGAACCGGACATCCTCTGCATGGACGAACCTTTTTCCGGACTGGACGTCCTCACCGCCGAAAATCTGCGGCAGGAGATCATCCAGCTCTGGCTGCACCACGAGATGAGCACCCAAACGATCTTTCTCGTCACCCACAACATCTCGGAGGCCATCTACCTCGCCACCCGCATCGTGGTGCTGGGGAGCAACCCCGGGCAGATCCGCGCCATCGTGGAAAACCCCCTGCCCTACCCCCGCGATTACCGTTCGAAGGATTTCTTGAACTTGGCCGACCACATCCACGATCTCATCACGAACGTGATGATTCCCGACGAAGTACCGAAGGAGCCTCCCGCCCTAGAACGGCGCAAAGTCTCTCTGAAGATCGAACCCCTGCCGAACGTGGACGCGGACGATATCGTGGGGTTGATCGAGGCCATCCATATTCGCGGCGGCCGCATCGACATTTTCGATTTCGCGGAGGAAGTGGACAAAGAGTTCGGCGACCTCGTTCTCATCGCCAAGGCGGCGGAAATGCTCAACCTGGTGGATACGCCGAAACACGACGTGCAGCTGACTGAAATCGGCAAGACCTTCGCCACAACGGATCATGGAGAGCAGCAAAGGATCTTCAAGAAGCAGCTTGAAAAGTTGAATATCTTCGACGTGGTGTTCAAGATGCTGCTCACCACCGAAGAACATCAACTGGACGACGAAATCATCGAGGAAGAATTCGCCATCCGCCTGCCCAACGAAAAGCCCATCGAGCTCTTTGAAACCCTGCTCAACTGGGGGCGTTATGCGGGGGTTTTCGCCTACGACCCCCGCGGGCACAAGCTCATCCTGGAAAGAAGAAAAGAGTCGCGCGAGCACGCCACCGACACTCCTTCCCCTCCTTCTTCCGAATAACCTATTTCTTTTCCCTGAGTTGTTTTTCAGCCTCTGCGGCGCGCTTCTTCAGCTCCTCCATGGAAACATCTTCCACGTGAGTGGCCAAATGCCACGTATGACCGAAAGGATCCCTCACCGAGCCGTTTCGGTCGCCGTAAAATTGGTCCTGAAGGGGACGAACGACTTCACCCCCCGCCTCCACGGCCTGCTCGAATCTCGCGTCCACGTCCTCCACGTATAGCATAATGTTGACGGGAGAGCCCCCCAAGGCCTTTGGGCTGCGAAACCCCATTTCGGGGCATTCGTCGGCGAGCATGATAGGAGAATTTCCGATGCGGATTTCCGCGTGTCCGATGCGTCCGTCGGACATGGGCATGCGGAAAAGTTCAACGGCGCCGAAGGCCCGCTTGTAGAATTCTATGGCCTCGCTGGCGCCTTGGACGCACAAGTACGGGGTGACGGTGTGGTATCCGGCGGGGATGGGTTGGGCTTTGCTCGCCATAAGAACCTCCTTTTTTGGGGAAACGATATATCGAGAATCCTCTCTCTTGGCGCAAAAAATTCTCAAGGAAAATTTATTTTCAGAAACGACATTTAAAAAACTTATGCGAAGAAATCCGCTTATTTTCGGGTAGTTATTTTTCTCGATCGATTTAATTCACATTGACTTCGTTGACGATAAAATTCGTTTTCTTTAAAATAAGCCCTAACGGTTATTGAGGTGAGGACAAGAAAAGGAGGCATTATGCCAAAAAAAGCCATGCTCCCGCTCTTGGGCCTCTCACTCGTTCTCTGGGGAGTGCCCAGCGCCCAAGGGCAACAAACCACATCCACTACCACGGTCGAAGCGACCACCGTCCAAAAACCCGCCGTTAAAAAAGGAAAACGGACGGTAGCGCCGGCCGAGGAAACGACGACCACGAGCACAACCACCACCACGACGACCCCGCCCCCGCCTAAAGAAGTCGTCCATAAGGTGTATGACGAAGAGATGCTGAAGAAAATGAAGGACAATCTCTGCACCGACGGCTTCAAGGCTTACGTGGGTTCGGATAAAAAGAACGTCTGCCGCGCCAAGGCGGCGGCGCCGGATTTCGCTTATAGCTGCGTCTGGGATAAAAAAGGCCCGGCCGCCTTCGCGCCGACCGAAAAAGGGCCTTGCAACCTCGATTACACCGAACACCGAGGAAGCGTTAAAATCCAGAAGGAAAATTATCCTTCCAGCCCCCCTCTTTCTTACGGGATGGAGGCCCAATGCTGCTATCGTCCCGCGAAAGGGCTAGAGCCGGTAAGTTCTCAGTAGCCTTAAATAAAAAACGAGCGCCGGATTTTTCTCCGGCGCTCGTTTTCAATTCTATTGCCGTCCTTTACCACAGCCACGGAATCAATCGGAATCTCACCCGCTTCGTGTAAGACTCGTAACCTTTCAATTCTTTCCTTAAGAACTTTTCCTCGATTTGTATCCGCAACACTAAGATCCCGATGGGCACTATGGCGAAGAGAGCGGCGGCGTAAGAGTTAAACCAGAGAGGCATCCCAAACATCACCGGCACAGCACCGGCATACAGAGGGTGGCGCACCCTGGCATAAACGCCCGTGTCGATCACCGTCTGAAAGCGCTCTTTTTGGTGCCTCACCACCGGCGCCGCGAAGGAATTTTCCCGGAAAGCGAGCGCGATGAGGAGCCAACCCGCGACGAAAAGTGCCAAGCCCAAGGCGGAAGCCCAGGCGCGAGGCTCTGGGAAAAGATGAAAGCGAAACACGTCGAGGGGAATGAGCGCGCCAAGAACGATGAAGGACGAGATTAAGGCCAAGAGCACCACCTTATCCGCAACGGGCTGTCCCTTTTGGAGGGGGGCCTTATAGCGCTCGTCGAGCAAGCCCTCGTTTTGTCGAAAAACGGCGAGAAGCGTGGCGGCGTTGCACGCGAAGACGACGGCCAAGAAAATCCACGCCCGCCCCCAACGCCAGGTTGGAGCGGGCAAAAACAACAAGCCCCCGAAAATGAGAACGGGGAGGATGAAGCTTGAAATCCAACGAAACATAAGAAGACCCGTCGCATAGTTTGAAACTTCGGGACGGCATTGAAAAGGTGAAAGTAAGAGAGCGGCTATTTTTCCTAGGCTCGGGCCATCCCTTCCCCTAAAATGCCGGGATCACCGTGGGAAAAAAAATCATTATCCTTTATTTTTTCGCCTTCGTCGCGTGCCTCGGCGCCACCGCCCGCGCGGGCCCCTCGGAAATACCCCCCGTCGCCAGCTCGCCCGAAGCGGAACCGGAAGTTCCCCTCTCGAAAAAATACCGCTTGAGCGTCTTTCCCATCCCCGTCATCACTTCCGATCCGAACGAGGGCTCCAGCTTCGGGGCTCAGGCGAATTTCTTTTTTCGGGATTCGCAAAATAACGTGAAGATGGTGGCGGCCCCGCGCATCCTCTACAACACCTTGATCGGCGTACAAGGGGGCGTTACGGGCATCTACTACCCTTCCTACGACGAGAAACTCGTCGCCGGTTTCGGCTTGGCCCAGCGCGTTTACCGCAGCGCCAACGCCTACTACGAGAACTTCCACTACTGGCACGACCGTCTTTACCTGAAGGGGTACTTTTCCTTCCTCCAAGATCCCTTCGGGCGTTTCTGGGGGGAAGGCAACAATACGCCGAAAAGCGCGCAAACGAGCTACGTGGGACGCAACGTGGCCGTGGAAGCGGAGGTCGGCTATTATTTTTTGAAGCACCTGCGCTTGTCGTTACGCGAGAATTTCCTCTACACGAAATTAAAAGAGGGCATCGTGCCGGGCGTCGCCAATACGATTAATGTTTTCAAACCCTCCGACGGGGTTTCCGATTCGGTCAACTGGGCCCCGGGCTTGGCCTTGGTCTATGATACCCGACCCCGGGCGAACCTTTCCACGCGCGGCACGCTGGTGGACGCTTCGCTCTTCTTCTCCCTTCAAGCGCTGGGCAGCGACAATAATTTCTTCGGCCTGCAGTTGGATGCGCGCCACCTGCTGAATTTCCATGACGACCGCTTCGTCACCGTTTTTCGCGGCGTCATCCGCAAAGTTTACGGGGAAAACCTTCCCTTCTACCAATTGAGCAGCCTAGGCGGCCCCAACGAACTGCGCGGCTACCCGGGAAACCGTTTCATCGATAAGGGGAAGATCCTGCTCTCCCTCGAACAGCGCAACCGCATCGTCAATTTCAAGCTGTTCAAGACCGATCTTTCCTTTTCGCTCGATCCCTTCTTCGAGGTGGGCGAGGTCTTCTCGCGCCTCGACAACTTCCAATTCGACCGATTGCGCCCCACCGGCGGCCTGGGATTTCGCGTGCTGGTTCTACCCTCTACGTTGATCCGCGCGGACGTGGGCTTCGGGGCGGAGGGGCCGAACGTCTTCGTGAAGTTCGATTATCCTTTTTAGACGTTGACGATCTTGGAAACTTCGCACAAAAAAGAAGGAAAGAAAGAGGGAAGGATCAATGGGGAGGGGGTCACCCGTTTTGAGCCGTGCGGAGGCGTACGAGTGACGGCATTGGGGCCTGCCGAAGGGAATCGTCGGCTAAAGGGGGTAAAAGGAGCCCTCCGGCCATGGGGTTTTCAGCGGCCATGAGGGGACGCCCGAACATTTCGAAAACACAATGTTTTTATGATTTGGCAAGAAAGTCGCTTCGGGGTATAAGTTTGAATTCACTAAAAAAATCAACAACCTCTTGCGTCTTTTGTCGATAGACTGATTAGCACACGAAACCCTGGTTTTAGGTAGATAAGGGGCACACATGTTTAAGAAGATTGACTCGGCGGAGGCTCGTCCTTCCGAATCCGCCGAATCTTATAGCGTTTTAGATCGATCCAACTCGGTTTCCCGATCCGCTTTCTCCGAAAATCAAGCGCTGGTGGACCAATTGGTCAGCAACGTGATGAACGAATCCACCAAGGGCTCGACGCTTGCCGCCATGGTCGGCGCCGGCTGGGCCTTCCGGCTCACCCGCGCGGGATTGATGTCGGCGGTGACCCTTTCCGAGGGGAGTGCCCTACTTCCCACCTTAGTCCGCGGCGGGTCTTACGTGGCCGCCTTCGGCGTCGAATCGGCGACCTTCGCCGGCATTGAACGGGGATTTCATACCCTTGAAGGCCGACCCGTTTCCCACAGCTTTACGAAAGACTGGGCCCGAGCGGCCGTCAACTTGGGCAGCATTAAATTCTTCGGCGCCTTTGCCGGTTCGGAAAACCTCGTCGTGCAACACGCTTTCACCGATTTAGGTATGGTCGGCGGCCAAAACGTCGCCCACGCCTGGGGACTCACCGAAAAACCGGAAGGAAATTTGGCCCAACAACTCGTGCAGGCCGAAGTGACCAACTGGACTTTAAAAGCCGGCATGAGCTTAGTCGGCGGTATGTCGCCGGGGCTTATGTCTTCCGAGCGTTCGCTCGATCTCTACCTCCGTTCCAAAGAAATGGGTTTTCCCTGGCAGGCGAAAGACTTTGTTTTCGCCTCCTCGCGCTTCAAACCCGCCGTGGAAGGGGGACCCATCGCCATGGCGATGGAAGGCCGTGACCTGGAAGGTCGTCCGGCCATCTCGGACGGCGTCTACATGGCGAACCAAAACGGCGGCGGCAACGGGAGCCGCGACTCGGAAGAACCGACCCAAATCCGCCGATACGACCCGAAGGATCTCAAAAAAGCTCAAGATCCCGAGCCAGACCACCCCAGCGAATACGACCTCCCCAAAGTGATCGTCGCCCCCGACCTCACGCCTCCCCAACCAGATACAGCGCGACCGAGTTCCTTGATCGGCAAAGTCATCGACGGACGCTACCTGGTGGAATCGCAACTGGGCGTTGGCGGCATGGGCGTCGTCTACCGTTGCCGGCACCAAAAGCTGGGCACCTTGGTCGCCATGAAAGTTTTAAGGGATGAAGTGCTCGACAACTCGAACGTCACCGATCGTTTCTTGGCGGAAGCGCAAGCCGCCACCTCCATCGGCAATCCCCACATCATCAAGGTTTTGGATTTCGGCACGCTGCCGGACCGACAGCTCGATAACGGCCGCACCGTAAAGGGCGCCTCCTACTTCATCATGGAATTCTTGGAGGGCTTCGCCTTATCGGCCGTGGTCAACGACAATAACCCGGTGCCGGTGAAACTTCCGCGCCTGGTCAAGATCGCCACGCAAATGGCCGAAGGCTTGTCCGCGGCCCATCACGCGAACATCGTCCATCGCGACCTGAAGACGGACAACGTTTACTTGAGCGTTCAAGACGGCAAGATGGATTTCGTGAAGATCCTCGATTTCGGCATCGCGAAAATCAACGCCAACGACCCTGCAAGGCGTGGCATGACCGCGGCCAACCAAGTATTCGGCACGGTCCATTACATGGCGCCCGAGCAAGCCTTGGGCGAATCGGTGGACGCGCGGGCCGACATCTACGCCTACGGCGTCATCCTCTACGAGATGGCGACCGGCAAAATTCCCTTCGACGACCGCAGCGAAGACGCCAACCAGAAAATCATGCTGATGCAGATCAGCAAGACGCCGGTTCCCCCGCGCGAATTGAACCCCAACTTGCCCGAGGGCCTCGAGGCGATCATCCTTAAGTGCATGGCGAAGAACCGCAACGACCGCTATCAATCGATGGATGAAATCTTGGTTGAACTGCAAAAGCTTTCGGTCGGCGAGGCGCCCGTGGCCGAAGTGGAGATGAAGCAACGCAAAGTGGAAGAAGCGAAAAGAAAGAATTGGCCCATTTACGGCACCATCGGGGGCGGCATCGCCGTGCTGGGGGTGTTCACCGCCATTCTCGCGCTGACCCGGTCGGGCCAGCCTACGGCCAACCCCGACGCGTTACCCGGTTCGGGTTCCGCACTCCCGGTTCCGAGCATTACCCCCATTCAGGTCACTCCGGGGCCGAGCAATCCCCCGAAACAGAAAGAAATCACCGTTTCCGTCAACCCGATCGATGCGGACATCTACGTTGATGGGGAGAAAATAGGCAATAATACGGTGAAGATCCCCCTGACCGACGGCCAAAAAGCGAGAGTGGAGGTGCGCCGCAAAGGCTACGTCGCCAAACCCTTGATCCTCGACGGAAAAGAAGAAAAAATCTTCGTCAACTTAGACCCCGAAGCTCCGTCGATCCCCAGCGGCAAAAGACGTCCGCCCCCCGGGCCTTCAGGCTCACCAAAGCCCCCGAGTACCGTGCCGCCCAGCAATCCCCCGAAGCCCTGGGGAGACAACGTGGACAATCCCTGGAAGCCCAAGCAATAAACTCTTTACGTGATTTAAAATTCCCGGAGGAGACGGCGGAAGGTTTCGCCTAAGGCTCCATCAAAGTTCGGTTCATCACCCGGAGGAAATCGTAATAATCGTCCGCCCCCGTTTTTGCGAAAATGTTGAGGGCGTGGAATTTCACCGTTCTCTCGGTAATTCCCAATCGATCCGCGATCTCTTCATAGGAAGCGCCCGTGAGGATGCAGTCAAAAACCTCCCTCTCCCGGCTGGTTAATTTCGAACGAACGGCAAGTTCCTGAAACTGCCCGTTCACCCAACTACGAAGGGGCTCTTCCCGAGTCAATTCCGAGTGGACGATGCGGATGAAGTCCCGATGATTCCGCGCTCCCATTTTTTCCAGCATGTGGCCCACGTGAAATTTCACCGTCCGAAGAGAGATCCCCATCTGCCCCCCCGCATATTCCTTGCCGACTCCCTGAAGAAAATATCCGAAGACTTCTCTTTCGCGGGCGGTCAAATTCACCCGGTCGATCAACCGACTCATGCGGTCAAGAACTTGATTCTGGAAAATCATACTTCCGTCTTCCGACGGAGTTTGAGATCGCCGGTCGGCCTCCGACACGACGTCGGGGAGGTTTTTCACCTGGGCGATAAACTGTTGCAGTTCCAATTGCATGCTATCGGCCCCCTCCATCCGTTCAAGTTGGCTCCCGCCCTCTTTCCCCGGCGATTCTCCCGTCCGCAAAACCGCCTCCAGATAGGAAATGACGTTCTCGATCTCGCCGAGAAAACGGATTTGTCGGCGCTGTAACCGACGCAGAGCCTCCAAAAATTTCGGGAAATCCCTTTGAGGGTCCATTCGCCTCAGATAATCGATAGCGGCTTCCGACGGGAGCCCGGATGAGGTCCGCCTGCCGGGGCTTTCTCTTAAACCATGATCGGTGTTGGATGATCCGTTTCCGTGCCCACTCTGCGGATTCAGCCCAAGAGCGGCTTCTCTCGAACTCACTGCCGCCATGTATGAATCGGAGGGAACTCTCCCGGCCTCGCGCAAGCCGATCTCGGCAAAGCCCGCCGAAACGATTTCCGCCGCCGGCACGCGGACGAAAGAAGCGAAGCGGTCCCTCACGCCCGCGCCGGGGATTTCTTTCCTCGCGCGCAGGGAAAAATCGAGCCCCGACTCCCACGCATGTAGACCGGGTAGAAGGCCGTGAACAAACGCCGCACCGGCGCTCATCTGCAAATTCAACGCTTCCGCTTGTAGAAACTGCTCCGCCAAGCTCCCTTCCGGCCTCGGGATCAGGCGGCCGAAGGCCAGGATTTGATTTCCGGCCACCATCGCGCCGTCCTGAAAGAGATGCTGAACAAAGAGATTCTCCCCCCGCGCCGCGAATCCGGCGAACCTCAACATCCCGAAGTTGACACCGGAGGACACGAGGCCTTCGCGCCATCCCCCTCGCCCTTCCCAACGCCAAAGATTGGGGTTGGAACGATCGCCGGAAAAAAAGGCCATCAACCGGGAGCCGCCTTGAAATGCCGAGGCTTCCGCGCTCAACCCCGCACCGTAGGAAACCGCGTTCATCAAAACCGCGGCCCGCCCCGCCTGCGGGGCGAGAGACAAAGCGCCGATGCGGCCCAGGCGGTAGAACACCGAACCGGTCGACACCAGCGCCAAACTTTTCCAGTCGGACGATTCCTCGACGAAATGGCTCACCAGCCCGTCTAGAGCGGCTTGCGTACCCGTCAAGGTGGAAGTGTTTTGGAGGGAAGCGCCGGAAAATCGAGATAGAACGCTGTCGATCATGGCCGATCTCCTTTCGTGAAAACAAAGGCGCCCAGCCTTCGGACGAAGCTCACAACGACAGCTCTTCTTGCCAAAGCATGAAACGCTGTTTAATTCGGTTCATCCTTTCGGGACTTCCGACAAACCGTTTTTGGTTTTGAAATATTTCGATTTGAGTGACCGCGGAAACCGCCAAGTTGGCGAAGGTCATCGGGTCTCCGACTTCCATGCCGTGAAGAAAAGTAAGAACCGAATAAGCCCCTTCAAAATTTCCCTCGTCGATGAGGGCGTTCCCCAGCCTCGTGATTTGGGTGGGCCAATCCGCTTGCTCAAAAGAAGAAGCACTCGAAAACTTCTCAAGACATCTTCCGCCGTCTCGTTTACGGCGGAGGCCAGGCTCCCCGTCCCTTGCGCTTCTCCGCGCCCTCGAAGACCCGCCAAGGGGCTCAACTCTTCCCGCCCGAGCAGGTCTTGCACGGCGACGAAAACCCGATCCCGATCCTCCTGCGAATATTTCCCTTTCCGGGTGTTCAACCGCTCCAAAAGGGGACGTAGAACGGTTTCCAAGGGCAAGAAGTAAGCAGCCTCGGGGTGGTGATAATAATCTCCCATCTTTTGAAAATCTAGGGAGGTGGGAAAGAGGGTGTTCATCATCAGGAAGTCCACATGATCCATCAGGGCCCTCAAGCGCCTTAAGAGAAACAAATCCGCACTCGTCTTCTGCCCCGGCCTCAATTGGATTTCCCCTTCCGCGTGGCGCAAAACATTTCTGGCGCCGACGCGGTCGCCGCCCAAATTCATCTTTCTGGCCAAATAAGCGGCCTCCAAATAGATTCTGGCCGAACCGACGTTCTTCCAGCGCTCCGCAACGATCCGTTGAACGCTCAAGTTGAGGACTCTTCGATTTTCCCTCTTAGGATCCTGATACACGTTGCGCGCCGCTAAGGCCAAAAGCCTCTCGACGGTGGGCAGGGGAAAGCCCGCGTCCTGATTTCGCCGCAACAAGGCGTCGAGCCGGGACGTATGATGACCGTTCTCCCTTTCATTCGAAAGGTTCAACAGCTCTTCTTCCGTCTCTTTCCAGATTTGAGCCCTGCCCTTTTCTTCCCGTAGATAGGGAGCGGCTGTTTCGACAAACTCAAGAAAACCGTCCGAAGCCCCCTTCGATTGCCTCAAGAACAAGCTGAAAACTTGGAAAATCGGAAGAAGGAAATCCTCGTCGTTTGCCCTTCTGACCGCCGCCTCCGACCATTCGAAAAAGGTTTTAAGATCCTCTCTTTCCGCCATCCGGTCGGCCAACCTCATCCGTTCTTCCATCGACATGATTTTCAGCGTGAATTCGAGTTGGCGAAGATTTTGAGTGGGATCGAACAAGAAGGTGCGCTCCGGCTCATTCTCATTGGGGGGCTTCAACAGCCGGACGAAATGATGAAACGCTTCTTCATCGATGGGAGTCTCGGCACCGCCGGAAAGTTCGGCCGGGGCGAAACCGTCCAGGTCCATTTGTAAAAATTCCCCCACGGAGTTTTCCTGGTGGGCAAAAACTCCCCCGGCGATGAGGGGAGAGTCGGCATCTTTTTTATCTTTGCCAGGAGGAGTCATCGACATTGCAAAAATCGGCGCCTTTTCCTCGGAGCCTCCGTCAAGGAACTGGAAAGGAAGCAAGCGCCGGACGCCGGAAGAAGCTTCGACCAAAAGAGGATCTTGAGAAAACGGCAGGCTGGAAAAAACACGATCGCGCCGGGCTTCCTGTTGGGCCAGCAAGGTGAAATGCAGCCCACGTTCCACCGCCCGAAGGGCGGGAAAAGCGGAATGGACCATTCCCATTCCCATGCCCAACTGCAGGTTGACGGCTTCCGCATGCATCATCTGTTCGGCCAAAGACCCTTCGGGGCGCGGCGTGAAACCCAAAGAAGCGGAGATCTGATGGCCGCCACCATCGCCATGTCGGAGAAAAGATGGAGGATAAAATTCTGATCTTGCGCCCAAGGCTACGCTCTTCAACGCGGAGAAGGTGACCAACGAAGAAGCCATCCCTTGCCCCCACCGCCTTGGCCGCTCCAGTTCACAAGTTGGGATTGGATCGGTCGCCCATAAAGTCGCCCACACCCGTGGTGCCTTCGGGCGATCCTTTGCCGACAAACCCGACTTCTTGGCGGGGCGAGTTGAACCACCGCACCGTTTTGAACTCCTAAACGGGACGCCGCGCTCAAAACCCCCACCCGACCTAAACTAAAAAAGAGGGAGCCCGCCGTCATCGCCGCCAAACTGCGGGGATCGACGGCCTCTTCCAAAAAGCGGCCGACGGTTCATTACACGCGACAGATGAAAAGTTAATTGAGACGCCTCCCGAAGAGACACTTGTGTGACCCGGGAAAGAACTGTTTCCACCATGCCTACTCCATTCTTCAATTTCCAGGACTTGAGTTAAGAGGGTTCGGTGGATGATACAATAAGTTGCCAATTTTGGATATTTATTTAGCCTACAAAAATAAAAATACCCACCCCCCTTATAGAAAGAAAAATAGAATCGACTTAAAATTAAAATTGTTTAACTATTTGTTTTTATTTAAAAAAATAGATCAAATATGTGGGATTAAATTTTCACAGATTTTAGTGAAACCACTTTATGATCCTGTTTTGAATTTTTTGTGACAAAAATTTATCCATTTTTTGCCTTACCCAAAGGAGAGACCAACTTTTTCTTAATAATATGGAGGGGAGAAAAGCTAAAAAAACGCAGCGAGGATCTCTCGCCGTTTTTTTGGATGGATATCGGGGCGACTGGATTTGAACCAGCGACTCCTAAAGCTCCCAAGCTAGTACTCTACCAGGCTGAGCTACGCCCCGAACGGATCTTCATTTACTTTCCTGTGTTTCTGGCCCGGGTGTCCACCGAAAAATGAGGCCTTTCCGGCTTTCACCCCTTCCGTCAAATAACGCTCATCTTTCTTATTTTTTGGGCCCGGTTTTTTAGCGCCAGCAAGGTGGAGCGAAACGCGTTGGCCTTTTGGGTGATTTTCGCCTCGTTCTTCAAATCGCTTAAGCTCATCGAAACGGGCGCCCCCCAATTGACGACGACCTTGCTGGGCAAGAGGAAGGGAAATTTGGGGATGGCCAAAAACGGATAGCTCGCGAACGGCTTCACCAAGGTGTCGAGGATGGTGTCGTTGCGGATCACCCACAGCTTGATCGTACTCTCGATGCCCGCATGGGCCACGGGAACGATGCGGATCGCCTTCTTATGGCTCGTCTCCAAATACTTCTTCGCCATTCTCAAGAACCCCTTATGAAAACGGGGCACCCGGTTGGGGTTGACGAAGCCGGCGATGAAATCCATCCCCTCGGGAAAAAGGAGGACATGCCGTTTTTTCAGGGTGGCTACCCCTCGGTCGACCGAGATGGGCACGCAATGAGTGCTGCGGAAAAACTCGCGTACCACGGGCAACTTGAAGGCCTCGGGATACACCAAGGTGCCCACCATGCCCGCCTTTTCCTTCAACAAGAAATAATTGATGAGCGCGGCCTCTAAGGTAACCGCGTGATTGCTGATGAAAATGACGTGTTCTTTTCTCGCAACCTCGAGCACCTCTTTCACGTGGCCCAAATGCTCGACCCTTAAATAATAGTCGTGCAGCAGCTTGATCCAATGGCTATGGGCGGCATACACCGCGTCATCCATGGGACGGTCGTTGTAACGGAATGAAATAAGCTCTTTCAGTTCGGAAAGCATGAAAAACGGCCTCTTCTCCTCAAAAAGGAACCTTCTCCCTCACCGCAGGGGTCTTCGATTTTTTTATGGGATAATATGCCCTACCCTCCCTTCTAAATAAGGGAATCCCAAAGCCGGGTCTACCAAAATCGAAGATCCTCTTCCTAACTTGACTTCTCGGGGCCGAAGGGTCTATTTAGCCCTCTTCATTCTTCTTCATCGATGAGGTGTTTTTATGGCTGAAACAGACTCTACGATTCCAGAACGGAAGCAAGAAATCAAGACCCCCACGCTTCGCGGAAAGAAAAGAAAATTCTGGAAAGATTACGTGCTGCCGAAAGCCGCCTTCTTCGTGCGGGGTTTCCCCGACAAGGCGGTGGTTTCCATCGACGTCACCAACAAGTGCAACATCCGTTGTAAGCACTGCTATTTCTTCGCCTACGAACAAGACAAAGAACTGAAGCCCGCCGAATGGCTCGCCAAGTTGGAAGAGCTGAAAAAAGACGGTTTCCCTTTCCGCAGCGCCACCTGGGTGGGCGGCGAGCCGCTGCTTCGCAAAGACTTGATCGAAATCGGCCGCAAATACTTCATGTTCAACATCGTGGTGACCAACGGCACCCACGGCCTGCCCAATTGGCCCGACGTGATGTTCCACATCTCGGTGGACGGCACGGAGGCCTACCACGACGACATCCGCGGCAAGGGCGTTTACCAAAAGATCAAGAAGACGGTGGCGGAAGCCGCCGACGGCACCCACATCTCTCTCGCCACCTGCCTGAACAAGCGCAACCTCTCGTGCATGGAAGATTTACTCGCCGAGTGGTACCCCAACCCCAAGGTGAAAAGCATTTTGCTCGATTTCTTCACCCCGGTGAAGGGCGTGAAGCACGACTTGTTCATCCCTTTCGAAGAGCAAGACAAGATCATCGACCGCATCATCGAGCTGAAGCGCACGAAGTACGGCGATTTCATCGGCGTGAGCGAGCGCGTCCTCAACCTGATGCGCAAAAAGGAGCGCCACAAGGCCATCGGCGACAACTGCATCTTCTTGCAAAAGGGCCACTCCTTCGACCCCATGGGCAACAAGAAGGCCCAGTGCATGATGGGCGCCGACGCCGACTGCGAACGCTGCGGCTGCATCGTCCCCTTCTACTTGAAGCAGCGCACCGAGCGGAAATACATCCTGCAAGAGGTGTGGGGCGACATTAAAGATTTGTTCACCCGCAAAAACCAATACACGCACCTGCCCCCGCCGGTCTTTCAAGACCCCAAGGCGGGCCTGGCCCCCGAGCCCACGCCCCTTGACAATCCGACCAAAGTGGCCAATTCTCAAGAGTAGGAAATTCATTTCGATCTTTTAAAAAGGGGGCGAACTAGGCTCGACGGAAACACAGAGCTGACGCGCCGCAGGTCAGGGAGCATGGTCCCTGTCAAAACGATGCAAATCCACAATTGCCAAAAACAGCAATGTGATCCATGTCGACTTCGCGAAAGCGAACGTTGCGCATGATCTTGCCTTAGCGGCCTAATAAGCTTAGCTAAGCCGTTCTTCCCATCTCTCCCGCGGGTGGGGTAAGAACGTCATTAGTGGGATAGCGAATGCTGGTGATTAAGACGGCAGGAGCGAAACCTTTCTTAATCTTCGTTTGCTTTCATCCTGTCGATGGGAGGGAAACAAATAACAACAAACCATCGAATAAACCTGTAGAAGCCGGCGGTAAAGTTTTTCGGACGGGGGTGCGATTCCCCCCGCCTCCATTTTTCAGTTTTGTTTTGTCGAATGTTTAAAGCCAGCCTTTAGGCTGGCTTTTTATTTTTAAGCGAGGCCTGTCACTCTCAATTGTAACCTTGACGGTTCTGAA
>JAXMHI010000008.1:0-125259 GCA_046346885.1 bacterium | reverse complement strand
CTTGGGAGAGACCGGGGGCGATGCCGTTTCGATGTCGATGAATTTAGGCTATCTCGTCGGCACGGGAATCTTCGCCGCGATCTTTTTCGTCATGGTGGCTATCCAGATCAAGGCCACCCGTTTCCATCCCTTCATTTATTGGGCCACGATCATCGCCACCACCACCGTGGGCACCACCTTGGCCGATTTCGCCGACCGCTCCCTCGGTATCGGTTATGCTGGCGGCAGCTCACTGCTCTTCGCCTTGCTCATGGGCTCTTTGGCGATTTGGTATTGGACCTTGGGTTCCATTTCTGTCGAAACGGTCAATCATCCCAAAGCCGAGATATTTTATTGGGTCACCATCATGTTTTCACAAACCTTAGGCACCGCCTTAGGAGATTGGACGGCGGATACCGCAGGCATGGGGTATCGCGGAGGGGCGATTGTCTTTGGCCTTTTATTGGCCCTTGTAGCAGCCTTATATTTTTGGACGCGCGCTTCCCGCACCCTCCTCTTTTGGGCGGCATTCATCCTGACCCGGCCCTTGGGCGCCGTAGTGGGTGATTTTCTAGACAAACCCCTTCAGTCCGGAGGCTTGGCCTTAAGCCGCTATTCGGCATCGGCGGTGTTGCTCGTGTTTATATTAGGCTGCATTTTGGTTTTCCCGCACCGAGCGGCTCAGAAAGCCCATTAGCACCCCCTGTTTTTTTTAAATCAACGAAGAAAAGAACCCCGCTCTTCTATGGAGAACTCCTCTAAATGGAAGGCGGTATCGGTATCCCCGCCGGAGGCCTAAACGGCGAGTTTTGATTATGCAGACGCATTGCTTTCCGCGAAAGCAAAATTCCTACGATCAAAGACGCGAAGGCGCCGAAGACGAGCAGGGGAATCCGGTTCAAGAAGAGGAAAAAATCAAAGGCGCCGTGAAAGAAAACGGCCGCGAGAAGACCGAAGAGGCAGAGCTTGAAGGAATCTTCTTCCTTAAATTTCGCAAGCCCCACGTAGTAGCCCATCAAAATGCCGAAGGTGGCGTGGGCGGGAACGGAGAGAAACATACGGATAATCGCCACGGCAATGCCGCCTTGAAGAACGTAGATGAGATTTTCGACGGCGGCGAAACCCATGGAAACCATCACCGAATAAACGATGCCGTCGAAGGGCTCGTTGAAGCACGCTTGGCGGTAGGAATATCCCCTTAAGACGACGAGCTTGCAAAGTTCTTCGGAGAAGGCCACGACGCCCCACGCGTAAAGGGCCGTCTCCCAAACGGGCCCGCCGGGTCTGTGGCCGTTCATTCCCCACTTGTGTCCGAAAATCTCCAAAATCACCGCGGGCACGATGCTTAAAGCACCGAGAAAGAACGATTTCGCAAGGGTGTTGAAGGGCTCCTTTTCATAGCAGTCGCGGCGATGGATATAAAGCATGATGGCGACGGCGGGAGCGATGGCGAGACCGAGTAAGAACATAAAAGAACCTTCATTGTCGATCCACTCCCCCGCAAATTCAACCTTTTCCTCTCCGCCGCGCTTCAGGGGAAAAGCCGTCCTCGCCAAAGGCCAACTTGGGCACTCAACCCCCCACTCCCTCCTGACTTTTGAGGACTTTTCTATATATTCCTAAAATTCAGTACACACTATAAATATATAAAATTAAATAAAATCATATAATTATAAATAATATATTTTTAATAAATGTTGGAATAGCATTTGCTTAGTACACATTCTCGAAAGAAGGAGGGAAAGATGAGTCTCATTCATAAGATTCAAGAAGGGTTACAAACGGCCGAGACGATCGGCGAAAAAATCATTCAAAACTTCGCTGAAGAATACGAAAAAAACGCAACACCGACGGATTCCTTCGTACAAGAAGTACGACATCTCCAAGGGGTGAAAGCGTTAGGCTCTTCCGCCGCAAAAAGCCACCCCCTTTTTCCGTTGACCCGTCTCCAAAAGGAAATCGACTCGACCGATTCGAAAGGGGCGATGAAAAAAGCCGCTTTCGAACTGGGCCGCTTGCGCCAAAAAGTGGAGAAGGAAGAAGGCGCCTCCGCCGCGATTCCCCTTTTAATGTTGGAAACCCGCCTTGCCTTGATGCGGGGAGACACCGTCACCGCCGATTTGCTCAGCGCCCGCTTGATGGCCAAGTCGCGCGAGGCGGCCGCCGCCAAGGCGCTGCTTCCCGTGCAAGCGTTGGTGGCGAAAGGCGAACTGACTCCCTCGGACTTAAAAGACCACAAACCGTATCTCGCGATCGTGACGATCGACGGCGGGAAGGCATTGGCCGCCACCCCTTTCTTTTTGAAACTCTCCCCTCCGGAGCAACTGGCCATTTTGAAAGACGTCTCGCGCTTAGGCCTCATCGCCGAGCACCGCTCCCTGGGCCGAACGGCTCTCTTGGCCTACGACGAGCCTCGCCGCCTCTACCATGAGAGCCAAATCGCCCTGCTTCAAGGCAACACCGCCAAGGCCCGTGTGCTGATGATGGACTTGAAGGAAAAAACCGTCTCGTCGCAAGAGCCCGAAATCGTTTTAATGCGCGAGGAAGCGCGTGAAATTTTAAGGACTTTCTCCTTAAGCGAGATGGATTCGCTCATCGCTTTCAACGAATCGGTCGTCGCGCAGCAAAAAGGAAACCGCTACGGCTGGAACATCCGCGAGCAATTAAGCGGCGACTCTCGGAATTTAAGTTTCAAGCGCATGAGGACTTTTTTGGAAAAAGGCCAGGCGGACACCTTGGAAGAAGCCTACGCCCTCGCCCGCAAAAAAGGCCTGCTGGGAAAGATCGACGGGGTCATGGCCCCCTTATTCAAAATGGGAACCTACGAGGGGCTGCAACGCCTCGCCCATCCCGAAGATAAAAAGCGCTACCTTTTGGAAATCGTCGACGCCATCAATCACCGCGACGGCTCTTATGCCGTGGCCGGAAAAATGCTGGAAGACGTCTTTCAAGACGAACTTCGCCGGGAGCTCAGCGCATGCTCTGAAGAAAAAAGGGAAGCGATTCGCGCCGAAGTCGACGTGAAAAAGATCGAAAAAGAAGTGAAGCAAATGGGCGACGTCTTCGAAACGGCGTTGGACGGAAAGCTGGCCGCATGGAAGGAAAAAGATCCCCAACCCTTTACCGCCCGCTTCGGCGAAGCCGGCCCGTCCGCCGATGAGCGTGCCGGCCTGCTGCGCGAGATGGCCGCTTCCGAGGTGAAACACCGGGTAACCTTGAAAATAGGATACCGCCTGCTGGCCGAAAGCCATGAATCCGGCGAATTGGCCGGACGCGACGCATACGCGGACAAAGCCTGGACGATCTACAACGACACCTTCGACCCGCTCGATGAAATCTTCAACGTGGCCCATGCCACAAGCGACGCCCTCAAGAAAGAGGCCCTCTTCACCGCCGTCAGTCTGCCCGCCGGTCTGGGCGCGGGCGTCCTGGCCCGTTCGACGATCGGAGGCACCTCGCTCGTGGTACGGATGGCCGCCCAAGGGGGTTTGCGGGCCGTCGCGGCCGAGGGGATGATCGTGGGCGCCGGCGCCTTGGCGGAGGGCTTAACCGGCGTCAGCTTAAACGCGCTGCTAAAAGGGGAAAAAATCACGGCGGGCAGCGCGGGCATGGAATTTTTGTCGAGTTTTGTCAGCGGTTCGGTGGGCCGCCTCTGGAGCCGCGGAGCCAAGGCCTTAAAGCTGGATGAAGCGGGCCTGCAAAAAATCGCGACCGAAGGGGGCAGCCGCGCCGAAATTTTGGGACGCAAGATCGCCGGCTTCGCCGCACCGCTCACCCTCTCGGTCACTCAAGCCACCGTCTTCGGGGAGATCGGGATTTTATTCGAGGACGAAGCGGCGAAAACCACCTTCGCCGAACGCTTTGTCGGCAACATGGTGAAGGCGCTGGTGAATCCGCAATTGGAAAAAGGCATTCACCATTTAACCGGCGGGCGCTTGGAAAAAATGGAAGAGACGACTTGGAAACGCCTGCAGGTGGCCCGCGATGTTTTTCTCGTCAAAAACGAGCTGCCGATGACCGAATCGAACCGCGTCGCAACCGCCTTAACGAAGGCGGGATGGACGGAGAAACAAGTGCTCGAGTTCTTAAGCCTCGATCCTTCTCTGGCCCCGTTGGTGATGCCTTCTTCCGAGAAGGCGGAGGATTTGGTCAAAAACCTGTCGGCAGGCGGCGTGAAGGATCAAGACAGCCCCCTGGAAGTGAATCCGTTTTAACATTTATTCGGCGCCCTCCCCTCTTGAGCTCGAGAGGGGTCGGAGGAATTTGCTCCAACGCTTTTCAAACCGTCAAAGCCTTCCCTTGGTTACAAAGGAAGGAATGGGCATCAACATCAATGACACCCTTCCGCTCCGCACACGTGCAGTCGACCCTGGATCGACACCCACATCTTCCCCCTCGCCATGAAACTCGGCATGTTGGCGGGCGCACCTAGGTCGGGGAAACGTGTGAGCAAGGTAAGAATCAAACGATAATCACCGTCGGGAAGCGGAGTGAGGGCCATCCCCTTTACTCGATGGGGGGAAGACGACGTGAGATAGCAACCGAAAGTGGGGGTAACGGGATCTTCCGGTTTCCAGTTCACTCCGCCCGGGCAGCCGTAGGGAGGGGCGGTAAAGAGCGATTGGTAGACCGTATCGGGAATGGCGAACTCCGAGTTTTGAATCGTGGAGTCGGGCACGAGCGGAAGGTCGCCGACGAAACGCGCATCGATCGTGTGCGTGGAGATGCTCGCCCGCAGAGGCGCGTTAGTGATTTGGTTCGATTGGTAATCGAGCACTTGGGCGTGGAAGGGATTGAGCAGCCGCATATTGAGGTCGGGCAAAACCATCTCGCCCGTTTCGTCGTCGTAGGTACCCGTGTTGCCCGGCTTCATGGCGAACATGTAGTAGAAGAACGAACAGTCGCCGGGCACGTAGTTGATGTTGATGAAATCGGGATCGGTGCAGTCGGGCGTGCCGTCGTGGTTCGCGTCTTCGACGCCGCCGGGATAGCCGGACAAACGCGTGCTGTAGAGACGGATGAGCTTGGCCCGATCCGCACGGCTGGCGTTCATCAGGGTTGTGAGCAAATTAGGGTTGTCGGGCTCGAAGCCGGGCGGGTTGAGGATGGTTACGCTGCGCAAGCTCTCCGCTCCGGGAACGGGCACGAACTGCAGCCTCATCGCCCCCGGCGTAAAATGGGCGTTCTCCGGCTTCCTAAAATCGAGCGAGTCGTTGGGGCTCGTGCCCAAAAGCGGCGTGTCGATGTAGGAGCCGATCATCTCCACCGTTACTTGGGCCTCTCCCGTGATCGGCTGGTGGTTGACCGTGCCCGTCAAGTTCACCGTGAAGGTGCTGGCCGGCCCGCTGCCCCCGGGCACGAAACTCACCGTCAAGGAGGTGGGGTGAGAACCGACGTCTCCGGAGGCATCCTTCGTGAACTTCAAGAAGAAGGCCCCCTTGCCCGGCTCGGCGCCGACGCCGCTGTCCATGGCGGGAATCGTGGTCGGCGGGAGGCTCGGGGAGGTCATGACCTGGAAATGGGCCGTGTCGCCGACGGCGATCTGCACGTTCGTGAGCGGCTGATTCAAATGATTGAGCAGAACGAGTTTCTGCGTGACGGAAATATCGGCGGCGTTGGGGATGTTCACCCGCAAGTTTCCGCCGGAGGGAACCTCGGAATTGGCGCCTTCCTTCTTGACTGTCAGTACGTCCGATTGGTCGGCGCTCACCGCCCCGTGAAGGTTGAGCTGGTAAGAATCGTGGCCGGACGACCCGTCGTAGCGGGGGTCGTTGCTTTCGACGGTGAGCGTCGCCGAGTCTTCCTGCAGGGCACCGTCGGTCGCGTTGCGGATCGAACTGGCGTTCATGGGCAAATACACCGCCTGAAAGGTGACCCGACCGTCTCCGGGCGGAATCGTACACGCGTCGGTCAGGTAGGTTTTGCCGCCGATCGACAGAGTTTGACAGACGGCGCCTCCTTGCGTGCCGAGCGCCATCCTCAAAAATTCAGACCCGTAATTGGCGCAGTAAGGATCCCCCTTCTGAGGGACGTTGTCGGTCGGTGGAAGAATGTGCGAAATCTGCAAAGGTCGGATCCCCGTATTGGCGAGGAGAATCTTGCGGCTGAGCGTGGGAACCGGAGGGCTGGCGGGACGACAATCGAGCGTCGTCGAGGCGCCGCTGCCCAACACTTTCACCGGCGTCACGCCGAACTCCACCGTATTCGGCGCGTGGCTCTCGGTACCTTGCACGCTAAGCTCCGGGGCGGCCCGCTTCACGACCCCGGTGAGGGCGATGGAGGCGCCGGCCACCGTGATCGTGCCGTTCACTGTGCGGCTCAAAGGCACCTGGCTTTCCGAATAGTCCGCGACCGGCGTCACACCGAATTCCACTTTAAACTCTTGGGAGGCGCCCGCGGGGATGTTTACGGTGCCCGACGGAGTCACCGTGAATCCCGGCGTTTGCGAAACCTGGGCGTCGAAGGGAGCCGCGCTAGAGTTCTTGACCTTAAGCGTTTTGAACTGGCGAAAGCGCGCGTCGGCAGGGCCTGGGAAATCGGTGCCGGCCTGCGGCGCAAAGACCCGCCCGAAATCGACGGGCGCATTAACGGAGAGGTTCACCTCCGTGGTTTGATGATTGGAGTCGGTGACGATCTCGGTCAGCACGACGCCGCTTCCTCCCCCTCCCGAACAATGAGCGGGATCGGGAACCGAATCCACGCTTCCCTCGAAATCCACCGTCACCGCCGCCCCCACGAATTCCGCCAAGGGAAAACTGGCGATCACGAACCCACCGGCCAAAGTCAAACCCTTGTCGGCGGAAGAAAGGGGAGACCCTTGAGCGATGAGATTGCCGAAATTTCCGGGAATGTCGCCCGTAGAGCCGGAGGTGAGACTGAAAGTCGGCAGATTGATGGAAAGAGGAGAGGTCACCTCGAACTGCACTCCCTGGAGGAGGATCGATCCGGTGGGTGCGTCATAAGTGCCGCTGGCCTGCGTGCCCGCCTTTTGCCGAACCCTCAAGGTGTGAGACCCCAACACCAACTCGCCTTCTTGAAATTCATCTCCATTCATCACGACCTGATTGCCGTTGAAGTGGAGCGGAATAGCCGGGAAAGACTTGGGCTCGCTCACGATCAAGCCCGTTGCGTCAGCGCTCGAAGAGGCGCCGGGGGCGAGCTTCGCTTTCAAAACAATGTTAGACGAAAACTGAACGACGCAACCACCCGAGGGGTCGTGATTCGGATTGGAAGGGGATGGCGTTTGCGGAAGCCCCGTGGGCGGCGAGGAGGGATTATCGACTAAGCCCAGTGCGCCGTCTTGCCCCCCGCATGCGCAGAGGGAAAACAAGGTGAAGAGGAAGAAAAATTTCGAAAGGATGCATCGACGAATCGACATCTTTACGCGCCCCCGTGTAAAGGCATTCGTTCAAGCGCCGGGGAAGGGACCCGTCGCCGCTTCAATTTTTCCTCCCGATAAGATTTTTGGGTCTTTTTTCAGTATCGGTTTACTCTTTCAACGAGTTGTTGACGCGATACGGCAAAAGACGATTTTTCCGTACGACTCCTTTCACCTCCCGATAACTTTCGACTTGGATAGAGAGAATGATACTCCAAATGACTCCTTGTGGTGAAAATAAATGAGGTCCCCCTTCATTTTTTTTCGCCCGCAAATGGCGGTCCCGCCCTTCTTTGCCATAAGCGCCCAATAACACTTTCTATTTTCTCTTCTATTCCCTTAGAATCCCGACATGCCTCCTCGGAAGAGAATCCTCTTTCTCTGCCCCACCCGCCGGGACCGGCTTTATCTCGCTTCCTTAGACCTCTCGAAACGCTACGACATCGAGGCCTTCGGGACGGAAATTATAGATCCCGCGGATTTCAACCCCGACGCCTTCTTGAAGGCCCTCTCTCGCCACGCGAAAAAAACCAGCAGCCCCGACGGCGTCGTGGCGACGGACGACTACCCGGCCTCGATCTTGGCGTCTCTGGCCGCGCGCCGATTCAAGCTTCCCGGCCCACCGCCTCCCTCGGTGTTTTACTGCCAACACAAATATTATTCGCGCCTCGCCCAGAAGAAGGCCGTGCCCGAAGCCGTGCCCGACTTCGCGCTCGTCTCCTTGAAGGATCAAAAAGCGCCGCTGCCCTTTCCCTTTTTCATGAAACCGGTGAAGAGTTATTTCTCGCTCATGTCACAACCCATCCGCTCTCCCCGTGAATTTCAAACGGTGCTGAAGGATTTAAGAAAACGCCTGCCCCCTTTCGTAAAAACCTTCAGCCACCTCATCCCGCGCATGAATTCGGAGATCGCCCGTCCCGCGAACGGCGAGCACCTCATCGCCGAGGGAATGCTCGACGGCCATCAAGTCACCTTGGAAGGCTATGCGCACCGGGGGAAATATTATTTCATCGACGTGGTCGACTCCCTCTTCTATCCCGGCACGCGCAGTTTCCGCTGTTTTTGGGCACCCTCGCGCCTGCCCGCGGAGGTTCAACAAAAAATGTGGGGCATCGCGGAACGCTTCATGAAATCCATCGGGTTTGACGACTTTCTCTTCAACGTCGAATTTTTTTATCACCCTCGGAAGAAAACGATCCACATCCTGGAGGTGAACGGCCGTATGGCCTCTCAATTCGCGAGCCTGATGCAGGCCCTGCACGGCACCCACACCTACGAGATTCTCATGGATTTGAGCGTCGGCAAGAAGCCCCGCTTCCGCCGCTTCGCGGGCAAAGACCGGGTGGCGGCGAGTTTCGTACTGCGCACGTTTGAAGACCGGAAGGCAATATCGGTACCCGGCGATGGGGAGGTGGAAAAAATAAAGCGTCTCTTTCCGGGTTCGCACGTGGAAATCTTGGCGAAGGCGGGAAAGCGTTTATCCGAGAACCACCGGCAAGACGAGGAGAGCTACCGATATGCGATCATCAACTTAAGCGCGCCGAACTCGCGGGAATTGCAGCGGCGTTTCCGGATTTGCGGGAAGGAATTGAAGTTTGCATTCGGTCCAAAGCTTTAAGCTTCGAAATAATGAATGCTGAAAAGTTTCTCCGGATCCGCCCAGAACTTCACCGGTCGCCAACCCGCTTTCTCTCCCAAAGCTTTAAACTCTTCCGGCGCATACTTGTAAGAGTTTTCCGTGTGGATCGTTTCTCCCGCCCGAAACGTGACGGGCGTTCGTTGCAAGAATACCGTTTGATCCTTCAAGCTCACTAAATGCATTTCGATCCTGCCTTTCAAAGCGTTGTAAAAGGCTCGGTGTTCGAAAGCATCGAGGTTGAAGGTGCCTTCGCACTCGCGGTTGATGCGCTCAAGCAGGTTGAGGTTGAAATCACGCGTAACGCCTTGGGAGTCGTTGTAGGCGGCGTGCAGGATTCGAGGGTCTTTCTTCAAATCGACGCCGACGATCATTCCCCCTCCCCTTCCCACCGATTGTTTCACGTTTCTCAAAAACAACAGGGCCTCGGCGGGCTCGAAATTACCGATGGAAGAGCCGGGAAAAAAGGCGACGTTGCGCTCTCGGGAATCGATAGGGAGCTTGAGCGCCCGGGTGAAGTCGGCGCAGATGGCCTTGATGGCGAGATTCGAGTAACGGGAGCCTAAAGAGCGGCAGAGATCGAGCAGGTGCTCCTTCGAGATGTCGATCGCCAGATAGGCGCTCGGTTGGTAGAGCGCGTCGAGGAGGATGCGGATCTTGCGCGAGCTGCCACAGCCGTATTCGATGAGGTTGCAGCCTCGCTCGAGCAAATCGGCGAGCTCGGGCGTGATCAACTCGAGGAGCGCCACCTCGGTGCGGGTGAGATAATATTCCGGCACCTTCGTGATGGCGAAAAAGAGATCTGAACCCCGCTCGTCGTAGAAAAATTTGGGAGGGATCGCCTTGGGTGTTTTGCCTAAGCCTTCCATCACCTCCCCGTAAAAATCGTCCAACGCGGGGTGATAATCGTGAAAGTCGAAGGTCGCTTGGGATTTGCACAGTCCCGTCGGTTGAAACGCCGATCTCATAAGTCCTCCGCCAGTCGAATGCCCGAGCATTGCCATCGGGTGTGTGAGGGAAAGAAGTTTCGGTACGTTTTCCGGAAGTGCGATTCGGGCGTGAAACAGCAACCGCCCCGCAGCACCCATTGGTCGCACATGAACTTGCCGTTGTATTCGCCGAAGCTCCCTTGAAGGGGCTTGAAGCGGGGATAAGCGACGTAGGGGCTCGCCGTCCATTCCCAAACGTCGCCGAACATCTGGGAGGGATGCCCTTCACGAGGGCGCGCAAGCGCTTGAGGGCTTAAAAAACCGGATTCGTAGAAATTTCCCTCAATCTTCAAGGGAAAGACCGCGTTCTCCCATTCCGCCTCCGTCGGCAGGCGCTTTCCCGCCCAGCGGGCATAGGCGTCCGCCTCGAAAAAACTCACGTGACTCACCGGTTCTTCATGAACAACCGGCCGCATGCCGGAAAGGCTCATCTCGCCACCACTGGCCGTCCGCTTCTCCCAATAAAACGGCGCTTCCCAACGGTTTTGCTGCACCGCATCCTGTCTTCGCTGTTGGAAAGCCAATGCGGGCGCGTCGCGATAACCTCCTTCTTCCATGAACTCGCAGGTATTCCCGTTCGTCACCAATCGCGAGGCCAGGCGGTAATTTTCGAGGAAGACGCGATGCCGTAGCGTTTCGTTATCGAAGGAAAATCGAAACCTTCGTGCCCAATTTTCACCACTCCTTCCGGATATTCAAACCAATGCAACAGAGATTTTCTCCTTCTCTCGCGGAGAGGGGAAAACCTTTTAAGTTTGATAAACTGGCAGCGGATTGGAAAGACAGATAGTGATGACCGGCTATGGGCAGTTTTGATGCTGCTCCTCATGGTATGCGTCCTGCTGACGGCAACAAATCCTTCCTTTTCCTGGCTTCCGGAGATCGCCGTTCCATCGCCTGGTCCACCGCGCGCCAACGTATACTTTTCCACCGTCGGCCGAGATAAAGCCGCGGTCGCCGCGGGGGTGATGCTGGCTCAAACCATAATAGAACGAACAGGCATTAACTGCGGTAGACCATACGACGGAAGATGGGGGATCAGCAGAAAAGTCTGAAAACCAGGTGGTGCGCCGTCGCCATTTGGGCGTCCGGCATCGATTGGATGACGTAATCATCCGCCTGAAGCGGCCGTGGTGATCGCCTCGCTCCGTCGTCTCACTTCCGAAAATTTCTCCGCAGAACCTCGCGGGGAGATGCCATGAATCCGATCGCATTCCCCCGAATACCGGATCCGCATGAGGTATTTCCCGGCGGCAATGATAAGCCCTGCCCCAAAGGGGTGGCAAGCAAAACAAAAGAGTTTTTTTGATTTCCCTGAATTCCGAGCTTTTCGGGAAAAGCAAGCTCCTAACGGCGATGTTCACGGTACATTTTCAAAACCCAATCAAAGAAGGGATCCGCCTGATGGGCCTTTTGGAATTCGGCGAGGGGCCCAGCATTGCTTGCACCTCGGGCTGGTGAAATCATGAAACGGCGGGGATGCACGCAACGGCGCCAAGAGCGAGGCGGCGGTGAGATCGGCGCGGGTGAAAGAATTGCCGACTAAGAATTCTTTTTCTTCACTGCTCACCAAGTTTTTCAGAACTTCTTCCAAGCGGGCCTGAGAACGACGGGCGGATTCGTCGCTGATCCGCATCCGTTTTCTGCATCAAGCGCTTAAGCAGGGGGAAAGCGACGGCATACAAGCCCTTCCATACCAAGGGCCATCCTGCAAAAGCAGGAAGGAGGCCAAAGCGCGATCTTCCAAAACGAAATGATAGAGGAAGCGCCTGAGATGGACCCCGCCTCTGGTCGAACATCTCCAGCTCGATCGCTTCTTTTTCTCAAGGTTTTCCGAAACGGGAGTCAGCGTTTCTCGGGAAACTTCCGGTCGAGGTAATGAATGATTTCGTCGAGTCTTGAACCACTCCCTTCGTGTACTTCCAAACGGGAACGCTCGTTTGTGAGCTACGCCGACGGTGAGCAAAGCGCGGACCGGGATAAGGTTGCGCAGCTCGTAGGGCACGCCTTTGTAATCGAGCGCCCAACGGGCCTTCTCGCAATAATGGGACAGGGTGAAAATTACAGAGAACTGCTTTCGCTCTTTGTTCCATTATCCTCCCGAGTGAAGCGGGAGGATTCCGCACGGTATTGGGGGTAGCGGGCAAGAAGTTCTTCCTTTCCGATCTCGAAAATCCCGGAAGCTTTGTGGCAAAGCGGACGGTGCCCAAGAGGGCCCACTCTCGACCACGCGCAAGCCTTGCCACGTTCCCGCGGGTACAATCGTCCAGGACGTTGCCCTTCTAAAAGTTTAGGCCCTGTTTGTAAATGGCCCGCTTCGTCCAGTTGTACCAACTCCACCGCGTCGCCCAAGTAAAAATGGAAGACCTCGTCTTGAACGATGCGATGGAAGGCGGAGAAGTGTTCCGCGGTGATGAGGAAGTAGATAGCGGTGGAAAGATGACGGTCTCCCGAGTGTCGGCCGCCGAGCGCCTCTTCGGCCAGGGCCTCGGAGGCACGGTGGGTCTCCCGGAAAAAACCGCCCTCTTGGGGCAGCGGCTTCAAACCGAGAAGTTCGATGATCTGATCCGCCCTCATGACGGAGAAGCCTAAACGAAACCTTCGCTCCCTGTCGACGAATTTCACTGGGGAGGAGGCGTGGTAAAATGAAGCAGATTCGGAAGCGAACCGGTCAAGACGACGCCAACGGGTGAACCGGGGGTCGTGGGCAAGTTGAGCTGGCCCCAATCGGGAACCCGGTTTTTCTGCATGGTGATCAAGTCGTGATGGTCGAGTTTGGCTCCCGCTTGTCCGTTTAAAATCTCTTGGGTGGTGATTGCCTCGGCCGAAGGAGACATAAGCACGAAATCACCGCCGATCTTTTGGTGCAAGATATCCTGGAAACGGGACGACAGCTGGCGAGCCCGATCGAAAAGCCCGAAACGAAGCGCTATTCCTCCCTTAGGCAGGCGAAGTAACAGGTTATAGTCCAACGTTCTGCGGGGGGGTTCCATGAAGGTCGGCCGCAGGGGATTGGTATGGGTAAAGGCGGCGGCCGAATAGGCGTCGAAAGGATAGAGCAGCATGGGCGCCTCAGCGATGAAATTCCAGTTCGCGTCGAGCCCGATCACCGCGTAGCCGTGGCGACGATAGTATTCCAGCTGCCGCACGAAATTATAACGGGCCTGCTCGGAGGCTTCGGTGATCAACTTCTCCAAATAGAGGAGCACGGGCTTTTGGGTGGAAGGCTGGTAGAGCATACCGGGGTTTTGGAAACGCATGTGCGGGTCGTCCCCGACCGTACGCGAGAGGGTGCGTGCGAGCATCATTCCGTCCTGGGCGTGGCGGGCGATAACGCCCACCCGGTCTAGGAAAGTGGCGAAGGGCACCATGTTGCGCGTCGAAATGACGCCCGAGGGAGGCACGAAGCCGAAGAGCCCCACTGCGCCGGCGGGGGCGGTGATCGAACCACCCGTGTCGGTCCCGATCCCGATGTTGATGGGGAAATCCGTCAGACCGACCACATGGGCCGTCGCCGAAGAAGAACCGGCGGGGTCATAACCTTCGCGGGTGGGATGGGGAATGTAACCGAATCCCGAGTGAAGCCCGGAGCCTCCATTGGCGGCAGCCGTCATGCCCACGGGCACGGGGATGGCCCCCATTTCCTTGAGGATTTCCACCACCGGACTCGGATCGATGCCGGTAATGCGGGAGGTCTTGGAACCCACCTGCATGACGCCGTCCAAACCGGGAAAAATATCCTTCACCGCGACGAAAATCCCCTCCAAGGGTCGAGGGGTTCCCAGTTGGAAGCGCCGCGTGCTTTCCTCCGCAGACCGCCTCAATAGGGCGTTCAATCTTCCGCCCTGCAAGGGACGCGGAAAAATACTGCCGTTCTGGGTGACGGGATGATCGAGGATCATTTTCAAGACTTCCGTCGGAGTCACCCGACCTTCCGAGTAAGCCTGATAAAATTGTTCGACGCTAAAATTGCCTAATTCTTGACGGGAAATCGGCTCGCGAGGCGCCCCCGGGGCCGTGGAAGAACTCGAAAAGCGGCGTGGAGCCGGCACGATCGAAGTCGGCAAGGCGCCGGGAAATCCCCTTTCATTTAATGCCAGCAAGTCCTGAGAAAGAATGGGGAGGGCCTCGGCCCGGTCGAGCATGGCCTCCACGCGCGACAAATCGCTCTGACTTTGGGAGACATAATCCCTCTCTTGCTGCGGAGAAAGCCGCGGCAAACCTTTCTCCAATTTTTCGAGAACCCAGGTTCTTAAAGAGGGATTTCGATAGGATTCATTCGTCAACTCTTGGCTCATGGCGGGTTCCAGATTGAAACGGCGATTTCCCCGGCCGGCCCGATACAAATAGGTGGTCACCCCGGGATAAACGTCCAAGGCAAAACCCAGCAACAGATTGCCCACGTCTCCCGCGTTGACCCGGCTTCCACGTCGATAACGATCGTAAAGGTGGCTTATGCCATAACCGAATTTTCCCACTCCCACCAAGGTCGAACCGCCCACTAAAATCGCTTCCGACACATGGCCGGATCTCAACAAAAACTCCCTTTGAGCGGTACTTAATGCCACGTTTCCCCGGGCGAACTGGGTCCAGATCTCCGGATCTTGCACCGCGCGCCTCACCGCATCGGCCCGTAAATAGGCGGTGCGCGACGCTTCGAGAGGAGCGAAGCCTTCCGCGAGAAGTTGTCGGCGGGTGGCCAGATAGGTCTTGCCGCCCAAAGTGAAAGAGCTCGCCCCCACCCAAATGCCTAAAGCGCCGACCCCGAAACCGCAGACTTGGAGGAGATCTTCGAAACGGGAATGGGAAGAATTCGAATAGGAAGTGAAGAGGCGCCCGAAGGCCGCGGAGGTTTGGGGAATTTGATGGTAAATGGAATAAGCACCGGACGCCAAAAGCGCGGCGGCCACGGGGGGAGCGGAAAGGAAATTAATGCCTAATACCCCGATGGGCCTTAGAGGGGGAATGAACGAACAAACGACGCTGGCCAAACCAAGCACGGCACCGGTTTGATTAAGCTTTTCCGCGATTTCCCCGAGAGGATTATGGAAGGAAGAAGTAGAGGAACCAATCCCCGCCGAACGGTCAAGAACACTGGTCGGACCGTCGTCGTAAAGATGGAACTGACTAAAGATCTGCGCTACCTGACTAGACTCTAAGCTAGTTGGGCCCGTCATCCGGCTAACCCCCTTGCTCAAGTCTATTCCCCTATCTGTATTTATTTTCGACCAGAGTTGGATAAAGTTGTCAACGAATTAATGCGACGTGTCAAACGGCGGAGGCAAATTTCATCGATATTTGCCGTCATGCGCGTCAAAAATCGCGGGAGCGCTTCGGGAAAAATTGGGGAAGAAAAAAAGAAAGGAGAAAAAGTAAACGTCCGTTTTTAAAAGGTTTATGAGGATATTTTTTTATCCCCGTTCGCGCCCGCGCTTGATCGCTTTGCTCATTTCACGGTCTTGTTCGCGTCGTTTAATCGTCTCGCGTTTGTCGTAAAGTTTTTTTCCTTTTGCGAGCCCGATCTCCACTTTCGCGCGGCCTTTTTTGAAATAAAGTTTGGTCGGCACCAGGGTGAAACCCTTTTCCTGTGTCTTGCCGATGAGCTTTTCGATCTCCCGGCGGTGCAAGAGGAGCTTCCGCACCCTTAAGGGCTCGTGGTTGAAGGGTCCCGCGTTGTCGTAGGGGCTGATGTGGCAGTGGTAGAGATAGGCCTCCCCCTTCTCGATCATCGCATAGGCGTCGGAGAGGTTCGCCTTGCCTTCTCGAAGCGACTTCACCTCGGAGCCCACGAGGGCGATCCCGGCTTCCAACTTCTCGACAATTTCGTAGTTGAAGTGGGCCTTGCGGTTAGTCGCAATGACTTTTTCGCCTTCTGCCATAGGGGCCGCACTTTAGGGGGTAGGGAGAAAGGTGTCAATCGCCACGGGCGAACTAACGGATGCGGGGAGGATTGGGAGATCGCTCGATGGCATTTTTATCGATAGCCTTCAGGGCATCGCTGTTGACCGTCGGCAGGTTGAAGGTCTTGAAATCGGAAGACCGCTGATACACGTAGGAGGAACGATTGGAAGAAGCAGTCGTGTCAACGACGTTGGTGACGAATTGCCCGTCTTCCGACGTGCCGTTCGAGCTATAGCGCAGAAGAGTCGGCTTCATGACCCCCAAATCGACCGGCATCATCGATTGAAGAGTGACGCGATTGTCTCGGTCGTTCACTTGAAAGGGGAACAATTTTGCATGCTCGTTTTCGCCGGTGGGAGTCACCAGCACGACTACCTTATCTCCCCGGGAATGTCGGTCCCGTCCGACAGCGAGGCTCACGGGCTTGCCGGAATCCTGGATCGACCTCTTTGAGATGATATAGCTGGGCGTATTGCATCCCCCGTAACCCAAATTGGTCGCATGGAAACCCTGGATCAACTCCTTGGTATCGGGGCTGAGCGCGACGTATTGAAGACCGCAAATCTCCGCCTTCAAGATCCCCACGTCGGTGAAGGGGGCGGCCTGGCAGGTCACGGGGTCTTTATTTAAGGCCCCGATCGTGATTTCCCCGGAAGAACCGAAGACCAGACACGACTCGCGCCCGAAATCGACGGACATCATGAACGAACTGCCGAACGAAGTGAAACCGGTCACTTTGCGGGCCGGCGCAAGTTCGCGGACATAGCCGAAACCGATGCAATCGTGGTTGATCGCCAGGAGGGGGTAATTGGCGCCGGTTTTTTGCTCCAACACGACGAAAAGGTTATCGGACCCCACCCCGTCGTTGATCGCCTGCACGCCGCTGATGTTCGACCAATAAACGCGCTTTTCCTCGACGGCCGAGGGGCCTTTCTGGTTGGTGTTGATCACCCAAAGCTTGTTCTCCGACCAAACGGCGAGTTTTTGCTGCGCCGATTGCTCGAAATAGTAGATGCCGCCCGCTTCGGGATTGCAATTCGTAAGGGTCGCCAGCACCTCCGCGTTCCCGTCGCTGCCCGTCTTCTTGAGCGTACAGGTTTTACCCGCGGGAGACGCCGCCGGGGCCGGGGAATAATCGGCGGGGAGATCGGCGCAAGTGGCCGCCGTGAAGCCCTGTAAAGGGTTCAGGCGCCCCTCCAAATTTATGGGAGCGGTGCCTACAACGGAAGGGGTCGGCGTTAAGACGGTCGTCGAAACGTGGGGAGTAGGTTCCGAATCATGACCTTCATCCGCCCCGTAGGCGTTTGAGATGAAAAGATCGGTCCACTTCCACGATTTATTGGAACTGTTCGTAAAGATGTTCCCCTTCGAATCGACCGTCATACCCTTCACCGTCGGGGGCGTGACGATGGTCGCGGGACCCGAAGTATTGTCGACGGCGAGCACTTGCTTGGCGAGCTCGGCGCTGCAGTTGCCCCTGAAATCGCATTGCTTCATGGCGATGAAGTCGCCCACGGCCGCTCCGGAGATGATGCATTTGAAAGCTCCGTCCGGCAGCACCTTGATGTTGCAGCTTCCCCCGGCCGCCGCCACGGCGTTGGGGATAAAGAGTTTCTCGATCTTGTTGGGCCATCGGCGGCTCGTCACGCTGCCGATGTCGCGCAACCGCGCTTCTTGGCCGGGAGTGCCCGCGCCCGTCATCCCCGTCACCGTCACGTTGCCCGCGGAATCCGGAGCGCTCACGGTGACGGCGTCCATGTTCAAAGCCTCGGGCCCGGGAATCGAGATGGGTGGGGCGCCCGCATTGCCGGTACCGATGCCGCTCTCGCCGCCCCCGACCGGCGACGCCCCTCCTCCGGGCGCACCCGCGCCCGCGCAAGCGATCAGGCTTAAAACGAAGAATAAAAAACTTAAAAGATGGAGGGGGTGTTTTTTCATCGCATCAACGTCCCTGGTTCGGCATCCGAACCGAAAATCGTGCCACGGGTTCTATGAGGCTCCGGGCTCGCCGTCAGATCGGAGGGGTAGGAAATGAAACTATTGTGGTCGTACCCCACCGCGGCTCCCCGTATCGGGAGCTCCTGCACCTTCGTGGGGTCGGCCGCCAGGTTGAACTTGTAGCCGACCGCTTCCAACTTGAACGGAATCAATTTCGATTTCTTATCCGCGGGAGAATCGAGCACCACTAAAACGGGATCGTTACGCTCCGCGCTCGAGTTCCCCAAGACGAAGCTCACCGGGGCTACGGCGCCGGGAATGGTAAAATGCTTCGACCGCGCCTCCCCGGCCGGCTCCGCGACGCAGCGGGGATCGCGGACGGAATCAAAAGGATGGAACGTATAAATCAATTCTCCCCGGTTGGGGCTTAACACTACGTAATTAAGGCCGCACACCGGCACGGAATCATCCGCCCGCGGAAGGATCTGGACGACGGTCAGAGGCAGGCTTTGGCAATACTCCTCGCTCACCGAGGCGACGGGGTTGTCGCGGGTGGAAGTGCCCACGATGGCGCAATAGCCGCGGGGATTCTTCACCGTGGCCACGAACTCGCCTCCCCGACCGAAGCTGGGAGTGCTGCCGTTATTGTCGAATCCGATGAATTGCTCGACGTTGTCGATGACGGGATTCGACGCGCAAGCCGTGTCGACGTAAAAGTGGGGAAGCGAATCGTTTCCTTTGCGGTCGAGGAAGACGATCAAATGGCCCCCGATGCTTTGCACGTGGGAAATATCCGCGGGATACACCCATTTTTTCTCGAGGGTGATCGTGGGAGAATCCAAATGGGAAAGCACGATAAGCTTGTTGGCCGACCAAACGGCCAACCGAGGCATTCCCACGTCGTCATAGGCATAAACGCCGCGGTTTTCCCCTTGGGGATTGCAGTTGATCTTCGCGACTTCTTCAATGACGCCCGGGTTGTGGTTATTCCCCTTCACCGTGCATACGTTGCCTTCATCCTTGGGAGTCGGCGCGGGGGTGGAAGCAAAAGCAGGCAAGCCGCAGGTGGCGGCGGTAAAATCGCTTAAATCAACGTTGAGGGGGCCGGGCCCGTGGGCCTCTTGGGCGTAGGCGGTGGAGACGAACAGGGTCTTCCAATCCCAACCCTTTTTGGGTTCCTTCATCATGTAATAAATCTGACCCTTGCCCGGATCGATCGAGAACTTCGTGGGGGGCGAGGAGAACACGGCGGTGCCGCCGTTATTCGTGCCCAAGATGACTTCGATGCGGAACCCCGCGCTGCAGATATTGGGATTCGCTTTCAAGCACTGCTTGAACTCAAGCCAATCGCCGATCTTGGCGGGAATGGTAAAAGGCGAAGGCACGGTGGAACCGTTGGGCCCGATGGGGAGGTTGACGCTTTCCCCCACCGCATAGGCGGAGCGGATGAAAAATTCTCTCACCGGTTGATACCATGCCACGTCGCCGATATTGCGCACGCCCGTGTAGTTGCCCGGCGATCCCGTTCCCGGGGCCGTGGTGACCGTGGCCGTGCCGCTGCCGTCGCTCGAAACGGAGACGCCGTTCATATTGAGGGCCTCCGGTCCGGGAAGCGAAATGGGCGGTGCGCCCGCATTGCTTAAACCTTCTCCCCCACCCACCGGCGTGGCGCCGCCTCCCGGAGCCCCCGCCCCGGCACAAGCCGTGAGGGCGAAAAGCAAAAGAAAACGGCCTAAGCCTTGGATAAAAGAATTCTTTCCGTTCTTTTTTGGAGAAATAAGACTGGAAGGGAGAAAAGTGTGCCGCATGATCTCTATTACACCTTATTCTGAATGGGGATGTCAAAAGCCTAAAAAGATAGACTTTCAGCCGTCCCCAAGCGTGTGTCCCTTATAAGGTTTATCGGAGAGGGGGAGAGTAAAGTTGAGTCTTTCTTCGAATAAAATGCTTCTCAAGCCCCTTTATTTTCCCCGAAAAGGGAGACCTATGAGCAACTTTTAACAATTATAACTCTTCGGGGGGAGGAGGAATTTGAGGATTCATTTTGAGGAGTTCTTGCAACTCCAAATTGCTTTGGCTGATCTGATGCTCGAGCAACTCTTCGAGCTCGCATAAAATCATTTGATCCATTTCTTGAAGGGCCATACCCATTTTTTGCTCCTTTTAAAGAGCCCCCACCATTGCCCTTTCAATAAAGCAAAGCACGTACCAAGCTTTTTATTTTGATTAAAATCAGCAACTATATGATTTTAAAAGATTTTAAAATTATGCAGTTGGGAAAGGCTTAAAATTTAGAATACGTTTCTTTATTCTGGAGAATAGAGACACCACATATTTTAATTTGTATATACTCATATTTTAGTCCAAAATAAGCCATTCCACCCTTATTGAGGAGACAAAACGGTGAATATTGACGGCAAATACGAAGTGGTCAAGAAACTGGGGAGCGGTTTTTCTGGGGAAGTCCTCTTAGCCAAGGATCCTACCGGCCTTTACGCCCTCAAATTTCTCAAAAGTTCTCAAATCAGTTTTTCGAAAGAAGAAGCCATCGCCAATTTCAAAAACGAGTTCACGCTGCTCAAAGAGCTGAACCATCCCCATGTGGCCCGCATTCACGACTTCGGTTACGAGGCGAACCAAGATCAATATTATTTCACCACCGAATTCATCGACGGTCCAAACCTTTTAGAAGCATGCCGAGATCAATCCGTCGAAACCATCGAGAACCTCTTCGTGCAGTCGCTGCGCGCCCTCGAATATCTGCACGCCCATGCCATCTATCATTTCGACTTAAAGCCGCAGAACATGCTCGTGGGTAAAGACGCGAAGTCGGAGAAGATCGTCAAAATCATCGACTTCGGCTTGGCTGGCTACAAACCAAAAGGAAAGATGGCCGGGACGCCTTCTTATATGGCCCCCGAAATTATCTTGGGCGACCGTCCCGACGGCCGCGCCGATCTTTATTCATTGGGCGTCGTGCTCTACGAGTGCCTGACGGGCACGAATCCTTTCCGCAGCGAGCAGTTGACCGAAACGCTCAACCGCCAACAGACGCTCACGCCCCCGCCCGCGACGCAGCTAAGAAAAGAGATTCCCAAATACCTCGACACGATCCTCAAAAAACTCTTGGCGAAAAATCCGTCGGACCGTTACACGAGCGCGGCCTCGGTAATCCGAGAACTCAACCAACTCTCCGGTAAAAATTACGACATCGAAACCACCGACACCCTCCTCTCTTACCTGCCCGGCGAAGGCCAGCTCATCGGCCGCAAGAAGGAGTTGGATCAATTCAAGGAGATCTTCGGGCAATTCACGCAGAACTTAAGCAACCCCATGGAGAAGAAGATCTTGCTGCTCAAAGGCCCGAGCGGCATCGGCAAGAGCCGTTTGCTCAAGGAGTTCCGCTTTCACGCCCAACTCAACAACGCGCCGGTCTTTATTTTCCGTCGAGGGGTCTCGCTTGAGTTTCAAACGGGCCACGTTGTGGTGGCGGACGACTTGAACGGGGAAGACTACGAGAAACTGCAGACTTTTCTCGTGAGCTTTCCCGCTTCCCTTCTGATCTTGGCGGCCACGACGGAAGATTTCAAAACGGGGCCCGACACGGCGGCCTGGCCTCTCGAACCCTTCAATAAGATGGAGCTGCGCGATTACGTCGCGTCCATGACGGGCTTGGAATCGCCTCCGCCGGTGCTCATCGACGAACTCTATCAACGCACCCAAGGCAACCCCCTCTTCGTCTCCGAACTCCTCAAGGCGCTCATCAGCCGCGGCCTGCTCTTCGACAGTCACGGCCGCTGGAAGGCCTCCACCTATGAGGATTTGGGCATCGATTTCTCGAAGATCCAAGTCCCTTCCACCATCGAAGAGTTTTTGCTGCACCAATTCGAGACCCGCAACGACTTGGAAAAGAAAGTGCTCAAGACCCTAAGCCTGGTGGGCCGCGAGACTTCCCTCGAGGAACTCGTCAAATTCACCGGCGCCGAGGCCGTGCCCGAGACGGTGGCGCACCTGGCGCAGGAAGGCATTTTGGAGCGGGAAGACCGCACCCAATCCTACGATTTCAAGAACCCCCTGCTTCGCAAGGCGATCGTGGCCAACCTGAAGGCCACGGAGAAAAACACGCTGCACAAAAAAATTGCCGCAGTATTGAAGGACCAACCTTTAAGGCAAAGCGAATACCTCTATCATTTGGGATCGAGCGACCAAGGCAAGGAATCGTTGGAGGCGCTCATCGAACTGGGGGAGAAGTCCTTAAGCGAAGGAAGAACGGGGGAAGCGAAAGATTTTTTGGAGAAAGCATACGAAAAATCCGGCTCGCTCGACCTCACCACCCAGATGAATGTGGCGCTCAAACTGGGAGACGCCTTACTGAAGGAAGGAGACCTCAACAAGGCGGGCGAACTCTTCGACACGATCCGCAACCGCCTGAAGGAAGTGAAGAACCTGGGCGACAACATCCACTGGAAGATCGACGTCTACGAGAAATTGGGCGTCATTTACTTAAAGCGCCACGAACCGGACAAGGCGAAAGAGATTTTCTCGTCGGCGATCGCCCTTCTGGAAGAATTCGATTTGAGTACGGGCAAGCGCCTCATCATCGAAAACTACATGGGACGAGCACGCATCGTGGAGGGGAAACTCGACGAGGCCCTGAAAATTTTCGAAAACACCCACAAGGTGTGGGAAGAAGAACTAAAGGAAAATGAACGCAAGGAAGTGCTCAATAACGATCTGGCCACCGTCTACCATTTGAAGCACGACTATCCGAAGGCCCTGGCCCAATTCCAGAAAGATCTGGATTTCTACAAGTCGATCCATCACCACTTCCTCACCGCCCGTACCCATTATCATTTGGGGGAAGTGTATTATGCGCTGAAGGATTTAAACCACACGATCGAGCAATATAAGGCCTGCGTGGAAATCTCGAAGGCCCACCGCTATTACGAGCTGCTGTTGCGCGCCTATAACGGCTTGGGCAACGTATACAACGTGAACCGCGACATCGAGAACTCGCTCCACTATTACGGACGAGCCTTGGCTATCAGCCAGAAGATCCAAGACATCAACTCGCAGGCGGCCATCGCCGCCAACATGGGCATCATCTACAACGAGTCGGGACACTACGAAGACTCGCACCCCCATTTGGTGAACGCGATCTTCCTCTTAGAGCGCATCCCCCAGAAAACCGCCTACCAACTTTACTTTCTCGCCCGCGCCAAGCTCGAGATGGGCGACGTATTGCGCAAGCAGAAGAAATTCGAGGTCTCCCGCGACGCCCTGCGGGACGCGCTGGGGCTCATCGAGCAGAATACCAGCCTCAAAGGTCAACTCTACTGGGTGCACGGGGCCTTCACGCGACTCTACATCGACCAACTGCGGGTGGAAGAGGCCCAGGAAAGCTTGGAGAAAACCCGCGAACTCGCCACGGAGCCGGAACAGAAAGAAGATTTGAAGGAAATCGAAAAGATGATGGGTGGAGTGACCATGGTGGTTCCCTCCCCCAAGCCGGAGGTGAAAAAGCAGGTGGCCGCCCCCGTGGAGGTGCACGAAGACTCAGGCAGCGGGCTGGCGACTCTCGAGAAGGAATACGAGTATATCCTCACCCTCAACAAATATTTGAACTCGGAGCACAACCTCGACTTTCTCTTGAAGACGATCTTGCACAACGCCCTGGAACTTTCGCATGCGGAACGCGGCCTCATCCTCCTCGTGGACGAAAAGGGCACGCTCGAAGTGAAGGCCTGCCTCAACGCCGAGCTCTCCCCCAACTTAGCCCAGATCTCGACGAGCATCGCCGAACGCGTCTTGAATTCGGGCGAGCCGGTGCAAACGGACGACGCCTCGGGGGACAACCGCTTTAATGAATATCAATCGGTGATGATCTTGAAGCTGCGCTCCATCCTCTGCCTGCCCATCCAGTCGCGCAACAAGACGGTGGGCGTACTCTACTTGGATAACCGCTATCGCCCCGGCGCCTTCAAGAGGGTCAACTTCAAGGTGCTCATGGCCTTCTGCGACCAGGTGGGGATCGCGATCGAAAACGCGAAATTGATCAATCAGTACCAGCAGGCGGAGCTCGAGCTGAGGAAAAAATTGGAGGAAGCGGAAAACGAAGTGTCGGCCTACCAAGCGATCATGGAGGAAGAGTCGATCAACATCCCGACGAAATACTCCTACGAGAAGATCATCGCCAAGAGCAAGGCGATGTACGACATCTTCCGTCTCTTGGACAAAATCACCGAAACCTCGCTGGCCGTCTTCATCAACGGCGAGACGGGAACCGGAAAGGAACTCATCGCGAAGGCCCTTCACTACAACAACAAAATCCGAAAAGATAAGCGCTTCGTCGCCATCAACTGCGGAGCGATCCCGGCGAACCTCATGGAAAGCGAGCTCTTCGGCCATAAGGCCGGCTCCTTCACGGGGGCGACGAAGGACAAGAAAGGCCTCTTCGTCGAGGCCGACGGCGGCACGCTCTTTTTAGACGAGGTGGCAGAGCTCGACATGAACCTGCAGGTAAAGCTGCTTCGCGTGTTGGAAGAGGCGGAAATCACGCCCGTGGGCGACACGAAAACCTACAACGTCGACGTGCGCATCGTCGCGGCGAGCCATAAGAATTTAGAGGAAGAAATCAAGACGGGGCGTTTCCGCGAAGATCTTTTCTACCGCATCTGCCAAATCAAGATTGACCTGCCTCCCCTGCGCAACCGCAAGGAAGACATCCCTCTCTTGGCGGAGAAATTCATGTCGATGTACCGCAAGCAGCACGGCATCGAGAGGGATCTGAAGCTGGCTCCTTCTTTCATGAAAAAATTATTGGAGTACGATTGGCCGGGCAACGTGCGCGAGTTGGAAAACATCATCTCGGTGGCCACCGCCCTGGCCGACCACGACGAACTCACCTACGAATCGCTCCCGACCAGCTACGGAATTCGGCGAAACATCGATTCGGGCGCGAAAGCCGCCGCGTCTCCTGCGGCGGCCGCCGTAGGCGAAAGCGCGACGCCGCCGGTAATAAGCAAAGGGGCTGCGCCGGGCGTGAGGGTGCTCATCGACGGGCAAAACCTCTACGACCCCAACATGACTTGGAACGACTACGAAAAATTGATTACCGCAAAAGCGTATCAAACTCAGGGATCCAATCCCTCCAAGACGGCGGAAGTACTCGACCTCTCGCTGGCCACCGTCTACAAGCGCATCAAAGAATTCGACCTTGCCAACGCCAACAACGCGCTCTTCCAAAACCCCTTCCTCTACGACGCGAACCTCACCCTGCAAGACTACGTGAAGAAAGTCTTTCAGGCAGCCCACGAATATTCAGGGGCGAAGCCTTACACCGCCATCAAATGGCTGGGGGTTTCTCAGGGATACTTTTATAAGATTTTAAAGGAACTCAAGCAGTCGGCGTGAGAAACGGTTTAAGTCGCGTCCCATTTTCTCATCCTAATCGTCCATTTTAAAACCCCCTCCCTTCCCGGGAGGGGGTTCGAATACGAAAAGCTCGATAATAATTCACAGATCAGCTCTTCGAATGCCGCGCGAAGAAATCCCAAACCGCATCACTCCCCGAGATTTCTCCCGGATTCCCCGGATTGGGCCACTGGTGAATTCCATTCACCAAAGTAATCAACTCCACTTCGCTGCCGAAAGCGCAAGCCGCGTAGTCGGCGGTGATCGTGTTCCCGTCCACGCTGGTTTGCGTCTGAGCGGATCCCGCACAAACATCGGCTTGGTTCCAAAAAGCGACGGCATCCGCGGCCGATTTCACTTCGAGATGCTCACCCACTCCCGACGGGCCTCCCTCATAGGGAAGAGTGGCGTCTTGCTTCCCATGAATCATCAGCACGGGAATCGGCCCCATCGGAATCGAGGTCGTTAAAAACGTCCCGTCGGGCTGACGAACTCCGATCGTGCCCTCCACGACGGCGACACCGGCCAGTAGGTCGGAGAGCTCCGCTCCGAGCCGGTGGGACATCATACCCCCGTTGGAGAAGCCGGCGGCATAGATACGGTTCGCATCCACGATTACTTGCCCTTGCAGTTGCGAGGCCACCATCCGCACGAAATCCACGTCATCCACGTTGATATCGAGACCCGGGCTGATCCCGGTATTCCATCCGGGCACACCGTCTGACCCGAGCGTTCCCTGAAGATAGGCAACAAAAAAACTTTCCTCATCCGCTTTTTGGTTGAAGCCCGTGCTCTGCCTCATCGCTTCCGCCGACCCACCGTGACCGTGCAAAACGAACAAGAGGGGCAAGGCCTTCGAGCCGTCATAGCCGGAAGGAACGTGAAGGATGTACCGGCGCTGAACGCCGCCTGCAAAAAGGGTTTGATTGTAATCGCCCGGTGATAAGAGAGCCGGCGCGGGCTGGCCGGAGGTGGAAGAACCGCAGGCGGTCATCCACAAAAGACACAGGAAAACGAGTGCTTTCCCTATACGCATAAAGCCTCCTTTTTTTCCACCGATGCCAATCGCTCGCCCTATGCGTGCGTCCTTCCCTCAAAGGTGTCCAAATGACGCGTGGATGTGCGGCAAGTTAAATTGAGAATTACACCTGACGGGAATTTCACGGATTTTTTTAGAAAAAAGAAAAAGGTCCGCTTTCGCTTTTACGCAATTCCACGCACTTCTTTCATCTTTTGAATGGGGAAGCTTGTAAGCAACTTAACCGCGCGAAGTGGACGATTTAGCGGGAATTCTCAAAACGAGGCCGGGTTTCAAAGCCGTCTTTTTGGAGAGACCATTAAAGGTAATGATTTCGGAAGGAGTTAATTCATAACGCTTGGCGATCTTGTTGATCGTGTCGCCGGGCCGCACTTTATAGGCGATCACTTTCGGCTTGGCCTTCTCCGCGGCCTTGCGCTTACCCTTCCCGTCTTGCTCGGCGAGCTTCGCGGGGGCTCGGGAAGAAGTTTCTTTAGCGGGGGCTTCCTTATAAATGACCAGCCTCTGGTTGGCGAGAAGCCCTTTCTTGCCCTTCAGGTGGTTCCATTCCTTCAATTCGGAAACGGTCACGTCGTACTTTTCGGCGATCGTAGCGAGACTTTCTCCCCGCTTCACCTTATAAGACACCTTCGTCTCGGCCGGTTCTTTTTCGGCTTTCTTCGTTTTGGCCTTCAAGGCCACGCGGGGATCTTCGCCGGAAGGCTTCACTCGGATGGCGCCGTTCTCTTGAGCGGCCTCATCGGCATTTTGTGAATCGCCTGTGCCGACTTTATCCAAAGCTTCCGCGATTTTTTGATCCGTGTCGGAGGCTTTGTTTCCGCTCTCACCTTCCGGTTTGGCGGCCGGTTCGGCCGCATTTTCGTTTTTCGCGGTTACCGTATCCGCTTTTTCTTCTTCCACTTTTTTCACTGCCGGCGCGGGCTTCGGTTCGGCGCTCTTTTCTTTATCCTTCCACACCACCTTCATCTCGCCGTCGTTGCCGCTTTCTTCTTCGACGGGCGACTTCACTTTTTGATTCTTAACCTTCTTATCCTTCTTCGAAGTTTTGATCTCGTTTTCGTCCTTGTCGGCGATCAAATCGATGAGACGTTTTCCGCGGGAAGTAGAAGGATATGCCGAAGCCACCGGCACCGGCGGAGGGGAATCGAAGGCCTTCGGCACGACCAAGGTCGTGCCGGAAGGAACGCTATTGCGCCCCTCAAGCGAAGGGTTCGCGTTGATCAAACTGGAAACACTCACACCGTGGTCTTGGGCGATGGAACGGAGCGTATCTCCTCGTTGAGCCACGTAGCGGACGTTTTTCAAGCGCTGGCCCGAATCGAGGTGGGCATATTTTCTCTCGAAATTGGAGCGCGTGCCGCGCGGCAAGAAAACCCGATACTCTGGCCGATTGGGCGGCGTCACGTTTCGGATGAGCTCCGGATTGATGAGTCGGATCAGGTCGGTATCGACTCCCGCGCAATCGGCGACAACATCCAAGTCGGTGGAGGAAGAAACCGTCACCGTTTCGGTGGCAATCGGATCCTGGTAGGACACGTCACGGAAACCGTACTTTTCGGGGGATTTCGAGATGATCGCGGCGGCCAGGATTTTCGGCACGTAATCTTTCGTCTCTTGCCTCAAATAGCTGGTGGAAGCCAATTCCCAGAAATTGCGCGAACCGACGGCCTCGATGGCACGCCGCACCTTTCCGGCGCCGGCGTTATATGCGGCGAAGGCTAGGTACCAATCGCCGAACTCTTCGTACAGATCGCGCAAATGCCGGGCCGCGGCGAGGGTCGCCTTCTCTGGATCTCGCCTCTCGTCGACCCAATAATCCGAATCCAAACCATACAGACGTCCCGTGGAGCGGATGAACTGCCATAAGCCGGACGCCGCGGCGCTCGAGTAAGCGTGCGTGTTGAAACCGCTCTCGATCATGGAAAGAAAGATCAAATCTTTCGGCACCCGGTTTTCCTTCAAAATGCGCAGCTCGGTGGGAACGAAGCGAGTGGAACGGGAAAGATAACGCTCGAAATGTTTTCGGCCGCTCCCGTTGGCGAAATAGTCGATCCACTCGCACCTTTTCATTCATCGTCATGGGAATGTCGAACTTCACCCCGGCCAGCGAATGAATGCTCGTGGGCACGCTGTATTTTTTCAGCAATCCTTGTTGTCTCTTGGAAAGCTCGGAGTAGATGAGGTCTTCGATGGAATCTTGATTGGCGGGATCGACGTTCTGGTCGTAATAGGCGTATTTTTTGGCGGGGGCTTTCGACTTGCTGCTGTGGGATCCTTTATTGGAAGCGCTGCGGGGAGCGGGCAGCTCGCCGCATGAAGCCAGCAAACTCGCACCCACCAATAGCAAAAGGATCTTCTTGACCACTACAACCTCAAAAGCAACGCGGGAAGCCTTCTTGCTTCACGGGCTCACCCGCATGAGTTTCAAAATGATTCGTAATTTAGGACTTCTTTTTTAATTGAAAACCTGACCCAAAGATTTGATTTTTCAGAAGTATATTGAATGCTCCGAGCAGTGTCAATACTTTGGGCCGTGATTGCTTTCTTTTATTATCGTTACTTTCTCTCGCGTTGGTTCGTGTCAAAACCTCAAATGAGTAAAAAAAGTTCTAACACCTCTATCACGATCCCAAATCTTTGGTAGATGGAAAAAGCGGGTCTTTGATTTTTTATTTCCCCGAGTTCTTCTTCAATAAATAAGGAGGGCTTCTTCCGAAAAAAACCTCTTGCTTCATCCTTTTCCATCGATCTCTTTGTGCTTTTCAAAAAATCTTTTTTTTCGTCTGTCATTCTAGGCACTTGTAAAAATACTTCCACAAGGAGCTTTTTCGTTCCTTTCTCTCTTCATTTTTTTATTCTGCTTTAACTCATGATAATTTTTTAGTTTTTATAAAAACTTCACTTCTCCGCCACTCAATCTCCTTGACCGACCCCAGACACCACAATATGTTGTGGTTCAATTTAAGTTAACCACATTATGTTGTGGATTTCTTGTGAATTAATGTGGATTAGCTGGGGATAAGATCTTAAAAGAATCGATGCAACATACATTTAAGACTTGTTCACAACAATCTTCTTGGAGGCGACCTTTATGAGTCAGGGATCATCCGCTCGAGAAAATTTCGCTGCCGATGAAAAGCATCCCCCTGCCGCCCCTCTTCTTCATTTCAACGGCGCCCGTTTGGTGGAAGAACTCTTAAGCCTCTGCAATCCCAAAATAACAAAACCGATCGCGGAGCTTATCGCCCTCGAAGTGGAAATGGAACTTCGCGAGCAAAATCCGGAAAACGTCACCGCCGAGCTCGTTTCCGAACTCGTACGGTTTAAGCTGGAAGAATTAGGCCTCATCGAAATCCGTTCCCCCCGCAACCAAGAAGCACCTCCCTTGCCAAAAAAAGTGAGCTCCCTCAAAACGGCTTCCGGAAAGGCACCCGCCGAATCCCCCAAAAATTTACCGGGAAAGACTATGAAAGCCACACAACCTTTCGCCCCCTCGCAGCCCTCCCTTCGTTTCGAGCTGAAACCCGTCAAGTCACGGCCCATTCGGGAAGATCTCTTATGGTCGGAAGAAGGACGGAAAGCGCTCGACGACTTAACATCGATCGGAGGCGAAAACGCGCCGCAAAAGGCGGAGGAGTTTCTCGAGCGCTTCAGCCAAAAAATCGCCCAAGGCGACGCGTTCTACGATGCAACCGCGGATTTGGAAGCCGGCTCCGTTCATTTTTACAACGAATGGGCGACGCTCTCCTTCCTCCCCGGCGCCGCCCTGCTTCGCGCGGACCTGGCGACGCAAAAATCCCCCGGCATGATGTGGGGTCTTTCGGTGAAACCGAAAACGGAAAATCTCTACGAAACCCTGCAGACGATCGAAAGCGCCCAAAAGGAATCGCTTGCGCTATGCCTGGGGTTGGATCTTTCCGAAAGCGCCGATGCGGAGATCTTATTGCTCAACCTGCTCAAGACGACCTTGGAGCACGGCGTTCGAAGCTCGAAAGCGGCGCCCCGGCAAGATCTCTACCTCAACTTGGAGACGCTGCTCAAAACGGGAGAAAGCACGGAAGATAAAGACGCTTCTGTTTCCTCCTCTTTCCTTCAATGGCTGCAAAAAGAAGAAAACCGTTCTTATTTCGCCCTCTCTTTAGGGGTGTCAGGAAGACCCTTCGACCCGCCTTCCGCTCTCACGGGATCACCCGAACCGGCCTTGGGGGGCCGTGATTCTCTCGTTCGGGTCTTGCGCCAGTGCCTGCTGGCCGCGAGCACCTTAAGGCTCTTTTTCTTGGAGCGATCCCAGGAGCAAGACTTAACGCCTCAAATGAGAGCCGATCGGGTTCCCAGCCCGGTAAGCCCTTCCCTTCTCTACTCCGGCCAATGGGTTCCTTCGGCAGCCTTGAACCTGGTGGCCATGGTGGACGACGAGGACATCAGTTGGGATCGATTGCGGCGGGCCGTGAGGCACGCCGTCCATTTCTTGGACAACGCCATCGATTTCATCTCTTACCCCAGCGAAGCATCGGAGAGGATCACCAAATCCAACCGATCTTTAAGCTTGGGGGTCATGGGCTGGGCCGATCTGCTCTACATTTTGAGAATCCCCTACAACAGCGACGAGGCCCTCGACCTTGCCTCGCGGCTGGCGCAGTTCATCCAAGAGGAGGCGGTGGCCGCCTCCTCGGAGCTCGCCAAAACGCGCGGCGTCTTTCCCAACTACATCGGCAGCCTCTGGCAAAAGCGGGGGATTCCCGTCCGCAACGCCCACTTAACCTCGCTCTTGTGGGATCCCGTCCCTTCCAATATCGCCCAGGTGGCGCCGGGCATCGAGCCCCACTCCATCCTGGTCGCGCAGGCGCCGGGAGCGAACGGAAAGGCGCAATACCTCGTGCACCCCTTTTTGGCGGAAGTGGCCAAACAGCGGAATTTCTCGCATGAGGCGGTTTACCGGAAGATCGTCGAGAGCGGATCGCTTCAGGAGGTCTTGGAAATCCCGAAAGACGTAAGGAAAGTTTTCGTGGGGGCGCAAGACATCGAATGGGAATGGCACCTGCGCATGGCGAACGCCTTCGAGAGGCACTTCGACCAAGGCGTCACGAAATTCTGCCCCGTGCCCGCCACCCTTGAGGAAGAACTATTGGCCGACATGGTTCAAAAGGCCGTGGACTTGAATTTGAAAAGTCTTTGCCTGAAGCGCGTCGGAGAAGCCGTTCCCCAAAAAACGTCCGAGGAAGCTCAGAACCTTCCCGCAGAAAAAACGGAAGCTCGGCAAGAGGAAGAAACAACCCAAACAGGCCTCTCTCCCGCCGCCGCTTCCGCGCCGGAGACGAAGAGTTCCCGTGAAAGTTCTTATCTCGTTCCCCGCCTTCGCCCGGACCGCCTGACGGGAAGCACCTATAAGGTGAAAACCACCTGCGGCAACCTTTACGTGACGATCAACGACGACCCCCAGGGCCCCTTCGAACTCTTCGCCCAACTGGGAAAATCGGGCGGTTGCACGGCGAGCCAAAACGAGGCGGTCTCGCGGATGATCACGTTGGCCTTCCGTTGCGGCATCGACCCGCGGGAGGTCTTCGACCAACTCCACGGCATTTCCTGCTCCGGCGCCGCACGCGGCCCGGAAACGCTTCCCTCCTGCACGGACGCCATCGCCCAGGCGATCTGCCTGCACCTGGGCATCGACGGAAACCGCATGGCGCCTCAAAAACAAATGGAAGCGCCCGCCCCCGCCATCCTCCCCCAACCGGAGGAGCCGACGTTGAAAGACGAAAGGAAGTCGGTGGAGACAAAAGACGCTCCTTCGGGGGAAAATCATCTCTCCGCGGAATCGGCCCCCATTGCCGCCTGCGCGGATTGCGGGAAACCTTTTAAGAAATTGAACGGAAGCTGGTCGTGCCCGGAGTGTAAGGAAGGGCACTAAAGAATCTTCGCCCCCTACTCTCCGTGAACACTCAAGGCGGGAATGACAAGTTCATTATTAAAAATTTTCCCTCGGAAATAGGAGGCATTCAAAACAGGAGGAAACTCCTTGCCTCCTATTTCCTTATTTTCTCCACCAACTCTTCAAGGCGGCGCCTAAGTGCTTTTCCACCGCCGCCACCATCTCTTGCCGATCTTTCACGCTTTTCAAAAAAGGAAACTCGCCCCAAAAGGGGGCGCGGGTCCAATCGGATAAGGTTTTAGCGTTGTAACGGGCGGAGAGATCCGCGTCTTTTTCTTCGTGATTGAAAATCACCCCCGCCACCTCGATGTTTTTCCGCTCCAGATAAGAGAGCGTAAGCAGGGTGTGATTGAGCGTGCCCAAGCCCGCGCGGGCCACGACGAGCGCGGGGGCCTCCATGAGGGCGATGAGATCGGCCACGTTCTTGTTTTTCGCGACCGGAACCATGAGCCCGCCCGCCCCCTCCACGATGAGGAATTCGTGGATAAGAGAGAGCTTGTTGAAATTCTCGAGTACCCGGGAGAGGGAAATTTCGACCCCCTCCAACTCGGCGGCGACCCCCGGTGCCAGCGGAGCCTCGAAGGCGTAGGTGTTGATGAGATCGAGGTCATCGGAGGAACCGGCCATTTCCTTCAAAAAAAGCGAATCGGACTTGGTGAGGACCTTCTTCTTTCCCCGCGAACGCACGCCGGAGAGGCAACCCGACTCGAGCGGCTTCATCACGCCCACCTGCACGCCCTTCGAGCGGAGGTAGGCGGCCAAGGCGCCAGCGATCACCGTCTTGCCCACGTTGGTATCGGTTCCCGTGATGAAAAGGGTTTTCGACATCTATCCCTCGAATGACGAAGTCGCTTCCTCGATCGACCGGGCGGCCCCCTCGGCCAAAATTTTTAGTTCTTCCTCCGAAATGGAGAGGGGCGGCATGAGAACGATGACAGAACCTAAGGGACGGAGGATGATTCCCCTCCGCCGCGCCGCCCAGGTCACCCGGTGGCCGATGCGCGCTTCGAGGGGATATTCCACCCCGTTTTTCTTGTCTTTGACAAGCTCAATTCCCACCATGAGGCCCAACTGCCGCACTTCCTTCACATGGGGATGCTTGGAGAGGGGGATAAGAAGTTCTTGAAACAAACGGGCCTTCTTTTGAACCTGCTCGATCACCGGCTCCTCTTCGAAGATCTCCAAATTGGCGATCGCCGCGGCGCAGGCGAGGGGATTGCCCGTGTAAGTGTGGCCGTGGAAGAAGGTCTTAAGAGCGGCGTAATCCGCATAAAATCCGTCATAGACCGCTTGGGTCGCGAGCGTGGCGGCGAGCGGCAAATAACCGCCCGTGATCCCCTTGGCGAGACAAAGAAGATCGGGCTCGACCCCTTCGTGTTCGCAGGCGAACATCTTGCCCGTCCGGCCGAAGCCGGTGGCCACTTCGTCGACGATGAGGAGGGTCTCGTATTTCCGGGTGAGCGCGCGCAGCTTCGTCAAGAATCCGGACGGTTGCAAGAGCATCCCCGCCGCCCCCTGGATGTGGGGCTCGACGATGACGCCCGCGATTTCTTCGTGCTTGTCTTGGAGTAATTTTTCCAGCCACTCCAAATCGAAACGGGGAATCTTGTACGCATCGAAGAGCAAGGGACGGTAAATGGAATGGAAAAGATCCATCCCCCCCACGCTCACCGACCCGATCGTGTCGCCGTGGTAGGCGTTTTCCAAGGTGACGAACTTTTGTTTCTTTTGATTTCCCCGATTGTGAAAATATTGGAAGGCGATCTTCAGCGCGATCTCCACCGAGGTGGAACCGGAGTCGGAATAAAAAACTTTCTTGAGGTTTTGGGGAACGATCCGGAGCAGTTTTTCCGCAAGCTGAATCGCCGGCACGTTCGAGAGGCCGAGCAGGGTACTGTGGGCGACCCGGTCAATCTGCCTCTTCACCGCCTCGTCGATTTCCTTTTTGCGGTGACCGTGCACGGTCACCCAAAGAGAGGAAATTCCGTCGAGATATTTCTTTCCCTCCACGTCGACGAGATAGTTTCCCTCCCCGCGTTCGACGATAAGCGGTTCTTCGCCTTCGTACTCTTTCATTTGGGTAAAGGGGTGCCAGAGAAGTTCCCGGTCGAGAGTCTTTAATTTTTTAATTTCGTCCGAATTCATCTTAAATGCCCGATCAACGATTCGATCTGCTCCTTCGTATGCGCCGCCGTCAAGGTGATGCGCAGGCGCTCCGTGCCGCGGGCCACCGTCGGATGACGGATGGCCGTCACCCAAAACCCCGATTCCTTCAACCGTTGGCTTATATCCAAGGCCTTTTGGGAATCGCCGACGATGAAAGGAAAAATGGGGCTTGCCGCCGCAACGGCGTCGGGAAAAAGTTTTTCCCTTAAGAACCGGATATTCCCCCAAAGTTTTCGCCTTCGCTCCGGTTCTTTCTCCACGATTTGAAGTGCGGCCAGCGAGGCCGCGGAAACTCCCGGAGGGAGCGCCGTCGTGTAGATGAAGGGGCGAGAGAGGTTCACGAGGAATTCAACCAGCTCCCGACTTCCCGCCGCATAGGCGCCGAAAGAACCCAAGGCCTTTCCCAAAGTTCCCATTTGAATGAGGCGCTCGCGCAAATAAGCGGGCCTTTCCCCCGGCCAAACCTCCTCGACGAGTCCCTTGCCGTTCGGACCGCATACTCCGGTCGCATGAGCTTCGTCCACGAAGAGCCATGTCTCGTATTTTTCGGCAAGATCCGCCAAATCTCTTAAGGGCGCCGCATCCCCGTCCATGCTGAAGATCGAATCGGTGACGATCAAACGACGAGAAACTCCGTTACTCTCTCGGAGCAACGATTCCAAGTGGGAGGCGTCCGAATGCCGGTAAACCTTCACCGTCGCCCGCGAAAGACGGCAACCGTCGACGATGGAGGCGTGATTGAGCGCGTCGGAATAAACCTCGTCGCCTTCCCGAAGCATGGCGGTAAGAATGCCCAAGTTCGCGTGATAGCCCGAGTTGAAAAGGAGCGCCGCCTCCGTTCCTTTGAATTCCGCGATTTTATTTTCGAGCCGATGATGAATTTGAAGCGAGCCGGTCACTAGCCGGGACGCGCCGCTGCCCGCGCCGAACTCTTGGGTGGCCGCATTGGCGGCCTCTTTCAATCGGGGATCTTGGGCGATTGCCAAGTAATTGTTGGAGGAAAAATTAACGTAGTCTTTCCCGTCGATGCGCATCACCCCATCGGCCTCGAACTCGACCGGAGTGATCCGCCTGAAGAGATGGGCCTGCCGAATCTCTTCAATCTCTTGATTCAGCGAGCGCATTTCTTTCCTTCGACTTCTTGGCCCTTCGGTGGGGCGCGACGACTTTCATGCCCAACCGCTCGATCATGGCGCGGTCTTCCTCGGCGGCTCGGCCTTTCGTGGTGAGGTAGTTGCCGAGCATGGTGCCCGAGGCGCCGGCCTCGAACATCTTATCTTGGTATTCCTTCAGGTTCACCTCGCGGCCGCCGCACACGAAAATGTCTTTGGTGGGCATGGCGAGGCGCAAGGCGGCGATGATCTTCAGACAATCGAGGGGATTCAGATCGTGCTTGTCCGCCAGCGGCGTGCCCGGGCGGGGATTTAAAAAATTGATGGGGATCGAATGAGGATCGATGTCTTTCAGCTGCATGACGAACTCCACCCGCTGCTCCGCGCTCTCCCCCATGCCCATGATGCCGCCGCAGCAGGTCTCGAAACCGAGCTCTTTTGCCGTACGGATCGTCTCGACCTCTTCCTCCCACGTATGGCTCTGGACGATATTGGGAAAGTAAGAGCGGGCCGTCTCGATGTTGTGGTGGTAGTGGCGCATGCCGGCTTCTTTCAGTTTGAGCAAATCTTCGCGTTTCATGAGGCCTAAAGAAGCGCAGGTTTCCAGGTCCGTTTGTTCGCGGATGCGGGTGATGGCATCCACCATCGCATCAAGCTCTTTCTGTTTCGTCATCCCACGACCGCTGGTGACGATGGAAAACTCGGTCCCCCCCAAGGCTTCGGCTTCTTTGGCGCTCTTTAAAATTTCGTCGGAACTCATCAAGGGATAAAGGGGCGCCTGAGCGCCCTTGAACGAAGCCGATTGAGAGCAGAAATTACAGGTCTCCACGCAGGCACCGCTCTTGGCGTTGACGATGGAGCAGAAGCTGATCTCGTTTTCAAAAGCCATCTCCCGAAGGCGGTTCGCGAGCGGCAGGACGGCGCGGAAAAACTCCCCCTCTTCGGCGTAGATGACGGCACGGATGATCTCTTCCCCCGCCCCGTCGGGAAAAAGGATTTCAGCTTTTAAATCGGTCGGAAACATAAGGCATTCTCCCGGTAAATTTTCAGAACGGGCAACGTTTTCATAAGGATAGAGGGATTGTCAACCTTCAAAATTGGCAAAAGGTTGACAATTCATACCAATGGGGGTTGTCAGGGGGAGCTACGGAGTGCTCCCCTTGACTTTAGCGAGGATCCGGCTTCGCCGGTCCGAGCGAATTGACATCCCCAGACAAATCCCCTACTTTCGGCCTCCTATGAAACGCAGCGCCAAAGTCGTTAGAAATACCACCGAAACCCAGATCGCTTGCGACCTGAAACTCGACGGTTCGGGCAAATACAAGATCGACACCCCCATCCCTTTCTTAAACCACATGCTGGAGCTCTTCACCAAACACGGGCTCTTCGACATCCACTTAAAAGCCAAAGGCGACGTGCACATCGACTTTCATCACACGGTGGAAGACATCGGCATCACCTTGGGCCAGGCCTTCAAAGAAGCGTTGGGGAAAAAGGAAGGCATCCGTCGCTACGGTTTCTGCGTACTGCCCATGGACGAGGTGCTCACCACCGTGGCCCTCGATTTTTCGGGACGGCCCTGCATGATCTACCGCAGCCTGCTCAAGAAAGGCCGCATCGGCAACTTTGACGCGGAGCTCGTACCCGAGTTCTTCCAAGGCTTCACCAACGCGGCCTTGATCAACCTGCACATCCAGGTGCATTATGGGAGAAACAAGCACCACATCGTGGAATCCATCTTCAAGGCTTTCGCCAAGGCCTGCGACATGGCCACGCAAATCGACCCTAGGATTAAGGGCGTGCAATCGACCAAGGGGACTTTGTAGTTTATGATCGCCATCATCGATTACGGAATGGGAAATTTAAGGAGCGTCCACAAAGCCTTCGAACACTTGGACGTAAAAGCGGAGGTCACCCGGGCCCCCAAGAAAATCGCGGCGGCTTCTAAGATCGTTCTGCCCGGGGTAGGCGCTTTCAAGGATTGCATGAAGAATTTAACCGAGCTGGGACTCGTCGATCCCCTCCTTCAATCGATCCGCTCGGGCAAGCCGTTCTTGGGCATTTGCTTAGGGATGCAGCTGCTCATGACCGAGAGCGAGGAGTTCGGGAGGCACGAGGGGTTGAACGTGATCCCCGGCAAGGTGATCCGTTTCCCGGAAGCTGAGCCGGATGCGGAGGAAAAGCTGCAAGTTCCCCAGATCGGATGGAACCAACTCAAAAAGAAAAAAGCGTCCCCACTGCTGAAGGGAGTTTCGGAGGGAAGCTACGTTTATTTCGTCCATTCGTACTACGTCGTTCCGAAAGACCCCAAGGTGATCGCGACCACCACCGATTACGGAGTGGAGTTCGCCTCGAGCCTGCAGAAAGACAATATTCACGCCACCCAGTTCCACCCAGAAAAAAGCCAAGAGGTGGGCCTTCGAATCCTCAAGTCATTTTCGGAAATCAAATAATTCTCTATGAGAAAACGACTTCCCCTTCTCGTCTCGTTCGCCCTTCTCCTGCTTCCTTCAGGTGTCTTCGCCCATCCGGATTTTTTCATCATGGGGTCGGGAGAGATCAACCTGCAGAACGTGAACAAGGGCGGCAGCGTAAAGATCCGCTACCGGAAGGGCGAGAAGGATTACGACGTCACCGCTTTAAAGAAGATCAATCAAGTTTACGGAAGCTCTTATGACGACCCCGTCAACCGCATGTCTCTGCGTTTTCTGGAGCTTCTTTCCTACCTGCAAGACCACTTCAACGGAGCTCAAATCCAGATCCTTTCCGGCTTCCGCAGTTCGAGCGTGAACCAGGGCCTGCGAAACCAAGGCAAAATGGCCGCCCAATCGAGCATGCACATCGAGGCGTCGGCGGCGGATATCCGCTTGGAAGGCGTGGAGATCACGAAAGTGAAGGATTACGCGATGGAGCTCCCTTGCTGCGGCGTCGGCTATTATCACGGGCGGCACATCCATCTCGACACGGGCCCCAAGCGCTGGTGGGATGAGAAGACGAGCGGCACCGAGAAAAAGGAACCCCAAGAAAACGAAAAGATCATCCTGCTCACCAAGAAGGATATTTATTCACCGGGAGAAGCCGTCGATTTCGACTTCGCCCGCGCTTCCGATTTCCCCATCGGCGTTCCTTCCGCCATGAGTTTGGAAAAACAAGAAAAAGACCAATGGAAAAAAATCGACGAGGGGGAAATCGCCTTCGCCGATAAGAAATCTTCTCAGGAAACCTGCGTCAAATTGGGGGAAAGGCGACAAATCAAGAACCTTTCCTTCAAGCCAAAAAAATCCCTCGCCCCCGGCCGCTACCGAATCTCCGTCACTTTCTGCGAAAAGCAGTGGACCAAGATGCCCGATTCGATCCTCTCCAACGAATTCGAAGTTCGTCCCGAATAGACAACTCTTCAAGCCCCCGTTCGATAAGAATCCTTGCAGGATAAGTAACGGGAATTTATGACTTTTTCATTTACTTTCGACGGATCCTCAAGCCCCTCGGTTTTGGATCGCATTACCGCTTCGTCCCTGGAAAACGAACGCACCCGGCCCCTAAGCGCCGCTCAAGCGCAGGTGGACGGTCTTGTGAGTCGTTTCACGGAAGAGGCGACGAATTGGCGGTCTTTGGCGGCGATGGCGACGGGTTCTTTGTTCTACCGCTTCGGCCGTATCGGCACCTTGGCCTTGGCCTCGCGCCTGCCTCAGGCGGCACCGCTCTTTCAAGTGGCCTCTTACGGCATCGGTCTTGGGGTGGAAGTGACGGCTTTCGAAGGATCGAGCCGTTTCTTGGCGTATGCCTCGGGAGATCGATCGAACGCCAACTTGTGGAGGTGGAGCGGGAGAGGGGGATGGAGCGAGGGTTTGTCTCATTCCCTCGTCACCTTCGGCATGCTGAAGAGCTTCGGCCATTTGGGGAGCGAGCAGAATGTTGTTTTGCAACACGTGATGTCGGATTTGGGGATGGTGGGAGGGCATCAGGTTTCCGCCGCGTTGGGATTCACGCCTCGTCCCGAGGGGAGCCTTGCCTCACAATTCCTAGAAGCGGAGATTACCAATCTACAGCTCGGCGCGGGGATGAGCTTGTTACACATGGCGTCGCCCCGTCTGGCCGCTTTCGAACGGGGATTGGATCTTTCCATCGCCGCAAACGAAACCCCTCCCAGCACGCGCCACTTCCAAAATGCTTGGCGGATGGAAGCCGCTGTGGAAGGAGTTCCACACGCAGCGATAGAACCCGCGTCTTTATCGGAAACGCTTTCCCGCCCCCTGGCCGCCATTATGATTCGTCCCTCGGAGGGAGAAACGGGTAAAAGCTCCTCGCGCTTAGAGCCCCTACCTCCGGTCGAGCGTCTCCCGAATCCCCCGACAGCCTCTCTCCCGCCCGGCACGCGGCTGGTGGTAAACGGCCGGCTTCTCGAAGGCGATTTAGGCCCCTTGCAACGCGTCTTATCGCGAAGGGCGGGCAGAAGAATCGACTTGGAAAAAATTCTTTCATGGCTCACCCATACGCATCCCCGTTTTCCCGTCCGCCACATCAGTTTCCAAGAAATGAGCAACGGAGCTTTGAAAATTGAAGGGGATTTCTTGGGCGAGAACGGACTCGGCAAGGCCACCTATCGCCGCGTCATCCAAATGAACGTGGATGCCACCCGGCCGCTACTCGTCGCGATGGGGGACGGCCTGGAGGTATTCGGAGAACATGAGCGCGGCAAGGGTTTGGGAACTCATCTCACCCTTTCGGACCTCCTCTTCTTCCGGGAGCTCGGGGTTTCCACGTTCTTCGTCCCTGCGGGGAGAAACGGCGGCCACTTCTGGGCCACACGCGGCTTCGATTTCGTGGATGCAGCAACGCGGGAAAAGAAACTCATGCAATTCCGTGAATACCTGGCCGAACAACGCATCTCCCTTTCCCCCCGGGAAGACGCGAGGCTTACACTCATCGAACACAGTTGGGAGTTGGCGCACTTCAAGATGCGCAACAACCGCGAGGTGGGCCGCGAATTTTTAAGCCGTTATGAACCCTGCTCGTGGCTCACCAGTTTCGATTTGGACGCGGGATATCCGGGTTGGAGATTGCTTCGGGAGGCGCTCGATTCCACGGAAGCGCCCTACCCTTTCCCGGAGGAGATCGCGAGCTCCCTAAGAATCGCGGAGGAACGCCGCGGCACGCTCGTCATCAATCACAAGAAGGTCACGGAAAGAAGCACAACCCCTCTCGCGCGTCTGCAACGCGCCTTTCCCCTTTCGGCCCCCTCCGTAGAAGAAGCTCTCGCCCTTTTTTACCGCCTTCCCTCCGGTTATAAAATCGGAAGACTCTCCTTCAACACCTTCAGCGACCGAGTCTCTTTCTCGGGCCTGGTCGTGACGGAAGAAACAGGCAGAGACGTGGCCGATTTCCATCGCGAAATCCATTTTTCCCCCCAAAAAAATTTCCGTCCCTATGCCAAGGGCAGAGGATTGGACGTGCGGCCGGAATTCAAGCAACAAGGCATCGGCGGCGTCATCGTGGCCAACGAACTTCTCTTCCTCAAAAGAATGGGAATCGCCAACTATGAAGTGCCCGTTGGAAAACAAGGGGGGGCTTTCTGGCCCAAGATGGGATTCGACTACGTCCTTCCCGAAATAGGCGAAGAATTAAAAAACTCTTTCCGAGCCTACCTTGCCCAACGAAGGATTACCCTCTCGCCGGAAAAGGAGCGGGAACTTTCTCAAGCCGGCTACTCTTGGGAACTGCTCGCCTTGACCGGTGAAGACGGAAGCGAGCTTGGGAAAGACTTCTTCTTGGAAATTCACCCTTACTGGGAATCCCTCTTCCTCCTCCAAGATTCATATCCCGGCTGGGCCGTTCTTCGCCGTGCCTTGCGAAGGAAGGGACATGAATCACTCTTGCCAACCGAGCTGGGACGCCTTCCATAAAATGAATGAGGGATTTTAAACCGGCATGCTATAGTGCCCCGTAAAGGGAGCGAAAACGCATGCTGCATATCCTGCTTTTTTCCGAAACGGGACAACTCGTCGAAACCCACGACCTGAAACTTCTCGAAGAAGCGTTGAACGACCGTCGCCGCGTGTGGGTGGACTTGGACGAACCCACCGACTCGGAATTGGAAATCCTGGATTCCGTCTTCCGTTTCCACCCCCTGGCCGTCGAAGACGTGAAGAGCATGGCGGGAGTACCGAAAATCAACCTCTATGAGACCTATGCTTTCCTCGTGTTGCACCGGGTCTTCTACCACTTCGATCGGGAAGAGTGCGAGCGACGCGAATTCGAAGTGTTTTTCTCCGAACAGTTCATCGTCACGATCCACCGGGCCCACTTGGCGCGCACGTTCGGCACCGCGAGGGAACGGGTGCGGGAAGAACCGCAAGAAACGCTCGGCAAGGGGACACCTTACGTCCTCTTCCACCTTTTGGACCTCGCCGTAAAAGACCACGAACCCGTCATCGAACAGTGGCAGGAAATGCTCGAGGAAATCGAGCACCAGGTATTGAAAGGTGCCCATGAGAAAATTCTCGACCAAATTCTGCAATTCAAGAAGCTCGTCACCACCATGCGCAAAAACCTCTTGCCCGAGCGCGACGTGATCAAGCAGCTCTACGAAAAGAGCCTGCCTTGCATCTCCGCGGAGGCGCGGCCCTACTTCAAGAATGTGCTCGACGACATGCAGGTGCTCCTGCAGGAACTCGAAAGTTTGAAGGAACACGCCGCGTCGGTCTTCGACGTTTATGCCGCCATGCTTTCCATCAAGATGACTGAGTCTTCCAACAATCTGAATTTCGTCATGCAGCGCTTGACCATCGCCGCCACGATCTTCCTTCCCTTAACCTTCATCGTGGGCGTCTACGGCATGAACTTCGACTACATGCCCGAATTCCACTGGAAGGGTTTTTATTATCTCCTCTGGTTCATCATGATCGGGGTGGCGGGAGGCATGATTTTCTTTTTCAAGAAAAAGAAGTGGCTTTAGCTTTCCGTCAAAAATAAAAAAGGCCCCACAAGGGGGCCTTTTCTTCCACGATTCCTTTTTTATTCTTAGCGCAGCGTTTGGGGGGCCATGCCTTTTTTCTCGATCACCGAGTTCACCCCGTTGATCGTCTGGGGAGGCATCGCGTTGATCGTTTGAGGCGCCATGAAAACGGGAGTCGCCGTGATCGTCTGCGGCGCCATTCCGTTGATTGTTTGCGGGGGCATGGCATTCACCGTCTGCGGCGGCATCGCATTGACGGTTTGCGGCGGCATCGCCGTCAAGGTTTGAGGCGGCATTTCCGTCAAGGTTTGGGGAGCCATCTCCAAGATGTTTCCGTTTTTCGCGCTAATGGTTTTTTTGAAGTGAGTGACGCAGTCTTTCAATTCGTTAACGGTGAGCTCATCCACGTTCTTCTGACTGCAAAATTGCATATCGTGGGCCACTTCCTCCGTAAACCCCGCTGATTGGAAAGCCAATAAGACCGCACCCAAAATAAAAAGCGAAAATCCTTTTCTCATGAATCTATCCTCCTTTTATGATCACCAACCCGTTGATAATGAAGCAGATCTTATGCCATAGGGGGCGTTTTTTAGATTTCAATTAAATATCATATATTTATAGTTATTTCAAACTTGTTAAGACTTGATCAAAGTGAGGTGTTTTCACCCAATTTTTTTCATGAAAAAAGGAAGGATTACTTAAAAAGAGTTAATTATTTTAACAATTTAAGCATGATTTAGGGACCAGTCAAAATAATGACGCGGGTGGGGACTTTAGGAACCAAAATTAAATATCATTTTAGTCCATTGAGCCCATCTTTAAAAAATTTGAGGAAAATTATGGATTCCGGCGGGGAAAACGCAGCACAAGCCGGAAGGAACCATTAGCATCCACCGCCCAGTTATCAGTCGATCCTAAGGTTCGGGAGTCCGGATTCCCGTAAGGCCCCGTTCCCGTCCTCACGGACAAACCCGCCATGGCATTGACGTCGGGCTCCATCACGGTCGAGGTCCATTTTCGAGTATTTCCCAAAACGTCAATGGGACCGAACGGCGAACGATCGCGATAATGGTGTTGCCCCATGGGATGGGAACCCACAGGACGGGGATAGGAGTCTTTCCAAGTATCTTCGAATACCAAGCGGGAGACTAAATAGGCGGGATTGGGATGGTAGCCCCAAGGATAGGGGAGCTCCCACGAACCGCGGGCCATGATCTCGTTTTCCTCTGCGGACATGATTTCATAATCCCTATTGTCCCGGTCGCGCCGCCAATCCCGAAACGCCTCCACCGCTTGATAAGGAATCGCGCTCACGGAGGCGTGCTCCAAGATCGGATACCCTCCGTTCTCCCGGTCATGGTGGGTCCAGGGGTCGATGAGCGAGAATTGGGGAAGACCGTCTTCTTGATGAATGCGCACTCTCCAGCACAAATAAGGGGTCTTCTCGAAAAGAGGCACGAGCGTCGCCGGATCGTCGGTGATCCGGTCTTCGGGAATTTGCGGCACCGCCTGGTTTCTCGGAATGAAATTCCTCAGACGATTGAGCAGGATTCCCGCGTCGCGGATCTTTCCGGCGCGGATCAAGGCGTTGGCCATGCTCAACTCCGAATCGATGAAAACCTTATAATCACGGACCCGCGGGGGCACCCGGGAAATCGCATAAGTCGAGTATTGCACCTTCCGGAGCGGTTGACTGTAACCGTTTGCGGGATCGCCTTCGTAAATATAATCGTGACCGATGTAGCCGTAGCCGCCATGAATGACGTCGAAATCGGAAGGGACGAGGTCTTGAGGGATAAACTCCAAATTCAGAAGATGGGGCTTCTCCTCCAGCAAACCGCGCCGCACGTCCTTGAGCCTCATGTGGAAAGGAACTCGCATGGGCGCATAGCCGGGATAAGAAACCTCGATCACGTAATATCCCGCCTTTAAGTGCATCTGCGGAAGCACGGTCGCCAAAGGGCCGTCTAAAAGGGGAGCCCCTTCGCTGTAATTCCCCAAACGGTCCCGTTCATAGGGAAGCACCTTGACGTTCATGTGATATAAGGAGCTCCCGTCTTGAAAAAGGGATTTTCCGGTCCGCCAATCGGTCGCTCGGATCTCCATCCCAAGCGGCGTTTCCAGCGCGAGCTTCATGCTGGGAATCTTTTCTTCCGCCGTAGCGACGTCATTTTTCGAGATGGCGTCGATCAGGAGCCGCCTCTGCCCCTCCGGCATCCGGTCTCCCCCATAAAGTAAGCGCATCCAAGAGAGCTCCGCGATCATCTTCTTGGCCGGGTTGGGGTCGGTGAGCACGACCTTGATTTCCGCCAGCTGCGCGATCAAGTCGATGGCCCGCTGGTCCATGGCAGCGCGGCGATCCCTCACGTCGTAGAGGGTTTGATACATTTCTTGATCCCAATAATTCGAGTCGATTTGGTGGGAAGGATCAAAATGATCCCAGGCCTCCACCATCCGGGCGGCGAGCCGCTTCATTTCGGTGCGCACCTCGCCGATGGCCCTAAACTCGACGCGGGCCTGTGCCATCAACACGGCATCGCGGATCTCGAGGGCGTTTTGAAAACGTTTCGCCTGCTCTCTTTCCAGGCTGCGCCGGGCGATGGGTTCCACCTCGTAAACGATGGGCGGATAGTCGCCGATGAGGACATCCTTAAATTCCGAGACGGGCCTGATCACGGAAGGATGGGTCGACATGTAATTGGCGACGGCCCGCTGCTCGCTCCAATCGTCCACGAAAGGATGCCGCCCGCTCATCATCTCATAGAGAATGGCGCCCAACGCGAAGTTATCGAGAGAGCGCGGGTTGGGAATCTTCCCGCCTAAAAACGCCTCGGGGGCAATGTATCCGGGCGTCCCGAAGGGCATGCCGCCCCCTCCTACGGTCAAATTTCTTTTCAGTCGCGCGGAAAGGTCCGTGGGGACCGCCCCTCCTTCACCCGCGGTCACTTCGTCGAGCGGTTTGGCCAGGCCCCAGTCCATGATTTTCACGTGGCCGTCGGAGGTAATGCGGATGTTGGCGGGCTTTAAATCACGGTGAACGAAACCTCTCCGATGGGCGGAAGCCACCCCTTCGCAAATCTCGGCGAAGATTTCCAAACGGCGGCTTACGGAGAGTTGACCCACGATGTCCGAGAGGTCATGCCCGGGCACGTATTCCATCACGGGGATGAGCCGCCCGTCGGCGAGCTCGATCAAATCGTAAACCCCCACGACCCGACGCGGATCGAGGGCGGCGGTAATGCGGATTTCATTCGAGAAGCGCGGCCTGAACTCGACCGTATCCATCTCGGCTCTCGGCACCTTGATCACGCCGATGCGGCCCAAGCGCTGATCGAGAACCTTGTAGACGTTTCCGAAACCGCCAGCGCCGAGAAATTCCTTCACTTCGTAGCGACCCGCCAAGATCATTCCGCTTTCCACGGTTCCCGAGGGAGGAGGCGCGATGGAAAGCTTCGAAACGACTTCTTGTTCGCGCAAGGTTTCCGCGCCCCCCGCCCTGACGCCGTTCGGAACGGCCGGTGGAAGCGGAAGTTGGAGGGGACGCACGACGGTCCGTTGATCGCCCACACTCTGCGGATCCGCATCCACAGCCGCGGCATCGGCATCCCCGGGTTTAATAACGACAGGCGCCACCGCCGGCGGGGCCGGAGAAGTCGGCGCCAATGCCGATTCGGATACCACCCGTATCGGAACCCCTGGAATCACTTCTCCATCCGCAACCTCCTCTCCGTTCGAGAGGCCTTCCACCCCCACGCCGGAAGGAGGAACCATCATCGAAGGAGTCACTTCCATTACCGAATCGGGGCGTTGAACCTTCGACGGATCGGGAATCGTTCCTTTTCCGTTATTAGGGCCTTCTTTCGAAGACATGAGAAGAATCTGAGGTCCCTCAAAAGGGTTCTCCGGCGCAAATGTTTCTCGGCTCACGGGCGCACCGTCGAACACAAGCTGTTCTTGAGGCCCGAAAAAATTTTCTAAATTCCGATTCGGGGCGCCCGTCGTTTCCCGCGCGCGGATGGAAAGATCCAATCCCCGTTCGAAAGCGGCCAGACGGGGCGACGCCAGGTGCAACAAGCTCATCCCCGCGCCGAGCTGTAGATTGGTAATCTCCGCTTCTAGGAATTGTGAGGCAAGGCTCCCCTCGGGACGAGGCGTGAATCCCAACGCGGCGGAAACCTGATGCCCTCCCACCATCCCCAAATCCGACATCACGTGTTGCAAAACAACATTCTGCTCGCTCCCCAAATGGCCGAAGCTCTTCAGCATGCCGAAGGTGACGAGGGAATGAGACAAACCCTCGCTCCATCCGCCTCTCCCGCTCCACCTCCACAAGTTGGCGTTCGATCGATCTCCCGAGGCATACGCCAAGAAACGGCTCGATCCTTCGAAAGCCGTCACTTCCGCCCCAAGACCGATGCCGTAGGACGCCGCTTGAAACAGAGGCGCCGCTTGAGGCAGGCGCGAGGCCAAGGCCAAGGTACCGATGCGGCCGAAGCGATAAAACAAAGAACCCGTCGCCATCGCCGCCAAAGACCGCCAATTCGTCGCCTCTTCCGTGAAACGACTCACAAGACCGTCCACCTGCGCTTGGGAAGCACTCAAGGAAGAATCATTGACTAAAGAATGGGAAGAGAAACGGGAGAGTAGCGTCTCCGTATGATCCGGCAAAGTGGCATCCGGGGCCGAACGAAAAATGGAGGAGCCAAAGGTCATAAACAAACCCGAACCAATCCTTAAGGAAAAAACAATGGTGGAGTCTAAGCCCTATCGGCCTGCAAGGGGGAAGGTTGCCAGAAAATCAAAGAAATTTCCGCAAATAAGAAGGCCCGCACCGGTAAAAAAACACCGATACGGGCCTTGCAACAACCCGGAGAAGAAACAAGGTCTAAAACTGCGGAGGCTGGTTATAACGCCAATTGACGGGAATAAACTGGGGCCCCTGATTTTGAACCGTTCCCACCGGCATGAATTGAGGCGGCTGATTTTCCACCGTACTCGTCGGCATAAACTGAGGCCCCTGGTTTTGAACCAAGCCGGTCGGCATAAATTGGGGCCCTTGGTTTTGATAAATGACGGAGGAACCGAAGGTGGATTTGAGATTTCTCTCAGCAATGGTTTCCGCCCGGGCGACAGTGGAAAGACCGATCCATGAGAATAATAACACCATGATAATAATTGATTTTTTATTCATTCCATCCCCCTTTTTCATGAGTAAAAAAATCACACACCCGGGGGGACTGTTACGCAAAGGCCATGCCCTTTTAGGCATTTTTAAAAAAATTAAATAAAATCAAATAATTATGATTGTTTGTCACAGAGAGAGGAGAGAATAAAAAAAGTAAAAAATCACCCGGAGAAAAGGGGAAAAACTCTTTTTCTTTATTAGAAAATAAAAACAAATAACTAAATAATATTATTTAGTTACGTTTAAAAAATGGGGTTTTGACGCTTTATATCGGAAAGTTTGACGTTTCAGGCAGGCAAATCAAGATTAAGGAACTCTTGGAGAATAACGCCGATCCGTCAGATTGACGACAAGACGGAAACCTCCCATGCTGGCATCGGCGATGTTTTTCCGCACATGGGCCTCCACCCCCGCCCGGAAGAAAGGCCCCCAAAGAACCCGCAAAGATCCCCCTTTCACGAAGATGGTGCCCGGTTGAGCGGGAGTGGATTCACTCGCGGGAGTATCCGGCTCCACCTGGGTCGAGGTGGAACGACGCACGTTGCCGATCAAATCCCGGATGCCGTAAACGAGGGAATAATCCCGATATTGCCCTTGCCCCAAAGGATGAGTTCCCACGTCTTGGGGATAGGTGCCTTTGATGAGATCGGAGAAGACCGAACGGGAAACCACATAAAAGGGATTGAAACGGTATCCCCACGGATAGGGAAACGGCAGGGCGCTACGGGCCATGATCTCTTCTTGTTCCGCGGAGGCGATTTCATACCGAACCCCGTGGGTGCGGCTCAACCAACGCGCGTAAGACTCGCCTCCCAAATATGAAATCGCGTTGATCGGTTGTCGAGCGCGCATGGGATCGCCGTTCGGATCGGGATGAGACGTGGGATCCTCCATGAAAAATCTTAGATTTCTCTCCTCCAAACTTCCCCGTGAACGGATGCGCCAGTAAAGGTTTAATCCTTCGAAAGACTTGGACAAGTCCTCCGGCAGGGCGTCGGGTACCGTCGCCTGGGCCCTGGGCACCGCCTCCCTCACCTCTTTTAAGATGCGCCGCACGCGCTCCATGTTTCCCTTTTGCAGAGCCACGTTGATCGTGTTGAGCCGATCTTCGATATAAGTGACGTACTCTTGAACCGTCTCCGGAAATTCTTTGGCCAAAAAGGATTGGAAGGGCATTTTTCTTTCGGGAGAACTATAAACGTCGGTGGGCATCTCGCCGTGGAAAATATTATAACCGAGCGTGGCGACTCCTTGGTGAATCAAACGAAACCCCTCGGGCACCTCCTCCACCGGCACCATCTCCACTTCCCAAGGCAGATCCCCTTGGGAGAAAAGGCCCTGCCGGACTTGATCGAGCGTCACTTCCAAGGGGACCCTCGCCGTCGCATATCCGGGGCGCGAAACCTGCGCGATATAATAACCCGCGGGAAGCCTTAGAGACCGGAGATCTTCTCCCTCGAATTCGACCTCTTGTCCCTCACGAAAATTGAGCGTTTCCCTTCCGTTCTTCCCCACTTCCCGAACCAGCGGAATGATTTTCACTTTGAGTTCGGAGGCGGCCAAACCCTTCCCCGAAAAAAAATCTCGGACCCGCAAACGCAGCGAGGCATCCCCTTCCAAGGCGCGGGCGAAACCGAAATCCCTTCCCTGCTCGTTGGGCAAATCGTTCTCCCGGATGGTCTGCATCAGCTCCTCGCGAACTTGCTGCGGCATGCGGTCGCCGCCGTCGATGAGCAGCAGCCAGTTCATTTCGGCGATGAGGCCCCGCGCAATTTCCGGCTGGGAAAGCAGGTGGAGTTTCCCACTTAAGTAGTTCGTGACGCCGCGGGCCAACTCGCGCCATTCCTGTCGGAGCTCCACCATCGCGTAGAGGGGATCGTGCATGCGCGCCCACTGGGCTTCGTTCTTCACTTGCGGGGAATGACGCAGAATTTCCCACTCGTGCTCCGCTTGTTCCCGAAGACGGTCGATCTCCTCCTGGATGGTATGAATGCGGCGGCGGGTGACTTGGGCCCTCGCCATGAGCACCGCTTCCCGCAACTCTCGGGCGGTCGAATAACGGGATTTCGGATCATTGGCGAAGGCTTTGCGGGCGATGGTCTCCATTTCGAAAAAATAGGATGGATGCTCGCCGGTCACCACACTCCGAAAGGGAGGAGGCTCGTTCTTCGGCAAGCGCATGAACGACGCCACTTCGTTCATTTGCGTTTCTCCGTGAGGATCTCGACGGGGGATCTTCTCCGCCTGGCCTCTGACCGTATTGCCGGACTCGAAAAAGGCGAAGGGATGAACGCCCGTCATCCACTCATAAAGAATGACACCCAAGGCAAAGACGTCGATGGATCGGGGGGAGGAATCCGGAGGAAGAAGCAAACCCGCTTCCGGCGGAATATAGCCGGGCGTTCCCATCACCTTTCCGGGACTGGTCAAATGCACGGAGCCTTTCGGGTGGGAGGACGGATCTTCCTCTCCAGGCACCACTTCCTCCCCGTGAATGTTGATCGCCCGCCCCCAATCGAGGAGGACCACTCGGCCGTCGGGAAGAATGCGGATGTTGCCCGGCTTCAAATCTCGATGAATGACTCCTTGTTCGTGGGCCGAATCGACGATCTTGCAAATTTCCGCGAAAATTTCGATGCGGCGCTCCAAGGGGTATAAACGAAGAACGTCCCGATCCCGTTGGTAATATTGCGTGCGCAATTTGAGCAAGTCGTCGCCCGGAAGGAATTTCATGATGGGGATGGTCATGCCCTCGGGCAAGGTCACCAAGTCGAGCACGGTCGCCAGACTTTCCCCGTCCAGCTCCAGCTGCGACGTAATCTGAATTTCCCGATGAAAGCGGTCCAGATGCTCTTGCGTGTATAAGTTCTCCCGGGGGATCTTTGTCGCCACGTCGCGGTTCAATTTATGATCGCGAACAAGGTAAATGTTACCGAAGCCGCCTTGGGCGTACCAACGGATCACTTCATAACGCCCCTCGGGGAAAGCGCTATCGGGGCCGAACTTCCTGCCCGGCTGAAAAACGATGGGCTGCCCCGGAGGAGAAGGAGGAGGAGGGGGGCTGCGGCGCAGGGGTTGGGAAACGCCGGCGGCTGGATCAAGACCAGGAGGCGCATCCAAGGTATCGACGCCTCGGCCCGGCTTTTTCCCGTCGTCGATCGTCATCTGCAAAATCGTGGGACCCCGCTGGGGCTCCAAAGATCGGACCGAAGAGTCCGAGTTCTCCACCCCTTCCGCATAAGCGGGGCGGTAAGGAGAAAAATCCGGAAGACTTGAAAGGGATGCGCGGAAATCCGGCGTCGCCGACGATGCGGTAAGATCCAAAGCCCTCTCGAAGGCGGCGAGTCCTGGAGCAACGCCGTGCAATAAACTCATCCCCGCGCCCAGCTGGAGATTGGTTACTTCCGCTTCCAGCATCTGCGAAGCAAAATTCCCTTCCGGACGGGGACCAAACCCGAACGCGGCCGCCACCTGATTGCCGCCCACCATCGCCAAATCGCTCACCGTGTGTTGCAAGACGACATTTTGTTCGCGCGCTAAAAATCCCACGCTCTTCAGCATGCCGAAGGTCACGAAAGAATGAGCGAGTCCCTCGCGCCAACCGCCGCGACCGTTCCAGTTCCAAAGATTGGCGTTCGACCGGTCTCCGGATGCGTACGCCAAGAAACGGCTTGAGCCTTCGAAAGCCGCCACTTCCGTCGCCAAGCCGACGCCGTAGGACGCCGCCTGGAACAAAGGAGCCGCCTGGGGTAAGCGCGAAGCCAAAGCTAGCGCACCGATACGGCCGAATCGGTAGAACAACGATCCCGTCGCCATGGCGGCGAGCGACCGCCAATTCGTGGCCTCTTCCGCGAAACGGCCGACAAGCACGTCCACTTGCGCCTGGCTTTCCGTCAACGAAGAGACGGACGAAAGCGAGGTCGCGGAGAGGCGCGAAAGGACCGAGTCTTGAAGGACGGAAGATTCCTCGCCGCTGGGCAAAGAAAATTCTCCACTCCCGTTAAGCTGAGCACGCTCCATGCAAAACCACTATAAATGAATGAGATTTAAAAAACCTAAGTAACAATCGACTCTTATGAAATAAGGTTGCGGGGAAAAATAAGAATGCTATATCGCCTGGAAACTTGAAGCCGGAAAATGAAGCTCCCCGAAACGTCCCATCGGAAATGTTTTCCTTTAAACCCCAAAACGTATTTCTTTTTTTCTCCCTTATCTTTGGAACCTTATTTATTTTTCTAACGCCCCCCTTCCAAGCCGCGGATGAATTTGCCCATTTCTTCAGGGCTTATCAAATTTCCGAAGGAAATTTCTTCGCCCGAAAAATGAACCACCAAGTGGGTGATTTCTTACCGGCAAGCCTCAACAAAACGACCTTACCATTCGGCGCCATCCCCTTTCATCCTGAAAACAAGGCGGATCGGAAAGAAATATTCTCCCTACTTCACCTGCCCCTGGCCCCCCACAACCGAACCTTCCTGGATTTTAGGAATACCGCCTTATACCCTCCCCCGACTTACCTTCCTCAAGCCATAGGAATCGCCGCCGGCCGGATCTTTCAACTTTCGCCCTTAATTCTCATGTACGGCGCCAGGCTGTTCAATTTTTCCGTTTGGACGCTGCTTGTTTTCATTGCCGTCAAAACTTCACCGGTCGGCAAATGGCTTTTCGCCTTTCTTTCCTTAACTCCCATGTCCTTGTTTCAAGCGGCCTCCGTTTCGGCGGACACCTTTACGAACGGGATTTCCCTGTTGCTCGTCTCTTTCCTCCTTAAGCTCAAGTCGGACCCGGTGGACACCGTCGGGAAGAAGGAACTCGGAATCCTCGCTCTCTTGTCTTTCCTCCTATCGGTTTCCAAACCCGGATACCTTTGTCTCGCGCTCTTGTTCTTCCTGATTCCAAGACGCAAGTTCATAGCCCCCCTCGGCTTCTTCAAAAGTTTCGTCCTCGTATTTACTCCCGGGTTTCTCGCGAGTCTTGCCTGGTCGCTCCACGGAAAAGGCGTTTTTATTCCCTTAAGACCGATTCCCAACATTTTTCCCGATGAACAGCTTCATCTGATCCTATCTCATCCCGCCGTGTTTTTCTCGGCGATCGGGAATACGATCGTGAGCGATTTTAAATTTTGGGCGGAACAATACGTCGGGGGCCTCGGTTGGCTGGATGTGCGCCTTTCTTGGTTTGCTCCGGCCCTTCTTTTCTTTTTTCTCATTTTCACCGCGCTGACCGACGAAAATCCCTCCTTTTCCTTTTCTTGGAAGGACAAAGCCCTTCTTTTTTTTGTGATCACCCTGAACCTGCTCTTCATTTTCTTCGTGCAATACCTCACCTTCAACGCGGTGGGATCAGATCGAATCGACGCCTTTTACGGTCGATATCTCGTTCCCTTGGCTCCCCCCGCGTTTCTACTTCTTTACAACCACCGTGTTGAAGCCGCGTTCGGAGAAAAATTCCTGCTCCCTTGGGTTCTCCCCCTCGTGACTTTGGTTCTCTTGGGAGATACGGTCCTTGCGCTTTCGAACCGGTATTATTGACCCAGCAATCGGACCCGGACTCGTTGAAAACAGGCCGGCCTTAGAATTTTTTAGGGAAATGGGAATACGGCGGGGGGACTTCATGAAAAGCTTCGGTTAAAGGGGTAAACCAATAAAAGCGCGCGAGATGGAAGAAAGCGGCAAAACCGTCCTTCCAATTGATTTTTTTCCCCTGCAAACGAGTGCGTGGGCGATAAGAAATGGGCCGCTCTTCCAGTCTTGCCCGCACTTTCGTCACATACGCCGTCATCTCGATCTCGATCCCAAAGCGTTTGGATTTCAAGTTCATCGCCTTCAACAAGTCGGCTCGAAACACTTTATAACAGGTTTCCATATCGGTGAGATGAAGGCCCGACATCCCATTGCTCAAGGCCGTCAAAAGGCGATTGGCGAAATAATGGCAAGTGCGGCGGGAGGCAGGAGTCTTCTTTTTGAAACGGCTGCCGTAAACGACATCCGCCTCCCCTTTTAAAATCGGCTCGAGCAACGAGGGGATTTCATTCGGGTCATATTCAAAATCGGCGTCCTGGACCATGACTATATCTCCGGTGGATTCGCGAACTCCCCGAATGACGGCCATTCCTTTTCCCAGATTCTTTTCTTGGGTTAAAATACGATAACCATAACGCGATGCATGAGATCGCAGGATAGAGAGGCTTGGGTCCGTCGAGCAGTCGTCGACGAAAATCCATTCTCGGGGGATTGGAGAGTAAGAAGCCATCAAGGTCTCAATCACTTGGCGCAATTGAGCCGCTTCGTTATAGACAGGAACAATGATGGAGAGTTTTTCCATCGCGCAACTCCCTCGTTTTTTTGGGAACGCGCCCAGCATGATTCGAACATGCGACCTTCGGTTTCGGTGGAGAAAATCATCGAAATGCCCGACTTTGAATCATCAACTAACCGTTTTTCTTAATGAAATTTTTATAGAAGGAGAAGCAAAAATGAATTCTCGTTTTTCCATTTGGGGCAAAAAAAAATGGGTCTCGGCGGGCTTTGTGGCCTTAAGCCTAGTCTGTACCGCTTCTTCCCATGCGGCTACCCTCGCTTATCCAGGTTCTGCGCCATGTGATACGACCTTGCAAGCCTGTATCAATGGTGCAAATTCAGGGGACGAGATTCAGATTGCGACGAATAACTTAATCAATGAAAGCATTATTAGCACAAACAGCATTACATTAACTGCGGCCCCAGGCTTTCAACCTCAAATCGGAAGCGGAAATATTAATAACCCCCAGACGCTCTTTTTTAATGACAATCAAGCCGTCAGTATCAATCTTGATCATATCAATTTTAACGGTGCCTCTTTAGAGTTTGATTTTTCCCATCCTCACCTTGGTGTAGACCAAGTTACAGTGACAAACTGCACTCTTACTAATAATGCTTCCACCAATCAGGCCGGAATATTCATCGATGCTACCGTCGATAATAATGTATTGATCCAAGGTAATAAAATTATCACTTCACCCAAAGGAATTACTTACAACTATAGGCTATCTAACCCGGGCAACAGCACTATCACCATTATTGCCAATGAAATCACTTCTGCGGACCCAGCTATCAATTCTCTTGGTGTAGAAACGAATGGGGCGGGTGTTGGAAATGCGCAAATCAATATCTACAATAATATCTTTCACTCCTTGGCAAAACTGCCTTCCGGACCACCGGCCGCGATCGTTATTGGTTATAGCAATATCATTGGAAGTCCCAATGCGGTGACTACAGTCGCGAATATTGTCAACAACACAATCGATAATATATACCATCTCGGGGTTGCTACCTATTCGTCGTTTGGTACCGATCAAACGACCATTAACCTATACAACAATGCCATTACGAACACTCCGGAAGGAGTGGTATTCCCTTCTGCTGCAACGCCCCAATTGATTATTAATAACGACAATAATTTTTTCTTCAATTCTAACGAATTTTTTGGAGGGTATTCTCCAGGACCACACACAGTTTTGAGTTCCGCCAATAGCGATCCTTTATATGTAGATCCTGCAGCGGACGATTATCGCCTCCAAGCAAACTCACCTCTCATCAACAAAGGCGACAACAATCCTCCCGACGGCTTACCTTCCACTGACTTCGAAGGTAAAAATCGCATCATCAACGGTATAGTGGATATTGGTGCCATCGAATACGGCCAAGGCGTTGCCGATTTGGCCATCACCGAAGTGGCTTTTCCCGATGCGGTGGAAGTTGGACAAGACATCACCTATGTTTTGACCGTCACCAACAACGGCCCAGAAGCCGCGTTGAATGTGGTGCTTACGGATAACTTGCCCAGCCAAGTCGCGTTTGTAAATGCTCTCAGCAATCAAGGCACCTGCTCGGGAGCACCCCAGCTTAGCTGTTCCCTCGGAATCCTGGCCAAAGGAGAGTCTGCGCTTGTCACTGTCATTGTCACCGCAAGTGCAAACGGCTCCGTTTCTAACACGGTGAATGTCAGAAGTGATGACTTTGATCCGAATACCGCCAACAATACCGCCTCGTCCTCAACCACAGTGAATGCTGCCGGGACCAATAATGGTGGAAGTAATAGTGTCTCCGGAGGCGGCGGTTGCAGTTTGAATCCTTCGGTGAAAGACGGGAATCTTCTTCAGCTTGGCGTGTTCTTTTTCCCTCTCGCGCTCCTGTTCCGCCAAAAAAGGAAAGCGTCTCTTTAGTCTTCAAAACTATTTTGTAAAACCAAACCAAGAAGGGCTTGCCGATTTAACACTGGATAATCAGATCTTGAAAGCGGTGAGCGCAAAAAAAGAAAAAGCACTTAGACCGAAAGGCCTAAGTGCTTGATTTTAAAGCGCGCCCAGCATGATTCGAACATGCGACCTTCGGTTTCGTAGACCGACGCTCTATCCAACTGAGCTATGGGCGCTAAAAATTTTTACGGAGGGGGGGGGATTCGAACCCCCGGTAGGGCTTTTGGCCCTACAACGGTTTAGCAAACCGCCGCCTTAAGCCTCTCGGCCACCCCTCCTTCCGATGATTCCACTCGGGCTGGCAAAGCCAGACCCTCCTTCTAACCCAGGGGGAGAAGTCCGGTCTCCCCCTTCAACCCCCACCGGATAAGGTATTTTCTTTTTAAAGAAAACTACATTTTATCGATAAAGGGGGTCTTTTTAAAACATTCTTTACGAATCAGTGCAAGTGCTTTAGAAAAGTGAGATCCCACTGGCATAAGGCTATATAATCATAAAAGTTCCTCATCCAATGGGGTAAAAGGGGAGCTACGGAGTGCTCCCCTTGGCTTTAGCGAGCGTCTGGCTTTGCCAGCGATCGCGAATCGGAAGGATGGCCGAGCGGTTGATGGCACCGGTCTTGAAAACCGGCATACCTGAAAGGGTATCGTGGGTTCGAATCCCACTCCTTCCGTTTTTGATTCAATAGAGAGTGGGATGAGAACCCACATTTTTATTAACTGGTTCGTGACTGAGGCTTAGGCCGAGGAAATCCCCTTAGGGGAAATCCCATTCCTTCCGTATGGACATCGTTCTCCTGACCGATTTCGGGACGAAAGATCCTTACGCGGGCGTCCTCAAGGGCGTCATCGCTCAATTGGCGCCGGAGGCGCGGGTCATCGACCTGACTCACGAAATCCCGCCCTTCGACGTCACGGCGGGGGCCTTGGCCCTCTTCCAATCTTATCGCTACTTTCCGAAGGGAACGATCTTCCTTTCCGTCGTCGACCCCGGCGTGGGGAGTGAACGGCGCCCCATCCTCATCCAAACCAAGAATTACTTTTTCGTCGGCCCCGATAACGGCCTTTTCACCCTGGCCTTTTCCGGAGAAAAACCGGAAAAGATCATCCACCTGACGGAAGAAAAATATTTCCTCCCCTCCGTCTCCGCCACCTTCCAAGGCCGCGACCTCTTCGCCCCCGTCGCTGCCTATCTCTCGCGGGGAGAGGCCCCCGAACGATTCGGATATTCGCTGGAAGATTACACGCGGTTGGAAGGATTAATCCCCGAAGTAAAAAAGGGAGAGATCATCGGCAAGGTGCTCCACGTAGACCGCTTCGGCAACGCGCTCACGAATTTCAGCAAGGGATTTTTGAAGCGCCATTTCCCCTCGCTCGAATTTTTCCTCACCGTGAAAAAGAAAAAAATCACGCCCCTTAAAACCCACTACGCGGAAGGGGAAGGCAAAAAACCTTTCCTCCTCTTCGGCAGTTCCAATCTTTTGGAAATCAGCGTCAACCAAGGTTCCGCCGCTCAAGCCCTCAAAATAGAGCGGGGCGATGCTGTGTCGGTCAAAGGCGCAACTTCATCGCCAAGGCGTGGGCGGTAAGCCCTTCCATCTCGGCGAGACGCACGACGGTAGCCCCCAGCTTTTTCACGGCTTGGGGACCGCAATCGATCACGCTGGAGAATTTGAGGAAATCCAAGGTGGAAAGCGGCGAGGCGAAGCGCGCCGTGCCACTCGTGGGGAGTACGTGGTTGGGGCCGGCCAAATAATCGCCGAAGGATTCGGTGGTGAGGTGGCCGAGGAAAATCGCGCCCGCGTGGCGGATGCGTTCCATGAATTTTCGGGGATTATCAACAGAGAGTTCCAAATGCTCCGGCGCAATGGCGTTGGAAAGTTCCGCCGCCTCTGACGCGTCTCGCGTCACGATCAGGGCTCCGTTGTCTTTCAGAGAGCGCCTGGCGATGGCCGCGCGGGGTAAAACTTTAAGCGTCTCTTCAAGGGCCTGCACGACTTTCTCCGCGAATTTTTTATTCCAAGTGAGCAGCACCGACGAGGCCTTTTCGTCGTGCTCCGCTTGACTGAGCAAGTCGGCGGCCGTCCAGAAGGGGTCTACCTTGCCGTCGGAGATGACGACCACCTCCGATGGGCCCGCCACCATGTCGATATCCACTTCGCCGAAGACTTGCCGCTTGGCGAGAGCCACGTAAATGTTTCCGGGACCCACGATCTTGTCGACCTTCGGCACGAGTAAGGTGCCATAAGCCAAAGCCCCGACCGCCTGGGCGCCACCCACCTTAAAAATACGGTCGACGCCCGCCAAATCCGCCGCCACGAGCACGTAAGGATTCGCCTCTCCCCGGAGAAACGGGGAAACCATGACGATTTCGTCGACCCCTGCCACGCAGGCGGGGATGGCATTCATGAGCACGCTTGAAGGATACGCGGCCTTGCCGCCCGGCACGTAAATGCCGACCCGCTCGAGGGGAGTCACCCGCTGGCCCAAGCTCACGCCGTCTTTCTTGTATTCCCAAGATTTCAATTTTACCCGGTGATGAAAGGCGTGAATCCGTTCCGCCGCGACCTTCAGGGCCTTCAAATCCTCGGCGGGGACTTTTCGGTAGGCCTCTTGAATTTCTTTCTTCGTGACGGAAACGTTTTTCGGACCGACTTTGAAGGCGTCAAAACGACGGGTGTACTCAAAGAGAGCTTTATCGCCCTTTTTGCGGAGGTCGGCGAGGATCTTTCGGACGGTTTCTTCCGCTCCGCTCGCGAGGGATTCGCCGCGCCGGGTGATTCGTTCGAATTCTTTCTTGAAGTTTTTGTCGGTGGTTTTGAGAAGACGCATCTTAATATTTCACCTTCACCCGTTTCACCTTGGCGCCCAGTTTGCGGAACTTCTTCTCGATTTTCTCGTAGCCCCGGTCGATGTGGTAGACGCGGGCGATCTCGGTAATCCCCTCGGCAGCCAGGCCCGCCAGCACCAGACTCGCGGAAGCGCGTAGGTCCGTAGCCATGATGGGCGCGGCCGATAAATTAGGCAAGCCCTTCACCACCGCGCGATTCCCGTCGATCTTGATGTCGGCCCCCATGCGGATGAGCTCGCCCACGTGCATGAAGCGGTTCTCGAAGATGTTTTCCACGATGTGCGAAGTGCCTTCGGCGCGGGTCATGAGCGCCATGAATTGCGCTTGGAAGTCGGTGGCGAAGCCGGGATACGGGGCGGTTTCAATATCTACGCTCTGGATCTTTTTCGGCGCGCTCACCTTCAGGCCGCCGTTCATCTCTTCCACCTTCACGCCCGCCTCTTTAAGCTTGTCGGTAAGGGCCTGAACGTAAACGGGCTTGATGCCGTCGACGAGCACTTCCCCTTGCGTGAGGGCGGCGCCGATCATGAAGGTGCCCGCTTCGATGCGGTCGGCCATCACCTCGTGACGAGTGCCCTGCAGTTCCTTCACTCCCTCGATCTTGATCGTGCGGGTGCCGGCGCCTTCGATCTTCGCCCCCATCTTGATGAGGAAGTCGGCGAGATCGACCACTTCCGGCTCGGTCGCCGCGTTGTCGAGGATCGTCGTCCCTTCGGCGAGCGTCGCTGCCATCATCACGTTCTCCGTGCCCGTCACCGTCACGTAAGGAAACGTGACGTGGGCCCCCTTCAATTTGTCGCAGGCGGCATCCACGTAACCGTGTTCAATCTTGATTTCCGCCCCCATGGCCTCGAGCGCCTTCAAATGCAGGTCGATGGGGCGCGCGCCGATGGCGCAACCGCCGGGGAGGGAAACCTTGGCCTTTCCCAACCGGGCAACAAGCGGGCCCAACACCAACACAGAGGCGCGCATCGTCTTCACGAGCTCGTAAGGAGCAACGTGATTCTTAAAACCATTGGTGTGAACTTTTACCCGATGGCTCCCCGTGCTCACCTTCACGCCCAACTCTTGGAGCAATTTGCCCATGGTGGAGATGTCGCGCAACTCGGGGATGTTTCGCAGGTCGTTCCAGCCGCTGGAGAGTATGGTCGCGGCCATGATGGGAAGCGCGGCGTTTTTCGAACCGGAAATTTTTACTTTTCCCTTCAGCTTTTCGCCGCCTTTGATGACGATTTTGTCCATTTTGGATGGGATCCTTCTATGGGTTCGGGTGAATGCGGAAACCCGCGCATCCTACCTAGGGAAGTCTAAAAATCAATAGGGGAATCGAAGGGGCGTTTCGCCCTCAAGACTCTCGGTTTTCCCGCTAAATCCTTTAATATATCGACGGACGCGAAACCCTTTTGACGTGAGATCTCCAGCAAGTCACCGCCCTGCTCTTCCCCCATTTCCGCCAAAAGCCATCCGCCCGGTTTGAGATGGGAGAACGCGAAACCTAAGATCGCCGGATAAAGATCAAGCCCCTTAGGCCCCGCTTCCAAAGCCATTTTCGGCTCGAATTGAAGCTCCGGTGCCAGTCGGGGAAGGATCGTACTCGAAACATAAGGGGGATTGGTGACGATCAGGTCGAAAGGCTCGGCGGGGCCTTTCCAATCCCCATTCAAAACGTCCCAAGCTAAAAAGTGGATTCGCCCTTCCACTCCGTGCTTTCTCGCGTTCTCCGCCGCGATCTCCAACGCCGCTTGGGAGGCGTCGACGGCCCATGTTTGGGCCTCCGCCAGGTGCTTGGCGAGGGCGACGGCGATGCATCCGCTCCCCGTGCCGATATCGAGAATTTCAAATCCCCCCTGCCCCCCCTTTGAAAAAGGGGGGATGGTGGGATTTTGTAAAAGTCGAATCCCCTCCTCCACCAACAATTCGGTCTCCGGCCGCGGAATGAGAACGGCGGGGCTCACCTTGAATTCCAACGAATAAAATTCTTTTGAACCGAGCAAATACGCCAAAGGCTCCCGCTGGGCGCGGCGCTTGACGAGCCCCTTCACTTTTTGAAGTTCCTCCGAATTTAAGGGTCGGTCAAATTGGGTGTAGAGTTGAATGCGGCTAAGCCCAAGAGCATGGGCAAGGATGAGCTCCGCGTCCAATCGAGCGCTTTCGATGCCGCGGGATTGGAAATATTCTGCGGTCCATTGCAGAAGTTTTAAGATCGTCCAAGTCTCCGTCATTGAATCTTTCCGTGAATCTCTTTATAGGATGGACTCATGCCTGTCTATCCCGTGTCAGAAGCGAAACAAAACGAATTGGAAGCCTGGATGCTCCGCCTCCATGTTTCCGAGGCGGATTTGGAGGAAAGCTTCATCCGCTCCTCCGGCCCCGGCGGCCAAAACGTCAACAAAACCTCGACCTGCGTCTATCTAATCCATCTCCCCAGCGGCACGGAAGTGAAATGCCAAAAAACCCGCAGCCAAGCCATGAACCGCTTCCTCGCGCGTCGCTTGATGTGCGAGAAAATCGAGCGTCAAATTTTGGGCAAAAAAAGCGAAGAGGAACGGAAGCGGGAGAAAATCCGCCGCCAAAAACGCAAGCGCTCGAAGCGGGCGAAAGAAAAAATGCTGGAAGCCAAACATCATCGGGGAAAAATCAAGAAATTGAGGAAAATGCCGTATTCGGAGTAGAAAGCTTAAGATCCCGTCTCTTGCTTAAGCGCCTCCGCCTGGTAATGGGCGCGCAGGGCCTGGATCACCGGGTCGATGCCGCCTTCCATGATCGTGTCCAATTGATGCAGCGTCAGGCCGATGCGGTGGTCTGTCATGCGGCTTTGGGGGAAATTGTAGGTGCGAATCTTCTCGCTGCGGTCCCCGGTGCCTACTTGGGAGCGCCTCGCGTCGGTAATCTCCTTGTTCTGCTTCTCGCGCTCCACTTCCAAGAGCCTCGCCTGCAACACCTTCAAGGCCTTCGCCTTGTTCTTGTGCTGCGATTTTTCGTCTTTGCAGATCACCACCGTATTGGTGGGCAAATGGGTGATGCGCACGGCCGAGTCGGTGGTGTTGACGCTCTGTCCCCCGGGGCCGGAGGCGCGCATCACGTCGATCTTTAAATCTTTCTCTTGGATGTTCACTTCCACGTCGTCCGCCTCGGGCAACACGGCCACCGTCACCGTCGAGGTGTGAACGCGACCTTGAGTTTCCGTCTTGGGCACGCGCTGCACGCGGTGGACGCCGCTTTCGTACTTCAAGTCGCTATAGACGTTTTCGCCCGAGATCATGGCGATGATTTCCTTTAAACCCCCGATGCCGCTCTCGCTCGAATCGATGATTTCCACCCGCCATCGCTTTTTTTCCGCATAGCGGGAGTAGAGGCGAAAGAGTTCCGCGGCGAATAAACCCGCTTCATCCCCTCCGGCTCCGGCGCGGATCTCGAGGAAGATGTTTTTCTCGTCGTTGGGATCTTTGGGCAAGAGAAGCACCTTCAGCTCTTGGGCCAAGCGCTCCTTCTCCGCCTCCCAATGGACGAGCTCCTCCTTCGCCATGGCCCGCATTTCCTCGTCCGATTCGGCGAGAAGGGCTTTGTTGTCTTCCACTTGCTGATTGGCTTTTTTATAAAGACGATAGGTGTCGATCAGCGGGGTAAGCGACGAATGCTCCTTCGCCACCGCCTGATACTCCTTGGGATTGGCGGTAATGCCGGGATCGGCGAGGCGCTCGGTCAGGCTCTCGAATTTTTTTTCGACTTCGTCGAGTTTGGCGAACATAGGGGAAACTTAAAATCCCAACAAAAAACCCATCGGGGGTTCGCATAGAAACCTCGCGATGGGTCTTTTTTGTCTCGAAAAACCGCTACTTCTTGGCTGCTTGAACTTTTTCGTATTTCTTCTTGAAACGCTCGATGCGCCCTTCGGTATCGACGAACTTCTGTTTGCCGGTGAAGAAGGGATGGCACTTCGAACAAATTTCGACGTTGAGCGCGGGCGACGTGGAAGACGTTTCAACGATGTTTCCGCAAGCGCAAACGACGCCAATGTCGTGATATTTCGGATGGATGTTTTCTTTCATAGGAATACCTCTTCAAAAAAGGAAGGCTGTGTATAGTGAAATCATATTGAATTGGCAAGGCCTTTGTCGAGAGGGGGCTACTTCTGCCTTCGCCCCCCATAAAGGCCCGAATCGGGATTGGGAGGCATTTCATCGAGTACGTCGTCGATGACTTTGGAGAGCTCGTGGTCTTCCGCGCCCGGTTTCATGTCGTCTTTCTTTTGGAAATCGGAGAAATACTCTTTGACGTCCTTCACTCCGACCCCCGCGTACTGATCTTTATAACGCCCTGATTTTCTTTGAGAATTTTCCTGATTCCCCTTGGATCTTTCGGCAATTTTTTGCCGCACCCGGTCCCACAAGGTCTTAAAACGCGAGGTTAATTTGTGCAGTTCCGTCTGCAGATTCATAGATATTTATCATTATATAGAAAATCCAATGGGGGAGGTAGCTTAAAGGAGGACTTCCAACGCTTCTTGAACGTCTTTCACGAAAACCAACTCCAAACTCCCTTTTCCTTTCGGTTTCGGGGTCTTATGCGAAAGAATGACCCGTTTGAAACCCAAGCGCTCAATCTCGGCCAAACGAAGATCGATCTGGGCGACGGGCCTTACCTCGCCGGAAAGTCCCGCTTCACCGATCAGTACAGTTCCCCGTTGAAGGGGCCTTCCTCGATGGCTCGAAGCCAAGGCGGCGAGCAAGCCCAAATCGCAACCGGTTTCGCTCAGTTTCAAACCACCCACCACGTTGACGAAAATATCCATCCCGGCAAAAGAAAGACCGACGATTTTTTCCAAAATGGCCACCAAAAGCGACAAACGGTTGCCATCCACACCCAAAGAAACCCAACGCGGCATGCCTAAGTTGGAAGAAGTCACCAGCACCTGCACTTCGACGAGGAAAGGCCGCGTTCCTTCCAAACTGGACACCACCACCGAACCGGGCGCCGCTTCCGCCGAATCGGAGAGGAAAAGCGCGGAGGGGTTTTGGATGGGCAGCAAGCCCTGCCCCGCCATCTCAAACACGCCCACTTCATTGGTGGAACCGAAGCGGTTCTTGTTGGTCCGGAGTAATCGATAAGCCTGCCCCTTGTCCCCTTCGAAATAAAGGACGGTATCCACCAAGTGTTCGAGCACCTTCGGCCCTGCGATCATTCCCTCCTTCGTCATGTGTCCCACGAGCCAAGTGGCCATGGGCTGGCTTTTCGTGACGTAGAGGAGCTTGCCCGCGCATTCCCTCACTTGGGTTAAGGAGCCGGGGGCCGATTCGAGCTCCGGAAGAAAAACGGTTTGGATGGAATCGACGACAAGGAGTCTCGGCTGAATTTTCTCCACGGCCTGGATGGCCTTGCGCAAATTATTTTCGGAGAGGACGAAGAGACGATCGGAACGCACGCCCAAACGCTCCGCTCGCAGCTTGATCTGGCTCGCCGATTCTTCCCCCGAAACGTAGAGGACGGGTGCATTCTCGGTTACCGCTCCCAACATTTGCAGGACGAGTGTGGATTTCCCGATACCGGGATCGCCGCCCAAGAGCGTAAGCGAGGAAGGAACGATGCCGCCCCCCAAAAGGCGATCCAGCTCGCTGTTGCCGGAGGTGAAGCGGGCGACGGATTGGGAGGTCACTTCGGTGATGGGAAGCGCTTCGGAACACAACGTCACGAAGCCGGGATCCGAGAAACGCGCGGCGGTCGGCTGAGCGGCTTGGAAATTCTCCTCGGCGAAACTGTTCCACTTGTTGCAATCGGGGCATTTGCCCAACCACTTGGGCGATTGGTAACCGCAGTTTTGGCAGGAAAAAACGGTTTGGGCTTTCGGCATGGGTAAGACCCTAATGATTCCCGCCCCTTTCGTCAATGAACGAAGCGGATTTCCCCAACTTGTCTTTTAGGCCGAGACGTTGTAAACCCAAATAAAGGCGATTGTTTGCCTTTCATCATATGGACGAATCTTCTCCTTCCTCAAAAATAAGAAGCAGCCTAAAACCCAACGCGATTCTCTGCACGACGGCCATGCTCTCCTTCATTTCCTTTTGGAGAGCCGGCGCCATCGTCCTTTGCGACTTGGGGTCCTCCGCCTTTTATGCGGGCGGCATCGCGGAGCAGGCGATCGGGAAGGCTGCCCCCTGGTTCATCTTGGGCATCATGCTCTTCTCCAACTGCGTACGGATGGTCTACGTCGAGTCTTGCTCCATGTTCGTCCGCGGCGGGGTTTACAAGGTGGTCAAGCACGCCATGGGCGGCACCTTAGCCAAGATCGCCGTTTCGGCCCTCATGTTCGACTACGTCTTAACCGGCCCCATCAGCGCCGTCTCGGCGGGGCAATACCTGGTGAGTTTCTTAAACGAACTGGCGGGTTATTTTCATCTTTCGTTCCATCTGCCCCACAATTTCTTCTCGGTGATTTTCGCCCTTCTCGTCATCTTCTATTTCTGGCGGAAAAACGTGATCGGCATCGAAGAATCGAGCGACAAGGCGCTGAAAATCTTGATCGCCACCACGGTGGTCGGCGTTATCCTCATCGGTTTCAGCGTGGCGACCCTCATGACGAACCACACACCGCTGCCCCCGCTCAAACCCGTCATCACCGACGAAGCCTTGGGTTGGCTGAAGGATTTTAGCTGGGCGAAAACCTGGGGCGCCTTTGGAATCATGGTCGCCCTGGGCCACTCGCTGCTCGCCATGAGCGGCGAGGAATCGCTCGCCCAAGTCTATCGCGAGATCGAAGCGCCTAAACTTAAAAATCTCATGCGCGCGGGAGTGCTTATTGCCGCGTTCAGTCTCCTTTTCACCTCCCTCACGACTTTTTTCGCCATCATGATCATCCCCGACTCGGTGCGGGTGAAACAGTACGCGGATAATTTGTTGGGGGGACTCGCGATGCATGTGGTGGGCCCCGAGTGGCTGCACTTGGCGCTTCACGGTTTGGTAGTGTTCGTCGGCTTCCTCATCCTCTCCGGCGCAGTGAACACCTCGATGGTAGGCTCCAACGGCGTCCTCAACCGGGTGTCGGAAGACGGCGTCCTCACCGATTGGTTCCGCGTACCCCATAAAAAATTCGGGACCACGTCGAGAGTACTCAACTTGATCCTCCTCCTTCAGATCTTCACCGTACTCGCTTGCCAGGGCAATATTTACACCCTGGGCGAGGCCTATGCCTTCGGAGTCATCTGGAGCTTTACCTTCGTCGCATTAGCCATGCTTATCCTTCGCTTCAAAGACAAAACGCCGCGCGAGTGGAAAGTACCGCTCAATTTCAAAATCGGCGGCACGGAAATCCCCCTGGGACTGGGCATCACCTTGGTCATTCTATTCGCCTTCGCCGTCGTCAATTTCTTCACGAAGCCCATCGCCACCGAGTGGGGCGTCGGCTTCAGTCTTCTCTTCTTCGTTCTCTTCACTCTCTCGGAAAGGTCTTACCGGCATAAAGCCCAAAAACACAAAGAGGAACATGGAGTGGAGTTTCACGAGAAGGTGAACCTGGAATTCGAAGAAAACCTGACCCCCGAGTGCTGCGAACTGCATAAAGAGAAACGCATTTTGGTGACCGCCCGCGACCCCAACAACCTCTACCATGTGAAAAAAGTTTTGGAAGAATTGGACCCCGACACGACCGACTGCATCGTCATGGCGGCGAAAGTGGAGAAACCCTACCAGATCGAGGGAAACTACGGCTCCCTCTATCCGGAGGAACAATCGCTTTTAACCCACATCGTCAACTTGGCGGAGAAAGCGGGTAAAACGGTGATCCCCATCTTGGTTCCCGCGCGCGACCCCTACTTCGCCATCGGCAAGGTGGCCCACGACCTTCAGGTGGATGAGGTGGTGATGGGTCTTTCCGGAAAGATGAGCGTGGAAAACCAAATGGAGAGCTTGGCCATCTCGTGGGGAAGCATTTTGGATCCCCAAGGCAAGAGCATCAAGCTGAGAGCCATCTGGCCGGGGCGCGAATTCGTCTACCAAATCTAAGGGGATCATGACCGACGAAGATTACATGCGGAAAGCCATCGCGAAAGCGAAGGAAGGAATCGCCCAGGGCCAAAGCCCCTTCGGCGCCTGCATCGTAAAGGACAACGAAGTGGTGGCGCTCGTCCACAACCAAGTGTGGAAAAGCGGAGACATCACCGCCCACGCGGAGGTGACGGCGATTCGCGAGGCCTGCCGCCGCTTGAAAGCGATCGACCTGAGCGGAGCCGTGATTTATTCGACCTGCGAGCCTTGCCCCATGTGTTTCTCCGCCTGCCATTGGGCCAGACTCTCGAAGATCTTCTTCGGAAGCCGCATCGAAGACGCGAAAGGCTTGGGCTTCAGCGAATTGACGATTTCCAACGAGACGATGAAAAAATGGGGGGAAAGCCCGATTGAGATTGAAGGGGACCTTCTCAGAAAAGAAAGCCTGAAGTTATTCGAAAGTTGGTCGCGAACCCGCGGGAACGGGTCCTACTAAGCCTTTTCAAAAGCCCATTGAAATCGTGCTCCATCCGTTCTAGCCTCGCGCCTTCTTGCGAGATTTTTTATGCCCAAACACGCTAAACACGAAAGTCTCTTCATCCGCGCCTGTTTTCGCGAACCCACCGAGCGCACCCCCGTCTGGATCATGCGCCAGGCGGGACGCTACCTGCCCGAGTACCGCAAGGTGCGGGAGAAAACCACTTTCCTAAATCTCTGCAAGACCCCGGAGCTCGCCGCGCAGGTGACGCTGCAACCGATCGACATTTTAAAGGTCGATGCGGCGATCATCTTCTCCGACATCCTCATCATTCCCGAAGCCATGGGAATGGGGCTCACGATCGAGGAAAAAGTGGGGCCGAAGCTTTTCCCCACCGTCAAGACCGTGCACGATTTAAAGAGGCTCAAACGACCGAAGGTGGAAAAAGCCTACGACTCGCTGGGACGCGCCATCCAACTCGTTAGAAAACGGCTGGAGGGAAAAGTGCCGTTGATCGGCTTCGCCGGCTCCCCATGGACCCTCCTGGTCTACATGGTGGAAGGCGGCGGCAGCCGGGACTACGCGAAAGTGAAGCGTTTCATCTACGACCAGAAAAAAACGGCCCATCAGCTTTTGAAAACCTTAAGCGACGCGGTGGCCGATTCCCTCAATTACCAGATCGAATGCGGCGCCCAGGCGGTGCAGATCTTCGATTCGTGGGGCGGGATCTTAGATCCCGAATCGTTTCAGGAATTCTCCTTAAGCTATGCGGAGCGGGTGATCGGCCGCCTGAACCGGAAAGACGTCCCCGTCATCTTCTTCGCCAAGGGCACGGGCCATCAACTGAAACGGATCGCCTCTTGCGGCGCGGACGTGATCAGCCTCGACTGGACGGTCGACATGGCCTGGGCGCGAAAAATCGCGAAAGGCCGGGTTGCGCTGCAGGGCAATCTTGATCCATGTTTACTGTATTGCTCCCGTTCCCGCATCCGCCAGGGAGTGAAAGAGGTCTTGAAAAAAGCGGGCAAAAAAGGCCACGTTTTCAACCTGGGACACGGCATCCTGCCGGACGTCCCGCCGGAGAACGCCCGGTATTTGGTGGAATGCGTGAAAGAGTTAAGTTCTTGATTGAAACATGAAGTCCTTCACCGACATCGACCTTTCGGTCTTAAAGCGCTACGACAAGCCGGGCCCCCGCTACACAAGTTACCCGACCGCGCCCAAATTTTCGAAAGACTTCGGCCCGAAAGATTTTGAGGAAGAGATCCGCGGCACGAATGCGGGCAATTCTAGAAATCCCGTCTCCCTCTATTTCCATATCCCCTTCTGCGACACGCTCTGCTACTTCTGCGGCTGCAACATGCTCGTCACCCACGAGCGGCAAAAGATTTCGGAATATTTGGATTACTTGGAAAAGGAAATTAACCGCGTGGCCGCCTATGTACCCTCCGCGCGCCCGGTAGTGCAAATGCATTGGGGCGGGGGAACGCCGACTTACTTGAACCCCGATGAAATCTTGAGGCTCGGGGGCGCCATCCGAAAAAAATTCCGCTTCGATGAGGACGCATTGGAAGCCAGTTGCGAAATCGACCCCCGAGGCCTCACGCGTGAACACGTGAAGGCCTTGCAAGAGGCCGGTTTCAACCGCCTCTCCATGGGTGTGCAGGATTTTAACGAGAAGGTGCAACAGGCCGTGAACCGCGTGCAACCGGAGAGCATCACACGTGATGCAGTGAACTGGGGCCGCGAGTTGGGATTCCGCAGCATCAATTTAGATTTAATCTACGGCCTCCCCTTACAAACCCTGAAGAGCTTCGAGGAAACCTTAGACCATATCCTCGATATCTCCCCGGAACGCCTGGCCGTCTTCAACTACGCCCACGTGCCCTGGCTGAAGAAGCACATGAACCTGATTAAGGCCGAAGACCTGCCCACGCCCGACCAAAAACTCGCGATCTTGAAGATGACCATCGAGAAACTTTCCGCCTCCGGTTACGAATACATCGGCATGGACCACTTCGCGAAGCCCGACGACGAGCTCGCCGTCGCCCAAAAGAACAAAACCCTCTACCGGAATTTCCAGGGCTATTCCACCAAGGCGGGCTGCGACGTCTACGCCTTGGGGATGAGCGCCATCAGTCAGCTCGAAAACGTTTACGCGCAAAACGCGAAGACCTTGCCCGAGTATTACCGCGCCCTCTCGGAAAACCGCTTCGCGACCCACGTGGGCTACCGGCTGAATGCGGACGACCACATACGCCGGAAGGTCATCACGCGCCTCATGTGCGATTTTGAATTGGACGAAAAGGAAATTGAGAAGGAATTCAACATCCACTTCGGGGAGTATTTCGCGGATTCATTGGAGCGCTTGAAGGAATTTATCCGGGATGGTTTCGTAATCCGCGAAAACGGGAAGATCCGGGTGGAAGGGACGGGGCGGCTGCTCATCCGCAACGTCGTAATGGTCTTCGATGCCTACCTTGAATCGATGGCGAAGGAAAAACCGATTTTCTCCAAAACGCTCTAATATGACCGGAACAAAAACAGAAAAAATCGGCGTGGTGCTCTTCAATCTGGGTGGTCCCGACTCGCTCGAAGCGGTGGAACCGTTCCTCTACAATCTTTTCCAAGATCCGGACATCTTCACTTTCCCCCTGGCTTCCCTGCTGCGCAAACCCTTGGCGAAATTGATTTCCTCCCGGCGCGCGCCGAAGAGCCGGGTCTACTTCGAATATATGGGCGGCAAATCACCCATTACCGAACTCACGCAAAAACAAGCGGACGCTTTGGAAAAAACATTAAACTACCCCTCTTCCCGGACGGGAGAGGGGGACAAACGATTCAAAGTCGTCATCGCGATGCGGTATTGGAAGCCCTTTACCGAAGACGCCATCCGTCTTCTGCAGGAAGAGGGAATCCGCAAAGTCATTCTACTTCCCCTCTTTCCCCAATATTCCCACACCACCACCCGCTCCTCCCTTCGCGAATGGCGGAAGCAGTGCCGTAAAATGAAGGCTCGCTTCGAAAAAGAAATTTTTATCGATGATTACCACGACCATCCGCTTTACATCCGTTCGGTCGCCGAACGGATCCGGGAAGCCAAGAACCGTTTCACGTCCGAGGAGCAAAGGGAAGTACACCTGCTTTTCTCGGCTCACGGAATCCCGCTTAAGGAAATCCGCCAGGGGGACCCCTATGACCGCCAAATACGCCGCAGTGTCGAGCTGGTGATGGCCGAACTGAGTCCTTCGTGGCCTCACCGTCTGGCCTATCAAAGCAAAGTGGGGCCCGCACGATGGTTGGAGCCCTCCACGGTGGACGTTCTGGGCGCCATGGCGCAGGAGGGGATCCGTTACGTCATCGCCGTCCCCATCAGTTTCGTTTCCGACCACTCGGAAACCCTGTATGAGCTGAAAAAATTATACGGTGAGCTCGCGATGAGCCTTGGCATGAAGCAATATGAGCTGATGCCCGCCTTGAACGACAGCCCCCTCTTCATCGAAGCCTTAAAAAGCCAAGTACTCCGGGCGCTCGATTCTCAAGACTCCGCATAACGCCCGAAGGGCCTCAACAACTCCCTCACTTCCTCAACGGTGCCGGCTTCAAGGGCCTTCTCGGCCATTTGCTTCACTTCGGCGTAATCAATTTCGCGGATCACCTTTTTCACGAGGGGAATGTTGGCGGGAATCATCGAAAGCTGGGTAACGCCCAAGCCGACGAGCAGCGGGGCCATTTTGGGATCTCCCGCCATCTCGCCGCAAACGCCCACCGGCTTTAAGAATTCCCTCCCCGTCTTCGCGACGCGGGCGATGGATTGGATCACGGCCGGATGCAGAGGTTCGAAGAAGGAGGAAACGCGCTCGTTGTTTCGGTCCACCGCCAGGGTATATTGGGTGAGGTCGTTGGTTCCGATGCTGAAAAAATCCACCTCGGGGGCGAAGCGGCGTACCATCTGCACCGCCGAAGGCACTTCGATCATGATGCCGAAGGGAACTTTCGCGTCGAACTCGATTTGCCGCCGCTTCAAATTTTGCTGGGCGCCCTTGAAAATGTCTCGGATCGCCCGAAGCTCCTCCAACCCCGAGATCATGGGCACCAGCACCAATACCGGACCCACGAGGGAAGCGCGCAAGAGGGCTCGGAATTGAATTTCTAAAATTTCCGGCCGGTTCAAGAAAAGACGGATGGAGCGGTAACCCAAGAAAGGATTCGCCTCCGGCGTCATACCCAAAGCCTCGACGGGTTTGTCTCCCCCCGCATCTAAAATGCGGAAGGTAATGGGCAGTCCCCCCGCCTCTTCCACCACCTTGCGGTAAAGAACAAACTGTTCCTCCTCGTCGGGCAGGCGCTTGCGCATCATGAAGGGGAACTCGGTGCGGTATAGTCCCACACCCTCGGCTCCGAAATAGCGGAGCTTCTTCAAATCGGAGATGAGGCCCACGTTGGCCTCCACGTGCACGCGCTCCCCGTCGCGCGTATGGGCCGGCTCCCCGGCGAATTTCTGCAGGTGCACGATGCGGTCGGCGTAACGTTCTTGGATTTTCTCGTACTCTCGCAGCACCGGGCGCTCGGGATGAACGTAAACTTTTCCCTCGTTGCCGTCGACGATGAGCAAATCTCCCGGTTGTATCTTGTTTACGACCCCGCCGATCCCCATGACCGCTGGGATGCCGAGGGAACGCGCCAAGATGGCCGCGTGAGAAGTGAGCCCGCCCCGGGAAGTGACGATGCCTTTGATGAGCTCGGGGTCGAGCCGGGCCGTATCGGAGGGCACTAAGGTTTCGGCGATTAAAATTCCTTCGAGTTTCTGCTTCGAGCGGGCGACTTTAGTGCCGACCAAGTGCTCAAGCACCCGTTGCCGCAAATCTTCCAGATCGGCGGCCCGCTCGCGAAAATGGGGATCTTCCACCTTCTCGAAATGGCGGATATAGTCTCCAATCACCTGCCCGACGGTGTCGAAGGCGCTTTTGCCCTTCTGAACCTCGGTCTTCAGCTTTTTTTGAAAGGAAGGATCGGAGAGAATCATTCGGTGCGAATAAAAAATGTCCGATTCCTTCTTCGAAAACTTTTTCTGCAGCTTTTTCTCGAGCCTCGCCAAATCTTTCGAGGCCTTATCCATGGCGGTCTTCAGCTTCTTCCATTCCTCTTTCGGAGACAGCTTCGTGGTGCGGTCGAAAGGGAGCACCACGGGAGAAACGCCGGGCCTTAAGAAAAAAGCCGCCGCGATGCCGAAGCCGGGGGCCACGGGGATGCCCGAGAGTTGTTGCGGGCGTTTCTCCGACTTGCCTTCCTGCTGCAATACTTCGAGTCGAACCAAATTTTGAACAACGCCCGAGAGCTGAAAGGCGATCAACTTCAAAATCTCGATCTCGTGGGGGCTAAACTCGCGGGCTTGGGCGGTTTGGAGGGTGAGCACGCCGATCACTTGGTCTCGATCCAAAAGAGGAACGGCGGCGAAAGAAGAGAATTTCTCCTCCCCCGTTTTGGGAAAATATTTAAAGCGGGGATGCCGGCTCGCCTCATTGACGATCACCGGTTGAAGCTTCTCGACGGCGAGCCCGGTCAAACCTTCGCTCACCCGCATGCGCACTTGTCCCACGGAAGCGGGATCGAGCCCGTCGGTGGCAACCAAAACCAAGGTTTTTTCTTGGAGGAGGTAGAGGGAGCAAACGTCGACGCCGATCTGATCGCGCACGATCGTCACGATATGAGCGAGGGGATTTTCCGAAGGATGGGATTTCTGAAGAATGCGGGCGATGTTCGAGAGGGTCTTCAGAGAATCTTGCTGAAAGACCATAAGCGAGGAATCATCCCGCCTGTCGCCGTTCGGCGAAGGCTTTGGGGGGACTGACCGGCTTGATTTCGTCATTCGTCCCCGACGTTTCGAAATATTGCCTCATCCTTTTTATATAGTCGATGAAGCAATTTTCTTCAAACTCGAAAAGCGGGGAATCTTTCAACGAAAGGTCGGCGGGAAAGTGCTCGATCATCCGTTCGAGATAATTCAAATGTTCGCTTTCATCTTTGATGATCTTTTGGATGACGACCTTGAGCGGGGATTGGGTGAGACGGGCGAAATATTGCGGGTATACTTTCATTGCCCTCTTTTCAATGACATAGCTGACCGTCATATAACAGAGATAAGGATCTTCGCCGCCGGTCGTGTCCTTAACCCAAGCATGCACTTGCGAATCGAGGTCTTGAAAATAATCCTCGGCGATTTGCGAGAGGCCCTTTTGCGCGTCTTCGGTCAAATTTTGTTTTCCGAAGCTCTTTTCGGCAAGCTCTCTCAACATAAAACTGTGCTGAATTTCATCACTTAAGTGGTGGAAAACACCGAGGTTTACGTCGGAATAGGGGACGGCCTTCACCATCTTGCGATAGCCGATATATTCCAGGTAACTGAGTGAGCGCAGCCATAAGTATTGCTTGAAATCAGAGGCGTTGACTTCGTCCAGGAAAGAATTCCAGAAGTTGGCTGGGGTCATGTACAAAAACCTCAAAAATTGCGAACTTTAAGGATATTTAACCCCTTTGCCTCAATGCGTCATCCTTGTCAACCTTTCGGTTAATTTTTCATCCTATAAACGAGAGGGGCTTCCCTTCATCTTTTTTCGAAAGGTTCTTGACAAGACCTCATCGGGTTTCCTAGTATCCCACGGCTTTTAATTTTTATAAGGAGAACCCCGCTTTTAGGCGGGTTTTTTGATTTCTATGAAGACTTTCAGCGCAAAAACCGGAGAAGTGGAAAGAAAATGGAAGCTCATCGACCTGAACGGTAAAACGTTGGGACGAGCGGCCAGCCAAATCGCCAGCATCCTCCGCGGCAAAGACAAACCCACTTACACCCCCCATGGCGACGTCGGCGATTTCGTGGTGGCGATCAACGCAGAAAAGATTAAACTGACGGGCAAGAAACTCACCGACAAAAAATATTACGACCACTCGGGATACATCGGCGGCATGAAGATCAAATCGGCCGGAGAACTGTTGAAGCGGCATCCCGAAGAGCTCATCACCCGCGCGGTGAAGGGCATGCTTCCCCACAACACCTTAAGTGAAAAATTGATCAAGAAATTGAAAGTGTACGCCGGCGAGGGGCATCCCCATGCGTCGCAACAACCTCAAGTTCACGAATTAAAATTTTAAAGCAAGGACTGTATCGAAATGGCTACTGCAAAAAGATTCTTTGGAACCGGTAAACGAAAAACCTCCGCCGCCCGCGTGTATCTCACGCCGGGAACCGGCAAATTCGTCATCAACGACCGGGAAAGCCTCGAAGCCTACTTCGGCCGCCCAACCCTTCGGATGATCGCCTTGCAACCTTTCGAAACCACCGGCAACGTCGGCAAGTTCGACGTGGTGGCCAGCATCGACGGCGGCGGCCTTTCCGGCCAAGCCGGCGCCCTTCGTCACGGCATCTCCCGCGCCTTGCTCGCTTTAAATCCGGATTATCGCAAACCTCTCCGCAAGGGCGGTTTCTTAACCCGCGACAGCCGCAAGAAAGAACGTAAGAAATACGGTAAACGCGGCGCCCGTCGGTCGACCCAGTACAGCAAGCGTTAAAAATCCCCTTAAAAAAATTAGCAACCCTTCTACGGAAAGGGCGAGCCTATCTCCAACACCCTTAAAAGAATTGGAGATAGTCTATGTCGCCTCCGGTCCATTTATTGTCCCCCGGGTTTTTGGCGGATCTTCCCCCTTCTTCGCCCGTGCTTTTGGCGCAAGTGACGCCTCCCGTTTCCTCGGGATCTTCCGCCTCATTAAACCCCACTCCGGCGCCTACGTCGCCGCCCCCCAATACCCCCGTTCGCTTAACCTGGCCCGATCTCGTGGCCATGAGGCGCGACTGGGACCGAATCTTCACCGACGCCGCCTCGGGAACAACGCGAAGCTTCGAACAACACGTCTTGGGAGCGAATTATTCCCGCTGGCAGGAGGGGCGCTTCAATACTTACTCGAACGTCTCCGTCTCCCTTCTCCGCATCCGGTATTTCCTCGAAGGAAGCCAGTGCGACACGCTTTCCATCCGCGGCTCCGTGTTGGACTGGCTGCGGGCGGCTCAAGGCTCTCGCGATCCGGTGCTGCGAAACACCATCGTCTCGGTCATCGACACGCTTCAACAATTTCAAGAACCCCATTACCGGGAAAGAGCGCTTCAAATACTTAGCGTCATCGAAGAAACCCGGCGCATCACCCGCCCCGTGAACCCTGGGGGAAGCTATGTGCCGGCCGCTTATTTCGCCGAATCCTTGAGGCAAAGAAACTTGGATCCTTCTTGGTTCATCCCCGCGGAAACGCTGGCGAGCCCTGAAGCCTTGAACGCCGCCATGATTTACCAAGGCGAGGCGGAAGACGGGGTAATCCAAATCCCCATTCTGAGGCAAACGGCCCAAGGCCCCGTAACCCTCGGCTGGAGGGAAGTGGACGTGACCGGGCGCATTTTAGACTCTTATGCTCCCACCGGTACGGCGAAAGGACGCATCGAGTCCCATTCGCTTCCCGCGCAAAGCGCCCGCGTGCTCATCGCCGCCGCCTTGGGGCTGGAAGAGCTCCCGTCATCGCAAAGAAACCTCAATCTTTCGGAAAGACGCTTGGGAAGCCTGCTTCGTTCCGGCTGGATGAACGCGGAGCTCACTCACCTGGACGAGGAGCTCACCCGGTTGAAGGAAAGAATCGCCGTTCTCAAAATCCAACCTAGTACCGAAGAGTTGGATCGGGCCACGGCGCGGGTCGCCGCGATTCAAGTTCGGGTGGAGCAAATCAATCGTCTGATCCCCGCATCCTGAACCCAAAAAGAGAGCGGCTCTGCAATTTCCCCTTTCGCCGGTGCGGCGAGTTGATATAGCTTGGCCTTATGATCCACGTCGGCGTCATCGGTGCCACCGGTTACACGGGAATAGAACTTGTCCGGCTCCTCTTGGGGCATCCGGAAGCGAAAATCACCGCGGTCACTTCCGAAAAAAGCGCGGGGCAATCCTTTTCTCAAGTCTTTCCCGCTTTTCAGGGGATTTTCGACCTCCCCTTAGAACCGTTCCACGCCATCGAAACCTCCAAGAAGATTCAGGTGGCCTTTTTGTGCCTTCCCCACCAATCGGCGATGGAAGGCGCGTGGGGACTTCGGGAGCGGGGCATTAAGGTGATAGACCTTTCCGCCGACTTCCGGCTGAAATCGCTTAAAGAATACGAACAGTGGTACGGCAAACATTCGCGGCCCGAACTTTTGAAGGAAGCGGTGTACGGTTTGCCCGAGCTTAATCGGGAAAAAATTAAAGGCGCCAAGCTTCTCGCCAACCCCGGCTGCTACCCCACGAGCGCGGCGCTGGCGCTGATGCCGCTGATTCAAGAAAAGTTGATTACCTTGGATTCCATCGTCGTCGACAGCAAATCCGGCGTCTCCGGCGCGGGACGTTCGGCGGAAGTGGGAAACCTTTTTTCGGAAGTGAACGAGGGATTCAAGGCCTACAAGGTGGGCAACCACCGACACACCCCCGAGATCGAACAGACGCTTTCCGACGTGGCGGGGCAGTCGATCAAGATCACCTTCACCCCCCATTTGGTCCCCATGGATCGGGGCATTCTAACGACGGCCTACGCGAAACCCTTGAAGAAGCTGAAAACCGCGGACCTCTTAAAAATCTTCAAAGACTTCTACAAGAAAGAACCCTTCGTGCGCATCAAACCCGAAGGCGTCTTCCCCAACACCCGCGACGTGCGGACCACCAACTTCTGCGACATCGGCTGCCACTTCGACGAAAGGGCCGAGCGGATCGTCGTGATCTCCGCCATCGACAACCTCACCAAGGGCGCGGCGGGGCAGGCGATTCAGAATTTCAACCTAATGGCGGGTTTTGAAGAAGTAACGGCTTTGAAGCTATCGGCTCACATCCCCTAAGACCCTCAAACATTTTCCATCCTTTGGATTATCTTTACTTTGCCTCCCCGATTAACTGATCGACTTCCTGGGGGCTCATAAAATTTTCATGGATCAACAGGGCGCGGATTTGCGGTACAAGGTTTTTGTCCAAATCCCTTTTCTTCCCATTCAACCAGCGGGTGAAGGGTAATTTTTCATGTTGGGGTGGTAACCCCTCGATTCCTGAGCGTCCCCGTCCTGGCAAAAGGCCGCCGAAGCGTTGCCCAACTTTCTTTCGGGCCAGGAGAAGAAGTCTTTCTTGGGCAGTGGACGCCTCTTTCTCCCAGCCCCTCTCCTCGAAGATGGCCGCCTCGATCTTTTCATCAATATCTCTCTTCGAAACCCCGAGGCTCCTCAGAAGCACGTGGACCTGGCTGTAGAAAAAACGAGGGATACACTTATCAGAATATTCCACCTTCTTCCCTTTTAGCCAGCGGGTGAGGGGGGATTGTTCACTCTGCTGACCCACCTCCTCGCCCCCTCCATCTTTTGGTAAAACCCCACCGAAGCGCTGGGCAACTTTCTTTCGGGCTAGCAGAAGAAGCTCCTCTTGGGCGGTGACCGCCTCTCTTTTCCATCCCCTCTCCTCAAAGATAGCCGCCTCGATCTTTTCATCCGTCTCTCCCTCCGAAACTCCCAGGCCTTTCAGAAGGGCGCCAACCTGAGCGTAGAAATATTGAGCATTACTCCCCGTCCCCGCTTTATACTTGATGTTTTTCTCCTTCAGCCAACGGGTAAGGGCGGATTTTTCACTCTGCTGACCCACCCCTTCGATTCCCGGGTGTCTTGGTAAGACCCCACCAAAGCGCTGGGCGACTTTCTTTCGGGCCAGGAGAAGAAGCTCCTCTTGGGCGGTGACCGCCTCTCTTTTCCATCCCCTCTCCTCGAAGACGGCCGCTTCGATCTTTTCATCGGTCTCCCCCTCCGAAACTCCAAGGCCTTTCAGGAAGGCGCGAACTTGTCCATAAAGGGATTGAAGAATATTCTTCTTGGAATAGTCTATCCTCTCTCCCTTCAGCCACCGGATGAAGGAGTGATTTCCAATTTGCAAGGCCATCCCCTCGATTCCTGGACGCCTTGGAAAGACTCCGCCAAAGCGCTGGGAGACTTTCTTTCGGACCAGGAGAAGAAGCCCCTCTTGAGCGGTGGCAGCTTCTCTTTTCCATCCCCTCTCCTCAAAGATGGCCGCCTCTATCTTTTCATCCGTCTCTCCCTCCGAAACTCCCAGGCCTTTCAGAAGGGCGCGAACTTGATTGTATACAGGTTGGTAGACACTCCTTTGTGGGTCTTCTATTTTGTCTTCGTTCAGCCATCGGGTGAGCGGAGGGTTTTTAGATTGCCAAGCCACACCCTCGATTCCCGTGTCTTCCGGCAAGACCCCGCCGAAGCGCTCAGCGACCAGCTCCCGGGCTTTTTTTAAGATTTTGGCCTGCTCACTGTCGGCTTCCATCGTCCATCCCTGTCTTACGAAGAGATGTTGCAACATCTTTTGAAAAGCGGCCTTGGCCGTCTCTCCTCGCTCTTCATGGGCCTCTCCTCCCTTCATTTGAAGATAGAGGGCGAGACCCCGCCAGAGGGAACGAAACTGGATTTCACTCAAGCGACGATATTGCAGATCGTGGAGGGAATACCGTGCGATCTCAATTTCTTCGTTTCCCCACGGAAATTCCCCTGAAAATTTCAAACCCTTTTCCAGAACACTCCCCTCCCACAGCTCCACCCGCTGCAAGGCCTCTTGGAGGATCTCATAATCAGCCGTCGTCACAACTTCATCCATGTTTCCTTTCGTCTGGTTGTAGAGCTGCACAAACTCCTCCCGATCTCCTCGATAGAGAAGAGTCGCCAGGCGACGCAGAAACCAATAATGCTCTCGAAATCCCCTTCCCTCGAGAAGCTGCCCAACGTAGTGAGAGTCCTCACCCAAGTCCCAAGCCATTTCATCGATTTCCCCAGCGTAATCCTTCTTAAGGATCTCCTGGAGTCCTTCGGCCAAGGGAGTCCAGTCTACAATGTACTCCACATTCCCTCTGCTCACGGTGGGTTTAGGTCTGGGAGAACTCGATAAGGGTTGAGGTCCCTGCGAAGCAAGACTCTCCGGCTGGGTTCCCGTTCTACCCAAGAGGTCGGCCTCCTCCGCTTCTTGGCCGGAGAGCAGATCGTAGAGTCTCCCGGGAACCATCTCCGTATGCCCTATAATTCCCATCACCAAGCCATAAGGCATGAGCGGAGTTCCATGGCGACGGTACTCATCGATCACGTCGAAGAGAATTTTTGGCGGATCACTTGCGATCACACCGTCATGGGTAAGCTCTTCTGGCCCCCTCCGGTTGATTCTTCCCCTTTCCTGACCCTTCTTAATGGGGGAAAAGGTGGGCCGAGCCCCCACTTGATGAGTGAACATATAAAGATCGGAGCCTTCCACCAGGGCATCCACCGAGAAGACCGCCTCGATCTTTCCCGTCTTGACGGCATGAAACAAGACCTCCCTTGCCTTTGTTTCCCCCGAGACCAAGGCCACGATTCCATCGACTTTTCCTTGCTCATATTGTCGGACCATATCTTGAATATCTTTCTCGCTGATCTTTCCCTTAAGACCCCCCAAGCTGAGAAAGCGTCTTCCCTTGAGGCCACCGTTATTTCCCGCACTAAAATAAGCGACGTAATCTTCCAGTAAGATTTTGGCATGTTTGAGATCGGCGCCAAATGCCAAGACCGGCATCAGGCACTCCCGGCCGCTGTGCGAGGGTTCAGGTCGTCTGATCCCGTGTTGTTCCAAGGCCTGGTAGAGGGAAAATTCCGTCTTCTACGGTTCTCTTCGCTTAAGAGGGTCCTCTCCAGCTCTGCCGGTGAAAACTCTCCTCCCCGGATCGCCACATCAGTCAAGTCGATCCCCGGAGTCTTGACCAAATAGGTTCTTGGAGTAACTCCCGCCTTCATCAATTCCATGGCGCTCACCTTGGAGAAAACCGCCCCCTCGTGACCCGTTGGGGTCGCGGTGAAGCCCAATCGGTAAAAACTTGGAGAAACCTTTCGGAGCGTCTTCATGAGCTCCGGCCAAGTATCTTTTCCGGTCTTGATGCCCAGTCCTAAGTGATGGACCTCATCCACCGCTGCCATGGAGATCTTTCCCTCGGGACCTAAGGCCCTAAGGAGATCATGAGCGAGCCTCTCCCTTCTCTCGGTCCCGCTGGTGGTCGGGATGCTGATCACGACGACGTCTCCGCTCAAGTCCCTCTCATCGGCCTTATACTCCGTAACCTTAAGGGGACGATTGAATTTCTTCTGGAAGAATTCGCCCAAGAGCTCGGTCACTTTAAGATTCTGGCGGTGGATCTCTTCCGTGTGATTCAAGATCAGAAACTTATCCTTCCCTGGCCGGAAGAGCCCATGGTCCATGGCCAAGGCAAAGGCACCCATCATCGTCCGGGTCTTCCCTCCTCCCACGGGCATCACGATCGTCCCTTGCATCAACTCCTGCTGTTCTGCGGGAAGATCTCTTCGGGATTCGAATTTGCGCCGGTGTCTCTTCAGCCAGCCCTCGATCTGTTTCAAGGACTCGATCTGGTGGGGACGGAAGGAGAGGGTCTCGCCGAATCCTACGTCATAGTTCTTGAGGCCTTGGTAGATGTCGGAGAGGCGGGTCCCGGGAGTTACGATGCGAATGGGTCGGGGGCTTCTCAATCCCACTTCCGGAAAAGGTTCTTCGGGAATAGGATAAGCATGAAGTTCGGCCCCCAGGCGGTTCATTCTCCCTAAGTGAAGGCGGATTCCTATCGTGATATCTTGCACGTGACGGGCCTGATCTTGGTGGGGCTTGGTCTCGCTCGCCTGTATTTCCTCTTCCCAAAAGGTACTCCGCTTTTCCAGGCGCTTGATCTCCCTCTCCCAACGTCTTAAAAGCTCAGCTGAGGCTTCTGCGAGCAACTTTAACCTTTCCTTAAGTTCGCTGACTTCTTCGCTGGCCTGTCTTATAAGGGCCTGTGCCCCAATTCGATTCTCTTCGAGCCCCTCAATCTTCCAAGCCCCGCCTTCTTCTTCGCGAATGAATCGCAAATCCCCGACAGGAGCCCCTTGAGATCCTTCAGCGGCTGCCATCATCACGATTTCGGGACCGAAGAGGGAGTCGAGACGATTTGGGGACCGCCCGTTCTTGGAAGACGCCGGAGAATCGCTTTCCTCTCGAAGATGGGCAGAAAACATCCTCTTCGCGGCGAATACAAAGGCGGGGCGGAATTGTGATGTCTCCTCGCCCGTCCATCCTGGACGAGGAAACTTATCCCCCACATCTCGGGTACCCAGAGACAAATCCAATCCTTTTTCAATGGAGTAAAAACGGCCACCCGTGATCCCATGCCCCAAGGCCATTCCCGCCATCAGTTGAAGGTTGGTCGCCTCAGCGTGAAGCAACTGCTCGGCGAAGCTCCCTTCCGGCTTATTCCCAATCCCCACCCGATAGACAAACTGATGCCCAGCGACCATGGCCAGATCTTGGATGCCGTGCTGGAGGATCAGGTTCTGACCTGGGGTAATCCAGCCAGCGAATTTAAGGGTGCTGAAGGTGATGAAAGATTGGAGAAGGCCTTCCTTGAGACCGCCGGGGCCGGACCATGACCAGAGGTTCGTCTCAGGTCCAAGACCCAAGGTTGCAGGTTGACTTGAAACTTTGGACCTGGAACTTTGGACCGAACTCAAAAATCGATTCGTGAATTCAAACGCACTGACCTCGGCGGCGAGGCCTATGCCGATGGAAAAAACCTTCTGTAAGAGTGCCCCCATCGGGATACGGGCAAAATCTTGAGCCCCTACAGACAGTGTTCCGATCCGCCCTGCCCGATACGCCAATCCGCCGACCATCATGGCCGCAAGCGATTTAAAATCCGTCGCCTGTTGAAGGAAACCCTCCACCATCCCGTCCACCTGGGATTGGGTGGAGGTTAAGCAGGTGTTTTGAGAAGAAAACGCAATATTTCGCTCAAGAATGTTTTGTGGACCCGAAAAAAAAACAGATCCTTCCGTTGAATTTACCGGAAGTGTCACGATGGAGCCCCCTTACCATTGAGTGATCGATAATAGGGATTTTCGACTTAAATTACGAAGAGTTGCTGTAAAAAAAAGATTTTCTGCAGTCCAAAGACATTTTGTGCCAGGGGTTTGCTACTTCTAAGGGAAGAAACTAGACGAAGGGGAGGCCAATACTATATCGTCTTGCTCTTCCAGAAACGTTTTGGGATCGTCGTAATCTCCGCCATCGACAACCTCACCAAGGGCGCGGCGGGGCAGGCGATTCAGAACTTCAATTTGATGAGCGGGTTTGAGGAGACCTTGGGGCTTCAGCTGACGGCTCATTTGCCTTAATGAGGGTTCTCAGGCGTAGGCTCCAAGAATTCTAAAATATTACGAGCTGCCCAAATGGAAATATTAGAGGCCGGTCGTACATCAAGGGGAATATCTTCTCGCATCAATCGGTTTAAATGAGGAATCCCATCCCGAATTCCCATTCGAGCTAACTCTTCCGCAGCATCCCGGACAGCATAGAGATCTCGACTCCTCAACAATTTCCGCAAAATGGGGACACCTTCCATATTCCCCATCTCATAGAGAAGTCCGGCCGCATCCACGCGATCCGCTGCATGCCCTTTTGACATCCACTTCCTCAGGAAGGGAAGCGCTTCATTATTTCCCATCTGATGGAGGGCCCTGGTGGCACTCCCCACATGATATAAACTTCTGCTTTTTAATTCCTGTCGGAGGACGGGAACCGATTCTAGATGTTGCAGGGCACCTAAGGCGACGCTCGCACGATAGGAAACGCCATTTTTCAATAATTGTTGAATCGCAGGACTCGATCCAAAGTCTTTCAGTCGAACGAGTGAATCAATGGCCGCATCCACGACGGAATAATCGTCTTTAATATTTAACATTTCCCGTAAAACATCCCTCGATTCGAAATCACCCAAAATACCCAATGCACGAGCCGCTTTTCTCTTTACCATCCAATCGGAATGCCTCAACTGGTTTCGAATGGCGGGAATAGAATCATAATCTTGAAGCTCGGCCAATGCGTCGATCGCCTTCGGATAATTCAACAAAGTCCTGAGAACAGGAATCGATTCGAAATCACGCAACGCGCCTAAAACTCCGGCGGCTCGATCGATGACCCTTGGATCTGGATGCGCCAATAACTGCCTGAAGCGGGGAATCAACTCATAATCCATTCCGTAGTCGAAAAAGGCGAGCACCTCTCCTAATTCAATGAGGTCTTCACTCCATCCTTGAGGAAAATTCAATATTTCCCTGAAGTGCAGTAGTGCTTCTCTATTTCCCGCGGATGCAGCGATTGCAAAAGCCCATCTCCTATCCTCATCCCCCGCCTCTCCTTCTTGTTCAGCCGATTCCCGAACTTGCCTCAATCGCTTTATTATAGGCTCCAACTGACGATCATAATCCGCCAAGCTTTGGTCTAAAAACTGGCTCATCTGCCTGAGAAGAACGTTTTCGGGAAAATTGGGGTCCTCAAAGCGGTCTAAGATCGCGTTCCGAAACCGAGAAAGCATTTGGCAACCCTCGTTCCAAGAACCTCGCCGGGAAAGTACCTCGCGAACCATCGTGGATAACGTGTGAAGGGGCGGAAGATTCGTCGGATCAAAAAGACGATTCGCCGTCCTCCTCAAAACCGTCAAACACAGAGCATGGCGTTCGTTGAGATCGCCGAAGTAACGATACTGCTCCTCGAAAGCTTGGAAATTAATCGTCCGTCCCCGAACGATCTGGGCGACGGCGTCTCGCAGGGAGTCTGCCGAGAGTTGCTGTTCGATGTTTCGAATCAAAGGCGTCCTCTCCGAATCCACCACTTCCACCCTCACCTCCCCTTCCCGGCTTCGCCGCACGGGAAGCACCCTCGAGTTCTCGAAGGGCCGCGCTTCCACCCGGCCGCTTTGGGGATCGTAATAAAAGGTAAAATCAGCGAAACCTTCCGACTGCAGCAATTGGCCCAACACCTCGCCATTCAGAGGCGGCGCCACTACCCGTTCAGGAGCTTGGGAAATAGTTTGGGCCTTCGTTTCCTGAGAAGGATTATTGCCGAATAAATTCTTCAATCCTTCCGCCATGCGGGCAAAATTTCCTCCACGAACCGCGCGAGCCAGAAAACCCGCTATTTTTCCCCCCACATTTCCTCCCGCTCCCGCGAAAATAAGTTGGGGACCTTCGAAAAGACTCGAGGAGGCTTCAGGGCAAATGGAGGAAACTCTCTCACTAATACCTTCTAAAACCGTTTCCCGGAATTCAAAGTGGGAGAGCGGAAGAGTAGAGTTCCCTTCTCCTTCCTGACGTAAAGCGGAAAGCTCCAGCCCCCTTTCGAGCATTGAAAATCCCGGCGCGGCACCGTGAACTAGGCCCATTCCCACAATCAATTGAAGATTCGTGACTTCTGCATGGAGGAATTGCTCCGCCAAATTGCCTTCCGGCGCCGACGTCCAACCGAGACGAGTGGTGAGTTGGTGACCGGCGACCATCGACGTGTCTTGCAACAGGTGGCGAACAAACACGTTTTGTTGCACAACCGCAGCCCCTCCCACTTTCAAGAGACCGAATTGGACAAAAGAGGTGGTCCAGCGGCTCCAATATCCCCCCTCTCCCCGACCCTCTCCCGCCAGGGGAGAGGGAGACAAAGCATCCGTCACTCCCTGAAATGCCGTCACTTCACTGGCCAGCCCCACGAACGGCGCGATCCCATGGCTCAATGGCGAGACGGAACCCGGCAGAACGGCAAAGGCCCCTGCCCGACCCAAACGATATGCCACCCCTCCGGCCATCAAGGCGGCCAAAGACCGCCAATCCGTCGATTGCTCGACAAAGCCGGAAATAAGGCCTTCCATTTGCGCTTGGGAGGCACTGCGCAAAGTTTCTTGTTGGAGGGATGTCTCGGAAAAGCGCGATAAAACCAGTTCTTCCGAAGAAACCCGATTTGAAGGAACAAAAACCATTTCCAACCGCTTCCCGGGTGCCCAAGGGAAGCCTACGGATCACACGATATTTACCCCGCACTCCTCTCCCACGCCACGAAAACTTCCGTGAACGGATAAGGGTTCGGCAAAGTATTCCACTGCACCGAGGGAATTTCGATCCTCCGGTAATTCCTCCTTCGAATCGCCCGCTGAACATCGCCCCGATTGCTGTGGATGTTGGGATGGGTGGGAATGTAAACGCCGTCATAACCGCCCGCTTCAGCATAGGCGATAATCCGATTCATCATATGGTCGTAAAGCTCTTCCGGGTCCACCTGGCCCAAAAATTCGGCGGAAGGGTTGATGCCCGGCAACGTGAGATAGCGCCTACCGTTGATGACAGTCTCGAAGGCGTGCACGTAACCGACGACCTGTTTCGGCGTAGAATCCGCATCGGAAGAAGACTCGCGCGGAATCAGATCGGAAACGGAAACCGCGAGTAATCGGAATGAGGGGGTTTTCCATAAAGCCACGTCCGTCGCCGTGCAAACGCCGGAGCTTAAACCCGACAAGCCGTAGGCGGGGCCCTTCACCGCTCTCACCGTGCCGTAGATCGTGCCCAAATCTTGGTATTCATATCGGGCCTTCTCCGACCGAATTTGCTGCAAGGGACCTTGCAAGATTTCCCCCATCACCTCGGCGCGGTTTAAAGCGGGGCCTTGCGAGAGGGCGGAACGGATTTCACCGCGCAATTCTTCGCTCATGCCCGGTTGGGCCAGCAACTTGCCCTCGATTTCACGGGGGTCGAAGGAAGCCAACATCGTCTGCAAAGATGCGACGCGGTTTTCCCGGGGGCGGTTTTGGTTCCACATGCCTAAGAGCCGACGGGCCAGGTCTTGAGGGTTCCGGATCATTCCGCGACGAGCACCGCGTCCGGCGAAAATTTCGTCGGGAACTTGTCCCAAAGCCGCCATCAATCTTCCCGGCAGGGCGTCTTTGTCCGAGAAAAGTTGTTCGAGCAATAAGAGGGAAGTGTATTCCCGCGATTGCAGGCGCTCGATCTTCTCGCGAAGGGCGTCGGAAGCGCCAGCCAAACGGTAGAGAAGGGACTGAACTCTCTCGAGGGACGCCGCGTCGCGGTCGGAGCTCACATAGTTTCGAAGGGCCTCCACCAGTTCCGATTCTTGGGCACGACCCTCCCCTTGCGTTCGGAAACCTTCGAGTAGATGCGAAATCACTTCTTGAGAATCCGCCTCTTCCCCCGTGCGCAGGCGCCAAGCCCCTTGCGAAAGCGTGAAGGGTTCTAAAGCACCGCTGCCCTCCGCAAGGTTCAGCCACGCCTCCGGCACGTGCTCTCGCAGATCACCGGCTTCGAGCATGGCACGCATGAGACCCAACTGCTCCGCCCGCTTTACGAAACTGGCACCGCTGGTCGGGGAAACCATTTGGATGACGCCTAGCAAGAATTCTTCCCCATGCGCGGCGATGATCTGGCGCGCTTCCTCCAAACTCAATTGATCGGCCAAGATTCGGTTCGCGTGGCTTCGAAGCTGGGGAAAGAGTGAATCCCCCGCTTGCCGGTACGCTTCGTAAAGGCTGGGGATGAACCCGTGGGTTTCTTCGATGAAGCGGAGGAGAAACGGACGCTCAGCGGAAAGATCTTGAATCTTCCCCTTCGAAGTGGCTTCCAAGAGCCCTTCCAAAAGGTTGAATCCTAAACGCGACCAGCGTTCGAAGAGTTCGGCGTAAAACTCGAGGTGCGAAGGGAAATGCGCCGTGCCTAAAGAGCCGAAGAGCGAGCTTGAGTCCTTCAAAAGCCTGAGCACTCTCTCCCGGTTATAGTCGGTAAGTCGCGAGAGCAGGCGCAAATAAGACTCGGTTGCCGAAAGGGAATCGGCACGAGAAACGTTTTGGGTAATGACGTAGTTCCAAACCTCCATGCCCAAACTCACGTGGGAAGAATTCTTGTCTAGCAGCCGATTCATCACCGAGCGACTCTGCTCGGCGCTCCATCCCCTGCCCTTCATCACGTTCAAGGCGTTGGAAAGGACGGCCAATCCAAAGTTCAAGCCGTTGCCGTGGCAGGCGGCCACTCTATTCAGAAAAGCAATGGCTTCCTCGGGGGCCCATCCCGCTTCCTTCATGCTCTCGATGAAAAAGCCCAAAGGTTCGGTTCGGACGACCGTGCTTTGGTGTTTTTTCTGGTGCGCTTCTAAATTTTCAATCATGCCCCTCTGTTGCTCGACGCTCCAACCCGCTTGACTCATCGCGCGGAGGTTTCCCAAAAATTTCCTCATTTGAAATTCGTTCGCATCGAGATCTCCGGCCCAATGGAAGAGCATTTCCAGGCGGCTTTCCGCATCCCATCCCATGTTGTTCAATTCCAGCGCTAATTCGGGCAAAATCCCGACCCGCAACCGGAAATCTCCGGGCGTGAAGATCGCGAGAATCTTCTCCGCCTGCTTCGGCCCGGCCCATCCCGCCTCGCCCATGGCGTCGAGAAAAAAACGGGCCGCCTCGCAAAAGAGGGGGAAGTGGTCGGAAGATGCCCCCGAAAAGAGGCGGTGACCATCTTCAGGCCGCCAACCGGCCTCCCTCATTTCCCTTAAGGCTTCGCGAAGCACGTAAGCCAATTCGGGAATCGCGTAAGAATCCCTTGGAACGAGCGTCGTGAGAAACCCTTGTTGCTCGGTATTCCAACCGGCTTCCTGCATCGCCCTGAGAAGGATCCTCACCGGATTCAAAATCTGCGCGAAAGAGTGCCCGCGCTGCCGAATCATGCTGAAAAGCGCTTCTTGGTTATCGGGGGGCCACCCCGCTTCTCTTAAACTTCGAAGAAGGGGGAGCATCTGCCGGAAAGAATTGGGGAGCGAAAAATTCACGAACTGGACTAATTCCGACAAAAAATCCTGCTGCCGTGGCCCCTTCCATCCTCCTTCCCGGAAAGCGCGCACCACTTCCGCGGCACCTCGATAACCTTCTCCCGCATTTTCATTTCCGCGCTTCGCGACTGTTTCGAGAAAGGACGATGCGTGCCCACGCTCCCATCCGGATTCACGCATCTCCTGGACGAGCGGCGGAAGCTCTTCGAGAAGCGCCCCGATTTCCTCGCGATTCACGGTGGCGAACCGCTCCATCAAGTCCCCTTGTTCACCGATCTCCCAACCGGAACGATTGAACTCCGAAAGAACGGCGGGCAAGGCTCTCAAAGCCCTTATTCCTTGGGGATTAGAAAGCGTAACTTGACGAATTAACCTGGTTTGCTGACGAAAATCCCCTCCCGCTCTACTCAATTCTTCGAAGACAGGAAGGAGGAGCGATAAAGCCGTCCCTACTTCCGAACCAAAGTCGAAATGGATCTTGTTGAGAAATGAACTTCGTTGAAAATCCGTCCACCCTTGACGCTCCATTTCACCTATCAAGCCGGGAAGGGACCTAAAAACCCTTACCGCCAGGTCAGGATCCATTTCCAATTGAAATTCGATAAAATTTTGTTGAAAGAAATGGCCTCCACCGGTCTCTTGGAGAGCTTGAATCGCAGCGCTCACGGCCTCCCTCATCTCTTCGCGGCGCGAAGAGTCCAAGCGGTTAATTTTTTCGGCAATATTTCGGGGAAGCGTCCGCCCTCCCGAACCGCTCCCTTGGCTCGTCATGAAAAGGGCTTGAGGGCCTTCTTGAAGATTCGCGGAAGATTCGGAACGGTTCGACAGCACGGTTTCTGTCCCTCTTTCCAAAACCGGCTCAAGAATCGGAGGGAGAGAAGAAGCCCTCGGAGCTTGCCTTTCCCCTCCCCGATGGAAAGTAGAAAGCTCCAGCCCCCTTTCGAGTAGGGAAAATTCCGGCGCGACGCCGTGCACGAGGCCCATCCCCAAGATCAATTGAAGATTTGTCGCTTCCGCATGAACGAATTGCTCCGCCAAGGTTCCTTCCGGCGCCGGCGTCCAGCCGAGGCGCGCGGTGAGTTGATGGCCGGCAACCATCGATGTGTCTTGTAACAGATGGCGCACGAACACGTTCTGTGGGGCCGCCACGGCGCCACCCACTTTCAAGAGGCCGAATTGGACGAAGGAGGTGGCCCAACGGCTCCAATATCCCCCCTCTCTCGCAAGGGGAGCAGGAGACAACGCATCACTCACTCCCTGAAACGCCGTCACTTCAACAGCAAGCCCCGCCAACGGCGCGATCACATGGCTCAGTGGCGAAACGGAACCCGGCAAAACGGCGAAGGCCCCCACCCGACCCAAACGATACGCCATCCCCCCGGCCATCAAGGCGGCGAGCGACCGCCAATCCGTCGATTGCTGGACGAAGCCGGAAACAAGCCCTTCCATTTGCGCTTGGGAAGCGTTTCGCAGCGTTTCTTGTTGGAGGGAAGTCTCGGAGAAGCGAGCTAAAACAAGCTCTTCCGGGGGGCTCCCACCCGAAGGGACGTAAACCATGAGCACTTGCTTCTCGGGTGCCCGAAAGAGAAGCCGTGAAAAGGATAAAGAACCAGGTAACCTATCGGTTACTTTCCAAGAAAGTTGCTTCTATCCCGTTGAATCAAGGGATGTTTTTAAAAGCTCGTTTTCGGCTCGAAACGGCGCTCATTTTTTTCCCGTTTCTCTTTAAGTTTTTTTTGACTCTTTAAAAAACTTTGTTATACCTAAATTCCAACTGGGGTTTTTAGAAATCTCTTTCACCCAAAAATTTCAGGGACAATTAAAGATCAAAAAAACATCCGTGCATGTTTTAAAAGCCGGGGATGACCTATGAATGGGGAGGAAACGTCGTGTTTTTGAATGCGACGTTCGGGTAAAATTATGAAAACAAAGTTTATCTTCGTGACCGGCGGCGTGGTTTCATCCTTGGGAAAGGGCTTGGCCTCCGCCTCGATCGGCGCCTTGCTCGAAAACCGGGGCCTCAAGATCAGCTTGATGAAGCTCGATCCCTACATCAACGTCGACCCCGGCACGATGAACCCCTTCCAACACGGCGAAGTCTTCGTCTTGGACGACGGGGCGGAAACGGATTTGGACTTAGGCCATTACGAGCGATTCACCCATGCCCAGCTCTCGCGCCTCAACAACGTCACCACCGGGAAAATCTACGATTCCGTCATCAATAAAGAGCGCAAGGGCGAATACTTGGGCAAAACGGTTCAAGTGATCCCCCACATCACCGACGAAATCAAGGGCTGCATCCATAAGGCGGCGCGCGACGTGGACCTGGTGATGGTGGAAATCGGCGGCACCGTGGGCGACATCGAATCCCTTCCTTTTCTGGAGGCCATCCGCCAGTTCCGCAACGACGTGGGCAAAGAGAACGTGATGTACATCCACTTAACGCTCGTCCCCTTTATCGCCGCGGCGGAAGAGCTCAAAACCAAGCCGACCCAGCACAGCGTCCAAAAATTGCGCGAAATCGGCATTCAACCCGACGTACTCCTCTGCCGCACCGATCGCGCCCTCTCGAAGGACATCAAATCGAAGATCGCCCTTTTCTGTAACCTCTCCCCCGACTGCGTCTTCACCGCCCGCGACGTGGAATCGATTTACGAAGTTCCGCTCACCTTCCATGAAGAGGGGGTGGACGAAAAAATCGTAGAACTGCTCAACATCTGGACGCGTAAGCCCGATCTGGCGGAGTGGAAAGACCTGGTGAACCGCATCAAGCACCCCACCCATGAGGTGAACATCGCCATCGTCGGAAAGTATGTGGATTTGACCGACAGCTATAAGAGCCTCAATGAAGCGCTCCGGCACGGCGGTTTTAAGAACAATACGAAGGTAAAGCTGCAATTCATTGATTCGGAAGAGTTGGAGCACCAACACGTGAGCCAAGTGTTGGCCGACGCCCACGGCATCTTGGTTCCCGGCGGTTTCGGCAACCGGGGCATCGAGGGAAAGATCAAGGCGGTGCAGTACGCCCGCGAAAACCAGGTCCCCTTCTTCGGCATTTGTTTGGGGATGCAGATCGCTTGCATCGAATTCGCCCGGCACGTGGTCGGCCTGAAAAAGGCCAACAGCAGCGAGTTCGACTCTCACACCCCTTATCCCGTGATCGACCTGATGGAGGAGCAAAAAGCCGTTCTCACCAAAGGGGCCACCATGCGTTTGGGGGCTTACCCGTGCACCCTCGAAAGAGGTTCATTAGCCCATCAAATATATGGGGAGCGGGAAATCTCCGAAAGACATCGCCATCGCTACGAATTCAATAACGCTTACCGGGACCAATTCGTCCAACACGGCCTCCAGTTCTCGGGCCTCTCCCCGGACGGCACCCTGGTGGAAATCGTGGAATACCCCAACCATCCCCACTTCATCGGCTGTCAATTCCACCCCGAGTTCAAATCGCGGCCCATGGCGCCGCATCCTTTGTTCGAGTCTTTCATCGCCCGGGCCCTCGCTTATTCCCGCAAGGAACATTGGGAAGGTCTGAAAAAAGAGAAAGTCGAAAAGAAAAGCTCAGAGGCCTTTGTCAAGCCTAAAAGGGTCTTAAAAGTCACCGGAAAGTCCTCTTCCAGCCTGTCCTCAAAAAAGCGCTCTTAGGGCCAGTACCCTTCTTGACATCGATTTTTGAGGCGACTATCATTTTTCTAGAACTAAGAAGTGATCTTTCACCCTCGAATTCGAGTGACGGTTTATGGCGCTTGAGATCCGACAAAACCTAAAGCTTTCCCAACAACTCATCATTACCCCCCAGCTCCAGCAGTCCATTAAGCTGCTGCAGCTCTCGCGCATGGAACTGTTGGAAGTGGTGCGGGACGAGCTTCTCGAAAACCCCATCTTAGAGGAAGAAGCGGAGGCCGAAGAGGTCGCCCCGCAGGATTTGAAGAGTCAAGAATCGACCGAGGAAGAGAACTTGGTCGAAAAGAAAATGGACCACGAAAGCCAAGAAGTCATGACCTCGAAAGAGGGCGAATTCAAGGAGCCTTTCGAGTTCGATTGGGAAAATTACGTCAATACCTATAACGCCCCCGAGCACATCGCCAACGGCATCGACGACCTACCCACTTACGAAAATACCTTAAGCCAAAAAGCCTCTCTGTACGACCACCTCATGTGGCAACTACAGCTTTCCAACTGGTCGGACGAGGAAGAGGAACTCGGGGCCCTCATCGTGAGCAGCATCAACGAAGACGGCTACTTACAAGACACGATCGAGGAAATCGCCGAAAAGGGTTCGGTGCCTATCGAAAAGGTCGAGGCGGTCTTGGCCAAAATTCAGAAATTCGATCCGCCCGGCGTCGGCGCCCGCGACTTGAAGGAGTGCATGCTGCTCCAGATCCGCTATTTCGGCCACGAGAAGGAGGCGTTGGAACGCCTCGTCTCCAACCATCTTTCCGAGCTGGAACGCAAGGATTTCAAGCGCATCGCGAAGGAGATGAAAATCACGATCGAGAGGGTCGTGGAGCTCGCCAAACTTATTCATGAATTGGAACCCAAGCCGGGACGGCCTTTTTCCGAATCTTCCGCCCAATACGTTACTCCCGACGTATACCTTTACAAGGTGGGAGATGAATGGGTGGTCGTACTCAACGAAGACGGCCTGCCGAAGCTTCAAGTTTCCCCTTTCTACCGCAACATGATCCAAAACGCGCAAAAGCAGGAGAACGCGAAGGAATACATTCAAACGAAGCTCCGCTCGGCGATTTGGCTGATCCGCAGCATCCATCAACGCCAGCGAACCCTCTACAAGACGGTGAAGGCGATCGCCAAGTTTCAGAAGGATTTCTTCGAGAAGGGCATCGATCACTTAAAACCCATGATCCTCCGGGACGTGGCCGAAGAGATCGGAATGCACGAATCGACCGTTTCGCGGGTGACCACCAGCAAGTACGTGCACACGCCGCGCGGCATCTTCGAATTGAAGTATTTCTTCAATAACGGAGTCACCTCCAGCGAGGGAGACTCGATCGCCAGCGAGACCATTAAAGACAAAATCCGGCAGATCGTGAGCCAGGAAAATCCGAAGTCGCCCCATTCGGATCAAAGCATTGTGGAAATGTTGAAGGCCAACAAGATCGATATCGCAAGACGGACCGTTGCGAAATATCGTGAGATGTTGGGAATCCTTCCTTCATCCAAACGAAAACAGCTCTTTTAAAAGGCAGCGGTGAGCGATTGGCAGCGTGCCGTGCGCTCCCCGCTGGGAGACTCATGCAAACCCATATCACCTTTCGCCACATGGAAATCTCCGACGCCATCCGAAATACGCCGAGAACAAATTCGAAAAGTTCAGCCGTTCCTTCACGAACCCGTCGAGGTACGCACCGTCCTACAGATCCAGAAGATTCGGCAGGTGGCGGAGGTTACCGTGAAGGCGAAGAATTTCCACTTCCACGGCGTGGAAGAATCGCCCGACATGTACGCCTCCATCGACTTACTCACCGACAAAGTGGAGAGGCACCTGAAAAAACATAAGGAAAAAGTGAAAGACCACCGTTCTGCGGCCACGCGGGAAGTGGCGGCCGAACTGAACGGGTCGGCGGAGGCCCCTTCGGAATAAGCGCTTTTCAGGAAAGTCAAAAAAACCGTCTCCCTCGCCCCGCCGTCCCCCTCCAATGGATCTTGTGAGCGGAAGCCCAAAGTATGGCTTCCCGCTCCCTCTAAACATCCAAAGACGGGGATGACAAAGCCTGGAAAACAAACTCCCGATCCTTTTCTCCCTTGTTTTTGGCTGTTCTCCCCCTTCCCTTTCTGCTAATTTATGGCTTTGAGCCAAGGCTGGCGGATGAATATCCTCTTGGCTTTCGAAACCCGATCAACGTATAAGCCTGATCTTATGATTCTCACCTCGTTTTTACCGAAAGAGGCGATGAGCGCCCAATTGGAAGGAAAGACCGGATCCGAGGTCTTGAAAGAGCTCGCAGTGTTACTTTCGAAGGCCGACCCCTCCCTTTCCGTCGAAGAAATACGGGCGGTGCTGGAAGAGCGGGAAAAGCTCGGCAGCACCGGCATCGGCAGCGGCGTCGCCATCCCCCACGGGAAGCTCGCCTCGGCCCGTAAAATCGTCGCCTGCTTCGGAAGAAGCCCGGAGGGAATCGATTTCCAATCGCAAGACGGGGAACCAGCCCACCTGTTTTTCGCCCTCATCGCCCCGGAAAACGCCGCCGGCCTGCATTTGAAGGTCTTGGCCAAACTCTCCCGCCTCTTGAAAGACCGCTCCTTTAGGGAAGCCCTTTTGAAAGCCCAAAACGCCGATGAAATTTTTGAGATCTTAAGTAAAGAAGATGATAAAATGTAACCCGTAGGTTACGTTTAAATTTTATGATCTCGATTCAAGTCGCCGACCTGCTCCACGACAACGAATACAACCTGAACCTAGAACTGGTTGCCGGGAGAAAGGGGCTCATCAAAAAAGTCACAATTCCCCGCATTCAAAAGCCGGGGCTCGCCTTGACCGGCGACACCTCGAACCTCCACTCGGGGCGGGTACAGGTCTTCGGCAAGTCGGAAATTTCCTATCTCCACTCGCTCCCCCCGAAAAAACTCGAACAAATTTTGCAACGAATTTGCCACGTGGATCTGGCCTGCATGGTCGTTTCACGGGGTAATCCCATCCCCGAGGCGATGGCGCAAGAGGCGGACAAGAACAATATTCCGCTGTTCTCCACCAACCTTCTCACGTCCACCTTCATTAACCGCGTGACGCGTTTTCTCGAGGATAAACTCACCGCCTCCACCACCCTGCACGGCGTCTTGGTGGACGTCTTCGGCGTCGGCATCCTCATCACGGGAAAAAGCGGCATCGGCAAAAGCGAATGCGCTCTCGACCTCATCTTAAAGGGCCACCGTCTCGTCGCCGACGACGTGGTGGAGATCCGCAAGAAGCCGCCTTCCACCCTGAAGGGAATGGGCGCGGGGGTCATCAAGCACCACATGGAGATCCGGGGGCTGGGCATCATCAACATCAAGGATCTCTTCGGCATCGCCTCCACCCGCGACCAGAAAATCATCGAGATCGTGGTGGAACTCGTCGAGTGGGATCCTCACGAAGAATACGACCGTTTAGGCATCGACGAGCAAAAATTCACTATCTTAGACGTGAAAGTGCCCTATCTCAAGATCCCCGTGCGGCCGGGCCGAAACATTACCACGCTCCTCGAAGTGGCCGCGCGAAACCACCTGCTCAAACAAAAGGGCCACTTCTCGGCTCAAGAATTTCAAGACCGCCTGAACCGGGAAATCCTCGCTCAAGAAAAATTGAAAAAGGCCGTTTGGAGCTCCCTGGAATAACCGCGCCATGCCTCCACCCAAAATCAAATCCCTAATCTTAGTCACGGGCCTTTCGGGTGCCGGCAAATCCACGGCCCTGAATGTTCTGGAAGACTTCGGCTATTTCTGCATCGACAACCTTCCCATCGCGCTGTTGGGATCCTATTTGGAGCAGGAAGCACGACGGAAGAAACCCCACACCCGCCTGGCGATCCACATGGACGCGCGCGACGAGGATTTCTCACAAAAATTCGAGACCCTCTTGCCGCTCTTGAAGAAAAAGGTGCCCGCTCTGAAGATCTTGTTCCTCAAGGCGGGCGAGACGGCGCTTCTTCGGCGATTCTCTGAGACGCGGCGCCGCCATCCCCTGGCGCAAGAGGGCAACTTGCTCAAAGCGATCCGCCGGGAAAAAAAGATTTTCGAAAAACTCAAACCTTTATCCGACCATGAGATCGACACGACGGCAATGTCGGTGCATGCCTTAAAAGAAACTCTGTCGAACCTGGTGAACTCGCCTCGAACGCCCTCGAAGCTTCCCTTAAGCCTGGTCTCCTTCGGCTACCGCCACGGCATTCCCGCCCAATGCGACTTGGTCTTCGATGTGCGTTTCCTGCCCAATCCCTACTTTCAACCCAAGCTCAAAGCGCTTGACGGCACTCACCCAAAAGTACAAGATTTTGTGATCAAACGGCCCGAAACGGGACGTTTCATCCAAAAAGTGACGGACCTTTTGAATTTTCTCATCCCTCAGTACGCCCGCGAGGGAAAATCGTACTTGACCGTGGCCTTCGGGTGCACGGGCGGGAGGCATCGTTCTGTCTCGCTAGCCGATTATTTCCAGAAGTTTTTCTCGAAAAAGGGTTTATGGGCCAGCGTAGAGCACCGGGACATCAATAAACTATGAAGATCGGCGTCGTCGTCATCACCCACGGGAAGATCGCGGAAGAGCTCATCAAGGCCACCGAGACCATCGTAAAGGAAAAAATTCTGATGGCCCCCGTGTGCGTCCTACAATCGGACGACACGGCCCGCTACCAGAAGATGATCGAGGAAGCGATCACTCGGGTTACCCAAAAGGGGGGCGTTTTACTGCTTTCCGACATGTTCGGCGGAACCCCCTCCAATCTCTGTCTGCCGTTCTTGAAAAAGGGGCAGGTCGAGCTTGTCACCGGCGTCAACCTTCCCATGCTGCTGAAACTCGCCACCGTCTCTGAAAATTTGGAGCTCAGCCAAGTCGTCCAATTCATCAAGGAATACGGCCAGCGCAACATCACCATCGCCAACGAAATCCTCAAGGGAGACTCTTAAAAACATGAACACCGTCCAAAAAACGTTCGTCATCCCGAACAAACTCGGCCTGCACGCCCGAGCGGCGGCCCAGCTAGTGAAGGCGGCGAACCGCTACGCCGCGGAGATCACGCTCTCGACGAAGAAACAATCGGTGAACGCGAAGTCGATCATGGGCGTCTTGATGCTCGCCGCCTCCAAGGGAACCAAGGTGAACGTGAAGGTGGAAGGCAAGGACGCGGAGGAGGCCTTGGGGGCCATCGAGGAGCTCATCAACAACAAATTCGGCGAGGAATAATGGCGAACGCCAAAAAAGGAAAGGCGAAGGGTCATTCCCTGCACATCCGCGGCATTGCCGCCTCCGGCGGGATCATCCGTGGAATCGCCTTCGTATTGGAAAAAACGACCGTCGCCGTCCCCCGGTATTGGATTTCGAACAAGGAGCTGAACGGGGAGCTGCAACGTTTCAAGAACGCCATCGAGAAATCGCGCGACGAACTCACGAAAATCAAAGACCGCCTCTGCAAATACGAAGGTCACACCCAAATCCACATTCTCGACTCTTACCGGCTCATTCTTCAAGACGAGATGCTCGTCAAGAACACCTTGGAATCCATCAAGACCGAACGGATCAACGCCGAATGGGCCCTGCAGAAGACCTTGGAGCAGCTCAAGAAAATGTTTTTAAACGTCGACGAGGAATATTTCCGGGAACGCAAGAACGACGTGGACTACGTGGGAGACCGCATCCTCAAAAATCTCACCGGCAAGTCGGACGAAACGCTCCGCAACATCCCGGCCCACTCCATCGTCGTCGCCCACGATCTCTCCCCCGCCGACACTTCCCAGCTCACTAAATTCAGAGTGGCGGGCTTCGTCACCGAAATCGGCGGCAAGACTTCCCACACGGCCATCATCGCCCGCGCGATGGAACTGCCGACGCTGGTGGCTTGCCCCCGCGTAACCCAGCGCGTACGCACCGGGGACACGCTGCTCGTCGACGGAAATAGCGGCCTGCTCATCGTCAACCCCACGCAAGAGGAGGTGCGAAAATACGATTCCCTCAAGCGGCACGACGCCAACATCGAGAGGATGCTGCTGAAGGAAATCCATCTGCCCACCGAGACGCAAGACGGGTCGCGCATCCGGCTGGCCGCCAACATGGAGCTCACCGAGGAAATCGATTCGATCAAGGCCCACGGCGCCGAGGGCATCGGCCTCTACCGCACCGAATTTCTCTATCTCAACCGCAACCGCCCGCCCAACGAGCAGGAGCACTTCGAAAATTACCAAAACGTGTTGAAGTCCATCTATCCCCACTACGCCACCATCCGCACGCTCGACATCGGCGCGGACAAAATTCCCACCGACCATAAGTATGAGCATGAAACGAACCCCGCCCTAGGCTTGCGGGCGATCCGCTTTTGTTTTCAGGAAGAGGCCCTCTTCAAAACCCAACTGAGAGCGCTTTTGCGGGCGAGCGTTTACGGAAAACTGAAAATCATGTTTCCCATGATTTCGGGCGTGAACGAGGTGAGGCGCATCAAGCAGATGATGAGCGACGTGCGCAAGGAGCTCGATCGGGAAAAGGTGGAATACGACCCCCATGTGAAAATCGGCATCATGATCGAAATCCCCGCCGCCGTGATGGTGGCCGAAGAGCTCGCCCGCGAGGTGGATTTTTTCAGCATCGGCACCAACGACCTCATCCAATACACCTTGGCCATCGACCGGGCCAACGAGAACGTCGCCTATCTCTACGACCCCCTTCATCCGGCGATCTTGAGAATGATCAAGCGGGTAGTGGACGTGGCCCATCAAGAGCGCATCGAAGTGAGCGTATGCGGCGAGATGGCGAGCGTTCCCCTCTACATCATGATTTTGTTGGGGTTGGGGCTCACGGAACTTTCGATGAACGCCCTGTCGATTCCGCGGGTGAAAAGGATCATCCGCTCCGCCTTTTTCAAGGACGCCAAGGCGCTGCTCGACAAGATTCTCGTGATGGAATCGGAAACGGAAATCGAAAGCTTTATCAAACGGGAAATGAAGCGCTTGATCCCCGCAGAATCCCTTGAAATTTCAAAAAGTTAACTTTTTTACCGACCTTCCGGAAAGCCGTCTTGACACTGCCTGGCCCTTTGGCTAACTTGCCGACCTTGCTTAAGAATTCTCAATCGTTATTTCCATGTATTTAAAGGAGTCTCTTGAGTCCCTCTCGAAAGCGATCCGGCTCAAAAAAGAATCCTGCCAAAAAAATAAGGAGAAAAACCATGGCTCCCAGCCGCTATCTTTTTACGAGCGAATCGGTCACCGAAGGCCACCCGGATAAAATCGCCGACCAAATTTCCGACTCGGTGTTGGACGCGATCTTAACCGCAGACCCCAAAGCCCGCGTGGCCTGCGAAACCTTGGTGACCACCGGTTTCGCGTTGATCTCCGGCGAAATCACGACGAATGCCCAAGTGGACTACACGGAGATCGCCCGCAACACGATCAAAGAAATCGGCTACGACGACAGCAAGAAGGGATTCGATTATCACACCTGCGGCATCCTGCTCTCCATCGACCGCCAATCCCCCGATATTTCCATGGGAGTCACCGAAGGCGAAGGCCTCTACAAGGAACAAGGCGCCGGCGACCAAGGCCTGATGTTCGGCTACGCCTGCGACGAAACGCCGGAACTCATGCCGGCCGCCATCCTATACGCGCACAAGCTGACCCATAAACTTTCGGAAGTCCGCAAAAACGGAAAGCTCGCCTTCCTGCGGCCGGACGGGAAATCTCAAGTCACCCTGGAGTATGACGAAAACGGTAAGCCCGTGCACGCCCACACCATCGTCGTCTCCAGCCAACACAGCCCGGACATCTCGCATCAAGAATTAACCCAAGCCGTCATTGAAGAAGTCATCAAGAAGACGATCCCCGCGGAATTGATGGACGCCAAGACCCGCTTCCTGGTCAACCCCACGGGGCGTTTCGTCACCGGCGGTCCCCAAGGCGACTGCGGGCTGACCGGCCGCAAAATCATCGTCGATACCTACGGCGGCGCGGGCCACCACGGCGGCGGCGCCTTCTCGGGCAAGGATCCCTCCAAGGTGGACCGTTCGGCTTGTTACATGGCCCGCTACATCGCCAAGAACATCGTGGCGAGCGGCGCGGCACGGCGTGCGGAAGTGCAGGTGGCTTATGCCATCGGTTATCCCGAACCGGTGAGCGTGATGGTCAACACCTTCGGTACCGAAAAAGTCTCCGGCGAGAAACTACACCAAGCGGTGCTTGAAAACTTCTCGCTAAAACCGGCCGATCTCATCAAGGCGCTCGATCTGCTCCGTCCGATCTATAAGAAAACCGCCGCCTACGGACACTTCGGCCGCAACGAGCCGGAATTCACGTGGGAGCGCACCAACAAGGCCGACGCGCTGAAGAAGGCTCTGGGATTATAACCAATTCACGAACTGGAAAGGATCTTTCACCATGACCCAACAAGACGTCCGCGACATCCATTTAGCCGACAAAGGAAAACTCCGCATCGAATGGGCCAATCAAAATATGCCCGTTCTCAACCTGATCAAGGCCCGCTTCGAGAAGGAAAAACCGCTCAAAGGCCTTAAGATCGCGGCTTGCCTGCACGTGACCACCGAAACCGCGTCCCTCATGATCACGCTGAAGGCGGGAGGCGCCGACGTGGCGCTATGCGCCTCCAATCCCTTATCCACGCAAGACGACGTGGCGGCCTCGCTGGTCGCTCACCATGAAATTCCCACTTTTGCGATTAAGGGAGAAGACAACGATACCTATTACCGCCACATCATTTCCACCTTGGACATCAAGCCCAACATCACGATGGACGACGGGGCGGACCTTGTCTCGGTCCTCCACACGAAAAAGGCCGATCTTCTCCCCAACATCATCGCGGGAACGGAAGAAACCACCACCGGCGTCATCCGCCTGCGCAGCATGGCCCAAGAGAAGGCGCTGAAATACCCGATCATCGCGGTGAACGACGCGGACACGAAGCACTTCTTCGATAACCGTTATGGCACCGGCCAATCCACCTTGGACGGCTTGATCCGCGCCACCAACCGCTTGGTGGCGGGCACCACCTTCGTCGTCGCCGGCTACGGTTATTGCGGCAAGGGCATCGCCGAGCGCGCCAGAGGGTTGGGCGCCAACGTGGTCGTGACCGAAATCAACCCGGTCCGCGGCCTGGAAGCGGCCATGGACGGCTTCCGCGTGATGACCATGCGGGAAGCGGCTCCTTTGGGCGATTTCTTCGTGACGGTGACGGGCAATAAGAGCGTCATCCGCAAGGAGCATTTTGAAGTGATGAAAGACGGCGCCATCGTCGCCAACTCGGGGCACTTCAACGTGGAGATCGACATTCCCGCCTTGGAAGACCTCTGCAAGTCGAAGCGTCTCATCCGCGATTTCGTCGAAGAATACACCCTACCCGGCGAAAGACGCGTGAATCTGCTCGCCGAAGGGCGCTTGGTGAACTTGTCGGCCGCCGAAGGCCACCCCAGCTCGGTAATGGATATGAGCTTTGCCAACCAGGCCTTGAGCGCCGAATACCTGGCGAAGAACTACAAGTCCCTCGCCATCGACGTGCATCGCGTGCCGCTGGCAATCGATCAAGAGATCGCGCGCTTGAAGCTCTCCTCAATGAACGTGAAGATCGACGTGCTGACGCCTGAGCAAGAGCGCTACTTGGCGAGCTGGCAAGAGGGGACGTAAAATAAATCGGAATCAGAAAGCGAAAAAGGCGACCTTCGGGTCGCCTTTTTTTATGGAATTATTTAGGCCCTGAGCAAACCCCCACCACAACGATCGGCAATGTTTTCTTCACACATTCCTTTTCATTGCAGCTATCTCCCATCTTAGCGAAAGCGGATCCAGATAGGCCGATGTAAGGATAAGAAGCACCTTTCACCGCCCACCCCTTCGCAGAGGTTCCCGGGCCTTTCTCTTTCACTAAAATCATTTTATAGGAAGCGCTCCCGTTGTCGCCGCAAAGGGCATTCATTACGTTTCCAGTTGCATTGCAGCCATAAACCACATCTCCGTCAGCTCCGGGATAAACCTCACATTCGCCGAATGTGGCCGCAGCTTTAACCGTTCCGGTTTCTTCGAGTGTTTTTGCCAAACTATTCGACTCCGCATACTCTTCCACCCGACCGAAATTGATTGAATCCTTACCCACCGTAAGTCCGCCGGTATTAAAAAGAGGATTTGCCATGGATGCACTGCCAAACAAAAACGTGAGCAGAAAAACTGAAATCACAAAAGCATTCTTCATATAAGCTCTCCTTTTTCAAAGCCACACGTTGTCTAAATCCAGCAAAAACCAAACCACACAACAAAGCGTCCCCACATTAAAAATGCAATAGCTTTCAAAGACTTATATGGAGGCTCCCAAAACGGGAAGGAGAAATAGAGTCAAAAAAATGACAGAAAAGATGACAAATCTCAATTTGAGACGATCATCTTCTGCATCATTCAGAAATCATCTCCAAACTAATATCCACCGCATGCGCCGAATGGGTGAGGGCGCCCACCGAGATGAAATCAACGCCGGTTTGGGCGACGGCGCGGACGTTGTCGAGATTGATGCCGCCGGAGGCTTCGAGAAAAGGGCGGCCGGAGATACGACCAAGGGATTGTGAAAATGCGTTGCGACGGAGGACGGCCAAGTGCATGTCTTCGAGAGTCATGTTGTCCAAAAGAACCCAATCGATGCCCACTTGAAGCGCCTCTTCCAACGCTTGCAAAGAAGTCACTTCCACTTCGAGTTTTAACTTTTTCTTGTTGGCCTTGCGGACTTTATTCACGGCCTCGGTGAGCGAACCGGAGAGGGCCAAGTGATTATCTTTGATGAGATAGGCGTCATAAAGGCCCATCCGGTGATTCTCCCCTCCCCCCATCTTCACTGCGTATTTTTCGAGGCGCCTCCAGCCAGGCAGGGTCTTGCGGGTATCCAAAACCTTGGCGGGAAGGCCGCGCACGTTTTGGACGAAAACATGGGTGAGCGTAGCGATTCCGCAGAGATGTTGGAGAAAATTGAGAGCCACGCGCTCGGCGGCGAGCAAGGAAGCGGCGGGCCCGCGGATTTCCGCGAGAGGGGTGCCGTCTAAGATTCGGTCCCCGTCCTTTTTGAGCTGCTTGAAACTCACGCGGGGATTCACTTTTTTAAAAACCGCTCTCGCCACGTCCAGCCCCGCCAACACAAGGGGATCCTTGGCCAACAGCACGGCTTTCACGGAAGGCTTGGAGGGAGAAAAAAGAGCCCGACACGTCACGTCGCCCGTTCCGAGATCTTCTTTCAAGGCGAGTTCGATGAGTTTTTTTTCGGAAGGACCGAGAAGGGAATTTGCCATCCTATAATAACTCCAAGGCTTCTTGAATTTCGCGTTTCTGATTTTCGCGGCGCTTCAGCTCTTCTTGGGTTTCTTGCACCAATTCCGGCGGGGCGTTGGAGATGAAGCTCTCGTTTTTAAGTTTGGAAGAGAAGCTCACAATTTCCTTTTCGATCTTATCGAGCTTCTTTTTTTGACGGGCCTTCTCCTTTTCGATGTCGATGAGGCCGGTCAAGGGCACGAAAAGGATCACGTCCGTCGTGCCCACGAGCCCTTTCGCCACCGGTTCGCCTGGTTTTTCGTCGATAAACTGGATTTGAGAAACCTTCGCTAATTCTTGAATGCGCGGGCTCAAAGCCTGAACCTGCTGTTTCAGAGAAGCAGGAACTTTCAAGAGGCATTCAATCTTCTCTTTGGGAAGCACGCCCGTCTCCGTGCGGATATTACGGAGCGAAGAAACGATTTCTTTCATCAACTCCACCCGCTCGGAGGCCGGTTGATAGTCGGCAAGGGTTTTCGCGTCAAGCGGCGTCGGAAAGGTGGACAAGGGAATAAACTGGTCTTTCCCTTGGCGAATCTTCTGCCAAAGCTCTTCCGTGATGAAGGGCATGATCGGGTGCAAAAGGCGGAGGGTTTCGTCGAAGATTTTGAGGGCGAAACGGGCGGCGCCGAGCTTCGCCTCCCCTTCCCCGTACAAGCGGGACTTGATGAGCTCTAAATACCAATCGCAGAAGACGTGCCAGATAAAACTGTAAAGCGCGGAGGCCGCCTCGTTAAATTTATATTCTTCGATGGCGCGGGTCACGTTCTTCACGCACTCGCCGAGCTGGACCGCAATCCATTGATCCTCCTCGGTTTGCGGCCGGGCCTTCTCGATTTCTTCGTAGGACTTCACCAGTGGAAGCGAGGTGGAAAAGAGGAAACGCGCCGCGTTCCAAATCTTATTGCAGAAGTTACGATAGCCTTCCACCCGCTGCTCGTCCAACTTTACGTCGCGCCCCTGCGCGGCGAAGGCGGTGAGGGTGAAGCGGAAGGCATCCGTCCCGTGCTGCTCCATCAATTCTAAAGGATCGATGATGTTGCCCTTCGATTTGCTCATCTTCTGCCCCTGCGCGTCGCGCACAAGGGCGTGGATGTAGACGTGGCGAAAGGGCACTTCCTTCATGAACTCGAGCCCCATCATCATCATGCGGGCCACCCAGAAGAAGATGATGTCGAAGCCGGTGACAAGCACGGAGGTGGGATAATAGTTTTCGAGCAGCTTCGTCTTCTCCGGCCAGCCCAAGGTCGAAAAGGGCCATAGGGCGGAGGAAAACCAGGTATCGAGCACGTCGGGGTCTTGGGCCATCTCTTTCGAATGGCAAACGACGCACTGCTTCGGGTCTTCGCGGGAAACGGTGATGTGACCTTCCCCGCAATACCACGCGGGAATCCGGTGGCCCCACCAGATCTGGCGGGAGACGCACCAGTCTTTAATGTTCTCCATCCAGTTGAAATAGGTCTTTTCCCAGTGAGCGGGGAAAAATTTCGTTTTCCCTTCGCGCACCGCTTGGATGGCCGGCTCGGCCAGCGGCTTCGTCTTCACGAACCACTGGAGGGAAAGGTAGGGCTCCACCACCGTTTTGCAGCGGTAGCAGTGGCCGATATTCGTCTTATAATCTTCCACCTTCTCGAGCTGGCCCGCGTCTTCCAGCGCTTGTACGATTTTCTTGCGGGCCTCGAAGCGGTCCAGGCCCTGGAAAGGCCCGGCCTCTTCGTTCATCCGCCCTTCGATGGTAAGCACGTTGATCTTCTCTAAGTTATGCCGCTTGCCCATCTCGAAATCGTTAAAGTCGTGGGCGGGCGTGATCTTCACCACGCCGGTGCCGAAGCTGGATTCGACGTAGGAATCCGCGATAACGGGCGCTAAGCGGTTCACGAAGGGAATCACCACATTCTTACCCACGATCGCCTTGTGCCGCTCGTCCTCCGGGTTCACCGCCACCGCCGTATCGCCGAGCAAGGTCTCGGGTCGGGTGGTGGCCACGGTCACGTACTGATTGTCTCCTTCCAACGCGTAACGCAGGTGCCAGAGGTGGCCTTTGATCTCTTGATATTCCACTTCCAAATCGGAGAGCGCGGTATGGCAACGGGGACACCAGTTGATGAGGCGCTGGTCTCGGTAAAGTAACCCCTTCTCGTAGAGGCTAACGAACACCTCCCGCACCGCCTTCGAAAGCCCTTCATCCATCGTGAACCGCTCGCGGGACCAATCGCAGGAAGCCCCCAGACGCTTGAGCTGACGGGTAATGATGCCGCCGGATTCTTCTCGCCATTTCCAAACCCGCTTCACGAATTCTTCTCTCCCTAAATCGTGGCGAGAGATCCCTTCCGCGGCGAGCTTCTTCTCCACTACGTTTTGCGTGGCGATGCCCGCGTGGTCGGTGCCGAACACCCACAAAGTGGCGTCGCCCTTCATGCGGTGATAGCGGGTGAGAATATCTTGCAAGGTGTTATTCAAGGCGTGACCCAGATGCAGGCTGCCCGTCACGTTGGGGGGAGGGATCACGATGCTAAAAGGCGCTCGTCCCTTCAAGTCTTCGGGACCCACGGAAACGCCGTTTCGGATCCACGCCTCCATCCAGCGGTCTTCCACTTCGTGGGGGGAATAAATTTTTTCCAGCTCAAGCTCGGAACTCATCTTTTTACTCCGTCAATCGTCGAATCTCTTCGCGAATAATCTTCTCCGCCAAGGCGGGCACGATTTCGCGCACCGCTTTTTCCACCGCCTCGCGCGTGATCTGCTGAAGGGTTTCTTCGTCTAAAACTGCGGAGCTCGGGGCTAAAACAGGGGGCTCATTTTCCAAAATCATCTTTTCCTCATACTTTCTTCCTTCCGGACAAATTTCATTCAAGAGGGTTTGAAGCTCATGGTGATAAAATGGCCTTCGTAAGGAAAACACCCCATGGGGCATTTCGCCAATCTTACGCTCTCGCCTCATCAGCAAAATTACCGGTAAAGTCAATATCTTACGGGGCTCCAAAAGGGAAGCAATGCTCATCCGAGCCGGCCCCGGCCCCTTCACGACGAAGGCTTCATCTACCACTAGCAGATTTTGAGGATCGTGCAACGCCAGAGGCGCCGAGGGGTTTTCCCACAAATCGACGACATTCCGCACGTAGCCTTTGAGCAATTGCGGAATCCATTGACGGTAAGTCTGGGAACATTCTGCGAGATATAATGTATCTAACATAATTCAGTTTCCCCTGATCCCTCAAGAGGGCCTATCCCCCAGGCCCTCCCCTACATACTTACCCACACTTTAAGAGGCCTCCCACTTTATTTTGGGTTTCGGAAGCTGTTTGAGCCTTCCTTATCACAAGCCTTTTCGCGAAGGGAAGCCCTGGACCGTAGGGAAAAGGCGTCTATCATGCCGACGAGTTCTTCCGAAACCCAAAATAAAGTGGGAGACCTCCCCATTCCCCCCTTGACGCCCCGCATCCCATTTAAGATAACCCCCTACGCATGAAAAACCTTTGGTCTTGGGCAAAAAAAATCCTCCCTTGGCTGGTCACCGCCGGTCTCTTCGCCTATCTTTTTCACCAAATTCCACCGGAAAAAGTCGCCAAGGCCTTAAGCTTCATCCATCCCATCCTCTTCACCGTCTACGCCATCGCCTATTTCTTCGTCATCATGCTGATCGATTCTTACTCGCTCAGCCGGGTGCTCAACCAATTCTGCGTACCCGTCTCCTTCCGCGAAATCTTGCCCGCGCGCGGGGTGAGCTACCTGCTTTCTTTGGTCAACTACAACGCGGGGCAGGCGGGCCTCGCCCTCTATTTGAAGCGCTCCAAGAATGCCTCTTTCTTTAAGGCCTTGGGCTCCATCCTTTTCATTTTGGTGATCGATCTCTACTGGGTCGTCCTCTTCGCCTTCGTGGGGAGCTTCTTCATCCAACTCGAATTGGGAAAATGGAACGTAAGCGATTGGGTGCAGAAGGTGGGGCTCATCCTCTTCGTCGGTCTCCTCATTCACTTGGCCTTTTGGCGCAACTGGTTCTCAAAACTCTTTCGCGTCAACATCCGCGTCCGTTTTTTGGATTGGATCCGGGGCCGTCATCTTTTTCAGACTTTCCACGAAGCCACCGTACTCGACTATCTCAAGATCGCGCTGCTCCGCTTGCCCATGCACGCGGTGATCATCAGCTCGCTCTACATCGTGGTCACCACCTTCCAGGCGAAGATTCCGTTCTTCACCATCCTTACCACCGTGCCGGTCATCCTGCTCGTCGGCGTTCTGCCCATCACGCCGGGAGGCTTGGGCACCGTGCAGGCGGCCACCATTCAATTTTTAAAGGGATCGATCGTAAGCCCTCTATTCTCACAGGGCCAGGTATCGCCTGAAGAACTCCTCTTTGCGCTGGCCCTGCTTTGGATGTTCGCCAACTATATCCTCAAAGCCCTCTTCGGCGCCCTTTGCTTAAAACGGGTGCAAGGTAATCTCTTCAAAGGCGAATCCGCCGCCTAAAAAGCACAAAAATTCTTAACGCGCCGCAACAGGCCCCGCGGCGTTTTCCGCTTGGTGGGCCCGATTCCTCGATGTTAGAATCCTAAATGAGGTTCCGGATTTCATTCCGGGGGGAATAGAAAAAGGAGGAAGCGAATGGTCGACGAAAAACGACTCGTCCATGAATTTCCAAACCTTCAACTTTATTTCCACGAGTTGCTCCAAGACGCCTTCCGCAACCAAAAAGTCGAAGCGGACGAGCACATCTCTTTCTACCTGGTCAATCTTCTCTCCCGTTTCACCCAAACCGAATCGATCCAAACGGACGAAGAAGGCGCGGAAGCCCCGCTCGCCATCCTCTTCTGCAAGGCCCAAGGGGAAACCCCCGAAAACAAGGCGCGCCTCCTGAAGTATCTCGGCGACTTCTCCCTGTTCATCTCCGGTTTCTTTCAGGAAAGCTTCAACCTGAAGATCGTGGACCTCGACTACTACGTGAGCATGGGCGGCGGCGCGTACCACCAACTTTCCTCCCTCGGCGTCTTCCGCAACCAGCAGGAACTCTTCAGCATGATCTTCTCCGAGTTAAGCTCCCGCTTCGTGCAGTGGGTCGACGTGATCTCGGAGGTAAGCGAAGCGAGTCAAATCAATACCCAATCGGATCTGCTGCGCCTCTACGAGAAATTCTTGCGAACCGGCAGCGAGCGGATGCGCGACATCCTGACGAAGCAAGGGATCTATCCCAACCGAAACTGGATAACGCGGTATTCGCATTGACATTTTACTCCTCCCCTTAAGTTAAGGGGAGGTCGGGAGGGGTTATGAAACTCACATAACGCCCCCTAACCCCCTCTTAACTTACAGAGGGGGAAAGAAAGAACAGTTGCTTAGCTCCATCCAAAAATCGATCGAAACCACCTACGGGATCCGGTCACCCTGGGCCGTGGAGGCTTTCTTGATCGACGAATCGCAACGGGGCGCCTTCGCCGAAAAAATTCCCTGGCTGAAAAATTCGTCGGAAGCGCTATTGATTTCCCAAGACGAGGAAGAAGTGGAGCTGGGCCTTCTTTTCGATTCGAAGCTTCTCGAATGGAGCGAAGCGCACGATTGGGAGACCCTCGTCTCGAACACCCCTCTCCTTTCCCTACCGCTTCAGAAAATCGGCGCGCTCATCGAGGGCGTCAGCCACTTCGTCTACCTCACCTGGCGCGCAGAGCAAGACCGGGCGGTGACCCAGCTCGAATTGGAGCTGCAGGCGGAGGTGGATAAATTCGTCCTTCTTTTGGGCGATACTTCCGTTTCGGAAAGACACGAATTCTTTCACCGCCTTTTTTCGGAAACACCTTGGCGTCCCGACTTGAATTCAGCGGAAAAAGAACGATATGAAACGGCCATGAAGCTCGCCACCCGATATTGCCATCACTTGAAAAGCGCTTACTCCCTGGCCCAAGCCGACGCCTGGCTGCCCGAAGTGCGCTCCTTTTACCGCAAATCCCAGGTGGAGAAGATCCGTCATATCCATTCATGAAACGATTCCGCGTCAAAGTAATCCCCCGCTCTTCCCGCAATCAAGTCATGGAGACGGGGCCTGAAGAACTGAAGGTGAAGCTCACCTCTCCCCCGGTGGACGGGAAGGCCAACGAGGCGCTACTGGAAGTTCTGGCGGAATATTTCGGGGTCAAAAAATCCGCCGTCCGCCTCCTGTCGGGCGCCACGGGACGCCATAAAATTATCGAAATAAAAACATAGTCCTGCATTTAACCCGATGGGGGTTGTCAGGGGGAGCCATGAAATTCTCCCCCTGTCTTTAAGACCGGATCCAGCTTTGCTAGTCCGGGCGAATAGATACAAGCTTGACCCTTCCCTTAAAAGCCGGTTATCAAAAGCGCCTGATGAAAAAGACCTTCCTCGCCGTTTGCTGCCTGCTTCTCCTGTTCTTCGGGTGGCTCCTCAACGCCCGCCCCCCGCTGCTCGAACAGCGGGGCATGGCCTTGGGTCTTTTCTCGAAGGAACCCGGATATTCTTATCTGCAAGACCTCAAGGAAATGAAGGAGTTCGGGGTCACCGACATCCTCCTCATCGTTTCTTGGTACCAGCACGACATCAAATCGAACGAAATCATTCCCCGCGAGTACGACGGCAAGGACATACTCACGCTGCCCGACGAAAAATTGAAAGAAGTAATCGACCAGGCCCACAGCCTGGGCATCAACGCCGTCGTGTTTCCCATCCTCCGATTGGAAGAGCGGGGCGAGAAGGATTGGCGGGGCGTCATCGAGCCCACGGACAAAGAGGCATGGTGGAAGGATTACGAAAAATTCATCCTCCACTACGCGGAGATCGCGGCCCGAGAGAACGTCAAGATGTTCGCCGTGGGCTCCGAGCTTTTAAGCCGCGAGAAGGAAACCGACCATTGGCTGGCACTCATCGAGAAAGTAAGAAAAATCTATCCCGGAAAGCTCATCTACAGCGCCAACTGGGACCACTACGCCGTACCCGAGTTTTGGGGTTCCCTCGACTACATCGGGCTCACCGCCTACTACGAGTTGACGAAGAAAAAACAGCCGACCCTGGCGGAGCTTCGGCAAAAATGGCGGCAGATCAAGGGGGAGTTGCTAGAATGGAAGAAGAAATATCCCGATAAAAAGATGATCTTCACCGAAATCGGCTACCCCAGCATCGACGGAGGCGCCCAATACCCCTGGAATTATTTCTTGGAAGGCGCCGTCGACGTGGAGGAACAAGCCCTCTGCTACCGCGCCTTCATCGACACCTGGAAACGCTCGAAAGATTTGGCGGGCGTCTATTTTTGGGTCTGGTGGGGAAAAGGGGGCGGCAAGGACAACAGCTATACGCCGCGGGGAAAACCGGCGGCGAAATACTTACAAGATTGGTATAAGTCGTAAAATCTCATGAAAAAAACTCTCTATTATATCTTGTTCGCGAGCTTCCTTTACTTAGGTGCTCTCTCGTGCGGCTCCGGCCGTTCGGACAATCCCAACACCGTCACTTCTCAGCCGGTTCTGATGGCGGCTCTGCCCGCCCAAGGAAAAGCGGGCGACACAATCACACTCCAGGGAGTGGGTTTCAGCATCGCTCCCAATGAAGACATCATCGTGCTGGGAGGAATCACCCTTCAGGCGCTCACCCACGATTTCATCCCCAACAACGCGCTGCCGGCGAACGGCGCCTCGGAGGAGATTACCTTCCAAATTCCCGCAAACGCCCCGGTGGGAGCGGGCAACGTCCTCGTCTTGGTGAATGAAACCCCCACGAACGGCGTCCCTTTTACGGTTGAAACCCCCTAAAACAAGAGCTATCTTAAGCCCCATGCTCCGACGTCTTGTCTTCTTCGTTTTCCTCTTTTCCATCGGAATCCCCATCGCCTCCGCGGGACAATCCTACACCAACACCCAACGCAACGATCCTCACTTGCGCTACATCACCCGTAAAACGAACCGTTGCAGCCATACCATCGGCGGCGTGTGCACCGTCGTGCGCAGAGACAGTTACGACGCCGATTTCCGGTACAAAAACACGATCCGGCAGAAGGAATATTCCCGCTTCGCCCGTTGACCCCGCGAAGTTTTCCCCTAAGAGCCGGTAATCGGCAAATAATCCTGCTTATAAATTTTGAGTGCGGCCAGGAAGACCGCCACGGTGATGGGGCCCAGAAGGATGCCGATGGGCCCGGCGAGCCCGACGCCGCCCATGATGGAGAGAAACAGGAGCAAAGGATGAACGCTGTTCTTGCCGCGCATGAGGAGGGGTTTCAGGATGTTGTCCGCCATGGAGATGACGAGGATCCCGTAAAGGCTTAAGAACAAGCCCCCCTTGAATTCCCCCAACAAGAAAAGGATGACCGCCGCCGGCACCCACACGGCCGCCGCGCCGATGATGGGAATGAACGAAAAAAGAAAGGTGAGCGCCGCCCACACGATATAGCCTTGCACGTCGAGGAAGTAAAAGGCGATGCCCGCCAAGATCCCCTGGGCCAAGGCGGTGGCGAAGGAACCGTAGACCACCGAATAAATCATGTTCTTCATTTCAAGGGCGAGCGCGTTCTCGTGAGCGTCTTTCAAGGGAGAGAGGAGAATGATTTCCTCATACAGTCCCTTCCCCTCCACAAAGAGGAAAAACACCACGACGAGCATGATGAAACCGTGCACGAAAAAGGTCACCGTCTGAGCCAAGACGCCCGGAGAATATTGATACAGATAGTAGGCGAACTGCTTCACCCCGTTGGCGGCGACTCCCTTCAAATTCACTTGAACGTGGAAAGTGTTCTCGATCAGGTTGATGTATTTCTGGAAGTTCAAGTTCCATTTTTGGAATAGCTCCATCAACTGCCCTTTGTCGACGAACTGGATTACTTGATCCGCCACGCCGTAGAGCTGGTTGGCGACCAGAGAGGCAATCAGAACGCCGGGAAGAATCAGGAACAAGATCACCATCACCGTGGAAAGACCGCTCGCGAGATAGCGGTGCCCGCGGGTCAGTCGTAGAAAGAAGCGGTATAAAGGATAGAACAGCACCACGAACACCGTGCCGACGATGAAGGTAAGAAAGAAGGGCCTCAAAATAAACAGAGTCAGGGCGAAAAGCAGCAATAGAAAGTAGATGAACGACCGGCGCTGTACTTGAGGAAGGGAGTTCATGGAAGTTTAGAATCCGTTCGCGGGGCGGAAAGGGGTCCCCCTTCCGCCGGCTTGCTTTCCGGGGGGATTCCCAGATATTTCTGCCACTTTTCTTTCAGGTCGCTCCGAATCGATTCTTTCTTTGGCGAGGTGATCAATAGATCGAATTGTTTCCATCCCTCATCCTCGCGACCGCTCAGCAAGTAGTCGAGGACGATTTGCAGCGCGTCGCCGTCGTTATACCCTTTCTCCTGCAGGGTTTTCCTTTCGGCCGCGATATCCTCGTCGAAAACTTTGAGGCTTTTCTTGTCTTGATTGACGTACTTGCCCCCCTCCAAGCCGAAGACTTGAGGCGGAAAGGGACTTGAAGAATAAGGGATGTCCTTAAAATAAGTGAATGCGGCATTGCAGGTGAGGATTTCCCAAGCGCCGTCTCCGTTCACATCCTCCAACTTGATCCGTTCGCCGCAGTCGTGCAGCTTCAAATCTCCCAATTTCTTCAGCACCTTGCCCAAGGAATAAATTTGGTAGCTGTAACAACAATGACTGCCTCCCGTATAACCTCTCAGAAGCAAGTCTTCATTGCCGTCCTTGTCCAAGTCGAGGAGGGTACCCGACGTCCAACCTTCGATCGTCTCGCGGGGGTCCGGCTCCAACACCAAGTTCTTCACTTCCGCGACGATCTTTCCCTTCGAATTGGTGATCACCGCTCTCGATCCCTCGATTCCGAGCGGCATGGCGCGGTTATCCTTGGTGAGGATTTGGACTTTGTAAAAAGGGAACACCTTCTCTTTAATCACCCGCCACTCCACGCTTGCGGAAGGTTGGGAAGCCGGGGATGAGGGACGGGAAGCGGGAAGACTTTGGGAAAACCCCGCCGAGGAGCATACGAAGAGAACCGCGAAAAAAAGGAGAAATAAAACCGCTCGTTTATGAAGCTTCATAGTTTTCCCTTCGTTCGACGACGAAGGCCATTCTAACCATATCGATGGGGAAAACGAAGTAAAATAAAAAAGCGGTTCGCCTCGAAGGAAGCGAACCGCCTTTTATTACGAAATAGAGCTTCTACAAGGGTGAGCTATTTCTTCCGTCTCTTCAAGAACGAGTTCAAAGCCGCCGGGGCAAACAGGAGCAAACTCGCGGCCGCGCTTCCGGAAGGGGGAATCCCCATCATATTCGAGCAACCGCTGCCTTCATAGATGAAACCGGGCGCCGGAGGAGGAACCAAGGGGGCGCTGCCGGTCAACGTCACCGTATTCGGATTGCTCGGTGTATTGCTTCCCACCACTACGTTCGCGTCGGAGAAGGTACCCCCTGCGTTCGGAGTGAAGGTGATTCCCAGCTGGCAGCTAGCTCCCGGCTTCAACACAGCGGGCAAGGCACCGCAAGTGTTAGAAGCGATCGCAAATAAACCGGCGTTACCGCCCGTCAGGCCGATGGAGGTTAAAGTCGCCGGGCCGACTCCCGTACTCGTGATCGTGACAGTTTGAGCGGCCGTCGTCACCCCCACCGTGCTTTGGAAGGAAAGCGACCCTGGCGCCACGGTAATGGCGGGCGCGGGCTGCACTTCGAAAGCGCCGATATCGCAAAGGGCGCCGTTGCCCAAGATGTCTTGCGGACGACTAAAGGTGCCCGCCGCAACCGTACTTGTCTGACGTTGATCCACCGTAAGAGGAGTAGACCCGTCCGCTTGGGTGCAATCGGAAACCGCGATAGCATCGATTGCGGGGCTGGGAATCTGAAGAGCATGGGTTTCCGTCACGCCGCCGTTGTTGCCCAAAGCGCCGAGATTGGCGGCTTGTCCGTTAAGATCGGTCCCGCCATCCGTCAAAAAATTAGCGCAAGTATCATCATCGCTCAAATTATGCTTCAAAGTGCCGAAGGCCGCCACCGGATCGGCGGGATTGCAGTTCCCTCCCGTATTCTGGGCGAGAAGGGTGTTTTTAAGATTCACCGGGACGTTCACATCCGGCGCGGAGATACCGCCCGCCACGGGAGCCGTGTTGTTGGCGACCGTCACGTTGATGAGGGTTCCCGTACAAGGAGGCGAAAAGCATGCACTGCCTCCGCTGTTGTAGATTCCGCCGCCTTCGCCGTTGGTCGCCGTGTTGGTGCTGACCGTCACGTTGGTAAGCGTCATGACTTGATCACGGTAAATGCCTCCCCCGTCCTCCAACGCGGTATTCCGGGTGATGGCGCTGTTTTGAATGACCAAATTAGTGGTGATAATGGGTGCCGGGCAAGGTCCGTCGCAGATAACAGGAAGCTGGAGCGTTTTCCGAAGGTTCATCGTATAATAAATCCCGCCGCCCGAAGCGTTCACCGCTTGGTTGCTGTCGATGACGGAGCCATTTTGGATGGTAAGATTGGCCCCATCGTTATAAATGCCGCCTCCCCCTAACTCAGGAACTGCGTTCTGGGCCAAGGCTTGGTTATTTCGAACCGTGGTTTGGTCGAGGGTAATCGTTCCAAAATCGACGAAGATCCCGCCGCCGTTTCCAGAGAAACAGAAGGATTGCCCCTGGGTGGCGGTATTGTTCAGGATCGTGGAATTGTTGATGGTGAGTGTGTCTCCATCATTGTAAATCCCACCGCCATTCCCACCGCAGTTACTCTCGCCCTCGACTTCGGTGGAATTACCGGTCACCGTCACGCCGTTCATGGTCATCGTTCGAAGTTAGCAATGGCCCCGTCGCCGGTGAAAATGTGGTTATCGCTGAGTGTCCTTGATTCATGGTGAGGGTCCCGAAGTTGCAAACCGCGCCCCCGCTTGAAAAGAAAGTTGGTGTTTCTTCACATCGACATTGGTCAAGGTAAGGGTCGTATTGAAAGTGTTCTCAAGCCCCGCACCGCAACGCCCATCGCTTTGAAGGCCGTTTTGAATCGTCAGATTGGAAAGGCTGATAGTGAAGGGATTGATGTCATCGCCGGTTTTGAGCCCTTGAAAATTACCGGCCCCGTCGATCACCGTAACTCCCTGCCCCAATCCGGTAATCGCCATATCCACCGTAATGCTCGGTAATTCTGTGGCGAGCACGATGGGACTCGTGACACTCGCGTCGAAATTAATCGCCGCGGGACATCCCGCCGTATTGGCCTGGGTAATGGCGTCCCGTAGGGAACCCGCTCCCGAGTCGTTGTTATTCGTGACCGTATATTGGGTTAAGGGACCGCAAATCGCATGCGCTTGCGAAGCAAAACCCATCATGAATAAAAAAGCGCCCACCCATGTCAACCATGACCACCGCGGTGACCTCATAAGATTTCTCCTTTTCCTTCTTAAATTCGGTTTAAATAGGAAACTAAATTGTAATAATGGTAAGTATTGTATGAGGATTATGACCTGGGTTCAAACCAAAAGTGGATCTTAAAATAAAAAAGCCCGCCTTAAGGCGGGCTTTTTAGATTTCACATCCCCATGTTCATTTTACCGCATTAACGTTTCCTTCTTCTCAAAACCCATCCGAAGACAACGGGCGAAAAAACCACCATGCTCCCAAACGCGGATCCGGAAGGAGACGTGCCCGCCAAGTTGGAAAGACAACCACTCCCTTCCACGATCAATCCGGGAGGTGCCGGAGGCGCCGTCGCCACGCCGGTGAGCGTCACCGTGTCGGTGGGATTGATCGGGGCGTTACTGCTCGCGAAAACCACCGTCGCGCCGGTGAAGGTCCCTACCGCATTCGGCGTGAAGGTGACGAGCACCGTGCAGGTTTCGGTGGGGTTCAAGGTTTTGCCGCTGCAGTTGTCTTGCGAAATCGCGAAGAGCGCCGAGTTGGTTCCGCCCAGAACGGCGCTGGTGACCGTCGCGGGCACGTTGCCCGTACTCGTCACCGTGATGGTTTGGGGCGCGGTCGTGACTCCTACCGTGCTGATGAAATTCAAGGCGATCGGATCCACCGTTAAAGCGGCCATCGGTTGCAATTCGAAGGCCCCGATGTCGCAACTCCCGCCCGCCGGGGCGGGACGAGGAAATCCACGCTCGTCGAAAGTGATGGGATTGGGCGGAGTCGACGTGTCGGTACAATCGGCCACGGGCACGGCATCCACCGCCGGGCTGGAAAAAGCGAGGGCGTGGGTTTGAGGGTGAAGGGCCAAGGTCCCTCCATTATCCTGAAGGGATCCCAATTGCGCATTCGCCTTCAAATCATTGGGGCCCGTCAAAAAGGCATCGCACGTATCGTCATCCCGAAGGTTGTGATTGAGGGAGGTGAAAAAAGTCCCGCCGCAGTTGCCGTTCTGGTTGCCTGCGATGATCGTATTCTTCAAATCAACCGGAATATTCACGTCGGTCGCCGAAATTCCGCCGGTCGTGGGGGCCGTGTTATTGGCGACGGTCACATGGATGAGCGTGCCCAAGCATGGCGGGGAACCGCACCCTTGGTTGCCGTTGTTATAGATCCCGCCTCCTTCGCCGTTCGTCGCGGTGTTCGTGCTGATCGTCACGTTTCCGAGAATCATCGGGTTGTCGCGGTAAATGCCGCCCCCGTCATCGAACGCCGTATTACGGCTGATCGTCGTGTTCACGATCACCAGAGCCGACTGGAAAGAACGACGGGTATGATAGATGCCGCCCCCATTGGCGTTGACGGCCTGGTTGCCGTCCAAAGTGCTTTCGTTATTGATAAATAGGATACCGCCATTGAAAACGCCGCCGCCCCCCTGTTGGGGCACCATGTTGTCCGCCATGGCCTTGTTATTGTTGATCACCGAGTTGTCCACCAACGCGAGGCCGCTATTGAAAATACCGCCACCATTTTGAGACTGATTGCCGTTTACGGTGCTGCCGTTTTTGACGGTCATATTGCACTCGCCGTCGCCTCCGAAACCCGCGATACCGCCTCCGTCTCCCGAAAGATTCCCGTCGTTGTCGGCGGTGTTGTTGTCGATATGGGAATGATCGGAGATAAGAGTGCCTTGAAGCCCACACAGAATCCCGCCGCCGTCGTCATTGGCTTTATTCCCGCTCACGCTACTGTTGTTCAAATTAAGCTTCGCATTGTCGCTAATCAGCACACCTCCGCCTTGCCCGTTGGAAACATTGACGTCGATGATGGAATTCGTGAAGGTCCCCGTGGATCCGTTCCCCAGCTCAACGCCTCCCCCTTGAAAATCGGTGGAGTTTTGGGTGACCGTTACATTCATCAAGGTAAGCGTCGATCCGAAACCGCCGTCTTGCACGTCGATGCCACCGCCCGCGCCCCCGTCAGGATCATGCCCATAACGGATGGTGAGATTATTCAAGGTGAGATTCGTAGCGGTCCCCATGCCGCCGATGAGCGTTTGAATGACGCGGTCGATGGGAGGAGTCACGGCGTCAGGACTCGCCTGGATAAATGTGGAGGTTTGCCCTACCCCGTTAATGGTGACATTTTCCCCGACAAAATCCAAATCGCCCGTTTGACAGTCGTCATTACTCGAACCCGAAATCGTCAAGATATATGTAGTGGCCTGTAAGGTAATCGTCGTATCGTCCGCTCCCGTTTTCGTATTGGCGAAAATACAGGCGTCGCGCAGTGAACAAGGCGCCGTCGTCCCGTCCGTCGCGCAACCGGCGGCATGCACCGTATCCGTATTGTCATCGACGTTTACGGTGAAACTCGCCGAATAAGAGTTGGAGGAAAACCCCAACACGGAAATAAATAAGAAAAGGAATAAGGGGAAGCGAAGGAATCTCATCGGTTTCTCCTTTTTAGAAGAATTGTAAAGGATCAACGAATCCTATTAAAAGATCGCAGCTAATTGTAAGGGAAATAAAGGCCAGTGAACATCGAAAAATAAAACCCTCCCTCGTGTTTTTTCATTTGAGCCGAATTACGTTGATTACATTTTTTTCAAAAAAAACGGCCCCTTCCATGAGAAAGGGGCCGTTTTTCGTTTTCCGATATTTAGGAAGCGTTATTTCTTTTTTCTCCTCAAACCCCACTGCGCAAAAAGAGGGGTCATCAAGAGCATCATTCCCGAAACGCTACCCGGAGAAGAGCCGTCCACCAAGCTGCTCTTTCCGCAAGAACCGGTCCCTTGCGTCACGAAGGGAGTGGCCGCGGGAGGTGTCGTCGGAGGAGTAGCCGCCGGGGGAGTCGGTTGCTGAGGTTGCTGAGGCTGCTGCACGATCTCTTTCTGGCATTTGGAGTCGCAACCGTCGCCGTCCACCGTGTTGCCGTCGTCGCAGGTCTCGCCTTGAGGGCCGTCGACGAAGGTATTGCCGCAAGTACCGTCGCTGAAGCGGACCGCCACGTTTTGGAAGGTAGTCGGTGTGGGCGTCACGAGTTCAGGAGGAAGACTCGCACTATCTCCGCCGCCCCCGGTTGAGGGGATGAAGAAGTATTGAAGCCCTGCCGACCCGTCGAGATTTTCAATGCCGGCGGAAACCGCATCGTCCAACTGACCGGTAATATCGGCGTTTGCGTAATGATACTCAATGAGATTCGTCGTCTCATAGAGGACCAGCTCCGCATCGATTCCCGGGGGATACCCGATGCAGCAATTCAATGCTTCCTTCGCATAATAAACGATGAACTTCCGGTTGGGGGCGGTACCTTGGGTCTCGTAGAAAAGATGCCCCCCTTCGCTCAAATCGTCGTCCGTCCAGAATAAGGCGGCGAAATTATCCGCCATCCCACCTGCCGTGGGAATGGCCTCTCCGCTGCAGCAGTCATCGATGTTTTCAGATGCGTTGAACGAGACCCTCCCGTTCGAGGAGATGCTCACTTCCGTATAATCCGCACCGAAGTAACGAAAGGTAAATCCGATCGGGATGTTCTGCACCATCTCGTCGTCTTCACCGCTCAATATTTCCGTTCCCGTGCCCGAAATATCGATCAGGTTCAAAAGCGGCGAATTCACATCCGTCGTCCCCTGGTTGTCGGAAAAATTGTAGTTGGTGCCGTCGGTAGCGGTTCCCATGGAGCCCGTATCGGCATGGACGTTGAACGAACAAAGCAAGAAGGCGGGCAAGAGCCATGCGCTTCTTCGAAAGAAAGTTCTCATCGTTTCTCCTCTCTAGAGTTTTTGAAGGTAAATTGAAAATTGAATTCGAGATGGGGATAAAAAAATATCCCCTTCCCTTTACCTATGAAAGGAGTTCTTCATTGGTCAAGGAGAATTCTTGAAAATTCTTGCTCCCATCCGGTCGGGGTATAAAATCACGGGATATGGACAAGAACACCGTCGCCCAAATGCTCGAGGAAATCGCCGAACTGCTCGAACTGAAAGGCGAGAATCCCTTTAAGATCCGCGCATACCACAACGGCGCCCGCACCTTGGAAGGCATCACGGAAGACTTAAGCGCCTTGGTGAAAGAAAACCGTCTCTCCGAGATCCCCGGCATCGGCCAGGGGCTCGCGGAAAAGATCACCGAAATCGTCAAAACGGGCAGATTAAAATACCTGGAAGAGTTGAAAAAGGGCTTTCCTCCCCATCTGCTCGATCTCATGAAAATTCCCGGCGTGGGGCCCAAAAAGGTGAAAACCCTCTACGACAAACTGGGGATTTCGAGCGTCGGCGAGCTCGAATACGCCTGTAAGGAAAACCGCCTGCTCGATCTCGCCGGCTTCGGCGCCAAAACTCAGGAAAACATCTTAAAGGGCATCGAGTACCTGCGAAAAAACCAAGGGGCTTACCTGTATGACGTCGCCCGCAAAACCGCCGACGCGCTCTTGGCGGAGGTGCTCAAAATGCCCGGCATCCTCCGCGCGGCGGTGGGGGGCAGCGTGAGGCGCTGCAAGGAGGTCATCCACGACATCGACCTCGTCGCCGCCGCGAAATCGGGCGCGGACATGATCATGAAAAAATTCACCCGCCTGCCGGAGGTGGAGGAAATCTTGGGCGAAGGGGAAACCAAGGCGAGCATACGGCTGAAAAGCGGCATCCAGGTGGACTTGAGGGTCGTGAGCGAAAAGGAATACCCCTACGCCCTCGTCTATTTCACGGGCAGCAAAGAACACAACACGATCCTGCGCGGCATCGCGAAAGACAAGGGCTTGAAGCTCAACGAATACGGCCTATTCCGGGGCGAGAAGCTCATCCCCTGTAAAGACGAGGCGGAGATCTACAAGGCGCTCGGCATGGAGTACATCCCCCCCCGAACTGAGGGAAGGGCGTGGCGAAATTCCGGCGGCGCAGAGGGTCCGCTCCCGAAATTGGTGGAAGAAAAAGATCTGCGCGGCGTTTTCCACGTCCATTCCACTTGGAGCGACGGGACGGCGGAAATCGAAACCATGGCGAAAACCGCCCAAGGCGACTGGGGTTCGAATACATGGGGCTTTCTGACCACAGCCAAACCGCCCAATATGCGGGGGGATTGACGGCGGCCGACCTTAAAAAACAGCACGCGGAAATCGACGCGATCAACAAGAAGATGAAGCCGTTCAAAATCTTCAAGGGAATCGAATCGGACATCCTGGCCGACGGATCGCTGGACTACCCTGAAAAAATCTTGGAGCAGTTCGATTTCATCATCGCCTCGGTGCATTTCGGTTTCAAGATGAGCGAAAGCGACATGACGAAACGCCTCGTGAAGGTGCTCGAAAACCCGCGCACCACGATGCTCGGACACATGACCGGCCGCCTACTGCTTGCCCGGGAGGGTTACGCGCTCAATCTGGACAAGATCATCGACGCGGCGGCCAAATACGGCAAGATCATCGAGATCAACGCCAACCCCCATCGCTTCGACATGGACTGGCGCTTCTTGCAAAAAGCCGCCGAACGGGGCGTGAAGTTCTCCATCAACCCGGACGCCCACAGCCCCGAAGGCCTCTCCGACACCTTCTACGGCGTAGGGCTCGCCCGCAAGGGTTGGCTCACCAAGAAAGAAGTGATCAATACCCTGACGCTTCAGGAAATGGAAAAATTCCTCGCTTGAAAGCCCCCTTTTTTCGGAGTAAAACGGTCTCGCTTTTCCGTTTTCCCCAACCCAAAAATAAAAGGAGAAAGATCATGAAAAGACTCTCGTTCGCAGTGCTTTCCCTGGCGCTTTGCGCTTCCCTCAACGCATTCGCCGGCGGCAAGACCTACCAAGTCACCGGCCCCGTGCTCGAAGTAACCGATTCCACGGTTGTGGTGCAAAAGGGCAACGACAAATGGGAACTTCAAAAAGATGCGGCCACCAAGGTGACCGGTGACTTGAAGACCGGCAACAAGGTGACCATCGAATACATCATGACCGCCAAGACGGTGGAAGTAAAGGAAGCCCCGAAGGCCAAGGCCGACAAAGCGGCGGCCCCCAAAGCGGATGCGAAACCCGCAGCCAAGCCCGCCGACAAAGCGGCGAAGCCTAAGTAACAAACCGTTTTTCTAAAATCGCCAAAGAAGGCCGGGGCCCTCCCGGCCTTCTTTGTTTTTGAACATGAGCCAAAACAAATTCATCGCGGTATTTTCGACGATTTCCTCCCAAAAAGCGGCTGAAAAGATCGCCGTTCGGCTCGTCGAAGAAAAACTCGCCGCCTGCGTGAACATCACTTCGAAAATAAAATCCGTCTATGCTTGGAAAGGAAAGCTCTATCGCGAGGGCGAATTCCTCATGCTCATCAAAACCCGCCAAAGCCTCTACGCGCGCCTGGAAAAACGTCTGAAAAGCCTGCACCCCTACGAAACGCCGGAAATTATCGCCCTGCCTATCCTCAAAGGCAGCCCCGGCTATCTCTCCTGGCTTACCGCGAATACGGTTGCCAGGTAGGGAGGAATTGGTTATTCGCGAGACATGGAAGAAACCGTCAAAAAGATCCTGCGGGAGAAACTGAATCTCACCGTCGACTCCCTGCAGATCGCCAAACTCTTCGAACACGCCTCTTACCGCGCCTATTACCGGGTGACGGTGCCCGACGGAAGCACCTACATCCTCATGAAGATGCCTCCGGGAAAAGCCTCCGTCTCGGAAGAAATCACCAATTACCAAGGCGCGAAGGACGAGTTCCCCTTCCTCAACGTGCAACGCTTCTTGAACGAGGCGAAACTGCCCGTTCCCCAAGTGTACGCCTGGGTTCCCGAGGAAAACCTCATGGTGCTCGAAGACCTGGGCGACCGCCTCTTGGAAACCTACTTGAGCGACACGACGGAATTGCTCCGCATCTCCTTCTACAAGCGCGCGGTCGATTTATTGGTCGACCTCCAAAAGAAAACCCGAGGGCGCGAGGGCGAGAAATGCATCGCGTTCCATCGCAGCTTCGACGAAACCCTGCTCAACTGGGAATTCGATCACTTCCTCGAATACGGCATCGAAGACCGCTTTCAAGTGAAGGTGGCGAACGCGGACAAGACGCTCTTCACCGAGCTCACCCGGAAAATTTCGAAGGAAATCGCTTCTTCCCCCTACGGATTCACGCACCGCGACTACCAAAGCCGCAACCTCATCCTGAAAGACTACAACCTCTATCTGCTCGATTTCCAAGACGCCTTGCAGGGGCCGGAAGCCTACGATCTGGTCGCCTTAACGCGCGACTCCTACATCGAACTCTCCTGGAAGGCGGTCGACCAGCTCCTTTCCTACTATCTGGAAAGGCGCGAGAAAGAAGGATTTCCCGTGTGGGACGAAAAGGCCTTCCGACGCCTCTTCGACCTGATCACCCTGCAGCGCAAGTTGAAGGATACGGGACGCTTCCAATTCATTCACACGGTGAAGGGAAACCCTAACTTCTTGGTAAGCGTGCCGGCCTCGTTACGATATGTGAAAGAAGCCTTCTCTCACTTGCCTGAATTCGACCCCTTGCGCGAGTGCATCGCGAAATATGTGCCCGAACTGAAAAAATGAACCCCCTGCCCACCAAAGCCATGCTGCTCGCCGCCGGACTCGGGGAGCGCCTGCGCCCTCTCACCCTCACGCTGCCGAAACCGCTCATTCCCGTCGCGGGCAGGCCGCTCATCGAATACAACCTGGCGCTTCTTAAAAAATTCGGCGTGCGGGAGGTGATGATTAATCTTTTCCATTTGGGGGATAAAATCCGAGACAGCCTCGGAGACGGTTCGAAATACGGCCTTTCCATAAACTATTCGGAAGAAAAAACCCTGCTCGGAACGGGCGGGGGCGCAAAGGCCGCGGAAAAATTCTTCGGGCAAGAAACCTTCTACCTGCTCAACGCGGACATCCTCATCGATCTCGATCTAAAGGCGCTTTTTGACCTGCACGTCCTGACGAAGGCGACCGCCACCCTGGCGCTTCACCCTTCGAAGCGAAGCGACATCCGCAACTGGGTTTTCGTCGACGGGCAAAACCGAATCCGGGAAATCGGCGAGACGGCCCCCGTATCGCCGCCCGTTCGCCCGATGATTTTTACCGGCGTGCAAATCTTAGGACCGGATGTTCTGCAGACCCTTCCGCCGACGGGCAAATCGTGCATCGTGCAGGACGCCTATCTTCCCCTTCTCAGGCGGGGAAAGACCCTCTCGGGTTACGTCACGAACGCGTATTGGAGGGATTTGGGAACTCCGGAACGTTATGAGGAAGTAAAAAAGGAATTCGAAAAAGGCTGGCCCTACACCGCTTTGAGCCCCGAGGATTTCACCTCGGTATAGCGCACCACTCGGTTTCTTCCCCGTTTCTTCGCCTCGTAGAGGGCCATATCGGCCCGGTCGATGAGGGTTTCCATGTTGTCCGAATCGTCGGGAAAATTGGCGACGCCCACGGAAATGGTCACGTGAGTTTCCGGCTTATCCTCTTGCGGCTTGAAGCCGTGCTTCTCCACTAACTTCGCGAGCTTTTCCGCCACGTGGGCCGCCTCCTCGGCGGTGGTATGGGTCAGAATGAGGGAAAACTCTTCGCCCCCGTAACGGGCGACCGTATCCACTTCGCGCACGTTTTCCGCCAAGATGGTGGCGATTTCCTCCAACACCTTGTCTCCGTCCACGTGGCCGTAAGTGTCGTTGTATTGCTTGAAATAATCCACGTCGATCATGAGGAGCGAGAGGTTGCGGCCGAAGCGCTTGGCCCGCTTGAACTCCATCTGAAGCATGGTTTGGAAATGCCGCCGGTTGTAGACGCGGGTGAGCTCGTCGGTGACGGAAAGTTCCTTCGTTTTCTCGAAGAGCCGCGCGTTTTCGATGGAGACCGCCACCTGGCTGCCCAGCGAGTTGAGCAGCTTGATGTCCATCGCCGAGAATGAATCGACGCCGGGCCTCGAAAAATTCATCACGCCCAAGAGCCGATTGTGGCTGATGATGGGGAGCGAGAGAAACGAGCCTTCCTCCATCTTCTCGCCCTTGTAATGGAGGTAAGTGGGATCCTTCGCGGTGTCTTTGATGTAGACCATCTCGCGGTCCTTCGCCACATGGCCGCTGATGCCCTCCCCCATTCCGAACGTGAGTCCCTTCACCTTCTGGTTGTCTTTAAAACCGTAGGCCGCTTTCACCTGCAGGCGCTTCGTGGCGTCGTCGAAGACGAGAAGGGCGAACTCTTGGAACCCCAGCGTTTCCACCACCACGTCGATGAGCACGTTGTAGAGCTCTTCGGGCACGATGGTGGAGGAGATCATTTGGCTCACCCGGTAAAGCACCGAAAGGTCGTTGACGCTGCGGTTTAACTGACGGTTGGTTTCCTCGATGATTTGCGCCTTCTCCTCCAACATCTTTTTGTATTTAAGGTCTTCCTGGGCCAGGATCAAATCGCGCTCGGTTCTGATTTTTCTCGATTCGAGCTCCCCGATCTTACCGAGCATCTCGTTGAATTTCGTGGTGAGCTCGCCGATTTCATCCTGACTCTTCACCTGGGCGCGCACGGTCAAGTTGCCGCTCTCCGCTTGGGCGATGGCGTGAATGAGCCGGTCGAGCGGCTTCTGGATGAGCCCCACCGTCGCGATATTGATGACGAGGACGGAAAGGAAGGTCATCAAGGTGACCACGACCATCAAGATTTGGATCAAATTAAATTTGGAGAAAATTTGGACGGGAATGAGGGAAAAGCTGCCGATTAAGAGAACGGCCACGAAAAGCAGGGCCGCCGAGGTGACCACGGCGATCTTCCAACCCACGTTTTCGCGTATAAAGCGGATAATATTCATCATTTAAACTCGACCGGATGAATTTTAAGGTGCTCCTTTTTTAATTGTCAATGGGCTTGGGAGTTCATTATCAAGGGGAGATATAAAGCACATGACTCTCCAAGAAAAAATATTGGACCACCTTCGAAAAGAGGCCGGAGAGGTTTCCGGCGAGGCGCTTTCGAAAAAGTTGAAGGTCAGCCGTACCGCCGTCTGGAAGCAGATCGAACGACTGCGGCAAGAAGGCTACTCCATCGAATCCTCCACGAAAAGGGGATACCGTTTAACCCAAGAAATCGACAAGCT
>JAXMHI010000007.1:0-128624 GCA_046346885.1 bacterium | reverse complement strand
TGTGATTGAGACCCACGGTCACCAACTTCATGTGTGCCTCACTTCCAAGAAGGTGAAAACGATGACGATAAAGCCGAGTAAAGAGAGTAGCACACCCCTCCGACCTTTCCAACCGGCGGAAAAACGAACTTGAAAGAAAAAGGCGTATACGAGCCAAGCGATGATGGTCCAGAGCTGGCGGGGATCGTCGAAGAAATAAACTCCCTTGGCTGCCTTCGCCCAGGCCGAGCCGGAAAGAATTCCCAAGGTAAGCAGGATGAAGCCCACCGTTAACGCTTTGTAATGAAGGCGGTCGAGCACGTCGAGGGATGGGAGGCGCTCAAAGACCTTCGAGATTTTTTTGCGTTTGAGCTGGATCTCTTGAAACAAGAACAAAAGTCCCAAGATGAAGGAGAGAAAAAAGACGGCGAAGGCCAGAAAACCGAACACAATGTGCACGGAAGCCCAAGGGGAAAGCGTCAGGGCCTTCTCGCCAAGATAGTTCTCTTGGGCCAAGTGGGCCAGTGAATAGAGGATCAGGAGGGCCGTCAAAAACAACACCCCCGCCGTCTCCAAACGGTATTTCAGGTTCAAAAAGAGGAAGAGCCCGGCGAGCACCCAGGCGCTGAAGAAATAAGAATCCTCCGACTGCAACAAGAAGGGATAACCCACTTTCGCCACGTGGATTCCCAAACCGACCGTTTGGATCAGAAACCCCACCAGCACCGCCCGCCGCCCCAGCGAAGAAAGCAGGCGCTTTTGAAAGATGAGCCGGGCAAGGTAGAGAAGCGCGGCCACCGCGTAAAAAAGAAAGCTGATGTGGGCGAAAATCGAGATCATCTGTTACAGCGAAAAATCCTTTCCGAAGGCATCCTGGAGGATTTGAAATACTCGGGCCTCATCCTTTTCACGAAAGGCTTCAAGCAGCCCCTCCCCCCATTTTTGATAGAAAGGAACGAGCTCTCCCTTTTGGTTCCGCCGCGTGAATTCGGCGCGCAGACGCCCCAGAAAAGCGATCAGTTCCTCGTATTCGGGGCCAAAGAGTTGCTCCAACTTCTCTCTTAGAATTTTCGAGAGAAAAGGCGCCTGCCCTCCGGTGGAAATGGAAACCAAAAGATCGCCCCGGCTCACCCGCGCGGGGACGATAAAATCGCATTCTTTGGGCTGATCGACCGCATTGAACCAAATGCCTTTTTCCATCGCCTCACGGTGGATTTGCCGGTTCACGGACTCGTCGTTCGTGGCCCCGAAGGCCAAGGCGTAGCCTTGCAGATCTCCCGGGCGATAGCCCCGTTCCACGAGACTCAGACGACCGGAAAGGGCCAGTTCACGGACTTCCGGCACAAAAGCGAGGGATAAAACGGTCACCGCGGCACCCGTAGGGAGAAGCCCCTCGATCTTCTGGAGGGCTACTTTTTCCTCGCCGACCACGAGCACGTTTTTACCTTCAAATCGATATGAATCGGATAGCATTTCATGGCGATAGGTCTTTTTTCCTCCTACCCTAAACCCGAGGCATATTGCAATATTCGGAATCTATGCGCTAGAGATGGCCGAAAGCTGTTCTCATTTTAACGTTCATTTCTTGTTTGAGGGATTCCATGGCAGAAAACGGCATCCGTTAGCGACGCCAACTCTGGTGACCGAAGTTCTCAAAACCCTCTTCCCGTTTTGGTCGATTTCGGCCGAATGGTGGCCCTGCCGGGCGATCGCCCCCATCGTAGAGGGGCTAGCCAAGGATTACGTGGGCAAAATCGCCGTTTTCAAGATGAACGTAGATGAAAACTACAGACGACCTCGTCCCAGTTCGGTGACCAAAATCCCCACCTTGCTCAACGGCGGGCGGCAAAAAGTAAACCAGCTCATCGGCTCCGTACCCCGGGGGGCCTTGGAAGACTTTGTAAAAACGGCGTTATAAGCTAAAAAAATAATCCGATTCTTGAAGAGGGGCGGTTTTGAAAACCGCCCCTTTTTTTAAAAAACAAACCGCCGCATCCGCATATTAAGAAGCAATCCCACCCCGATCATCATGGTAAGAATGGAAGACCCCCCATAGGAAAGCAAAGGCAGGGGAACGCCGGTGAGCGGCATGAGACCCAACACTCCTCCCAAGTTGATCACCACGTTCCAAAAAAATAGCCCCACGACCCCTATCGCCAAGAGAGAGCCAAAGGGGTCTTTGCTCTGAGAGGCGGATTCGAGGCCCAAAAGGAGAAAGGCCGCCATCACGATCAGGGTACAAGAGGCCCCTAAAAACCCCCATTCTTCCGCCAAAACTGGGAATATAAAATCAGTATGTCTTTCAGGAAGATACTTAAGTTTATTAATGCTGCCTTTTAAATATCCCCTCCCGATGGCTCCCCCCGATCCCACGGCGATTTTGGATTGAACCAAATGGTAGCCCTTCCCCTTCGGGTCCGCCTCCGGGTTCATGAACATCTTCACCCGATCTCTCTGATACCCCTTCAAGACGAAATGATAAGCCCCCACCGCTAAAATACCTCCCAAGAGCCCGGCGACGACAAAATAACGAAGCGGAACCTTCATGAAAAAGGTCAGCGTGGAGAAAAGGAGGATGAAAAAAATCGAACCCCCCAAATCTTTCTGCAAAACGACCAGCAGCGTGGGCGGAAGGAGCAGACAGAGCGGCACGATCAAATCCTTCAAAGTATATTTCTTATCCGGCGTATGGGTGGCGTAATAGCGGGCCAAGGCCAAAATGAAAGTAAGCTTGGCCATCTCGGAAGGTTGAAAGGAAAATCCGCCGATCACCACCCAGTTTTGCTGCCCCGCCACGCTGCGTCCCGCCACGAAGACGAAGAGGAGAAGGACAAGGGAGAGTCCGTAGAGGGGATAGGCCCAGCGGAAAAGAAGATGGTAATCGAAGAGCGTCACCAAGAGCAAAACGCCCATACTAAGCCCCACCCAAATGAGTTGAGAACGGAATAAAGGCGGCAAACCGGGGTCCGTCACCTTGTAGGTCGCACTGTAGAGGTTGACGAGCCCCATCCCCAACCACAATAGGAGCAGCAAGAAGACGCCCCAGGGAAAGTGGCCGAAGACTCGTTTGCGGACGGTGAAGAGTTGGAGTTGCATACAGTTTTAAAAACTATGGGTAAATTTTAACGACCGTTCTCATCAGCGCCGCCCCGATCAAGATCGTGAGACCGCAAAGGAGATTCAGCCCCGACCAAAAGGCGCGGTGGTTTTGCATTCCGCGAAGTTTCTCCACGGGCAAGGCCAAAAGGAACGTAATGGAAAACAAGCCCACCGCTCCCACCATCTTGATTCCGAAGTATGTGACGTAGAGGGAGTGATCCGTCACATGGGGCCAAAGGAAATACCACTGTAGGATGCCGGTGACGGCGACGACGGTAACCCCCGTCCATTTGATGAGGGCAAAGCGGCGGATGGAGGCGGCGAGAAAGGCCTCCCGTTCGGCGCTCGGCAATTGCGGGAGCGTGGGCCAAAGCACCATCCTCGCATAGAAAAGCCCGCCCAGCGACGTGCAGGTGGCGGCAATATGCAAAACGCGGCAAAGGAGCAAGAACGGATTCACGAGCGCGCCTCCCCTTCCCTTCCCGACTCCCACATGGATAGTTTGCGTCCCATTGCGGCGGTGAAGGCGAACGTGACGAAGCCCGCCAAGGCTCCTACGATCCAGTGGGAGGCGTAGAGGGAGAAATTGCGGAAGAGAAAACCGGAAGCCAAGCCCAATACGGAACCGGCCAGGCCGGCGACGGGGATGGTCCAAGCTTTATTGTCCCACCGAGAAAGAAAAAAGTGGCTCACTCCCGCCGCCACCACCCCGATGAAACTGCCCACGACGAAGGCGCTTAAACCGACATCAAAATTGCGGGGTAAGAAGACGACGACATAAGCGAGCGCGCCGTAAAGGAAGGGATCCAGCCAATGGCCGTCACGGCCATAATCCACCGCTACCCCCTTTTTGCGCGCCTCTTCTTCGATGCTCCGATCATCCCGATAAAAGTAGGAGAGAAAAGCCCCCACGGGCGCGCCGATATAAAGGTCGGTAAGAAGGATCACGAGGAAATGCTCTTTGGCCGGCGGAAAGAGAAAGGCGGCGGCCACGGCGAGGAGCCCTCCGGTGACGCCTCCCCAAAAGGTTCCCGTCCAAACTCCCTTTTCCATTTTCAAAGGGAAAAACAGGGCCCGCAAAACAATCACTTGAAGCAATGCACTACCCGTCGCGAGGAAAAAAAGAGGAGTGAAGGAGGCGCGATAAGCAAACGCCAAGGCGACGATGACCGTGAGCCCGTTCCAGCCGATGAGCCCCGTGATGAAACTGGAGGGCCAAGAGCTACGTTGCCTTAACACTTTTGGAATCATGGTGCGTCTCCCCTTTTAAGACTGAAGCGCCTCAAAATCCTTCAACACTTCTCGGGCGTGGCTCGAAGCCGAAACACTGGGGTAAACCTTGGCGATCTTTCCTTGAGGGTCGATGAGATAGGAAATCCGCTTGGTGAAGAGAAAGCCGTTCGCCCCGTAGGCCTTGATGATCTTCTTGTCGGCATCCGAAAGCAAGGGATAGGGCAACGCAAACTTGCCCGCGAACTTCGCGTGGCTCTCCACGCTGTCGCGACTGACTCCCAGCACCTCCACCTTTCCTTTCAGCTCCGCGAAGGAATCGCGAAACCCACAGGCCTCCTTCGTGCAAAAGAAGGTGTCGTCCTTGGGATAAAAGTAAAGGAGCAGCCATTTGCCTCGATAATCGGAGAGCGAGCGGACCTTTCCCTGTTGGTCCTTCGCGGAAAAATCGGGAGCCTTGTCTTTTTCGGAGAGAGTCATTCTTAGTCCTCCTGGATGTTTTTAGGGCTTTTGAGGGGCGAGTGCGGCGTCACCGTCCCGTTTTGCGGCGCCAGCTTGCCGTTTTCCTCGAAATACTTTTGGATGGCCGCTTGCGCCACGGGCGCCGCGGCGGTGCCTCCATGGCCGCCGTGCTCCACCACCACGGCGACCGCGATTTCCGGGTCTTCCGCGGGTGCGAAGGCCACGAACCAGGCGTGGTCTTCCGTTTTCTTGCTCCTCGCCTTGCGGCCGAACTTGTCGTAGCCGATCACCTGGGCCGTTCCCGTTTTACCTCCCATCGTGATTCCCTTCAACGCGATTCTATGGGCGGTGCCGCCGGGGTCTTGCACGACGCCCGTGAGAGCTTTAATCAAGGCATCCCACTTTTCTTGATCCAAACCGACTTCGATGGGAGAAGGCGCCTCCCGTTTCAATCTCTCCCGGCGTCCGTCCGGGTGCTCGATCTCCCGCACGAGGGTGGGCTTCACTTCTTTCCCGCGGCTCGCCACCCGCGCGATCATCAAGGCGTTCTGCAAAGGGGTGACCAAGTCGTACCCTTGGCCGATGGAGGCCGATAAGGTCTCGCCGGCGTTCCAATCCTCTTTTCTGTTTTTCTTTTTCCATTCGGTGGTGGGGATCAGCCCGCTCCTCTCGAAATCCATTTCGATTCCCGTCGCGCCCCCCAAACCGAAGAGCTTGGCGTATTGGGCGATCCGGTCGATTCCCACCTTCTCCCCCACCTTGTAAAAATACACGTCGCAAGACTGCACGAGGGCTCGATAGAAATCGACGGGTCCGTGACCTTTCCCCAACCAACAGCCGAAACGCCGCCCCCCGACCTCGTAATAACCGGGGCAAGAAATCTTATCGGTCGGCTTGATGACGCCCTCCGCCAGAGCGGCCAGCCCCGTGATGATCTTGAAGGTGGAACCGGGCGGGTAAGCGGCCTGCATCGTGCGGTTTAAGAGGATTTTTCTTTCATCGGTGTTGAGCGTCACCCAATAGGCGCGCGAAATGTTTCCGACGAGTTTTTCGGGATCGTAAGAAGGACGGCTGACCATGGCGAGCACTTCCCCCGTCTTCACGTCGAGCATGACGAGGGCTCCTTCTTTATCCTTGAGGGCGTCGTAGGCGACCTTTTGCAAATCGCGGTCTAAGGTAAGGTAATAATTGTCCCCCGCCACGGGCGGGCTTAAGAGGAGCTCCTTCTTAAGGCCGAAGGTATCTTCCCTCACCTCGTGACCGAGGGCGTCCACGACGGCTTCCTGCTTCCCGTCCCGGCCCCGAAGCGAAACGTCAAAACGCCTCTCAATCCCCTGAGCGCCCACCACGTCGCCTGGAAAATATTTGCCAGGATCGCTCTTGGCCGCCTCTTTCAGCTTCTCTTCGCTGATCTCGCGCAAATACCCGACCACGTGGCCCCACATCTCCCCTTCCTCATAATGGCGGATGGGTTCCACGCGGATTTCCAAGGCGGAGAAATCGCGCCCCTCTTCGGTATCTTCGGTCGCCAAGGTTTTCCGCATCTGGAGCTTCGCCACTTGCTCGCGGCTTAAGTCCGTCACCAAATTCACCGGGCGGAAACGGGGCTGTCCCTTTGCCTGAGCCACCGCCTCTTTCAATTCTTCGGGAGTCTTCTCGACGAATGGCGCGACTCTTTCGAGCAGTTCATCCAGTTTTTTCGCCTTCGAGAGGTTGAGCAACAAGTTGAAGGAAGGACGCGTCGTGGCGATCACCCTTCCCTTCCGGTCATACAGATTGCCTCGGGGAGCCGTGATGGGAATTTCCTTCACCGTGTAAGCGTCGGAAAAACGGGCGTACTCGCGCCCGCGAACGAGCTGCAAATAAGCCAACCGACCGATGACGACCAGAAAGAAGAGGGTCATGCAGGCGGCCATGGCCAAGAATTTGGCGCGGGAGAAAAACATGAGGTTTTATGCCTTAAGCGATGCGGGGGAGAAAATAAAGTTCAAAGAGGAAGGATGAAAAAAGGCGCTTCACCCATCGTTTTGAAATCCGAAGCGCTGCCGAAATCTCTTCTGGATTTTCAAAGGAGGCTTGCGCCTCACTTGCCTGAGATGGCGCGTGTCAAAGAGGTTCAGCTGCCCCTTCTTCGACTGAAGGAAGGAAAGCTTCTCTTCCCAAAGCTCCCCCTTTTCCTGCAATACCCAAAAAAGAAAAACCCCCAAAACGCCATTGAAAGCGAGGTGAAGGCCCGAGAAGACAAGGTTTTGAAGCCGGAAATCAGGCAACGGATTCGACAACAGCGCTTCCAACAGAAAGAAATTGATCGTCAAAAGCACGAACAACGCAAAGGCCCGCGACGCGAAGCCGCCGCTGAAGGTTTTCCGCCGAATCCAAAAGACTTCCAGGAACAAGGCGACGATCAGAAAGAAAGGGCTCAGAAGACCGGCGCTGAAGCTGCTTTGCAGGACAAAGGCGAAGGAAGCCAAACAAAAGGCGCTGATGAAAGGCAACTCGAAAAACGCATAGCCCAAGACGAAAAACGACCCCCACGGCGCAAGCGAGTTGCCGCCCCACTGCCAAGAGAAAAGGGTTTCCGAGAGAAAACAAAGAAACCAAAAAAGGGCGATGAAAAGTGGGTTTTTCATAAGCCTTACTTGATCATCACGATCACTTCCTTCAGTTTCGAAAAATCCACTTCCGGCAACACTTCGGCCGAGAGGAACAGGCCCTTTTCGTCGCGCTTTAACTTCTGCACCTTTCCGATCGAAAGGCCCGGGGGAAACACCTGGTCGAGACCGGAAGTAACGACGGAGTCCTGCTCGTGAATCTCGTTGGAGATGCCCAAATACTCCATACGGGTAAGCCAATAATCGCGGTTTAAACCCAACGCTTGGCGCTGCCCCTGCACGATGCCCCTCGCCCCGCTGGGCCTGATTTCCGAATCGACGGCGGAAGCGGGATCAGTGATGAGCAATACGCGGGCATCCTGCTCGGTAACAGAGCCTACCACGCCCACGACGCCTTCTTTCGTGATCACCGGCTGGCCTTTCTTCAAACCCGCCTCGCCCCCCTTATCCACCAGAAGACTTTTTCCCCCCTTAAAGGGATCGTATGCAATCACCCGTGCCATCTCGGTTTTGAAGGGCAGCTTCTCGGTGAATTTCAAGGAAGAGGCCTGGCGCTCGTAATCGTTCTTCACTCCCTCTAATTCAGCCAGTTTGCGCAACAACTCGGCGTTCTCGCTCTTTAGCGCCTCATTCTCCCGCGCGGCGCCGGTTAAAAAGACGTAATGGCGGGAAAGATCGGAAATTTTTTGGAAAGACCCCGAAACGAAGGAAAAAATGGGGGAAAAAACGCGATGCAAAAACTCGTCTTGCCATTGAGAAACGGGAGGGGCAAATCGTCCGCCCGCGAAAAGGACGGAGAACGACACCAGAATCAACGGAGTCGAAAAAAATTTGAACCGTTTTGGCGTGAGTGCCATTTCCGAGAATGGGGATTAATTTACGGTGATGCCCTTGAGCCGGTCGAGCTCATCCAACGCCTTGCCCGTACCCAACACCACGGCGGACAAAGGATCGTCCGCGATCGTCACGGGAAGCCCCGTCTCCTCGCGGATGAGAACGTCCAAGTTCTTGAGCAGTGCGCCGCCGCCGGCCAGCACGATCCCCTTGTCGACGATGTCGGCCGCAAGCTCGGGCGGCGTGCGCTCCAAGGCGATCTTGACGGCTTCGACGATGGCGAACACCGGTTCGGCGATCGCCTCGCGGATTTCGTCGCTGCCCACTTCCATCACCCGCGGCACGCCGGCAACGAGATCTCTACCCTTGATCTCGATGCTTTTCACCTCCCCATTGGGATAAGCGTTGCCGATGGCGATCTTGACCGTTTCGGCGGTGCGTTCGCCGATGAGCAAATTGTATTTCCGTTTGATGTACTGGATGATCGAATCGTCCATCCGGTCTCCGGCCACGCGTACCGACTGGGAGAAGACGATGCCGGCGAGCGAAATCACCGCCACTTCGGTGGTGCCGCCGCCGATGTCGACGATCATGTTTCCGGTGGCCTCCGTGATGGGCAGTCCCGCCCCGATGGCCGCGGCCATGGGCTCTTCGATGAGATATACCTCGCGGGCGCCGGCGCATTCGGCGGATTCCCGCACGGCACGCCGTTCCACCTCGGTGATGCCGAAAGGAACGCAAATGATGATGCGGGGACGAACCAAGGTTTTCCGGTTGTGAACCTTGCGAATGAAATACCGCAGCATGGCCTCGGTAATCTCGAAATCGGCGATCACGCCGTCTTTCATGGGACGGATCGCCTCGATGTTGCCGGGCGTGCGACCCAACATCTCCTTGGCCTCCCGTCCCACGGCGAGCACTTTCTTCATGCCGCGCGAATCTTTTTGAACGGCCACCACGGAAGGCTCCGCGCAAACGATCCCCTTGCCTTTGACATAGACCAAGGTATTCGCGGTGCCCAAATCGATCGCGAGATCGTTGGAGAAAAGACCTAAAATACTATTCAAAATCAATTGATTGTCTCTCTTTTATAAAGGATTCGGTTTTATCTGTTACCCCGACAGATTTTCAAAAAACTCGACACGAACCTACAGAGAAGATGATCGCCGGTGTTTATCACTCCTTTCTTAATAGTGGCAAGGGTATTTTCCTTCAAGCGACTCCTTTACTCTTGGGCAGATTTGTTGTACCCGAAGAGCTCTAAATTAAGAATGACTAGTTCTAAAACTCCCCTCTCCCTTGACGGGAGAGGGCCAGGGAGAGGGTGATCCAATTAAAAGTACCACTTATTATTCACCCGCCCCCTAACCCCCTCCCCGTCAAGGGAGGGGGGAGAACACACAGGAGCCCACAAATGCTCGATCGATTGAGACGACACGCCGCCGGTTTCGGCACAAAAGTGATTTTAGGAATGATGACCGCGGGATTGCTCTTCTACTTCGGCTATGCGGGGGTGAGAAAGGCCGAACGCGGCGGAACGGTGGGAGGCGGCCATCACGCCATCGCCCAAGTGAACGGGGAAGGCATCCCCGAAGGGCAATTTCAAACCCTCTACGACAACCAATTGAAATTTTATGAGCAGCTTACCAAAGGAAGCACCCCCCCCGCCCTACTTGAATCGGTGAAGCAAAACGTCCTCCAAAAACTGATACAAAACAAGATCTTCTCCCAACAAGCGAAAGCTTTAGGTTTAAGTGTTTCGGATAAAGAACTCATCCACGACATCACCTCCGATCCTAAACTTTCTGAAAACGGCGTATTCAATAAAAAGTATTACTTAGACGTCTTCAAACCCTCTTTCGAACGGCAAACCGGAGAAGATTACGAAACCTTGCTAAGAGAGGAGCTGCTCGCCGAAAAGTTTGAAAACTTGATCCGCAATTCGGTGAGCGTCACCGAAGCGGAAGTGAAACAAGAATACCTGCTTTCCAACACACAATTGAACCTCGAAAAAATCTCGCTTGATCCCGCCCAATTCAAGGAAGACGCGGTAAAAAAGAAGGAAGCGGAGACCGAAATCTTGGCGGCCCTCAAGGAAAAGCTCCCCCGAAAGGACCGAGCGCCTTAGACGCCGTAAAAGAAAATACGAGCTGAAGGTGGAAGAAACGGGCCTCCATCCCCTGCGAGACAAAGTCGCCTTCGTCGGGGTGCCCGACGCGCATGACGCTTTGGAGTGTATTGTGAAACTGAGCGAAGAAAACCCCGTTTGTCCGGCGGCCTACAAAATCGGCGACCAACTCGTCCTCTTCAAACTCAAGGAAAGAAAAGACGCCGATTGGGATAAATTCGCAGAACAAAAAGAACCTCTTGCGAAGGCCCTCACGGCCCGTCGCCAGCCGCTGATGGTTAAACAGATCAGCGATGCCTTAATGAAACAGGCGAACATTCACGTTTACCTTAAAAATCCCGGATAATTCCCTCCTTGCTCATCCGCCTTTGTAAGGATTACAAAAAAGTATGACTTTCTTAAAGGCAATCGAAGACAAAGGCGGAGAGGTCTATGAAGTAGGCGGAACCCTTCGGGACGCGCTGCTTCAAATTCCCCATAAAGACAAAGACCTTCTCGTCGCCAAAATTCCGATGGAAGAACTGGTGGCGCTCTTAAGCCGCTTCGGCCCGGTGCAGCGGGTGGGAAAATCCTTCGGCGTCCTCAAATTCCGCCTTCACCGCTCCCATTCCGAAGTGGACATCGCCCTGCCCCGCTTGGAGCGTTCCACCGGCCTCGGACACCGGGATTTCGAGGTGGAATACGACCCCTTCCTTCCCGTCGAAAAGGACTTGGGGCGGCGCGACTTCACCATCAACGCCATGGCGAGAAATGTTAAAACAGGCGAGATCCTCGACCCCTTCGGCGGGCAGCGGGATTTGGAAAGCAAACTGCTCCGCCAAGTCTTCCCTCAAGCCTTCGAGGAAGATCCCTTAAGAATGCTGCGGGCCGTTCAATTCGCGGCCCGCTTCGGCCTAACGATCGAGGCGGAGACCTTGGCCGCGATGAAAAAGCACGCTCCGCTCATCGAGACCGTCTCTCCCGAACGGATCATCGAAGAGATCCGAAAGCTGTTTTCGGCGCCCAAACCTTCGGCGGGATTCCGCATCATGCGGGAGACCGGTCTGTTGAAATTCATCTTTCCGGACGTGGAAAACATGGTCGGCGTGCCTCAACCGAAGAAAAAAGGTGGCGACGTCTTCGAGCACACCCTCCTCGTACTGGACGCTTCCCGATCGTCGCCCGACGTGGAGCGAGCCGGGGATTTGGAGGTGATGTTCTCCGCCCTCTTCCATGATACTGGAAAGCCGGCCACTTACCGGGTTTCGGAAGACGGCCAAAACGTGACTTTTTACGGCCACCAGATCATCTCGAAAAAAATCACCCAAAAGTGGATGAAGAAATACCGGGCGAGCATGCTGGGGATCGACCCGGAAAACGTGGCGACCTTGGTGGACCAGCATATGTTCGAGACCAAATCGTTCTATACCGAACGGGCGATCCGCCGCTTCGTCAACAAGGTGGGACCCGAGCTGATTTTCAAGCTTATCGACCTGCGCATCGCCGACAAAAAAGGGGGCGCCTATCCCGAAAACTTGAAAGGAATCTTAAAGCTCAAAAAGCGCATCCAAGATGAATTGGATAAAAAACCCCCTTTCGGCCCCAAAGACCTGGCCCTGAAGGGAGCTGACCTCATGAAAATGGGCTTTCCCGAAGGCCCCCAGATTGGTAAAATATTAAAAGAACTGGTGGAAATCGTTTTAGACGACCCGGGCGAAAACACGGCGGAAAAGCTTTCCGCCCATGTTTTTAAGAGGTTCGGGAAGGCGACCCAAGAAAAAGAAACGGCTCCCCAAACGCCGGAAAAACCGGGAGCCAAGGGGGATTCGCATGATCTTCGGACGAAAGGAAAAAAAGGCAAATCCGAATAAGGCTGCCCAACTGGAAGCGAAAGGGGATGATCTCGCCGAACGCAAGCAGTTGAAAAAAGCGATGCAGGCCTATCGCGACTCATGCGAGGCCAACCCGGAAAACCCCGCCATTTACGACAAGCTCATCGAAATCAAGGAAACCTTAAGCTCCGACGATTGGAGCGAGCAGGATTTCACCGAAGCGATGGAGTGGACGCTCAAGAAGCAAGAGCTGGAAAACCCCTCCCTGAAGGACGTTTACGAAACCCTTTCTCCCGAATACTCCCAGATCCGTCAGTTAATCGCCGAAATGCTGATGGCGCCGCCCGAGATGCGCGGTTCCTTCATCGGTAAAATCAAATCCTTTCAAGGCAAGGCGGTGACCCCGCTTTTGGATACCTTGCTCTCCATCGACGCCGTCGCCCGGGGCGAAGGAAAAAACGAGGCCCCCTCCTCCCCTACTCTGGTTCCCCCGCCGGAAGGGAAGGACCGTTGAAAGTCTTAGGCTTAACCGGCGGGATCGGCTCTGGCAAATCCACGGTCGGCCGTTTTTTTCAAGAAGAGGGAGCCTTCGTCATCAACGCCGACCTCATTTCCCACCAAATCTTCGATCTTTACCCGCAGTTGCAGGAGGAATTGCGCCGTCATTTCGGAAACGACATCTTTCAGCCGGAAGGAAAAGTTGACCGACGTCGCCTGGGCACCCTGGTTTTCTCCGACGCAGCCAAAAGGAAAGAGTTGGAAAACCTCGTTCATCCTTACATTCGCAAGGAGATCTCCCGGCAGATCGATACCGCCCGGCAATCGGGGGCGGCGCTCGCTTTGGTGGATGCCGCTCTCTTGGTGGAAACCGGTTACTATAAAAATTTCGAAGGGCTTATCGTCATAGAAACCCGGGAAGAACAGCAAAAGGAAAGAATCAAAAAGCGAGACGGTCTTAAAATGGAGGAAATTGAAAACCGGATGAAGGCCCAAGCCCCGCTTTCGGAGAAGTTAAAAGTCGCCGATTGGGTAATCGATAATTCGAAGGATTTGGAGAATACTCAGAGGCAAGTGAAGAAACTTTTCGCCGAGATCACTTCCCCCTCTTAACGCTTGCCCGTTGATCCAAAACCGCCGCCACTGCGGGAGCTCTCCGCCAAAGAATCCGACTCTTTCCACTCCGCTCGCTCCACCGAATGGATCACCATCTGAGCGATACGGTCCCCTCGATGAATCACCACCGGCTCTTGCCCCAAATTGATGAGAATCACACCTACTTCTCCCCGATAATCCGCATCGATGGTTCCCGGTGAATTAAGGCAGGTAACCCCCTGCTTGAGGGCAAGACCGCTTCGAGGCCGGATTTGCGCCTCGTAACCTTCCGGAAGCGCGATCGCAAAACCGGTCGGGACGAGCTTTCTCTGGCCCGGCTCGAGCAAGAGATCTTTATCGCAAGCGGCGCGCAGGTCCATCCCCGCCGCATGCTCGGTCATGTATTGAGGCAACTCGATCCCGTCCGAATGGGGACCAACCTTTAAGATGGGAATTCGAATGGGCATAGAAGCAAAACGAATATCGAAGCAGGTCATCACCGCCCCGAATGTTCCAATAAGAGCGGGGATCAAAGCATGGGCCCCCGCTTCAAAAGATCCGCTTGCCAGCGGATGACGAGGCGAGGGCGACAGCTTTTTAATACCCTCTTGCTGCTCTATCGCTACTTCAAGCGAATCGGCTTCACGTCTGGCTCAAGACCCATGGCGTCTTTGCGGGAGAGACGAATTTTGCCGTCCCGATCGATCTGGAGGACTTTCACCACCACTTCATCGCCTTCGTGAAGCACATCGGTGACTTGATTGATGCGCTTCGTGTCGATTTGGGAAATATGCAGGAGGCCGTCTAGACCCGGCAGGATCTCGACGAACGCGCCGAAATCCATGATCTTTTGAACCTTGCCCAGGTAGACTTTTCCTTCCTCGGGACTCGCCGTGATGTATTCGACGATGCGTTTGGCTTCTTTCAAGGAATCGCCGTCGGCGGAGAAGATGCTGATCGCCCCGCTGTCGTCGACGTCGATCTTGGCACCCGTTTTTTCCACGATGGCCTTGATGATCTTCCCACCGGGTCCGATCACGTCGCGGATCTTCTCCTTGGGAATCATCATCGTCTCCACCCGGGGCGCGTAGGGCGAAAGCTCCGGTCGCGCTTGGGTGAGTGCTTCCGCCATTTTGGAAAGAATATGGAGCCGTCCCTTCCGGGCTTGCTCCAAGGCGGTCGAGAGAATTTCGTAGGTGAGCCCTTCGATCTTGATGTCCATTTGAATGGCGGTGATGCCTCGCTCGGTGCCGGCGACCTTGAAATCCATGTCGCCCAAGTGGTCTTCGTCGCCCAAAATGTCGGAGAGCACGGCGACTTTATCATCTTCTTTGATAAGACCCATCGCGATACCGGCGACGGGGGCTTTGATGTGAACCCCCGCGTCCATGAGCGAGAGGGAAGCGCCGCAAACGGTCGCCATCGAGCTGGAACCGTTGGACTCTAAAATTTCGGAAACAATACGCACCGTGTAAGGAAAAGACTCGTCATCGGGCATCACTTTCCGAACGGCCCTCTCCGCCAAGGCTCCGTGGCCGATTTCCCGGCGTCCCGGGGCACGCATCGGTTTCACTTCACCGACCGAGAAGGGAGGGAAGTTGTAATGGAGCATGAACTTCTTTTGCCCTTCTTCCATGAGGGTATCGATGATTTGGACGTCTTCGTAGGTGCCCAAGGTGGTGACGACCAAACCCTGGGTTTCACCGCGGGTGAAGAGCGCCGAACCATGGGTGCGGGGAAGCAAGCCCACTTCGCAGCTGATGGGGCGGATCGCCTCGTGAGTACGGCCGTCGATGCGGATTTTGTCTTCCAGAATCATCCGTCTCACGATGTTTTTCTTAAGATCTTCGTAAAGGGCGGCGGCCTTTTCCTTCTTTTCCTCCGCGTCCTCGGCGTCCGCAGGACCGATCGCTTCAAGGAGGTTCGCTCTTACCGCATCCATTCGCCTCGTATCGCTTCAATTTTCGGGAACGCGGACCGCTTCCTTCAATTTTCCTTCGGCCAGACTTTTCACCCGGGCCACGAAGGCCTGGTCGACGGGGGCACGGGCACTTCGCGTTTGGGCTTGCCCGCCAATTTTTGGAGTTCCTTCTGAGCATCTAAAACCGGGATCATCGCCTTATGCAGCGTATTGATCGCATCGATCATGTCTTGCTCGCTCACTTCCTTCGCGCCGCCCTCCACCATTACCACCGCATCGCGCGTGGCCGCCAAGATGACGTCGATGTCGGAGTCGGCCATCACCTCGCTGGAGGCGTTGATCACCCACTGCCCGTTCACCCGACCGATGCGGGAACCGGAAATGGGGCCCAGGAAAGGAATATCGGAAACCATCAAAGCCGAGGAAGCGCCGATCATGGCGAGCACGTCCGGGTCGTTTTCCGCGTCGGCGGAGAGCACGGTCGCAATGATCTGGGTATCGCAATAATAATGTTCGGAAAATAAGGGGCGGATGGGACGGTCGATGAAGCGGGAGGTGAGAATTTCTTTTTCGCTCGCCTTGCCTTCGCGCTTGAAGAAACCGCCGGGGATTTTACCGGCCGCGAAGGTCTTTTCTTGATAGTCGACGGTCAAGGGGAAGAAGTCGATTCCTTCCCGGGGCGACGCGGAGGCGACGGCGGTCACCAACACGACCGTATCGCCGCAACGAACCGTTACGGCTCCTCCCGCCTGTTTGGCAAGTTTGCCGGTTTCGATGGTAATCGTCTTGCCGCCGATTTCGGCGGTTACGCGATGGACAGGACTCATTGGAAACGCTCCCTTTCAAAGAGAATCTTAAAATCCGGAAAGAAAGGATCCTTTCTATAGGATTCTAAGGAAATTAAAATAAAGGGAGACCGATGAGAAGGTTTTAAGGAAATGCTTTTAAGACGAGGAAAAGAACAGGATAAAAATAAGAACTGATAATTTAAGAGAATCCATTCATGCGTACGCGATGAATCTACCCTCTAAAATTATCAGTTTCGTGTCTCCGGCGCTTCCCCTCTTCTTATCAAACCCAGATCTCCCGAAACAAAACTTTTCAGAATTACTTTCGAATGCCGAGATTTTCGATCACACGGGAATAACGGTCGCGGTTTTTTCTTTTCAAATAATCTAAAAGACGGCGCCGCTGACCGACCAACATCAAAAGTCCCCGGCGGGACGAATGGTCTTTCTTATGAACCTTGAAATGGTCCGTTAAGCTGTTGATCCGTTGGGTGAGTAAGGCGATTTGAATCTCAGGTGAACCCGTATCACTTTGGTGAACCCTGAACTTCTCGATCATTTCCTGCTTGGTTGCTTCTGCGTTAGCCATAATTACCTCAAATTGCTCCTTTTGTAAGTTTCGGAAACCCTATCATAGGGTCATTTTGATTGTAAAGCCTCTATTTAACCGTGTTTTTCTCCATTTTTCAGCCCTTCCTTAAACAAGAGAATAAACCCTCTCCGGTTGTCTCGAATCACGAAAAACCAACCGACGGCCAAAACCAGATAGATAAACGCGTAAATATTGCGCGCCTCGGTCGATGTAAAGAAAAGTTGAGTGATGAAAAGCACAAAAAGAAGCAAGGCCTCGGTAATGGAAAACTTTAAATTGGCGAGCACCACCAAAGCGAAAATAGATTGAGCCGAGGTGAGAAAAAATTCTTCCGATTGGCGGGCGTCCATCGGCATCTTCCCCCAATGGCCCGCCGAAAGGTTATACACGAGGGGGAGCATGCCGACGAGCAAGGTCCACTGATTCACTTTGGAGGAAATGAGAGTGCCCAAGCTGTTGGTGGCTTGAGCCCGCAAGGCGAAAATAATCGCCACGATGAACTCGGGGGATTCGGAAGCCAAAGGCGCCAACCATTGCACCAAAATGAATTCTTCAATTCCCCAATGCCGCCCCGTTTCGAGCAAACCCTCGGCAAAAGGCTCGGCGGAGACGAAAATCACGTAGCCGGAAAAAGCGAAAAAAAACAGGGTGACGGCCAAACGTGGAATTCTCGACCATTCCGCGATCGACTCGATGGGCCCCTCCACCTCCGGTTCCTCGTGTGGGGATCGGATCGTGCGGACGAGGTACCAAATGAAAATCAGCAGGAGAAATGCCGAATCGACCCACGAGAGACTTTTTTTCAGGGGAATCGCGAAGGAATAAAGCGTCGCCGCGAGAAGGGCGAAAATCTCCGTACGGCTCCCCTCCTCCAATTTCACTTCCCCTTTTTTCGTTCTGAAAAAAAAGGCGAAGACCACTGCCGCCCATCCCACGCCGATCAGCAACCGGTTGGCGCCGGTCATATTGGCCGTGGCGTAATGAATGTATTGGGGATCTCTGCCCGCCTCCCAAGCGAAATACATGTCCACCGCATATTCAGGCAATACGGCGATGAGGGCCAAAAAGGCGATGGCCAGCGAACGGGGAATCTCGAATTGGGCGAGCTCGGCGCCCCACGAAAGGATGAAGGCCGCCCCGAAGATGGCGACGCCGGGCGACACCGCGTTCCAGGGAGAGGGAAGATGAATCCCAGCATGCTTAAAATAGATCCACTGTAGGCAAACGAGAAAAACGAGGGCGATAAAACTTAAGTCTTTCGTTTTTGGCATAAGGCACGCCTTGTATCCGGAGCGCTTTATAAAATCAATTGGACTTCTCTCCCGCAAAGGCCCGAATAAAACTTTGACCTCTCCACCTCCTATGTTATAGGCGCGCCCATGCGGATTCGCACCTATTGCGCTATCGCATTCAAAATCGAGATTTTATCCTTATGAAAAAACTTTCCCTTTCCATCCTCCTGGCCTTTTTCTTTCAAATCCTTTCCCAAAACCTTTGGGCCTACTCCCGAGATCTTTCCTTTGAGGGAGTTTCAGACTTTGAAGTCGCCTCTTCCGACAAAGAGGTGCCCAAATCTGAGAAAAAAGCGAAAGACAAGCCGAGTAAGGACGAAGAGTTCAGCGCCCGTTCCCAAAAAGCCTCCAAATTCGTATTCTCCGACCTTCCCCGCCATTTAGGACTGGATTTGAAGGAAAGCTTCTGGGGCTGGGGCTCCTTCGCGCTGGCTTTAGGGCTGGCCGCCACCGCCGGCGTCCATTATGAGGATGACAACTTCCAAAAAGATTTCACCCCCCATAAAATCTTAGGCAACACGGGGGATAAAATCGTCAACCAATTGGGAGCCCCCTACACAATGGCGGGCGTCGGGGTATTGACCACGGTAATCGGGGTGGGTCTGCACAATGAAAAGCTTTGGACGACGGGCGAATCCGCCATTGAAGCTCTTTTTTGGACGGAGCTCTTCACGATCGGCCTCCAATACGGCGTCAACCGCACTCGGCCCGACGGTTCCAGTCACGGTTTTCCCTCCGCCCACGCGAGCGGCGTCTTCAGCACGGCCGCCGTGTTCGAAGTGATGTATGGCCCGAAAGTAGGCGCCCCCCTGTTTGCCTTCGCAAGCTTGGTCGCCTTGGCGAGGGTGGATTCCTTCAAGCACTTTCCTTCCGACGTGGTGATGGGAGCCGCCCTCGGCACGGTCATCGGCTACGGCACCGCGAAATTCCACAAGCACTTGCACAATTCCTTCAGCCTCACGCCGGACGTGGGACCCGATCGCTACGGGATGGTGCTTTACCATGCCTTCTAAAAAGGAAATCGCCCGAAAGCTATTCCATCTTCCGGGTCTTCTTTTCCTTTTCGCCGCCCAATATCACCGCTGGCTTTCCGTCTCCGCCCTTTTGGCGCTCACTTTTTTCTACGGACTCTCCTGTTTTCTTGAAAACCGGAACGGGAAAGGCTTGCCGGGCATCGCCGCCCTTACTCACCGTTTAAAGCGGGAGGGAAAATGGGATTTTGGCCCTCCCCTCTTGGCCGTCGGCATCGCGCTTTCCCTAATTCTCTTCCCATATCGGGCGGCGGCTTGCGGAATTTTATTGGTTTGCATCGCGGACGGGGCCGCATCGGTGGCGGGAAAATATTGGGGAAGGCGGAAACTTTTCTATTCTCCCCAAAAAAGTTATTGGGGAAGTTTCGCCTTCTTAAGCGCCGCGTTTTTCGTTTTGATCGTTTTTCTCCCCTGGAAAACGGCCCTACCTCTCGCCTTCGCGGGCACACTCCTCGAATCCCTCCCTTTCGGGGCTTGGGATAATCTCATCATTCCTTTAGGCGTTGCGGGCCTCTACCAGGTGCTCGGACGACTGTCCGTTTTCAGCGCCGGCTGACTGCCGGGGGCCATCGCTGCAGAGTTTGGCTGACTCGAAGGAACTCCCGCGGGAAGCGTTGCCGGTTGGCTCGCCGGCATGGAAGACGGCATCGAAGCGGGAGCGGCCCCCATCGATTCGGGCATGGAAGTCGGCTGGCTCAAAGGAGAAGGCTGCGAGGTCGGCAAGGGCGGAGCCATGGGCAAGCTCGGGGCTTCGGGCGTTTGAGAAGGAGGTGTCGGAATGAGATGGGGGGTCTCCTCTTCGGGCATCGGCTTTCTTTTGCAAGCCGCGACACTCAGCGAAAGCATTCCACACAGCACCAAAATCAGAAATCGCTTCATCAAAGTCCCCTTTTAACAAAAAAATCGGGGCCCCCGTTTTAGAAACGGGGACCCCTGGATCAAGACAAACCTAGAAATAAGTCTTCTTTCATCACGGCGCCGAAGGAGGAGGCGTCGCGGGAGCTCCACCCGGCGGGGGCGGAGGGGGAGGCGGAGGCGGAGGCGGAGGGGCCATCATCCCCGAGGGTTGAGACGCGGGAGCCGAAGTCGGGGCCGGCGCCGAAGCGGGCGCCATCGGCGCGGGGGCCGGAGCCGCGCTGGGGGCCTCGGGGGCAGCTGCGCCCTTCACTTCCATTTTCACCTCGGTTTTTACTTCGGTCGTACTTTCCGGCGCTTCTTTCTTCTTACAAGCCAAAGGCCCCGCAAGGGCTACCCCGGCGATCAAAGACAGAAACAAAACCTTTCTAAACATGACGAACTCCTTTTATTTGAGAAGCGATTGAAAAAGAGGGGAAATCCAACCCATACAATCCCCCTAACCTCCCGGGATTGTTAATCTTGCTCACCTCTTCCGTCAAGCCTTTTTAAGAAGAAGAAACGGCATTTTCATCGCGTTACGTTTTTGTTTGCACCGACCTTCGAAGATAGGTATGGGAAAGAATCTTATTCGAACTTTCCGCATGTTATACTAGATCTTAAGAAGGATTCGATACGTAATCCTTATTAAACGGAGTCATTCCTTTCCATGAGTAAAGACACCCCTCCCCGCAAACGTTCCTTTGTGTTTCGTCTTTTCCGGTTCCTCCTCATTTTCGTCCTCATCATCGCCGCCCTTGGCGTAGCCGGAATCGCGGGCACCTATTATTACTTCTCGCGCGACTTGCCGAAGCTGGATAAAATCGAAGACTACAAGCCCCCCCTGGTGACCGAAGTATTCGACACCGACAACAACAAGATCGGCGAGTTTTGGAGCGAATGCCGTTTCCTCACCCCCATCAAAGACATTCCCGACAAATTAATCAAAGGCTTCGTGGCGAGCGAGGACGAGCGTTTCTTCGCCCACCACGGTGTCGATCCTTGGGGTATCGTCCGCGCGATGGTGACCAACTTGAAAGCGGGCCACACGGTGCAGGGAGGATCCACCATCACTCAGCAAGTGGCAAAAAATCTGGTGCTTTCTCCGGAACGCTCCTTCGACCGTAAAGTGAAAGAAGCCATCATCGCCACCAAGATCGAAAGCCGCTTCACAAAAGACCAAATTCTCTACCTCTACTTGAACCAAATCTTCTTCGGTAACCGCGCCTACGGCGTCGCCGCAGCCGCCCGAAATTATTTCCACAAAAACCTGAAAGACTTAAACATCGCCGAGATCGCGATGATCGTGGGTCTCTCGAAGGCGCCCACGACCTTCAACCCCATCGTGAATCCCGAACGGGCCAGGATCCGCCAACATTACGTGATCGACCGCATGTTGGAACAAGGCTACATCACCAAGCAGGAAGCGGCGGACGCGAAGGCTTACCAACTGGTGCTCTATAAGGCGGGTACCGACAAGGACTTCAACCTTCAATACACTCCCTACTTTACCGAGCACGTGCGCCGTTATTTGCAGGATAAGTACGGCGACGACGCCCTCTACCGAGGCGGCTGGAAGGTCTACACCACCACGAACATCGACATCTACCAAGCGGCCCAAAAGGCCGTCGTGAAAGGCGTGCGTGAAGTGGACCGCCGACAAGGCTTCCACGGCCCTTCCCAACGGCTCGCCGACGCGGACGCCATCAACAAGTTCAATATCCAAAACCAAATCAAGATTCTGGAGGAAGCCGGCAAGCTGGAGCGAGGACTGCATAAGAACACGGAAAATTTCATGAACCTCAAGACCCCGCTCGAGGAGAACCACTATTACGACGCGGTAATCCTCAACGGATCCCGAAGCCGCGGCTTCGAAGCTCAAGTCGGAAACGCGAAGGGAACGATTTTATCGGAAACCATGAGTTGGGCGCCCGGTGCGGAGAATTTGAAGCCGGGAGACGTGATCGAGGTCAAGATTTACCAAAAGAAAGTAGCGGAGGCGAAAAAGGGAGCCAAGGGCAAAACGACGACGGAAGAGCCTAAAACAGCTTCCCCGATCACGACGGAAACCGATCATTATCAATTTAGTTTGGAACAAGCCCCCGACTTGCAAGGAGCGCTCTACTCCTACGAGCCTTTCACAGGCGAAGTAAAGGCCATCATCGGCGGAACGGACTACAACAAGAGCGAGTTTAACCGGGCGACGCAAGCCTTGCGGCAACCCGGTTCTTCCATCAAGCCCCTCATCTACTCCTCCGCGCTCGATAAAGGTTACACGCCGAACACCATCATCATGGACGCCCCCATCGTTTACGAAGAATCGCCCGGCAAATTCTGGACGCCCAAAAACTACGGCGGCGGCTACTCGGGCCCCACTCCCCTGCGCAGCGCCCTTGTGCACTCCCTTAACGTTGTTACCGTCCGCATCGTGATGGACGTGGGCACCCACTACATCGACGCCTACATGCGCAAACTAGGGCTGACCACCCCCATCTTTAAATATTATTCGATGGCCTTGGGCGCAAATGACGTGATCTTGGCGGAAATCGCCCGCTCTTACGGCACCTTTACTACCGGCGGTATTTTACCGGAGACTTTTTTCATTAAAAAGATCGTCGATCCCACGGGTAAGGTGGTGGAAGAAAACCACCCCATGGCCGACAAGAAATTTGTCATCACGTGGGACGAGAAGAAGCAAGCGACCGAAACGGCGCCGGCGGCCCTTCCTTCCACCACTTCCAGCAAGGGGCAAGACGCCACGGGACACGCCGCAATTCCCGAATCGCAGCAGGCCTCCGCCGAATCCAACCCGGCCGAATCCCAACCGACGGCGAAGGTGGAAACCAAGCCGGAGAAGGGAAAGAACTCGAAGGTTCCTTGGGACGAAATGGGTTACAGTCCCCAGTTGATCGGCGCGGGAGAAGAGTGGATCAAGAAAGACCAGTTAAGCTTGAGCGATTATGAAAAGAAGATCCTCTACGGGAGCTATATCCCTCAAGACCACGTGATTAGCCCCCGAACCGCCGTCACCATGGTTTCCCTCATGCAAGACGTCGTGAAATACGGCACGGCCACCACGGTTCTGCCCTTGGGCAAACCCGCCGCCGGAAAGACGGGAACCACCAACGGTGCGACGGACGCATGGTTCATCGGCTATACGCCGACCCTGGCCGCCGGCGTTTGGGTGGGGCATGACGAAAAGATCAAGACCATCGGGCACGGCGCCACGGGCGGACACGTCTCGGCCCCCATTTGGCTCTACTACATGCAGGAGGCCACCAAGCACTACCCGACGAAAGATTTCAAAGTACCTTCTTGGATCGACCTCTCTCAATATCAACGTCCGATGGAGTTGGTGAAGGGCGACTCGGAAGCCTCCGATTTTGCAGGCACGATCCCCGGTGCGGGAGGGGGTCCTGCAAAAGGCGGCAGCAGCGGGGCAGAATTTTTCACGAAGGATCTTTAAGACTTCGCGCCCAGGGAAACCCTGGGCTTGACCAAAGGGTGAGCACTACGTTGGTCCCCTTTGGAAACCCCATTGTTTAAAATATGTCTAGCAGAGTGTCACTGGTTCAACGCGTTCTATTTAAAGTAGAGTCACAATGTTTGGAATGGGATTTGGAGAATTGTTGGTCGTTTTGGTGATCGCCCTTATTTTTTTGGGGCCCGAGAAAATTCCGTCCACCGCACGCACCTTGGGCCGCTGGTTTCATGAAATCAAGAGTACGGTGGACGGCCTTCAGCAAGCCTTCGAAAAAGACATGACGGAGACCGTGAAAAAAGACCAAGCGGGATTTAAGGAATTGCCCAAAAATCCCCCGGCCCCGGAGAGTACGCCTCCCCCGCCCCCTTCCTCTCCCGTCTCTTAAAGACACGATGAAAGAAAACCCCCATTTAATGAGCTTGGTGGAACACCTAGGAGAATTGCGCCGATGCCTTTTGCATTCGGTCGTGGCCCTTCTTATCGGCACCTCGGCCACCCTTTATTTTTCGAAGGAGCTCTTCAGAATCCTGACGCGTCCCTTAGAGCAAGTCTTGCCTAAAGACAGCCACTTCATCGCGACCACGCCCTTCGAGTCGTACATGGTGTATTTGAAGACGGCTGCCTTGGCCGGCTTTCTTTTGGCGGCGCCTTATATCTTCCTGCAGGTATGGCGTTTCATTTCTCCGGGGTTGTATAAAAAGGAAAAAAGGCTGATTTTACTGGTGGGCATCCTTTCCGGAATTTTCTTCGTGGGGGGGGCGCTTTTCGGGTACTTCGTCGTCTTTCCGACCGGCTTCAAATTTGTCGTGGAGATCTTAAGCGACACTTCCATCATCTTCATGCCGAAGATGAACGATTACTTTTCTTTCTCCACCAAATTTTTGCTGGCCTTCGGCGTCACCTTCGAGCTGCCGATCTTAATGTTGCTGCTGGCGCGAGTGGGCCTCATCGAATACAAACACATCCATAAATTCAGAAAATTCGCCATCATCCTCATCTTCGTGATCGCGGGAATCCTGACCCCGGGCCCCGACATTCTATCGCAATTCCTCATGGCCCTGCCCTTGCTCGTTCTCTATGAGCTGGGGGGATTGTTTGCTTATCTTTTCGGGAAAAAGAAGGAAGTCTCTCCACCTTTGTAAGGAAAAACCTTATCTATGACGTGCTCACCTTGTCCGGAAGCTCATTCACGTCGTCCCCCAAGGGCGGGAAATAGGCGGCCAATTTTTCTCCGCACTTGAGGATCCCGGCGGTCAAGCCCTCTACAAATTCTTCTTTCTTGAAGCGCGCGATTACCTCGTCTCGGATCGCCTGCCAGAAATCTTCCCCAACTTTTTCATGGATACCCCCGTCTCCTAAGATGACGAATGCGTGTTCCTTAAGCGAGAGAAAAAACAGAACGCCGTTTTTTTGCTTCGTGCGCGTCATGCCCAAGCGCTCAAAAATCTTCTTCGCCGCCTCAAGGGGATCCTTGCGGCAGCGGCGGGCCAAGTGAACGCGGATTTCGCCGGATGTTTTTCGCTCCGCGTCTTGGATCGCCGAAACAAGGGCCTGTTTTTCCTCTTCGCTGAAAAAATAATGAGGATGCTCTTTTCGCATCGTTGATCGCCTCCCTTTGCCCGTCACCAACTGCCGCTGGCGCCTCCGCCCCCGAAGCTGCCCCCTCCGCCGGAAAAATCGCTGCCGGAGGAAGAACTCCAGGAAGAATCGCTTCCCGAAGACCATCCTCCCGAAAATCCCCCTGAAGAGAAGGTGCCGATCCCGCGCCCTCCTCCCGCCCGCTTGGCCAGGTAGTTAAAAAGCATAAACAAGAAAAAGATGAGGAGAATAACGACCCAGGGCGGAAGCGGGAGCCCGTCCTGATGGGGCTTGGCATGATACTCCCCCTTGGTCGCCTCGAAGATGGCGTCGACTCCCGCGAAAATCCCCCCCTTGAAATCCCCTTCCTTGAAGCGCGGAACAATCACGTCTTGGATGATGGATTTCCCGACGGCATCGGGCAAGGCGCCCTCCAGGCCGTAACCGGTCTCAATCCGCAGTTGACGGTCGTTTTTGAAGATGAGGAGGATGACGCCGTTATCGCGGCCTTTCTGGCCGACCTTCCATCGGTCGGCGAGATGGATGGAAAAATCCTCGAGGCTTTCCCCCTCTAAGGACGGGAAAATCGCCACGATCACCTGGTTGGAAGTGGCGTCCTCGAAATCTTTTAGTTTTTGCTCCAGCTCCCCCCGCGAGGCCGCATCCAGCATCCCCGCGTAATCGCTCACGCGCCCCTCGGGCTTGGGTGGAATTTGCAGGGCATGAGCGACGCTGAAGCTAAAAAGGAGCGCAAAAAGGGAAAAATAGATGGATAAAAAGCGATTGCGCATGCTTGGAACGAACGGATTAGAACTTCACTTCAGGGGCCTTGCTCGCCGCGGCGTCGGCCTGGAAATACGCCTTTTCTTTAAAGCCGAAAATGGAAGCGACCAGGGCGGCGGGAAAGCGCCGGACGGAAACGTTGAATTCTTTCGCCGCTTCATTATATCGCATGCGCTCCACGGCGATGCGGTTTTCAGTGCCTTCCAGCTGGCTTTGCAGCTGCAGGAAGTTTTGGTTGGCCTTCAAGTCGGGATATTTCTCCACCACGACCATGAGCTTGGAAAGGGCCGAAGAGAGGCCGCTCTGAGATTCTTGAAATTTCTGGAAGGCTTGGGGATCGTTGATCACATTTTTCAGGGCGTCTCCCGAAATCTGGGTCGCCTTCGCCCGGGCTTCCACGACGCCTTCCAACGTTTCTTTTTCATGGGCCGCGTACCCCTTCACCGTATTGACCAAGTTGGGAATCAGGTCGAGACGACGTTGGTAGACGTTTTCCACCTGCGACCATTTTTCCTTCACCCCTTCTTCCTGGGTGACGAGGTTGTTGCGGGCGGATACGGCCCAAATGGCGAATACCGCAATCAGAGCGATGACGACAAGTAAACCTTTCTTCATTCAAATCCCCCTATTTTTAGGTTTTTCGATGAATCACTCTCCTAATATCTTCACTACCACTCTTTTCTTCCTCCGGCCATCAAACTCCGCGTAAAAAACCTGCTGCCATGGCCCCAGATCCAACTGTCCTTTCGTGACCGGAACCACCACTTGATGATGGATGACAAGGTTCCTCAAATGGGCGTGACCGTTGTTTTCCCCGGTCATGTGGTGCTGATAGGAAGGCCCTTTCGGCGCAAGCTTTTGCAGCCACTCTTTGATGTCTTCGAGAAGACCCGGCTCGTCGTCGTTGATGTAGACTCCCGCCGTGATATGCATGGCGGAGACGAGCATCATGCCCTCGGCGATCTTGCTCTGCTGAAGCAGCCCCTTCAGCTCGCCCGTAATGTTGATAAACTCCTCTTCGTGCGTCGTATTGAACCAAAGATATTCCGTAAAGGATTTCATAGAGGTAACACTTGATTGCGTTCAGGATATTTGGTAGCCGAACGATGAACCATTATTCATTTTTTCCTCCCTCCGTCAACCGGCGGGTGGGTAGATTTTACATTAATTTCGTCCCATTTCTATCAATAAACCCGGAGGCTTACTTTCATGTATCCCATTACGGTCGCCACGATGCTCGTCTTAGCGCTCGGCTTCTTTTCCTACTCCATGTACAAGCGGTTCGAGCTGCTTAAACTCGCCAAACCCTCTGACCGTCTCGGCCATATCGGCAAGAGAATCTTCGCGGTCTTAAAGTTCGGCATCGCCCAGAACCGGATGATCTTTAAGGACTTTTGGCCGGGCCTGCTCCATGCCTTCATTTTCTGGGGATTCTGCGTGGTGAGCTTGGAAACCATCATGGCCTTCGGAATCGGCTTCAACGAGAACTTCTACCTGCCCGGAATGATCGGAAATCTCTACCGGGTAGTGAAGGATGGATTCGAAGTAATGGTGGTCTTAGGCGTCCTTTACTTCTTATGGCGTCGGTTGGTCACGAAACCCTCCCGAGTGACCATGTCGTGGGAAGGAGTCGTCATCCTCCTTTTCATCTTCACCCTGATGACCACCGACTTCATCAACGATGGGGTTCATTTCATCCGCACCGGTTTCCCCGATCCGATGTGGGGGCCCGTGGGCACCCTTTTCGGAAAGTGGATTTTAGCCCTCAACCTTTCTCCCGCCGGGCTTACCTGGCTGGAAGGCATCTCCTACTTCCTCCATATCGGGGTCGTGCTGCTTTTCCTCAACTTTCTCCCTTACGGCAAACACTTCCACATCATTACCTCGCTGCCCAACGTCTTCATGCGCAACCTGAAGCCTTACGGGGCGCTCAATCCGATTAATTTGGAAGACCCCAACGCCACCGCTTACGGGGTGAGCAAAATCAACGACTTCACCTGGAAAGATATTTTCGACGTCTACTCTTGCACCGAATGCGGCCGCTGCACCGCCCAGTGCCCCGCGTGGAACACGGGAAAGCCGCTCAACCCCAAAGAGATCAACATCCACCTGAAGGAATACATGTATTCGCACATGAAGGGGCTCACGAGCAAAAACGAAGAGGAGAAAACGAAGTCACTCATCCCCCTCGTGCCCGAAGTGATTGCGCCGGACGTACTGTGGTCTTGCACCACCTGCCGTGCCTGCGAAGAGGCCTGCCCCGTTTTCATCGAATTCGTGGAAAGAATCGTCGACATGCGGCGCGACTTGGTGCTGATGCGCGGGGAATTCCCCGAAGAGGCGCAAACCAGCATGCGCAACATCGAGAACAACGGCAATCCCTGGGGCATCGGGTTTGACGAGCGCGCCACTTGGGCGAAGGGATTAAACGTACCTTCCCTCTCGGAAAAACCCGAAGTGGACGTGCTTTACTGGGTCGGTTGCGCCGGATCCTTCGACGACCGAAACAAGAAGGTAAGCACCGCCGTCGTGAAGATCCTGCAAGAAGCCAAAGTGGATTTCGCCATCTTGGGGCCGGAAGAGACCTGCACCGGCGACCCGGCGAGACGTATCGGAAACGAATACCTCTTTCAGACCTTAGCGAAACAGAACATCGAAACGATGGGCAAATACAAATTCAAGACCGTGCTAGCCCAATGCCCGCATTGCTTCAACACGATCAAGAACGAATATCCCCAATTCGGCGGCAATTTCGAGGTCGTTCACCACACGGACTTCATCGCGGAGCTCATTCAAAAGGGCAAGGTGAAGCCGGTGAAGCAGCTGAAAGAATCCCTCACCTATCACGACTCTTGCTACCTGGGCCGCTACAACAAGATCTACGACGCCCCGCGCGAGATCCTGAAAGCCATCCCCGGCGTGGAATACAAAGAAGCGGAACTTTCGAAGGAAACGGGCCGCTGCTGCGGCGCCGGCGGCGGCCGCATGTGGATGGAAGAACGGCTCGGCACCCGCGTCAACCACAAACGGCTGGAAGACCTGCAGACCGTTCAACCGCAAACCATCGCCTCGGCCTGCCCCTTCTGCAAGGTAATGATCACCGACGCCACGCGCGACAAACACGTGGAGCTGCCGGTGAAGGACGTCGCCGAGTTAGTGGCTGAATCCCTCTAGGGGTTCGTGAACACTTCCAGCGAATTTAAAATGGAATAACTTCCGCTTCCCAAGGAAATGACGACTTCCAAGCCTGCCTTGGATTTGTCGTATTCCATGACGGAGAAGGAGGCGCCGCCGATTTGCTGGCGGGCCCGATCCATCGTGTTGGGGCAAGCGATGGGCTTGCTATTGCAGCTTAAGGTTCTTAAGCCCGAATTGGGATCAAAACTTACGCCGTTATTCTCCAAAAAACGCATCGAGCCGTCGGTCCGAAGCAGGTAGATGAAGCTTTTGAAGCGGCCGCCGACCTTGAGTAACGCGTTGCCCGCGAAGTCATCGTAGGCTCCATCGTTGTTGAGGTCCGTCAACCCGCCGGACAAAATCCCCACCTCCGTATCCGAAACGTTGTAGGTTTTTTCGATTTGTTTCCTGAAAGACTCGGCGATCGTGCCGAAATCGTACTTATTCTCTACTTTCGGTGCCATTCGTGTGCCCTCCATAAAATGTTTTTACTGAAACAAAGCAAAGAGGGTGCCAAGCAGCAAAAAGAAGATAAGCGATTGAAATGTTTTCATTTGGCCGCATGAGATGGACCGAACGCATTTGCCCATTCTCTCGGCATTGCCCCGCTAATAGGCAAATCCGCACGGTTCTTGGCTTTGCGGTCCATGTAGCCCCCCGGCAAAGCTCAAGGTTGAGGATCAAAAATGAAATGGATATCCGGCGTAAGATATAAGGTATCCCCCGGCAAAACCCATCCTCTTTGCCCCTTATCGAGATTTTGCACCCGATCCCCGCTTTGAATAGTGACGAAATTAAAAGCCTCCACGAAATAAGCGGTCTCCCCTCCCTCGGTGAGGCGTCGAATAACGGCATGACGACGGGAAAGCCTTTTATCTTCTAAAATCACCTCGTCGGCCTGCCTCCCGATGCTCACTTCGTTTCGATCGCGCGGCATGCGGTAGCGGTATCTTCCGGATGCCGCGTCCATTAGAAAATTCGTGGAAACGGGCTTCCAAGCCAAGGATGGAGCGGGAGATGGATTTCCCTGCGGATGAAGCATTTGGAAAAAGCCCGTCGTGTTCGGGATTTCCGTTTTAGCCTCGGCCTGCTTCATGCGTTGCCCCAGAACGCCGGTCACGAAACTGATCGAGGTGGCGGCGGATTGCACCGTGCCGTAATCCACGTTCGGGTCTTTTTTTTGGGCTCTCTGAAAGAGGATTTGCGTATTTTCGGAGACGCCAACGGAAGTGGCGAAATCGACGGCCGTCGTCCGATGCCGGGCCCCCCTCGCTTCGGCTCTCTGAAGATAGAAATGGGAGAGCAAGTGATACACCCCCCCTTTCCCGTAGGGGAAGCGAACGATGACGGGATCATCCCCATAACGTTGTCCTAATTCCCGCGAACGGACTAAAACTTCCACTTTGTCGCGACTCAGCACCCGAATGGGCTGACTGCTGTTTTCCAACCACCAAACGGGCTTTGCAGTCGGGTCCGCGAAAAAAGATTGAAACAAGGGGTCTTGGGCATTGGCCACTTCGATGCCCACCACTTCGTCGCGGGTGCTTTTTCCGTTAAATTCAACAAAACCGGGAAATCCCACTTCGAGCACGCCTCTCAGAGCCCAATCGGTGGTGAGCAAAAGCCCTCCCCTCTCCACAAAGCGGGCCAATCGCTGGGCGGATTCTACATTTGAAGACACACCGCAATTGACGAACACCGCCTTGGCGGACTCGAGCATCGAATCGCTCAAAGCATCGAAGGACGTCCTCAAAAACGGCACCTTCGCCGCATCCAACACCAGATGCATATGGTCATAGGTCCCGTCGACCACAACGACGTCGGATCGGATGATGCGCTTTAACCGTGCCGCCGCTTGGGAATCCTGCTGGGCAAGCTTGTCCCGAACCAATTCGCCCGCCAAGTTATAGGCGGTGTTCATTTGTCTCTCTCCCGGCGCTTGCGAAGCGGTGCCGTCGCTCGTTACCGGTTTCCCCCCTTGAGAACCCCCTCCACCGCCGGGCCGTTCATCGTCGATTTTCGACATCAGCACAGGTTCGTTTAGTCGGAAATGGCGCTCGTAAGAAACTTCCGCCTCACCCTCTCCTCCTCTTACCCTTCCCACACCGGCAAAAGCGTGTTCTGCAACGAGCGGAGGAAGATTCGGAAGACTTTCCGCATTTCCGGACGAACGCTCGAAACGAGGCACCGAAAGATCGAGGGATCGCTCGACAAAAGCAAGGGAGGGCATCGCGGAATGCACGAGGGACATGCCGAACCCCATTTGGAGATTCATCGCCTCCGCCTGGAGAAGTTCTTGAGCCAAGGTTCCTTCCTGGGCGGGAAGAAAACCCATCTGGGCGGCCAGATGATTGCCTCCCACCATGGCCAAGTCGGTGAATAGGTGCTGAAAGAGCACGTTTTGCCCCTCGCCCCATCCCCCCGCCCCGCGAAGCAAACTAAAATTGACGAAGGAAGACGCCAGCCCTTCGGCCCATCCTCCCCTGCCCGCCCATTGCCATAAACGGGGATTCGAGGCGTCTCCGGAAGCCGTCGACAGTAAACGCGTGGTGCCTTGAAAGGCCGTCACTTCGCTTCCCACCCCGATCCCGTAGGAAGCCAGCTGAAGGAGCGGAGAGGCTTGAGGCGCCCGGGCCGCCAGGGCCAAGGTACCGGCCCGACCCAGGCGATAAAAGAAGCTTCCCGCCGTCATGGCCAACAAAGCCTGCCCGTTGGCGGCCTCTTCGGTGAAATTCGAGACAAGGCCGTCCACCTGGCTTTGCGCACCTCTTAAAGAGGCGGTTTCACTTAAATGGAATTGGGAAAATCGGGAGAGGATCGTTTCGGACATGGGGGAACCCTCGTAAAGAAGGAAAATCCTTCTCAAGGGTGCCCCCTAAAATGATGTCCTAGCTTCGTCCGAAGCAAAAGAGAGTTGCTTAAAATGAAAGGGGCAAGACCCGGTCTTGTTACAAGACGTACCCTTCCGCCTCGATGATCTTCTCGGAAATCTGCCGCCGGGCGGTGATGGTATCCACGGGCATTACGTCCATGATTTTATGGATCGCCTTGTCGTATTTCTCGAAGGAGGTGGAGTCGCCCTTGGCCACGTTGGCCATGAATTGACGGGCCCGGGCCTTCAGCTCGAGACATTTTTCCGTTACGTAGGTCTTGGTGATCTCGATGGGAATGCGGGCCGCATCCTCCCCTTTGTCTTCGATAAGCTGGAGAGTGCGAAGCAAGGCCGATTCCATGGCGTAGGTTTCGATGAGGAAATCCGCCATTTCGGCCATGAAGGTCTCTCGGTCTTTGATGTCGGCCATGTACTTTTGCACCGCGACGCCGCTCAAATAGACGGAAAGCTTCTTCGCCTGATTGACCAGGTTGATCTTCTGGGTAAGCGGCCCTTTGTCCTTCGCCATGGGGAAGCCTTCTTTCAGCTGTCCCAAGATCCCTTGGATCTGGCCCATCAAGTCGAGCTCGCCCTTCATCGCGCGCTTTAAAAGCGTGCCGGGGATGATGAGACGATTGATCTCGTTGGTGCCCTCGAAGATCCGGTTGATGCGGCAATCACGAAAAGTCTGGGCGGCGGGATACTCTTCGATGAAACCGTAACCGCCGAGCATCTGCACGCACTCGTCGGCCACGAAAAAAAGAGTTTCGGAACCGTAAACCTTGGCGATGGAAGCCTCAATGGCGTACTCCTCGATCGCCTCCATCACTTGATGCTGATAATCGGGGCTCGCCTTGTCGAGCAAGGCGATCGCTTCGTCCAAGATCCCCGCGTAACGGTAAGTGATGGATTCGGAAACGTAGGTGCGGATCGCGCAATCGGCGATCTTTTTCTGGATGAGCTCGAAGTCCGCTAAGGGCTGGCCGAACTGCTTTCGTTCCTTCACGTATTTCACGGCATAAGAAAGGGCGTTCTTCGATTTGCCCGTCGCCGCGGCGCAGAGCTTCCAACGGCCCACGTTCAAGATGTTGAAGGCGATTTTGTGTCCGCGCCCGATCTCGCCGAGCACGTTTTCCACGGGCACCTTCACGTCTTGCAGCACGATCGTCGTCGTGGAAGATCCCTTGATCCCCATCTTTTTCTCTTCGGGACCGTGGGAGACGCCGGGATAACCCTTTTCAACGATAAACGCCGTGAATTTCTCGCCGTCCACCTTGGCGAAGACGGTGATCACATCGGCGAAGGAGCCGTTGGTGATGAACATCTTCTCGCCGTTCAAGGTGTAATACTTGCCGTCCGCGGAAAGAACCGCTTTCGTCTTGGCCGCCAGCGCGTCCGAACCGGAACCCGCCTCCGTCAAGGCGTAGGCGCCGATGTATTCGCCGGTGGCGAGCTTGGGCAGGTATTTTTGCTTCTGTTCCTCCGTGCCGTAATAGAGGATCGGCAGGGTGCCGATGCCCGTATGGCACATGAAGGTGACCGAGAAAGAGCCTTGAGCCACGGAACTTTCGGAAATCACCGTGGAGGTGACCTTATCCATGCCCAAACCGCTGTACTGCTCGGGGATCTCCGCCATGAGCAAACCGATCTCCCCCGCCTTTTTGAGCAAGCCGGCCGAAACGCCGGGCTTCTGCTCCTCGATTTCCTTCGACAGCGGCAAGACTTCGTTGTTGATGAAGTCGGCGGTGGTTTGGCCGAACTGTTTTTGTTCTTCGCTGATTTGTTCTTGGATGAAAATGCGTCGGGCGCCGATGGGCTCCAAGAGCCAAGAGCCTCCCTTCACGCGCTCCCCGCTGGCGGGTTTTTGTTCAAAGAATTTTAACGGTTCGGCCATAAGTCACCCCTTTTTACTTTTCCCCCTTAAGTGAAGGGGAGGAACATTAGATTACTCGCCCATTCCCTTTTTGAACTCTTGAGTCATCAAGGGAACGATCTGGAACAAATCCCCCACGATGCCGTAGTCGGCTTTCGTGAAAATGGGCGCTTCGGGATCTTTGTTGATCGCCACGATCACCTTCGAGGTTCTCATGCCGGCCAAGTGCTGGATGGCGCCCGAGATGCCGATGGCGAAATAGAGCTTGGGATTGACGACCTTGCCGGTCTGCCCCACCTGCATGTCGTGGGGAGCGAAACCCGAGTCGACCGCCGCGCGGGACGCGCCCACCGTGGCGCCAAGGGTATCGGCGAACTCTTGAAGGATTTTGAAATTCTCCGCCGCCTTCATGGCCCGGCCGCCCGAGACGATGATTTCCGCTTCGGCAAGATCCACCTTGTCGGTGGCTCCCTTCACCATTTCCTTCATCGGCGCCTTCAGCTCGCCCGGGTCGGCGGCAATTTTCACCACCTCGGCGGCGGCCCCGGATTGAGGGGCCATCACCGCGAAAGAGTTGGCGCGAATGAGGGCCATTTGGGGAAGGCTGTTGATGGTGACATCGACCAAAGCCTTGCCGGAATAGATAGGGTGCGTGGCGACGAGTTTGCCGCCCGCGATCAAGAGGTTGACGGAGTCGGAAGCAAGACCCGTGTTCAGGCGCGCGGCCAAGCGGGGGAAGAAGTCTTTTCCCACCGGCGAGGCGGAAGCGAGCAAGATATCGGGTTTCGCCTGGGCGACCAGGTCCGCGACCACCTTCACGAATGCTAAAGTATTGTATTTTTGCAGGTTGGCGTTTTCTAAAACATAGACTTTCTTGGCGCCGTAAGGGGCCAACTCTTGCGCCAATCCTTCCACGCCGCTTCCCACGAGCACGGCCTCCACGGAGCCGCCTGTTTGGCCGGCAAGCTCGGTGGCCTTACTGAGCAGTTCAAAAGAGGTTTTCTTTAATTTTCCATCTTGATGTTCGGCAAAAACTAAAATGTTTCCCATGGCAAAAACTCCTTATGGTTCGAAATTTTCTTTAGATGACCTTCGCTTCTTCACGCAGCAACCGGAACAGATCCTTCACCTGTTGCTCCGGTTCTCCTTGAAGGATTTTTCCGGGCGCCTTCTCGGGCGGCAGGCGGAAATTGCTCCACGCGACCTTGGGAGTGGCATCCCCTTTCAAGGCGCTCAGCTTCAAGGGTTGCACGGGCTTGGTCTTCGCCTTCATGATGCCGGGCAACGAGGCGTAACGGGGGGTATTGAGCCCCTTCTCGCAGCCGAAGAGAGCCGGCAGGGCCACGTCGTAGATCTCCTTGGCGCCGCCCGCGACGCGGCGGGTGGCGATGGCCTTTCCGTCCACGAAATCGATTTTCTCCAAGATCATCACTTGGGGCCATCCCAAGAATTCGGCGACGGCCTGTGCGACCTGCCCCGCGTCCCCGTCGATGGCCTGCTTGCCGGTAAACACCACGTCGAAAGCGTTGTCTTGAATCACCTTGGCCAAGGCCTTGGCGGTGACGTAGCTGTCGGCGGCTTGTCCCTCGTCATCCACGTGGATCGCCTTATCGCACCCCATGGCGAGCGCCGTGCGGATGGCCTCCACGCAGCGCGCGGGCCCCATCGAAATCACGGTTACTTCACTGCCCGCGTTCTTCTCTTTCGTCTTGATCGCCTCCTCGATGGCGAATTCATCGTACGGGCTGACAATATATTTAATGCCGTCGGTTTCAATGCCGCTTCCGTCCGCCTTCGTGCGGATCTTGGTTTCCGTATCGGGAACTTGCTTCAACAACACTGCGATTTTCATGATGCCTCCGTTTTGATGGGAACTTTCAAATCCCCTACTTTTTTAAACCTTCCGTTAACATCTCACAAATCTGGTCCGCCACTTGGTCCATCGTGTACTTTTTCTTCTTCATCAACACCCATTCGAGCGCCATCTCGTCCACCGCTCCGAAGATGGCCCGTTTGACGATGCTAGGATTGATCTTCGCCGTGAAAACCCCGCTCTTCTGCCCTTCCTCAAGAATTTTCGAGATCAAATCGAGATAATCCCGAAATTTGGTGGCCGCGTATTCCTTCATGAATTTGGAAGACTGCCGAAGCTCGATCTGCAGCACTTGCGCCACGTCTTGGTTGTTCTGGACGAGTTCCAGATGGAGGCGGATGAAGCGGTGCAATTTTTCGATGGGGTCTTCAATGCCCTCAAGCGTCTTCTCCACCGATCCGATGAAGGTATCCATGCTGTATTCGAAGATGGAGATGAGGATGTCGTCTTTGTTCTTAAAATAGAGATAGATGGTACCGTCGGCCACGTCCGCTTCGCGGGCGATGTCGGAGACTTTCGAATTATAAAAGCCCTTCGAGGCAAACACATGGGTCGCCGCCTGAATGATCTTTTGGTACTTATCGCTCTGTATTTTTTCCGCCGCGCTTTTCATCGTTTTTTTGCCCAAAAACAAAATGAATGACGATTCATTCACAGGGTTAGCACGCGGATTTTCGGGGTGTCAAGGGGGAGTTTTATTGATTTTGGGGATATGCACTCCCGTTAGCTGATCAAGGGGACCTTAACCGACCGCTTTCGGAGAGGGTTTGACCGAGTCGAAACATTGCGGCACTTCTCGAGAGCGGGCCGATTACTCGGATCATTTAATTCCCGAGATATCACGGAAATCGACGACCCCAAAAAAGCTAGGAGGAACGAGAGAGCGTTCCCCTTCATTGGAAGATCCGCCGATGGGATCGGGATCTAGATATCGAAAAACACCCACGAGTAAAGAGACGGTCGTGGAAAATTGCAAATCATGCTCTCTTAAGTAGCTAGGGGTGACATGATAAGCGGAAGGATTGGTTTCGAGTTCTTGCCTTTGCCAGCCGGTAAGCTCTGGGCTAAACCTAAATAACGGCGGAAGGAAAGAGAGTCATGACCTTGGAAAATACGACGGTAAAGATCGAAAAAATCGGCTTGGCCGTCCCCCGAATGGTCGGAGTTCAGCACTTTCTCTAAATCGGCGAGACGGTAACGGGAGACTTGGACATCGGGCTGGAAACGCGAAGGCGAAAAACCGGAAAGAACGAGGATGCTGTTCAACATGCCACGCGTCTGGCTGGCTATGCTGAATGGATTTAGAGGAATACCTTCGATGCTGCGATCCACGCAGGGTACATGGCCTAAACAAGACATAGGAGTCCTTTATCTGCGCCCCCAGTGAACTGACCTAATTTATCGGTAAAAAAGCTTCGAGTTGCTTTTTATATACCTTCTCAACCTGTTTATCCAAGTAAATACGCCCCCTCGCCATCTTGGTAGGGATAGTCCTCGTGTTGAGCTGAATAAAACGAGGAAAAAACAACCACTAGATAAGAGCCCCCTTAGACCAACGAAATTCCATCAATACCTGCAGGTACATCTCGTCCCATTAACTTTAGAATCGTGGGATAGACATCACAAGTACGTACCGTTTCCGAAGGAAGGGGCGCGTTACAGAAAAAAGGCACGAGCATGTGCTCTTTGATGAGCCCACCATGGGACCCCCGATGCTCGGGATGTTCGAAGCGCTTTCTTAAATCCCACCCTTTGCGGGCGGAGATCACCCAATCGCCGGTGCGGGGGGAGCGGAAGATTTGTAGGAGCTGCGCCAAGGCGTCGGGATATTCGCTGGAGGCGGTGAGGCGAAGGCTTTCCCGGTCGCTCATCTCGCGGGGCAAGGCCGCATAGCCGAAGGGATCGCCCCCTTGAACGGCGTAATGGAGTCGATCGCCGTTTTTTCGAATGTTAGCCCTCCCCCGCCGACTGACCGCCGCAATGGAACCGTCGTTTTCCTGGCCGGCCAAGATATCCACCGCCTCTTGGGCGAGGAGGCCTTGCAACAAGTCCTGACGCTCCTGCTCGAGCTGGGAAAAGGCGGTTCTGCCGACCCACCCTTTCGTCGCCGTAGGCGCCGAATCATCGCGGAAATAGAGATGCAACATGCCGTTGCCCGACACCATGCTGGCCGCATCGAAATTCCATTTGAAAATTTTGGGGTAATAAAAGGTTTTCAGGCCCTTCTCTTCGAGGAACGAGGCGACCCCGAAATGCTCATGGGTTTGGGAGAGGCCGTGATCGCTCACGATGGCGATGAGGGTTTCGTCCATCCAACCCCGCTGCTCGAGTTTTTGCACAATCTTTCCCAAAGAACGGTCGATGTTGCGGTAAGCCTCGAGCGTCATTTCATGGCGGGGATGGCCGAAATGGGAGTATTCATCGACGGCGGGATACACGACGAAGGCGAAATCGACCTCGCCGTCCAAGGCCTTGATCAATTTTTCCGTCGCCGCCGCATCCACCATGGCCCAGCGATCGGTGAGATGGGCGTAATACCAGTACCAAATACGGCTCATTTTCGTCTTATTAGTGCTAAACTTTGACCCTTTGTTGACGGCGCTGAAGATGTTGACCGGATTCTCAAAGCACTGGAACAAGGTAGGATGATCGACCTTCATGTCGTGGTTCATGAAGAAGCTCTCGAAACCCACGTAGCTTCGATAACGCTTAAGGCGGGGCTTGCCTTCCCCGTAAATTTTCTTATCGAACCAGCGGATACCCGGGAGGTTGCAGGTGCCGGGATAACAACCCGTGAGAAAAGGCAGGTACGCGGGCCCCGTGGTGGAAGGAAAAACGCTCACCGCATCCGAAAAACGGCCTCCGTTCTTGAAAAGCTTCTCGCAAACGGGCATCTCGCCCGCCTCGCAGAGCTCTTGGAACACGTCGGGACGGCTTCCGTCCACGAGCAATAGAATGCAGCGTTTATAGGTTTTCGCCATGCCGTTTTTTAAGACTTGGAATCGAGATCGTTCAATTTTTTGCTGATGCGGCTGACCAACTCGGGATAGCCGTGTTTGGTGATGATCGAGTTGAATTGGTACTTGTAGTTGTCGACCAAGCTCGCGTCGTCGACGATGACGTCGAAGATCTTCCATTCATTGCCGTTCTTTACGAGCTTGTATTCGATGGAAATGTTTACCTCTTCCTTCGGAATGGTAATGGAGGTTTTCGTCCTCGCCCGCGTCTTCTGGGGGTCGAGGAAGCTGTCGCCTAGATATTTAATCATCACCTTCTTCCCTTGGGTTTTGCTCTGCTCCTTCGACAAGATCGCCTTTTTCTCGAGCAACTGCGACATCAGGTTCACGAAATTGCTCTGTTCGGCGGCGCTTCTTTGTCCCCAATGCTTGTCCAACGAAAGGCGGCAAAGTTCCCGAATGTCGAAAATACCGGTGATGATTTCTTTCTTAATTTGGGCGTTTTTGGCCTTATCCTCGGAGGTGAGATTGTCGCCGGTCCGGTAATCGTCCATCTTCGCTTCTAAGTCTTGGATGGCGCGACTGGGGGTGCCGGGAGCGGCGTCGGCTTGCTGTCTCACGATCACCCCGTTGCTTTTTTCAGGAACGGCCGCCGGGCCCGCGTTGGGACGGCTCAGCGTCGTGTCTTTGGCGGAGGGGCCGGCGAAGGTCGCGGCGGAGAGAAAGAACGCGGAAAAGGCGATGAGAGTTTGAAAACGCTTCATATTGAAATCTCCTCTAAAGTGAAAAACTTTTACGGGGAATATTGGTATCCCACTTTGCTGATTAACGACGCCACGGCGACGTTATAGTTAAAAACGGCTTCGTAGTAACGGGCCTTCATTAGTAAATAGGATTGCAGGGAATCCCCATAATCCTTCTTGTCCCCCACACCCACGTCGTAATTGGTCTTTGTGAGGAAAACGAGTTGTCTCGCGAGTCGCAGGGCCTTTTCCGCATTTTCCTCGTCGGTTTTGGTTTGTTTCACCGACAAGTAAGCGTCGCGGACATCCAAGTCCAGGCCTTCTTCCGCGTAATCCTTCATAACGCTCATCTTGTAATATTCGGCCTGTTTTTGGCGTATCCGGGCCCGCGCCTCACGGATGTTAAGCTCACCGCTCAAGCGCAACCCTACGGCGGCGCGGGTGAAATTGAACGGATCGTTGAAGTTGCTCGTGCTGCCCACGTTGCGAATGTCGCCGGTAGAACGGCCCAATTCGAAGAAACCGCCCGCCCCCAAATTGGGCAACAGCTTCTTCTTTTCCAAGCGGTATTCGTCTTCCTTGGCCTTGATCGCGATGTCGAGCAGTTTGGATTCGGGACGGTAACGCTTGGCCTCTTCGAGATAGTAGGTGACGTCTTTCAATTCGAATTCAACGGGTTTTAAGTGTCGGTCGGTTATCTCGAAGGCGTGAGACCTGTCAATGCCCATGGTGATGCGCAATCCCTCGATGGCGAGTTCTTCCTTCTTATTCACTTCCCCCAAACGCTTGAGCACCTCATAACGGGTGAGTTTGAGCTTGGCCAAGTCTACGGGATCGCTCGGCGAACTCGAATTTTCACGTTTCCCCACCTCTTCGTCCAATTTGCGGCTCGCGTCCTGCAGCATGGAGCGCAAATCGCGCGCGAGAAGAATGCCATAATAAAGCTGTTTCGTTTTCAGGACAATCTCGCTCGACTTTTGGTTTTTCTTCTCGATCGAGGCGGTGATGCCCTCTTTCGCCAACTGCTGGGCCGTGTGGATTTTACCGAAGGAAGTGATGGGAAACCCCACTTCCACCTTCACGCGGTTTTCCATCGTCACGTCGCCGTTGAAAAAACTGCCCACCGGATCGTTGGCGTCGGTCGGCGCGGGTGCGGCCTCGTATTGGTAGTTGATGACGGGAATGCCGCGAGGTTGCGCCTCCTTCAACTTCCACTTCGACTCTTCAATCTCGTACTCCGCTCCGCGCAGCTCGGAATTGTTGCGGACCGACATGCGCACGCAATCGGTAAGATCGAACTGCAATTTCTCAGGCGAAGGCCCGCCGCTTTCGGCGACGTTATCGCCGGGAAGCTCCGTCTCGGTAACCGCGGGCACCTGAGGCACCGCTCCTTTTCCGTTTTTCCCCGAAGTACTCCCCTCGCCCATTCGAATCGTCGGGGCGGCAACGCTTTCCGTTTCCGCGGAGAGCGCGAAAGAAATATTTACCAGCAGGAATACCGGAAAAAAGAATGTAATGAGCAGCCGCTTCAAAAAAACCTCTTGATGGGGAACGAGTCTTTCGAAAACCGATGGAATCGAAGAAATCGCGGTCACCTATCATAGGGAGGAGAAAGGGGTCAACTGCAGGTTTTCACTAAAAAAAGCGAGGAAGACGTGCGCTTTTAAGCCTCGGCGCTTCCTGCCGGCGCCTTCACTTCTAGATGAGAGGGGTTTAAAGGAAGGGTAAAATAGAAATGGGAGCCTACTTTCTTCTTGGATTCGACCCAGATGCGGCCCCCGTGTAGCTCCACGATCTTCTTGGCCAGGGCAAGCCCCAAACCGGAGCCTCCGTACTCGCGGGTTTTGTCGCCGTCGGCTTGTTGAAAATCCTCGAAAATGCGATGTTGATCTTTCTCTTCGATGCCGATTCCCGTATCGCGGATGCAAACCTTCAACATCTCCCCGCATTTGGCGGGGGAAACGGCGATAGTGCCCTGGTGGGTGAACTTGACGGCGTTCCCCAGCAAATCGCGGAGCAAATGCTTCAGTTCTGCTTCGTCGCCGTAAACCCAAGGCGTCCTCTCGGGCCAATCGACGACGAACTGGCATTGCTGACGCTTAAACTGATCGACCAACTCGTCCGCCGCCGCCTCCACCACTTTCTTGAGGTCGACTTTCTTGATGTCGAGATGAATGACGCCCGACTGGTATTTGGTGAGATCCAAAATATGGTCGACCAACTCCAAAAGCGCCTGGCCGGAATTTTTCAGCATTTCCAAATAACGGCGGTAATCTTCCGGCAGACATTGTTCGGGGTCTTCCACCAAGATATCGGCAAGCCCCAAGATGCCGTGCAGGGGTCCGAAGCTCGTGTGTAATGTTGTTGACGAATTGGGTCTTGAGGCGAGCCACCTCAGAAAGGTTCGCGTTCTGCTTTTACTAAAGTGTCGTAAAGACCGCTATTTTCAATAAAAACTGAACCAAGGTTAATGAGAGTGGAAAAAAGCTCCACGTCCTCTTGGTCGTAGGCCTTCGCCCCTCGGGGACCCAAGTTGAAAAGCCCCAGAAATTTTTTCTCGGAGATGAGCGGAAACGCGATTTCGGTGTTCCATTCGGAAAAATAGGTAAGCGCCGAAGTTCTCAAATCCATCAAGCGGGCCTCTTCCACCAATTGATGGCGGCTTAAAGGTTTTCCGTCCCTCCGAAGCCAGAGAAGCAGGGGATGGTTGGGATGGAGCGAAAAACTTAAAGGAGACGGGCCTAGATGGTTCTTCAAGGCGAATTGTTGGAGATCCGCATCGAATAGAAGAAGGGAAGCCCCTTCCGCCCCACTGATCTCCACTAAAGTATGGAGCAAGGTTTTATAAACCTCTTGCGGGTTAGAGAGGGAAGCCAACCGGTTGCCGTATTTCAAAAACACTTCACGCCAGTTGTACTTGGAACGACCCCGGAAAAACATGGTGCTTGAAGTTTATTCGATCATTCCCGGCCGATCAATGCGAAAAATCGGCTCTTCTGCTCTTAAGGCTTCGCGCCTCCTTGAGAAGACGGAGGAGGAGGCGAAGCTTTCGGGGGGGGAATGATTTGGAAACTGGGCTTAGGCTCCGGAAATTTCTTCGCCACCACCTCCACCGGCGACCTGGGCTTCTCCCCCGAAGATTTTAAACGGAGGGTGCCGGAAACCGAAATATGGTCTCCGACGAAGACCCCGGGCGCGGAATCCGGAAGTGAAATCGGTTTTTTCTCACCGTCGGGTTTTGTTTCCGCCTCGGGAGGGGGGGTGTCGCTCGGTGAGCGCTGAGTCACCGGCTCTTGATCGTCTTTGGAAGCGGCCATCGCCCACAAGCTGATCCCGAATCCCAATGAAAAAAGGAAACCGACGATCCCGCCGCGAGAGGAGGCGTCGTTCAATGCCGTCATCGCCAACGCCTCGGAAGGACTTAATAGACTCGCCAAACCGGCGCCCAACGCCAAGATCGACAAAACGGCGGGATCCACTTTCTTGCCTGCCTCCCCTTCCGGTTTCCTCACCGTCACGGGCGCTTCGTCCAGAAGAGTTTGGGAAGCGGCTTGATCCGCCAAGATTTCTTGGGTGACTAACCTTCCCTCTTCGGTCAATTCCATCACGACGGCTTCTTGAAACCCATTGTGTTCGTCCAGGCATCCCAAAGCGATCCTGTCGCCTTTCTTAAGAGGATACGTTTGCCCGGGAATAAGCCTTTCCCATATGCGATCTCCGACTTCCCTCCACGTGCCATAGAAAGGATAAGAGGTTTTTCCATCACGAACGTCCCGGATGAAAAAGTCGTCGCCTCGCTTGACGACGGCAACATGCGTTCGGCTGACTCGGCGATCCGGCAGGGGGATAAAATTTTCCCGATAAGCCCCGCGACCAAAAACATACTCCCCGTCCCGCTCGAAAGAAACCGCGAAGGTGTCGGAGCGATGGGGATCGGTCGTGTCCTTGGCAATCCGCTCCAAAAGGGCCCCCGATGCTTCTCTCAGGGAAGGGGCCTCCATTCCGGCTTCTTTCATTCGCGCTTCAAAATCGGGGGAGCTTCTTCTCCCCGCTTCCGCCCAAAGGGCCACGGCCACCTTATCTCCCTGTTTCGCCCACTTCTCCAAACGGGCCTTTATCCGCGGGTCTTCCAAAAGGGAAAATGCTTGATCGGGATCTTGGATGGCTCCTTCCAGAAAAAATCGGGTGGCGAAAGTATGCAAGGGATCGTCCTCCGAAAAAGGAGCGGAGGGACTTTCTCGCAGAAGCAACGACAAAACCCGTAAACAATCCTCGTGAAGGGGATCACGAGGATTCTCGAGGGGATCCCGCAAGGATGAAAGAGAGAAATCCCTCACCCGCTCTTTCACCAAAGCAACCACTTCCGGATTTGGATCTTCCAAAAAGGAAAGGAGGGAAACGGCCGAGACGGGACGTTGTTCAAAAATCTCCCGGAGGGAAGGAAGAGCCGCCGAATGTCCCATCTTGGCCAGTCGAAGAAGGGCGACGAGGGATTCTTCGTGATCCGGATCGTTTGAAAAGGAGGCGGCGCTCACGATCCGCTTCAACCCCATCCGCCTGACCTTCCCGGAGGCCTTCGGATCGCCTTGCGCGGCGAGATGCACTTGTTCCAACGCGTAACCGCTCACGGATTCCGCCAACACGTCGAATGCTTCCGGATGTCCCCCTTCGTCCAACTTTTCTAGGCATTCGATCGACTCCCAATGATCTTGCGCCGCCAACTTTTCGAGGAGGTCGATGTCTAAGCGTCGGATTCTTTTGCCCGCTTCCGCGTCGCCTTTTTGCTTCTTCCCGAAAAGGTCTTCCAATTGGAAGCGGAAGGCTTTGAATTTTTCCTCTTCGGAGTCCTTCCCCCCCTTGCCGCCGAAAGCCCCCATCACGAAAGCCGCCGTCGCGAGTGTGCTCAAAAACGCAACGGCCATCCCTCCCAGCGTCGAATGGCCGTTGACCAAAACATCCAGCCCCAAAAGGGCGGGTGCCGCGAAGGAATAAAGCTTTCCCCCACCACCTTCCGGCGTATTCACTTGCCGGCCCGCCGGGACTGCACCCTCTTCCGGACTCATTTCCTCAATCGCCTGTTCTTCGAGCAGGGCCGCCAAGACCTTTTCGGCTTCACCGGGTGCGTGAACTCGCGGCTGCGAAGAATGGAGTTTTTTAAATTCAGAATAGGTTTGGCGCACCGCCTTTAAAAACCTTTCCTGTCTTCCCTTGTATTGCGATACACCACCCACCGCGGCCTCAAAACCATATGCGGCCTCGGCCCGCACTTCGGAATTCGGGTGATGGAGACGTAGTTCCATCAGGCGGGCGGAGTATTCCACGTAAAGGGGGTCTTCCACCTCAATCAGATCTTTCTCCCGCCAAGTTCCAAAAATGGCATCTAATAAATCAAAAACAACTTTTTCCCGAGCCCCCATCCTTTCTATACCTGGCAGCAACGAGAGAAGATCGGCCAGCTCCGCTTTGATCGCGGGTGGCGGTGGGAAAGCTATCTCCGTCATCCATTCCCGATACGCTCGGTAGGCGATTTCTTCCGGCTTTAAAAGTGAGGGATCTTTATCAAAAAGGTTTCCCTTCTGGAATCGGGTCATCGTCCATTCTTGCGCCATAAAATGCCGGCGAAAAAACTGAAGGCCCAAAAGCGTTCGGGAACTGTCGGGAGACCATTTCCATGAAAGTAACTCCAAAAGCCCCATGTACTTCTTCTTCACCTCCGGAGTTTGCAAAACGTTGGGGGCGGGCCCCACGAGCACCTGGGTCATCCCTTCGACCTTCGCATGGCCAACGGGTAAATCTTTGGTCTCCGCTTCGATCTTTTCCCAAAGCACGTGGGGCGGCTCTTTCTTGCGCATGGCTTTCGCCATCGCGTCGAGGAGCGTGAGCCCGTGGCCGTGGAGGCTCCCCTCTCCCAGCGAGTAGGCGCGTCTTTTCCTTAAGTCTTCGGGAGGCGGAAGACCTGAGAGGTCGGGAAGGTCTTCCACGAAGACACGTGAAAGATCGGGGTTTAAGTGCAAATTCCCGCCTTCGTGCAGAAGAAGGCCCATCTTGACGGCTTGTTCCACCGGAAACCATGCCTCGACGGCGCTTTTCTCGGCGTCCTCCGGCATGAAACGAATCAAGACTTTCGTCGTCTTCGACTCTTTTCCCAGCGGAATCACACCCGCTAACTTTTTTACGTCGCTCGTCCCTTCACTGCCGAGAGCCATCACCTGGTAATAGCCACCCTTCCCGTCTTCCGCCGCATGGCCAGGTTCGTACCCGACCGGATAAAGTCGTAGAGGCTTTCCGTCCGTGGCCTCGAAATCGCCGAGCGAACGCAACGAGGATCGACGATAACCGCCCTCCGGAAGTTGAAAGCGGGTATTAGGATCCATGAATCGGTCCCAACCGGATTGCAGACCATCCAGTAATTGCGCGGCGCGCATCGCGGTTTCCGGGTCTTTCAAGAGGCGTCCTCGCAAAAGGGATTGAGCGGTCTCGGGTCGATCCAATGCAATGAGGGCCTCGCAGACCTGGAGCATGACGCCGGCGGGAATATCCGCCTGCCCCGCCAGGTTTTCGAGGGCGGGAACGGCTTCTCTTATTCTCAAGCGCGAGGCGAGTTGCGCCGCTTGGGAAACTTCGAAAGGCGTCGGGGAGCGCTTTCTTTTTCGCGGATTGGGCACGAGAGAAAACACCGTTCTGCCTCTCAAAACAAAATCGGAGGAATCATCTTCTAAAATCTCCCGAGACGGCTGCTTCAAATGGACGATCGCCCAGCGCTCGAGGCTCTCTCTCGCATCCCCCACTCCTTCTTGGGACAAGGCCAAACCTGCTTTCAACCAGGCGGGGGAACCTTCGGGAAGGGTTCGAAAGGACGCCGCCAACTCGAGCCGCACGGAGGCTTCCCCCAGGTGGGGAAGCAAGGCTTCGACGATCCCTCCGAAATCTTCGGCGCTTCTCGCATGCAAATAGTCATCGAGAATGCGGCTTAACGCCGGAAAAGCGCTTTTTGCGGCCGGAGGACTCCCCGAAGCGGGATCCCATTTTGCCAGTTCCCCTCTTTGCCGACGCAAGAAGGCGAGAAGAAGAGGCACCGCTTCGGCCTTCCCATGTCTCCCCAGAGCCTGAGCGGCGGCAAGGCTGATTTCTTCTTCCCCTTCCCTTTTTTCGAGAAGGAAAGCGGCGGCCTCCTCCCGCGCCTGTTCATTCTCCATGAGAAGAATCGCCGCCGCTTCGCTGTGACGACCCCGAGCACGCAAGACCTGGAGCAGGTTCGTCGCGGCTTCCTCCGCCTCCCCAAACTCGCGGAGAATTCTATTCGCCTCGACGCAGAGGGAAAAATCGAAAATCCGAGCGACTCTGCGAACAAAGGGCAACGCCTTCTCCGGCCGATTTAAACGCAAAAGCCCTTCGGCACGCTCCAGCTGATCCTCGATCGAAGGTTGGCGAAGAAAATTCTCCTCTTCTTTCGCCTCCAATAAGGCAAGTCTTCCCGATATATTGTTTTTGCCCTCATTCAAATCGAAGAGGGCTTCAACAAGGCCCGCTCCTCCCTGAATTCGATTTTCAATCACCCATCGTGCCCTCTGACGGAGTCTCTCCAGAGGCAAGATGGAGGAATCGGGAATGAACAAATCCAATGCCGCTTCCACCGCTTCGGGAGCAGTCGTTTTCAGGACGCGGGTCAGCCAAACCTCCGCGCTCACTCCCCTCGCCTCGGCCGCTTCGAATTGTGCTTTCGCCCATCCCTGGGAAGCCGGTTTGAGGCCTCCCCGCAATCTCCCGTAATCCTCGGCCGTTTCCCTGTCTTCGCGCCATTGTTGGAAAGCCTGATGCGCCTTCCCCGACAGAACCACCCAGCCGTATAGAAACCTCAGAAAAACTTCTTGGGCAACCTGCCTCAAGGCGGATCTTTTTTCGCCGCGGGCAAGCACCGTCCCCAAAGTCATCAACCCCGCCGTGAGAAGCCCGGCGGTAGTGGGATGTCCGTTCAAGAGAAAATCCACCCCCAACCAGGCGGGAGCGGCGACGGCGTAGAGTTTATCGTTGTCGTTCGCGGAAGCAGCGTCGCTTTCACCCTCGGGAGGCCCCATCTTGCCCATCGGAGAAAGGGACGCGGAATCCCTTTTTTGATATTCGGAAAGCTTTTGAAGAAGGAAAGGAATGGACTCATCTCCTTCCGCCTTCGCCGCGAGGGAGTCGACCGAAAGGCCTTTTAATTTTGCCCTCGCCTTTTGTTCCAAAAAGAGGGCGGGCCAGGTGAGCGGCAGGCCTTCTTCTTCCCTCTCTCTTGAGGCTACGTCACAAAATTCGGTTTCCCAACTTTCCACCCCCTCCCGCGGTCCCCGGCGATAGGGATTCGCCAAGCGCATCAGCTCGCGCAAATACTCGGGATCCTTCGGGGCCCTCAGGCCCAATTCGTCTACCAAGATTTCCATCACTTCGAAGGCTTTCGAGTTTCTTTTTTCCCCTTGCCCCATCAACCACCCCAAAAATTGACCGGAAATATGGAAGCGGGACGAACCGTCTCCATCCACGGCAATCTTCGCGAGTGAGGAGGCGGGCAACCCCTCTAGAAACTGATTCACCTTTTGGTTTTTTCTCAACTCAGGGGCAAAGAGGTTCACCGCATCGTTGTTTCCGGAGAAGACGAGTTCCACTAAGGCACGGCCTGCCTCCGGATTGTCGAGCCAGGCGAGGCTATGCAGAATGTAGAAGAGGTAATCTAAATCCGCATTGGGCTCGGACTTGATTCGCCGAACTAAATCAGAAGGATCCAACTTGCGGAGTATCTCGTCGAGACCCAACACGCCCACGCCCCTTAAGCCGAACAAAACCATGATGGCGCGCGTGTCGTTCTTCACCCCTTCCAAAAGCTTCGCTTCGTCGGCGAAGGGCCGGTTCATCTTTTTAAAACTTCTCTCCAACTTCTCCCAAATCGCCACGTCTTCGACGAGCAGATCGCCGAAGGCATGCAACGTTTCCACGTCCGACTCCAAGGCTTTCTCCGCCATTTTCCGGATGGCCTTCGAATCCCCCAAGCGGACCTTCTCCATCAAACCCTGCGGAGCTTTCCCGCCGGAGCGGTGAAAGGCCATGGCGAACGCGCCGATTGCGGCGGCGAGGCTCAGCAAAGCTCCCGTGACGGTGGGATGGCCTTGGGTGAACAGATCCATACCCAAGAAGAAGGCCGGCGCTCCGACGGCGTGGAGGCGTCCGCCTTCGGCGGCTAGAGGACTCAAGTCCGTTGCTTCGGCCGTAATGCGATCCGCTTTTTCGGAAGAACGGTTGAGAATAGAGATCCTTTCGGCCTGCATCCGAAGCTGAAGGTCGAGGGCCCTCTCCACACCATGAATTTGCGGAATCATCTCGCCCATGAGCCCCATCCCCGCCGCCATTTGCAGGTTCGTGAGGTGGGCGTGGGCCATTTTTTCGAAGAAAGTGCCCTCTTGCGCCGGGGCCAAGCCCAACCGGTGGGCAAGCTCATGACCGCCCACCATGCCCAAATCAGACATCAGGTTGCTGACAACAAAGTTTTGGCCGTGCCCCAAATGGCCGAAGATTTTGAGCGTGCCGAAATTGACGAAGGAATTTTGGAAACCTTCCCAAAGCCCGCCCTGCCCCTTCCAATCGAAAAGATGCGGATTGCTTCGGTCGCCGGTGGCGTAGGCCAAGGCGCGGCTCGTTCCTTCGAAGGCGACGACTTCGGAGCCTAGGCCAAAAACGTACGAAGTCCCCTGAACGACCGGGGACAAAACGGCCCCCGCCCGGGAACCCAGGGCCAAGGTACCCATGCGACCTAAACGAAAAAAGAAGGAACCAGCCGACATGGCCGCCAAGCTTTTCCAATCGGCGGCTTGTTCGACGAAATGTCCGACGGCTTCGTCGACCTTGGCCTGGGTCGAAGTCATGGATTCAGAAGGTGAATTGGATTGAGACCAGCGGGACAGAATGGTGTCAGTCATGGCGAAAAAACCCCATAGGCGGGCGCATCCAAGGGATGTCCCGCGTTCGTTTTTTTCACCATGCCTGGTGTTTTTCCCTGCCTTTACTATCGGGATTCATTGGAAAAAGTTGCGGAATGGATGAACTGAAAAAAGGCCCTCGCCTGGACGAACTCTTCCGGGTCAATGGCCGCCTCCACCGCTTGCGAAACCCGTCCCCGACCGTCGTATTCCCATCCGTCGAAAATTCGCTCTCGAATCTCTTCGTATAAGCCGAGATAGGCGCGCTTCACCAAATCCGTCTGGGCGGGGCCCGTAATGAAACGTCTCAAGGGGGTTCCTCCCGCGACGTAGTAGAGGATGAAGTCCGGGATAAACTCTTGGAAAGAACCGGTCACATAGGCGCGGCGCCGGTGGCTGCCCACTAATTCCCAGACGCCGCGCCAGGGGTCGTTGAGCACGTTCATCACGAAAGCGTCTTCAGGACGGCTCTTTAAGATCCGGTAATGCTCCCGCATCGCCTCGCGCACTTCTTTGGGGATGGAAAGGTCGGGAAGCAAAGGCGGGCCCAGTTCAGGATCGGGGAGAAGGACGGAGCCTAACTCCGACAAGCTTGCCGTATAGCGAATTTCCACGCTGTGGGCCAGCTCGTGCAGCAAGGTCGCGGCGAGCATCCGGCGGGACCCGCGTAGGGTGGCTTGGCTGATTCGCACCTCCCCGTTTCTAAATTCATCCCCCACTCCCCCTTCTTTCGAATAAGGAACCCCGAGCGAAATCCGCCGCACATACCGATTGCGAAAAAAACTGTCGGGAAGAAGATCGATGACGGCGGCAACATAAGCGATTTGCTCGCGGGAAACCCGGCCTTCCAAACGTAGGGAAATGGAATGCGCCTCCAGGCGTTTTTTTAAAGCCACGACTTCGGGATGCAGGAGATCCAAGGGAACGGTCGGAAGGAAAGATGCCTGCGCCCGCCAGGCGAGGTAGGTTTGATAATCCTCCGCCGTGGCGGATTCCAGTGCCTCGCCGTGAACGGCGCCCCTCCAAACGTAGCGTTCCCTTCCCTTCCGGGTTTTCCACTCAACGAAATCCCCACACTCGAAACGGTCCTCCGTCTTCCGGCTTAAACCGGGGATTTTTTCAGCGAAAGGGTTCGGCTCGTCGCGCAGCGAGGCGAGATCTTCGAACAGGAGATCCCTCGCATTGCGTGATCTAAGCAAAGGAGCCGCTTCGTCCACATTCACTTCCGAAGTGATGCGGGGCGGGCCTCCCCCGCCTTTCGTCCATAAAACGGAAAGGGAGAGCGCGTTCTCCCCCCAGGAAAGGCTTAAAAATTTCCTCCCTTTTTCAGCCAAGCCTTTCTCGCGGAGTCGAAGCGTCAGATCCGTCGTTTTTTCGAAGGAAGAAAGCGTCGGAGCAAGCTCATGCAATAGCCCCATTCCCGCCTTCATCTGCCAGTTCATCGCCTCGGCGTGGAGGAGTTGGGTGGAAAAATCCCCCTCCGCTTTTTCCTCCAAGTGAAGAAGCGCCGCCAGGGCATGAACACTCACCATCCCAAAATCGGCCATGAGATGTTGAAGGATCAAGTTTTGCCCCTCTCCCCATTTCCCGAAAACTTTCAGCGCCCCGAGGCTTAAGGCGGAGTTCAACCATTCTTTTGCGAAGGTTTGACTGGAGGCGTGTCCTTCCCAAAGGCAGAATCCCCGCTGAATGCCGGTAAACGCCGCCGATTCCCCCGCCAAGCCCAGCACATAAGAGCTTCCCCGAACGAGAAAAGAAGCGAAGGCGCCGCCCTCGGAAACGAAGGAAGAAGCGAGAGCGAGCGTTCCAAAACGCGCGAAACGGTACGCCAAGCCGCCGCCGACCATGGCCGCCAAGGTCTTGGCGTCAGTCGCTTGTTCGACGAAGCCCGACACCATCCCGTCGACTTGCGTTTGAAGGGAGGTAAAGGAAGAACCTGAATTTTGAACGGAGGAAAAGCGGTCTAAGACCGAGACGGAAGAAAGACTAGAATCCGGCACGGCGGAAAGAACCGACCCCGCAGATTTCGCCATCGTATGTGCCCCGCATGATTTCTTTCACCGTTGCCGGGCCCATTGTCGTGATTTAACGGGAAAAGTTGTGGAGTTTGGAGGAATGAAGGGAGGAAATGACCACCACGGACGAAAAATGAGATTAAGAACCGCGTACTGCCTTCAGGGCATGCCAATGTCTCGATTTAATTTATCCAGCACTTTGCGTAAGTCTTCAAAGCATTTTTCTCCATGGAGATCCCACCAAAACAATTCGTGTTGAATCGAATGTTGGGCGAAAAATAGGTGGGATGACCAAGACCGATGGGGAGAAAAAAGGGCCTTGGCCTCTTCCCCCAACTCGAGGTCCCGGCGAACCACGCCTTGAGAAGTGGACCTCAACAGATCCCATATCTCCGGATCCGTCTCAATCATCCTCTGGCCCGCCTGTACCGTTTCGAGCATGCGATAAACGACCCGGGCTTGTCCGGGATCGTAAGCCAAATTGTGTAGTGGGAGCTCCGGAGTCTCCTTCGCCAAGCGAACGAAATACTCGACCGGATTCTTTTGGATAAGATCGACGCCCAGCCGGGGTGGATGGGGATTCCAAATTCGAAAGGAGGCCCCGGCCTCCGCCAAATTTCGATTCAGTCCCCGCATGTTTCCCGGATAGGAGACCTGCCGTCGGGCGAGATCAGTCGTAATCCCCGCGGCAGAGAACGTTTCCCGCGAGAACGGGAGTTCCTCTTCCAGGGGACGATTACCGAGATATTGAGCCGTGAAGACCCACTCCGCCGTTTGGGCGTCCTTCTTCGCCCCGAGTATTTTCCACGATGAGTCGAGAGCTTGAAGCGGCCTCAAGTGGTTAATGAGACCCAACTCTTGAAAAGTATGAAAGGATTGATAGTAGAATTTCTGGCTAAAGGCATTCCATCCCTCATTTCCCGCCAGCATGCTGGTGCCCTTCCATAGCTCCTTCAAACCCCGCGCGTTGACGTCAAAACTGTCCGCGTACTCCTTTGCGATTCCCCTCCAAAGCGAGACGAGCTCCGAGGGATCCCCCCGGCTCCGAATGCCTCGCCGGGCTTCCGTGAGAAGCCAGGCCGTTTTTCTGTAAATCGCCAAAGACCGCCTTCCAAGCCGCGTGGGATACATCAGGGCGTCCTCTTCGATGAAATGATCGAACACGTCATGGAAATGGAGCGGCCCCTCGCTCATGGGAGTCTCCGGCGGCCTCTTAGCCAAATGGGATAAATAAACCTCGAGCTCCACTTCACCGTTCGTCTCGTCGATTTCCCCTCGACTTAAGCGTGGGGTCCAGAGGCGAAGCGGAAACCCCGGCGGACGCCTCGCGTTCAGGCCGGTCGCGTCGGGATAGGTGATGGTTTTGTTTCGAAAATCAATCTTCACATCGAAAACTTCACAAACCCTCTTCGCCTGCCGAATTTCTTTGATCGTGTCATAAAACTCCACCGTTTCACCTTGCCATTTTGCGGTCAAGATCCAACCGGTACTTTTATCGTCCCGTTCCGCACGAATCACGCGCCAATACTTGCTTTTGTGAAATAGGGGTGGCTCGAATTTCGAGGTTTTCCCGTCGCTTCCTTCCGCTTTTTCATTTTTCTGGGAGAGAATCACGAGGGGGTGATCCAAGGCTTTTTTCGGCGCCGTGCCTTCAACGCCGGCCTTCTCGTTTCCCTCCGCGAAGGCGAGTTGGGGAGACCACAAATCGGAAAGATTTCTATGCATCTTGTTCTCGAAAACCTTCGCCTGAAGCGTGAGTTCAAGCCCGCGTTCAAAGGCCATTAGGTTTCCGCCCGTCAGGTAGTGGGCAAGTTGGGTGCCGGCGGTCCATTGAATATTTGCGATCTCCGAGCGAAGGAGCTGTTCCACCAAACTCCCTTCAGGTTTTTCCTCGACCCCGCTCCCATGCGCCACGTGATGGCCCAGCACCATGCCCATATCTTGGATAGCATGCTGGACGAAAATATTTTGCCCTTCGGCGAACTTACCGAAGCCCTTCAAGGTACCGAAGTTAATGAAGGAAGAAAGCCAGCGCTTCCCATACGATTTTGGAGGTAAGGACGGGGAAAGAAGCTCATTCACCCCTTCGAAAACGGTCACCTCGCCAGCAAGCCCTCCCAAGGCGGAAGCGGCTTGGACGAGGGGAAACAAACGAGTGGCAAAACTTCCCAAGATTTTTTCGCTGCCGGTAATGACGCCGATTTTACCTAAGCGGAAAGCGACGCCACCCACCATCATCGCGGCGAGAGACTTCCAATCGCTCGCCTCATGCACGAAGCGGCTCGTCATTTCATCGACTTGCTTTTGCGCGGAAGTAAGATCGGAAGAATATGGGGAGGGATTGCCGGACGAACGGTTGAGAACGCTCTCAAAGTTTTCTTCAAAAGAAGAGGCGGTTCGAGATGAAGACTTCGGCAAAAGAGAAAGGATAGACTTCGGCCCCATACGGGCTCCCTCCGCACCTTCTCTTAATGCCGTTTTTACCTCTTAGCGTTTCAATACAATATCGATGAAAACGAAGAAAAGTTGTTTAAAATAGCGCCTTAAGGTGATGGTCATTCAAAAGTTGCGGAGTTGTCAGCTAACTTGGGCACGAGTGCCTATCTCCAGCGCCATTAACGCGATCTCATCCTCTGCAATACCCTTTCGCGACCTTCTTCCGCAGAGGGATAGTTACGCGCACGATCATAAGAGGCCAATGCTTCGGGCAGGCGACCCTGGCGTTCAAGAATAGTCCCTCGGTCAATATAAGCCTCGGAATAATTTGGGTCGATGTGAATGGCTTGGTTAAATGCTTCCAATGCTTCTTCGAGGCGATCGAGTCGATTCAAGATGAGACCGCGCAGATCATGACTTTGTGCAACATAAGGATTAATGGAAATCGCCCTATCAATCGAAGATAACGCTTCAAGGCAACGATCCATGTGAGTCAAGCTCATGGCGCGCCCCGCATGCGGTTGCCAAATGTTCGGATCCGTTTGAATCGCCCGATCAAAGGATACCAAAGCCTCGTCAAACCGACGGAATCCATTCAAGGTAGTGCCTCGATAATTGTGACCGACCCTAGGATTTATTTGGATGGCTCGGTCAATGTAGGTCAGGATCCCTTCGGGATGACCCAAGAGTTCTAAAATTCGCGCTTGGGCCATATATAAATTGTGATCATGAGAAGGGTTCCTCAACGCTTGATTCACGACATTCACTAAATGGCGCATTAACTCATCCGTCAGCCAAACATTTAAGAATTGGCGTATCGTTTCTGATCTCACTTGGAGGGGCTCTACGGTTGGCGGTGATTCGGGTATTCTGGCAGGAGAATTCTGATCCGTATGTTGAGTTTCAAAATCAGGCGAAACTAAAACGATCTCCTGGAGAGAATTGGGGGGTGAAACACTGGTTCGATTTAGGTCAAGAGAGGCTTGCGTCATCTGCTCTTCCAAACCCAACATGGCCGCTTCTGGGATGATATTGTAGAGTGCCGCTCGCGTCCCATCCCCCAAGGGGTGGGAAGAAATGAATCCCAGCAACCCTGTTTGACGATCGAACGATACTTGATCGATTTGTCCAAGGCCTTCCCTGGGGTGGCTTTGAATCCAACCACCAAAGTTTCTCATTCCCCCAATCAAAGCGGAAATTTGAGGTTGGGAATAGAAAGGGTTATCCCCGGATTCATGAAGCACCTGCGAGGATACTTGATCTAAATAATTCATCCTCTCCTTCAGCTCTCCCAGAATCAGCGGGAGTCGTAGGGGATCGATTTCCGCTAAGCGCGGAAGAACGCGATCCGGCGGGCCTCGGAAAATGGAAACGAATTCCTGCATTTCCGGGCGATCGAAATAACGACGAATGCCCGCTTCAGTTAAGCTTCGTATAAATTGGCGCTGCTCGTCGGGCTGGCCTTGTAGACGATTGAAATAATCCTCTTGTGCATGGGTGCGAAAAACGACGCGAGTGTCATTCAGTTCCTCTTCAACGAAGATATCGAAAGGTCCCGCGAAGAACAGGTTCCTTTGTGCGGAGTGTGGATCGTGAATTTGGGAGGCACCCGCTCCCAAATTCGGAGTCTCTGAGTCCATCCTAAAGCGATGGGCGGGAGGCGGTAAAAGAGGAACATCAAAGGGATTAGGGATATCGCTCCGCCATTCGGGATCGCCGAGATGACCTCGATTCATCCCGTCCCCCTCCGCCCCGGTGAAGCGCCAATACATTTCGAAAGGAGCGCCGAGAATCATCTTCAGAGAGAGGCCCGCGGGCGAATCTTCCCCCCGAACGATCATGAAATCTTCTTCCCTCCAAGGGGATGAACGGCCGTGGTTTTGCAAGAAAGCATGCAGCCATATTTCGGGGTGATAAATCGAGGCCCTCACATGAGTGGTGGGTTCTGCGCCGCTAATGATGTCGTAAACTTCGCCGGTTTGACGGTTGTAGATCACCGGCTCCACGTGGGTGCTGAACGTCTGGATTCCCACCACATAAGGCGGCGGCAGTCGGGCGTATAGCATCGCCGCAATCACCAACTGGGCGCGATTATGGCAATTCCCTTCCGGTCGCGGGCGCGCGTCGTCACGGAGAAAATCGATCATTCGGTGGAGGGGAAAAACTGGGTTTCGGATATGGGTATTGAGGTAGACGAGATCATAAATGGCTTCGACCCGTTCCATCGGGTCACTTTGGTCTTGCCGCATGAAGCTGTCCACAAGTGTTTGCCAGCGGTTTTCGACGCGCCTTCTCTGAGCCTCATCGAACTCCGGGCTTCTCCGCAGATCCAGATCCACGAAGAAAGATCCCCAATCGAAGGTCGAGCTTTGGTCGGGATTCCAATGCTGAAGATGCTCGCTGGCCTGGTCTAAGAGCGGGGCGATCCTGTGTTCGTCACTTCGTTGGTGGACCAGGGCAAGGCCTCCTAAATGGAATGCCAATGATATACCCAAGACTCCCCCCACAAAACCGGTGGCGGCGACCGCTTTTCCGGCTAGGATCGTCGCACCGATCGCCGCGGTCGCACCGGATACGATCGCGATCACCCCCACCGCTTTCACCCAAGTGGGAGAAGTGTCCCACCAGCGAAAACGCAGGAACTCGCCGTAAGATTCCGTCCAATCAAAACCTTCTCGGTAGGGGTTTTCGGTTTCAAGGGGAAAAGGATCGTGCTCGGGGGCTGCCCGTAATACGGCCCGTTGGTAAGCGCTTAAGTAATCTCGGGGATCGGTGCTACGAAAAAAATTCCATTGAAAGTGCAGGGAGTGGGAATCGACAAGGGGAAGATCGGGCGATAAGACCTCGGGTTGGAATGAATCACCCGTTCCTAAATCGAAAACCGTTCTGGAAAACGAATTTTCAGGGGGATTAATGGGAGTGAAGTCTTCCGCCGTGTCAATGATGGGAGCTCCTCCCATGGCGGGGTGCACTTGGAGCCTACGGATGTGATACATGGATCAAAGTTCGCGGGCCCCCGCCCTCCCGTTCGATCGATGATCGGCATTATTTATAAAAAGTTGCGCATTGGGGTTACTTCCCCATCAAAAGCGCCAAAATCGCCTTCTGCACATGCAAGCGGTTTTCCGCCTCGTCGAAGACGAAAGACTGGGGGCCGTCGAGCACCTCGTCGGTGATTTCTTCGCCCCGGTGGGCGGGCAAGCAGTGGAGCACCATCGCCTCCGAATCCGCGTGGGAGAGGAGCTCGCCGTTCACCTGGAAGGGCATGAACTTTTCCTTCTTCTCCCCGTCTTCCTTTTGCCCCATCGAAAACCAGGTATCGGTGTAGATGACGTCGGCACTTTTCACCGCTTCGATGGGATCGGAACCGATGGAAATATGGGGATAGCTGGTGATTTGGGTGAGTAAGGCGCCAGAGGGGCCGAATCCCTTAGGGCATGCCACGTTTAAGTCGAACTTGAGGAGGATCGCCGCGTCGATCCACGTGTTGGCCAGGTTGTTCCCGTCGCCCACGTATGCGATCTTCAATTTCCGGTAATCCTTCTTCACCTGCACGATGGTGAGCAGATCCGCCAAGACTTGCACGGGATGAAAAAGATCGGAGAGCCCGTTAATCACGGGAATGGTCGCGTGCTCGGCCAACTCCTCCAAGTTCCTTTGCGAAAAAGTGCGGATCATGATGCCGTGCACGTAACGCGAGAGAACGAGCGCCGTGTCCTTGTAGGTCTCGCCCCGACCGATCTGGCTTTCTTGCGAGGTGAGCGTGAGCGCCCTCCCCCCGAGCTCGGTCATGGCCACTTCGAAGGAAACGCGCGTGCGCGTGGAGCTCTTCTCGAAGATCATCGCCAGGGTCTGCCCTTCGAGCGGCGTGGGGTGCTTTTTCTTTCCCCGAACCGATTTGAAGAATTTCGCCTTCTCGAGAATCAAGTCGACGTCGGAGGGTTGCAAGTCAAGAAGGGTGAGCAGGTCTTTTTTCATAGGATCTCGTCCAAAATCTTGATGGCGTGATCGACTTCCGCCTTCGAAAGGATGAGCGGCGGCACGAAACGGAGGACGGACTCTTGGGTGCAATTGATGAGCAGCCCCTTCTCCATGGCCTTCGTCACGTATTCTTTGCCGGGTCGATCCAGCTGCGCGCCGATCATGAGCCCCTTGCCCCGCACGTCCGAGATGACGGGGTGTTTTTTCTGAAGCTCCTTCAAGCGATCTAAAAAGTAAGCGCCGACTTCTTGGCAATTCTTCAGCACGCCGTCTTGAAGCACCTGAATCACTTCCCGCGCCACGTGAGTCGCGAGGTGATTGCCGCCGAAGGTGGCCGCGTGGTCTCCCGGTTCGAAGACGTTCGCCGCCTCCCCCTTCGCCAGAATCGCCCCGATGGGAACTACGCCGGCCAAGCACTTGGCCAAGGTCATGACGTCGGGCGCGACGCCGGAATGCTCATAGCCAAACATCTTGCCGGTCCGCCCCACGCCCGTCTGCACTTCGTCGTAAATGAGGAGGAGGCCCCTTTCGTCGCAAAACTTCCGCACCTTTTTCAGATATTCGTCTGGGGCAAGCACAATGCCGCCCTCCCCTTGGATGGGCTCCAAAAGCACCGCCGCCACCGTGTCATCGGCGACCTTCTCCAAAGCTTCGAAGTTCCCGAAAGGCACGTGCAGGAAACCGTCCACCGGCGGCTCGAAACCTTTCCGGTATTTTTCCTGCCCCGTAGCATTGATCATGGCGAGGGTCCGGCCGTGAAAGGCATTTTGCATACAGACCACCCGATACCGCTCGGGCTTATTTTTCTTCTTTTGATATTTCCGGGCGAGCTTCACCGCCCCCTCGTTGGCCTCCGCCCCGCTGTTGCAGAAAAACGCCTTATCGGCGAAGGAGAGCTTCGTCAACGTTTCGGCGAGCTCGATCTGGGGAAGAATCTGGTACAAATTGGAAGTATGAATGATTTGAGAAGCTTGTTCGGCGATCGCCTTCACCATCCTCGGATGGGCGTGGCCTAAGCAGTTGACGGCGATTCCGGCCACGAGATCGAGATACTTCTTTCCGTCCGCATCCCAAGCCCAACATCCCTCGCCTTTCACCAAAGCGATGGGAAAGCGGCCGTAGGTACTCATGATCACTTTCGAGGCCCTCTCGACGATGGATGAATTGGAATTTTCAGTACCCATAAAAACGCAGGGGCAGCCTTTTTAAGGCTGCCCTTTGATCCTTCGTAAGAATGAATCGGTCAAAATCACTGAAGAATGGTTCCAACACCTTGATCCGTAAATATTTCTAGCAAAACCGCATGATTTTGTCGACCGTCGATAATATGGGCCGTCTTCACCCCGCTGGCCAAGGCCTTGGAGACGCATTCGACCTTGGGAATCATTCCTCCCGTAATAACACCCTCTTTAATCAGTTTGCGGATTTCATGGACGCCGAGTTTCGAGATGAGCTTGCCTTCTTTATCCTTCACGCCTTCCACGTCGGTGAGCAAAACAAGTTTTTCGGCCTTCAGCGCGGAAGCCAAGGCGCCCGCGACGAGGTCCGCGTTGATGTTGAGGGCCTCACCTTTTTCAGTTACGCCGACCGGCGCGATGACGGGAATGAAGTTATCCGAATCCAAAACTTTTAAGATGGATCCGTTCACCTCCGTCACGTTTCCAACCCTTCCTAAGTCTATAATTTCATTTACTTTTTCATCGAATGTCACTTTTTCTTTGGGCAGCTTCTTGGCGCGGATTAAGTCGCCATCCTTACCCGAAAGTCCCACCGCCTTGCCGCCGTGACGATTGATGAGCGCGACGATTTCTTTGTTCACTTTCCCCACGAGCACCATCTCGACGACATCCATCGTTGCCTCGTCGGTGATGCGGATGCCCCGGTGAAATTTCGACTCGATCCCCATCTTCTGAAGCACCTTGCCGATTTGCGGCCCGCCGCCGTGGACGATCACGGGGTTCAAGCCGATGTACTTCATGAGAATGATGTCTTTGGCGAAGGTTTCCTTCAGGCCCTCGTCCACCATGGCGTGGCCGCCGTACTTGATGACGATCGTCTTGCCGAAGAATTTTTTAATATAAGGAAGCGCCTCCATCAGGATGGAAGCTTTTTGCGTGGGATCGAGCATAGTTTTTCAGTTCACCTCGTGCTTACAAAATATACCGACTTAGATCTTGGTCTTTCGCGATATCCGTCAACCTCTCTCTCACATAAGGGGCGTCGATGCAAACCTTCTCTCCCCGCATGTCCGGGGCCTTGAAGGACACGTCGTCGAGCACCCGTTCCATGATGGTATGAAGGCGACGGGCGCCGATATTTTCCGTCCGGTCGTTCACCAGCGCGGCAAAAGAGGCCATTTCCTCGAGGCCGTCCTTTTGGAAATCGAGTTTTACCTCTTCCGTTTCGAGGAGAGCGACATACTGCTTGGTGAGGGAGTTCTCCGGCTCGATGAGGATCTTCAAGAAATCGTCCTGACTCAAGGAATCGAGCTCCACGCGGATGGGAAAGCGCCCTTGCAGCTCGGGGATCAAGTCGGAAGGTTTGGAAACGTGGAACGCCCCGGCGGCGATGAACAGGATATGATCCGTCTTCACCATGCCGTGCTTGGTGTTCACGTTGCTGCCTTCCACGATGGGTAAAATGTCGCGCTGCACGCCCTCGCGGGAAACGTCGGGCCCCTGCCCGCCTTCGCGGCCGGCGATTTTGTCGATCTCGTCCAAAAAAACGATGCCGCTCTGCTCCACCCGTTCGATGGCGCTTTTCACCACTTGATCCATGTCGATGAGACGCTGGGCCTCCTCTTGGATGAGGATTTGCTTGGCCTCGACCACCTTCACCTTGCGGCGCTTGCGCCCCTTGGGCATGAAGTTTTGGAACATGTCGCGCAGATTCATGCCGATCTCGTCCATGTTGGCGCCGGTGACCACCTCCATCATCGGCATGGGAGAGGAAGCGGAAACCTCCAACTCGACGATCCGTTCGTCCAATTTCCCCGCCCGATAAAGATCGCGGAACTTCTGCCGGGTTTCGTCGGGGCTCTCCGCGGCAACCGTCGTTTCTTCCCCCTCCTCCGAACCCTTTTGCTTGCGGCGAGGAAGCAACAGATCGAGGATCTTATCCTCCGCCAAATCCTCGGCCTTGGCGAAGACCTTGGCCTTTTCTTCTTCGCGCACCATGTTGACGGCGAGCTCGGTAAGTTCTCGGATGATCGATTCGACGTCTTTCCCCACATACCCCACCTCGGTGAACTTGGAGGCTTCCACCTTAATAAAGGGGGCATGGGCGAGTTTGGCGAGACGCCGGGCGATCTCCGTCTTGCCCACGCCCGTGGGGCCGATCATGATGATGTTCTTCGGGGCGATCTCGTCTCGCAGCTCTTTCGGCACCTGTTGGCGCCGCCAACGGTTGCGCAGCGCAATGGCCACGGCCCTTTTCGCCTTCGCTTGGCCGATGATGTATTTATCGAGTTCACTGACGATTTCTCGGGGGGTGAAGTTCATATCAATTAAAATTCCCGGTATTAAATCCACCCCCTCCCCGCCCTCCCCTTAAGATCAAGAGGAAGATAAAGGTGGGGGTTGATCTTAGACCTCTTCCACGTAAATTTTGTCGTTCGTATAGATGCAAATGTCGGCGGCGATTTTCAAGGCCTCGCAAGCGATTTCCTTTGCCGAAAGGGAGCTGTATTTCAGCAAGGCCCGGGCCGCCGCCAGGGCGTAGGAACCGCCGGAACCGATGGCGCTCACTCCATCATCGGGCTCGATGACGTCGCCGTTTCCGGAAAGCGTCAAGATATTGTCCTTATCGGCCACGATGAGCAGTGCTTCCAAGCGGCGCAAGATCCGATCCGTACGCCAGTCCTTGGCGAGTTCCACCGCCGCCCGGGTGATGTTGCCGTGGTATTGGTCGAGCTTGCCCTCGAATTTCTCGAAAAGGGTAAAAGCATCGGCCGTAGAACCGGCGAACCCGGCCACCACCTTGTCGTTTTTCATCCGGCGCACCTTCTTGGCCGTGTGCTTCAATACCGTGTTGTTGAAGGAAACCTGACCATCGCCCGCGATGGCCACCTTTCCGTCCTTCTTCACGGCGACGATGGTGGTGCCGCGGAAATTGAGTTTCGTATCGGAATTTTCCATGTTGCCGTTCCTTTGGATGTTAAGCCTTGGGATGCGCTTTATCGTAAATCTCCATCAACTTTTCAAGGCTAAGATGCGTGTATTTTTGGGTGGTGGAGAGGGAGGAATGCCCCAAAAGTTGCTGGATGCTGCGCAAATCGGCCCCGTTGCCCAAAAGATGGGTCGCGTACGAATGTCGAAGGCCGTGGGGACTCACTTTCCGGCCCAAGCCCCCCCGAAGTTGGTAGGCTTCCACGAGGCGTTCGATACTGCGGACCGTGAGGCGTTTACCGCGCAGATTCAAGAAAAGGGCTTGGACGTCTTTAATTTCTCCCCCTGCCCTCTCCTCCATATATTCTTTTAAGGCCTGCCAGGCCTTCTCGCCCAGGGGCACAATGCGTTCTTTATTGCCTTTCCCGCGAACCCTTAAGAGACGTGCGGAAGAATCGAAATCGGCGAGGTTCAATCCCGTCAGCTCGCTCACCCGAAGGCCGCAGCCGTATAAAATTTCCAAGATCGCCCGGTCGCGCGGAGATTGCTTTTTCTCCCCCTTGGCCGCCTCATCCATCAATCCGTAGGCCTCATCCACCGAAAGGAAACGGGGCAAGAGCTTCGGCTTCTTGGGCGTGGAAATCGACCGCGCCGGATTGGCGTTTAAAAGTCCCTTTTTCACGGCAAACTTATAAAACGACTTTAAAGTGGAAAGCTTACGGCCCACCGAGGCCGATTTGTTTTTTTGAAGAAGCGTGGCCACGAACCCACGGAGGATGCGGACGGACACCTCCGACCATTGGGGACCTTCCGCGGAAATAAGGGGAGGATAATGCTTTTTTAAATAAGCGCCGAACTCATTTAAATCGCGCAGATAGTGTTTAAGGGTATGAGAAGAAGCTCCCCGCTCCGTCTTCAAGTAATGAAGGAAAGAATCGACGCTCACCGGCTAATGATTACAACAAAAAGGAGGAATAATCAATTACAAGGGACTCCCCACTTTTTCGCCCATAAAAAAACCCCGTCCGCCAACTACTGGCGGACGGGGTTATATAGGCTGTTATGGGTCAAATCGCTTAGTTTTTCTTTTTCCGGGTCCACCGCACGATCGAGATCGGCAGGGTTCCCATCATCGCCGTGACGATCGCGAAGACATCGCGGGTCTCGGAGCCGAAGGGAGACAGGCTGCAACCGCCGCTGCCTTCGAGGAACATGGGGCCGCCCGGTCCCACGGGGCCGACACCGCCGTTCGGGGTCGTGACCGTCGCGGAGTTCGAGGGCCCGGATTCATTGCCGTTGTTGAACGCCGTCGCCTGGTAACAGTAGGTCTGACCGGGCTGCACGGTGTTGTCCACGAAGACTACCGTCGAACCCGTTCCCGGCGAACCAGGAAGCGTTCCCACCACCGTGAAGACGCTGGAGGATCCGCAAGGCCCGTCGGCGCGCTCCACGTGGAATCCGGTTTCGTTGTCCGAATTATCCGTGAAGGTGACCGTCACCCGGTTCGGACCGTCGGCCGTGCCGGTCAAGCCCGTCGGGGGATTGAGCGGACCGCCGTTGGTGCAGTGGCTGGGCGTTCCGTTACAGGTATAGCCCACTTCCCACTTGGCAAATGGAGGAGCATCCGTCTCCGCTCGCGATTGCCGTCGTCGCAAGCTCCTTGCCCGAATCGATCACCCCGTTACCGCAGGTGCGGGTACAGACGGTGGGAGAAGCGCTGTTACAAGTCCAACCGGGTTCCGTATGGCAGGTGGAATCGCAACCGTCGCCGTTCGCCATATTGCCGTCGTCGCACTGTTCGGAGCCGTTTCCGTGCCGTCGCCGCAAACGGTGCCGCCGTGATTACATACGTCGGTGGTGCCGTTACAGGTTCTCGGGGGCTTCCGTCGTTGCAGACCGTGCCGCTCGACTTAAAGGTACAGGTGACGGAGCAACAGCCGGCCGCCGTCTTGGCCGCGCCGTCGTCGCACTGTTCCGTGCCGCCGACCGTGCCGTTACCGCAACCCGCGGGAGGATGATTACAAGTGTCGGTGGTACCGCTGCAAACGCCGGGAGTGCTGTCGTTGCAAACCGTGCCGCCTGACTGAAGGTACAGAGAAGGGTGCAACAGCTGGCCGCCGTTCCGTTGGCCGCGCCGTCGTCGCACTGCTCCGTGCCGCCGACCGTGCCGCTGCCGCAACCCGCGGGAGGATGATTACAAGTGTCGGTGGTGCCGTTACAGACGCCGGGGGTGCCGTCGTTGCAGACCGTACCGTCCGATTTAAGGTACAGAGGGCCGTGCAACAGCTGGCCGCCGTTCCGTTGGCCGCGCCGTCGTCGCACTGCTCCGTGCCGCCGACCGTGCCGTTGCCGCAACCCGCGGGAGGATGATTACAAGTGTCGGTGGTGCTGTTGCAGACGCCGGGGGTGCCGTCGTTGCAAACCGTACCGTCCGATTTAAAGGTACAGGTGACGGAGCAACAGCTGGCCGCCGTTCCGTTGGCCGCGCCGTCGTCGCACTGCTCCGTGCCGCCGACCGTGCCATTGCCGCAACCCGAAGGAATGTGGTTACAATCCACGGTGGAACCGTCGCAGACGCCGGGGTGCCGTCGTTACACACGGTGCCGGAGGATTTGAAGTTGCCACATGGCGTCGCAGCAGCTGGCCGCCGTTCCGCTGGCCGCGCTCTTCGTCGCAGGCTTCGCTGCCGTTCACGGTACTGTCGCTGCAACCGGGGTTGTGGTTACAGGTGTCGGAAGTGCCCGCGCACCATCCCACCGTACCGTCGTTACACGTGGTGCTGACGACTTTGAAATGGCAGGTGGAATCGCAGCAAGAAGCGGTCGTGCCGTTGGCGGAGCCGTCGTCGCACTGTTCCGTGCCGCCGATGGTGCCGTCGCCGCAAACCGTTTCGAGTGGGAATGTCGGGATTCGGTTTATCTTTCAACTCGATGTTGGCGGAAAACTCGTGAGGCATTTCCCAAATCGTCGCGGAAAATGGCGGAAAGCTTCTTACCCAACGCAAGGGAGTGATCCGCGATCATGACACCAAATTTTCCGTCGGTCCTGTGAACAACCGGAACGGGTGACGGTAATTGATCGCTCTTCCCCGTAGGATTTTCCGCCGCTGCTTTGGGCGTTGTCGTTGGAATCCTCGGAATCGACCAAATAGATTTCCACGTAACTCGGCGGTGTTGGCCGGCGCTTTCGCGCGGAACATCCAACGGGGTGGCCGCGCCGCCCCAAGGGAATCGTTTGAACCTCGGTAGGCATGTTGAGGAGCGCGTTAGGACCTCAGCGCCTCCGGCGGAAGGTAAAGTAACGCCGTCTGCTTTTAAGTCGATGCCGAGCCCCGTAGCCGAAAAGCGGCGTTATGGCTGATCTTGTTGCGAACGCCTTCGGCGGTTCCGGCCAATACCACGCCGCCCGCCTTGTTGAAGCGGATCACGTTGGCCGGTAAAGGCTGGTATCGCCGCCGATTTGGTTTTGGGTGGAGGCGTCGATTAAGCGGATTCCCGCGCCGCCGTTTCTTTATCGGCGTCGACGTTGGAGGAATTCACGCCGATCGAGTTCACTTCAATCTTATTTTGATGCCCTTGAATGACGATGCCATCGCCCGAGTTGCCGGCGAACACGTTGTTGTTCACTTGAGTGCTGTTTCCGGCGATGAAAAGACCGGTGACGTTGGCGCCCACGGTACCGTCGCGTTTGATGCCGACGTAGTTGTCGCTGAATTTAACGTTGTCCTTCGCCAGGCAAACCGCGAATGGCGCGTTCAAAAAGGTTAAATGATGGATGGTATGATTACCGGTACCCACGTAGAGCATGCAAGTGTCGCTGCTCACGGCCTGCCCTCTCGCGATGGCGCTACCGTCGAGGGTGACCTCCTTGGTTTGGAGCCCCGCGATGGTGAAGGTTCCTTGGCAAGAGCTGGGAATCACCAGGGGGGTTTGTAAGCTGATGGTTTGGGAGTCCGCAAAACGGCCGAATTCGATCAAGTGGCTTCCGGCCTTTTTACACCCTTCGTCGAGGGCCAAGCGAAGCGAGCCGTTTCCATGGTCGTTGTTGTTACGAATGTCGAAATGACAATTCGTATTGGAAGCGTCGCAACCGGGAGTCGCCGGCCAAGGAGGAGTTGCCGGTTGAGCTTGGGCGACAGAGTGCAAAGCCACCAACCCTAAGGCGAAAACCACGGACAACAAAATGGAACGTTTGAAAGATTTGAGAATTTTCATGGACGAACCCCTTATTAAATAGACGTTGACCCCCTAACTGGAATCATTCTTTTTATCGAGGTCCCCGGGTAAAAGTTGCTATATAAAGACCAAAATTCCCCTCCCCTCCCCAAATAGCGAATAAAGTGAAAGTAAAAGACCCTGTCGGCTTCGGCAATGGATAGGAGCGACAGGAACCCCTGACGATCCTTTAGGCATAAAAAAAGCCCTCCTTCTTTGACGTTGCCGCCACCTCTGGAGGGCTTAGGGGTTTATCCCTATTTCTAGGGATAAGGGGTTAGGGGATTAAGGGACTTTTTTATTTCTTCCTCCGCCGGATCCCGTAGGTCATGGCCGGGAAGAGCATCAGGAGCGAACTCCACGCCATTCCGCCGGAATTCGTCGCTTGTCCGGCGAGCGAACAGCCTCCGCCGCTTCCTTCCAGCGTCAGAGGGCCCGGCGTAGGTATCACCGCCGGATTCGTCGGGACGCAAACGCTGGGGACTCCGGAACAGGTGAACCCGTTTTCCACCTGACAGGTCGACGAACAACCGTCGTTATTGGCGACGTTTTTGTCGTCGCAGGCCTCGCCCGGATCGATCGATCCGTTACCGCAAGCCGTATTCGGCGTGCAGACGCTCGGGGATCCCGCGCAAGTATATCCAGATTCCACCACGCAGATGGAGGAACAACCGTCGTTATTGGCGTTATTGCCGTCGTCGCAGGCCTCGCCCGCTTCGACGATGCCGTTGCCGCAGCTATGGACACAGGCGACTCCCGGGGTCGGGCAGGTGTATCCCGGCTCAATGGCGCACACGGAGGAACAACCGTCACCGCTCGCCGTGTTGCCGTCGTCGCAAGCCTCACCGGTATCTAAGGCTCCGTTACCGCAGGTGTGGACGCAAGCCACGCCCGGGGTCGGACACGTGTAACCCGGCTCGATGGCGCATACCGAGGAACAACCGTCGCCGCTCGCCGTGTTGCCGTCGTCGCAAGCCTCACCGGCATCTAAGGCTCCGTTACCGCAGGTGTGGACGCAAGCCACGCCCGGGGTCGGGCAGGTGTAGCCCGGCTCGATGGCGCAGGCGGAAGAACAACCGTCTCCGCTCGCCGCGTTACCGTCGTCACAAGCCTCGCCCGTGTCGATCGTGCCGTTACCGCAGGTGTGGACGCAAGGCATACCGGGGGACGGACAAGTATAACCGGGCTCCGTGGCGCAAACCGCGGAACAACCGTCACCGCTGGTGATGTTGCCGTCGTCGCATTGCTCGCCGACGTTCAAGGCGCCGTTGCCGCATGTGGCATGGCAGCTTCCCGGGCCGGTACCTGTACAGGTATAACCGGGCTCGGTCTTACAGGCGGCGGAACAACCGTCGCCGTTGTTGATGTTATGATCGTCGCACTCTTCACCCGGATCGAGGGCGCCGTTGCCGCAAGTAGGATGGCAAGTGGCGGGTCCCGCTCCGGTACAAGAATAACCGGGTTCGGTTTTACAGGCGGCGGAGCAACCGTCGCCGTTGGTATTGTTCGTATCATCGCACTCTTCACCGGCGTCGAGCACGCCGTTGCCGCAGGTATGCGCGCAAGCACTGGGTGATCCCGTGCAGGTATAGCCCGGCTCGGTGGTGCAGATCGAAGAGCATCCGTCATTGTTGACATTATTGCCGTCGTCACACTGTTCGCCCACATCGACCGTTCCGTTGCCGCAAGTATGCGTACAAACGCTCGGAGACGCCGAGGTGCAGGTCCAACCCGGCTCTTTCGTGCAAGTGTTCGAGCAGCCGTCGCCGTTGGTCAGGTTGCCGTCGTCGCATTGTTCGCCCACGTTAAGGGTGCCGTTGCCACAGGTCGCATGGCAAGAACCAGAGCCGGTGCCCGTACAGGTGTAGCCGGGTTCCGTATGGCAGGAGCTGTCGCAACCGTCTCCGCTCACGGCATTTCCGTCATCGCAGGTTTCTCCAGGATTGATCACGCTGTTGCCGCAGCTTAAGTGGCAAGAACTCGACCCGGCACCCGTACAGGTGTAGCCCGGCTCGATTTGGCAAGAGGCCGTACAACCGTCACCATTGGTCACGTTGCTATCGTCGCAGGATTCACCCGGATCGAGCACGCCGTTGCCGCAAGTCGCATGACAAGAACCGGAGCCCGAACCGGTGCAGCTGTAGCCGGGTTCCGTATGGCAGATGGCCGAACAGCCGTCGCCGTTATTAATGTTGCCGTCGTCGCATTGCTCGCCGACGTTCAAGGTGCCGTTGCCGCAGGTGGGGTGACACGAAGTCGGCCCCGCGCCCGAGCAGGCGTATCCAGGTTCGGTTTTACAGGCGGCGGAGCAACCGTCGCTATTGGCGGTGTTGCTGTCGTCGCATTCTTCGCCGGCATCGAGCACGCCGTTGCCGCAAGCGGCATGGCAAGAACTCGGGCCCGCGCCGGTACAAGTGTAACCGGGTTCCACGACGCAAGAGGCGGTGCAACCGTCTCCGTTAGTCGTGTTGCCGTCGTCGCAGGCTTCACCAACGTTGAGAACGCCGTTGCCGCAGGTCGCGTGGCAAGAAGTCGGGCCCGCTCCGGTGCAGACATAACCGGGTTCTTCTTTACAGGCGGCGGTACAACCGTCGCCGTTCACGAGATTCGTATCGTCGCATTCTTCGCCGGCATCGAGCACGCCGTTGCCGCAGGTCGCGTGGCAAGAACCCACGCCAGCGCCGGTGCAGCTATAGCCGGGTTCGGTGGCGCAAGAGGCCGAGCAACCGTCTCCGTTGACGGTGTTGCCGTCGTCGCAAGACTCACCCGCATCCAAAGCGCTGTTACCGCAGGTGTGATGGCAGCTTCCCGGGCCGGTACCTGTGCAGACGTAACCGGGTTCGGGATGGCAAGCCGACGAACAACCGTCGCTATTGGCCGTATTGCCGTCGTCGCATTCTTCGCCCACATTGAGCACGCCGTTACCGCAGGTGGCCGTGCAAGAAGAAGGACCTGCACCCGTGCAAGTATAGCCGGGCTCGATAGTACAAGAAGCGGTACATCCATCGCCGTTGGCGATGTTTCCGTCGTCGCAAGATTCACCGGCATTGAGCACCCCGTTGCCGCAGGTGGCATGACAGCTGCCCGGGCCGGTACCCGTGCAGGAATACCCGGGTTCGGTGGTACAAGTGTTGGAACAACCGTCGCCGGCCGTTAAATTGCCGTCGTCGCACTGCTCGCCCACGTTCAGCACTCCGTTACCGCAAGTGCGCACGCAAACCGTGGGATGGAAGCCCGTACACTCCCAACCGTCTTCGGGGACGCAAAGGGCCGAGCATCCATCGCCGTTCGCCGTGTTGCCGTCGTCGCAATGCTCGCCCAAATCCACCTGTCCGTTACCGCATTTGGTGCCGGTACAGTTGCCAACGCTGTCGCAGGTGTCGCTCACGGTCGTGGCGTCGCCGTCATTACAAGTGGTTCCGCTCGGGCGGAAGTGACAAACGCCGTCGCAGCAAGAAGCGGGGGTTCCGTTGGCCATGCCGTCGTCGCACTGCTCCGTCCCGACTTTGATGCCGTCGCCGCAGATCGGATTACAAGCGGATCCCGGCGTCGGGCAGGTCCAACCGGTTTCGGTGGTGCAAGAAGAGTCGCAACCGTCGCCGGCGGTAGTGTTGCCGTCGTCGCAAGTCTCGCCCGCGTCCAGAACTCCGTTGCCACAGGTATGGACGCAAGGCTGGCCCGGATCCGGACAGGTCCAACCCGGTTCTTTATGGCAGGTGCCGTCGCAACCGTCGCCGTTGGCCGTGTTGCCGTCGTCGCAGTTCTCGCCGAATTCGATGGTGCTGTTTCCGCAAACGGGGTTGGTGGGGTTATCGGGGATATCCGTCAGTTTAATATTGCCTGAAAATTCAGAGGTTCCGTCCACGTCCGTCGTCGCCGTCGCCGAGACCGTGTCTCCGAAGGCGATGATTCCGGAGGCCACCGGCACCGAGAAATGCCCGGTGGGCGGCACGATCACGGAAGTAATGCGGTAAGGCCCTTGTCCATGACCGGAAGGATCGTTATCCGTTTTGAAAAATTCCACTTTGGCGCCGGGAATGGCGGTTCCCGTCAACACCCAGCGGGTGTGGGCGGTATCCGTGGGGACCGAGGAGAAAACGGGGAAGTTCACTAAGTGGTTTCCGCCGGTGGACACCACGCTATTGTTGGTCACGCCGTCGGCGCCGATACCGTTGGAGGAAAGATCGATGCCTAAACCAACGTTCTGGGAGATGAGGTTGTATAAAAACCGATTGCGGAAGGCGCCGTTGCCTACCACCACGATTCCGCTTCCGCCGTTAAACTTGATTTGGTTTCCCTGGGCCGGCACGTCGCCGCCGACCAAGTTTTCCGCGGCTCCGTCGTTGAATAGGATTCCGGCCCCACCGTTGGCGGCGTTGGTCGTACCATCGGCCAAGGTACCGATGAAGTTCGCTTGAACGGTGTTGAAGGTTCCCGTCATGCTGATGCCCGCATTGGTGTTGCGGGAGATGACGTTGTTATAAACTTGGTTGTTGCTGCCACCGAGTTCCAAGCCGATGACGTTCCCCGCCTCGCCGGAACCGGGAATAAGACCGATGGAGTTATCGCTGATCGTCACGTTTTGGCCACGCACGCAGATGGCTTTGGGGGATCCTACGAAGTACATGTGGTGGATGGAGCTGCCGTTCTTATCGACGGTGATCGCGCATTGTCCGCTGCCCAAGCCCGATCCTTTTACCGCCACCTGAAGAGTCGCCCTTCCCGCGATCTCAATGCTGCCTTGGCAGCCCGTCGGGATCGAAATGGGCGATTCGAGATTGATGGTTCCGCTGCTCCCCAATCTCGCGAAGTCCAAAGTGTCGTCGCCCGGCGTACTGCAAGCCGCGTCGATGGCTAGCCGGAGAGATCCGTTGCCATGATCTTCCGTGTTTCTCACATGGCAATCGCCTCCGGGCAAGTTACACACTGCCATGGCGCTGAGCGGTGCGAGACAACAGAAAAAGAAGGAAAGGATGAGGAAAGACCTGCGGAAGATCTTCATAGTAAAACCCCTTTTTTTACTAAAATTAAAACCATGCCGGGCTGCGTGTGCCCCGACGACTTTAAAAAACTTTCCAAGCAAATCGACGGAACCATGAAAAGGTTGCTTAAATAAGTTGTGAAAAAGAAAATAAAAATAAAAAAAGGGAGGAAGAGTTAAATTCTTCCGTCCCAAGCATTATTCGTGCCAATTTTGGCTTTTTTTGGGGTTAAAAAAACTTAAAATAAAGGGATATAAAACCTACCTTCAGGACGCTTCTCCACACCTTTTCCTCATGAAGAAGGCCTTAAAGTATAACTGGCCGTGTGGGTAACGGTCTCGCCCGCATAACGGGGTAAGGCGGATCGTACGGCCATGCGAAAACGCGACAAATCCTGGTCTGAAAAATTTCCATCTTGAGTAACCGTGATATTCGGCGTGACGACGGTTCCGATGGAGCCGGTTTGCTCATAAGAAATGGTAATGCGAATCGTTCCACTGGCCGAGGGGTTATTACGTTGGATGAGCTGGTAAGTGTTGGAAATCGCCCGTCCGACGGAGGAACCTACGCCTGCCACGACCCGCTCCCGAAGCGTCTGAGGGTTGGTCACCGTCGCCGGAACGGCGGGCGTTACGGCCGTGGGAGGAGGCGTCACCGCTGTCGGAGGTGGGGTCACGGACGTCGGCGGCGGAGTCACCGCCGTAGGAGGGGGTGTCACCGCCGTAGGAGGAGCCGAGGACATCGCAGGAGGGACAACCGGAGAAACGGGAGGAGTCGGAGTCGGCTGTGACTGCCCCTGCCCCGCCCCTTCCACCAAGGCTTGCGTCTGCTCCATCAAAAGGATCAGCCCCTGGGCTCGTTCGCGGTTATAAGGTTCTTGCAACTGTCTTAAAGCACGAAGCACGTTGGGAAGAGTGTCCCGCAAAACAGGATCCGTGGATCCTCGGGAGGCGCGGAAACTTTCCAACAAAGGGCCGCGAATGGACGCCGTGTCCGTTTGGCGACCTTCCAGAAAATATTGGAGTCTTAATAAAGCGATCGAAAGAGTTCCATAGGTGGTGTTCCTACCCGCGTTCCAAGCGGCGTAATTCGATCCTAATAGGTTTTGCTCCGAAAATAGGTTTTCCCTCTCGCGCCGGGCCTGGGCGAGCTGAGCTAAGGAATAAGACAACACTTGTGGGGCTTGAACAGGCAAAGGCTGGGAAGGAATCTGCACCCCCTGCGGGGCGTCGGAGGCAACTGCCGGGGCCCTAGAATCCCTCTGTTGGGGAGTCGCCTGGGCCAGCAAGATGCGGTTTTCGGCAGGGGGATAAGAGGAAAAATTTTCAGGCTGAGTAAATAAAAGATCGAGATTTTGAATGGGGGGCATGGCGCAATCCTTCCCTTATTAGGATTTTCGTGTGTGCGCCCCAATTCATTTGATACAGTTCATATCGTTCTTTTTCGGGTTTTGTTGCCCTAAATTACCCTCCCGTCACCCTTTTTTTCTTTTTTTTCAACTCTTCTTAAATTTTTAAGCAACCTTTCTAAAGGCAAAGCGATACTTTTGGCAACAAACTTCAAAGTGGGGCACACCTTGAAGCGGCGGAGCACGCGGTTGCGTCTCTAGCCTTAATAAGGAGATGCCCCATGTCCCCTCCCGGAATTAATTCAGGTTCAACCCAACTCAGAACTCAAGACGCCGGTACGGATTCGCCGCCGGTCACCCCGCAAGCTTCAGATGCAGGAAGAACCGACGCCACGGCGGCGGATGCATCCGCGCCGGCCCCGGCTTCTAGCGCCTCGGCTCCCGCGCCCGCTTCTTCGGCGCCGGCCCCGGCTCAATCGTCGAATGCACCCGCTCCTGCGGCGACCGTTTCGACAAGAGGCCGCATAGATATTGAACTGGACGGCTTTGCCGGTTCCGCCCGACTCGGTGGCCCAGATGGATCACTTTTCACTCCCAATTATTCCCCGGCCAACGAAGGCTGGAACTACACCCGTTTCGGTATCCGCGGCGGCTTCAGCTACACCTTATGGAATCCGATCGCGAATTTCCGCTTACGCGCGGGAGCCCATGGGGGCTACTTCAACCTCTCCGGTGACCGCCACTCGCCAGGCCGCATGGACGGCGGTGAATTGGGCGCCCACTTGGACGCGGGCTTCCCCATCGGAAACATCTTCGAACCTTACCTGCGCATATCCGCTTCGGTGCTTTATGCCACGGGCGACACCACCGCCGGTAACAGCTTTACCGTCGGCCACACCCAGGGCTTCGGCGTCGACTTGAGCGCGATGCTCGGCGCAAATTTTCATCTGGGAGCCTTTTCCGTCATGCCGTTTTTCAGGATGGGAACCGGCACCATCTTCAACGCCCGCAATGACTCCACCATTCATAATGCCAACGCTCCCTGGGTGGATATCGGCGGCGGCGTACTCGCCTCCTATAACATCGATGGCTCGCAGCCCTCGGTGATGGGCAACCCGAACCTCTGCGACGAACAAACCCCGGCCCGCGTGCGTCGCGAGATCACCCGCCTCCAAGGCGAAGTGGGCACCCTGCGCGCCGACGAGCCCCGCTTGAGACAAGAGGCCAGAACCTCCCATCCCGAACTCACCGACGCTCAACTGGATGACATCTTAGGAACGGTGCCGACCGCGACCCGCGTGCCGGATCCGCTCCCCACCGATTGCGAAAGCTTAGTTGAATTGCAAAACCGATTAGAGGCGGAACGCGACGCCTTAGATCGCCGCGGCGGCATGCTCGCCGTGATCCCCTTGATTCACGGCGGAGCGGCGACCCCCGAAGTGATCCACGCGGTCACTCAAATCCGCAACGTGCAGTTCGGCACCCGGGTGCCCTTCAGCAGCGCCCCTGTTTCTGCTTCGGACCGAATCGTTCGCGGCATGAATCCGGACCTAGTGGTGATCGAAAACGTTGAACAAAGAACCCAAGCGGCCATCGCAGCGGCACCGGGTGGACGCGTACCCGCGGATACCTTGCGAGGACTCTTCGAAGGCATCTTCTTAAATACCTACCGCCCCGGTGGTGTTCGCGCCAACCCAAGCATGGAAGGCTTGAATGAAGTGGCCGAAGGCTTAAGAGGCCTGCCCGACCGCTACCGCTATATCATCGTAGGAAGCACCGACAGCCGCGGCGCCGACGACTACAATATGCGCCTGTCCGATCGCCGCGCCCGAGCGACGGCAGCTTACTTACGAGCTTCTAGCGGTTTAAGTGCGGAACATTTTATTTCCATGGGTCTCGGCGAAACAGAACTTACCTTCCACTACGACCAATTGGCTGGCCAACATAGCGAAGCCGCGCACGTTGTCACCAGGCAAGAACAACGTGAACTGAGTGCGCTTGGTATCACAGGCCAAGCGTTGCGGGAATTGGTGCTCATCCGCCAAGGCATGAATCGCGGCGTGCAAGTGATCATCTACGACCCACAAAACCCGACGCCTTTGGCCCGACGCCTGATGGACGCCTACAACGCGGCTCATCCGGCCCCGGGAGGCCAAGCGCCGACTCCCCAGGTCCAAGCCGTACAACCGTAATTCGAAGAAAGCCCGATGGCCCACTTAAAGTGGGCCATCGGTTTTTTTAAAAAGGAACCGTTATGACCAATTTCTCAAGAATTTTCTCTCAAATCGTGCCTCCCACCCCTCGTCAGGGCCTCTTGCACTCCGACCAAGTGCTGTTGGCTCAAGTCGTTCCCGGCGGAGACGCGGGCACCCCCGACCAGGGCTCGAGAGTGCCGCAACAACCTCCCGTGGTTTCCGATGCGGGACCCGCAGTCGTAATTCCCGCTCCCGCTTCCTCAGCCCCGGCAACCCAACAACCCTCGTTGGCGCTCTCTCTTGCCCAATTGAGTCAAGTGAGACAAGAACGCACCCGCATCTTAAGCGACGCAAACATCATCGGTGCGAATAACCTTCCCGCGTACCAAGCGGCGAGCACCACCACTTACTTGGACATCGCAGTTACCCTGCTTCGACTCCGCTATTATCTGGAAGGAAGGCAAACCGACGTAGCGTCCATCCGTACGCCGCTTACCAACTGGCTTAACATGGCCCCCAGCTCCACCGATCCCGTCTTCCGCGACAGCGTTCAAGGCTTAAGATCCGCGCTTCAGCAATTGACCCAATTGCCCAACGCCTCGTCGGATCCTGCGGTGCAGGAAACGGTTCAACGGGCTCAACGTATGATTACCCTGATCGACCAAGTACAATCCGGCGCCCCCGCTACCCCACAAGCCGGCCCGACCCCGACGCCCGGATCCTCAGCGCCGGCTTCCGCCGGTTCGGCCCCTGCCAGTGCCGGTTCGCCTCCGGCGACTCCGCACCCTGCCGGCAGCCGTAGGCCCCATTCCGCCGGATCGCGCGCTCCTCGTCCCGGAGGTTCCGCACCCGCTTCGGCCGGTTCGACCCCTGCTTCGGCCGGCTCCACGCCCGCCTCCGCAGGTTCGGCTCCCACGGCTTCGAGATCCGCGCCTGCTCCTGCAAGCTCGGCACCCGCTCCCGCCGGCTCGAATCCTCCCGCTCCTCAGCCTCAGCGGCAAAGGCCCATGTAATCGAGAATATCGCTTCTGTAAAAAGGCCCAAGGGTTTAAAACCCTTGGGCCTTTTAATTTTTGAGGGAGCCCTCTTTTCTTTTCGCGAAAATTTTAAAGCAACTTTGTCTTATGCCTCGCGATACCTTCTTCGTCTGGTGAAGGCTTTCCCTTAAGCCTCGGGTTCGTTCATCTTTTTAAAAATCCATTCAGGTAGGTTGCCACTCGGTTTTCCGAGTGCGAAGGCGGTTTTTCATCCGCCTTTAAAGATCTTCATACGAAGAAGGAGAGAGGATCATGGCACCCCCTACCTCACCGGTCACCCCACCGAAAACTACCCCTGCGTCCGACGTAACCCCGACTCCGGCTCCCAGCCAGCCGGTCAAAAAGGCGGAAAAGCCCGCGGAAAACGCGAGCCCTCCTCCCGCGAAGGTCAACGACAAGTTTATTTTAAGGCCCCGCTTCAACGTGGGTTGGGGAGCGGTGGGAGGCCCATCGGGGGGACTCATCAACCACGACTTCAGCGGCCCCAACGAAAACGGCGACTGGAATTTTTACGGATTAGGCTTAGACGGCGAGTTTCGCGTCGCGCGGCTTTTCAAAGACAACCTCTCCCTCTTGATCGGCGCCACTTTGGGCGTGGATTTTCACCGGGGCGGACGCAACACGGGCGGCTCCGAACTGAACGTCTTCAAACTCGGCCCCCAACTCACGGCCGATTGGACGAACGTCTACGGCACGAGCAAGATCATCGGCCCTTCGCGCCTGTCGATCAACGGCGGCTTTCTATACGGCGGCGGCGAAACCACCGCGGGCAACAACTTCTCGCTGGATCATACCAGCGGCCCCGGCGGATTCATCGGCGGAGCGTTGGATCTTTTCGGAGTGCGCCTAAACAACTCGGGCGACACCTTGAACATCGGCCTGTGGGGCGAGACGGGCGTGATCCCCAACGCCCGGGGCGATTCGAATTACCCTTACCTTGCCGGAGGCGCCCAGCTTTCGGTGCCTCTGCGTTGGCCGGGCAACCCTTCAAAGACGATCATCAAGGAAGTATGCGCGGGCTCCCAAGCGACGCTTGACGACTTGGCCCAAAACCTGCCGGCCCTGCGTAACGCAGTAAAAGAGGGGTACGACAGTTACCAAACCTTGGTCGATAACCTGAAAAAACACGGCTATGATTCGGAAACGATCCTCAAATACTTGAGGGCGGGAAAGATCGAGCAACTGAAAGCCCAAGAAACCGCCCGCATCGAAGCGGCGAACTCGGGAAAGAAACCCGAGGAAATCAAGGCCGCGGTCGACGCGGGATTGAAAGCGAAGGAAGGGGACTTCTACCAGGAGGCGATCCTCGAATACCCGGACGGCTACGACTTCTACGAAGTGAAAATGCCCGCCCAGGCGAAAATCCCGAACCCCTTACCCGCCGATTGCAAAGACGTGGACGGCTTAAGGCGCCAGTTGGAAGAAGAGAAAACGGCGCTCGAACTGGTGGCCCGTACGATCTACGACAAAACCCAGATGATGCTAATGATTTGGGGCGTTCCGAAGGGATCCACGAAGGTGGTTGTGAAACTCATCCGCTCGGTCACCCGCATCCGCGACATCCACTTCATCACCAATACCCCGTGGGGCAACGACGACCCCGAAACGAAAGGAATGAAAAAACCGAAGAGCGCGACGATCGAATTCTTGAACGCGGCGGTGGATACCTACTTGAAAGCCAATGCCCCCGACAAGGACGGCAACAGAACCCCCTCGGCCATGGCGGACATGATGGCCACCTTCGCCGCGGTCTTTCCCTCCACTCATAAAAAGAACGACGACAAATTCTCTCCCGCCCTGGAAGCGATCGCCGAAGTGGCCACCACCTTCCGTTCTCCCGACATGAAGGGTTTCAAGGTGTTCATCATCGGAAACACCGACAGCCGCGGAGACACGGCCTATAACCAACGCCTCTCCCTACGCCGGGCCCAGGCGATCAAAGACGCCTTCACCCTGCAAGGAGTAAACCCCGACATGACCTACGCCATCGGTCGGGGCGACAGCAACCTCATCTATTATTACGACCAAAAGAGCGGCAGAGATAAGGAACACATCATTAAGAATGCCGAGCTCAAGGAGATGAAAAACAGCGGCATCACCGGAACCGCCTTAAACGACGAGGTCTATGGGCGGCAAACCACCAACCGGCGCGTGGAGGTGATCGTCTGCGCCCCCAATTCGGACGATCCGGTTTGCCAGGAACTACTCAAGGAGGTGAGCCCCGCGACCCCCGCAGCGACCGGTTCGCAAGCGGGCGCCCCCGTTCAGGAAATTCCGGCGACGACGGTGAAGAAGAAAACCGCGACGACGGTCGCAGAACCGCCGCCTCCCCCGCCGCCCCCGCCCCCCCCTCCTCCACCGGCGAACGGCATGAAATAATAGGAGAAATAAATCCATTCCGATGGAAAGAACACGACAGTCCCGGTAAAAACTCTCGGGCCTTTTTCTTTTTAAAAAATCACTTGTTTAATTTTTGTAAGCAACCTTTTCACGTCGTTCTCGATACCTAAAACGAAGCTTTTCCGTAGAGAGCGGAATTGTTTCGAGGAGATTAAAGAGGAAAATTTAATAAGTTCAGGTAGGCGGGTGGAGACACGTCCATTCCATGTATCTCTGTAGCCTCCCTGTTTCTAACTTATAAGAAGGAGAGAGGATCATGGCACCACCTAATGCACCTGCCCCTACGGGTAGCGCAGTTCCCCCCGCCCCCCCCCCCCCCCCCCCGCTGCCAGCGCCGAAGCGAAAGTGGAAGTGAAGGCGGACACAAAAACCGATGCCAAACCGGCGGATGCGCCTGCTGCGGATGCGGGTGTTCCCCCTTTCCGTTTCAGCATCGACGGCTTCTTTAATACCGCTCGACTCGGCGGCCCAGGCGGAAGCATCTTCGGGCACGATTTTTCTCAAGCCAATGAAGGATGGAACTATACCCAGAAGGGAGTCGGCCTGGGATTCGGATATAAGATCTGGGATCCCTCTCCTTACTTCCAGTTGTGGGGCCAAGGCCGCTTAGGCTACGTGAACTTAAGCGGTGACAAGAGCGCGCCCGGCGAAATGCACGGCTTCTCCATCGGAGTGGGTCCCTGTATCGCCTCCGACGGCCTCTACATGAAGCCCACCAAGGACAACGCCAATTTTAGAATCGTCGGCCCCCAAGTTTGCGGGCTCTTCAATTTCCTTTATCGCAGCGGCGATTCCACGGCCGGAAATAACTTCTCCGTGGACAAGACCAGCGGAGCCGGCTACGGCATCATGGCCACCGCCTCCCCGCTTGCTTTCCAAATCGGAACCGCGCAGATCAGTCCCTTCGCGATGGTCGACACCTCCAACATTCCCAATGCCCGCGGTGATGCGAACGCGCCCGTGCTCGGTTGGGGCGGCGGCTTAAGCGTCGGTTGGACCTTCGGCAAGCCTGCCGAAACCCGCACCATCGACAACACCAAAGAAGTGGTGTGTAAGGCCGACGAAGTCAGCATTAAAGAACTCAACGACGAAGTGGTGGCCCTGCGTACCCGCGCCGCCACCTCCCTCACCGGCTTCCAAAGCTTAGTCGATACGCTGAAGAAGCAAGGCTGGGGCGAGAAGGAAATCCGCGACGCCATCGTTCGAGGAAAGATCGAACAGTTGAAGGCCGTGGACTCCGAACAACTGAAGGCCGCCGGCAAGAAGCCTGACGAGATCGCTAAGGCCCTCAAGGATAACGACGCCAAGTACAAGGCCGACGCGGAAACCGTCGTCGCCGCCGACTACAACCATTACGACCTGAAGATGCCCGCCGCCGTCGACCTGGGCGACCCCGTGGTCATCCCGACCGACTGTAAAGAGCGCGAGAAGCTCTACAAGAGCCTGCTCGACGAGAAGACCGCGCTCAGCGTGCTCGATGCCCGAGTGGAAGAACGTACCAAGTTCATCTACTTCGCGTTCGCGACTCCTCCCAAGGAGATCGTGAAGGTCATCCAATCCGTGGGTCTTGCGCTGCAATTCCCGCCGATGCTCTTCAAATCCGGTCGTCCGAACCCGGGCGACATGAAGAAGATCGAAGAGAAACTGACCGGTTTCACCACCAACGATTACAAAGACAAAACCTTAGCTCCTTTGGCCGACGTCTTCCAAGGCCCGAACGAGATGAAGAAGCTCTACAACATCGCCCGCGCCTTGAAGGGCGAGGTCGATCCGCCGAACGTCGATACCAAGGGAATGCCGGAAGACGAGAAGAAAGAACTGCGCGCCAACATGGCGGCCCTCAACATCTTGATTGAAGGCCATACCAGTAAGTCGGGCAGCGGTAAGGATCCTTCGGATCCCGCCGACCCGATGATGGCCCTCTCGCAACGCCGAGCGGACGCCATCCGGATCGCCCTGATCGTCTTCGGCGTGCCGGCCGACCGCCTCCGCGCGGTGGGTTACGGATTCTCGAGACCTCTCGACGACTCCGACAACGGAAACGAAGCGACGGCCGCCGCGGTGACCAACCGACGTACGGTCTTCATCATCGACCCGAAGCGAAAGAGCTCGGCTCCCGGTGGTGCGGCTCCCAGCGGTCCTCCTCCCGGCCCCGCGGCCAGCGGAGCGCCCGTAGCACCGCCTCCGGTCCCTGCTCCTACGAAGGCTGCCGTGCCGCCGCCTCCTCCGCCCACGCAGCCGCCGCCTCCGCCTCCTCCTCCCCCTCCTCCGCCCCCTCCGGGTGGCGGAATGAAGTAAGAGGAAGAGCTAAACACGGTAAAATAAAAACCCCCTTGGGAATTCCCAAGGGGGTTTTTAGTTTTTAGGAAAGATTTTGAAATTTATGATTGGGACATGGTGAGCTTTTCGAACCATAAAGTGAGTGCAGTCGAGTGATGGTTCGACAAGCTCACCATGTCCGATTTTTTGTTTTGAATCTAAGCCCCACCCTCCGCCGCGACCGGTGCTTCTTTCACCCTCTCATAACCGCATTCTTTATTGGCGCATTTAAGCTTTTCGCCCTCTTTCTTCGAGAACTTTTGAAGCAAATAAGGGGCCTTGCATTGGGGACAGGCTTCTTTCACCGGCTTATCCCACAACGCGAAGGTGCATTTGGGATACCCCGTGCAGCCGTAGAAAACTTTCCCGCGCTTCGAGCGCCGCTCGGCCAGGGGGGAGTTGCATTGGGGGCAATTGACGCCGATGGAGATGGCCTTGGTGGTTTTGCAGTTAGGATAACTGGAACAAGCGAGAAAACTGCCGAAACGCCCCCGCTTGATCTGCATGGGCGAACCGCATTTTTCGCAAACCTCCTCCACCTTTTGCTCCTCGGCGATCGCGTAACCGCCGCCTTCGGCCTGAACGATCTCCTTGGTGCTCTTGCATTCGGGATAACCGCTGCAGGCGAGAAATTCCCCGTGGCGGCCCCACTTCACCACCATCGGCGAACCGCACTTTTCGCACTTAAACTCGGTGGAGATCTCTTGCCGCTTGATGTCTTTCATGTGAACCTTGGCTTTTTTCAAGGTCTCTTGGAAAGGACCGTAGAAGTCGGCGATGGCTTCCGACCATTTGCGTTTTCCCTCTTCGACGTCGTCCAACTCCCCTTCCATCTTGGCGGTGAACTGAACGTTCAAGATGTCGGGAAAACTACTCACTAAAAGCTCATTGACGATCTTACCCAGTTGCGTGGGGAAAAATTTTCCGGCCTCTTTTGTGGCGTATTTCTTGTCTTGGATGGTGGAGAGGATCGTCGCGTAAGTGGAAGGACGACCGATTCCTTTTTCTTCCAACTCTTTCACGAGCGACGCTTCCGTATATCGAGGCGGCGGTTGGGTAAAGTGCTGCTCGGGGGTGATCTCCAACAGCTTGAGCGTCTCCCCTTCTTGCAACACGGGTAGGGTATTTCCCTCTTCTTCATCCTCGCTCGTCGCTTCGTCCTTGCCTTCGATATAGACCGCCATGAAACCGGGGAATTTAATCACCGATCCGGTCGCGCGCAGATCGTAGGCGCCGGCGCCGATGTTGAGGCTCGTTTGGTCGTAAATCGCCGGCTGCATTTGGCAGGCGACGAAGCGTTTCCAGATCAATTCATAAAGCTTGAGCTCGTCCGGCTCGAGAAAGGCCTTCACCGCCTCGGGCGCATATTCGGTGGAGGTGGGCCGGATCGCCTCGTGGGCGTCTTGGGCGGCCTTCTTCGTCTTATACACCACGGGCTGCTCGGGCAAATAGGTCGCGTCGTAGCGCTCGCGGATGTAGTCCCGCACCTGCTTCAGGGCGTCGTCGGATAAGCGGGTAGAGTCCGTTCTCATATAGGTGATGAGACCGACCAACTCGCCGTCGCCCAACTCGACGCCCTCGTAAAGCCTTTGGGCGAGCATCATGGTTTTTTTGGCGGTGAAGCCCAACTTACGGGCGGATTCTTGCTGCAAGGTGCTGGTGATGAAGGGAGCCGCTGGCTGGCGTCGTCGCTCCTTACGGACGATCTCTTTTAAGACGAACTTGGCTTTCTCTAAATCTGAACGAATGGCCTCCGCCTGTTCGCCGTTGGAGATTTCCAACTTGTTTCCGTCTTTCGCCAGAAGCTTCGCCGAAAACGGAGGGGGGGCGGAGCCCTCAAGCAGAGTGTGAACGCTCCAATACTCCACCGACTTGAAATTTTCGATTTCCTCTTCCCGCTCGCAAATAATGCGCACGGCCACCGACTGCACGCGGCCGGCGGACAGCCCGCGCCTCACCTTATCCCAAAGCAAGGGACTAATCTGGTAGCCCACCAAGCGGTCGAGCACGCGGCGTGCTTGTTGGGCATCGAAGAGCCGCTCGTCGAGTTTGAGAGGATTGGAAATGGCCTGTTGGACGGACTTTTTGGTGATTTCGTTGAAGAGCACCCGATGAACGCGCTCTTCAGGAACCGGGTCGTAAGAGACTTCGGGCCCCTCTTCCTCCGCCTCGATCTTCTCCGTCTTTTTCGTTTTTGTCTTCTTGGTCTTTTTAGGGGGCGAGGGCTTTTTCGCCTTGCCCTGGATTTCCTCGGCGATGTGCCAAGCGATGGCCTCCCCTTCGCGGTCCGGGTCGGTCGCGATATAGACCGCCTCGGCTTTGGAGGCGGCCGACTTGATTTCGTCGATCACCTTTTTCTTGCCCTTGATCACCTCGTAGGTGGGCTCGAAATCCTTCTCGAGATCGACGCCCAAGGTTTTTACGGGAAGGTCTTTGATGTGACCGATGGAGGCCTTCACCGAAAAATCCTTTCCCAGGTATTTTCCGATCGTTTTGGCCTTCGCGGGCGATTCAACGATGACGAGTTTTTTAGCCATGTTATTTTCTAAAATAATATGGGGCTCGCGTCGCCCCCTCCCTATGGCAAAGCCATTGGAGCCTCCCCCTCTCGCGCCTGAGGCGCTGAAGGATTAGATTTATTTTGATTCCTTTCGTACTTCAAAATCATGAAGGGCACGTAGCAACGTGCCCCTTTACGCGTTTCTCACAAAAAATTTACCCGGCAACTCTTCAGCTAAACCTTTAAGCACCAAAGTCGTCAAGGCACCGGCCGCCAAAGAGGGGGCGAGATTACTGATTTCGGCGATTTTGTCAATGTGCACGGGCTCTTCCGTCAAACTCTGAAAAAGGGTTTGTTCGGATAAGTCTAAGGCAGGAAGGGGTGTCCTGACAACTTTTCTTAGATTGGAGACGGAGCCCATGCATTCTTGATCAAGCTTTAACTCTTCTAAAATATCCTCCACCCCTCCGACCAATTTCGCCCCTTGTTGAAGGAGACGGTGGCATCCTTTATTCTTCGCCGAAAAGATGTTTCCCGGTACCGCCATCACCTCACGCCCCTCTTCCATCGCGAACTGGGCGGTCAGCAAGGCCCCGCTTTTTTGGGGCGCTTCGATCACCAAGACCGCCTGGGAAATGCCCGCGATCGTTTGGTTGCGCTCGGGAAAATTCCACGCGAGCGGTGCCGTGCCTAAGGAAAATTGGGTGACGATCGTCCCTTTTTGAAGCATGTCGCCGTAAAGCCTCTCGTTTTCCTTGGGATAAATTTGGTCGAGACCGGTGCCCGTGACGCCCCAGGTGGGCAACCCGAACTTCAAGGCGGCTTGGTGAGCGAAGGCGTCTATCCCTAAAGCGAAACCGCTGATGACGGCCACCGGAAATCCCTTCAATCCTTCGATGAAATATTCGACCGTTTTTCTCCCATAATCACTCGCCCCCCGCGTACCGACGAAGGCCAGGGGAACGTGTCGCTCCCAATCGACGACTTGTCCTTTCAAAAATAAGATCGCGGGAGCTTTATAGGCCCTCCTCAGAAGGGGCGGATACTCGGGATCCAGCACGGAGATGAGGCGGGCCCCCTTTTTTTGCAATCCCTCCCATTCTTTTTCCGCACGGCGGCCCACGTCGATCCCATTCACCTTCGCCAAGGCCTCGAGAGGCAGGCCGACAAAAAGTGAGGGATCTTCTTTAAGAAGACGTGGAAGATCAAAAACCCGAGCAGGCTCCCGAAGAACCTGAAGCACGCGGGCCTGAAAAACGGGGCCTAAACCCGGGGTGAAAAAAAGACGGAGCAACGCCACGGCAGGATCGCACGACGGTTTCATGGGCAATCTTCCCTTATGAAAAACAGATGCAACCGGGGTGAGGTTGATCTATGGGTTTTGTGTTCCTGGAGAGGAAGAAGAGCCGGAGGGAGTATCGGAAGGCGAATCCACTCTCTCTTTAAGTTCTTTGCCGACTTTAAAATAAGGAAGGCGTTTGGGCTTTACTTGAATCGACTCGCTCGTTCGGGGGTTGCGGCCCGTATAGGCTTCGTAATTGCGGTTCACGAAACTTCCAAAACCGCGGATTTCGATTCTCTCATTCTTGACGAGAGCGTCCGTCATCGAATCGAAAATGAGATTGACCACGTCTTCGGCCTTTTTCTTGGTCATTCCCGTTTTCTGAGAGATAATCTCAATCAATTCAGACTTATTCATAAGGCCTCCCTCTCAATACTTAACACCTTTCAAACGAACGGAGAGTCTACCCTTCACCTGACCTAATTCAGTAAGCCCTGAAAATCACTTATAAAAATATCAGTTATTGGGGGAAGGTGTCAACAAAGGAAAAAAAGAGGCCCCGAAAAGGGTCTTCGAGGCGCTCTTGCGAAAGGGATTAAACGCCCCCGAGACGATTCGAACGTCCGACCAACGGTTTAGGAAACCGCTGCGCTATCCACTGCGCTACGGGGGCCTTAGGGTATTTTTATTACAGGAACCCTTGACGGTTTGTCTTCTAAAAAACTTAAGGAAGGGAGGAATAACGTCGGATCCCATTCCCGAAGGCCTCCACTGCGTTTTGCATTTCTTGCCTTCTTTGTTCGCCGATCCCCTCCGTATAGCTGAAGGAAAGTCGAAGCTGGTTTTGCCCCGAAAGCGGGTTTCGCGCACGCACATCCGGCGCGTAAAATTCGTTCATGGGAACAACGGTCACCTGATGTTGGTCGAGTAACCAAGAAGCGAGCGCGTTCGAATCGTGAAAGCGTTGAACATCTAAGAAAGTCATGACGGAGAAAAAACCTGCCCCCGGTTCCGTCCAAGTGGAAATTCCCGTTCCGCCCAATAGCTGCTGAAGGCCCTGAAGAAGAATCGCACGATTCTCCCCGTAAACCCCGATCTTTTGCTCGGCGATGGGCCAAAGGGAAGACAACCTCGCATTGTTCGCATCATGAAGGTAAGCTTCGAACGTCCTTAAAGCTAAGGGATTGTGCATGAGGCCCGTCGAGGCGGCAATGCCCGCCAAGAGGGAAGAGAGAGGCACCACCTGCCCCTTTTCGATGGCGATCTTTCCCGGAGCATAGGCGAAACCCACCCGTTGTCCCGGCAGCCCGATCTTGGAAGCGGTGAAAAGATGGATGACGCGCCCGTCTTCATCGAGGGACATGAAAGGCCTCGGCCTCGTTTCCCGTTCGGTGAAGCTAATGTAGGTGTAAGGCGCATCTTCCGCCATCAGGATATTTTCTTCCTGCATCACCCGGTAAATCGCCTCGCGTCGGCCTTGGGAGAAGGAAATTCCGCCCGGATTGTGGCCGTCGGGAATCGTATAATAAAAGGCCACGAAATAACCTTGATCGCGCGCCAAGCGGATCTGTTCTCTTAAGGAATCGGGAAGAGGGCCTTCCGCGTCCATTTCCACGCTGTAAAGTCGCGCTTTTGGGTTTCTCATGGCCCGGGAAAGAAAGCCGGGATACGTGGGCGCGTCCACGAGATAGGCCAAACGGTCCACGCGCGTTTCGAAAAGGGAACACAGCAAATCAATACCGCCGGTCGCTCCCACGGAGGGAATCAGGTGGGCAGGATCGATCTTGGCTCCGAAATCGCGCCCGTAAACCTCGGCGAAGGCCTCGCGCGCGGACGCGGGGCCCAGGGTATCCGTATAACCGTACATCTCCCCGAAAAACCGGGCGGGAGGCAATGCCCGTTGGGAAATACCGAAATCAAAATAACCTTCCGAGCGCGCACGATAATAAGTAGGATCCGTCACTTCCGGATTCGGATAGCCCGCGCCCAGATGATGAATGGTTTTTCTGGATTGCCGGAGCGCGGTCAACTGCGCCGCCAATTTTCGAGTGACCGAAATTTGGGGGGCCGGTAATTCGGGAGCGGAAAAAATACGGGCTTCCTGAGGGGCACTTGCCGCTCCCTCCACCGTATCACCTTGAGATGCTTCCACGGAAATCTCTTGAGGCATCTCACCGCAAGATTTTCCCTCGTCGATCATCGACATCGCCATCACGGTGGGTTTGCGAATTTCTTCTCGTCCCTCCCCCGCCCTTTCGGGCACCGAACGTGGGCCTCCCGCCGTCGCAAAACGGGGATCGAGACCGGAAGAACGATTTTCAAAAGAAGCGGGAAAAAGCGAAACGGAACGGGCTTGCAGCGAAAGATCGAGCGCCCGCTCGGCCGCCTGGAGACCCGGGGCACCCGTGTGGACTAAGCTCATCCCCGCCCCTAATTGCAGGTTGGTGATTTCCGCGCGAAGCAGTTGTTCCGCAATGCTTCCCTCCGGAGCGGGCGTCATCCCGAACGCGGCGGTCGCCTGGTGGCCGCCCACCATGGCGAGATCGGAGAAAGCGTGTTGCAAGAGGATGTTTTGCTCCCGAGCCGCGTAACCCGCGCTTTTCAGCAAGCCGAAGGTGACGGCGGAAGCGGAAAGCCCTTCCACCCAACCGCCCCGACCGCTCCAACGCCAAAGATTCGCATTCGTGGAACTTCCGGAAAAAGTGGAAAAGAGCCGGTTCGTTCCTTCAAAGGCGCTCACTTCCGTTCCCAAACCGACTCCGTAAGAAGCCATCTGTAAAAGGGGCGCCGCTTGCCCCGCCCGAGATGCAAGGGCTAAGGTGCCTAAACGACCGAGACGATACGCGAAAGCACCGGCCGACATGGCAAATAAGGCCTGCGGACTCGCCGCTTCGTCGACGAAATGAGCAACCGCCGTATCGACGAAAGATTGAGCGGTAGTAAGAGAAGCATTTTGAGAGAGAGAACTTTGAGAAAACCGCGACAAAACCGTGTCGGACATGGCCTTATCATCTCCTTTAAAGACATCTTTAATTATTGATAATTATTTAGAAAAAACTATTCCATGAACCCACTGCTGCATCGGCCCCGGATCGATGAGGTTGCTATAAAAAAGCGCCTTCCAGATAAAACCTGGAAGGCGCACGGGTTATAAAATATTTTTGCGTCTAGTCGCGGGAAAAAAACAAATTGGAAAGAAAAAACGGGTATAAACTAGACCGCTTCCTTCTGCTTCTTGAACTTCGCCGCCTTCCAAACGCCCAAGCCGAGCAGAGCCAAAGAAAGAAGAAGCATCAAAAGAGCCGCCCCTTCGAAGTAGAGCGGTTGACGACAGATCCAATCGGGAGAGTTCCAAGAAAAGGAATTACCGCAATTCGCGAAATTCAAATCGGCGGAGGAAAAAACCGTCATCAAAAAGAAAACGCACATCAAGAACGCAAACAGGGAAAAAACGAAACTTAAAATCGCTCCTCTCATTCGAAATTTCCCCTATCGAGCCGGGCGAGAAGGCGGAACCGTTTGTCCCGTCTCCATCCCCATCGTCATGATGCCCTTGAGCATGTTGGCCGAGGCGGCGGGACCGTTGTCCATGAAGATCACCTTGCCCTGCGAATGGTCCGCGACGTACTTGAGGGCGTCGGTGTATTCCAAGAAAAGCAAAAAGTTGGAATCGACTCCCGCCGACTTTAAATTCTCCGCCGCTTCTTTCATGCCCTCCGCAACGTTGCGGCGGAACAAGGCGAGCCCTTCGCCCCGCAGCGCGGAGGCCTTCTTCTCCGCCTCGGCGCCGATGGTCTTGTAGGCGGCTTCCGCTTCCGCGTCTTTCGTGCGCTTCACGAGGAGCGCGGCTCCCTCGTTGGAGGCGGCGGCGAGCAGGTTCTTTGAGGAAACGACGCGGGCCATCGAATCCATGATCTCTTTATCGAAGGTCATGTCGGTGATCTGGATGTCGCGCACCACATAGCCCCACGAGGAAACGACTTCATCCAGGTTGCGCTTCGTGTGGTCCACGATTTCGCCGCGCATGCCTAAGATATCCGCCTGTTTGGTGGTGGCGACGAATTGACGGATGGAACCGTCGATCGTGCGTTGCAAGGCCAATTGAAATTCTTGGAAAGAGGCGAAACTGAACACCGCCTTCTTGATGGTCTCGTCATCCGCGTTGGCGACCGCGTAGAGGACCATGGTGGAAAATTTCACGTTCGCCTGGTCTTGGGTGATCGCCTGGAACTCCATCTGCAAAGCGCGGTTCTGGAGCGACAAGCGCTGGAACACTTTTTCCCAGGGGAGCTTTAAGTTCAAGCCCTCGCGCATGACTCGGCGGTATTTCCCGAACACCGTGATGATGCCCACCGTCGATTGCGGAATGCTGCGGAAAAAAGAAAAAAGGAAAAAGAAAAAGAAGATTAAAAGAAAAATGGCGGTCATAATGAGAAGAAGTCCTGTCAGGTCCATTTGTTTTTTGCCCTTTACCGGATCTCTAATGCAATTCGCCTTCCCTTGCCACCGAAAAAACGGAAACGATTCCCAATCTCCCCGACGACCTTCTGTCTTTCGTAAACACGCAAACGCTACCTTCTCCCGAACGAGCCGGTATAGAAAACCATTGCATTCGAATCCATGCCCTACTTAACTTGTCAGGATCTTGCCTCTTTTTCAATTCGCCCGTCTTTTCCATGGAAGAGGTTGACATCTTGATTTTCATGCTCCTCTTTAAATTGAAATGAGAAACGAAGGCAGTGACAATCCTGTTCCGGGGCCCATCGTCCCCACCCGTTATTGGCGGAAATTGGAGGACGGCCGGGTTCAATGCGACGTATGTCCGCGCAACTGCAAGCTTCGCGAAGGGCAGCAGGGTCTTTGTTTCGTACGGGCGAACCAAGGGGACCAAATCGTTCTCACCACCTATGGGCGATCGAGTGGCTACTGCATCGATCCCATCGAGAAAAAACCTCTAAACCACTTTTTACCGGGCACGCCGGTGCTTTCCTTCGGCACGGCGGGCTGCAACCTGGCCTGCAAGTTCTGTCAAAATTGGGACATCAGCAAATCCCGTGAAATCGACACCTTGTCGGACGAGGCCTCCCCCGAAACCATCGCGCGAGCCGCCGAAAAGTTGGGATGCCGCAGCGTGGCCTTCACCTACAACGACCCCACCGTCTTCCTGGAATATGCCGTCGACGTCGCCAAGGCCTGCCATGAAAGGGATATTAAGACGGTCGCGGTGACCGCCGGGTACATCAACCCCGAACCGCGCGCGGATTTCTACAAGCATATGGACGCGGCCAACGTCGATCTGAAGGGATTTACCGAACGCTTCTACGACAAGATCACCGGAAGTCATTTACAACCCGTGCTGGACACCTTGATCTATCTCAAAAAAGAAACGAACGTATGGCTGGAGATCACCAACCTCATCATCCCCGGAGAAAACGACTCCGAAGGGGAAATCGAGGAGATGACCCAGTGGATCGTCCGGAACTTGGGGCCCGACGTGCCGGTGCATTTCACCGCCTTCCACCCCGATTGGAAGATGCCGAACGTGCCTCCCACCCCTCCCCTCACCCTCCTTAAGGCGCGGCAAATCGCGATGAAAAACGGCATCCATTACGCCTATACGGGAAACATCTCTTACGAAGAAGGCGACAGCACCTTCTGCCGCGCTTGCGGAGAGCTTCTCATCGGGCGCGACCGATACCGTCTTACCGCCTGGAACTTGACCGCTCAGGCGACCTGCGAGTCTTGCGGGGCTTCGTGTCCCGGCCGTTTCGAGGCGAAACCCGGAGATTGGGGGCCGAGGCGGCTCCCGGTACGCTTGAAGGATTTCGCCGCCAAAGAAGGAACCGCTCCTCTCCCGAGATCGATTCTTTTTTAAGGAGAAGGCTTATGCCCTACCCTACGGTCCTCGATCTACCCGAAACGCTTCAGCAAGCATTACCCCCTCACGCTCAAGAGATTTATCGGGCCGCTTTCAATCACGCTTGGCAAGAATATGCGGACCGAATGGAACGGGAAAAATTGGCCCACCAAGTGGCCTGGAGCGCGGTCAAACGCTTTTACATAAAAAATCCCGAAGGATGGGTGAACAAAACACTCGAAGAGTGATGGGAATTTTCATCGCGATCAACCGACGGTGAAAATCCCCTTAAAGGAGTTCCAATGAGCCGCCGGACCGTGGAGAAACTTTTCCGGAAGGCCGGAATCCGAATCGACGGAAAACGGCCGTGGGATATCCAAGTCCGGAACGAGCGATTCTTCGACCGCCTTCTCGCGGAAGGCTCTCTGGGCGCGGGGGAATCCTACGTGGAGGGCTGGTGGGAATGCGAAAAGATCGATGAGATGGTTTGCCGATTGCTCAAGGCTCATCTAGATCAAAAATTCGCCTCCTGGCCCGATTTGCTCGAAATCTTGAGGGCCCGCCTCTTCAACCCCCAGAAAAAGCAAAGCTCCTTCTCGAACGCGCAACGCCACTACGACCTTGGACACGACCTTTACGAAAAAATGCTCGACCGACGCATGATGTATTCGTGCGCCTTTTGGGAGGGAGCCAAAACCCTCGAAAAAGCCCAAGAAAACAAACTCGCGCTCATCTGCAAAAAACTCGGCCTTAAATCGGGCATGAAGGTTTTGGATATCGGTTGCGGATGGGGCGGGTTCGCGAGGTACGCGACGGAAAAGCACGACGTTCGGGTGACGGGAATCACCGTCTCTAAGGATCAGTGCCGCGCGGCGAGGGAAAATTGCGGGGGTCTGCCAGTGAAAATTGTGATGCAGGACTATCGCGACCTCCAAGGTCGATACGACCGTGTGGTTTCGATCGGCATGTTCGAGCACGTGGGGTACAAGAATTACCGACTTTACATGGAAACCGTCCGCCGCTGTCTGAAGGACGACGGCTGCTTCCTGTTGCACACCATCGGAGGGAACCGCACGGAATGCTGCATCAATCCATGGATCCAGAAATACATCTTCCCCAACGCCATGCTGCCTTCCATCAAACAAATCGGCGAGGCGATCGAGGGTCTGTTCGTGATGGAGGATTGGCACAACTTAGGCCCCCATTACGACCGGACGCTGATGTCTTGGTATCGAAACTTCAAGATTCATTGGAAGGAATTGGCCCCCCAATACGGCGAGAGCTTTTACCGTCTTTGGAAATTCTACCTCCTCTCTTGCGCCGGCTCCTTTCGGGCCCGAAACGTCCAAGTTTGGCAATTATTACTTTCGAAAAACGGGATTTCCTCCCGCGATTGGAGGCAAGGAAGGGATCGCCCCGAAAACTGACGAAAATCAGCCCCTTTCCTGTCCTTCGTCATTCGAAAAATTACTTTTCCGGGTATGATTTTCTAAGAAATCCTTAGGAAAGGAGGTTCTATGAACATATCGGAAATCTGCAACCGTCAAGTGGCCGTCGCGAGAAGGAACGAATCGCTGTTGGAAGCGGCGAGAAGGATGAGGGAATTTCACGTGGGATGCCTCGTCGTCGTTGAAGAGGAAGGGGAAAAAAGAATTCCCGTGGGCCTGTTGACCGACCGGGATATCCTGATGGAGGTCTTGGCCGAAGGGGTTCCCCTCGAAAAAATTTCGGTGGAGGACGTTATGGCCTCCCCATTGGCGACGGCCCGAGAGCAAGACGGCATTTACGAAACGATTCAACAAATGCGACGCAAAGGGGTGAGAAGAATCCCCATCGTGGACGAAGGGCAGAGTTTGGTGGGAATCCTGACCATGGACGACCTACTCGAGCTGCTTTCCGAGGAGATGAGCCACCTTTCCAGCATTTTCTCGCGAGGACGCGAATTTGAGGCCATGACGCGGCCTTAAGCCGCAAAAGGAGCTTCCATGCCGAAACTCAAGGTGAGAGACCTGATGACCGAAAAAGTCTACAGCATCCGGCCCGATGAAGATCTGGCCCGATTGAACGATTTGATGAGCGATCTGCGCGTGCGTCACGTGCCCGTGGTGGACGAGGAGGGAAATCTTCAAGGGATCGTCTCCCACCGGGACCTCCTTCGTTCGGCCCTCGACACGGAAGGAGCGCTCCCCTTAAGCGAGCAAAGGGATCTCTTGCGCAACACCGCCGTGCGGGAAATCATGGTGGTCGAACCCGAAACGGCGGAGGCGGATCAGGAAATCCAACAGGCGGGAAGGGTGATGCTGGAAAACAAGCTGGGCTGCCTCCCCGTGGTGGAAGGGGAACGAGTGGTGGGAATTCTCACGGAAGCGGATTTCGTCAAATACGTTGTGGAACTCGAAAGCTGATGGAAAAGGAGGATTTATGAACCGAGTCAAGGGCAAGGTCGCGATCGTTACGGGCGGATCCCGTGGAATCGGACGGGCCGGCTGCGTTCTCCTCGCCAAGGAAGGAGCGAAGGTCGCCATCACCGACGTCATCGACGACGAGGGAAAGGATCTCGAAAAGGCGATCCTCGCCGAGGGCGGAACCGCCCGGTACTGGCGCCTGGACGTCTCGAAGGAAAAAGAAGTGGAGCGCGTCTTTTCGGAAGTCGCCGAGGCATTCGGAAAGATCGACGTAATCGTGAACAACGCGGGCATCGCGGGAATCAACAAACCCACCCACGAAATTTCAGAGGAAGAATGGGACCGCGTGATGAACGTCAACGTAAAGGGCGTCTTTTTCGGCACCAAGCACGCGATCCCCTACCTCAAACGGGCGGGGGGCGGCAGCATCATCAATCTCTCCTCGATCTACGGCATCATCAGCGCGCCTGACGTTCCGCCGTATCACGCGTCGAAGGGAGCCGTGCGTCTCATGACGAAAACCGACGCTCTTCTATACGCGAAAGATAAGATCCGGGTGAATTCGATCCACCCCGGGTTCATCTGGACGCCGATGGTGGAAGGCTTCTTAAAGTCGCAAGGCGACGTGGAGGAAGGTAGAAAGCAGGTGGACGCTTTACACCCCTTAGGACACATCGGCGAGGCGGACGACATCGCCTATGCGATCCTCTACTTGGCTTCGGAAGAATCGAAATTCGTGACGGGGGCGGAATTAGTGGTCGACGGCGGATACACCATTCGATAAATAAGAAGGAGGTGCAATATGGGGCCTCTCTCCAAAAATAAGGCGGGATTGGCTTTCGGCTTGGTCTTCGGAATATGGCATGCCGCATGGGCGGCGCTCGTCGCTTTGGGCGGGGCGCAAACGCTGCTCGATTGGATCTTCCGCCTCCATTTCATCCAACCTCCCTATACGGTATCGACTTTTCAATTGAGTCTGGCGCTGGGTTTGGTGGTGGTTACCACGGCTCTGGGCTATGTCTTAGGCTGGTTGTTCGCGGCGGTTTGGAATTGGCTCCATCCGCCGGGACACGGGAGCTCATGATCTTACGACTTTTTACCGGGGTGTTTTTCGTTCTCCTCATGCTGGAGACTTTTCCCGTCTTTTCCGCTTCGCCCTCGCGATTCGGCGAAGGTTTGTGCGAAGACCCGCGATTGGAGTGCCAAGAAATCCAAAAGGGCGATTCTTGGAAAAGTCTATGGCCCGACGACGCCGAACGCCAACTCGTCATGAGCTTGAACCGGATGAACATCCGCCTGCGGGAAGGCATGAAAATCGCCGTTCCCAAGGAAATGGGAACCCCAAAAAACGACTTTTCCCCTCTTCCAAAAACCATCGACGCGCCCGGTGAGAAACAAATCCAAGTGGACTTGAAGCAGTTGGCGTGGGGGGCCTATGACGAAAAGGGAAATTTGGTTAACTGGGGCCCTGTCTCCAGCGGGAAGGATTGGTGCCCGGACACGGGACATCGTTGTCGCACGCCCGCGGGGAATTTCCACGTAATCCGCAAGGAGGGAGAGGGATGCAAATCGAGCAAATTTCCCATTCCCAAGGGCGGAGCCCCCATGCCGTATTGCATGTTCTTCAAATCCGACTATGCCATCCACGGCTCCTACGAGCTGCCCGGCTACCGGGCGAGCCATGGGTGCGTGAGAATCCTCCCCGAGGACGCCCAATGGCTCAACGAAAACTTCATAGAATTGCCGGACGCCGCGAACTCCTTGCCGGGCACCGCCGTCCTCATCCGCTCGTGACGGGAGGCAAGGATTCATGATTCTTCAAGAGGATTCCCCATTCGCCCCTCCCGAAAACCTTCCGGGACTCTCGGAGGAGGAAGCGGCCAAGCGGCTTCGCGAGGAAGGCTTCAACGAACTCCCTTCGGCGAAAAAAACCGGCTGGCTCTCCCTCGCCAGGCAAGTGGCCGGAGAGCCGATGATCCTGCTTTTGATCGCCGCGTCGGGTCTTTACTTCGTCCTGGGCGACCTCCAGGAGGCCGTCTTGCTCAGTGCATCCGTATTCGTGGTTTTCGGAATCACGCTTTACCAGGAGCGAAAAACGGAGAAGGCCCTCGATGCCCTGAAAGATTTGACCAGCCCCCGGGCCCTCGTCATTCGAGGAGGTCGGCAAACTCGGATTCCGGGACGCGAGGTGGTGAGGGAGGACCTGATCCTTCTCTCGGAAGGGGACCGAGTTCCCGCCGATTCGCTTCTTCTCGCCGCCGTCAATCTCTCGGTGGACGAGTCGCTCCTCACGGGCGAATCGATGCCGGTGCGCAAATCGGCCATGAAAGGAAAGCAAGCTTGGGAGCGTCCCGGAAAAGAGGGTCTTCCCTTCGTTTACTCCGGAACCCTCGTGGTTCAGGGCCACGCCGTGGCAAAGGCCGTTTTTACCGGCGTCCGAACGGAAATGGGAAAAATTGGAAAGGCCTTGGAACGACTCGAAACGGAAAGAACCCCCTTGCAGAAGGAAACGGAACGCTGGGTAAAGGGCTTCGCTTTCTTAGGGCTCGCGCTTTGCGTCGCCGTCGCCCTGCTCTACGGGATGCACCATCGGGATTGGCTGGGGGGGCTTTTGGTAGGCATCACCTTGGCCATGTCGATGATTCCCGAGGAAATCCCGGTCGTCCTTACCGTATTTCTCGCGCTGGGCGCCTGGCGTTTGTCCAAGCAACAAGTGCTCACGCGCCGGGTGCCCTCCTTGGAAACCCTGGGCGCGACGACCGCCCTTTGCGTGGACAAAACCGGCACTTTAACGCTGAACCGAATGACGGTCGCAAAACTTTTCGCGGAAAACGAATTTTACGACCTCACCAAAAACAAGTCCGCTCCCCTCCCGGAGACCTTCCACGAACTGGTGGAATTCAGCATCCTGGCCGGCCAAAAGAACCCCTTCGACCCCATGGAAAAGGCCGTCCGGCAATTGGGGGAAGAATACTTAAAACACACCGAACATCTCCATGAAGACTGGAGCTTAATCCGCGAATATCCCCTCTCGCCGAGGCTCCTGGCCCTCTCCCACGTCTGGAAATCACCGGAAGGGACTTCCTACGTAATCGCCGCCAAGGGGGCCCCCGAGGCGATCGCGGATCTCTGCCACCTGGATGCGGGGGAGACGGAGCGTCTTTTTGAAAAGGTACAAGCGTTGGCGAACGAGGGGCTCCGCGTTTTGGGAGTGGCCAAAGCCTCTTTCCGGGCCCCTCCTCTGCCGGGAGAACAACACGATTTCGAATTCAAGTGGGTGGGGCTTTTGGGATTCGAAGATCCGGTTCGACCCGGCGTGCCTGAATCCATCGCTGAATGCGGCCGGGCGGGGATGAGAATCTTGATGATCACGGGCGATTATCCGGGCACGGCCCTTCACGTCGCCCAAAAAGCGGGGCTGAAAGGCTCGCCCGCCGAACTCGTCACGGGAAGCGAACTGGAGGCGATGAACGAAGACGAGCTGCGGCGAAGGATCAAAACGGCGAACCTCTTCGCGCGGGTGGCGCCGGAGCAAAAACTAAAGTTAGTGGAGGCCTTGAAAAAGAACGGAGAGATCGTCGCCATGACCGGAGACGGCGTCAACGACGCCCCCGCCTTACAAGCCGCCCACATCGGAATCGCGATGGGAAGCCGGGGGACGGACGTGGCCCGCGAGGCCTCGGCGATCGTGCTGTCAAACGACGACTTCCCCTCCATCGTCGCGGCCGTGCGGTTGGGGCGGCGCATTTACGATAATTTGAAAAAAGCCTTGGGCTATATCATCGCCGTTCACGTTCCCATCGCCGGCTTGTCGCTGATTCCGGCGATGTTCAACTGGCCTTTGATCCTTTTGCCGGTGCACATCGTGTTTTTGGAACTCATCATCGACCCCGCCTGCTCCATCGCCTTCGAGGCGGAACCGGAGGAAACGGACGTCATGCGCCGCCCCCCGAGGCGTCCCCGGGAAGCCCTTTTCGACCGGAAAACGGTGGTCTTCAGCCTGTTTCAAGGATTGAGCGTGCTGCTGGCGACCCTCCTCGTATACGGAGGGGCCCTTCACGTATGGCATCGGAACGAGGAAGTGGCGAGGGCCATGGCCTTTACGACGCTCATTTTGGCCAATCTCGGGCTTCTTTTTGGAAACCGGTCGCGGAACCGAAGCTTTTTCGCCGCGTTCCGTTCCGCTCCCTCGGCCCTCGGATGGCTTGCCGGTGGGGCCCTGTTTTTCCTACTTTTGGCCCTTTCTTTCCCCTTCTTAAGAAATGTCTTTCATTTTTCATTGCCCTCTTGGCAAGAGTTGCTTTTTTGCCTGGGGGCAAGCCTAGCAAGCGTTTTCGGGTTCGAAATGCCCAAAAAATATCTCCGCGGCAAACCCTTCAGGCTGCAGGCACAAGCGAAAGACCGCTGATTCAATACTGCACGAGGGAGAAAACCTCGGTTCCCTTCAGTTTTTCCCGGCCCTTGAGGAAGTCCAGTTCCACCACGAAGGCGCACTCGACGATTTGCCCGCCCATCTTCCGGATCAGCTGGCACGCGGCCTTGGCGGTTCCTCCGGTGGCGAGCAGGTCGTCGACGACGAGAACACGGTCGTCCTTTTTCACGGAATCTTCATGCATTTGGATGGTGTCGGTTCCGTACTCCAAATCGTAGGTCTCGCTGACCTTGCGCCAGGGCAACTTTCCCGTCTTGCGGACGAGCACGAAACCTTTTTTTAGGACATGGGCCAAGGCCGCACCGAAAATGAAGCCGCGCGACTCGATGCCAACCACATGGTCGATATCTTTATGCCGATAACGTTCGGCGAAGGTTCGATCACCCGGCCGAAAGCCTCCGGGTTTGGAGAAGAGGAGTGATGTCCTTGAAGAGGATACCGGGCTTGGGAAAATCGGGCACGTCATGAGATGAACTTTTTGAGGTCTTGCATGTTGAAGGCTCCACTTTAAAAAAAGAAAAGGTTAAAGATCGTAAGGGAACGGCAAGCTCCCTTGGTCACTCCCCTCTTCTTTCTTAGGAAGGCCCTCGTTGGCAAGCCCTTCTTTCGGCTTATCCCGTTTTCCGATGAGCGTCGCCGGTTCTTTGGAGGAAGGCAAGAAGGCGACGGGATCCATGGGGGTCGACTGAGCACGGATCTCGAAATGAAGGTGGTAGCCGGTGGCGTGGCCCGTATCTCCCACCTTTCCAATGACATCGCCCTGCTCCACTTGTTTTCCCTCTTTCACCAATCGTTCGTCACAATGGGCGTACGCCGTAAAATAATTGTCGCGGTGTTTGATCAATATCAGATTGCCGTAACCGGACATGTTGCCGGAATAAACGACCTCCCCCGAAGCGCTGGCATGGATGGGAGTTCCCTTCGGAGCGCGGATGTCGATGCCGTCGTAGGGATGACCGTCCCGGTTGCCGAAGGACGAACTAATTTCGCCTTCGACGGGCCAGATGAAAAACCCGGCGAGCACACGCCCTCCACCGCCCCGCGTCGTGCGGGCGGCCGTAGTGCGGCCCTTGTCATGGGCCGAGGGAGTTTTTCTGGAAGCGGTGCGGTGACGCTGTTTTTTATTGAAGATGGCGTTGAAATCACCGCAGGCGGCGAGCGAGAAGACGCAAAGAAGGACGATCCCCCAACGGAACAAATTCCATCGGGACCCGATGAGGCCGGCGTCGCTCGGTTTTGGAGAGGCCATTCCTTCCTTTCCCCAGCTTCTTTAACGAAGCTCCTGAAAAATCCCCCTCACGCCCTTCAGAGCGGAAATTTTTCAGCGATCTCGCCCATCGTTCACCGAGCTTTTTTTATTTTTGGAGGGACGGGATCATGCCCCATAAGCATAATGCCCGACCATTTTCACGAAACGACACTCTTTTAAAATCGACTGTTCGAAGCGGTCTCCCCGTCGAATCACGAGAACCAAATGCTGCTTTCCGTTTTTTTCCACCGGAAGCACCAACCGTCCTCCCTCGGCCAACTGGCGTAGCAACGGTTCGGGCACTTGGGGAGAAACGGCCGCCGCGACGATCGCCTGAAACGGCCCCCTCTCCGGCCACCCCTTACTTCCGTCACCGTATTTCAATATCACATTTGTGATGCCAAGTCGCTTTAAATTTACACGGGCCTTCATAAGGAGGGGGGAGAGGCGTTCGATCGAATAAATTTTGCGGCTTAAGGAGGCCAAAACGGCGGTTTGATATCCGCACCCGGTGCCGATCTCAAGCACCTCTTCGTTTCCCGTCAAATGGAGGGCCTGCGCGAGAAGCGCGACGGTGACGGGTTGGGAAATAGTTTGCCCATGGCCGATATTCAAGGGGGAGTCATTGTAGGCTTGGGGAGCCAAGGCCTCGTCCACGAACCAGTGTCGCGGCAGGCGCATCATGACGTCGAGGACCCGCTCGTCGGAAATGCCGCGGGGTTTGAGCTGTTCCTCCACCATCTTTCGGCGCGACACCGTGTACTCGGAGGAGGCCGATGCCGCATCGGGCCGGGCCGATCGCTTATAACCTCCAGCCTTTAAACTTTTTGAGATACGCATGGCTCGTTACGTCCACTTGTAGGGGGGTAATGGAAATTTTAGACTCCAAGACCGCATTGCAATCGGATCCTTTGATGTCTTCGAAACCCGTCTCGTCCCCACCAATCCAGTAATAGGCCTTTCCGCGGGGATCCATCTTCTCGACGATGATGTCTCCATAATTGCGCTTGCCCAATTTCGTCCAGAGGTACCCTCGGATCTGGTTCTCGGGCAGGTTGGGGACGTTGACGTTCAAGATCATTCCCTTGGGGAGGCCCTTGGCGTGCACCCGTTTGGCCAACTTCACCGCGAAATTCGCCGCGGGGGTGAAAATGAAACGATCTCGAGCCACCAACGACATGGCGATGGAAGGCACTCCGGCAATAGCCCCTTCGAGAGCTGCGGAAACGGTGCCCGAATAATGGACGTCATCCCCCAAGTTCCCCCCCTTGTTGATACCGGAGAGGATGAGGTCGGGTTTGCGTTTCAGGATTTCATAAATGCCCAAGGTGATGCAATCGGTGGGCGTTCCGTCGACCGCATAAACCTTCGGGGACATCTTGGTGACCCGCAACGGGCGATGGAGGGTGAGGGAATGGGAAGCGGCGCTTTTCTCCCGGTCGGGCGCCACCACGACAACGTCCGCGACTTTCTTCAAAGCTTGGGCCAAAATCTTGATGCCCTTCGAATAGATGCCGTCATCGTTGGAAACAAGTATAAGCATGAATTTCTTATAGAGAGAAATAAAGGGGGCGACCCTTTTAGGGCCGCCCCTTCTTTCGAGGAATATCGGGGCGACTGGATTTGAACCAGCGACCACTCCCACCCCAAAGGAGTGCGCTACCGGGCTGCGCTACGCCCCGATTACTGCTAAAACTTTATTCTTTTTATCACACGCAGATCTTTGGGGGAACCCCAAACCAGATTAGGGGTGAATTCCTTGGCTTTGCCAAGGGAAAGGGGAAAATTCCTTTTCCCCTTCTAATTAACCGCTACCGGGCTGCGCTACGCCCCGATTACTGCTAAAAACGTATCTTATACTATTCTTTGTATAATTCCAGGAGGGATTGGAGTTCTCCCTTTAAGTTTCTCAAAAAATCTTTGTCCATCGTGGGGGAGAAAAGGGGCACTTGATGGGTTTTCTCTTCGATCTTTTCCCCTCGCTCCAATTCTTTCAGCCGCTTTCTTGCCCCGTTGATCGTGTATTTTTCGCGGTACAAGAGATCTCGAATCTGCAAAATCTTTTCGAGTTCCTTGCGCTTGTACAAACGTTGGTTAGTGCGGCTTTTTCCCGGCGCAATATCGGGAAACTCGGTTTCCCAATACCGCAACACGTAAGGTTTCACCCCCACGATTTCGGCTACTTCCCCGATCTTGAAATACAACTTATCCGGGATGACCGATTCCGCCTTCGCCGCGCTCTTTGTTTTCAGATTGCTTTTCGGGCTCATAGCCAATGAGTCCCCCATGAAAACATCCATCTTTTCCCCCACGAAAATCCCCTGAACGAAAAAACCGTGGGGAAATTTCCCTTATTTATTCAGCGCTGCCTTTAAAACTTGGCTGGGGCGAAAAGTCAACACCTTCCTCGCCGAAATCTCGATCTCTTCGCCGGTTTGGGGGTTCCGGCCGATGCGGGGCTTTTTCGAGCGGATCACGAAATTACCGAACCCGCTGATCTTGATTTTCTCGCCCTTCTCCAAGGTTTCCTTCATGGTGTCGAAAACCATTTCGACGATTTCCGCCGATTCCTTCTTGGAGAATCCGATTTTCTCATAAATGGCCTCCACAATATCGGCCTTGGTCATGGTTCCTTCGACTTTTTTCTCGTCGATCGCTTCCATAGTCCTACCTCCATTCAATGGGTAATGAGGTTTTTAACTGGTCCACCAACTGGGCATGCATTTGATTCACTTCCGCGTCCGTCAACGTCTTTTCGGGATCTTGATAGCGAATCGAGTAAGTGAGGGCCTTCTTCCCCTCTTCGATGGGCTTTCCCCGGAATATATCAAAAAGGGCGACATCGCGGATATTCTTTATTTTCAGTTTTTCGATCTCCCGAATCACCGAACCGCCTTCGAGCGACTCGGGCACCACTACCGTCAGATCCCGATCGATGGAAGGGAAGCGGGGAAGCGACTCGTATTGAACTTTGCGGGCTTCTCCTTCCAACAAGACAGACAGATGAATTTCACCCAAAACGACGGGCGCGTCTATTTCAAAATGCGCGGCGATTCCCGGGTGTAAGAGACCGATGTCACCGACCTTCTTGTGCCCCACCGTGATTTCCGCGGAAAGGCCGGGATGCAAGTAAGGAGCCTTCGAAAAATTCAGTTCGCTCCGGGGCAAACGAAGCACTTGAGCGATCCCTTCCCAAACTCCCTTCCCGTCGAAAAAGTCCACTTTTTCCCGCGGCAGCCCCCAATGTTTCCCATAACGGTCGCCCACCCAAGCGAAGCAAAGACTTTTCGACTCCCCGAGGCTTTGCCCCGCCCGTTTTTCAAAGACGGTTTGAAGTTCAAAGAGCTTCAAATGAACGTTTTGCCTCGAAAGATTATAGCGAAGGGTTCTCAGCATCGTGGGTACGAGCGACGGACGCATCACGGCGAGTTCCTCGGAAAGGGGATTGGAAAGCTCCAAAAGATCTTGGGTGGGCAACGCGCAGGCCTCCACTTCCTTTCTAGCGCAAAAGCTGTAGTGAATGACCTCCGAAAAACCTTGCGACTCGAGGAAAGAACGGATCTTCGTCTCCCGCTCTTCTTTAAAAAATCCGCGCGGGACGGGAATCGGCCGGGGCAACTCCTCGGGGAATTCGCTGATAACCGGCGATCCGCCCCACCTCTTCTCGATCAAATCGATCTCTCAGGTCAATCATGACGATAGGCGGGAGCCACGCACTCCCAAAGATCTTCCGACTTCTTTTTAGGATTTAGCCCCAGCCGACTCAAGATCGCTTCGGCTTCGTCGGGCTTCAGCTCCAAACCCAGCACTTGGGAAAGGCGCGAGGCCCTCAGGCGGATCGTTTTCGGCGCGAAATCTCCGCTGGAAACGTCGAGGAGCTCCTTGGAGACCTCCCCTCCTCCCCAAGCCAAGATGAGCTCGGCCAAGCGTTCGGAGGCCGCTTTCACTCCCGAAGGATCGACGCCCCGCTCGAAACGATAGCTGGATTCGGTTTTCAGCCCCAAGCGCTTGGAAGTCTTCCGCACCGCGAAGGGATCGAAATACGCCGCCTCCAAAACCAATTCTTGGGTGGAATCGGAAACGCCCGAGTTCAAGCCTCCCATGACTCCCGCGATGGCCAAGGGCTTTTGGGTATCCGTGATCAACAAATCTTCGGGAAGGAGCTTTCGCTCCACTTCATCGAGGGATTGAAAAACGGGCGGGGAGCTTTTACACTGAATCCTCAAAGTCCCCTCCGCGATTTGCTTGTAATCGAAGGCATGAAGCGGCTGCCCCGTTTCCATCATCACGTAATTCGTCGCATCGACCACATTGTTGATCGCCCGCACCCCCACCCTCTTGAGACGCAGTTGGACCCACAAAGGGGAAGAATGAATTTTCACTCCGCGGATCATGCGGGCCGTGTAACGGGGGCAAAGATCGGGATCTTTCACTTCCACCTTGAGGAGCTTTTCTAAGGAAAAACTTCCCGCCGGCAACATCGGTTTTCTTTCTTTGAGCGGCTTGCCGGTGACGGCGGCGATTTCACGGGCGATGCCTAAAATGGAAAGGCAATCGGAACGGTTGGGGGTGACGTTGATCTCAAACATCGTGTCGGACAGCGGAACGGCTTCCGTCAATGGTTTGCCGAGGGGCGTCTCGTGGGGAAGGATCATCAACCCGGCCGAATCTTCCGCCAAACCCAGCTCTTTCTCGGAGCAAAGCATGCCGTCGCTCACCACGTCGCGGATCTTGGAGCGCTCGATCTTCTTTCCATCGGGAAGCAAAGTGCCGGGCTGGGCCAAGGCCACCACGTCCCCTTCTTTCATATTTTTCGCACCACAGACAATACGACGGCGCTCCGTGCCCAAATTCACGTCGCACAAGGTGAGGCGGTCGGCGTTGGGGTGTTTCTCCATCTTCTCGATCTTGACCGTAATCACCGTGGGGGCGATGGCACCCAAGGTTTCGATCCCCTCCACCTCCAAACCGGCGTGGGTGAGCCTCGACGCCAACTCTTGGGGAGTCAGGTCGATGTCGACGAATTCTTTGAGCCAGTTTAAAGTGACTTTCATAAATCAGATTCGTAGGGGCGCCATTTGCTGCGCCCCTCCATCAAAATTGTTCCAAAAACCTCACGTCGTTTTCAAAAAACAGGCGGATGTCGTCGATACCGTATTTCAACATGGCGATCCGTTCGATCCCCATGCCGAAAGCGAAGCCCGTATAAACCTCGGGATCGATCTTGACCGATTCGAACACCACCGGATCCACCATGCCGCAGCCCATGATCTCGAGCCAACCGGTGCCCTTGCACACGCGGCAGCCGCCGCCCTTGCAAATCACGCAGGCGATATCCACCTCGGCGGAGGGTTCGGTGAAGGGAAAGTAGCTGGGGCGAAATTGCAGTTTCACCGACTCGCCGAACATGGCGTGAAGAAACTGGGTTAAAATCCCCTTTAAATGGGCCATGGAAATGCCCTCGTCGACCCACAAACCTTCCACTTGGTGGAACATCGGAGTGTGGGAAACGTCCGAATCCCGACGATAAACCGCGCCGGGAGCGATCATCCGGATGGGCGGTTTTTGGCTTTCCATCACGTGAACCTGAACGGGAGAGGTATGGGTTCTCAAAACGAAAGGGGCGGACGGCGTCCCTTCTTGGGAAAGATAAAATGTATCCTGCATGTCGCGGGCCGGGTGGTTGGGAGGGATCCCTAAGGCCTCGAAGTTGTAATAGTCCGTTTCTATCTCGGGCCCGCCATGGACATCGAAACCGGAACGCAAGAAGAAGGAACGAACTTCATCCATCACCTTCGTGACGGGATGGACATGGCCGAGGGGCGACGTGCGGCCGGGAAGCGTGATGTCGATTTTTTCCTTCGACAAGGTCTCGGCCAAAGCCTTCTTTTTCTGCTCGTCTAGAAAACGGCCGATCCCTTCTTCGAAGAAAACCTTGAAGTCGTTGACCGCCTGCCCCACCAGGGGCTTCTGCTCCGGCGGTACTTGAGCCAACTCCTTGAGCAGATGGGTGAGAAGGCCCTTCTTGCCCACGTACTTGGTCTTCAACTCTTGGGCGTCTTGCTCCGAGCGGATGCCTTGCAGTTCTTCCTCGCCCTGTCGGCGCAACTGCCCTATTTTTTCGATTAAAGGGGATGACATAAAAGCGCAGCCCGCATCTCGCGAAACACGTGTCGTGAAAACGTCACTTGAGGCGCTTCACGCCTCTCGCTTTACGAACCTTTTACGATTTCAATCAATTTACCGAAACCGATCGGGTCTGAGATGGCGATGTCGGACAACACCTTGCGGTCGAGCAGCACCTTGGCTTTTTTGAGGCCGCTGATGAGCTTGCTGTAAGATAAACCGGCCAATTTGGCGGCGGCGCTCAAGCGTTGGATCCACAGGCTGCGGAAATCCCGCTTTTTCAGGCGGCGGTCTTTAAAGGCGTATTGCAGCCCTTTATCGACGGCCTCTTGGGCGGTACGGAAAAGCGTGGAACGCCCCCCGCGGTAGCCGCTGGCCTGTTTCATCACTTTCTTGCGCCGTTGACGGGCCTTAAACCCGCGTTTTGCTCTTGGCATATTCTTTCGCCGTTCAGGACTACAGACGACGTCAGAAAACCTCTAACGTACAAACATACCCCGAACCGACTTCGATGAGATGAATCAAATCCTTAGTTATGGAGCAACACCCGGATGCGCGCCTCGTCGGCGTGCTTCAGGTATTCGCCCTTACGGAGCTGGCGCTTCCGCTTTTTCACCTTGCTCGTCAAGATGTGCCGTCGATTGCTCTTCGACATCTTCACTTTTCCGGTTTTGGTCACCTTGAAACGCTTGGCGACCCCTTTTTTCGTCTTCAACTTTGGCATTTTATTTCCCCTTTGGTGTTACGATCATAAACATGTTGCGGCCTTCCATCCGGGGCGGCATTTCGACTACCGCCGTCTCTTTGATGGCCTCGATCACGCGCTCGAGCATGGCCCTTCCCTGGGCGGCATAAGCCATTTCTCTTCCTTTAAACGTCACCGTCACCTTGGCTTTATCTCCGTGTTCCAGAAATCGTATGATATGGCGCACCTTAAAGTCGAAATCATGGTCATCGGTCGTGGGTCTCAGCTTTACTTCCTTCACGTGGATGACCGTCTGGTGTTTCTTGGCCTCTTGCTGCTTCTTGGCCGCCTGATATTTGAATTTACCGTAGTCGATGATCTTGCACACGGGGGGAGTGGCATTGGATGCGATCTCCACGAGATCAAGCCCCTCGTTTTCTGCCATCCGAATGGCTTCGTCGGTAGCGAAAACTCCCAACTGCTCTCCGTTCGATCCGATCACCCGCACTTGCGGCACTCGAATACGCCGATTCACGCGAACTTCTTTGGAAATAAAACACCTCCTGGTTTAAGTTTTAACGCTTAAGAAATCGTTCTATCTTCCGCTTCTTTTTTAAGCATCGCGATCAGGTCGCGCACGCTCATTTGGCCCTTGTCGCCGCCGCTTCTTGCACGGACACTGACCACTTTCGAAGTCACTTCTTTTTCTCCCAATACCACCATGTAGGGGACCTTATGCATTTGTGCTTCGCGGATCTTGAATCCCAATTTCTCCGGCCGCCCGTCCAACTCCACGCGAAACCCTTCTTCAACGAGCCGGTCGTAAATTTCTTGGGCGTAAGGAAGTTGGGCGTCGGTGATCGGGATCAAGTTCACCTGCACCGGGGAAAGCCACAAGGGAAAAGCCCCCGCGTAATGCTCGATGAGCACCCCGAAAAATCTTTCCAGCGAACCCATTAGAGCCCGGTGGATCATAATGCTTTGGTGCTTCGCGCCGTCTTCTCCGACGTATTCCACTTTGAAGCGCTCGGGCAGGTTGAAATCCACTTGCACCGTGGAACATTGCCAAGAGCGCCCCAAGATATCTTTAATCTTAAGATCGATCTTGGGCCCGTAAAATACGCCTTCGCCCGGGTCGATTTGGTATTTGAAACCCTTTTTCTCGAGGGCGCCTTTGAGCGATTCGGTGGCCACTTCCCAATGCAGGTCGCTTCCCACGTATTTTTCAGGACGCGTGGAAAGGTAAATTTCGTAATCGTTAAACCCGAAGGTCTTCATGAAATACATGACGAGATCGAGCACTTTGGTTACTTCTTCTTCGATCTGGTCGGGGCGGCAAAAGATATGGGCGTCATCCTGCGTGAAACCGCGCACCCGGAGCAAACCGTGCAACACGCCGCTTCTTTCGTAACGGTAAACGGTTCCCAGCTCGCCTAAGCGGATGGGCAATTCGCGATAGCTGCGGCCCCGCGAGTTGTAGATCATGATGTGGAAGGGGCAATTCATGGGCTTGATCTCGTAATCTTGCCCTTCCACCTCCATGGGGGAAAACATGTTGTCTTTATAAAATTGGACGTGACCGCTGGTGCGCCACACGTCGAGCTTGGCCATGTGGGGCGTAAAGACGATCTCGTAACCGCGTTTGCGGTGGGTCTCGCGCCAAAAGTCTTCGATGATGCCGCGAATGCGGGCGCCCTTGGGGTGCCAGAGGATGAGGCCGGGGCCTTCTTCTTCTAAGGTAGAGAAAAGGTCGAACTTGGCGCCCAGCTTTCGGTGATCGCGCGCTTCCGCCTCTTTGAGCTGGTCGATATAAACTTTCAACGCCTTGTTTTCCGTGAACGCGGTGCCGTAGATGCGTTGGAGCATCTTGTTCTTCTCATCTCCCCGCCAGTAAGCGCCGGCCGTGGAGAGGAGCTTGAACGCCTTGATTTTGCCCGTGCTGGCCACGTGGGGCCCCTTGCAGAGATCGACAAAATCGCCATGGCGGTAAAGGGTGATCACCTCGTTTTCCGGGAACCCTTGGATGATCTCGACCTTATAGTTCTCCCCCATTTCTTGAAATAAGCGGATCGCCTCTTCGCGGCTTACTTCTTCACGCACAATGGGGCTGTCTTGGTCGATGATCTCCTGCATCTTCTTTTCGATGGCGGCGAAATCTTCGGGGGTAAAGGCATGGGGCGAATCAAAATCGTAGAAAAAGCCGTTGTCGATCACCGGACCGATGGTCACCTTGGTGCCGGGAAACAGCTTCTGGACGGCGCTCGCCATCACATGGGCGGCGGAGTGTCTTAAGATCTCGTTCGGATCGTTTTCTTTTCCGGGGCGACAAACCATGGGTAAACAATGTTGCGAGCGTCTTATGTCCGGTGTCTAGTAACGGAACCATTCCCTCAACCAGACACTAGGCACTCACAACTCATCACTGCCTTTCTATAGGCGCGAGCGGGATCGAACCGCTGACCTCATGCATGTCAAGCATGCGCTCTAACCAGCTGAGCTACGCGCCTTTTACATCGGGGGGCTGGCTTCACCATCCCCCGCACCCCCGCGTTCAGCGCAGAATAAATCTGACGCTTCACTTTTCCGCTCGGGCTGGCAAAGCCAGACCCTCGCTTTAGTCATGGGAAAAACTTCTCCCCCTTGATGATCCCTCATTCTCTCAAGATTGTTCTTTTAGGAATAATTCCCGTAAAGACAAGGGGTTAAACCTTAGGAGCTAACCGAAACTGCGCAGGGCGTCAAGAGAATTTGTCCTCGTAATATCTCAAAGTTCTCGAGTTTCGATCAAGGGTTACTTGACCTATCTGGTTTTAAGAAGCTTTTGAATCAGAGGATTTAAAAGCGGCTTAGGAAAGACTGATTTTGAGGCGATCTTTGGCCTGAAGGGCGGCTTCGAAGGGGTTTAAGGTCCCTTTCTTCACTTTCTCTTGGAGGTCTTTGAGGAAAGCATCCGTCTTTTGGGCCTCCCGGAGGCGATCCCTGAGGATCTCTTCCACCACTTCCTGAAACTCTTCCACCCTTACTTTTTGTTGCTTGGTCCGGTGGGAGGCGCTTTGCGAAACCGCCGAAAAATGGTCGTCTAAGGTTTGGATCAGCGCATCGACCCCTACCCCTTTGTTCGCCTGAACCTGCAATACGGGAATTTCCCAGCCCTCGGTATTTTTGCCGGCGCTTCCCTTTCCCATCTCGATCATGGAGAGCAATTCTTGGTGGATTTTATGGGCGCCGTCTCGGTCGGCCTTGTTGACGACGAAAACGTCCGCCGCCTCGAGCAGACCGGCCTTTAACGTTTGAATGGTATCCCCCGATTCGGGCGTGAGAACGACGACCGTCGCATGAGCCACATCCAGCACGTCGAGCTCCGTCTGCCCCACCCCGACCGTTTCGACGATGACCACGTCCATCCCGAAGGCGTCGAAGAGGCGGACGACGTCTCGGGTCGCCCGGGAAAGCCCGCCATGGGCCCCGCGCGAGCCTAAGCTCCGGATAAAGACGTCCGGATCCTCCACATGACTCATCATGCGAATGCGGTCTCCCAGCAAAGCGCCGCCGGTAAAGGGGCTGGAAGGGTCGACGGCTACCACCCCCACTTTCTTTCCCTTCTTACGGTATTGCCCAATCACTTGATCGACCAGGGTGGATTTTCCCGCTCCGGGAGGGCCGGTGATACCGATGATTTGGGCGTGCCCGACCTTCGAATCGACGGCAGCCATGATAGCGGCGAGGTCCGGAGAGCGGCTTTCGACGTGGGTGATGAGGCGCGCCAAAGCCGCCCGGTCACCGGAAAACATTTTTTCAATTAAGGAGGAAGCCATAGTCCGTCATACCTAAAAAAATACACAACTTTACCCAAAGTCAAAAACGATATTGGTAAAGAGGTATTGGATCTTTAACCTATTTTTTGATAGAGTTTTTTCAAATGAAAATAGCGTTTATTGCACCTTCCGTGAAGTTCGTTTCCGAATATGCCCCGCTCAACGACCTTCTGTCCGCAGAAATTTCAAGGGGTTATCGTTGGCCCGAATTTAACCTTACTTTGCTTACTTTGGCGGGCTTAACTCCTAGAGATTTCGAGATCCATATCATCGATGAGATCTACAAGACCATCGACTTCGAAGAGAAATATGACATCGTCGCCCTGACTTCAATGACTTTCAACGTCTTCCGGGCATACGAAATCGCCAAAAAATTCCGTGAAAAAGGCTCTTACGTGGTCCTCGGCGGAATCCATGCCACCCTTCTTCCCCAAGAAGCGGCCCAGCACGTCGACACTGTTTTCGTGGGAGAGGCGGAAGCGACCTGGCCCCAGTTCATCCAAGAATTTAAAAAGGGAACCCATAAGAAAATGTATTACGGTTCCCAACCGGAGCTCGAGCTCTCGCCCATTCCCCGGTGGGACTTCATGGGCGATTTCATCACCAAAGAATCCCTCGATCGCTTTAAAACGATCAACTCCTGGACCATCGGCTTGAACGCCACGCGGGGATGCCCCCGCGACTGCGAATATTGCTCCTCTACGAGGATTTTCGGGTCTAAATTTCGGCGGAAATCGGTCAAGCAAGTGGTGCACGAAGTTCGCGAAATCAAGAAGTGGACGAAGGCTTTCGGGGTCGACAATTACACCATCGCCTTTCGGGATGACAATCCCATCCTCGGAGTCAAATACGGTTCAGACTTAGTCGACGCCCTCACCGAAGAAAAAGTGCTTTGGACGGCACTCACCGACATCGCCATTTACAAGCATCCTGAGCTGATCCAAAAACTTTTCCCCAGCGGATGCTTAGCCTTAGGGCTTGGCTTCGAGAGCTTGAGCCAGGAAAGCCTGGAATCCATCGCTCCTTGGAAAAGCACGCAAATCAAGCATTACGCGGATTTCGTCGAGTTCGCGGTGAACGAAGGCTTCCTCATCAGCTTGAACTTCATCTTCGGGATGGACAGCGACACAGCGGAAACAGTGAAGTTGGTCGACGACTTCTGCTCGCGCTATCCCATCGCCCCCAACTTCCTCCTCCTGACGCCTTTCCCGAACCAGCCCATCACCCGGCGGCTCAGGAATGAAGGAAGGCTGCCGGAAGAAATTTATTGGAACCGCTGCAACCTTTACAACCTCGTCTTCGAGCCTAAGCAAATGAGCAAGGAAGAACTATACTCTCACGTTTCTTATTTGCATCGAAAGTTCAACTCCCCGGAGCATTGGGCCGCCATCCGTAGCGAGATCCAATCCATCCGAAACCGCAGAGGACGCTTGGCCCCCCATATTCCTGCCGTCCAACAGGGATATAAGCCGAGGGCGAATCAAAGTTTTACGGCTTAAATTTAAGGTTTTTACTCATTGGATTTTTATTTTTTTACGGTATGATAAGAAATTGAAAACGGTTTTAAAATTTAGTGAAAAAAAGCATTAATGGAGGTTTTCTATGTTTGGAACAGGAGCAGCAGTCGTCGTAGCAGGTGTGGCCATCGGCGCGGCCGTCGGTATCGGCGTCGCCGTCGGTATGTCGAATGCGGGTAGCGACGCCGCCGAGGCGACGAAGTATGCCGCCGATAAGGCCGCTGAATCCGCCAAGTACACGGCCGATGCCCAAAAGGACGCGACCGAGCATGAGGCAGACCTTTTGTTCAAGACTGAACAAGCGGATCGCGAACAGGATGAAAAATATCGAAAAGAAGACTTGGCGGACGAAAAGCAGATGATGTCCATGTTCGACATGCTTGATGAAACGATGTCCGATCAAAGCACATCTACGGATCGACGGGGAAGCCGCAGAGTCGGCGGCAGCGAGGGCGCTGGCGGGCCTTCCGACGATTACAACTATCCCGACCCTTCCGGCCTGTCCGACGACGAGATGAGTTTTAGTTAACCCCACTCTCCATTCGAAGTCGAGCCATGAGTCGTTTAAAGATCGCCATTGTCCCGATGCTTCTGACGAAGGACCGATCCTTCTACCAAGCATCCTACCAGCGATTCATGGTTCCGCTAGGTCCCATTGCACTTGCATCCTACGTGGAGTCTTTAAATCTCCCCGTGGATATCCTGGTCCACGACCAAATCGAGACGGTCCTGCACTTCAAGCCCGACGTCGTGGGAATTTCCTCCGTGTCAGAAAATTTCGGGCACGCACAAAATATCGCGAAATTATTGAAAGAAACGATCCGTCCCTTCGTGATCATCGGCGGCCCCCATTTCACCTCCATGCCTGATTTCCTGCCGGACTGCTTCGACGCCGGCGTGGTAGGTGAAGGCGAGCTCGTCTTGGGAAACATCCTTTCGAAATTCCTCGAAAAAGGCGTTTCGAAAGAGCACTTAAAAGGCATTCCGGGGCTCGTACTGAAATACGACGGCCAACTCACACCGCCCACCCGCGCTCCTCAAATCGAAAAATTAGACGTATTGCCGATGCCCCATCGCAAGCCTTGGGTAAGGCACTTGGGCCTTCCCCACATTATGACAACCCGGGGTTGCGTCTACAGCTGCTTCTTCTGCGCGGAGCCCACGCTCTTCAAGGGTTATCGACAGTTTTCGCCGGAGCGGATCGTCGAGGAAATCGAAAACATCCTCACGGACTACCCTGCGACCACTCACGTCCGCTTCTATGACGACATCTTCCCGGTCAACCTGAGGCGCCTCCGCGAGCTTTGCGACCTCATGGAAAAGCGAAAGATCCCCGAGCGGGCCTCCTTCTCGTGCTTCATCCACGCCAAGCTCGTAAACGAAGAAGTAGTTTCGTTGCTCAAGAGAATGAATTTCATCTTCGTCCAATTCGGCGCCGAAACCGGATCGCCCAAATTACTCAAACAGATAAAACCGGCGAGCAGCGTAGAACTCAATCAAAAGGCCATCAACCTCTTTCACCGCCACGGCATTCAAATCGGCTTGACGTTCATCGTGGGAACTCCCGAGGAAACCCCGGAAGACTTAAAAAAGACCTACCAATTCATCAAGAAGAACCGCGATAAACTGATCGACGTGGAGATCAGCCCTGCCGTCGCTTTGCCGGGGACTTCCCTATGGGAAACGGCCGTAAAGAGGAACTTGATTCCTAAGCCGGAAGAAATGAACTGGGAAGTATTCCGCGATTCGGCAAACCTCAAGGAATTCGACCTCGACCGTTACATTTACTTGGCCGACCAAGTGCCCCCCGACTTTTTTCTCTCTATGCTCCACAAGTTCTCCAAACTGGTCGAGGAAATCCAACGTTTAAACGGCACCGAGAAATTCTTAAGGGAGAATTACCTCGCGGGATATATCCCCGTTTCTTTTCGCAGCCCTCGATTCGACGAAGAAAAGACGGGCCACAACAGGACGAAAGCCAACTAAATGAACTTTAAAGTCGCATTGGTCACCCCCTACGTTTTTTTGAAGGACGATTACGTCTTTTCTCCCCACCGGGGTTTGGATGACTTGCTGCGGACGAACTTCAAAAAGCACCTGCTGCGCCGGCCCAATTTAAGCCTACTTACCTTGGCGAGCTACTTAGACGACCGCTACGAGATCACTTATTTGGACGAACAATACGCGGATATTGATTTCGAGAAGGAATACGACATCGTCGCCATCAGCATCATGACGCCCAACGCCTACCGTGGATATGAGATCGGCGATAAGTTCCGGAAAAAGGGGAGCCACGTGATCATCGGGGGCATCCATGCCACGTTGATTCCCCAGGAGGCGAAAGAGCACGCCGACACGGTAATTGCCGGCGAGGGGGAAGAAGCCTGGCAAAAATTCTTGAAGGATTTTCACGCCGGCGAAGCCAAGCCCTATTATTACGGCACGGGCAACATGGAGCTGGACGAGTCTCCCCTGCCCCGTTACGACTTATTGCCGCGCGAGTTTTATTACAGCAGCTTGTTCAAGAAGGAAGTCTACAGCTACCAATTCTCCCGAGGTTGCCCGCATCGCTGCACTTTTTGCTCCAGCTCCAAGGCCTACGGGCCACGTTACCGCACGAAAAGCGTGGAGCATTATTTGACGGAGATCGACCAGGCCCGGGAGAGGACGGCCGGCGATTTCCTCCTCTTCTTCGCCGACGACGACGTCACCATCAAGAAGGCCGTCGCGAAACCCCTCTTGGAGAGGATGGCGGAGGATCATCCCACCCCTTGGATCGGCTGCGCCGACATCGCCATCTCCAATGACAACGACCTCATGGAAAAGATCACTAAAAGCGGCTGCAAGGGATTGATCATGGGCTTCGAGTCGCTCAACGAGCATTCCCTGATGGAAGTGGATCCCTTCAAGGCCAGGTATTTCAAAAGCTACGACGACGCGGTGAAACGAATGATCGACCACGGCATCCCGCTCTTCGCGTCTTTCATCGTGGGCTTCGATAGCGACCAAAAGGATTGTTTCGAGAAAATTTACAACTTCATCACCCGCCACAAAATTCCCATGTCTTCCCTTTCCCTCTTAACCCCGTTTCCGGGAACCTCGATTTACGAACAATACAAACGGGAAGGCCGGCTCTTCTATGAAAATTTCTGGGACAAATGCACGGGGGCTTATCCCCTCTTCAAGCATCCGAACCTTTCTTCCGAAGATCTGATGGAAGGCGCCTATAAGGTGATGATGCAGCTCAACCGGGATCAGATGCAGCGTAACGTGAGACTTTAACCGATTATGAAAATCGCTCTCGTCCATCCGAAAATCATTTACCGATGCGAGCACCCGCTTATCCAAGAATACGCCAACCATTTCTACCAAGACATCCTCTCGCGGGCTTTTAACCACAACCTTTTGCGCCTGGCGGCGCTCACACCTCCCGAACACGAGGTGAGGCTCATCGACGAAAGCTACGAACGCATAAATTTCGATGAAAAATTCGACGTCGTCGCTCTAACCGCCATGACTTATCAGGTGGAAAGGGCCTATGCGATCGCGGAAGAGTTTAAGAAGCGCCATTCTTGCCGAACGATCTTGGGGGGAATCCACGCCACGATGCTGCCGCAGGAAGCCGGCCAGAAATTCGATTCGGTCTGCGTGGGGGAAGTGGAGAACGTCTGGGAGGCCTATCTCCAGGACGCAGCCGCCGGCCATCCGCAAAAAACTTATGCCGGCCCCCTGGCGGATCTCGACCGAGAACCCCTCCCCAAATACTCTGCGGTAAGCGGGTGGGCGAAATCTTTCGATAAAGAGCGATTCTGTTTTTTCCCCGCCATGACCAGCCGCGGATGTCCCCGCGGTTGCGAATATTGCAGCGCCACTTATTTTTTCGACAAGAAATATCGAAAAAAAGGCATCGCGCACGTACTTCAGGAGATTCGGGAAATCAAAAAAACTGCCCACGATTTGGAAATGCGAAATTACCATGTGGAGTTTTGCGACGACAATTTCATCATCGACCGAAAAAGAACCAAAGAATTGCTCCACGCCCTGGCAAACGAAAACATCACCTACGCCGCTTCCATGGACATCGCCGCCCCGGACGACGGAGAAATCATGGAACTACTGGGCTCAAGCGGATGCAAGGCCGTATCCATCGGGCTGGAAAGCTTGGAAGTGAATATTTTAGACGACCTGGGCAAGTGGAAAAAATCCCAGCGGGTGAAAGTTGAAAAAAACATCCGTAGTTTTTTCGACTGCGGCATCATGCCCGGCGTGAATTTCATGGTGGGATCGGACGGAACGGACCGGAAGCTGTTCAAAAACATCCGGACCTTCCTCCGCGAATTTCCCGTCCTCTATAATTTGTCGTTCTTTACCCCTTTTCCGGGAACACCCTATTTCTCGTCCCTCAAGAAAGAGAACCGGCTTTACGCGGACAAGACGTGGACGGATTACAATCTATTGAACTTGGTCTTCGAACCGAAAAACCTTTCGAAGGAAGAAATGTATGAGGAGTTTTACTCTCTAAGGTCGGACCATGACCACATGGAACGTTACGTGAAATGCCTCAAATACATGAGAAAGCTCCAAACCGCGCCGAAGGAGTCATTTTCGTATGCCTCTTAAGCCCAAAACCTGTCTCATCAATCCTCCGACGACGCGGGAGCAGGATGAGATCTTCTTTCCGATGGGCTTGGTGGTCTTGGGAACTCTTTTGAAAGAAGAGGCCATCCCCGTCGAAATCGTAGATTTTGATTTGGAATTGCGCAAACACCCCCACCTGAGAAACAGCCCACAAAAGTTCGAGGAATATGCCTTAAAGACACTTCGCGCTTGTGGGGCCGAGGTGTTCGGAATCGGCAGCATCTGTTCCAACTTCCCCAACGCCTTGAGCCTGGCCAAGGCCATCCGCAAAAAAATTCCGCAAACGAAAATCGTGCTCGGCGGGCCCCAGCCCTCTTCGGTACCGCAAAAAACGCTGGAATGTTTTTCCGACATCGACGTGGTGGTGGTCGGGGAGGGGGAAAAAACCCTTTTGGAACTCCTCCAATGCGATTGGAACCCCGACTCGTTGAAGAACATTTCGGGAATCTGCTTTCACGACTCAGGAAAGGTTCACACCACTCCCGCAAGACCCCTCTTGGAGGATTTGGACGAGCTCCCTCTGCCCGACTTTTCGTTGGTCGACTTGCCCCAATACTTTCCCTACGAAAACATGTTGGCCCTGATTGAAGCGGGGCGCGGTTGCCCCTTTCGCTGCTCATTTTGCTCCACGGCCGAGATGTGGTCGAGAAAATATCGCGCGAAAAGCCCGGGGAGAATCCTCGAAGAAATGCGAATTCTCCATCGAGACTACCAAAAAACCCATTTCAATTTAACCCACGACAATTTCACCACTTCACCAAAATACATCCGGAAGTTTTGCGACTATTTCATCGAGCACAACCAAAAGTTCACTTGGTCGAGCTCCGCCAGGACGGACACCCTTAAGCCTAAGGATTTGGAGAATTTAAAAAAGGCCGGCTGCAAGGGCCTTTTCTTCGGCGTGGATTCTGGCTCCTCACGGGTTCAAAAGGCGATCGACAAACACCTGGACTTGGAAGAGTTCAAGGAAATCCTCTCCGAAACGGTCTCGCAGGGAATCGGAGCGACCACTTCCTTCGTACTGGGGTTTCCGGACGAAACGCGGGATGAAATCGACGAAACCATCTCGCTGGGAGCATGGGCCAAACGCCACGGGGCCACGAACATTCAATATCATCGCCTGGCCCCCCTAGCGGGAACGAAAATTTACAATGACCACAAGGGACGCTTGGAATTCAACGGTCTCTCCTCCGACATGTCGGTCCCCGTGCTTGTCGATCCGGAAATCGTACCGATGATGAAGACCCACCCGGACCTTTTTTCCTCCTTTCACACCATTCCGACTCCTCAGCTCAAAGACCTAGACATGCTTTGCCTGACTAATTTCTTCACCGTGGTCGTCAATAAAATGGGCCCCACCGTCGAATGGCTCTTTGAAGAAACGGGTAAAAAACCGACCGATCTCTTTTCAGACTGGTTGGAATTTACCCATGAAACTTCCAATTTAAAATTATTCTCCCCTTCTTTTATCTTAGATTCCTTCCGGGAACTTTTGTGAAAAAGGGGGCCCTTTTGACACGAGAGATCGATTTCGTTTTTAAGCGTTTTGGCAAGTAAACCCTGTGCTTTTATACTTTTTTCCGCCGATTGTTTCCTTGACATGAAATACCTTGAAACTTAAAATGTGATTCTAATTCAGGAGTCTTTTCTTTTATGGAACAAGATCCTAACACCGAAAAAAATCGCTCCTTGATGGAAATGATTTGGTCCAATGTTCCGAAGGAGCATAATTTACCCCCTCAACTTAAAGGCAAAGGCGAATACATTCGCTACGTCAACACCGACCCCAAATATCTTTATCTGACGGGGTTCGTGGACGAGAAAACATATACGGAAGATGATTGGGAAGCGGCCTTTCAAGACTGTCGACAACCGGATGGCTCTTATCTCATCAGCAAGGAAAAGTTCCTCTCCCTTGGAAAATACAAGTTCTCCGGCCCGATCAAGAAGCCGCTGGATGCCCTTCGCATCCGCGAAGGATGGTACGATCTGTATGCGTGGCACGAGTTCTGCGTAAAAAGCATCATCCCTTCCACCACCCTTACCGTTGAAAACCTGGTTCAAATCGAGAAATTCATCAAGGAAAAGGGACATATCGTAAATGGCCGGATCCGCATCGACAAATCGGCTAAACTGAGGATCAAACAGTTTCTCGACAATTTTCCCTCCATTTCACGGAGAAGAGAGTTGTCCGTCCATAAAATCCACCAAGAGCGGGTACAAACAGAAGTAGAAAGATCGAAGCACCCCGGTTCTCAAGCGACGACCTATCAAAGAGGTCAAAGAGTCGGAGAAAAAGACAAAAAAGAGCTGAAAGAAACTTTATTGAAAAACTCGAAACTGGCAGCTGCGGAAACGAAAGAAGAACCCACCCTCTCCATCAAGGACATGCGGAAAAAGTCGAAAACAAAAAAGCAAACCCTCTAACGGAAAGCTTCTCAATCTTGAAAAAAAAACAATCCATCAATCTGCTCGATGTGACCTTGCGCGAAGGCAGCTACCTGGTCGATTTTAAAATCCAACCTTCGGACGTCACCCATATCGTCGACTTCCTCGATCATGCGAATGTGAGTCATATTGAAGTGGGGCATGGAAGCGGCTTGGGCGGAACGAAGATGGGCTACCCTTCCCTTGCCTCCGACGTCGAATATATCGAAGCCGCCAGAGAAGGGGCTAAAAAAGCGAAGTTGGGAGTCTTGGTTCCCACCAACTCCTGCAGCATTCCTGAATTGGACGAGATCCGTTCGCTGGTCGATTTCGTAAGAATCGGCGTGAACGCCCATGAGGTGGCCAACGCTTTTCCCTTTATCGAGCGGGCCAAAAAGCACGGCCTTTTTACCTTCGTACAATTGATGAGATCTCCCCTGCTTCCTTCCTTTCGCCTGGGAGTCGCCGCGCGTAAGGTGGAAAAAGCGGGTGCCGACGTCATTTACATCGTCGACACGATGGGAAGTTTGACTCCTAAAACGGTTAAAGAATACGTAAAGGCCGTGAAAGGAAACGTCGGAGTTCCCGTCGGATTCCACGCACACAATAACCTGACTTTAGCGGTCGCCAATAGCCTGGAGGCTGTTCGCTCCGGCTGCAAATGGGTTGATGCCAGTTTATTGGGGGTGGGACGTCAGGCCGGAAACGCTCAACTGGAAGTCTTAGCTCTGCTATTGCAAAAGGAAGGTTTTCATACCCCCGTCGACATTCCCCTCTTGCTCGACACGGCGGAATCCTTGATCGCCCCCATGATCAAAAACTACAAAGGGATCGACCCCTTCGATCTGTGGGCTGCCTCCTGCAACTTAGACCTCTACCCCAGATGGCACTTTCAGCAATTGGCTCTGGCGGTGGGATTAGATACCAAATCCTTCATCAAAGAGCTTTCCAGCCTAAAAACCTTCGCCGGTTTAGATGAGGAAAACTTACTTTTACTCAGCAAACGCTTTAAAGTTCCCTACGACCGTCTCTTAAAGGCGATTCAAACCCCTCTCAATCTCGTCAAAAGCAACGATTAACTCGTTGAGATTATTTATATTTTTAACAACTTCACCCTTCTTACTCTCCCCCCCTCCCGGAATTATTCATTTGAAAACCATGGGATAAGAATTTAAAATTGGGAAGCAACTTATCCTGCTCTTTTACTCGATAAATAATCCATTATAAGGAGGTTTTATTTATGACATCAGCCGTCAACAACAGTTCTTTTTCGAGACCGCAACAGATTAAAGAAGCGGATGTGAGCCAAAACGTCGATAAAGTGAATAAAAACAGCGAAGGCCTTCAGAAACAAATCATGGGGACTACGACCAGCACTCTTCAAGGTGCCGCTTCAGCGGGCGGTTCCGTAGCGGGTGGAAGTGGTGGTGCCGGAGGCGCGGGTGGTGCCGGAGGCGGAACTTCAACTCCTCCCCCGAGTTCCGGAGCTCGTGCGACAGAAACGGGCGCCGTTTAAACGACACCGAAATACGATAAATGGTTTTAAGGTTCAAACTATCCTTATAAAGAGGAAAACTTAAAACGGATTTAAATTAAAACGCCGTGAACCCTTTTCACGGCGTTTTTTTATTGCTTGGGAAAATATCCTCTCTTTTATTATAAAAGGGATTTTCCATCGATATCGTCCTTGCCGTCCATCCCTATACAAGGAGAAAAAATGTCTTTTTCCCACCGCGTAAGCAAGGGATACGATGCCCTCGCCCATCTCATCTTGGAGCTCTGCGACTCCCAATTCTTTAATCTCGGCTTTTGGGATAAGAAGAACGCCTCCTTCGCCCAGGCGCAGCAAAGGCTCGTGGAAGTATTCGGTGAGTTCTGCGGATTGAGCAAAGAAGACGTGATTCTAGACGTAGGATGCGGAACCGGTGAACAAGATTTTTATTTCGCGGATCGATACGGTTGCAAAAAAATCACCGCCATCAATATCTCGAAGATTCAATTAGAGATGGCTTTCGACAAATTGAAGAAGGCGGGAAAGAAGTACCCCTCCCTTCGCTTCGAGTATGGGGACGCCATGCAACTGAAAAAACGGCCCCGGAGCGCCTTTCATAAAGTCCTCGCCTTAGAATCGGCGCAAATGTTCGACGATAAGAAGGCCTTTTTCGAAGGAGCCCGCCATGTTTTAAAACCCGGCGGTTCCCTTTGCATCGCGGAGCCGATTCCCAATCACGAGTTCGTTTACCAACCCGGAGCGTCCGTCAAAATCGAACGTGAAATACTTCAAGGGGTGGAAATGACCCGTCTTGACCTCGATAATCTCCGCAAAAAGATAAAACTTTATCTTCAAAATCTTGAGAACATCGTGAAAACCAGGCTCAACTGGAGCGTGTTGTACGGGCAGTATTTGGAAATGCTGGCAAAAGAGGGTTTTCGGGTAGAAGAAACCCAAGACATCAGCGATGAAGTTTTGGGACGTTTTCCGACCGGCCGAGCCGGGGGAAAACTCATGGAAACGATCGAACGCTACCCCCCCACACATCCGATGACCGACATCTTAATCACACTGCTCATCAGCACCTATTATCTCAAGCAGGCGTTCCGTGATGGCCTATTGGGGTTTTATTTAATCAGGGCGGAGCGCGGAAAAGGCAGGAAATGAACCTATTCAATCCTCTGCTCTTGCCCCCCCTCTTCCTCCTCCGCAAGCCTTGAATTCGCCGGCAAGCCCATCGGCTCTAAGCTTCCTCTCCTTTGCGCCGCATAAAGGGCGCGCAGTTCTTCGATCTCCCTCTCCAACTCGCGGATCGTCCGATTTTTCGCCTTCAGCTCGCGCGAGCGGTAGAAAATACTCACCGCACCGATGAAGGCGGCGAAGACCATCCCTAAGCAGAATGCGATGAGAATGAGGATCCCCACCGGGAAGGTGGCGGACTCCAGATAGAGGAAGGGCGGAACGTTGAACTGAAAATGAATCTTATAGCCCAAGGTCTGCGAATCGAGGTTTGTCAGTAAAAAATTGAAGACGATAAAAATAATCAGCGCCGCGATGATCACTTTGAAAAAACGCCAAAACATAGTTTACCCCTTTTTTCGCCTCGTAATACGGTTAAAGAATGGATAAAGCCGATCATACGTCTCATAAAGATATTCTACCATTACTTTCGATCCCGAGAAAACGGGCATGAAGTTGGTATCCCCTCCCCAACGGGGCACCACGTGGATGTGGAGATGATCTAGAATCCCCGCTCCCGCCGCGTGCCCGAAATTCAAACCCACGTTTTCCCCTTGTGACCCCATGCTTTTCTTTAAAATTTTGATCGAGCGGTCGACCAACCGCATCATCTCCAGGATCGTCGCGGCGTCCAATTTCGCGAGGTCCGAAGTATGGCGTTTGGGAACCACCATTAAGTGGCCGTTGTTGTAGGGGAACTTATTGAGGATGACGTAAGACTTTTTGCCGCGGTATACGATGAGGCTTTCCCGGTCGCTCTTTTTCTTGGGGAGGGAGCAGAAAACGCACCCCTTCTCTTTCTTCCCCAAAATAAACTGCATACGCCAAGGAGCCCAGAGTGGTTTCATAGAAAGAAATCCCGGAGCTTAAGATTCGACTTCTCTCAACCTGAAATGAATTAGGCTTGTTTTTCGATGAGGGCTTCTTCGGAATGGTTTTGGTTGATCCGCTCTTTTAATTCTTTACCGACCTTGAAAAAGGGAACCCGCCGCGTGGCGACGAAGACCTGTTTTCCCGTCTTGGGATTGCGCCCCTGCCGAGAGGGACGGGTGCGGATCTCAAAGCTGCCAAAGCCGCGGATCTCGATACGGTTGCCGTCGGACAAGGCCTGAGTCATACGCGAAAAAAGGGTGCTGACAATCACGTCCACTTCTTTATGGGAGAGATTCTTGATCCTCTCCGCAATAGAATCCACTAAATCGCTCTTCGTCATAATCATCTCCTACCTTTGTGAGGGACTAAATACGTTAGCAGACGAACTGCCCATCCATTTTCAAAGCGACATCAAATAAAAAGCCCGGGGACCCACCAAACGACCGACGGCGCTTTTCAAAAGGCTGTCAGAGCCATCCTCTCCACCGAGAAAAACTTCCTTCCAAAAGGACTTGGGTTTCTGGGGGCGGATAATTTTCGGTTCTCCCTTGATTCCCGCTAGGTCCTTCGCCGTATCGATCGCATCATCTAAATCGCCGAGCTGATCCACCAGCTTGAGGGCTAAGGCTTGTTCGCCGGTGTAGATGCGGCCATCGGCAATCTTTTCGACTTCTTCGAGGGGAATGTTCCTTCCCTCGGAAACCGCCTTGCGGAACTGCTCATGCATGTTCTTTAAAACGCCCTCGAGGAGAGCTCTCTCATCGGCCTTCATGGGGCGGAACATGCTTCCCACATCCTTCATCGCCCCGGCCTTCAATATCTCCGCCGAAACCTTGGCCCACTTGAGTAGCTCGTCGATCTCCACGTGTTCCATGAGAACGCCGATTGAACCGGTGACGGTTGCGGGATTCGCCACGATCTTGGTGGCCGGAGCGGCGATATAGTACCCGCCGGAAGCGGCGACCGAGCCCATCGACACGACCACCTTCTTCTTACCCGCCAGTTTCTTCACTTCTTCGTAGATCTCTTGGGAAGGCCCCACCGCCCCGCCGGGAGAATCGATGCGAAGCACCACGGCTTTCACCGAAGAACTTTTGCGGTATTTCTCCAGCTTTTCGTTCGTCGGCTCCGATTCAAAAATGGGCCCCTTCACTTCGACGATCGCGATATCCCCCCATGTATCTCCCCAGTCCGAAGAGGAGAAATACAGAAGGCCTAGAACGGACCCAAACCCACCCATGCAGAGCAGGAAAAGGAAAACGACACCCATGATCCAATATTTCTTGGATTTCATCGAAGCTAAGGAAAAGCCTTATTCTTTTCTCATGATATCCGAAAGAGTCGCGCGGGATTCTCCCTGCTTCGCGCGAAATTCTTCCAAGTCGCGTTTTTGAGCGTGTTTGCGGTATTGGCGGATCGAAAGCACAATGCGACGATCTTTCTCGTCATGCCCGGCTACCTCCGCTTCCACCACATCATCCACCTTGGGGGGTTCTCGGTCGAGCTCACGGGAGTTGATAAAACCTTCAACCCCGTCACCCAAATCGACCACCGCTCCCGCCGTATCGACGGAAATCACCTTCGCCTCCACCGGCTTACCGACGGGATACGCATTGCAAGCCTTCGCGAAGGGATCCTCCTCGAGGTGCTTGATGCCCAGCGAGAAACGTTCGTTCTTCTTATCGACGTTCAACACGACCGCTTCCACCATATCCCCCTTTTTATAGAGTTCTGAGGGGTGTTTCACTTTCTTCGTCCATGAAAGGTCGGAGATGTGCACCAAGCCGTCGATACCCTCTTCGATGCCCACGAAGATGCCGAAGTCGGTAATGTTCTTGATTTCGCCCTTAATGCGGGTGTTCACGGGATATTTCGCCTCGAGCTCATCCCAAGGATTGGGCTCGATCTGCTTCATACCCAAGGAAATACGGCGGCTGGGGGCGTCGACGTCCAACACGACCGCTTCCACCAAGTCGCCTAAATTGACGATCTTCGAAGGATGCTTCACTTTCTTGGTCCAGCTCATTTCGGAGATGTGAACCAAACCTTCCACACCGCTTTCCAGTTCGACGAACGCGCCGTAGTCGGTGATGTTGACCACTTTCCCCTTCACGCGGGTTCCCGGCACATACTTTTCCTTCACTTGCTCCCACGGATCGTTGCTCAGTTGTTTCAAGCCGAGGGAAATCTTTCCGGTCTCATCATCGTAACGGAGGATCAAAACGTTGATTTTGTCGCCGACCTTCAAAACCTCGGAAGGATGGCCGATGCGACCCCAGCTGATGTCCGTGATGTGGATCAAGCCGTCCACGCCGCCCAAGTCGACGAACGCGCCGTAGTCGGTGATATTCTTGACGATCCCTTCCACCACCTGGCCTTCTTGCAAGGTGGAGAGAAGTTCTTTTTTCGCTTCTTCGAGCTCCTTCTCCAAGACCGCACGGCGGGAAACGACGACGTTTCCTTTCGCCCGGTTCAGTTTCAAAATTCGGAAGCGGTATTTTTTGCCGATGAGTTTATCGAGGCTTTTCACCGGCTTCAAATCGATTTGGGAGCCGGGAAGGAAAGCGCGGACGCCGCCCACGTTGACGACCATCCCGCCCTTAATTTTATTGATGATGACGCCTTCCACCGCGGTGCTTTGCTGCTCGGCGTCGGAGAGCTTGTCCCAAGCGGCCAAGGCATCCGCTTTTTCTTTAGAGAGAACGATTAAACCGTTTTCGTCTTCGATGGACTCGAAAACCACGTCCACCAATTCTCCCGGTTGAACCGTCACTTGACCATCCAGGTCTTTGAATTCTTCAATAGGAATCTGACCTTCGGATTTATAACCGATATCCACCATCACGAAGTCGCGGAGAACCTTGACCACCGTTCCCTTCACGAGTTCGCCCTGCTTTACCGGTTTTTGTTTGGTGCTTTCTTCGAATAACTTCTCGAAATCTTGTGTTGTAACATTCATGAGATTTGAACCTAGCCTCCTTAAATATTTTGATTTCTTTGCCCCTTTTCCGAGCAAAGAGGTCGCCATATATGGCCCAAGCCATTGGGGTTGTCAAAGTATTTTTGTATAAAAATCAAGGAATTCCAAGAGCAAAGTGAAGAATAAATGGGGATGGAAAAAGGGGAGTTTTATCCCCCTTCTTGAAGTTTCACTCCCAGCTTTTTCAGGCTTTCCCAAAAAGCGGGAAAAGAGGTTTTTACGCATTCAATATCGTTGATTTTGATGGGTCCCTGGGCAACCAAAGCGGCAATCGCCATCGACATGGCCATTCGGTGATCCCCGAAACTCTCCGTTTCAGCCGGCTGAAAGACCGCCCCGCCCTCGATTACCAGTCCATCCGGTTTTTCTTCTACTTTTACCCCTATTTGGGAGAGTAAGTGACTTAAAACATGAATTCGGTCGCTTTCCTTCACCTTGAGCTCCGCCGCGTCCCGAATAACCGTTTGCCCATTGGCCCGGGCGGCGGCGACCGCAAGAATCGGAATTTCATCGATTAAACGTGGGATCAAATCCCCTCCCATCGACTGGGCACTTAAGGGAGCGGGGGTCATCACGAGAGTCCCCACTTCTTCTCCCCCCTCCATTCGCAGGTCTTTGATTTCGATCGTCGCCCCCATGTCTTTTAACACCTCTAAAGCCCCTGTTCGAGTGGGGTTTAGCCCTACTTCTTGAAGAGTTACTTTCGCTTTTGAAACGATGGATCCCGCCACCATGAAAAAGGCCGCGGAGGAAAAATCTCCGGGCACGTGAAGACGTGAAGGCAACTGAATCTTGCCCGGAGCGGAAATCGTCACGCGGGTTCCTTCCCTTTTAAAGGGAACCCCGCTCGATGCGAAAATTCTTTCGGTATGGTCGCGGGAAAGGGAGGGTTCGCTGACGCTCGTTTCCCCTTCCGCCCAAAGTCCCGCAAGCAAAAGGGCGGATTTCACTTGGGCACTGGCCACGGGGCTCACATAGGAAATGCCCTTGAGTTTGCCCCCCTTCACTCGGATGACCCGTTGCGGGGTTCCCTCCCCTTCTACGAAAAAGGAGGCGCCCATTTGGCTTAAGGGATCCATCACCCGTTTCATGGGTCGCCGATTCAACGACGCATCGCCGGTGAGCGCGGATTCGAAAGGCTGGGCGGCGAGAATGCCCATCAAGAGCCGGGTGGTCGTTCCCGAATTCCCGCAATAGAGGGTTTTTAAGGGAGCTTTCAAGCCTCGAAGCCCGACTCCCCGCACCACCCACTCGTCTCCGTCTTTTTCGATGGAAACTCCCATCGCCCGGAAGCATTCGATCGTACAAAGCACGTCTTCCCCCTCGAGCAAATTGAGGATGCGGGTCGTCCCTTCCGCCAAAGCGGAAAAAATGATCGCCCGATGGGAAACGGACTTATCCCCCGGCAACGAGAGAGTGCCGTGAAGGGAGGACACGGGATAAACGGTGACGGAGGAACTCATAACTTATCTCGAAATTTTTTCCCCTTTTCGAACAATTGATACAAATCCGCTTCCCATCCCTTTTCGATGGCCTGTTTGAATTTATTGAACTCGCTCTCAAAGCGACGGACCATGCGCAAAACTTCCACCCGGTTCTCGATGCAGATGTCCCTCCACATCTCCGGGGGGCTGCCGGCCACGCGGGTCATGTCCCTTAAACTCGATCCGGAAAGCGAGAGGGCCTTGGGGTCTTTCAGCGATTCGACCGCGTTCGCAAGCGTGTAGGCCAACAAATTGGGCAAGTGCGAAACGGCGGCGAAGATGCGGTCGTGATCGGCGGGATCCATGAGCACCACTTCCGCCCCCAACGCGCGGATCCAGCGGATCAATTTCTTCCGTAAGCCCGCCTGCGCCCGAACGGTCGGCGTCAAAATCCATTTTCGTTTTTGGAAAAGATCCAACTGGGCGGCCTTCATGCCCGATTTTTCCGTTCCGGCGATGGGATGCCCGCCGATGAATTGGCAATCTTTCAAGCGGGAGGCCTGGCGGACGATTTCGCCCTTCACGCTGCCCACATCCGTGACGAGGGCCCCTTTTTTAAGGAACTTTTTGATTTGCTGAAGCAGGGGCAAGATCTTGCTCACGGGGGTGGCGATCACGACGAGATCGGCGCGGCGGAGAAAATCCCCCGGCTTGGCGTATGCCTCGTCCACCGCCTTCCGGCGAAGAGCTTCGTCTCGGTTTTCAGCGGAGGTGGAAACGCCCACCACCCGCAAGGCCGCCTTTTTTTTCTTGAGCTCCAGCGCCAGCGACCCGCCGATCAGCCCCAATCCCACGATGACGACTTCAGGAAAAAGAGGTTTCATGAACGACTCTTCGGATAAGAACCCAACACCTTCAGAAAAGAACAACTTTTCTTCATGTTCTGAAGGGCCTTTTTCACCTTAGGCTCTTCTTGGTGGCCGTCCAAGTCGATGAAAAAGATGTATTCCCACGCACGCCCCTTGAGAGGCCGCGATTCGATCTTGGTGAGGTTGATCTTGGCGCGGGCGACGGGGGTTAAGAGCCGGTAGAGAATCCCTACTTCGTCCTTGGTGGAAAACATCACGGAGGTTTTGTCGTGTCCCGTGGGACCGCAGGCTTGATGGCCGATCACGACGAAGCGGGTGAAGTTGTTGGGATGATCCTCGATATGCTTCGCCAAAATGTTCAAGCCGTAGTGGGTTGCCGCGTAATCGGAGGCGATCGCAGCGGAAGATTTATCATGAGCGGCCATTTCCGCCGCCTTGGCCGTGCTCGCCACTTCAATGGTTTTGACCCCGGCCAGATGGCGCTCCAACCAAAGGCGGCATTGGGGAAAGGCGTGAAAATGGGAGTAAATTTTTTTAATCCCCTTCAAGCTTTTCGCCTTGGAAAGAAGGTTGTGGGTGATGGCGAGCTTCACTTCTCCACAGATCTTGAGCGGGTATTCCACGAACAGATCGAGGGTGAAATTCACCACCCCCGCCGTGGAATTCTCGATGGGCACGATGCCGTAATCGGCGTTCTTGGCGGCCACCGTCTGAAACACCTCTTGGATGCTCGGCATGGGAGCAAATTGAGCGGAAAGCCCGAAACGCTTGATGCCGGCGATATGGGTGAAGGTGCCTTCGGGGCCGAAATATGCCACCTTCAAGGGCGATTCGAGGGCGAGCGAGGCGGAAAGGATTTCGCGAAACACCGTTTGGATCGAGTCGTTGCCGAAGGGCCCCCGGTTGAGCTTCTTTAAACGCTCGAAAATTTTTTCTTCCCGTTCGGGGACGTAAAATTGAGCGTGTAAGCTTTTCTTGATCTTGCCGATCTCGATGACCCTCTTACCCCGCTCAGAGAGCATTTGGAGCAAGTCACGGTCGATCTCGTCGATCTCTTCCCGTAATTGGAGCAATCTTTTTTGTGTCATGACTTCCGCATCCTACCCAAGGATCTTTTTAAATCCAGGTTTTTTTAAGGAAAAAAGTGCGCCGTCGGGCGGATAAACCTTAAAAATACTTGTCTGCCCCTTGGGGGTTGTGTAGCTTTCGGGTCACCCATGAAAAAAGGCAAACTCAATCTACTCATCCTCCTGGCCCTGATCGGACTAGGCGTCTCCGTTTATCTCACCACTAAGCATTTCCAAGTATTGATCAAAGGAGGCCTCCAAAAGCCCAGTTTCTGCAACTTCAACGAGCATTTCGACTGCGACAGCATCCTGATGAGCGACTACGCGACCTTAGGCCCTTTTCCGCTCGGGGGGCTGGGGCTCGTTTACTTTTTTTACTTAACTCTCGCCTTCCTCTACGCCCGCATCGCCTGGGATTCGGCGAAATCGGTTTTAGCGATCCCTTTTCTTTCCACTCTTCCCAGCCTTTTATTCGCCGCCTATCTCGGTTACGTCAGCTCGTTCATCCTGAAATCATACTGCATCTTCTGCGTATCGCTCTACCTCGTCTGCATCGCCGTCTTTTTGCTTTTGCGTTCTTTCATGGAAATCCCCTTCTCGCAGATAGGAAATTTTATGTGGAATTACCTTTCGCGCCTGTTCGGAAAGAAAGCGCCCTTAGGCTTCAACCCCGCCTTCGTGGGCAACCTTCTTTTTGCCGTCGTCGTTTTGGGTCTGGGACTTTTCGTCCTTTACGGCAACGAAAAGAAATACGCCTCGGATTATGAAGACTTCGATCATAAAGCCTACCTCGATTTCTTTTACGTGCAAAAACCCGTTTCCATCGATCCCACGGGCCGCCCCCTTTGGGGAAGAGCCGGCGCTCCGGTCACCATCATCGAATTCAGCGATTTCGAGTGTCCCTTTTGCCAGCGGGCGGCCGTCAACTTAAAGCCCCGCCTGAAAGAACATTTGAAAGACATCGCCTTCTACTTTTTCAACTACCCCTTAGACCGCAGCTGCAACCCTTACATGATGCGGGACCTCCATGAATACGCCTGCACCGCGGCAAAGGCCGCCGTATGTTCGCAAGAACAAGGCAAGTTTTGGCCCTATCACGACCAGCTTTTCTCCCATCAGCCCAAATTCGAAAACGACCAACTCATGAATTACGCCAAGGCCGTCGGCCTAGACGTGAAAAAATTGGAAGAATGCATGGGCTCGGAAGAGACCAAGAAGAAGATCTTGGCCGACATCGAGGCGGGCAAAACCGCCAATCTCCAAGGCACCCCCACCGTGCTGATCAACGGCCGGCAGATCAAAGAGTGGATGAATCCCGTCATGCTTAATTTGGTCGTCGAAGAAGAGTTGAAAAAAGCCAAGGCGAAGTAACGTTTCCTCCTTCATCCCGCATCTTCTTTTACAAACGGGCTTCGCATTCCGCTATAATAACCCCATGGAAGACCGTTTCAAAAACCGCGAAGAAGCCGGCCAAGAACTCGCTCTTTTTATAGAACAACAAGGCCGAACCTTCGATCTTATCTATGCCGTTCCCCGCGGCGGCGTGGAAGTGGCGGCTCCCATCGCGGCCCGCTTGGGCCTCCCCTTGCAAGTCGTGTTCATCCGCAAGCTTCCCTACCCTTTCAGTCCCGAAATGGGGTTCGGGTCGGTGGACGAGAAGGG
>JAXMHI010000006.1:0-135506 GCA_046346885.1 bacterium | reverse complement strand
CCAAAAGCCAATAAATGCCCGGAAGGAAGATGCCCGCGAACAGGGCCACGAACGTATAAGGATGAGTGATGACCACTCCCAGTGAGGCGTAATTGCTTTCCAACAGGTAATATTGAATAGCGGCCCGGCCGACGGCGACGAGAGATCCGTAAAACAAGGCCTTCCCCCAAAGCTCCGCCTTCGCCGGGTCGGAGCAGAGGCTCTTTTGGCCCAGCAGATACCCATTGAGCAAAGCGATTGCGAAGAGAAGACCGCCGAAGACTCCTTCGAGACGCAAAGCGACGGCCAATCCGCCCGTGATCAGCAAGGCGGTTAAAATGGAGCGCACCGAATCGCCGAAACCGGAAAGGATGGCGAAGAAAACCGCGAAAGCCGTGAGCGCCCCCAAGGGAAACGCGAGGGAAACCATCCAATCTAAGTTGAATACGTAATGGGAGACCGCGAAACCCACGGCGCCCTGTAGAATCTGAAAAATAAGAACCGGCATGGAGCAAGGCCCCTTGGCCTCCCCGTCCGCCCTCTTTCGAAAGACGGCCCAAAAAACCCCGTTCAAGGCCAAGCCGGAGAGGGCCAAGGCCAAGACCAAAAAATGCGGGGGATGAATCGTCTTCACCCCCTTGGCGAAATAAAGGGTCAAAGCCAACGTCACCGCATAGGCGATGCCGTAAGCGGCTCGGTTTTGGTTAGAGTTTTGCGCCGTCATGAGAGGACTCCTTTCCCCAAATCTCGACCTGTAATTGATCCTGGGAGATCTTCGACACGATCTTCACCGGAAACGGATAGGGGTTTTTGAATTTAAGATCCGCCACCCCGTAGGCCAGGGTCGCGTCGAAACCGGGTGGAACCGATTCCACCTTCAAGCTGTGCGGCACCCGCTCCACCACCTTAAGCCCCGCCAAGCGGACCGCGTTGTAGAGCGTGGAGGCCAGCTGACAAACGCCCCCTCCGGAAGTCATCACCACCGACTTCTCGCGGAAGCTGCGCTCAGGCAAAAAACCGCGGGCTTCCGTGTAAGGTCCGGAGCGGTCGTTGAGCGAAAACGATTCGCCGCTTAAAAGCACGTCTCCCGAAATATAGCTCGCCGCGCGCCTGATATTTTCCCGCTGCTCCGCCGTACGCGAGGAAAGGTCGGTTACATAGGCGGCGAGCCGGGTGTTGAAGGGACGATTCAAGTAAATCGCCCCCATCCCGAGGAGGGCGAGCAACAAAACCACGCCGACGATTTTATTCGGTGACTTCATCCTTCGCTTACTCCACTTCCAATTTCATCTCACCGCTTAAGCCCCGTATTTCGGGCCGATACATCTCGTAGCTCTGCGTGGGCATCACGTGGAAATCCCCCGCCATCTCAGGACGCAAGGCATAGATGAACGAGTGGGAGCCCTTCTCGAGGTAATCCACGAAGAGAGCGATCTTTTCGTCGCGGATCGCCGAGTCGGCATAATACGCGGCTTTCGTATCGTAACGCAGGTCTTTGATCACCTCGAAGCCCGAGGGGAAGGGATCTTCAATCACGAGATAAGAAAGGTCTTGATCGTTCTCGAGCGTGATCCTCACGCCGATCACCTCACCCTTCGCAATTTTTCCCTTTAAGTCGGAAACTTGATAGCTCACGTCCCCACCGCTTACCTGCCGCTTCAAGCGTAAATATTCACGTTTCACCCGGATGCCGCTGGAGACGGGGCTTAAGCCCTCTTCCTCCGTGAAGAATTGCAAATCGGTTTGGTAGAAGAGCGAAGTGGCCAGCGCATTGTTGACGCCCAACGAATTCTCGCCTGTATGCAAGTCGATGCAACGGGAAGGCCGCGTTTCCGGGGCCGGCTGGCTCTCGCCCATGGGGCGGCTTTGGGAAACGGGCTTGCAGCCGGGCAGCTTCCTCACGAAGTGAGGGGACGCCACGTTCACCGCCTCCACCGTTTGGCCGTTGAAGCTTAAGTCGGCCTTCACCCCTTCCTTCACGCCGGGAAGACCCTTGGCGTATTCGGCCAAGGCGTAAAGCACCGCCGCGGTCTCGCGGGTATGCACCCAGATGCCGCCTTTGCGGTCGTTCATCAGCCACTTCACGAGAGAATCTTTCAGCACCTGGTTCTCCGAATGCCCGACCATCAGGGCCTGCAACGCCCATCCGGTGACCTCCGCGTCGCCGCGGTAAGTTTTCTTCTCGTCCGAATAGCGGCAGAGACCGTCGCGACAAATCGCCGAAGCCTCCAGGTTCTGGAGAATCGGCAAGGCCTGTCCGTGGCGGCCTTGCGCCTCCAAAGCCAAGATCAGCAAAGCTTGAGACATCTTGGTCTGCAGCGGGTGATCTCCCGGCATCGGCGGCTTGTTGGGAATCTTCGCCAACGACGCGACGTAGTGGACGAAATAGAGGATCTCGTCCCGATAGGCCGTATTGGAGCTGTAATAATTAGACGTGATCCCTTTCTGGAGAAGATCGGTTAAGGCCTGCTTGCCCTGAGTGAGGACGAACTCTTCCACCTTCTGCCCCATCTCCGTCGCCCGCAAGAGGGCGTAGAGAGCGTAGGAAGTCATGAAGGGATCGGTTTGGTCGTCTTTCCACCAGCCCCACCCGCCGTCGGAATGCTGGAATTTCTCCAAGCGGCGGATCGACTTTTCGATCACCTTGGGGATCTTCTTTTCGAGCGTCGCATCCTGCAGACCTAAGGACTTATACAAATTGGAAACCATGAGAGCCGGCAACATGCGGCTCGTCGTCTGTTCGACGCAACCGTAAGGATAATCGACGAGATAAGCGAGAGAGCCCAATAATTGCGCGACGAAGGTGGTATCGAGGGTCACCTTCAGTTGGGAATGGGCAGCGTCCGTTTTGGGAGGCAACATTTGGGGCACCGTCGAAGAGGACATCCCCAACACCTCGCCTTGCGCATAATGATGATCTTCGAGGCCGTGAGGCAATACGGGAATCTTCAACTCCACCCCATCGGAAATCTCCGCGTTCTTGGCGAGCAGTTGGATCTTCGCATCGCCCGGCGTTTTCGGGAGCACCGTAAAATCGAAGGCCGCCGTCTTGTTGGGACCGACGGTGATCTCACGGTCCGCGCCCTCTTTCGGGTCGGCGAAATCCAGGCCGTAGAGGCTCAAAGCCACCTTCAAGGTTTGATCTTTCGCCGAATAATTGCTCACGATCGCCTTCAGCGTAATGCGGTCCCGCTCCATGAAGAACCAGGGCGTCGCCAAGCGAACGATGAGGTCTTTTTCGACGAAATCACCTTGTTGATCTGCTGACCCACGGAGTGTTCGGCGTTTGAGCGACGACCGTCGCCCGCCAGGTGGTGAGGTTGTCCGGGAAGTTTGAAGGAAACGGTGGCCTCGCCCTGGTCGTTGATCACCACCGAGGGATTCCAGAAGGCGTATCCTTGAAATTGCGCCGCAAAGGTTCTTATCTCTTTCTCGACGCCTCCGAAAATACCCGAGAAGGAATAATTGCTGCGCACCCGGTTGGGACGCGGTCCCCAAGTAGTCTTTGATGTTGGTGGAATCGGCGCGCAAGAGCGGCGATGCTCTCTCATCCACGACCCCCAAGGAAAGTCGGCAGGCACCGGCTTGCCGATCGCGTCTTTAGTGGTGATCTTGTATACCCGGCTTCGTCGGCCAGGTGATACTTCTGTTCGTTCGGTTCGATCGTCACCCGTCAAAGTAATGTTCCTTGGGAGAGATGGCGATCTTGGCGCTTTCTTCGTAATATTCCTTCTTGCCGATGGCGGAACGGTGAAATACGCGGTGGGGAATCCATTCGGCCTTAGAGGCACCTGGATCTCCTTCGAGAATGCCCCTCCAGTTTACGCCGCGATACTCGTGGATTTTCGACCCTTCGGGGAAGAGATGAGCACGCTTAAGTCTTTCACCGGAGCAACGATGAGCAACTTCGCCGTCTCGCCCGCCTCGTATTTCTTCTTATCGGGAATGACGGTCAAGTTCTTCTGCATGCCATCATCGTCGCTTTCATCGCTCAGGCTATGCCCACAGGTAATCGCGGAAGAGCACCTTGCGGCATCCAGCAGGATCTTTGCCGGTATTCAAGCGGTAGTACCCGCCCTTTTCCGCGTCGTCGCTCTTGGCGCGACAGCGGCGGCGTCGGTCTTGCCATAAGGTGGCCACTTTTTTATAGTCGTATTCGCTGGCGATAGGATCCCCTTCTCGCGCTCCACCGTCATTTCATAGTCGCGGGAAACGGGCTTGCCCTCGTAATCGAAGCTCTGCACGGTGATGGGGAAAGGTTTCTTGGGCGTCGCCAAGAATTCGGTGCGTTCGGTCTTGAAATAGAAATCGCCCGCGGTGACAAGAGCGTCGTTTTCTGTGGTCACCTGCTTTTCAGTTAAGTCTTTCGCCGTAATGCGCAAGGTATAGCGCTCGTCTTCCTCGGATTTCGCGCTCTGCACCGTGATCACCGCGTGGCCCTTGGCGTCCGTATCGATCTTGCCGTCTTCCACCACTTCGCCGTAACCGCCCGCATATTCTTCTTCGCCCATAAAGTAAGAAGGACGGTCTTCAGAGGAATAAACGGGGTCATAAGCGCTCTTATAAACGGTATATTCCAAGTGCGCTTCCACGGGGACTCCCGAGTAATATTGGGTATCCACCGCGAAGGTGATTTTGTCGCCCGAGAAATAGCGCGGCTTATCGGGTTGAATCTCCACTTTGAACTCGGGCTTGCGGTATTCATCCACGTCGAAGTCTTTACGGAACTCCTTGCCGCCCACGTTGGCGACCAATGTGTAGAGGCCCAAATCTCCCTCTTCTTCGATATCGAACTCTCCCCAGAATGAGCCGAAGGCGTTACTCTTGAGCGTCCCCTCAAAAATGGGATCTCCCTTGGGATTATTGATGGTGATGGGCACGTCTTGAGGCGGGGCCATCTCGTATTGGCCGTTGTCGTTTTCTGTTCTTAAGATCCCTTTAAAATAAACTTTCTGACCTGTGCGGTAGATGGGACGCTCCGTATAAAGGAACGCGCGATAATGCTTGGGAGGGCCGGCCGGTTGCGCGGCGGCTCCTTCTTCCCCGCCTTCCCCTTCGCCCTCCCCTTCCACACCGCCTTCTCCTTCTCCTTCATCCCCTTCTTCCTCTCCCGAGGATAAAGTAGGCACCCACGAGAAGGCCGTATTGCCGCCATTCATCATCACCGCCAAGACTTTTTGCCCCGGAGGAGTGGAGGAAGCCGGTAAATTGAAGTCGGCGACCCCTTGCGGATTGGTGGAGGACTCTTGCAACGGCGCGCGAGGCGCATTCGGTGCGGCGGGCGCTCCCTCCGCGGAGGCGGGCACGTCCGCTTCTTCGGAGATAAACAATAATACTTTGGCGCCGGATACCGGCTGGGGTTTTAAGAAACTGGAGGCATACACCAACAAACGCGATTCATCCCGACGCACCACGAAGCCCAGATCCGTTTTATTGACGAGCACATTATGGGTAAAAACCTGTTTTCGGTCGGTGCTGCTGGCCAGGGAATGGATCAGATATAGCCCGCCGTCTTTCAAATCGGCGGGCACTTTGCGGTCGAACTGGGGAACCTCTTCTTCCGGAAGAGTTTCGTCCCACTCCCGCGCCACTTCCAAGCCGGCAAAGCGGGCCGGATCGGACTCGGGCTTCTCCAAATCTTGGAAGCGTCCCCCCTGGCTTAAGTATTTAACGAGATCGACGCGATACGCCGCGAAATGGATTTGGCGCACCTTGGCCCCGTAAATGGAGAGCGTCACTTTTTCATCGGGGGTTTTGGTGGAATTCCAGACGGAAACGGAAAGGTTGGGGTCAAGTTCTTTGAGCGAGATCGACTTCAAGTCGAGCAGCTGCCCTTCCTTTACCTCTTGCTCATGGGAAATATAGTTGGCCTGATAGCCCTTGGCGTTGACGCTCAAATAGTATTTTCCGACGGGAACCAAGTCGAAGCGAAACTTCCCTTCCGCATCGGTAACGACCTTGCGGTTGCGGGGATAGTTGTCGATCATTACCGTCGCTTTGGCGATCGGCTGGTTGTCGGTGCCGACGACGACGCCGATGACGGTGCCCGTGGGTTTTTCGAGATAAAAGAGCGCGGCGGCGAGTGAAAAGAGAACGAAAAGGAAAACGATTCCCAGTGAGGTCTTATTGAGTTTTTCTCCCATAATTGGGAGAGAAGGGTATCACCGGAAAGGCAAACTACAAAGGAATTAATGCGCAGCGAGGGAAAAGTTTATTCCCCACCCGGGTTTTGAACGCTACGAACGGCGGGAGGAACTTCCGCTCCTTCCGCCTCTTCTTCTTCCTCTCGCGGACCTTCCCGCCTTTCATCGCGTTCGGGGGCTCCTTGTCTCTCCTGCTTAATTCGAACCTGAACCTGCGGACTTTGCAACAAGGAAGGAAGAACATTTTCAACATGATTTGGATTCGTATCGGATCCCTCGGCAACAGGAGCCGCCGGGAGGTTTCTCGCCCTTCTTTGCTGAACTCTTCGGGCTCCCCACTCGATGAAAGGAGAAAAGACGTAGGTCGCCAAACTGCCCACGGCTCCCCAAGCCAAATACTGGGAGTCATGGCCTAAGTAGGCGGCAAGCCCTCCCGCAAGTGCGGGCGCCGTTAAACCGGCGAGGGTGATGGGAAGCCTCCAGGGATTCTCCAAGGGAGCCCCGTTAATCCGATGATCCCCTCGGAACAAAGAACCGAATTTAATGAAGCGAAGGGGCCAAAACATCGCCGAACCGGCAATGGCCGATCCGAAATAGAAGGCATCCGGGTGGTTTCTACCGAAGGCGGCGTATAAAGCGGGAACGATCAGCCCCATCATGGTGGAAGGCATTCCCACGAAATCGGAGCGCTTCTTCGAGACGGCATTGCCGATCACGTCGACGCGGGGAGCGTGCTCCGCATGGTTCTCCAGGTAATCGAAAACACAAAGGCGCATGAATGCGTTCAGCGCGATGAGGGCGCCCGCCGTGTAACCCATGGCGGTTTCCCCGTGCTGAGAAAGAACGGAGTGCACGAAGGTGGCCGTCGCCAAGCCGTAAGCGGAAAGGTCGGCGAAAGAATCCGCCAAAGCGCCGACGGGATGCTGTGCGTTCCGCTTTCGGGCCCAACCGCCGTCGATCTTGTCGAATAAGGCGGCGATGGGAAGCAAAATAGCCCCGACTTCCGCCTTGCCCTGAAGGGAATAAAGAATCGTTCCGAAGGCGCAGAGATAGGCCATCGCGGTGATCGCGTTGGGCTCCAAGTGACGCAGGCGCATGAAGCCCTCGGGATTGTGTTGAAGGTCTTCCAACCTTTCGCGGGCTTTCTGGGCGTTGGTTTGAGGGTCCCGTTCCGAATTCTGCAATTCGCTTAAAACGCCGTCCATCTTTTCGGCCAAAGTAGGATCCGCTTGAATCGCCCTTAAGAGGGCGAGCACTTGCCTGACGGTTTCAGGATTGCTTTTCAGCAACCCTTCCACTTCCCGAAGCCTTTCGGCATAACCTTCGGGTTCCGAACGGGCGAGTCTTTGTAAAAGCTGGCCTAACTGTTCCACCGTATCGCGCGCAGTGGGGCTTGAGGAAGTCGTCTCGACTCCGCTTTCAAGCCGCTCCCTCGCCGGTTCCGACTCATGACCTCCCCCTTCATTTTTCAGAATCGCCATTTGTAAAGGGCGACGCATGATTTCCGCGAGAGTCTCGGGAGCGGAAGAAGCCTCTCCCTCCCCATGCGCGACGGCAAAAGCCATTTCAGGGCCCAAATGCAACAGGCTTCCTCTGTTTTCGAAGAGACCGCCTTGCTGGGAGCGGATGCTCAAATCCAAACTTCTCTCAAGAGCCGCCAAGCGGCCTCCGGTCAAACCGTGGACCGCGTCCATCCCGAATCCTAATTGCAGGTTGGTCACTTCCGCGCGAAGGAATTGTTCGGCAAGAGTGCCCTCCGGCCGATCCGTCCATCCGAAACGGGCCGTCAATTGATGACCGCCCACCATGGCCGAGCTCTGGGCCAGATGCTGCACGAGCACGTTCTGCCCTTCCGCCAACCAACCGGCTCCCCGAAGGGCCCCGAAAGTGACAATCGAGTTCAGTGTGCCGCGAGCAATTCCGTTTCGTCCCCCGATTTGCAGTAAAGAAGCGTCCGCCCCTTCGAATCCCACTCTTAACGCCCGGCTCGTCGTCTCAAAGGCCGCCGCCTCACTCACCAGGGCCGACCCCACGGAAAAGGTTTGCACCAAGGGGGCCGCCATTCTGCCCCCTAAGGCCATCATGCTTCCGGAGCGAATCAGGCGGTAAGTTAAGCCCCCGGCCACCATCGATGCGAGCGTGGTGGGCCGCGTGGCCTCTTCCACGAAGGTGGAAACTAAGTTGTCGACGGTGGTTTGAAAACCGGAAAGGGAGGCGTTTTGGGCAAGAGAAGATTCAGAAAAGCGCGTGAGGACTGATTCCGTCATGATTGGGCTCCGTTCGTATGCCACTACCCGACCAAATTTTTAATAATAATAAAGGGAATACCGCTTTACCGGACTGTTCGGTGGGCGGTGCGAGAAGTTGCCAAAAAAATGAAAAGAATGAAAAGGAAAAAAGGAGGCTTAAGGATAAAAAAGGGCCAATTGCGAAGCAGGCTCGACCGCGTTTTTCTTATAAAGCTCCCGGCCGGTGAAACTCCAGTCGGGTCGACTTAATGAAACCAGCATTTGGAAGGGGGTAGGAAAAGCCTCCGGAGGCTGAAGGCGTTTGACGAAGGCCGAATGATCCTTCAAAAACCTCAAAACCGTGGCCACCTTTTCGATGCTGTAATCGAGCGTCTTGCCTTGCTCGATTTCTTCCAAAAGCCCGGAGAGCGCCTGGACCATCACGTCTTGGGGATTCTCTCCATAAGCGAGTTCGGTGTAAAAAGCGTTGAGTTCCGTATAACGGTTGAAGGGATCGCTATCGTTGTCCGACGATTCAGTGAGGTCGATCAAGTGAGCCACTTCATGATATTCGTTGGTTTTCATGCGCACTTGAAGAAAACGGGCCGCGAACTTGGCCTCCGCCGCCTTGTAGCCGCTCGCCCCTTTCCAAGATTCTTCGTAATCTTCCCTCCAAGCCGCCTGCTCGAGGGAAAACTGGAGGGCTCTCAAAGCGGATAATGTTTGGCGGGAAACCGGGGAGGTTCCTTGCACGGAAAACAGGCGTTTTTCCAAGCCCGCAAGAAACTCGGCGTTGGAAAGCAGGTTTTTCTCCGTTCCCTTGGAGCGATATAGATCTCGAAACAGCTCTCTAGCATCCGTCTCGAAGAAGGCCCGGTTGAGCACCACGAAATTCGCGGGCCTGCCTTTCCAGGTAGTGCGAAAGGCTTCCCCGTCGTCATGAATCATGGAATTCCACTGAAGGAGAAAATGATATTCGACCTTGCGTCCCCATACCTGGAGGTAACGGATCTCGCCGCCGTCTTTCGTCGTTTCTTCGGCGAGCACAGAAGAGGAAAAAAAAGCCAGAGTCGCGAAAAGAGGGATTAACAATTTTAAACAATTTTTACTTTTCGAACGGGCCGCTCTCATGCTCTTATTTTTAGGAGCAATCACAATGCCAAACACGTTTTTCTACGTCTCTAACTTTCGAAGCCATTTCAGCCACTTGGAAAAGCGTTTTTTAAGCGTCTTTAAAGGGTGAGGCGGCAAATGCCCAAAAGACGGGCATTTGCCGTAGAAACGAACTTTTCAAGGGGAGTTCAGTCACCGCTAACCCCTTTAGAACAAGGCTCAGCGAGTAACCCATTCATGGAAACTTTTACGCACTGGATCACACAATACGGATACTTCGGCATCTTCGGGCTGCTCATGCTGGGCATCGTGGGATTGCCCATTCCCGATGAAAGCCTGCTCGCTTTCTCGGGTTACCTCATTTCGAAGGGAAAACTACAAATGTTGCCGACCTTCGCTTCCGCTTTTCTGGGCAGCGTTTGCGGCATGAGCTTGAGCTACGTCTTGGGGCGCTTCGTGGGCCTGGCTCTTCTTCACAAGTACGGGCGTCTCTTCAAGATCACGCCGGAAAAAATGGAGAAGATGCACGCTTGGTTCGAGAGAGTCGGCAAATTCGGTTTGATGATCGGTTATTACCTACCCGGCATCCGCCACTTAACCGCCTTCATGGCCGGCAATTCGAGGCTCGACTTGTTCTCCTTCTCCTTTTTCGCCTTCAGCGGGGCCCTGATCTGGACGGCGCTCTACCTGTCCATCGGTTATTTCCTGGGGGAAAAATGGAAAAAAGTATTCGACCTCGTTCAGGAAAACCTGATGTTCGTCGCCGCCGCCTTGCTTATCGGAACTCTTCTCGTTTTCTGGGCCCAAAAGAAATTTTTCAAAAAGAACGGCCAATCCCCTTAAGCCTTGAAAAGCCCGGGTAATGCGGACGCGGAAAACGGAAATTGAGGAAAAACTTCCGCGATCTGCCCGGCCGTCAACCGCAGATGAGAGACGGCCACCCGCGAAAGTACCGCCCGAAAGTCGGTGGTGGCGGGCAAATCCCGCTTTTCGTAAAGACGCTCGTCCGATAAACCGGGCCAATCGCCGTATACTTTTCCTCCACGGACTTCCCCACCCAAAACCCACATGACGTTGCCGTGCCCGTGATCGGTGCCCCCGTTTCCGTTTTCCCGCACCGTGCGGCCGAATTCGGAAAGCACGACCACCGTCGTGTCCCGAAGCCCTTCCCCGAGCGTTTGGGCGAATTGTGCGATCCCTTTTCCCAAAGCGGAAAGGCGATTCGACAACACCCCCGTCGCCCCACCCTGATTGACGTGCGTGTCCCAGCCGCCGAAAGCCAAAAACGCGAGCTGAATGCGCGGATCCTTTCGAATGAGTTCCGCCAAATCCTCCCCGAATCTTGCATTGCGAGACGGCGGCGGCGCCCCGCGGTCGGCCTCCTTCATCTCTTTTTCGATTTCTCCTTTTTCTTGCAGAGCCCGAGCCAGCTCTCGCCGGGAGGCGAGGCCTTCTTGATAAGCGCGCCCCATTTCCCCGCGACCGGCGTACATCGACGAAAAAGCCCCCTCCACCTCCTTCCGGTCTAAGGGCGATGAATTCGCATTCGCCCCTCCCATCGGAATGGAGGCCACCGGACGGTTGCCGTGAAAAATCACGGGCAGTGTTGGCCCCACGCTTAAGCCGCGAAGCGCCGAACCCGTGTCGGGAAGGACGGCGAGCAACCGGTTCATCCAACCGGTGGAAGTCACCTTCACGCCCGGGGTTCCCGTTTCCATGTAATCTTGGGCGTCGAAATGCGAGCGAGTGGAATCGGGAGATCCCGCCGCGTGCACAAAGGCCAAACGGCCCTCCTTCCATAACGGCAGGAGGGGTTCGAGCGCGGGATGAAGGCCGAAACGGCCGTCCAAATCGATCGCTCCTTGGGGCTCGCCCGGCTTGCGGATCGCCAAATTGGGTCGCAAGGCGTAATATCGGGAATCTCGGTAAGGAACGACGACGCTCAAGCCATCCACCCCCCCCGAAGAAAGATGACGACGAGCCGTTTTGTTTTTTCGCCGAGAGGCCCTTCTCCCGCAAAAGCCCAACCCGAGCCGGACTTGAGATAGAACGAGGAAAAAGCGACAAGCGCGGTTTTCAAAAAATCTCTACGGTTCATCTTTGACTCCTCTAAAACTTCATAAAATCGGGGCTGCCCAACATCAGCGCCAGTCTCAAATCTTCTTGGGAATTCGCGAGGGTCTCTTGCGTCTGCTCCGACAAAAAAGGTTTCAATTCGGAAAAAACGCGGCCCGGATCTTGTGTTCCCTGCTTTCCATCGCTCAAGGAATAGCGGCCCTTCGCCAAGGCGGTGGCGAAACTTAAGCGTTTCATCATCGCATCCGCATTTAACCAAGCCTCTTCCGTGTTCTTATAACCGTCCGGCGTCAGACAACCGTAAAGAGGCATCCCCCACTCCCTGACGATCTGCATAAGGGGTCTTACGTTTTCCACGGGAACCCCCAAGGCCCGCACCGTGGAGACCGCATAGTGATAAGGCGTCTTGAACTTGGCGCCGTAATTAACGGGGTCCCAAAACTCGGGACTTTGAAACAACACCCGCAAGACCTTGCGGATGTCTCCGCCGGTTTTCGTAAAAGTTTGGGAGAGACGATCCACCAATGCGGGCGGAGGAAGGTCGGAAACGAAATATTGGGCCAATTCGAAACTAATGTGGCGGGCGGTTGCGGGGCTTCGGGCCAAAAGATCGAGGGCCTTCTCCCCTTCGTCCATCCCCGTTCCCCGAAACGTATGCCCCAAGAAAACTTTCTCGCCGTAGTCGTGTCGACGGGGATTGAAGAAAAATCCCGCGGTATCTTTCTCGCTGGCCGCGGGAGTCTTCAACTCCCGGCGCGGCGGAAACCCCCAACCGGTGAAAATTCTCGCCAGTTCGATCACGTCTTTTTGCGTATAACCGCCGTCCACTCCCAGGGTGTGCAGTTCCATCAATTCGCGGGCATAGTTTTCGTTAAGGCCGCTTTGCTTTCCGCGCCCGCCGAAAGCGCCGGGGGCGACGCTTTGCCAGTTGTCCAGGTAAAACATCATGGCGGGATGGTGGGCCGTGGCCCCCAGCAAATCGCGGAACTTTCCCATCGCGTGGGGACGGATGGCCGTCTCCTCGTAAGAGCCCACCCAGAGGCGGTCCAGTCCCTTTTCCGCAAACACGTTGAAATGGTTGAACCAAAAATCGACCATCACTTCTTGCAACTGCTTCGGGCTCATCAAGGCCCGAAGAAGCTTGGCTTGCGCCGCTTCGTTCACGATGACTCGCGCCTCCTTCCGTTTTTCCTGAACGGCCTCTCTTTTTTCGGACGCGTTTTGAAGCTCGACCTCCGAAGGAGGGCCGTAAGTCTGGAAGAGTTGCACTGGGCTCATCGAAAGGGTTTTGAGCGATTCGATTTGACGGGTGAGAGCGGGCGGGTCTTTAAGGGAAGCGGGATTCAGCTGTTTCTCGAGATAGGCCCGAAGCCCGGCCTTTTTTACTTTTTCAAAATCTCCGCCGGAGGGCCCGAAAGTTAAGCGATTGATGAGATGGGCGGCCTTGAGATCGGGCGGCGTCGCCTGCGCCCGAAGAGCCCCTTCCCTCGCCCCAAAAACAAGGATGAATAAAAAAAAGAAGTAGAAGCGTCTGAACATGCGGCTCCTTTTTTAAGCGCCGAGTTCGTGCCACCGGTCTTGAAACCAAGAAAAGCCTTCGTGAAAGCGTTGCAGCAAAATGACTAAAGGCGGGAAGCCGTAAATGCCGTACCGCAGAAGGTTTCCCATAAAAATCAACGCATTGAGGGTTTGGGGCGAAAACATGATCTTTTCTTCAAGCCTCCCGAAAAGCAGACGAAAACCGAAGAAGAGGGTTAAATTATTTTTTAGGTGAGAAACGCGGAAATAAAAAAGCCTCCCTGAGGGGAGGCTTTTCATTGCAAGGAGAGATTTGAGGAGAAAAAAGCTATTTCACGCAGCGGTCGCGTTCTTTCCCGTTTTCGAAAAGATAAGAAATGTTGCCGTCATTCTGAAAAACGATGGCCGTCGATTCGCCGTGCCCGTCGATCACCAAGTCGGGATCGCCGAAATTGATCACCATGCAGCGCCCGCTTAAGGCCCACGCCACTTGGCTCTTGCCCAAGGCGTTCAAGTAAATCTGCCCGTTTGGCGTCGGCGTTCCCTGCCGCGTCGGCAGGTTCATCACCGCCACATCGATATCCGTGCCGCGAAATTTAAGGTTACAGTAAAAGTTACTGTCCCCTTTCCCCGTTTCGGCCTTTGTGGCTTTTTTGCAGTTCATCAAGCTCTCTAGGTGCTTGACCAACTCTTGCTCGCTTTTCAGCTTGGCCGGCAGAGGCTCTTCCGAAAAGGCAGCGGAAGCGAAGGAGATCAAGAAAGCCGCGAGGGTGAATAGGAAAGTGATTGGAAGGAGTAAGGGTTTTGTTTTCATATTCTAAAAATTCTAGGGGAATTCACGGGGGGTGCAAAGCAAAAATTATTCTTAAATGATAAAAGAGGCCGTTTCTCGCCAATTTTTGAAATTAATTTCTCATATTATTATTTACATTTATTACAAAAACTACACTTCTTTCCTTTCCCCCTAGACCACCCCTGCCAGGAGAAAAGCTACAACTCTTATATTTTTCAGGCTCTTCCCTCTTAAACCCTCGCCCATCAAGACTTTAAACATATTGGTACAAGACTTGCTATTTCTCAGCATCGATTCACCTCCTTCGGCAATTTTTGCTCAAGGAAACTTTATTAAGGAGTAAAAAATGAATTCTCGTTTTTCCCTTTGGGGCAAAAAAATTCTTATCTCGGCGGGGTTTCTGGCCATAAGCCTAAGTTGGGCCGCCGCTTCCCAAGCGGCCACCCTCACCTATCCCGGTTCGGCACCCTGCAACTCGACTCTTCAAGCATGTATTGATGGGGCTAATTCCGGTGACACGATTCAAATCATAACGACCAGTCGAATTGATGAAGACATACAAATTTCAAAAACCCTTCGCTTAGAATCCGCTTCAGGAGTTACCGCCCTCATCGGCCAAACGGATCCCACTCAACCCAGGACCATTCAAATCAATGACGCGGGCCCCGGAGGAGGAAGCGTTGACATTCAGTTGGACGGAATTAATTTTAACGCGGCAAAAATTGTCGTCAATTTTTCAAATGACACGGATCACCGTTTTTCCCTCACGCATTCAAATCTTTATAATAAGCAATCCGGCAATTCCAGCACCGGCGCTTTGGAGTTAAACATACAAACCCCTTCCACTCTGACCGTTCAAAAGAACACCTTTACCACAACCTGGAATGACATTTTGGTATTGGGTTTCTTAAATTCGGGATCGGCCAACGTCGATATCTCCGAAAATATCATCACCGCCTCCGACAACACGCAAAGTTATTCGGGAATTAATCTAGATCTGAGAAACGGCGGATCCATTAACGCCGGCGTTTATAACAATATCATTTATACCACCGGCGGATGCGGTTGCGGAGCCTCTTCGGACCTCATCGTCAGCACGATCAATCAAGTCAATGCGACCGTCGACATCGTCAACAACACTATCGACGACAGCATTACGGGCGCATCAAATGGCATTTATATTCCAACACCGACGGGAACCAGCCAACTGCTCGTAAACATCTTGAACAACGTAATCACTCAAACCGAACGAGGTCTTGACCTGCCCGCCCTTTCCCCACAACTGACGATCAATAACGATTTCAATCATTTCTTCAAAAATAAAATCGAGGATTTTGGTGGTTACCCCAACGGTCCCAATACCACGCTGAATGCAAGCGATATCGATCCTCTCTATACCGACGCCTTAAATCGTAATTACTTGCCACAATCAGGGTCTCCTCTCATTGACAAAGGTACCAATACGCCTCCCAACGGCCTTCCGACGATCGATATCACGGGCAAAAACCGCATCATCAACGGCACCGTCGACATCGGCGCCTTTGAATCGGGCCAGGGCGTAGCGGATCTCGCAATCACCCAAACGGCCCTCCCGGACATCGTCGCGGTCGGAGAAGACGTTACCTATGTGCTGACCGTCACCAACAACGGGCCCGAAGATGCGTTGAACGTCACTTTGACGGATAACCTTCCCGGCCAAGTCACCTTCGTGAACGCCTTTACCAATCAGGGCACCTGCTCGGGCGCGCCCCAATTGAGCTGCGCCCTGGGCACCCTCGCGAAAGGAGAATCGGTTCAAGTGACGGTCGTCGTCACCGCCAACGCGGTAGGCACCGTGAACAACACGGCGACGGTCGGCAGCGACGACTTCGACCCGAACGGCGCGAACAACAGCGCGACCGCCTCCACCACGGTGAACGCGGCGGGAAGCGGCAATAACGGTTCCGGCAACGGAGGCAACAACGGCGGCTCCGGCAGCGGGGGGCCCTTGACCGGCGGCACCGCCCAAGGCGGCGGCTGCGCCCTGAATCCCTCCGCTCCTCGCGGTAGCGTTCTTTCCTTAAGCGTTTTCCTTCTTCCTCTCGCGGTCTTGTTTCACCGAAGAAGAAAAGCGTCTCTTTAATTTCCAAAACCCCTTTTGCGAAACTGCGTGTTTTGCAAAAATCTAACGAAAAAAGGCCGGGGCACTCCCCGGCCTTTTTTTCTTTCTCATTCGCGCTTCACGTTGACTTTCCGGAGAGCCTCTGGGAATTTAGCCTCGATGATTTCCATGCTTTCTTTCACCCCTCCCGCGCCCGATCAAATCCGCGCCACGATCGCTCTGCACCGCCACTGCCCCCTTTCGTATCCCGAAGAAGGGATGACGGCCTTAAATCCCGCGGAACTCCCCCCGGGCCTCTTGAAAAAATTCAATCTCGATCGTCACCTCATTTCCCTAGGACACGGCTCCGAATGCTTCGAGAAAGCCCGAACCCATCTCAAAAATTGGGAAATGTTCTCTCTGGGCTGGACCCAAATTCATCCCCCGAAAACTCCGGTTCAGGCGGGAGAAGTGGTAGCAGTGCTCGTGAACGTCTTAAGACTTTGGACGCTCAATCTCTGCCGAGTGATCGAAGTCATCGACGAAGCAAGAAGCTTCGGCTTCAGCTACGGCACCCTTCCCCTCCACGCCGAACAGGGAGAAGAGCGATTCATGGTCCGCCGGTCGCCGGAGAGCGACGAAGTCACTTACGAAATCACCGCCCTCTCCCGTCCGCATTCCTTTTTCGCGAAATTGGGATATTTCTACACGCGATACGCGCAAAAACGATTCGGCAGGGAATCACTGACCCGAATGAAGCGGTTGCAGGAAGGTTAAAATATGAATTTCCCCCTTTCCAAATCTTCGCAAGCAACCCTCTACGGATTTCTGATTTGGCTCATTCTTCTTTGGCTTTTCTTTGCCCACCGAGCCCCCCTTACTTCCATCGATCTCCTCTTTCTCCTTTCCCCCTTGATGATTGCGCCAGTCGTGATGCGCTTGAAGGCCATTTTCTTTCCCCCGCGCTCAAAGGCGCAATCCCTTACCTTCTCCCTCGCGACCCATTTGCAGCCTTTCTTGGCAACCGCCGTCGCGATCTCCTTCTTAAAACCCCAAGGAATCCGCTCCGGAGCGTTCGCCTCGTCTTGGCTTCTTTTCACCGGCCTCCTCTCCCTCCATGCCTTATTCCGCATCTTCGAAAATGCGCCCGAGCGCTATCGCAATCGGAAAGAACTTAGCGTCAACGTCGCGTTCCTCTATGTGTCCATCGGCGCCGCCTGGCTCGCCGTGTACCGGCTGGGAATTTACCCCCTCGAGTTCGGTCCGACGATCACCCTCCTCACCGCAGTTCACTTCCACTACGCCGGATTCGCGGCCCCCTTCCTCGCCGGCCTTCTAGGAACCCGAATTCCCGACTCTCCCCAAGGTGCATTTCGCTTTTATGGCCCTATCGTTTTCATGATCCTCTTGGGAGTACCGCTCATCGCCGCGGGCATCACCTTCTCCCCCCTTGTGGAAACCTTCGGCGCCTGCGTCATGGCCGGCGGGGTCGCGGGATTGGGTCTTTTGACCCTGCGTAGCCTCAAACTTTTTCACAATCCTCGAACCCGGATTTGCCTTTTTCTCTCCAGCCTCTCCGCTCTCTCCGGCATGGCGCTCGCTGTCCTCTACGGCATCCGCGCTCTCACGCACGGCCCGATGGTCAGCCTGCCTCAAATGGTGAAATTCCACGGTTGGATCAATTCGGTGGGATTTGTGGGATTGGGTCTTCTTGGGTGGAGCTTGGAAAATAGACACTCTTCGGGAAAGTAAATGACGCCCCTTCTCTACACTCAAACAATCAACGCCCTGCCAAGAGCGGGCTCGCTTAGGGATTTCCAGGTTGAACTTTAAGTCTTTACTCGGCGCCGGCAGCCGGCTCAAGGCGGACTTACAGTCGAGGGGCGAGTCGAGGCCCCGGGCGCCGCATTCGCCCAAGGTCCTGCCTTAAAATCAACCGTCCAAGTCGCCGTGCAGCGGGGTCCCCCGTTGCCCGCACCTATATAATGGGCCATTCGAGTGAAGGTCCCCGAGGCCGAATCAGGGGCGAGCTTTCCTTGAAACCGGTAGTCTTCGTCGTACTTGTCTTGCCTCGACTTTAAGTCGAAATTGTTTTGGCTATTGAGAGCACCGGTCAAGGGACCGAAGAACTCTTTCCCGTTATACCCGACGAAATGAAAAGCAAGGTTTTGTTGATCGATCACGTAATAAGAATTGATCCGGAAATCCGCGATATAGCCCGTGCCGTTCCCCGCATACCCCACGCCACGGTTCGCCCCGCAATCCCCCTTACCGTCGTGCCAATGGGCGATACCGCGAATTTCTTTAGGCTGGGCAAAAACAGACGTCGAAAAGAAGCTAAAGCAGACGTAAAAAAGAATGATTCCCCTTTTTCGCATCGCTTTTAATTTACTCCATTCGAAGTGTGGAGCACAGATAATTTTTGGGCAAGAAACGGACTAGATTTCGAACCTTTTCAGGATGAAACGGTCCGAAAATCGGATCTTTCTATTTCTATTCCTCATTTCCCAACCTCATTCGCATTTTTTTAATGAAAATCCAGACCATTACATCTTCGACACACTCGCCTTCAATAATGGCACGATCTCTGTTTAACATTTGAGGATGAAGAAGGCTTCGTCGGTTTCTCTACTTATTTGGGGGGATCATGGAATAGAGTGATATATTGATGCCTTTGATTATATGGACTAAACGAAGCGGATTGGTATGCATTTCATATTGATTTCAGCATCTAGTTATTGAATAATATGCATACAATGAGAACTACCATTACGATTCCGGAAGACCTTTTAAAAAAGGCTCAAGCCCTTAGTAACTCCTCTGGTTACAGCGAAGCAATCGTCACCTCCCTTCGCGACTATATTGCTCTAAAAGAGCGCCTTTGCTATCTGGAGAAGCTTTTTTCCAAAAAACTTCCCCACTCCTCTAAATCCATTAAAAAAATGCGGCGTAAAAAGAAATGGTCCTCATAGATACCAGCATATGGATCAACCTTTATCGAAAGGAATCTGCGGAAATCGGCCAAAAAATGTGGGCCCTGGTTTCGAATAATCAGGCGGCTTTTTGCGGGCAAGTTTGGGTGGAATATCTGGGGGGCTTTCGAAAAGAAAAAGAACGACTCGAACATGAAAAGACAATAAAAAGCTTTCCATTCATCGAAACAAACCGCACCGCATACGAAAAAGCCTCTCAACTACTCGCGAAATATCCTCAGCTAGGGGCAGGTGACGCGATTATCGCAGCCACCGCAATAGTTTCAAAGTCGTCTTTATTCACTCTGGATAAGGATTTTCTAAAGCTTACTTCGGAAGGTTTAAGTTTTTATTAGTTTTTCTACGGAAAAGAAAAAGTACCTGGCACGTGCCCGGTACCCACCCTATGTAACGAAAACTCCTTCATTCCCTTAACGGAAAGTATATCCCAAGCCAAAGTCGATCGCCGGCACGGATTGATTCAGATGAGCGAAATTGAAGAAATAATTTCCTCCGACGTAAAGACTGAAACCTTCCGCTCGGGAAGACGCGGGGTAAACAACGAGGCGCCCCCCCACCCCCAGCATAAATTCGGTGTTAAGACGAGAACCGCTAGGTAGCCAAAAAGATGGCGAAAGACCCACGTCGAACTGCACCGGCAGGGCGGGAGTGCTGATGCCCGCGCTCAGGTTCATTCCACAACCAACCTCGGAGAAGCAGCGGAAACCCGGGCCGACGAAAAAATTGGGGCCATTCGAAAAACGGGAACGAAAGTCGAATGAGAATTCCCCACCGAAGTGCCCGCGTGGGTCCCAGGCGAAGCCCCCCCTCACCTCCATACCGAAGGGCATGGGCATTTGGGGGCTCAAACTCATCTCGACCCCCTCCCTCCGAAAAAGCCTTTCCACGTTCTCTTGGGTAAACACCTCCGGCCGTAATCCAGCGGCGCTGAAGAAACTGGCCATCAAGGCCCTTCGTGCCCGTCCCGCCGGATGGCTATCCGGCGTTCCGCCCATGAACCGCAACAATTCCGCCCCCATGTAGTCGGTCGCCAACTCGGCGAACATTTCGCGCTGATTCCTAAGGGCATAATGAGGATCGCTCTCTCCATACAAATAGATAAAGGAAGGTACCAATTGGGGAATCCTTCGCCCTTGCCGAATTTCCGACTGGGTCCACCCCCTCAAGCCCTCCACCACGTCGCCTTGATCGCTATCCAACGAAAAATGGTCGATGGCGTGGGAAAACTCGTGCAGAAAAGTCCGTGATAAATCGCTGGGCCGAAGGCGGGAAGCGCCGCCCGAAGACATTTCATAGGAAATAACGGTTTCATTGGCATGACTGAAGATGATGCGGTTAGTGGGAAAATCATAAAAACTGCGCGGCGGCGGATCGGGACGCATGCCGCATTGGTCTAACTGCGAAAAGGCATTTTGAAACCAGGCGGAGTTCTCATTATCAAAAATATAAATGGACAGATCGTTTCTTCCACCTCCGGGATGGAGGATTCTTTCCAGATCCGCCGGAGTCAGGAAAACTTTCAAGAGTTCAAACCCCTCTAAGAGCCTTTCTTGATACACGGGCCATTGCGAGTCGAAACCCACGGGCACAAAAACCGGCACCGCGAAAGAAACCTCGCCGACGATCAAATCATGACGGATGAAATCCCGCGAATTCGTGCAGGTCGGCGGATGCAGCCTTTGAGTTGCGGTAGGTCGAGTGGCATACGCCTGAAAACGAGCCGTCAATTCGGGAAGATTCCGGAGATATCGGCTTAAAACCTGGAGCGCCGGCGGCAATTGCCCGGCATAAAAAGAAGCCATTTGCTCTAAATGATCCCGCTCGGGGGTCGAAGCACCGGTGCGATATTCCTCGCGAGACCTCACCTCCCGGGCGAGCCAACGCTGGTAAGAAGGTTCGCTTTGCCGAGCCATTAACGCCATTTCCCCGCGAACGGTGATCATCCGGCATAAAGAGGAAGCGGGCGCCGAAAAAGAAGCCGGAGGCGTTGAAGCGGGTGACGGAGAGGGGTTTTCAGCGGAACACCGCTGAGGATCGCGTGTGGCCACAAAGCAATCCAAAGCCCTTTGCAAAGAGTCTCGTTCTTCAGGGTAATAACTCTGCAGGTTGGCCACCTGAGAACGGATGATCTCGTTACTTGCCTCTCCTTGCACGCACTCCATCAAATACCGAACGCGGGTGCGCAAATTGACATCCATAGATTTCCCTCCAGAAGAAAAGCTCGAAAGAAGGTGGAAAAAGTTGCGCCCCCATTGCGAGAGGTATTCTAGCGACAGACAGATTTGAAACCGACCTTCTTAAAACCGACTCTTCTTTAAACAAGGCCCCTCATGTCTATGAAAAAATTGTCGGCACTCAAGGAGAAACTTGCATCAAAATAGTACCCAACGAAATCGGAACGAGTGCTATAAGAACGGCAGACTAACTCCTTTTCCCGGAATTCTTTTCCCCTAAAACGGCCCCTTCAAATTCCTTTTTTGTTCTTCCGGTAAATTTTCCCACGCATATTGTAGTTCTTCCTTCGCTATTCTTCTTTCATTGTTAAGAATTGTGAGAACCCCCTCAATTATCCAAACCATGTCGGCTAATTTCTTATCCAGCCTCTCGTGTTGATCTTTGATAATGCAGTACTCGATGAGGTTCATGGTGCTCCTATAAAGTCCGATATGTCGGACTACTATATCGGAAGTTAATTGTATTAACTTATGGATGCAATCAAAAAGAGGGGTAACACCGAAAAATAGAGAAGAGGCGGCAAAGCTAAAGCGATTAGGGCGCACGATTACCGAATATGCGTCAAAGCGTAAGGTGAGTATCGAGCGTCTAGCCTATGAAGCTGAAGTATCAAAGGGCTATCTCTATGAGGTGGTAAAGGGGATTAGGAACCCATCTCTAACGATTCTTTACCGTATTGCCGAGGCACTAGAAGTTACGGTAGGGGATTTGGTGAAATAAAATTCCTACCAAAGGATAGAGGTGATAGCCGCACCATTGACAGGCATTGGCCCCTTTAGCTGGATACTTTTGAGAAACGTTCCTTCACGCTGCCCTTTTGAATTTCCATTTAAATTCATAGTTCAATATAGCGGCAAGCTCGATCAGCCGTAAAAGCTCCTTTCATCCTCTCCCTCCAACGTCTCTTGTGAAAATTGAACCCTTTACGGCTCCGCCGAAGACCCCCACAACAATCCCTGGGGATGAAAGGCCTTTATCCGCGAATTCTCCGGAAACCCAAGGTGCCTTTGCGGAAAAAACCGCTGTGAAAAAGACCGATTCCCCCAAAACGAAAAAAGAAATGGAACGGGAAGAAAAAAAGAAAAAGGAAGAGAGGGAAAAAGCAAAGGCGGAACGGGAGAAGCTCGCGAAGAAAAAAATGGAGCGGGAAAACATTGTGGAGGAGGCAAAACCTGAAAAAGAAACTTCCCCCGATAGCCCTCTTCCAAAAAGCGGAGAAGGCACCCTTTCCGTCCACGCTTCCCCTTGGGGGAAAATTTCCGTTTCCGGGGTGGTGAGCGGCAGCGAACGGCCCGTCTCGAAAAGCGTGGCTTACGGCGATTATCAAGTGAACGTTTCGTTCCGAAACTTAGAAGGGGAATGGAAAACGGTTTCCCGCAATGTTCGAGTCGCCAAAGCCAACACGGTATGCTCCGCCGTCTTTCGGCCCGATGGGGAGGGGGTGATTTCTTGTAATTGACCTAGTCAAACCTATATTATACCCCCCTATTGATACAGCCCCACCACGGTTTAAATATTTAATAATATTATATTGTTATCGATTATTTCAAATTATTGATATATATTACAGCAATTTTACGGTATATTTGCTCACAATGCTAACAAGGGCCATACCTACTCCAGATCATTCAGCTTTTTTGCTAGGACCTCGCGGAACGGGAAAGTCGACCTGGATTCGAAAAACCTTTCCGCAAGCGCCTACTTACGACCTGCTCAATACTGCTGAAGCGCTGCGGCTCAGCAAAGAACCGCAGCGGCTTTTTCATGAGCTGGCCTCACTGCCCGCCGAATCGTGGGTGATCATCGATGAAGTGCAAAAAGTACCGGCCTTACTCGACGAGGTGCAGCGATTGATCGAGACGAAGCGGCTTCAATTCATCTTGTGCGGTTCCAGCGCGAGAAAACTGAAGCGCGGGGGAGCCAACTTGCTCGCGGGGCGGGCCCGTAGCATCGAGATGTTTCCGCTCGTCTCCGCGGAAGTTCCGGCCCCCCTAAACCTGGGAAATATTTTGTCATACGGAATGTTGCCCATGGCCTACACACAAAGCCATCCGGAAGAATATTTACGAAGCTATGCCGAAACTTATCTTCAAGAAGAAATACGGGCCGAGGCCTTAACGCGCGACATCGGCGCTTTCGCCCGTTTTTTAGAAGTGGCCGCGCGGCAGAACGCGCAGGTCACCAATGTTTCCGCGATTGCCCGGGATGCGATGGTCGCACGCCCAACAGTTCAAGGCTTCTTCGACATTTTAATCGACACCTTGTTGGGATTTTGGCTGGAACCGTGGAAACTAAAGCGCGCAACGAAGCAGATTGCCCATCCCAAGTTTTACTTCTTCGACCCGGGAGTAATCCGGGCACTTTCCGGACGACTTCCCTACCCACCCAGTCACGAAGAAACGGGAGCGCTATTCGAAACTTTTTTATTCAACGAAATCCGCGCTTATCTTTCATATTCGAAGAAACGCTACCCGATATATTTTTGGAGCAGCCCGGACAAAGTGGAAGTAGACCTATTCTGTGAAACTCGGAAGGGGTATACGGCGATCGAGTTCAAATCGAACGTACAATGGGATCGCAAATTCAACAAGGGACTGAAACGGATCCGCCAAGAGGTTCAAGAAGCGCGCACGATCGGTGTTTACGCCGGCGAACGTACCGCCTTGGTGGATGACATCGAAATATTGCCTTGGGCGGAATTTTTACGGCAACTGTGGGAGGGAAAAATTTTAGATTAACCATGAACCGCCTCAAGCAAATCCTCCAAAACGGCATCCTCTGCATGCTGGCCTCTTCCCTCTTCTTCGCCATGATGGGGGCCTTGGTGAAGTATTCGTTGGAGGAAATTCCCTTGTTCGAGGTGGTGTTTTTTCGCTCGGTTCTTTCGGCGTCTTTGTTGGGCTATTTCATTTGGAGGCGCAAAGGTTCTTTCTTCGGAAACCGTCCTTTGCTGTTGCTGGGTCGGGGGCTCGCCGGTTTTTTCGCCATCATCACCAACTTTTACGCGGTGGCCAACATCCCCTTGGGAGATGCGGCGATTTTAAACCAGACCTCTCCCCTTTTCGTCGCATTTTTCTCGGTTCTTTTCTTGGGCGAAAAACTGCCCGCGAAGATTTTTCTGTTAAGCCTTTTTTCTCTCGCGGGAGTGGCCTTGGTGGTGAAGCCCTCGTTCTCTTACCTTAATTTGGCAGCCCTCTCGGGGTTGGTGAGCGGAGTGATGGCGGCGTTCGCCTATGTGGCGATACGCGAGCTGCATGCGACGGACTCGTTTCTCACCATGGCCTTCTACTTTACGGGAGTCACTTCAATTCTCTCCGCTCCCTTCGCACTGCGAGAGTTCGTCGCACCGCGCATACCCGTTTTGCTGGCGCTCATCGGCGTGGGAATTACGGGCACCATGGGGCAAATGCTGATGACATACGCCTATAAAAACGAGAAAGCCTCGCTCGTGTCGCCCTTTTCTTATACGGCGGTGATCATTTCGTTTTTGTTCGGCGTAGTTTTCTTCAGTGAAATTCCAGACCGTTATTCCGTATTAGGCTCGCTCGCCGTCATCGCCTCGTGCGTCGCCCTCTTACGGATTCGGAAGATGGAATATTTGGAAATCGAGGAATAAAAGGATTTCAGCCCGCAATCGTCTGCCATACTTTTTGAAGCCCTCCCTGTCGATACGCCTTTCGCACGTGACCGATCTCTCCATTGGGAACCAGTTGAAAATGGGGGCGGTCTCTCAAACTTTTCCAATCACCTCCCCACTCGAGGCCCACTTCCTTTCCTAATTGCCCCAACTTTTTCCAATCATGTTCCTCTCTCCACGAAGGCCTTCCTTTTTTATCCTGAAAAACGACATCCACGGCGAGACCGTAGTTGTGAAAAGAATAACCAGGCTTGGCTCGAGTGACACCGCGACCGCTGTGCAAAAGCTTCATTTGTTGTTCTTCGCTGCGAAAGCCCTCGGAAACATAGACGTTCAACCCGTTTCTTTGGGCGTTTTCGATCAGCCGTTCGACGCGGCGGACGAGCTCTGGGTGGAGTTTGCCCGATTTTAAGATATTTTTGGGATCCGCGGGCCGGATTTCCGGAAAATAAGGACCGGAATAAGCGGGCAGCCCGTCTCGAGGAGGACCCGGAACCACAGGCAAACTCTGCCGAAGCTCGGTGACGTCACGACTCATTCGGGCTTTTTCGTCTTGATAGCCGGCGGAAGTTTCAGGAATTGCCCGCAGTGTTTGGTCTTCGTTTTTTTCCGGATGTTTTTCTTCGCGGACGGGAAAACATTTTACGGCCCAAGCATCGCGGGAAGCATCCAGATGAGAATCGATCTTTAAAGTCATAAAGACCTCCTGAGCGATTTTCAAAAGCAAAACCTCTGCCAAACTCGGCAAAGCGGTTTATGAGGGTAAAAGATTTCGAAAGAATGTTTTTCGAACTCCCAAAGTTCGAAAAACGGATTTTTTGATGGCAAGAAGCTTCTTCCCTTCTCTACAATATCCTCTTATGAAAATGAGATCCCTCGCTTCTCTTCTTCTCGTCGGCTTCCTTTCCATCGCTTCCTTTCCCGCTTGCGCTCCCCATTCGGGTGCGAAACCTCATTCTTCCCGCGCCGCAAATCCTTCGATCGCAACGCTTCACACTTCACGAAACATTACGCTTTATTATGAAGAAGCCCATTTTCCGGAAAACGTGAAGGAGCTGATCCTCCTCCCAGGCAATATCGACGCCCTGATCGGCGCGTATCAAAAAGATAAGAAAGACAACCTCTACCGCTTCAACATCATCATGATTCTAAACAAGAAGATCGAATACCGAATCGACGAAGGCCGCTCGAAAGCCATCGAAAAAGAGCTCCTCAAAGCGATTCACGACCCCGATCCCTGGGTAAGAACCGAAGCGGTTTGGGGCTTGGGAAACATCGGGAATACGGGCGACCTGTCCGCCTTAATTCCCCTGTTGGATGATCCGGACGACAACGTTTTGAACGAAACCGTGCTTTCCCTGAGCAAATTAAGCGGTTTGGAAAAAAGCGGGAAAAATTCGAACATGGATTTGCAAAAGAAAGACAGGGGGAAAGAAGTGGAGTTTTGGAAGGGGTGGTGGAAGCAGAATCAGCAGCGGTATTGAGCTTTCATTTTGTTACAAAAGCCCTCCTTTTCTTGACTCCCCTTTGGAAAGAAAACGGACAAAGTCTTCATAAATCTGGGAGCGGAGACCGACGAGAAAAATACCGATCTTCTTTTCCTGTTCAAATATTTTATATAGGATTCTATATCTTTTGAAAGGAATGGACCAATAGCCCTCCAGTTCCCTTTGAAGGGGTTTTCCGGAATAAGGATGGGAAAGGAGACTTTCCAAAGTCGCCTTGATCCCTTTTTTCGATTCGGGATTTAAGGAAACGATTGTTTGTCTCGCTTCACGTGAATAGACGAGAATCACTCTTTAAAGACCTGGTCATGAGTATAGGTGCGGTTTTTTTGGAAATCTTGCTCGGCCTTTTGAAGGCGCTTCAAGAGTTTTTTATCGCTAAGAACCTCGAGGGTTTCCACTAACCCCTCGTATTCGTCAGTGCTCATCAAAACTCCCGCTGCTTTTCCATCTTTGGTAATCACAAAAGAATCACCCTGCTCCTGAACTTTTTTTAATAGCTTCAACAAATCCTTCTTAACGGTTGTGACGGGAAGTATGTTTTTGTGGGAAATCATAATACCCCTTTAAATAGTCTTTTAAAGATATCTTAAACGGTGAGGTGCTGTCAATAAACTAGAAATAACGGGACTTAAGATAATCCCCCATCCGATGCGAAAAAGCCATGATCGTCACCTGGGGATTCACTCCAAGCGACGAAGGAAACACGCTGCCGTCGCAAACGAAGAGGTTTTTCATCTCGTGCACGCGCCCTTGGGGGTCCAATACCGAGCGGGCCGGGTCTTTGCCCATGCGGCAAGTTCCCAAGGGATGAAAAGCGAGAAGATCCAAATCCCTGGCCTTGATCTTCATCGAATAAAGCCGGGAAACCTCGTCGATCGAAGTGATCTTGGGAAGCGGATGAACGGGAAGATACACTTCCTTAGCCCCCGCCTCGAAAAACATGCGGGAGAGCAGCACCGTGCCTTCGATGAATTTCCGTTGGTCGTTTTTACCCAAAGAATAGAAAATGAGCGCCTCGCCGTTGGGCTTTCGAACGACCCTCCCCCTCGACTCGTCGGTGATCATGAAACCGAAGCTCGCCATATGCGAGAAATTTTCCATCGCCCGCTTATGCTCGATCCCTCGCAGCAAGAAGACCGGCGCGGCGACCGAGGGCGGCGTGAAAGCCCCTTCGAACATGATGCCCTGGTCGGTGTAGTCGGCGCACGAATAGCTCTGCGGCACCCCCTCCCACCCACGGATTTCCTCGTCAAAAAGCCCCAGTGCCTTGCCCGCGGGATGAAGCGTAAGATTTCTACCCAACTGCCCCGAACGCCCCCCCACGCCCGAAGCTTTTAAAAGCAGAGGGGTTTGAACCGTTCCCGTGGCCACCACGACCACCTTGGCCCGCACGTTGAGCCTGGCCCCCTTCTCACCCGTCAACGGGTGATGAAATTGAGCGATCACTTCCTTCACTTCGTCCTTCTCGCAGAGGAGTCTTTGCACCTTGCAATGGGCATAAAGGGTCGCTCCTTGAGCCAAGGCTTGGGGGATATAATTCAATTGCACGCTTTGCTTGGCGTCGGTGGGACAACCGAAACAACAGAGCCCGCTGCCTTCGCATCCATTCACATTGCGTTTTAAAGGCTCGCCTTTTAGCCCCATTTTTTCGAGGCCTCGCCGGATCACCCGGGCGCTATTAGCCAAAATCTCCTCGGGAACGGGCGTGACGTGAATCGTCTTTTCCACCTTTTCGAAGTAGGGACCCATGACTTCTTCGTTCAACTCGGTAAGGCCGTGTAAATTCCTCCATTTCTCAAAAACTTTGGGAGGCGTGCGGAAACAAGTGCCCGAATTGATCGTCGTCGTACCGCCGATCGTCCTTCCCAGGGGAACGACGATGGGAGGAATCCCGACGGTCGTCGTGATGCCGCCGTCGCGGTACATCCTCTTCGAGCGGTCGAGCGCGTCGTCCTTGAAGTCGGAAAGGTCGAAACGTCCGCCTTCTTCCAAGATCACCACCCGAAGCCCCGCGGCGGCCAAGTCCGCGGCGATGGGCGCTCCTCCCGCGCCGGAACCGATAATGCACACGTCCGCTTCGATCGTTTCATCGCGGGGAAGGCTCAAAATCACCCGGTCGCCGTAGAGAGCGGACGAAGGAGTCTTATTGGGAAGTTTAACCTGATAGCCGATGGTCCGCGCCACTTCCGGATGGGCGTAATAATTGGTGAGAATGAAGGCCTCAAACACCCGCATGAGCATACGCCGGTGCAAGAGGGGGGATTCGAAGCAAGAATCGAGATAGTTTTCCCGTAATTTTTCTCCCATCTCCGAAAAACTTTTAAATTGAAAACGGAAAAGACGGGCCCGGTTTTCGAGATAGCGCAGCCCCCAACGGAAAAGATTGCGCATGGTGCCGGAGGCGTAGAAAAGCTTGTCTTCCACATCCGCCGCCAAGTTTAGGTCGGAAGGTTTTTGGGGAAGCTTGGGGGTGGGAGGGATGAGCGCATCCGCGAGTAAGGTAACAATTCTTTTTTCTGAGTCGCTGAAGGAAAAGCCTTTGATCCCGTTGCTCACCCGATCCCCCTCGAAAAATTTCCGGTTTTCAAACCCTCCCCTCTTCCGCCGGGTTCGAAAACCGGACTCTTAAGCGGCGATCCACATATCCCATCGCCGTTTCATTTCAATGATAACCTGATTTTACAACCCCTTCAAGCTTAAGGCGTCCTAAAAAAAATATTGGCACGTCCCCTGCTTTCTCAAGGGAGCATGGAAAAGCAAAACACCTCCGATGAAAAAAAGAAAGAAACTGAAAAGGGCATCCGCAACCTTCAAAACGCTCTTGCCCAAGATGTGAAACTCGGCCGCTACTACGGTTTGGATCAAAAGATCCGCAAGATCCAACGGGCCTTCTCTTTAAGCATCAGGATTTGAAGGAGAACAAATATGAACGACGTTTCATTTCACAACGGTTTTCAGCGGCTTCTTAGAGGGCACATCCCTTTATTTCTTCAACCCGAAGAGATCCGCCCCCAACCTCCCGTGGATTTTTTTACCGCCGTTCCTTCGACGCCGCCGATGGGCTTCTCTTCCCCCTCGCCCTTTGATTCACCGACCGTCCAAGACGCGAACTTTCTGAAGGGGGTCCAAGGGGATTTGCAACGGGATATTTACACGATCGAGCCGGAAAACCGAAAACGCCTGAACGAAATCAACGAAGAGCGGCGCAAAGACGGGAAACCTCCCATCGATTTTTTTCAGACCACCCGAGAAATCGAGTCGATCATGGACGACCCGTCCTTAAAAGACGACGAGAAGGACAAAAAGATCGGCGAAATCCGCGACCGTTTGGGCTTGGGTAAGAAGGACATGAAAAACCTTTTCACCCAGCGCCTCTCCGAAAAATACGACAAAGCGAAAGACAAGATTGAGGCTTACAAAAACAACTTAAAGAAAGCGGCGGAGAATGCTGAAAAGATTTACGGAAAAGAAAGTCCGGAAGCTCAGATCGCGCGGGCCCGAGTGGAGCTGACTAAAATCACGCTCGATCCCACCTATGAAAACTACAAAGCGAAGGCCGATCATTACGACAGCTTATTTCCCAGCTTTTGGAGAAAATTCAAAGGAGCCTTCAAAAAAATCGGCGGTTTCTTCAAGAAAGTCGGCCAGGGTTTCGCCAAGGTGATGAATTTCGTTTCTCCCTTCCTTCGCTTCGTCCCCGGCATCGGGCAAATGGTCTCGTTCGGTTGGAGCGCGCTTAAAGGAGTCGTTCAAGCCATCCAAGGAAACTGGAAAGGCATTTTGGGTGGAGCGCTCGATTTCGCAAAGGGAATTCCCGGGGTCGGCCCCCTCCTTTCGACGGCATCCTCCTTTGCATCGAAGGCGCTTTCTTGGGCGAAACCGGTGTGGGACACGGCCCACGGCAATCTCTCCTCTTTGCTGCATGCAGGTCTTTCCTGGGCGGGGCGTCTTCCCTTTGTGGAAGGCGCGATCACTCAAACGCAAGAATACCTATCGAGACTTCTCTCCCCCTTAAAGCCCGTGACCATTCCCATTCAACCCATCTTGGAACCGCTTGAAAAAGAAGCCCGTCCTCTTTTGAAATTTTAACGATTTCTCCTGGAAACGCACCGGAAGTGCGCTGAAGGGTGGAAGGCGAAAAGGGACCCCTCGCGGGGTCCCTTTATTTTTTATCCCACGGCGAGAGAGTTTCATTTTCAGACATAACCTTCTTAAAACCGTCCGGATTTCGAACTTTTTTTCTTCTTCCAAACCTCCCTTTTTTTCATGCCTTTTTGCAAATCTTCTTAATCCAAAGGTTTTTTTCAAATGCCCATTCAAAGCTCAACGCTGGCACGCCCCTGGCAAACCCTAGAAACGCATTCGGAATCAAAAAACAAAAAGGAGCGACGCCATGACCTGCATTCAAAACCCAACCCGCATTCAAGTGATTCAAAATACCGTCGTCAACTGCGGCCCGGCCCCGGCGAACGAACCAAAAATAAATTCTTCTCTTATTTCGGAAATCGTCCGTGGTCTTTCCCGCCTAGAGCGCGGAAGCACATCCCGATGCGGCTCCCCTCTCCCGCCTTCCTTCGAACCTTCCCATTGTCCGGAGATGGCCCAAGGCCAAGCCGGAATGGCTGCCGACGAAACGGCGAGGGTATGGGGAGATCCTCACTTCGAGGATCCGGACGGCGGTAAATTCGACCTCCAGGGCGAAGCGGGTAAAACTTACAACCTTTTGAGCGATCAAGGGATTCAACTCAACGGAACTTTCGGGGAATACAGCGGGGATAAAAACGTCGTCGCCGAATCGGGGCTTACCTTAGGCGGACTGAGAGGCGTCTCGCGACTGCAGTTCAACAAGGAGGGCCAAGCCACTCTCGATGGGAAACAGATCACGCCCGGGTCGATGGAAACCTTGGCGGACGGCGGCCACGCGCACCTCTCGGAAGACGGCAAAACGCTCACGGTTAAAACCGGCGAAGGATATACGGTTACCCAAACGGCGAAAGAGGACGGTTTGGATGTCCGCGTGAAAAGCCCGCGCCAAGGGGTCTTCACCGACGGACGCATGCCGGGTGGCTTGATGGGACAAATGTTCGACGGGGATAAACTCGCGAGAAATTCGAACGGATCCCAAGGCGAAGGTGCCATCGCGGGAAAAGTACAAGACTACGAAGTGGCGGGAGGGCTTTTCGGCACCCCCTCCTCTCTTCCGCTCGCGACGATGGCCCACTCGGTCACCCCCTCCTACTCGCCGGAAAATGCGCCGGCGGGTGTTTTCAGCGGCATTTATTCCTCGATGCAAAACGGGCAACCCGTGACGTTTGAGGGAAACATCCAACCCACGCCTCAATTTTTAAGCCGGATGCAAAATTTGTTTCAGAAAATGGGGCTTCCTCTTTCCCCAAGCGTCCCCGGCTTGGCAACGGAAGCGGGAGTTCCCATGAATGGAACTCAAACGGAAGGCTTCACCTCCGACAGCCTCCCTCCTCCGGGAGAACAAACCCTCGATTTTTTGATGGGACAGGCCAACCGACAAAACCAGTTTCAGCAAATTCAAGAGGCCAACGACCAGGGCGACCAACTTCTCGCCCTCTTAATGACGGCCCTTCAGTCGGGTAACATCGACCAAGCCATGCTCCTTTTCTCTGCAATGGAAAGCAAGCAGGCGGGACAACTCACCCAAGCCCTCACGCAAAAGCTGGTGCAAGCGCAGCAAAACCGGAGAAATTTGACGGCCCAGCTCACCCAAAACCAAAACCCGAACGGGCAAGGCCAAATGGCCCAGGTACAAGCGGGGGTTCAGGAAGTGAACGACACCATTCAACTGCTTACCTCCTTCATTAAAGACGTAAATGAACAAAAGAATCGAACTATTGAATTTTCAAATAATTTTATCTCGAACGAGCATCAAACTACGATGAGCATCGTGCGAGGAATGCGGGCTTAAACTTATCTCCCCATACCCCTCCGGCGCCCAAGCGGACTTACCTCGCTTGGGCGCATCTTTTTTTGACAAATCCCATTCTTTTTTGATAAGAATGGAAAACTGTGTTCACCGCTTTAAAGGAGTAAGAATGGCTCGCGTCACTGTAGAGGATTGCTTAGAAAACGTGGATAACCGTTTCGGGTTGGTGCATTTGGCGGCTCGGCGGGTAAGGCAACTGGCAAAGGGCTCCCACCGATTAGTCGAATGTGACAACAAAGATATCGTAGGAGCCCTTCGCGAAATTGCCGCCGGTAAAGTCCGGGTGGACTTATCTTCTCTCCCCCAAAAAATTGACTGATATTTACGCCTGAGGTTCGTTGGAGTGGGAACTCAGCCAGTCGTCTAAGAACTGACGACGAATTCGCCATTGTCCCCCCACCTTAAAAGCCGGCAGACTGCGGCTTTTGATTAAGCGGTAAATCGTCATTTCATGAAGGTTCAATCTTTGAGCGACTTCCTTAATGCTTAAGAATTCCTTCGACATCCCCGCCCCATGTTGCTCGTTCAGTTTTTCCATGACAAACCCTCCTAGATTTTATCAACTTCTACTGCTTTAATAAGCAATCAGCATGCCATGACATTTCCTTCATCTCGATTTCTTAGAATTGAAAGTTTTCGGGTAGTTAGCTTTGGATAGAAGAGAAGAAAGACTGAAAAAACAGTCAAAATCTGTAGAATTTCACTCACTAAACGACAAAAATTTGACGTTTTAAAACCAGCCTGATCAATAAGTTCTTGTCGTACAGGAATAGAAAGTGCTCTTTATTCCATTCCTTTATAATGCAGCTCCATCCACCCATTTCTTCTTCACGCCCTTCCTTCCACTTTCTTTTTTTAGCCTGTTTCATTCTTTCATCCCTCAAACTTTTCCTCATTCAAAACGACGTTGTGATTACGCGCTTGGCCCCTCACGACCAATTATGGTTCATCAAAGCGGCAACTCACTTGACCCAATTTCATTGGCTCGGTCCCTACGATTCGATGACCCTCATTCGCCCTCCCGGTTACGCCTTATGGATCGCCTTTTCGCACTTTTTGGGCATTCCCCTTCGCCTCTCTTCCGAACTCCTTCTCATCCTTTCGGCCTTTGTTTTCGTCCAATCGCTCCTCAAAACCCGTTTACCCGCTTGGTTTTGCTCCCTCCTTTTCGGGGTGATTCTTTTCTACCCTCTCAATTTTGATTTATATGATGAAGTGCTCAGCGAAACTTTCTACTTCCCTCTTCTTCTTCTCGCGATGGGCGGCATGATTTCCCAATGGGGAGATCGTGATTCCCGCACGCGTTTGTTTTGGGCCTTTCTCACCAGCGTTGCGCTTGCCTTTTTGTGGATCACCCGCGAGGAAACCCTTTTGATCGTCGCCTACCTCGTGTTTTTCTCGATCCTCGATGGAGTGCAATGGCTCAAAGGCGGAAAAAACCCGCACTCATTTCTGAAGCGCATCTTCATTTCCTTCTTCCTTCCACTCTCATTGATCGGAGGCGCCCATTTTTTGATTGGCAGTCTGAATCAAAGCCATTACGGGCTCTCCGTCCTTTCAGAAATGGGGGCTCCCGGTTTTTCAGGGGCGGTAAAGGCTTTATTGCGGATTAAGGAGGTACCTTCCCGACGCTATGTTTCCATTCCCAAGGAGGCGCGGGAAAAAGCCTACCAATCAAGCGCTGCCTTTGAAGAATTGAGGCCGGAACTGGAAGGGCGGATGGGTCAGGATTGGATTCAGCACGGCTGCGTCATGAACGGAGTTTGCGACGATCTTTCCTCGGCCTGGTTTCTATGGGCCTTCCGTCAGGGAGCCGACAATCTGGGTCATTATCTCTCCGCAACGGAAGCGGACCGTTTTTATCGGCGAATCGCGGAAGAAATCAACCGTGCTTGCGCGGATGGAAAATTGGAATGCCGCCATGACTCCAGCCGTTTTTTGGGTTTTCTAAATCCAGACGCTTCTACATACTCCCGCTTTCTTTTTCCCTCTTTCTTGAGTGTCTTAAGAAATTTTTCCTCAGAGGAGCATCCGATACAAAACAATCCCTTCTCGGGCACCCCTAAAGTCCGGGCGCTTTATCAGGAAATGGCAGGCCAGCCGATGGAAGTGCCCCACTCCTCCTATGTTTTCGAGGATCAACTGAAGAACGTAATCGTAGAGGGCTGGGCATTCGATCCGGAAAAACCGCTCGAGAAAGTACAGTTGAAAAATTCCGGGGAAGTCATCGCCGAAACGGACGCGTTTCAGGAAAGGCCCGATGTCGAAGAAAATTTACAAGCATCGGGGGTTCAGAAAGTGCCTGCAAAAATGGGGTTTCGACTCTCAAGCAACCGAAGCCTACCCGACCTCCATGAATCGGAAGTGTCTTTTTTAACCCATACGGAAGAAAACATCATCCCACAGTATTACTCGGTGGATTCCGTATTGGCGGATCTTTTCAGAACCCCAAAAGCGTGGTTACGCGGGTTGCGTTCCCTTTATGCGAAAAGCGCCTTCCCCCTCGCCGTGGGGGGGCTTGTGGGCTTAGCATTTCTCATTTTCACCGCCCCTTTTTCGGGGAAGAACCGCGAACTCACTCTGGCCCTTCTTTTCATCGCGTGCGTCGTTTTTTCGCGGATCGCTTTGGTGACCTTCATGCAGTCTTCCATGCTTGCCCATCCCCCCATTCGGCACCTTTACCCGATCATGCCGCTCGCCTTCTGCCTTCCTTTGATCGTGATTTATCAATCGGTACGGGTGGGGAGAGAGAATTTCCAACCTAACGCCACCAAGTCTTGAGAAGGGTCCGGCAAAAATGGAACCCGTAGGCGAGATGATTTCCCTTTTTGCTTTTTCCCTTCCACCGGCGCTTGACGGTAATGGGACGCTCCACGATCCGAACCCCTTTTTTCCCGGCCTCTAAAATCATCTCCGCCGTATGATATTGATCTTGTACGAGGTGGAGCTTCTTCAACTCGGAAAGGCGAAAGGCACGGAAACCGCTGGAGCAATCCGTCACCCGGATCCCGGACAAAATTCGAATGAGTCCGTTAAAAAAATGGATCCCCACCCGTCTCAGCTCCGAGTCCTTCTCGTAATCCCCGAGTAGGCGGGAACCGATCACTAGATCGGCTTCTCCCTCGAGAATCGGCGAGACCAACGTTTCGATTTCCTCGGGTTGGTGCTGGCCGTCCGCATCGAGGGTCACCACGATCTCCACCCCCCTCTTCTTCGCGTCCTCGAAGCCCGCTCTGAGCGCCGCGCCGCCCCCGCGGCGGGCCGACAGATCCAGCACGAAGGCGCCGAATTCACCGGCGACTTTCGAGGTGTCGTCGGTGCTGCCGTCGTTGACGACAAGGACGCTTAGAGGGCGCCCGCAGACCTTTTTGGGAATTCTAGGAAGCACGGCGGGAAGATTCTCGGCCTCGTTGAAAGCGGGAACGATGGCCAAGATAGTTTCAGGGGGAAGATTCCTTTTCATCTCGCCTTCCGGAAGGGATACGCTTGCTCCGATCCGGCGGCCTCTCCTTGCCACAAGACCTTCGGCGCGATTTGCTCCCGTTTCGCTTCCAACCGGTCGCGATATTTCCGGAGTTTTTGGAGAATGTTGGGAAGGGCTTCCGGTAAATAATGAGGGCGAAGGCCCAGCTTCAAAAGGGCTTCGTGCTCCGCCTCGTAAAAATGCTCTTCCAGTTCAATTCGAGGGTTGTCAAGGGGCCTCACTTCCACGGGAATTCCCAACCGACGCCCCGCCATCGCAACGATTTCGGCGATTTCATTCACCGAGTAGATTTCCGTAAATTGATTGAACACGCGGTACTCTCCCTTTTTCGGGGGATGAAGGAGGGAAAGCTCGATGCACCGGAGCGAATCCGACAACTGGATGAAGCCGCGCTTCTGCGAACCTTTCCCGTACGGCGTCAAGGGATACCCCATTACCGCCTGGGCGCAGAAGCGGTTCACGATCGTCCCGAAGACGGCGTCGAAGTCGAATCGCGTGGCGAGCCCTTCATCGGCGTCGGTCTCCTCGGTGGAGATCCCGTAAACCGGGCCCTGCATCAGATCGGTGCTCTTCAGGCCCCACACCTTACAGGCAAAAGCGATGTTGTGGCTGTCGTGAATTTTGCTGAGATGGTACCAACTGCCCCCCTGGCGTGGAAATGGGAGCGTGTCGCGGCGTCCGCCGCGATCGATCGTGAAAAACCCTTCGGGGATGGATACGTTGGGCGTTCCGTATTCGCCCATCGTCCCCAACTTCACCAAATGAGCCTCCGGACAAAACCGCGTCATGGAGAAAAGAAGATTCAGCGTGCCGATGACGTTGTTTTGTTGGGTAAAAGAAGCGTGCTCCAAATCCATCATGCTGTAGGGAGCCGAGGCTTGTTCGCCCAAGTGGACGATTGCATCCGGTCGCCAACGGGAGAGACAACCGTCCAAAAAGGCGGCGTCTAAGAGATCCCCTTCAAGAAATTCGATGGAACGGCCGAAACGCGCTTTAAACAACTCGAGGCGTCTCGTCATGTCCGCGAGGGGAAGCGCGCTCTGCCCGCCCACCTCTTCCACCCATCTTCTTCTGGCGAAATGATCGACTCCCAACACGGTAAAATCTCGACGGGCCAAATACATCGCCAAGGGCCAACCGATATAACCGTCCATTCCGGTGATCAAAACTTTCATTTCATGCCTTTATTCTTTTAAACCTGACTCGAGGGGTGATTTTCGGGAATGTTTCATCGATTTCAGGCAAAAATCAACGGTTGAATCATACGGCCCCGCACCCGCTCCCCCGGGGGATTTATCGGTTGTCAGGAAGTGGGGAAGGTGACAGCTTACGCGCATCCTCGCTTCGCATAAAGGAATTCATCGTGCCAGAAATAACGGCCCCTTCCAGAACTTTCAAAATTACCGACGGCCTTCCGGTCTTGGCGATGCTGTTTGGTTTCGCGTGGGTCGTGCTCACTTATTATCCGGGCGTGATGTCCATCGACCCTCTATGGCAGTTGGAGCAGGCGAGAACGGGGTCTTACAACGAATGGCACCCGCCCCTCATGGCTTTTCTTTGGTCTTTTTTGGATCGGATCGTTTCGGGTCCCGCAGGCATACTTCTTTTCCATAACTTACTATTTTGGGTCGGCTTATACGTTCTCGTGGTTTGCACCGTTAAGAGCCGTCCCCTTTCGGCGCTTTTCATTTTGGGTATCGGTCTCTTCCCTCCGATTTTCGCCCTCTTGGGAACCGTTTGGAAGGATGTGGGGATGGGAGTGAGCTTGGTTTTCGCGGCTGCAATGCTTACCGCCGCCACCGTCTCCCGCCGAAATCTTCCCCTTTGGCTGGCCCTTCCCGCCCTTTTTTACGCATTCGCCGTGCGGCACAATTCCCTTTTCGCGGTAGCTCCTCTTTTGTTTTGGATGGCATCCCTGCTCTACAATAAAGGTCGAGGGGGGGGTTTTCACCCTAAAGTTTTCGCGGTTTTATGCACGGCCTTCATGCTCCTAATTTTTTACGGAACAAACCGCGGCATCAACCGCATCGCGCTGAAAGCAACCCCCGCCTTTCCGCTGCAAATGGTCTTGATTCAAGACTTCATCGACCTCTCGCTTGAAAAAAACCAAATGCTTTTGCCCGGCCTTCTCCAACGGCAAGACGCCCCTTTGAGCTTCGAGGAGATGAAGCAAACGCCTCCCTCCCTCGTCTTCAAGCGATTAAATCTGGTGTACGATGCGGAGCGATTTTCAAAGTTGAAAAGCGAATGGACGGGGGAAATGTTGAAGAATTTAGGATTTTACCTGAACAATCGATGGAACCGATATGCGGCGGAACTGTCTCTCTCGGGAAACGTGTGCTTTCCCTTCCGCAACGTCTCGAACGGAAGTTGGATCAACGACAAAGCGCTGGACGTTCTCAACTCCTTAAGAAACTCCCTCTTTTTCAGGGCTTGGGTTTACCTCCTCCTTTCGATTCTCCTTTTTCTCTACGGTTGGAGAGCGCAAAATCTCCCTATTTTTAGCCTTACTCTCAGCGGAATCCTCTACGGGGCCCACTATTTTCTCGTCGCTCCCGCCTGTGAATTCCGCTATCTCTGGTGGAGCGTCTTAAGCGTTTTAATCTCCCTTCCCTTTTTCTTCGAGTCCTTCACGGCGAAGAAATCGGAAGAGAATTTCAGTTCATCGGCATGACTCAAGAAGCCTCACCCCAAAAAACGCCGCGATGGCGATGGATTCTGGCTCCGATTATGGTGATCTATGCCGTCACCCTCCTCGATCTTTGCGTCATTTTCTTCCGGGTGGGCATGCTCAATCGCCATAACCCCTCCCTCACCGCTTTCATGAAAGCCCATTTGAGCGACTGCGCCTCCTTTTTTCTCGGAAGCGAGGACTGCCGAGTGGAAAAATCTTGGAAGCCCTTAAATGAAATCGCCCCCCTCCTTCAGCAAGCGATCCTCATGGGCGAAGATCCCCGCTTCTTTTCCCATCACGGCATCGATCCGGAGGCGATCCGCTTTTCGTTGGAGACGAACTGGAACGAAAAACGAATCGCGCGGGGAGCTTCCACCTTGACCCAGCAACTGGTGAAAAACCTCTATCTCTCTCCGTCCAAAAACCCGTTCCGCAAGTTAAAGGAAATCGTCATCGCCCTTTTCATGGAAAGGGTTTTGACGAAGAACCGAATTCTAGAAATTTACTTGAACGTGGTGGAGTGGGGAGAAGGCATTTACGGCACGGAAGCGGCGAGCCTCCATTACTTCAAGAAGCATGCGAACGATCTCACGCGGGAGGAAGCGGTATATCTCGCAACCATCCTCCCTAACCCGAAACTTTACACGCAGCCCGCCTACGCGGCGAAGGCGGAAAAACGCCGGAGCCGAATCGTCAGGATGCTCCATGAAATCAACGCGATCTGAAACGATGGGATTATTTCGTCGCGGCGAGGGGGTTTTCTTTCGGTAGAGCGGAGGGCCGGCTGTAATAATCCACGATTCCGGAGACCACCGCATCGGCATATTCCCGATAGAGGCTTTTTCGCAAGGCGCCGGCGACAAGCTTCTCTCCTTCGTAATCTCCCGCTTGAATCCGTTCGAAGACCTGTTGGTCGTTCATCACGTAGGGTTCCAGATATATCACGGGACTCTGATAAAGCCGATTCGCCAAAAGATTTCGAACCCACACGTAAGGCGTATTACCCACCTTCGCGGCATGGGCCCAGGCGGGATAGTTGCCGGGAGGCAAACCCGTTTGCGCCGCCATCGCCTGGGCCGTTTTTTCGGCGACGGCCAACTCCACCGGGTAGGCGCGGCTTAAAATTTTGAAAAGCAAGTCGTACCGGACGTCTTCGTAAAGGAGTTCGTCGGGAGTATAATAGCCGTTGATCAGAAGGTGCATGTGGTTGCTGTCGACCAGGGCGGGACTTTTCGGGTCCGCCCATTTTTGGGCGTCGAAATGCAGGCAAAGGGTGAGGTCGGGCTTTATTTTCTCGTTGATGAGCTTGGCCCGCTCGCGAATCTCCGCCACCTGATAGGCCAGTACTTCTCCGGCCCATTGAAGCGAAGATTCTTTTTGGGGGTCATTCTCGCCTTGATAGGTTTCGACGATGGGATTTACGCCACGATCTTTTAGGAACTGCTTGGCGAGCGAACGAAGCTGAGAGGATCGAAGCGGCGTGAGCGGATTGGAATCTTGGCGGACCAAATAAACCTCAGCCCCCAACTCCTTTAACCTCGCCTCCACCCTTTTCGCTACCTTAAGGTTCATGTCCCCTTCGATCACCGGGGGATAATCTTTCAACTGAAACCAGCGTTGCTCCGCCTTGGCCCACTCTCCCCCGATATGGCCGGGATCCAAGGCGATCTTCAATCCCTTCAAAGGTTGCTCCTGAGAGGGAGAAGAAAGCGGGGAGGAACGCCAAAAATGGGAAACGGGCTTCGCTGCTTGAGGGGACGGCGCAAATCGAAGAATAAAAAACTCGCCCGGCCTTAAATTCGACTTCTCGATCTGGGCATGATTGGGAAAAAGAGTGACAAAGCCCTGATAGGCTCCCTTCTCGACATAAACGCCTTCCAGCAGCTTCAAAAACTCGTCTCGCGTGAGGGTTTCTTGAAACGATTCCAGTCGAGACCAATCGGGAGTTTTAGCGAGAGGACTTAAATTTTGCGGCTTTCTCTGACAGGATAAGACGGCGAGGGCGAGAAAGAAACCAAGGATTATGTTTTTAAATCTCTTCACAATCCGGATTTCCTATTCTTCTATAAACCATTGAAATATAAGCCACCCACCGGAATCGAACCGGTGACCTACTGATTACGAATCAGTTGCTCTACCAACTGAGCTAGGGTGGCACCGAACCTCCTCATTTCTTTATCAATTCTTGCAGAGGAGAAACAAGTAAAAATCCTTGTACTCCGCGAAATCTCGTCCTTAATATGGAAAAACCATGGCCTCTTCTCAAGAAACGCTTTCAAAATCTTTCCTTCACCTTCTTGAAATCATGAAAACTTTGCGGGGCCCTCAAGGTTGCCCCTGGGACAAGGCCCAAACTCCTCCGGATTTAAATGCCCATCTCATCGAAGAGGCTTACGAAGTGGTTGAGGCCGTCGACTCGCGGGACCCGCTCTGGCTTCAGGAAGAATTGGGAGACCTCCTTCTTCAAATCGTCTTTCACGCCCAAATGGCGTCGGAAGCGAACCAGTTTCATATGGGGGACGTGATCCAATCCATTTCCGACAAGCTCGTCCGCCGCCACCCCCACGTTTTCGGAGACGTCACCGTAAATGGCGTGCAGGACGTAAAAACCAATTGGGAAAAAATTAAGGCGGAGGAAAAGAAAGCCAAGGGAGGAGACAAATCCCTCCTCTCGAACGTCCCCCCCTCCCTCCCCGCCCTCCTTAAAGCGTATCGTTTGGGCGATAAAGCTTCTCATGTGGGTTTCGATTGGCCGAACGCGGAAGGCATCCTCGCCAAAATCAAGGAAGAGGTCGCCGAGCTGGAAGCGGAGGTAAAGGCCAACGATAAGGAAAAAATGTCGGACGAGTTCGGGGACCTCCTTTTCTCCCTGGCCAATATGGCCCGCTCCCTTAAAATCAACCCCGAAGACGCCCTTCGCCGCACCTGCGACAAATTCACGCGCCGCTTCCGTTTAATCGAGGAAAAAGTCGCCTCCTCCCGAAAGAAATGGGAGGAATTCACTCTCGAAGAGTTGGACGCTTTCTGGAGCGAAGCAAAAGACTTGGAAAATAAAGCGGAAGCGAAAAAGACGGACTTAAAAAAGTAATCCACATCTTTTGTTGGAAACCTGTGGATGACGCTGTGGAGAATTCTTTCTGATCAAGATTGACGAGAAAATTTTATGTGAAACAGCGGATTGCATATTTTTTCATCATCAGAAGAGAAAATGATGGCCCTTCGATCGACTCACGAAAAAAATAAATGGATCTCCTTCTTCCTGAGCGCGCTCGTGCTTCCAGGCTTGGGTCAGCTGCAATTGGGAAAGAGAAAAACGGGCTGGGCGATCATCCTGTTCACCTTCGCGGCGCTAATCATCACTTTTGCTAAATTCATGATGGGGGTTCTCAAAGTCGCGGAGGCTCAACGCTTTACCCGTCCTCCCCGGCTGGACGTCATGAAGACGCTCCTGCTCGCCTTTCAGAAGGAACAGTCTTGGATTTTTTGGGGATTGGGAATTTTATTCGTCTTATGGCTGGGATCGATTCTCGACATCCTCTTCATGACCGAAAAAAAACTTTAGGGATGCCTTAATGCCGGTGGACGGAGTCGAACCGTCATGACCTTGCGATCACACGATTTTGAGTCGTGCGTGTCTACCAGTTTCACCACACCGGCGATTCGCTCGGGCCGGCATAGCCGGACCCTCGCTAAAGTCAGGGGGCGATTTCTCTCCCCCTGACAACCCCCATCCGCTTGGAAAAGGGGAAACCTTTCAAACAAATTCTTTTGAATTTGTCTAGCCTTCAAATCTTATTTTAAAGAACGGGCGAAGGATTCGCGGCGGAAGCGGGGGTGTCTTGGCGCCTCCAATTGTCCACCGAGCTGGAGGCACGGACGCAACCTAGGGTGCATTTATCCTGGCAGGACTTATAAGAGTAAAACTCTCTCTTTAAGTCTTCGAAGGTATACTCCATTAAATCCTTGCGGAAGGCGTCGCGGGTTTGGGAACACCAGCTCACGATACCGTTCTCATCCACATACAGGTAACGGCTCCCCGCCCGACACTTGAAGGGAGCGCTCCCCTTCTCGATCATTTCATCCCGATAATCGGTAAACTCCGGAAAACTCTTGGGGATCATTTTCTTGATCCGCTCGTAAACGGCGAGCTCTTCGGGCTTAAGCTTCACCTGTCCGTCGTGACTATGGATGAGCAAAACCCTAGGCTTAAAACCCATCTCCTTGGCGAAACGGATCACTTCAAAGCTTTCTTCGGGCGGGCAAGACCCCACCACTCCCGAAACCACCACGTTAAATTTCGCGTAATCCTTTAAATAACCTAAGCGCTTGCGCAAACTATCGAGCACTTTCACCGTCACATCGTTGGGTTTTACCCCGTCGATCGAGATCTGCATGTCTTGCAAACCCGCCTCGTTGAGCGTTTCGATGAGTTCCCGGTTGAGATAGAACCCGTTGGTGATCATGGTGGTTTTCAAAAACTTCAGGTCGTGGCGGCAATAGCGGATCAGCTCGGGCAAGCCGGGATGAATCGTCGGTTCTCCTCCCGTAAAATTAATCGAGAAACCGCCCAGTTCTTTAATCTTCCTCGCGCGGGTTTTTAAGGTTTCTAAAGGGACCGGGTCGGAAGTTTTGTCGAACTCATTACAGTAGGTACAGCTCAAGTTGCACTTGCGCACCACCACCAACTGGGAAAACCAGGGGGAAAAACGGACGCGTTGTAAAAGGGTTAAAGCCATTCTTGAAAGTAAATCGACCGTTTAAAAAACGAGAAACCCAGAGAAGGAAGCTCCCCTGGGTTTCTTCCGAAAAGTCTCCAATCATTTAATTGGGTTCAACAACCTTGACCTTCGAATCACCCACTTTGAAGATATCCCGCTTGTAGGCCAAGATCACCATCCAAGTCAGATTGACGCCGACGAAGCTTAAGTGGAGGATTAAGGGTAATTGGTCTATCACGCACAGGAGCATGAAAAACAGAGCGAAAAAATCGCGCTTCATCAAGAAGTTGATTTTGGAAGCCCACGAAAAGGCGCCGCCAGCCGACTGGCTCTTCTTATCCTCTTCCTTTAAATCCTTTTGGATCGTGGTTAGGGTTCCCGAATTCGCGTGATAGAGGAGATAAAAAACCAAGAGAACGAGGAGGAAGGCCAAGCCCACCAACATGAAAGCCGCCTCGAAAACCTCGAAAGTCCCGTGAAGGATTCGATGGGATCCCATCGAAACTCCGACTAAAAATACCAAATACGTGATGTTGTCGCTGATGGTGTCGAGCCATTCCCCCGTTTTGGAGGAAGTCATCTTCAACTTCGAAATTTCCCCGTCACAGCCATCTAAGATGGAAGCCATTTGGAATAAGACACCGCCGATAACCACATCGAGATATTTTCCCGTCGCCACAAAGACGCCGGACATGATGCCGACGAGCGTGACCAAAAAGGTCACCTGGTTGGCGGTAATGGGGGTTTTTACGAGAATGCGGCTGATCGCCATCGAAATGGGGCGGTTGATGCGGGAAGAAATCCAACCGTCCGTCGGTTTGCGCAACGATTGGAACAAATGCTTTTCCGCATGGCGGAGGGCCTCCGGGGTATCCACGTCCTGCCAAAAGCAATCGGTCAGGTCACTCACTCCCGCTCGGCCTACCGCGGCCAAAGCACGAATACCGTCGCTTAAGGAAACGTCTCCCTTTTCTTGATAGACCGATTCCAAAGCCTCGAAAAGAGAAGCATTACAGGCGAAAATCCCCGTATCATAGGCGTTGTAATCCGAAAGGTGCTTGCCGATCTCAACGATTTGGTCACCGACCACCTTCACCTTCGTGACGTCCTCTAAGTCGAAGATCTCTTCCATATTCCGGTCAATGCCCAAGAGGACCGGCTGTTCGGAGAGGGATTCCTTCACGATTTTTTGCAAGGCTTGCTTGTCGAAGATATGGTCGGCCATCATGAGGAGAAATTCTTTATGTACGAAAGGTTTGGCCGCCAGAACGGAAACACCGTTCGCTTTGTGATAATCGGAATTGGTGACGAATTGAAGCCGAACGCCTAAAGACTCGTCTTTCGAAAGAGCCTCTATGATTTGCTCGCCCTTGTAACCCACGACGATCACAAAATCGGTGACTCCGGCCTGTTTTGCGGTGAGAATGGACCGCTTAATCAGGGTCAAACCACACACTTTTCGCAGGGGCTTGGGAACATCGGCTTTCGAGCGCTGAATGCGGCTACCGTTGCCTGCGGCGAGTATCACGGCCTGTTTAATCATCGACGAGATCTTTCTTTAGTGATATTAAATGCTTAGATTTAAATATAAGTCGGGGTTATAATCGATTACCCCTGTTTTTGCAATGCTTATTTCATAACGCGTAGAAAAGAAAGAGGGCTCATTTCCTCAAAAGAAAGGTGGTCCCATGAAATTGAGATCATTGCGTTTTTTTCTTTTCTGTATCTTATCGTTCCCGACCCTTTGCCGGGCCGCCACCTTGACGGTGACGGATTGCGGGGACACGGTTCCCGGTGGAGCGACCGGTCAACTTCGTAAACTCATCAACCAGGCTTCCGCCGGCGATACGATTGTCATCCCCGCCTGCACGATCACCCTCCAGGGAGCCGCCTCTGAAGATGGGAACCAAACGGGCGACTTGGATTTCAGCATCCCCTTAAGCCTCCGGGGGTCGGGCGCCGGTGTTTCCGTGATCGACGGAGGGGGAAATGACCGGGTAATCGACGTGATCGCTTCCGTCAACGTCGCATTCTCCAACCTGACGCTTCAAAACGGCAAAAGTCCCTCGGGAGAAGACGGGGGCGGCATCCGCAACATCGGCAATCTCACCTTAAGCAACGCAACGGTCACCGGCAACCACAGCCAAGGGGAAGGCGGAGGCATCGCCACTTCTCTCGGCAACTTGACGCTCACGAACGTGGTCTTAAACCACAACAACTCCGACTTCAGCGGCGGCGGCATCAAGAACTCGGGCTCAACCCTCTCCTTGACGAATTCTACGGTCGATGAAAACACCGCCGGAAATTTCGCGGGCGGCATCAATAACGATTCGGGAACGCTCAACTTGATCAACAGCACGATCAGCGCAAACACCGCGTCCGGAGGCGTCGGGGGCGGCTTATGCAATAACGCGACCTTCAATTTGACGAACAGCACGATCAGCGGAAACACGGCAACCGGCGGAAACGGCGGGGGCCTCTACAATGCGAACGGAACGTCGACCCTCAACAACGGAACGCTGGCCCTTAACACGGGAAGCGCCGGAGGCGGAGTCTTTACCGCAGCGGGATCGGTGATCGCGGCCAATACGCTTCTTGCGGGAAATACGGGAGCCGGCTCCAATGACTGCTCCGGCACTTTAACCTCCCAAGGCTATAACCTAATTCAAGATCCCGTGGGTTGCGCCCTCACGGGAACGTCCACGGGAAACATCACCGGCGTTAACCCGAACCTGCTCCCCTTGGCGGATAACGGCGGCGCCACCTTCACCCATGCCCTGCCCTCCGGGAGTGCGGCGCTCGACAAAGGAAACCCGGTAAGCCCGGGCAGCGGCGGGAGCGCCTGCCAGGCTGCCGACCAGCGCGGCTTGAGCCGCCCTCAAGGGAGCCAGTGCGACATCGGCGCCTTCGAGGCGGGAGCGATCGCGCAATTGTCGGCTTTAAGCCTTTCTTTCCCGGATCAAGAAGTGAACAAGCAAAGCGCCTCGCAAAGTTTGACGCTCACCAATGCGGGCATACTGGATTTGGACATCACCGGCATTTCCACCAGCACCCAGTTCGGCCAAACCAACAATTGCGGCAGCACATTGGCTCCGGGCGCCAGCTGTCAGATTGAGGTCTTCTTCACGCCCACCACCGAAGGCCCCCAAAACGGCAACCTCACGATGAGCGACAACGCGGCGGGCAGCCCGCGTTCGATCGCACTCAGCGGGAGCGGAACGGGGCATTCGGGGGGATGCGCGCTGACGGAAGACGTTTCCCCTTCTTCGCCTCCTTGGACATTGTTCACGACTTTTCTTGCACTCTTCGTTTTCACTTTTTTGAGGAAAAGGGCTTAAAACTCTCTTCGTTTCCCGCATAAAAAAGCCCGCATGAAAGCGGGCTTTTTTATGAGCAAAAATCAATACCCGTTCGACTTAAGGCGCCGGCGCCGAAGTATTCAACAGCACGGTCACCGTATTGGTATTGCTGTTGGCGGTGGCGATATCCGGTTTTCCGTCCCCATTGAAGTCGCCGACGGCGACGGAGCGCGGCGAATTTAAAAGCATGCTGGTCGGCATATTTGGGTCAGGGGCTTGCCCAAGCGTGAGATTCAAGGCGGCTCCAAAAGTACCGTCCCCTTTTCCAAGCAGTACCGAAACATCCCCCGTATCCACACCCGGCTTATTTTGCCCGGCGAAGTTATTGGCCACCAAATCGGCCTTGCCGTCCTTGTCGAAATCCGCGGTAGCCACCGATTCGCAATCGAAACCGGTGGGATAGCCGACGGCCGTCGGAAAGGCCGCGCTCTTATTGTTGAGCATCACGAAAACCTGGTGCTCGTCGGGATTGGCAATCGCCAGGTCGTTGTTCCCGTCCGCGTCGAAATCACCGGAAGTAATGCCTTGATTGAAATGGGTGTTGCTAACAGGAAAATTCGTGGTGGTCGGAAAAGTTCCATCGCCCTTATTGAGCAACACGCTAGCGTCGAATTTATTCGCCCCGTCGGGCCCGAAGTTGGCCACGGCGATATCCAGTTTGCCGTTTCCGGCGTTCGCCCCAAAGTCCGTGACGGTGACACTGCGGGGGCCGAACAAAGTGCCGTAATTGTTCTTGGTAGGAAACGAGCCGCTGCCGTTATTGAGCAGTACCGTCACATCGTTTGTATTGCTATTGGAAACGACCAGGTCCGGGTCACCGTCTCCATCCACGTCTCCGACGGCCACCGCGCGCGAACCGTTTCCGACCGCGGGAAAGTTGGTGGCGGCAAAAGTTCCGGTTCCGTTGTTCAATAAGACGCTGATGCTGTTATCCCCGTTCACGAGCACGATATCGAGGCCATTCTTGCCATCCAAATCGGCCAGAGCCACGGCCGTTGAAGAGGTGGCCGCCGCCGTGTTACCGCTGAAACTCTTTTTAGTGGGGAAAGTTCCGTCGCCCTTTCCGAGCAATACGACCACGCCCCCGTTATTGGTAAACGTGGCGTCGGCGACCGCGATATCGACCTTTCCGTCGCCGTCCAAATCACCGGTAGCGATTAATTGATTATCGGAACCAACCGTATTGACGGGAAAAACAGTCGGCATTCCAAAGCTTAAAACCAACGGCTTCGTCCCACCTCCTCCACCACCGCCACCTCCCCCGCCTCCGTTCGTCGTGTCGTTTCCCCCTCCGCACGAAAAAGCGCCGCTCGCCATTAAGGCCAATCCCAAAAAACTCATTTGAATGACTGATTTCCGCATGTCTCCTCCATCATGAAATAGGTTCAAACCATCCTTCTCAGAAGCAATATATCCCATGGAAAATGGAGAAGATAGTGAGGAATTGCGTGAAGCAAAAAGAAGGTTTAGAAAGAAATCTCGTCATCCCCTTCATCCTCATCATAATACTCTTCACAATCTTCCGTGTCAGGGTCGCAAGCAGATCCTTCCGAAAGTGCATTGCCGAGTGCTCCCGCCGCTTCTTTCATCGCGGCCTTGATTCCTTCCCCGAAAACCTCGGAAAAAGGATGGCTCGTCATGCTCGTCGCGAAAGCGACCAACCCGGCCATGGCATCGCCGAAGATCCCTCCGGGCTCCTCATCCGAATCACTCCCTTCGTTCCCTGCGGATTCCTCCGTCTCCCGAATTCCTTGCGGCGCCGCCGGGACCGCGGAAGGAGAAGGCGGATCGCAAGAGAGCGTCATGTGATTCCAATTTTGAATGGGGGCCCACAGACCGTCCTTCAAAGATTTGAAATCTTGCTTATTGCGGATTTCATAAACGTACCATCCCGGATTGTTGCAGAAATACATGGGAATCATGAAAGTCTTCCCATGAGCCTCCTCATAAGTAAGTTCCCCATCCTGATCGAATCGGTCGGTTGGATTTGCCGCCTGCCATAGGTTACGCGTTACCGTCGTACCGTTGGGCCCCTTCTCTTCCACACGGATTCGCTCCCCGAAACTCACTCTTGTATCGAGCGGCCAGGCATCCAATAAAAAACTGTCCTCATAGACGGACAAGTCGATGGAATCATTTTTTTGAATACTAGGCTTTCCCATGTTTTCCCCCGTTTCATTTTTTCCCGCTTAGAAAGCGGGCTCTTTTTCGATGAAATGGATTTGCAAGGGATGAGCCAATTTTTTTCAGAAAAGATTTTCGGAATAAGTGCTCAAGATCTTTATCAAAAGAGAAGAAGTAATCTTCCAACTTCTTGGAAGAGCTCTTTGATCGATCCGTCAATTTTCATTAAAAAATTTCGCAAGTAATTGTTATTATTTGTCTTTAAAGAAATGCTCAAAGTGGACAGTGAAAGCACATATAAAACACATGGGGCCGAGACCCAATTATTTTACAAATGAAGGACATTCTGCTAGTAAACCCACTCTTTTCAACCGATTGATGAAGGATCAAGACGCTCAAAAATCCCTCGATGCAAAATCAAAGCTCCCCCGAAACTCCGACACCTCCCCCTTCGAAAATGATGAAACGGTCCATGTGGATCAGCTACGTGCTGCTTGCCTTGGGCTTCGTATTTATCGGCTGGCTCGTCTACCGGTTGGGGTTCCATGAAATCTTGAACGATTTTAAAACGCTGGGGTGGAATTTCTTCATTGCACTCTTACCCTCCATCGTCACCTATGTACTCTTCACGTATTCGTGGGAAGAATTCCTCAAAGGAAACGGCCTCAAAACGCCCCTTCGCAGCCTGTTCATGGTGAAGGTCGTCGGAGAAGCGGTGAACATCGTGAACCCCCTCGGTTGGGGCGGCGGGGATCCGGTGCGGATCTACATGCTCAAACGCTGGGTTCCCGTTTCGCAAGCCACGGCGAGCGTGGTGGTCGACCGCACCTTGAATTCCATCGCCTTAGTCCCCTTCATGATCTTCGGCATCTTCCTCGCATTCATCAAATTTAGCCTTCCCCCCGCCTTTAAGTGGGGTTTCTCTCTTTCGCTGCTCTTTATTGTAGGCGTCACCTTTTATTGGTACCGGCGGCAACATGAAGGCGTTTTTCAGTTTCTCATCGACCTGCTTATCAAGCTACGCATCAAGCGAAACTGGTCGGAGCACACGCTGCAGCGGGTGAAGGAAATCGACGCGCTCATCTCACGCTTCTACACCCACAATAAAGGCGGCTTCGCCGTCGCCTTCCTCCTTCAATTCATCACGCGCCTGTTGGGGGTGCTGGAAATTTATCTCGTCGCCTACTTCCTGCAGGCGCCCATCGGCTGGGTCGCCTCTTACCTGCTCGCCTCTCTTACCGTCATCGTGAACATGATCTTCGTCTTCATCCCGGGATCGGTGGGGGTGTTGGAAGGGGCCTATGCGGGCGTTTTCCACCTTTTGGGACAAGATCCGACGGTGGGAACCTCTATCCAAATCTTCCGCCGCATCCGCATGACCTTGTGGGCCGCCTTAGGTTTTTATTACATCTATCATTTAGACCGCAAAACCCGCGGAGCACTTCAAGCGGTCGCCCACAACCCGATCGTGGAAGGAGAGGCGGAGCTGGAAACGCTTTCGGGGAAAGATTAAGATTCATTTTTTGATGATTCTTAAGCCTTCTCCCGCTAAAATGCAGCCATGAAGAAGAAACCCTTCTCTTACCGTTTCAAAATCTTTCTCGCGAAAGCGATCCATCCCCTTTTCTCGTGGTATCAAAAGAAAAAACCGGAGGCCTTCGCGGAACACTTGAAAAAGGCGGGCAATTTAGATCTGTCCGCCATGCTCACCGAATTCAACTTTCTCCACCGTTTTTTCTTCCGCGACACGCTCAACCGCATCCAAATCGAGAAGGAAGACTTGGAGAAAATCCGGCAAGCGTCTTCCCAAGGGCCCATCGTCTACATGATGCGCAACTGGGGGCAGATCGAGTACAACTACTTCAACTCGCTTTTCCTCAAAGAAGGGTTGCCGCTGGCCACTCACGCCAACTTGATCCGGATGACGGGTTGGATGCCCTTTTCCCTTAAATTTTCCAAATGGGTTGCCCGATTGAATTTTTTCTACGAAAAGGGGCATTTTCCCGAATACGACGAGACTGAGTCGGTGCCCGCGATTTTGAAACGGGAACCCACGACCTTCTTCTTTTTGAACCTCCCGCCCCAATTCAACCCGGACGACGTGGAAGAAGACGACGTAATCGCCCCGCTCATCGAGGCGTCGAACTCGCTCGAAGAAGGCAAGCCCTTAACCCTCATTCCCCTCACCTTGGCCTTCGACCGACGGCCGGGAAAGGCGAAAAAAAGTCTCATCGACATCTTATTCGGCGAAAAAGAAAACCCCGGCTCGCTCCGGAAAACGGCGCTCTTCTTTAGAAACTACAAAAAGCGAGCGGTCGCCCAAGTGGGCAACCCGCTCGACGTGAAAAAATTTCTCTCCACTCGGGGCGAAAAACCGCTCGCCCAGCAAGCGAGCCAACTGCGTTTCGACCTGCACAAGATTTTCTTCAAGGAACAACAGGCCATTACCGGCCCCCGCCTCAAATCGCGCAAGCGCATGATCGAAATCGTCATGCAAGACCCGTCGCTCAGAGACGAATTGAAACACCTGGCCACCGAACAGAAAAAAACGTTGGACCAGCTTTACCTGGAGGCGGAGAAAATCCTCGAGGAAATCGTTTCCGATCCCAACTACACCTACATCGACGTTTGGTACGTGGTGCTCACCGCCGTGTTCAAATACGTCTATGAAGGGCTCATCGTCGACGAAGCGGGCTTAAACCGGCTGAAACAGGTGGCCCGGCACCATCCCGTCGTCTTGGTCCCGTCGCACCGCTCTCACGTCGACTACCTTTTGCTTTCCTATATTTTCTACCAGCAGCATCTTTCCATGCCGCTCATCGCGGCGGGATCCAACCTTTCCTTCTGGCCCATGGGGCATATCTTCCGCAAATCGGGGGCGTACTTCATCCGCCGCAGCTTCGGAAGCGATAAGCTCTATCCCCTCCTCTTCAAGGCTTATGTGAAGACGCTCGTAAAGGAAGGGTATTATCAAGAATTTTTCATCGAAGGCACGAGGTCGCGCACCGGAAAACTGGAACGCCCCCGCACGGGGCTTCTCTCCATCTACCTCGACTGCTTCTTCGAGGGCAGCGCGGAAGACATCTATTTCATCCCCATGTCGATCAACTACGAGAAGGTCTTGGAGGAAGGCAGCTACACCGCCGAAGTGAAGGGGGCCACGAAGGAAAAGGAAAAGTTCTGGGACCTCTTCCGCATCCGCAAATACCTCCGCCATCGGTCGGGCCAAGTCTACGTCAATTTCGCGGAACCGATTTCGCTCAAGGAATACTTAGCCCGGAAAGGACTGAAAAGCGGCGACTCCGAGGAAGCCAAACGCGAGGTGGTGAAGCATCTCGCCCACCGCATCGCCGTCGAGATCGAAGAAGTCAGCATCGCCAGCGCTTCGGGTTTGGTCGCCGCGGGTTTGCTCTCTTGCGGCAAGAAAGGCCAGACCACTTCCGAGTTGATGGAGCGCATCGAATGCATCCGGCAAGCCTTGGCCTTGCGCAACGTGGAGCTGTCAGAGCCCCTCAAGAAAAGCTACCCCAAAGCCCTACATCAGGCGATCTTACGCTACCAACACCAAGGCACCATCACCGAACACCACGACGGCATCGAAACCTTCTACACCTTGGAGGAAAGCCGTCGGCTGCAACTCGACTTCTACAAGAACTTTCTCATCCACAACCTCGCCCACTTAAGCCTGCTTTCGAGCCTCTTCTTGATGGGGAACCGCAACGTCTACTCGAAGGTCGAATTGGAGAAAAACTACCAAGAGTTTTCGGAAATCTTCCACTACGAGTTCATCAACCTCCTCCCCTTCCGCGAAGCCCTGGCCGACTTGACCTCGCTGGGGGCCTTGGAAGAAAAGGGAGAAGACTACGTGGAAGCGAAGTCGAAGCCCACCCTTCAAACCTTCGGAAGCCTCTTCACCCATTTTTTGGAGGCTTACGAAATCACCGCGCTCGCCCTGAAGCGTTTGAGTTTCTCGAAAACCGAGGAAAAGGCGGTGGTCAAGCGCATCCTCGACTTGGGTCATCAACTCTACTTAAAAGGCGACATCCGCCGGCCCGAGTCGCTTTCGCGCTTCATCCTTCACAACGCTCTGCTCAGTTTTAAGGAAAAAGGCCTCATCAAGACCCACGAAAAGGAAATCGGCAAAGGGGGGCTGCAGATCTACTCGAGTTCCGACTCGGGTGAGTCGCTGGACGAAATGATCCGTCTCCTGAAAGGCGAGAGCCTTCAGGATGAAAAGAAAACCCCGTCTTTGGTTTTATTGCAGAAATAGTTTAGAAAAAACGGGCAACGTCCACCGATAAGAGCAACCCCAAGCCCTGGGCGCCCAAGGTTTTCGTCGTGAGGTTCGGATAATCCAGCTTCAAGTCGCTCTTCTTCTCGCGGAAAGCGTTGATGTCGAAATTATAGCTCGCCAACGCGCAAAAGCGGTCTTTCCAAACGCAAGCTCCCGCCCCGAGATCCACGTGAGGACCGGCGCCGGTGCGGTTTATGTAAATTCCGTTTCCGATCTCCTCCGGAGACCCCACCCCGTAAATGGCGAGTCCCAATCCCAATTGAGTTTTTAGGGAAAACATTTCGCCGAAGGCATGGCCGTAATTCAGCTTGGCGCCGAAGGTGTTGACGGCCACTCCTTGCGGAAGGCCGAACAAAGGGGATTGAAGATTTAAATGATTGAAGAAGAAATTACCGCCGACCCAGTTTTGGTCGATCTTAAAGAAGAACCCCGCGTCCACTTCGAGTTGGGGGCCCCAGGCCGTTTGGGTGCCGTCGCTTCGATATCCGGCGCCTCCCCCCACCGCCACATTCGGGCCCCATGAAAAACCGGGGGTATAGAGCTCACTTTGCGTGCTTCCTTTAACGGGCTCCGCCATTGCTCCCTCCCTTCTCTCTCCTCACAAATTCTTCCTAAAAACGCCTCTCGAACGGTTAATACGCGATCTGGTAGTTTCTGGCAATGAGGTCGTTATGAGCCCCGCCTGTCGTGGAAAAACGGCGCCAGGCGATGGCCACGCGGCCCGAACCATTGGCGGAAACGGTAACTTCTCGGTTTTGGCCGGAACTTCCCGCAATGTCTTGGTTTTGAAATAAGGGGTCTCCCGCCGAGTTGTATACGCTCGCCTTAATCTGACCCGACTCTTCCCAGGCCACCACGAAGCTCCCGCGCTCGTCGCTCGCGATGGAGAAACTCTGGCCCGGAGTCACCGAGCGGACGCTGAAGGGGGCATCGAGCGGTTCCCCGTCGCTTCCCAAAATCTGGCCTTGAATGCCTGAGGTTGCCATACGACCATCGAATTCCCGTTGGGAATCGTCGCGACTCTCACCTGAGGGGCGGTGCCTAAGTTGCCGATGTCGATGGATGAAGCGGCTCCCATCGCGCTACGCCCGTTGAAACGCTGGAACCGGATTTCGCTGTGCCCCGAAGCGCCGCTCACGATAGCCGCCCAGGCCCACTGGCCTTGAGTGGTGGTGCCCACCGAAACGGTGCTCACCGCCGTGCCGGAAGGTACCAGCGTCACGTCATTGGCGGGACTCGAATCCGAATTGAAGAAATGGGCGCAGGCGCCACAGGTGCTCGAATTGTCGTTACTCACCAACACAAAACCCCGGTCTTCCAGCGATACGATGGAGGAAGTGGGAAGAGTCGCATGGACCGAAGGAGTAATCACGTTGATGGTGGGGCCCACCGGCGTGCCGCTGCCGTTGAAGCGACGCACGCTCACGCCCGAGGGATTATCGGGCCCGGAGGTGTTGGTCCAAGAAACGACGAAATTACCGGTGGAATTGGTGGAAATGGAAGGCGTCACGTCGACGGAAGAGGCCGGCTGATCGGCCGTTCCCACGGGGCCTAAGGCGCCCGAGGCACCGAAAGCGCGTACGAAAACGCCGGTGGTCGAGACGTCCGCTCCCACGTCCGCCCAAGCGGCGACAAAATTTCCATCGCGATTCAGGGCGACCGCCAAACCTTCGTTAGTACCCGTGCTGGGATTGGAAGTAATCGGAAACTCGGCTCCCACGGCGTTAAACGCCGTGGCATCGGGCCCCGCATCGGGGTTCGTCTCGGAGTTTCCGCAACCGGTAAGAATCAATCCCGCTCCCAGCGCGGAAGCGCCGCTACTCGCCCATGCGAAAGAACGCCCCCCGGAAATGCCGAAATGAAACAATCTCGCGCCCGCGTTGGCTTCGACGGCGGCGGATTCCACGGCGATTCCCCGAGCCGCGCTCATGGCCGATTGCCAGCGGGAAAAAAGGCCCATTCCCACGGTGAAGGCGGCAACGGTTTTCCAGTCCCCGGCGATCTCCGCGGTTTGGCTGACATAACGATCCACTAATGCTTGCGAAGCCGTCAGGTCGGGAGCCGCGCTTAAGCTTTGCCGACTGAAGCGGCTGAGAACGGACTCGTCCGAAGCGGTTTGAACGGAAGGATTTACGGAAGGAATCGTCATGGTCGTCTCCTAAAAAGGGAAGTATTTCCGGTTTACAGAGGATTATCGAGAATTTACGCGAAAAGTTGTGGGTTTAAGAAAATTGAAAAGCCCACGGTGTGCCCTGGAGGATAAAAACATTAACCTACTGGATTTTCAATGATTTTTCGCCGTTTTTTTAAACAACTTATCTCTCTTGAATGCCGATAAAAAAACACCGGGGCGCCAACCTTCACTATGGTCCTTTATCGCCTCGGCTTCCTACAAACGTTAGCCGCACAACCGAACCCGCTTCCTCCCGTTGCCCCCGCCGTTCAGAACGCGGCCCCCACTTGCTCGGCCCATTGGAACGGACGGGAGTTCGCCTTTCGCCCGGCGAATGGGGGAAATACCCTTCCTCTTTTCTGGAGATATACCGTCCCCCCTTCTTCTCAAAGTTCCTCCGAAAACAACGCCGCCCTCGCCGTCACCTTACGGGAAATTCGGGAAAGGCTTCATTCCCCGGAGTGTGGAGACTCCCACTCGGAGCTTCTCGCCGCCTATTCCCATTTCTTAGAGCAAAGCGATTTGTCGAATTTAAGCGTGCAGCAGGAGCTTCATCACATCCTCCCCTCCCTTTTGGAGACGCTTCAAACCCCCGGCCCTTTAAATTCGACATCGACGAACGCCCTGCGCGTCCTACACTGGGCATTATCCAATTCGGGGGATGAAAGGGATTTCCGGAGGATGCTCTCCTTCAGAATCGCCGGTTACGCGGGGGCTCATTTCCCGAGCCCGCACGGAGGAGCGATCCAACAAGCCCTGCTCCACTTGCTGGCGGGAGATACCTCATCAAGCACGGGAGTGAACCCGCTGGAAAGGCAACGGGTGGGGGAAAGTTTAAGGAATTTGATTTTCGCGGAAGGCGCACCCGAAAACATCCGCGCTCTGTGCCTTCTTCTTTGGGCGGAAGCGCCTCCCGAACCCTTCAGTGAAACCCAACGATCGGCGATCTTACGCCGCCTCGAGTCTTGGTCGCAAGAGAGAGAGCGCCCTTTCTTGATCCGCTCGCTTGCCTTCCAAAACTTTCTTAGGCTCCAACCTCCGCCGCCGCGGGGCGTCTTGGATCAACACCGGATCGAATCGTTGGCTTTACGCTTCATCGAAGAAGCGCGAGGGCGACCGTTGGAATGGGAAGCGTTCATCCACGATTTCTCGCAACTCTTCGGCCAAGATTGGTTCAACCACCGCATCACCTTAAACTTCTGCGTCTTCCTCAATTTCGTCGCGGAAAACGCCCAAGCGCCCTTTCGGGTAAGACAGCAAGCTCTACTTTTTTACGAGCGCATCCCGCACGATTCGGAGGTATTTCAATCTTCCCCCTTGGGACTTACCGTTTTGTCGAACGCCTTCCGCATCTTAAGGCCCCTTCTCTCCAACGTCCGATTGCCGACGGAAGACCGCTTACTTCGGCTTCATACTTATTCCCTCTTGATGCAACATTTCTGGTCGACTTTGAACCTCATGGGAGAAACCGACGATGGGCCGTTTTCGGCGTTGTTTTTTGCAGAAGTGAGGGCCTTGTCGCGAGAAGTCCGGACAATGCTCTCCTCCCCTGCCACTCCGGCCGATCTTGCGGAAATGGCGTTGCGGGAAGTCTACCATTTTCGCGCCGCGTTCGACCGCGAAACGGCCAGGCAATTGCTCGAATGGTCGCGAGAGGTGCTTTCCCTTCGCCACCTCCCCCAATCCGCGCAATTACTGGTTCTCGGCCAAATGATCGCGTTGGAAGGGATCCTCACCCGGCCGGATGATCCTTCCCTAGACGGATGGATCGAAAATGCAATCTCCGAACGATTGCAGCACGCGGATTCTCCCGAAAATCAAGATACTTCCATCTACGTTTACGACCAATTCCTAAGGGCCTACCGCCAGCGCCGTTATCCACATGAGAACGAAAATTTTCGCTTCTTCGCCGCTCTCACACAAAATCCGAATACGCCGGAGAGCACGCTGCTTCAAATCCTTCCCGCCTTGGAAACTTTTTCGGTCCGCCACGGTCCCGCCTCCCCTACGGCGCATGAAAGTTTAAACATCCTCCAGCGCTTACTGCGCGACACCCGGGCGAGCGACAACCTCCGCGAAGTCGCTCTCACTCGGGGAGTCGGCATCATTCGAGGGTTTCCGGCGAACAGCCCCGAACGGCAAGCGTGGATCCGCACTTTGAATGACTTAAGCAACGATGCTTCCCCCCATTTTCGCGGAGAAGTCCAATTCACGCTCGAGCGGGTCTACGGCCAAACCGCAGCCCCCACGCCTTAAAAAACGACTCTTTTATTTTTCGTATGCCTTTTTGACGAGATCCAAATGCGCTTGGCCCACCAAAAAGAGGGCTTTCGCCGGAAGGGCGTCTTTCCGTTCGGAGAGGGTTTGAAGTTCTTTCCTTAAGGGAGAAAGGCTCAGTTGATTGGAGAAGTCGACGAGAACATCCATCCGTTTCTTCGACTCTTTCACTTGATCACGACCGTATTTGATCAGGAAATCGTTCATGGCGTCGGCCAGTTTTTTCCGGTCGATCTTAAAGTAGGGTGCAGCGTTATCAACGGCCTGGGTCATGACGGCGCCTTGATTGGCCCGGGGATCCTGAAGATAGAGGGAAAGAAAAACCTGAAACACGGCGCCGACGATCAACTCCTCGCGGGTGTATCCTGATTTTTTCGCAGCCTCTTCCAAAACTTGGGGATGAGTGGGGTTGAAGACCAACGCCTCCTTGACGGGAATCTGAAGAACCTCCCCCATCCGCTTTACGAGTTTCACCTCGGGCCCCATGTCGATGGCTTTCTTTTCGCCGTCTAACCATCCGGCCCCCGCTTCCCCTTCGACGAAGAAGGTCCATCCTTGGGAGTTGGCCGCGATCGCCCACTCCATGCCGCTCTGCGAAAGTTGCTTGCCGTGGGCCTCCCCGCAACCATGGGCCCCGTAAAGCACCAAGCCTTCCCCGAATTGGGGATGGAGGAGCTTCACAACAGGCTCTTCGGGACACTTCTTGGGAGTCGGGAAAAAAGACCGCTGAAAAAAAACCGAATGGGACTTGGTGAGAAAACCGTCAACCTGCGAAGGACTCGTAAGACGTCCGAAAGTTCTCTCTACATATTCTCTCTCCGAAGGCGAAAGATGCTGATTTCCGTTCGTCTCCAGAAACCGCACCCGTCCCTCTTCCCCATACATCGCGCCGACATAATCATAGATCGCCGCCTGCCGCTCGCCCGCCGCACAGGAGGAGTCCACAAGGCAGTTTCGTCGATACGAAACATCCGCAGGCGGGGTAGTATCTTCTTTTACGGGAGCTTTATTTTCTTCATTCCGGGAACAGCCGGCCAAAAGGGCAACCGAGGCCGCGCCAAGCAGCAGGAGTGGAAGCATCTTCAATCCTCTCTTCTTTTATCCTTCGTTCTAACGGAGGCTTATCGAAGAGGAAGGCAAAAGGTTGCCTTGATCTAAGGATTAAAAAGATCCTAAAATTTCAAGATTTTAAAACCCCGCGAATCAGGGGGATGGGAATCGCCCCGAAACCCAAGAACCACTCGTGGAATTTCTTCAGCGAAAAACTTTCCCCCCACTTCTTTTTCGCTTCGTCTCTCAGACTCATGATTTTCTTCATTCCCGTCAGATAAGAAAGCGGCACGGTGGGGCGCTGGGTATACCAATTCACGTCGGCCCGCGCCGAGGCCTTCGCCATGCGGGCGTTCTTGGAAAGAAAATCCACCGCCTCGTCGTCCGTCATGCCTTGGGTGTGCATGCCCACGTCGACGATCACCCGACAGGCGCGCCACAAACGGTCCTTCAGTTGAAGCAGGCGCGCCGGGGCGTCGTAAAAACCCGATTCGGACATCATTTCTTCGCAATAGAGTGCCCAACCTTCATAGTAGCTGGAAGAATTGAAGATCTTCCGGAGCGGAGAGGAAATTCCCGCTTGATAGACGAACTGCAAATGGTGGCCGGGATACCCCTCATGAAGAGCGGTGACGGCGAGAGAGGCATGGCAATGTTCTTGAAGCAAGGCCTCCCGCGTCTTGGGGTCCGAGGCGGTAACGGGCGTTAAAAAGAAGGTGCCCGTCCGGTCTTCGGCGAACAGCGGCGGGTCGATATAAGCGGCGAAAGGGATCGTGGAACGGGCGAAGGCCGGCGTTTCGATGACCCGGAGCCTTTCTCCGGCGGGAATGGCGACGAGTTTCTTTTCCCGAATAAACCGCTTCGTGCGCGCCACTTGGGCCTGGTAGGTTTTAAGGAGATTTTTGACGCCGGGATGGTCTTTCTTGATTTCATCGACCACCCTTTCCCAGCGGACTCCCTTTCGGATTTGGGAAGCCGTCTGTTGAAGCAACTCCTGAGTCTCTAAAAAAACCTCTTTGCCCAGCTTCAGAATCTGCCCCGAGTCTTCGCTCAGACCGTGATACTTACGGAGTAAAAAATCAAAATCCTTTTTACCCACCGCGAATTTTCCATGGGCCTCTTTCAACAGTTCCAACTTCAAATATTTTTTAAAGGCGAGCGCTTCTTCTTGCGCCTTTTCGAAGGCTTTTTGAAGTTCGCGACGAGCCTTGGGGTAAGTGCGAAGCAATTGATCGCGGCAATCCTTCAGGAAATAAAGAAGCCCCTCCACCTCGTGCAGGGCGATCGTCACCCACACGCGCGGGGGGTTCTTCAAAAGCGCCCTCGCCTGGGAAAAAAGCGCGGGGACTTGATGGAGACGGCGCAATACCCCTTCGAGACGCTCCTCCTTCGAAAAGGGGCGCACGAGTAAAAACCACAATCCGTAAAGAATCTCGCTCACGTAAAGGCTGGGATCGCGATGTTGGGGGCGAAAAGCGGTGAGTTCTTTGTCCTCGAGGAGAATTTTATTTTCGAGTAGGGTGAAATCCACCCGTTCTTGGGCGGCGACATTCTTCGTCGCCCTTAAGAGGGAAAGGCGACGGTGAATGCCGGAGAGGTCTTGTAAATAGTTTTTGATCCGGCGGGGGTCATGGTCCGCCAATTCGCCATTGTGTTCCGCGAACCCAAGCGAAGTGGACGTCACCGGGTGGAAAGCGCAGTAAAGTTTTAAAAATTCTTTTTCGAGCTTGAGCAATCGCACATTCATATAAAAAAATAGGCCATCCTTACGGATGGCCCATTCTGGTTGTTGTCCTCAAAGAGGGGGATGGCTCCGCCTCCCCAAGGCAATTTCGTAAATCAAACCAAATACCTTTCGAGATGCGCCGAAAGCGACTCGGGGTGGAGAGGCTTTTGAAGGATTCCGGCCAGTTCCAAACCTTCCGGCATGGCCTGCGCCAAGGTTTCACTCAAATAATTGGAAAGCGCCACGATCTTCACGTCGGGATTATGGTCTCTCAACTTCTTAATATTGACCATCCCTTCCTGCCCGAAGAGGGCCAAATCGATCACCACCAAGGGAACTTGGGCCTTCCGAGTTTCTCGAAAAAGTTGATCCCAATCCTTCACCATTTTGAGCTGTAAATCGCCCGGCAAAACGGCGCGAAGGGCTTCGAAACTTCCCGGTTCGATATCGGCCAAAAGCACCTTCTTTTGAACCACTTGAGCGGCCTTCTCGACCCTATCCGCCCATGCCGAAATGTTCTTTTCCAATTGGGTCAGGCGATGATCCAAACGGTTTAAAGATTGGCTTTGGGGGACTCCCATCATCTTTAAAAGGGCCTGGCGGATGTTGGGGAGGGCGAGTCTTTCGAGCATGGAAGTTTGTCTCCTATGGGCCTTAAAAATCCGGAAAAACTAAAAAGGGGGAATAGCACCGGAGACGTCTTTGTCAATCCAAAAAATGTTGAGAGGGAGAAGTTCAGGAGCGGTCGAAATAACCGGTGAGATACCCGACTCCCACGAGAATTCCCGCCCCGACCAACAAGCCGGTAAGGGGAAGACCCACCACTCGAACCCGGCCGGCGGCCATGAGCTCCTCTCCCACCAAAAGGGCTTCTCGCCCTTCCAGGGCGGTGGCCCCTTCCGTTAAGGTCGCTCGGGACAGCACTGACTCCATCGCCGCCGTCGTTTCGGTAACGGTTGCCCTTTCGACCAAGGCAGCCCCTTCCGCCGCTCCCGCGCGCGTCAACGCCGAAGTGCTCAAGCGGGCTTCGAGGGAAAGATGCGGCACGCCCACGCGGTTGAGAAGGGAGGCCAAAGGATTGGGGCTCTCGAGCGCGGCCATGCGGATCGTGGGAGTAAAGGCACGCTCTTGGAAGAAAGCCTGAACGCGGGGAGAATTCATGTAAAAGCGGGCAAAGACGCTCCCTTCTTGAACTTCCGCCCCCACCCCCCATTGTAAGGGTAAGCTTCTTAAGCGCATCAAATTCGCAAAAGTGAGGTCCCCCGAACCAGTGATCGCCGCCATTTCGCGGCTGGCCCGCGAAAACAGCGCCGCTTCGGCGAGCACGGTCGTGGCTCCCGAAAAAATCCGGTTCGACGTGCTGCCCCGCCGCAAACCGCCGTAATTTTCGTACCAGCGGGAAGAGATCTCATACATTCCCAAACCGGCCAAGGCGGCGGCTCCCATCGCGAAAGGCGAACGAAGAATGGCGGGAAGCGCCGTGCGGAATTGGGAATAAAAATGCCGCGGGAGGATGGAAGGGTTCCTTAAAAAATTCCTGAAATTTTGATCAGCCAGGCAAGCGGCCCCCACGACGGGCGCGGTAAACGCCCAATAGAGGTTGTCTTGCGCGATGCGCGACCTTTCATCGGCCATTTGGATATTGGCGAGGCGCCTTTCCACCGAATCCGCGTCCGGAGAGGGTTGAAGGTTTTGAAAATTCCGGAAATGCTCCGCCGTTCGTTGTCGGTTCTCGTAGCTTCCCGTCACTGAACTTAGAAAATTAGTCGTATACGTCTGCCAAATGAAGGTGGGGTTGACGAAATGCTCTCCCGCCATGAAGCTGGCGGCAATCCCTAAGGTCTTAAAAGCTTGGCGGCCGAAGTAATAGGGATTGGCGTAAATACCCACGCCGCTTAAGCCTGTCCACCGCCGGTTCTCCGCCTCCGTAAAAGTCCGGACGCCCTGCAAAATATCCAGATCCAAGTGGCCGTCCACCTCCCAATAGGGAACATCCGAATCGAGGTTGGCCCTCTCCCCTTCGGCGGGAAGGCTGGACAAGGGGGGAATGAAATCTAGAATATTGGCATTCCCCTGCACGGGAAAATCATGCACCGGCCCCGATTGCACGAGAAGGCCCAAGCGGTCTCGCTGCAACACCCGCGGGTCCGCCCAATGATTGAGAATTTGCAGGCCCACTTCCGGGGACACGGCCCGGCGAGTTTGGTCGGGGGAAAAATAAAAATAACGGTCGCCCGCATTGAGTTGGCGGTTTCCGTCTTGATCCACCGCCTCCAAAGAAAAGGAAGGAAGCGCGCTTAAGTTTTGAAGAGGCGGCGCCTCCCCTTCCCTAAAAAAACGGAAAGGATCCCGGGGATCCCCGGAGGAAAGTTGGGAAGCGGAAACGAGACTAAAGCGATAGGATTGTGGTTCTGGCAAAGCAGATCCTTTCGTGAAGCGCCCCCGGTTAATTTTTAAAGAGAATACTTAAACAAACTATCGAAAAATCCGCCAAGAAGTTGTGGTGTGTTTTTTATCAAACGAGTACCCTCAGGAGTCTTCGTTCCCCCCACCCTCCGGAGTCGAACCGACGGACTCCGTCTCTCCTTCGGCATCGAGAAGACGACGGTGAGGCGGCACCCATCCCTCGAGATTCATGCCTAGGTTGAGCCCCATCGACGCCAAATAGCGCTTCAATTCAAACAAAGACTTTCGGCCAAAATTCTTCACTTCCCAATCTGAATCGGGCTGCTGAACAAGCTCTCCCACATATCGAATGTCAAGATGGTGTAGAGCGTTTGCCGCACGAACAGAGAGCTCCTTCTCAAATCCAATCTCTCTATCGAAGATAGTGTTAAAATCACTTTCACGGAAAGCAACCCGAATGTCGGGGAGTGGAGCGATTTCGGGGGGATAAACCCAGGCCTCTTCGGGAGCCTCCGCCCGTCTCTCGTCGGGCCTTATCCAGCTTTCCACTCTCATGCCGAGGGTGAGTCCATTCGCGGACAAAACTTGTCTCACCTCCCGCACTAAGGCAGGCGACGACGTTTTTACCAACAAGGTTTCTTCGGTCTGTTGAATCAATTCCCCCAAATATTGGATGCGTTGAAACCGAAGGCGGAAGGCGTATTTTTTAAAGACATCAACGCTTGAATCCAACAGAGCCGTCCTCACCTGTCTTCCATCGGAGGAGATCTCTAAAAAATCCGCCCGTTCGCGGGGAGGGACCCATCCTTCGATTCTCACTCCTAAGGGAAGACCCAAATTGTGAACTCGAGTTGTTACGTAATCGTCAGACACTAAGTCTGCGACTTGGGCCTTCGTGAGCTGAACGAGATCGCCGATGTATCTCAAATTCGCGCCCAGCAATGCCCCTTGAATTTTTTCGTATCCATTCCAATCTCCGCTAAAATCTTTAAACAGGCAGATCGGCTCGTCCAGGCGGGCGGAAATCACCTCGCGGACCTCGGGTCGATTCCAGCCCACGTCCATCCCCAAACTGAGTCCCCTTTGAGCCAAGGCTTCCCGAATTTCTCGAAGGGCGGTGCGGTTTTTAACCCTTTCGAAAATATCATTTTCGTTTAAAGCGACAACCTGGCTAAAGTTCTTCTCACGCCAGATTCCCCTCCCTGCAGTGCGGCTGAGCTCGTTTTGAAACTGACGAAAGATTTCCGTATCAAATAGTAAAGCGGCTTCCGGGAACGCGGACGACGGGGAAGATGTCGTGTCAGTTCCCTCCCCAAAATACATTCCCATGGATAAACCCCGCTTCGCCAGGCGACTTTCGATCGTTCGGTAAGAGAAGTCTTCGGGATTGCATTGAACCAATTGCCAAATGAATTGAATGCCTCTTGAATAAAATTCGTTTACCGGATCGCCAAGGACAGCGCTGGTAAAAAAAGACGTTCCTCTTTTAGGATTAGGAAGTCCCGGTTCCCAGAGGTTAAGAGATTCGATCCTTTTGTTTAATTGGGCAAGAAGGTCGGGATGCATATTCTCAGGGGGTCTTAGAAAGTGAAGATGAGCCCGAGGCAGTTCCAATCGAATGCCAAGCGCCTGAAGAGCGGGTTCGATCTCGGAAATCACGTGCGGAGGAACTCCCAAATTATCAATGGAACTATTCTCACTCAGAAAATCTCCCAGGGTATTTTTACCCGATCGCTGCGCCCTTTCTAGCGCCTCCTCCGGCAACTCCAACGCATCCAACGGGATCTTTAATGGGTCTTGGGCGTAAACGCGACGCAGCACTTGGCCCATGACTGCGTTACGCACGAAGGCATTGAATCCAACGACTTGATTTTTGCTGAGGGTGGGCGCTTTCGTACGGGAAGACCCAGAAGTTTGGGAAGAGTTCAAACCATGCTGTAGGTGTAATTGTAAATTGATCGCGATTTCCAACTCTTCCAACGTCCGCGGAGTCTCCGAAAAATACCTCACCTCTAAAATAGTACGCCCCATCCAACCCAACCGCTCCCGCACGAGGGGGCCTGCCTCATTCAAGAAGCCCAAGAGCTCGGCTTCGGACGGGCCATTCGGAAGCGCTTTCCTCAGGTCGAACAACAACTGCCTTAAACCCCGCATGGGGCGCCCCTCTCCCCTTAAGCCCAAGTCGAAGTGGCGTCGCAAGAGGGCGTCTAAACCTTCGGCCTTTGCTTCAGTGGCTTCGCTCCTTTGCCGCCAGGCGACGAGATCTTCCGAAAACCTCTCTTGCAGGCTTTGCGTACCGGCCAAAAGCTCGTCGACCACACCCTCCCAAGAACCGACCCAGAGCTCTGTGGCGGTCCTTTCCCCACCCAAATGTTGTCTTAAAGGGGAAAGATGGGAGCGGCGAATGGGCAAGGCGCCCAGGGCGAAACCCGTGATGAGATCGGCGGGAAGTCGGGTTTGTTCCGCTAAGGCCGACACTCCTCCCGCCGCTTGGACCACTTCTTCGAAGCGCCGCCGCCAAGATTCGAGGACGGGAATCTTCGAAAAGACGGCGTCGACCTTTCCCACTTGGATGTTTTCCTGAATCTCCCTTTCCCGTTTTTGCCGCTCGTTTTGGGCGTCGAGCCTTTCGCGAAGGCCGCGCGAAGAAAGAGGCCGCGGCGGGTAATCGACGAGCCCCAAAAGCCGGGCCAGGTTCGCGAAGGAGCCGCGGGAATTCCAGGTGGCTTCGAGCACGTACAAGTCGTTTAAGATTTCTCCCTCGGGTTGCCCCCAAGCGCGGCCGGTGCGTTGGGCGAAGAGCTCGGGGCTGTCCGTTTGATAGGTATGAAAAACCGCATCGGCACCCGTGCCGCGAAATCCCCGGGACAGACGCCTCACCGAAATGAGCGCCCCGCCCAACTGGGCCCAGTGGGCCAATGCGGCGTCGAAGGGCCCGTCTTCCATGTCCGAATGGACGGCTTGCGCGTAGTCGGAGCCGTACCTCTTTTGGAAAGCGGCCTCGAGCAGGCGCGCATGTTCGATGGTGGGCACGAAAACCAAGTTCTTATGGTGGCGGCCATACAGGTTCTGGTGGTAAATTTCGGCCAAGGCTTCGGCATTGGCCTCGTTGGCCTCCCACCAAATCATCCGCCCCTCCTCGGCGGATTGTTTTTCTTCCGACGTCACCCGAGAGGTCTCCACCATCACGCGTTCCCCGCGCATGTGGCGGATCCAGCCCAGTTCGATGGCTTCCAGCAATCCCAATTGGCCGCTGGTATGGTAGCCTTCCAACCCGTTTCCCGTCCCGGAAAGACCGATCACGAGCCCACGGCCGGCCTTGGGCCTTAAAACCGTCGCACTCCCCTCTTTCACTTCCTCCGCCAGGCCGAAATGTTGATAAATCCGCCGGAAGGTGGGCGACTGGGTGGAGAACGCCTCGTCATTGATGAGAACGGTGGGGCCGTCATGGGTGAAATCCTCTAAATGGCGGGCGAGGCTGAAGGCGCTCGCCACGGTGATGGTGCGCACCTGCTTGACGTTGCCGTCGAAGCGCCCCACCTCGCGGGAGGGGAAGCCTTCCAAAAGATCGGCGACGACCTGATCCGTAATGACCCTCGCGGAACTGAGCACGACGAAGCGCGTGTTCGGCTCGAGCCCTTCCCGCAGCATTTGAATGATGGGGCCCGCTAAAAAGCTTTTCCCCGTTTGCATGGGGGAGGCCACGCCCAACCAAGGGTTCGTTTCGTTCACCACGTCTTCGCGAAGCGCGTTAAGCATCTTCCTTTGATAATCCCGAAGCGTCCATCCGGGCGGTGGTCTTTCATTCTCGACGGGCGCGGAGTTTATTGTCGAAGGATCACTCCTTCGGAGAGCTCGGACGCGCGGAGAAGAAGCGGCGGGAGCAAATTCACGGCAAAAGTCTCGCACCGCCCTCTCCGCCAAAATGCTCCCGCTGCGCTGAGTCAAGCCGAGCTCAATCTGGCTTAAAACCTCGGTGAAACTCGCCAGTGGAACCTGTTTGCCCCAACTCCTCAAAACGCGGTGAAATTGATCGGCGCTTCGATGGAGGCGTTCCGTTTCTTCGGCTTCGAGCGGCCCTTCGCTAAAAATCCTTCCCAGGATCTTCTCGATTTTCTGATTTAAGGAAAAAAAATCGGCGAATCGGCGGTCGCGCTGGTTTTGGAAATCCAGAATAAGACGTTCGAGATGCCGATCGATCTCCGAACGCAAATCCTCGCGAGTTTCAACACGACCCGAACCTTCCTCCCCTCCGGTATTTTTCATCCATACGGGGCGGTTGACGAGTTCTTCGAGGGAGTTCCGATCCGAAGAGTCGAAGGCAAAACGGGAGGACGAAAGCGAGGCGACGGCTTCAAGCGCTCCAACCCCTTCCCCATTTTCACTCGATTCAACGGGGCGGCTGGAAGACGGATGGAAAATCGCCAGTTCCAAACTGTTTTCGAACGCATGAATTCCAGGAACAATGGAATGGGCCAACCCCATGCTCAAGCCCAGTTGCAGGTTGGTGGCTTCGGCGTGGAGGAATTGTTGCGCAAGGCTTCCTTCGGGGGCGGGAGTGAGCCCTAATCTCGCCGTCAACTGGTGACCTCCCACCATCGCGACGTCTTGGAAGAGGTGTTGGATGAAAACATTCTGTCCGTTGGCCGCCGCTCCGCCCAGTTTCAGCATCCCAAACTGGACGAAGGAGCTGCGCCAGCGATTCCAAAATCCCCCCTCTCCCCGACCCTCTCCCGCGAGAGGAGAAGGAGATCGTAAAATATCTCCCATCCCTTCAAATACCGTCACTTCCGACGCCAATCCCGCTGCGCGGGAGGCCAAACCCAAAATCGGTGCCGCCGAAGAGGCACCGGCAAACGACATCACCCCCACCCGCCCCAAACGATACGCCATCCCTCCGGCCATCATCGCCGCCAGGGAGCGCCAGTTCGTCGATTCCTCCACGAACCCGCTGACGAGGCCGTCGAAGGCCGCCTGTTCGGCGCGAACGGAAGCCGCTGCGTTTAAGGATGTTTGGGAAAAACGCTCCAATACCTGTGAAGCGTCGGAAGACGAAGAAAAACCGAAGGCACGCAGAGTCATAAAACCAAGTCTCTCCGTGTGCCCGCGGAGAAAATGAAATCGATCAGGAAGTTACAAGGTAACCTTTCGGTTACTTCCCTAAGAAGTTGCTATTCTTATAGTAGAAGGAGTTTTTAGAATTATCGCCCCGACCACTGACGCAGCCGGTCCCGCGGGGTTTGTCCGTTGATGAGGTAGTCGGCCCCGATGGCGAGCCCCACCACCGCGGCGACGCCGAGTAAAGGCAGGCCCGCGATCCGTACCCGGTTCACGCTCATCGCTTCTTCCGCGAGCACCGTCGCCTCGGCCCCTTCGGTGAGGGCGATCCCCCCCTCCGTCAGGGCGGCGCGGCTCAAAACCGTCTCCACCGCAGCCGTCGTACGGGCGGCCGCCGCGCTTCCTTCGAGAACTTCCGCTCCTTCTAAGGCGGCCGTCCGGTAGCTCTGACCTAGAACGGTAGGCACGGTAACGCGCGCTTCCAGGGAAATGTGCGGGGCGCCCACCCAATTGAAAAAGCGCCCCAAGGGATTATGCGCCACCGGCTCAGCCACCTCCACGGTGGGAAGCCAGGCGCGTCCCTGGAAAAAGGCCTGAACGCGCGGGGAACTCTCGTAAAAACGGGCGAGTGCGCTTCCCTCCGGAAGCGTCGCCGTCACCCCAAACTCGGGGGACATGGACCATAAACGGGAGAAATTCGCGAAGGAGAGCTCGGGCGATCCAGTAAGCGCGAGCATTTCGCGGGAGGCGCGGTTGAGCAGGGCCGCCTCCGTCATGGCGGTCGCGATGCCGGAATAAGCGCGGTTCTCCGTGGTGTCGGACCTCATGCCACCGTAGACGTCGAACCAGGCGCTCGAAATCTCGTAGAGACCAAAACTGGAAGCGGCCATCAAACCAAGACCTAAGGGATTGGTGAGTCCGGCCCGGGGAGTACTTCCCATCGAAGAGACCGCTCCACGGAATTGGTTGTAAAAATATTCCCCCAGCACGTTGAATCGCGGCACCCGCCAGGGGGCCGGCCAAAACTGGCGGAAATTGGGGTCGGCAAAGCAGGCGGCGATGACCACCGGCCAAGTGACGGTAAAATAGAGGTGGTCTTGAGCGATCTTCGACCGGGCATCCGCCGTTTGCAGGTTGGCCAAGCGACGGATCGAATTGGTGGCGTCAGGGTTTTCCGCCAAATGGGTGGCGTTGTCGATCACCCCTTCCCGTCGATTGTTATTGGCGAGACTGCCGCCCACCATGCTGATGAAGTTGGTGGTATACATCTGCCACATGAAGGTGGGATTGATGAAATGTTCGCCCGCCATGAAGATGCCGGCGACGGCCCCCTTCTCGCCCAAGACGCGCTTCAAGAAATAACGCCCGTTGAAATAAATCCCCAGACCGCTAAACCCCGTCCACCTCGAATTCTCCTCGGCGGTGTAGAGGCGAAGGCCCTCCAAGATATCCATGTCGAGGTGTCGGTCCGCTTCCCAATAAGGAAAGTGAGAATCCGAAACCTGATCCCGGTCTTCGGCCGTAAGCTCCCGAACGTCTTGTAAGGAGCCCGCGGGAACGTTTCCGTAAGCGTCCAACGGGGCCTGATCCCGTTGTCGAATCACCATTCCTAAGCGTTTAGACCCTAAAACATTGGGATCCACGTAGTAGTTGAGCAAATTCAAACCCACGTCGGAAGCCAATCGCCGGCGACTGCCGTCGGCGGCGCGGTAATAAAATTCGTCTTGTTCGTTGAGTTGGCGGTTGCCGTCCCGGTCGACGACTTCAATGCTCATCCGCGGAGCGGCGTCTAAGGTTCTTGCCGGGATGGGTTCTTGATTGTGATAGAACCGGAAAGGATCGCGAAAATCGCCCTGCGATAAAAGATTGCGGTCTACGGCCGTAAAAGAATAAGTCGTTGTCACGCTAAAGCTCCCTCGAAAAGAACTGCTGTTATCCGACCTCTTTCTTACCCACCTAAAAACTTCTTCGTTGAATTCCGCAAGAAGTTGCCACGTCTTTGCGCTTCGATTAAACTGAAAGCCATGAAAAAGAAAGCCGCTCCGCGTCATCGTTTCGAAAATGACGCGCTGGGACCTAAAAAAATCCCCGCGGAGGCCTACTATGGCGTGCAAACCGCCCGGGCCCTCGAGAACTTCCCGATCGGCGGCTGGAAAGCCCATCCTAGTTTTATTGAAGCGACTGTCGTTATCAAAAAAGCCGCCGCCCAAGTCAACATGAATTTGCGAATGATTTCCCCGAAAATCGGCAAGGCCATCGTAAGGGCCTGCGACGAAATCTTGGCGGGAAAATTTAAAGACCAGTTTGTAGTGGACGTCTTCCAAGCGGGGGCCGGAACCAGCCACAACATGAATGTGAACGAGGTGATCGCTAACCGGGCCAACGAGATTTTGGGAAAAACGAAGGGCTCCTACTCTCCCGTTCATCCCAACGACCACGTCAACCGGGCCCAATCGACCAACGACGTCATCCCCACCGCCATTCGCTTGGCGGCCTTGAAGGAATTGAAGTCTTTTTTCCCTTCCGCGAAAGCGTTGACGAGATCCTTAAGAAAGAAGGAAAAGGAATTCTTCAAGATCATCAAGTCGGGCCGCACCCATTTGCAAGACGCCACGCCCATCCGCTTGGGCCAAGAGTTCTCGGGCTACGCCCAATGCCTTGAAAACCACGTGGGACGAATCGAAGCCGCGCGCAAGGAACTCCGGCAAATCGGCTTGGGAGGCACCGCAGTGGGCACGGGCATCAACACCCATCCCCTCTACCGCCCGAAAATCGCGCAAGCCTTAAGCCGCCTGACGGGCGAGCCCTTAAAACCCGCCAAAAACTTCTTCGAAGCCATGCAAAGCCTGGCGCCCTTTTGCCATCTCTCCGGGTCTTTGAGAAACTTAGCCCTCGACCTCATTCGCATCGCCAACGACCTTCGCCTTCTCTCGAGCGGCCCGCGCACAGGGCTCGCGGAAATCCAGCTTCCGCCGGTTCAACCCGGTTCCTCCATCATGCCGGGCAAGGTGAACCCCGTGATGGCGGAGATGCTCAACATGGTTTGCTTCTTTACCGTAGGGCTCGACACCTCCATCGCGCTGGCCTCCCAGGCGGGTCAACTGGAGCTCAACGTCATGATGCCTCTGGTCGCTTACTGCCTCACCTGGTCGTTAAGCCTGCTCTCCAACTCCCTCAAGCAGGTGGCGAGAACTTGCATCGACGGAATTACGGTAGACGCCGAACGCTGCCTTTATTACGCGGAAAACAGCGTTTCCATCGCCACGGCGCTCGCCGTGCCGATGGGTTACGCCAAGACGGCGGAAGTGGTGAAAGAAGCGGTAAAGACGGGCAAGAGCATCCGCGAGATCTTGAAAGAGCACGGCACGCTCACCGACGCGCAAATGAACCGGGTTTTCGATCTTGCCCCCTTGACGGAGCCCCCCCGGAAAAAATAAAACCTCCCCATGGAAAACCCCTTTCATATCTCCACGAAGATCCACGTGCGCTTCGCCGACTGCGACATGTTCGGCCACGTCAACAACGCCAAATTCATCACCTACATGGAGCAGTCGCGGGTGGAATATTTCAAGCATTTCCCCGAAATCGACTTCATCGAGAAAAAACAAGATCCCGATCTCTCGATCATCCTGGCCGAGGTGACTTGCACGTTCAAGTCACCCGCCTACCTGGACGAGACGCTCCTCGTGAAAATCAGGGCCTCGGAGCTGAAGCGCTCGAGCTTCGTCATGGAATACGAGATGGTCGAAGAAAAAACCTCGCGGCTCGTGGCGACGGGACGGACGGTGGCGGTGATGTTTAATTACCGGGAGCAGAAAAGTATCCCCATTCCGGAAAACATCCGGAAAAGGTTTGAGGCGATTGAGAAGAGGAAGTGGTAAAGACTTAGGAAGAGGCTAACCGAAGCTTATTTCTAAAACTTCTAGCTCGCGCTTGCCCTTCGGGGTCACGATGGTGACGATGTCGGAGACTTCCTTGCCGATGAGGTGCTTCGCGATCACCGATTGGACGCTGATCCTACCTTCCTTCACGTTCGATTCGTCTTCCCCCACGATTTGGTAGGTCGTTTCATCCCCCGAATTCACATCGAGCAATTTGACCGTCGCACCAAACACAATCTTCGAATGGTTGAGTGAGGAAGGGTCGATCACCTGGGCTCTCGCGATCTTATCTTCGACCTCGGCGATGCGGCTCATGATCTGGCCTTGCTTTTCCTTCGCGGCCTCGTACTCGGCGTTTTCCGAAAGGTCGCCGTGGCCGCGGGCCACTTCGATTTCTTGGACGATCTTAGGCCTCTCCACCGACTTGAGCCTTTTGAGCTCGTCCTTCAGTTTCTGCAAGCCTTGAGGGGTAATAGGAATGCTGTCTTTCTTCATAACAATTTATATTGGGCGGGGGCTTGTTCTTGGGGCACTTGGGGCACTTTGTCGATCCAATCCACCTCAACCCGTATCTTCTTGTTGCCTTCACGGGAGAAGTAGAAGATCTCGCCGTTTTTAAGACCGTAATCGAAAACGTCCTTGGTGATTTTGACGTCGTTTTGACAATAAGACTTCAATTTTTCCCACTGCCCTTCTCGGTAGAAGCGGATCGCATCCAAGCCGTGGGCCGTTTTCCCGATGTTCAAGGTGGCCTGGGCCACGGAGTCGAGACTGATGCGATGACCCAACCGTTCCGTCAAATCCTCGAGGATGTCGAAAACGGGCAAGGTTTCCACGTTCACCGAAAAATAGGGTTGGAGGACGGGCAGATCGAATCGACGGATGTTGAAGCCCACGAGGAGCTTCGCGTCGAGGAAAAAATTTTCCATCCGGCTTAATTCATTCTCAAGAAAATCGCGGTAAGTATCGTCATTGTAGGTGTAGATGCAGCAGACCGAAACACCCAACTCCCCCGCGTTGCGGCTTCCCACTTCTTCAAACGTTTTCTTGGTTTCCAAGTCGAAGACAAGGTGGCCTACATTCATAGAAAATCCTTATCACGCCTTCTTAGGAGAGGCAAGACGGGAAACGACAAAACCTAGCTATTTTGAAAGGATGCCGCGATCTTCTCCATGGGGATCTCGGAGAAGGAAGAGATCACCCAGTCGGCGATTTTCAGCTCTTCGGCGGAGTAAGAAGTGGTGAACCCCACGCATTTCATTCCCGCCCCGTGTGCCGCCTCAATCCCCCACCGCGAATCTTCGATCACCAGGCATTCTTGAGGGAGGATCATCTCGGAGCTGGGGACGAAATCCCGGTTGAGATGATCGAGACCGCGCAGATAACCCTCGGGATCGGGCTTGCCCTTCTGGATATCTTCCGCCGCCACGATCACGGGAAGGAGATCGGCAATCCCGCCTTTTTTCAACCAAGCCGCGATTTCGCGCCGAAGCGCGCCCGATACGACGCCTAGGAAATACTTCTCGGAAATCTTCTTCACGAAATCGACGGCACCCGGCACAAACAAATCCTTGCGGGCCATCTCTTCGTCGTAAAACTTCGATTTGGTTTCAATGAGGGTTTGAATCATCTCTGGGGAAACGGCGAGGTTTTGGTCTTTCAAAACCGCCGTGAAGGCGTCTTTGTCGTCGAAGCCCAAATATTTTTCATAATAGTCCTTTTCGGAGAGCCGAACGCCTTGATGGGCCAAGGTCTTCTGGAAAAGGGCGCAGTGAAGGGGTTCGTCGTCGACGAGCACCCCGTTGAAATCAAAAAAAACGGCTCGAAGCATCCCTTTATCCTACCTTCATCTCTTTGAGTTGGGGAGAGACTTTGAAATCCGCGTCGGTGTTCTTACGTACTTCTTCTTGAGACACGCCCGGCGCCAATTCTTGAAGGACGAGCCCTTCCGAAGTGACGTCGAAAACGCAATAATCGGTGATGATGCGGGAAACCACCTTCTTGCCGGTGAGCGGCAAATCGCACTTCTTCACGATCTTGGTCTTCCCGTTTTTCGCCACGTGCTCCATGCAAACAATCACCCGCTTGGCGCTCGCCACCAAATCCATGGCGCCTCCCGGCCCTTTCACGATTTGGCCGGGGATCATGTAATTGGCGATGTCGCCGTCTTGAGATACCTGCATGGCGCCCAGAATGCAAAGGTCGATGTGTCCCCCGCGTATCATGGCGAAGGAAGTGGCATGGTCGAAAATCGCCGCCCCCGGCACCATCGTCACCGTTTGTTTTCCGGCGTTGATGAGATCGGCGTCTTCCTCTCCTTCGTAAGGGAAAGGCCCGTAGCCTAAGAGGCCGTTCTCCGAATGGAGCATCACGGTCATCCCCTTAGGGATATGGTTGGCGACGAGCGTCGGCATGCCGATGCCTAAGTTAATATAGGCTCCATCCTTCAATTCTTGGGCGGTGCGCTGAACGATTTGATCCCGAGTGAGAGACATGAGTTCTCCTTAAAACTTTTCAACCCTTAAACTTCCTCACGGTGCGCTGCTCGATCCTTTTCTCATACTTGGGACCCTTCAGGATGCGGTTGACGAAAATGCTGGGCGTGTGGACGAAATTAGGATCGAGCGCCCCCACTTCCACCACTTCCTCTACTTCGGCGATGGTCACTTTAGCGGCCATGGCCATCATAGGGTTGAAGTTCTGCGCCGTAAGTCGATAAATGAGATTTCCGTAGGCATCGCCCTTCCACGCCTTGATCAGAGCGAAATCGGCCTTGAGCGGTTTCTCGAAGACGTATTCACGACCGTCGATCATCCTCGTTTCTTTTCCCTCGGCCAGAAGTGTGCCCGCCGCCGTCGGCGTAAAAAAACCGCCGATCCCCGCGCCCCCGGCGCGTATTCTCTCGGCGAGCGTTCCTTGCGGGTTCAATTCCACTTGAAGGGAACCGTCGATGAATTGCTTCTCGAAAGTCTTGTTTTCCCCCACATAACTCGACACCATTTTTTTGATTTGCCGGGTTTGGAGAAGCAGCCCCAATCCGAAGTCGTCCACGCCCGCGTTGTTGCTGATCACAGTCAAATTTTTCACGCCCTTGTCCCGCAAGGCCAAGATCAAATTTTCGGGAATGCCGCAAAGACCGAAACCGCCGACCATCAAGGTGGCGCCGTCGGGAATATCGGCGATGGCTTCTTTCGCGGACGGGTAAACTTTGTTCATGAAGCTCCTCCAAGGAAACTCTGGTCACGAATCTTAGAAGGGATATTCAATGAGCCATCTGAAAAGTCAAAGCCAAAAAAAATCCCCCCTTGTCCGATAAAAGACAAAGGGGGATTCCTAAAACAAAAAGGGAAAAAGAGCCTAAATCGCGCCTTTTCCGGTTTCTCCGGTTCGGATGCGGATGACCTCCTCCACCGGGGTGACGAAGATCTTGCCGTCGCCGATGCGGCCGGTCTTTGCGGCCTTCTGGATGGCTTCGACGACCTTCTGCACTTCTTCGTCGTTCACGATGACGTCGAGCTTGATCTTGGGCAAGAAATCCACCACGTATTCAGCTCCGCGGTAGAGCTCGGTGTGGCCTTTTTGCCGACCGAATCCCTTCACTTCGGAAACCGTCATTCCTTGAATGCCGGCCTCTTTCAGGGCTTCCTTCACTTCATCGAGCTTGAAAGGCTTGATGATGGCTTCGATTTTTTTCATGGGTGATCCCCTTTTCATATTCCTCCCTTGACCCTGGCTTAACACCAGGACCAAGGAATCGGATGCGTTAATTTAGTAAATATACCCTTCTTCGCCGTGTTCGTTCAAATCTAAACCTTGCACTTCGACTTCCGCGGTCGGACGCAGCCCCACGGTCCACTTGATCAGATAGGCGATGACGACGGTGCCCACGACCGCCATTGCGATCGTAATTCCCATCGCCTTGAGCTGTTCCATCCACAAGGTCTTACCCACAATCCCCTTGAGATTTGTCAGCAAATTTGCGTTTACGTCCGCCGTGGCGAAGATTCCCGTCACAAAGGCTCCCAAGGTTCCACCCACGGCGTGAACGCCGAAGGTATCCAACGCGTCGTCATAACCGAACCAGTGTTTCACTTTCGTCACAAAAAAGAAAGGAACGATTCCCGCGAGCACTCCGATGATCACGGCGGAGCAAGAATTCACAAAACCACAGGCGGGGGTGATAACCACAAGTCCCGCTACTGCGCCGGAGCAGAACCCGAGCACGCTCGCCTTGCCCCGGGTGATCCACTCAATCACCGCCCAACTGAAGGACGCCACCGCCGTGGCCAAAGTCGTCGTCATGAAGGCGTTGGCCGCGACTCCGTCGGCCGCCACCGCGCTGCCAGCGTTGAAACCGTACCATCCCACCCACAGCATACCGGTACCCACCATACAGAGTACCATGCTATGCGGAGGCATGTGCTCCTTGCCGAACCCGATCCTTTTTCCCAAAATGATGCAAAGAATCAGCGCAGACCAGCCGGAAGACATGTGAACCACGGTACCGCCGGCGAAATCGACGGCTTTAATCGCCGCCGACGAATTCCACACCCCATTCATGTATCCGGTAATCCCCCACACCATATGGGCTAAGGGAAAATAGATGATCACCATCCACAATGCCACGAACAAAAGCACCGAGATGAACTTCATTCGCTCCGCGATCGCCCCGATGATAAGGGCCGGGGTGATAATGGCGAACATCATTTGATACATCAAGCGATTATGAGAAACCCAATGAGAATAATCTGGTAAGTTCAGATCGACTCCTTCAAGCAAAATCCATCCCCCCCCAAGAAAAGACTTTGCCTTTTGCGAAGACCCAACTATATCGAAGGCCCGCAAGAAGGGGTCATCACGAGAACACGAGTGCTAAACATTGCGCCAATACAAACAGAACGTTTTTCTTCTCCACAAGGCCCCGTAGAACAGGGCCAAACCTAGCAGTATCATGAAGAGAACCAAAAGCCACCGAGGTCATCATCCAACCGTTGTGGCCGGGACCCGAGCCGCCTACCTTCGTATTCTTTGGCATCCGCCGCGTCCGACCCTCTTGCGGCGTTATTCCAGGTATCCCTTTCCAGGTCATACCCGTTGCTTCATGATGGGATCTGCTTTCGGAGCCCGGGGCGGGTGCCGCAGCCGTAGGAGCCGTTTGCGCCTGCGCGATAACCAGGCGCTTTTTCGTCCCCGCCAACCCAAACGCGCGGCACTGCCATCATGATGAAAAACAACAGAAAGAGACGGAGGTAACCCTCCATTTCCAGTTGGATGAACATGCTATTCCCCCTTTTCTTCTTAAAAAATGAATTTAAGTGAAACTTGGGAAAAATTAATGAGCCGTTCTCTTTGAAGTCAAACTTATTCACCCGCCCCCCAACATTCGCAAATTGGGAGTCGGGCGATCGCATCCTTCCATTCGCACTTGTAGCGCTCTGAAGGCCTTGTTCAGCGCTCTGGAGAGATCAATCCTTGGCGTTCCACTTCCTCGCTCGCACGCGCAATCCGAAGGTCGCCCTGGATGAATAGGCGATAGGCGATCGTTGCCGCGACGGAAAGCACGATGGTCAGGCCACCTTCAGTTGCTCCATCCAAAGGAGTCTTTCCGACGACATTCTTGAGGTTGGTGAGCAAATTCGCGTTCACGTCCGCCATCGCAAAAGCCCGTGAGCAAGGCTCCCAAAGTTCCACCCACGGCGTACCGAAGGTATCCAACGCGTCGTCATACCCGAAACCTTGCTGATGTGGGTGACGGCGAAATAAGGAACAGCGCCACAAGAATCCCGATGATGACAGCCGAACCCGCCGTCCGCAGAAACCGCAAGCCGGAGTGATGACCACAGCCCCGCCACCGCGCCGGAGCAGAACCCCAACACGCTGGGTTTTCCTTGTGGAAGAACTCGATGAGTGCCACGTGAAGCAACCACCGCCGCCGCCAGGGTCGTCGTCGTGAAAGCGTTGGCAGCAGCACACCGTCGGCCGCAACCGCGCTGCCGGCGTTGAACCCATGCCATCCCACCCACAGCATGCCAGTGCCGACCATGCGAAACACCATGCTATGAGGCGGCATGTTCTTTCCCGAAACCTAAACGCTTGCCTAGATGATGCAAAGAACGAGGGCCGACCATCCGGAGGACATGTGAACGACCGTCCGCCATGGCGGCGAAATCGATCGCCTTGATCGAAGCGGACAGTTCACACGCCGTTCATCATGCCGGTATTCCCCACACCATGTGGGCCAAGGAAGTAGACGATCAGCATCATAAGGCGACGAACACCATGAGCGAAACAAACATCCGCTCGGCGATGGCTCCGATGATGAGGCCCGGGGTAATGATGGCAAACATCAATTGATACGCGGAAAAAGACGTTATGAGGACCAATACGAGTAATCAGTATTGGGATTGGAATCGACGCCCTTTAAAAAGAGATAAAGCAATCGAAGGCCACCCAGAATGGGCCCTCCCTTAGCGAAAGCAAAGGCTATAACCGAAAGCCCGCGAAATCGTCACCAATCCGGCGATGCCTAAAACATTGAGCCAAAACGGACAAGACGTTTTTCGAGCGGACAGGCCTCCGTAAAACAGCGCAAGCCGGGAAGCGTCATGAAGAGAACCAGAGCGGCACAGGTCATCATCCAGCCGTTATGGCCCGGGCCCGATCCGCTGACTTTGGAGGTAACGGTGGCTTTGGGATCATCCGCCACGCGGGCGGAGTTGTTCACGTAGGCTTCCAAATCGGCAAGCCGCTGTTCGACCGAAAGGATCCTTTCGCGGAAGCTTGCGGCGCCGCCGGTGCCGCCACGGGAGGAGGCGGAGGAGCGGTCGCAGGAATCGCGGGCCAAGCCGTCGTCGCCGTCGCGGGAGCCGTGGGGACGGCCGGAGGAGAGGGCGGGAGCCACGGGAGGCGGGGCAGCGACGGGCGCGGGAGCAGAGTCGGAGCCACCGCCGCATGCAGCTGCGTGGGAACCAACACGTAATAAACAGTCCACATTCGGCGCCGTTACCGCCATGGGGGTCGCCGTCGCAGGCGCCCCGGGCGCAACCGGAACCAAAACAGGAGCGCCTGCGGCGGCGCTTGCGTTTGCGCCGTTGCCTGCAAGGACAAAAATAGCGAGGCCCCCATCAAAACTGATACCATTACAGACTTCAGGATTCTCCACCGCATACCGACGACTCCTTTTAAGAATAGAATTAAAAAAATCCCCCCCTGCCACCATGGCAGGAAGGGATCTTTAAGATAGAGGGGAATAGATTGTTAAGTAAAAAATTAAATGGCGCTGTTGCCGGTTTCTCCGGTCCGTATCCGGATCACCTCTTCAACGGAAGAGACAAAGATCTTTCCGTCGCCGATTCGACCCGTTTTTACCGCCTTTTGAACCGCCTCGACCACCTTCTGGACCTCCTCGTCCTTGACGATGATGTCCATTTTGATCTTGGGCAAAAAATCCACCACGTATTCGGCACCGCGGTACAGCTCCGTGTGCCCCTTTTGCCTGCCGAACCCCTTCACTTCCGAAACGGTCAATCCTTGAATGCCGAGCTCCTGCAGAGGCCTTCTTTCACTTCATCCAACTGGCGCTTGGTTTAAATGGCTTCTATTTTTTCATAAATTCACCTCTTTTCATTCGTCGATGTTGATTCATTCGACCCCTTCTCAGCGGGAAGTCGGGCTTTCGGACACTTTATCCAGGTGTATGCCGCTGTATCCGACCAGACCCACTTCCGGAATATCCAAGCCGTCCACTTCGGCCACGGGGTCCGCACGGAGTCCGATGGTCACGTCGATCAACTTGAAGACGTCTAACCGCCGATGAAGTCCCAGCAAACGATGTTGGCGAGGGTACCGATGCGTTGGGCGTAGAACTGAGAGACATCCCCGTAAAGGTCCTTTCACGGTCCCGGCGACGCCGTTCAGCCATGCCATAAGTTCCGTCCGCAAACGAACCCTGGAATAGGACGCCCCAAGCGCCGTTCACGCCGTGAACCGCCACCGCCCACCGGGATCGTCGATTTTCAGCTTTTGATCGATGAAGAAGACCGCCTCGACGACGATGATTCCGGAGATGAGACAAATCAAGCAAGCATGGAGCGAATTGACGAAAGGCGCAAGGTGCAGTAATCGCCACAAAGCCGGCGAGCAAGCCGTTGCACATCATGCTAGGATCCGGCTTCTTCGTTCGGAACCACCACATCCAGGGTGGCCACGAGGGCTCCCGTCGAACCCGCCAACATAGTGTTGGTCGCGACGACGCCGATACGAAGATCCGTACCGGCCAAGGTAGAACCGGGGTTGAATCCGAACCAACCGAAAGCGAGGATGAAGGTTCCGCGGTCACCATGGGGATATTGTCCCGGAATGGCGTTGACGCTGCCGTCTTTATTATATTTTCCGATACAGGGACAGAATCTTCGCCCCCACGTAGGCCAATACGCCGCCAGTCAAATACACCACCGACGAGCCGGCGAAGTCACGTGGCCGTGGCCCAGGCCGAAATTCTGGCCCAACATGGCGAGCCAACCGCCGCCCACACCAGTTGCCGTAGATGGGATAGATGATCGTGCCGACGAACCAACCGTAGATGAAGAAGGAGGAATATTTCAACGTTCCGCCATCGAACCGGTGAGAATCGTCGCCGTCGGCATCCGCCAGGCACATTTAAAACAAGAACAAGGTATAGACCGCGACATCATAAGCGGGACCATGGGTGCCCGAGAGAAAAAATCCGGTATGTCCGAATAAACCGAAAGTTTTTCCGAAAAGCGTAATGGTGTACTCGTGATTGAGTCCCGCGTATCCGCCTAAAGTCCCGAGAGCGCCCAATCCCCCGAACATAAAAGCGAAACCGCAAATGTAGAAACCCAACATGCCCAAGGGGTAGATCATAAAAGTTCATGGCCATGGTATGCGCCCGTTTTTCCTTGAGTGAAACCGGTTTCCACCATTGCGAAACCGGCCTGCATGAACATAACTAAGAAGCGGTAATGAGGTCCAAACGAAATTGATGGAAATCTTATTGTGACCGACGGCGTCAGCGAGCTTAAGGAGCCAGAGGTTCTTTATCCGCCTGGGCCTTGTATTCATCGAAAGCCTTTTTCTTCTTCGCGAAATCGGGATCGTCTTTCGCGAGCTCAGCCACCACAAGAGTGCCGCCGGCATCCGTGACGTTGCTCGCATTTCCCGTGTTGGACTTTCGGAGGATCGGGCTTCGGTTCTTCCGCCGCGGCCGGAGCGGGTGCCGCCGGGGCCGGAGCACTCCACAACCCGAGCTGAGCTGCCGCCGGGCCGTGGCCGCAGCAGGCGTGCTTTCTTGCGTGAACACTTTCGCCGACAGCAGGTAAAGCCGAACAACACCAAAGAGAGGATCATCCACATCTTCCTCTTCTTATGGATCTTCTGTTGAAACCTAAAGAAACTGCTTCATGATCATGAAGTTCCTCCAAAATGAATGAACAGTGAATGAGACATGAACTGCTGATACGGGATTAAAATCCCCCACCTAAGCATGAGAGCAATAACCGTACCAATTGATCGCGGTTCAAATTTCACGAAAATCAAATGGGATTTGGTCAAACGAGAGGGAAAAATCCCACTAGAGATACCTAAGTTTTAGGCGGCTGCCCAAATCGTTGCCGAAAAGGGAAAAGGGAACGAAAGGAGAAAAATCAATCGCACCAAATAAAAGGCGACTTGAAAAAATGCCGTTTTTTATGTAGAAGAATGAAATCCTTCCTGTATAAGAACTTCCGCCTTTTTGAAAAGGAAACATGATGTCTCAACATTTACCGCCCTTGTGGACCCTCGCTCCTTTCGCCGGGATCTTGCTTTGCATCGCCTCTTTCCCCTGTTCGCCGAGCATTTTTAAGGTGAAAAACAAGAACAAGGCCCTCGTACGCTCGCATGGTGCGTGCCCACATTGATTTATTCCTCGCATGATCTTTCCCCGCTGTCCCATACCTTGACCGAATATCTTTCGTTCCTCTCCTTGGTGGGCTCCCTCTTCATCATCAGTGGGGGAATCGCCGTTCGCGGAAACCGCCGCAGCACTCCGGGCACCAACCTGACTTTCTCGGCAGGAGCCGTCCTCGCCAACCTCATCGGGACGACCGGCGCCAGCATGCTGCTGGTGCGGCCTTTCCTCCGCACCAACCGGGAACGTAAACGCACCTGGCATCTCCCCCTCTTTTTCATCTTCATCGTGAGCAACGCCGGAGGGCTTTTGACGCCGCTGGGAGATCCCCCGCTCTTCCTGGGCTTTTTAAACGGAGTACCGTTTCACTGGACGCTTTCACTTTTTCCCGAGTGGCTTCTCGTGATTTCCCTACTTCTCGCCCTTTTCTTCTTTTGGGACCGCAAGGTTTATCGCCTGGAGAGCATCGAATCGTTAAGAGAGGACGAATCCGCCTATGAACCGATCCGGATCGAGGGGGGAATCAACTTTATCCTTCTGATGGGTGTGATCGGCTCGGTCTTTCTGCCGACCCCTTGGCGGGAAATCGCCATGATCGCTCTTTCGGTGGTTTCCTACAAGGCGACTTCGGAAGAAATCCACCGGCACAATCAATTCAGCTTTTTCCCCATCGTCGAAGTCGCCATTCTGTTTGCGGGAATTTTCGTCACCATGACGCCGGTACTCGAAATCTTGGAAATTCGCGGAAGCTCGCTTCACCTGACTCAACCCTGGCAATTCTTTTGGGTTTCGGGATCTCTTTCTTCTTTCCTCGACAATGCCCCCACCTATCTTACCTTTTTCAACCTCGCCAAGGGCCTGCACGAGGGAGGCGGAATCGCCGGGGTTCCCGAGGCGCTTCTTAGAGCGATCTCGCTGGGATCGGTGCTCATGGGAGCGAATTCGTACATCGGCAACGGCCCCAACTTCATGGTGAAGGCTATCGCGGACGAGCAAGGCTTCAAGACGTTGAACTTCGGCGGCTATCTGCTCATGGCCGTCCTTATTCTTTTCCCCATCTACTTTCTACTGACCTGGATTTGCTTCTAATAGGCGAGAAAATGCCGGACGCTGGTCACGACCACCCGTTTCTTGAACATAAACGCGGTACGAATCAAAAGAGCGGTCTGGTTGTGGAGAACCTGTTGCCACCACTTGGCGGGCACGAACTCGGGCAATACGATCGTGATGAACTGATCGGGATCCTCCGTCAACAATCGATCGACGTAATCCATCAAGGGCTGAAGAATCGAACGGTAGGGCGTATCCAAAATGACCAAGGGCACCGGGACTCCCCATTCATGCCAGATGTCCTGGATCCTGGCGGTTCTCTCCGGCGTAATGGCGATGTACAATCCTTGAACGTCATTCGAAATCGACCGGGCATAGTTTAGGGCTTTGACGGTCCCTTTATGAAAGGTGGAGATGGGGATGATCACCCGGTTCTTCGGGTGAAGGGTGAGATCGAGGGCTTTGGGGGAAAGCTGCTCGACGATCGAATCATAATGCCTTCGGATGGCCAGGAAGGCGACGATCATGACGGGGATGAAGAGAATGACCATCCAAGCCCCGTGCGTAAACTTCGTCGCGGCGATCACCAAAGTGGCGATGCCCGTGGCGATGGCCCCCAATCCGTTGACGAAGGCCTTGCCCATCCACAAGCGCCCTTTCAGCTTGAACCAATGCACCACCATGCCCGCCTGCGAAAGCGTGAAGGAAATAAAGACGCCCACCGCATAGAGGGGAATCAGCAAATGGGTTTTTCCCTGGAAGAGGATGATCAACCCGCCCGAACAAAGCCCCAACACGATGATGCCATTGGAGAAGGCGAGTCGGTCTCCCAAGCTCGAAAGTTGTCGCGGCAGGTAGCCGTCACGGGCGAGTAATGAGGATAAACGCGGAAAGTCGGCGAAGCTCGTATTGGCCGCCAAAAACAAGATAAGGGCGGTCGCCGCCTGAATAAGATAATAAAAGAAGCCTGTTCCAAATACCTGCCGGGCGATTTGGCTCACCACCGTCTCGTTCTCAAGGGGAAGCACATGGAAAAATCGGGCGAGCTCCGTGATTCCCAAGAAAAGCGTCAAGAGAATGAGGCCCATCCACACAAGCGTAACGTTGGCGTTGCGGGATTCGGGGGGTTGAAAAGCGGGCACGCCGTTGGAAATCGCCTCCACGCCGGTTAAGGCCGCGCATCCCGAGGAGAAGGCCCGCAGAATGAGAAAAAACGCGAGGGGTTCCGTAGAGGCGCGCAAGTGTTCCGGAGGCAAAGGGTGTCCGCCGAAAAAGTATTGGTAGAACCCGACGGCCAACATCCCAAAAAAGCTAAAAATAAAAAGGTAGGTGGGCGCCGCAAACAAAGCGCCGGATTCTTTGATGCCCCTTAAGTTGGCGACGGTAATGAACGCGATGCAGGCGAGCGCCAACAAGACGCTGTGGGAATAGAGGGAGGGAAATGCCGACGTGATCGCCGCCACGCCGGAGGCGGCGCTCACCGAAACGGTGAGCACGTAATCGGTAAGCAAAGACGCTCCCGCGATGAGGCTCGGGTATTTTCCTAAATTCTCCTTCGAAACGATGTAAGCCCCGCCCCCGGAAGGATAAGCGTGGATCGTCTCACTGTAGGAACTGATCAAGATGATAAGGAGGAGACCGATCGCCAATGCGACGGGCAAAGAAAGCTGAACGGCCAAAAAGCCCGCGGGGACCAAGACGAGCAGGATTTCTTCCGTGGCGTATGCCACCGACGAGAGGGCATCGGAGGAAAAAACCGCCAAAGCCACTTTTTTACTGATGCGTTGGTGAACGATTTCGCTGCTTCGAAGGGGACGGCCTAAGATCAGGCGTTTTAAAGTTTTGAACATGAGCGATCTCTACTCCGAGAAGAAGCCTACGAGGTTAGCTGACGGGCTCAGGTGGAGAAGAGATCACCTTACGGCTTTCGCCGACTCGCCCCGAAATTGGGTCCCCCGCTCTGCCTAAAAGCAGATTCGGCTTTGAGTGGACGTGCGTATAGACCCGAACTCCTCTTTTGTCAATTCATCAGAGAAACTTACACCCCTCCCCTTCGCTTTGTGAAAAGAGGAGGAGAAACATTTAAACCCCCTCCAACCCCTTGACAAACCTCGCGGACTTCCTTAATAGCGTCTTGACAGATATATAGGACTTATATAGTCTTATATCGCTAAAATGAATGATCTTTTAACATTTTATCTATTTGATTTTATTTATTTTTATTGAAATTTAGGAAGTTTTTTTGTCAGACCGAAAAAGTCTGAGTTAAAAGAAGTATGATCCATTTCAATCGAAAAACCGAATACGCCCTGCTTGCCATGGAGCATATGATCCGTAAGGAAAGCCAGGGCACGCCCCTCACCAACACCCGCGAAATCTCGGAAACCTGTCATATCCCCTACCCTCTTTTGGCGAAAGTCTTGCAAAAATTGGCGGTGAAGGGATTGATCAAGTCGGTTCAAGGCACCAAAGGCGGATACGTCTTGGCCAAAAGGCCCACCGACATCTCGGTCGCGCACATCGTCGAAATCTTCGACGGCCCGTTCGCGGTGGCCGAATGCTTCAACGGGGAAAAAATCACCTGTCCCCAATGGGACGGTTGCCTGATCAAGAGCCCGTTCTACGAACTCAACCATAAAATTTACAACCTGCTCGCTCAAACGACCATTGCCGACCTCGCCGGCAAAAGCGCGAATTCGCCCGTATCCAAGGAGATGACATGAGCAACAAACCCCTAGAAGAGCTCGTGCAGCAAGAGTACAAATACGGCTTCGTCACTCCCATCGAGACCGACGCCATGCCGCCGGGCTTGAACGAAGAGGTCATCCGCCTCATTTCGAAGAAAAAAAATGAACCGGACTTCATGCTCGAATGGCGCTTAAAGGCCTACTACCATTGGCTTACGATGAAAGAGCCCACGTGGGCCCACGTCCATTATCCGGCGATCGACTATCAAGAAATCGTCTACTATTCGGCTCCCAAAGCGAAGAAAGAAGGACCGAAAAGCCTCGAAGAGGTGGACCCCGAACTGCTCAAGACCTTCGACAAGCTGGGAATCTCACTCAAGGAGCAAGAGCGCCTGACTGGCGTCGCCGTCGACGCCGTTTTCGACAGCGTTTCCGTGGCGACCACCTTCAAGGGAAAACTCAAAGAATTGGGCATCATTTTTTGCTCCTTCTCGGAAGCGGTGCAAGAGCACCCCGATTTGGTGAAAAAATATCTGGGCTCGGTCGTCCCCTACAACGACAACTTCTTCGCCGCCTTGAACTCGGCGGTCTTCTCCGACGGCTCCTTCGTCTACATCCCGAAGGGCGTACGCTGCCCCATGGAGCTCTCCACTTATTTCCGCATCAACGCCTCCAACACGGGCCAGTTCGAGCGCACCCTCATCATCGCCGAGGAAGGCAGCTACGTGAGTTACTTGAAGGCTGTACCGCGCCCATGCGCGACGAAAATCAATTGCACGCGGCGGTGGTCGAACTCGTCGCACTCGATAACGCGCAGATCAAATACTCCACCGTGCAAAACTGGTATCCCGGCGACAAGGAAGGCAAAGGCGGCATCTACAACTTCGTCACCAAGCGCGGCAAATGCTTAGGGGTGAATTCAAAAATCTCGTGGACCCAGGTGGAAACCGGTTCGGCCATTACCTGGAAATACCCGAGCTGCATCCTGCAAGGCGAAAACTCGGTGGGGGAATTCTACTCGGTGGCCGTCGCCAACAACTACCAGCAGGCCGACACGGGCACGAAGATGATCCACATCGGCAAGAACACGCGCAGCACCATCGTCTCCAAGGGCATCTCCGCCGGCCACGGCCAAAACTCTTACCGGGGCTTGGTGAAAATCATGAAGGGCGCCACGGGGGCTCGCAATTACTCCCAGTGCGATTCCCTTTTGATGGGCGACGAATGCGGGGCCCACACCTTCCCCTACATCGAAGTGAAGAACAACACGGCCCAGTTGGAACACGAGGCTTCCACCTCGAAGATCGGCGAAGATCAACTCTTCTATTGCCGTCAGCGGGGTTTATCGAACGAAGACGCGGTCAACATGATCGTCAACGGCTTTTGCAAACAGGTGTTTAAAGAACTCCCCATGGAATTTGCCGTGGAAGCGCAGAAGCTTTTGGGCGTGAGCCTCGAAGGATCCGTCGGTTAACACATAAAGGAAAGAAGAATGACGATGCTCGAAATCAAAAACCTCCACGCCAACGTGGCGGGAAAAGAAATTTTAAAGGGAATCAACCTGAAGGTGCAAGCCGGCGAAGTGCACGCCATTATGGGGCCCAACGGTTCCGGTAAGAGCACCCTCGCGCAAGTGCTGGCGGGTCGCGAAAACTACACGGTTACCCAAGGGGAAGTGCTCTACGAAGGGAAAAACCTCTTGGAGATGGTGCCGGAAGAAAGGGCCCGCGAGGGGATCTTCCTCGCCTTCCAATACCCCATCGAAATCCCCGGCGTGGCCAACGCCTACTTTTTGAAGGCGGCGCTCAACGCAGTTCGTAAGCACCGCGGGCAAGAAGAGCTGGACGCCATGGATTTCTTGAGCCTCGTGAAAGAGAAAATGAAGTTGCTCAAGATGGAAGAAGGCTTCTTGAACCGCGCGGTGAACGAAGGCTTCTCCGGCGGCGAAAAGAAACGGAACGAAATTTTACAGATGGCGGTGCTCGATCCCAAGCTCGCCGTTTTGGACGAAACAGACTCGGGTTTGGATATCGACTCCCTCAAGATCGTCGCCGACGGCGTGAACGCCCTGCGCAAGAAAGACCGGGCCATCGTGATGGTCACCCATTACCAGCGCCTGCTCGACTATATCGTGCCCGATTTCATTCACGTGCTCGCAGACGGCCGCATCATCAAGTCGGGAGATAAAGAACTCGCGCTCCACTTGGAAGAAAAGGGTTACGGCTGGCTCGAAAAGACTCCCTCGGAGGCGAGATAGGCCATGACGGAACATTTCTTAAAGCAATTTAAAAACGACGTCCCTCAGGGACCCGCTTGGGAGACCGCGCTGCGCCAAGGCGCCATTAAACGTTTCGAGCAATTGGGCTTTCCCACGGTGCAATGGGAGGAGTGGAAATACACACCCGTCACTTCCCTTACCCAAATCCCCTTCTTAGCGGCGAAAGAATATCGGCCGAACGGATTTAAAAAAGAAAATCTGGGCGCACTCTCACTGGGTGCTTCGCAAGGCGTGCGGCTCGTGTTCGTCAACGGGCACTTCGCGCGCGAACTTTCTTCTCAGGCCGCGCTTCCCAAAGGAATGATCGCGGGAAGTTTGGCGGAAATTTTGAAGGAGAATCCCGGCGCGGTAGAAGGGAAACTTTCCCGGCAGGCCTCTTTTCAAGACCATCCCTTCGTCGCCTTGAACACGGCTTTTTTCCGCGACGGCGCCTTTCTCTACCTTCCCAAGGACACGTTCTTAAAAGATCCCGTGGAGCTCTTGTTCCTCTCGCACCCCTCCGAGGCGCCGACGGTTTCCCATCCCCGCAACCTGGTGATCGCCGAAGCGGGCAGCCAAGTTTCGATCGTCGAGAGTTACGCGGGCGGCGGATCTCAGCCTTATTTCACCAACGCCGTCACCGAAATCGTCGCCGAATCCGGAGCTCAGGTCGATCATTACAAGATTCAACAAGAAGAAGAGTCGGCCTTTCACTTCGCTACCTTGGCGGTGAAGCAAGAGCGGGAGAGCCGCTTTCACTCCCATTCCCTTTCGTTGGGCAGGGCTTTGGCGAGAAACGACCTCACTTCCGTCCTCGTTGCAGAAGGCGGCGAATGCCGCTTGAATGGCCTTTACCTGGCGAAGGGCAAGCAACGCGTGGACGACCACACCAACATCGACCATGCCCACCCTCGCTGCACGAGCAGCGAGCTCTACAAGGGAGTTTTAGACGGCGAGGCCCAAGCGGTATTCAACGGCCGCATCGTCGTGCGACCCCATGCGGAGAAAACGAGCGCGCGGCAATACAACAAGAACCTGCTCCTTTCGAACGAGGCGGCGGTCAACACGAAACCCCTGCTCGAAATCTTCAACAACGACGTGAAATGCAACCACGGCGCGACCATCGGGCGGCTCGACGAAAACCAAGTCTTCTATCTGCGCTCCCGAGGCATCGGAGACGAGCTGGCCCGCCACTTGCTCATCTACGCCTTCGCCGCAGACGTGGTAAGCGCCATGAAAGTGCCGGCCCTGAAAACACACCTGCAAAAGCTTTTATTCTCGCGTTTCGTCCAGGGGCAATTGCCCTTGGAAGGATTGGGGGGCTTCGCATGAAAGCGCTGAAGGATCTCTCTACCGTTAAAAGCACCGCCACTTGGGACGTCGCCAAGGTCCGGGCGGATTTCCCTATCCTTCGCCAGAAGGTGAACGGAAAACCGCTCGTCTACCTCGACAACGCCGCGACCAGCCAAAAGCCGGAAACGGTCATCGAAACACTCAACCGCTATTATCGCGAGGACAACGCCAATATCCACCGGGGCGTCCACGCTTTGAGCGAGCGGGCTACGGACCATTACGAGAAGGCGCGGGGCAAGATCCAAAAATTCATCAACGCCCGGGAGAGCCGCGAGATCATCTTCACCCGCGGCACGACGGAAGCCATCAATCTGGTTGCCCAAACCTACGGGCGCACCCAGTTGAAGATGGGAGACGAGATCATTATTTCCGGGCTCGAACACCATTCCAACATCGTCCCCTGGCAGATGGTGTGCCTGCAGAACTGCGCCTTCCTCCGCGTGATCCCGATTAACGATCGGGGCGAACTGATTTTGGAAGAATTCGAGAAACTAATCACCGAGAAAACGAGGCTCGTCGCCGTCAACCACGTCTCCAACGCCTTGGGCACGATCAACCCGGTGAAAAAGATCATCGAGATCGCCCACCGCCACGGCATTCCCGTGCTGCTCGACGGGGCCCAGGCGATTCCCCACTTGAAGGTGGATGTACAAGAGTTGGATTGCGACTTCTACGCCTTTTCGGGCCACAAGCTCTTCGGCCCCACGGGAATCGGCGTGCTCTACGGGAAGGAAAAATTATTGGAAGCCATGCCCCCCTACCAAGGCGGCGGCGATATGATCAGCATGGTGACCTTCGAAAAGACCGTTTACAACCACCTCCCCTACAAGTTTGAGGCGGGAACCCCGGATATCTCGGGCGTCATCGGCTTGGGCGCCGCCATCGACTATTTAAACGGAATCGGCTTCGAAAGCGCGGCGGCTTACGAACACGGATTGTTGGAATACGGCACCGCGGCCCTCTCCGACATCGGCGGCTTAAGGCTCATCGGCACGGCCCGCGAAAAAGCCGGAGTGCTCTCCTTCGTGATGGACGATGTACACCCGCACGACATCGGCACGGTGCTCAACTTGGAAGGCATCGCCATCCGCACCGGTCACCACTGCGCCATGCCGGTGATGCAGCACTTCAACGTACCCGCCACCGCGCGAGCCTCTCTCGCGTTTTACAACACGAAGGAAGAAATCGACGCGTTGGTGAAGGCGATTAAGAAGGTGAAGGAAATATTTGGCTGAGGAAAAGATAATGTCCGAATTAAGCGAACTCTACCAAGAAGTGATCTTAGACCACAACCGCAAGCCCCGCAATTTTCAGAAACTGGAGGGGGCCAACCGCAAGGCGGAAGGCTACAATCCCCTTTGCGGCGACCAACTCACCGTCTTCTTGAAATTAGAGGGCGATACCATCCAAGACATCACTTTCGTCGGTTCCGGCTGCGCCATCTCGAAGGCCTCCGCCTCGCTGATGACCTCCAGCTTGAAGGGAAAGACCCAGGCCGAAGCGCAAAATCTCTTCGAAAAATTTCACCACATGGTGACCGGCGCCCCCCACACCCCCGTCCCGGAAGGACTGGGTAAGCTCGCCGTCTTCTCCGGTGTGTGCGAATTCCCTTCGCGGGTGAAATGCGCGAGCCTGGCCTGGCACACGATGCGTGCCGCGTTCGAGGGAAAGATGGATCCGGTAAAAACCGAAGGAGACGAGGAGGCCCCCCATGGAAGCTAACGAGAGCCCGGCTCAAAATGAAGAATTGAAAACGAAGGTGGTGGACGTATTAAAAACCTGCTTCGACCCCGAGATCCCCGTCGACATTTACGAATTAGGGCTCATCTATAAGATCGACGCGGAGGTAAGCGGCCAAGTGAACCTGCAAATGACGCTCACCTCCCCTTCCTGTCCTGTCGCAGGTTCGTTGCCCGGCGAGGTGGAGACGAAGATCAAGGGCATTCCCGGCGTCACCGAGGCCAAGGTGGAGCTCGTGTGGGAGCCGCCCTGGACTCCCGAGAAAATGACCGAGGCGGCGAAGCTCATCCTAAACATGATGTAGGCCTTTCACGAATTCCCCCAAGCGCTCGATCCCCGACCGGAGCGCCTCCGGCTCCGTCAAAAACGAAATCACAAAGTGAATCCCCTTTTCGTAATCGAAGAAATAGCCCGGGTGCACGAACACCTCTTTCTCGCGCATCAGGCGGATGACGAATTCTTCTTCGGAACAAGGCAAGGGCTTCGCGATTTCTCCCGTCAGGTAAAATCCCCCCTCGGGTGACACGAAGCGAATTTCGGGGAAACGTTGCAGCTCGTGCACCGCCAAGACACGCCGGTGGCCCACCTCGTGATGGTAAGATTTCAAGAACTCCTTCCCCTCCGAAAAAAGAAGAGGAAGCGCTTGCTGGATGGGAATGTGGCAAGAGAGAAAGGTGTCGGCGACCGTTTCCAAACGGTCCACCGCCTTCTCCACGAGAGAAGTTTCGCCCGTCACCGCGATCCAACTCAATTTCAAACCGGGCAAGGCGAACATCTTCGAGATGCCGTTTAAAGTGAAGCAAAGCCTTGGTGCGCTGATGGCGATGGGGCGGGGAAAGTGCCCGGCCCCGAAATAAAACTCGGCGAATACTTCGTCGCAAATGAGAGGGATTTCCTGTTCGTTCGCCCATTCGACGATCTCGCGGAGTTGTTCCGCGGAATGAACGGCGCCTGTCGGGTTGTTGGGAGAAACGAGAAGAATCGCTTTCGTGCGTTCATCCGCCTTCGCTTTCATTTCTTCCACGTCCACCCGCCAATCCTTCTCTTCTCTCAAAGAATAATGCCTCAGTTCGATGCGCGCCATCTGGGCGATATAGTCGAAAAGCGGATAAGCGGGGTTAGGCACCAAGACATTATCCCCGGGCTCGGTGAGCAGAGAAAAAAGGTAAAAGAAGGATTCGCTGGTTCCGGAGGTCAAAATCAGATGTTCCGGATCTACCCTCGCTCCCTGGCCTTCATAATAGGCGGCAATCGCCTCTCGCGCGACTTGAAGTCCCTTGGAATGAGGATGGTATTCTTGGGTCTTGAAATAAGGGAGGTAGACTTTCTCTAAGATTGAGGAGGGAAAATGAAATCCCTGATCATTGGGATTTCCTGAAAACAGCTTGAGAACCCTTCGCCCTTGGGCGTTCAGCTCCCGGTAAGTTCTCTCGATAAGATTGATCGCTTCCACCGCCCCTGAATAGCTTGACAAGCCGCCCCTGAAAAGAGATTTTCTCAAAATCCAAGCCCCTGTAGCTCAGTGGATAGAGTACCAGCCTCCGAAGCTGGCAGCGCAGGTTCGATTCCTGCCAGGGGCGTCATCCCTTCCTCGAAGAAAAAGGATGCCCGGGCGAATTATGCTAACGGTGACCCAAGATTTAAAAAACACTTTGATGGCACGCGGTTTTCGACTGGTGAATTTTCCGTCGGGAAAAATTCCAAATGCGGAGCTAATACTCAAAAGGCAAACATGGAATACGAATCGCGCCGTTGTTCTCGTTTCTTTGCCGGAGATCCCCGAAGATTTTGGTAACTATATTAAAAATTTACGAAAGCAGGTGGCGTTTTCTTGCGGCTTTTTCCCATTTTTTTATGGCATCGGCATACAGGCCCTGATTGCTGCGCCAGGACTTACTCACAGCGCAATTAACCCGTAAGTACATCGCGTCCGTGGACAACCAATGGGCCATTATTCAGAGTCTTTTTTGATTGATATAAGCAATCAGTCATTCTCAACAGCTCGAACTTGGGGACAGCTTGTCACTGGGGAGTTCAGGATGCGATAGAGACTACTTTATCAGCCTTCTACAAGAAAAACGGCGAAGAACAAAAATAATATTTTGCAAGTTCTTGAATTTTCCAAAACTACTATTTAATCCACCGAAACTTCTCAAATACCCACACCCCGATCCCCAAAGCCGCCGTCGACAACGCCATCGAAAGCGCGAAGGGAACCTTGGCGCGAAACAATAAGATAATCGCCAAGAAAAAAAAGAGACTGGGCAGCGTCCAAACGAGCACATCCCAACTGTAGTCCGCCAAAAAATTTAAATCCCGCTTCTCCACATAAATCCAGATCAGCGACAAAAAAGTGACCAGCGGCAACGCGGTGAGCAAAGCCGCCCCCTTGGGGGAGTGTTTGGCGAGAGTGGTGATGGCGGCGATGATCAGCCCGGAAAGCGCGGCCTTGAGGATGAAAAAAAAAGTGGGATGCAGCATGCCTTTTCATCCCACAATTTAAACCCTTCGGCAACGAAGGAAGCCCCTGCCCTCTTAACGCGGTGTGCGTTGACCCGCAGGGCCGTCCACCCTTACAATTCAAGGATGGGGCGTAGATTTTTCTTCATGAGCGCAACCCTCCTGGTTTTTCTACCGGCCCTCGTTTATCCGCAGGAATTCCCCCACCCCCTTCCCTCCCTCGTGGAAATACTGGTTCCGCCCCAGGCCGCCATCGACGGCGTCAACCCGCCCCCGAAAACGAAGGAATTGAAGGCGAAGGAAATCGATCTGCAAATCGAAACGCCGCCCGGTACGAAAGTGAGCATCCCGCTGGCGCTGCGTTCCGAAAGCAACTCAACGCAAAGCGATTACCGCTTCCTGCTGCCGGTGGCGAAAAAGAAAGTCCAAATCCTCGTGGAAGGCCCCTTCGGCGGAAAACTGGTGCGCGAGCTGAACCTTAATGCTCACGCTCCCCGGCATGTGAGGATCGAGGAAAAACCCATCGAAGGAAACGACGCAGCGCCCAGCCCCGCCCTGTTCGATCATCTGCCCGAGCTTTGCCCACGCCTTCAAAACGAGGCCTCGATCGCCGAAGCGGATCCCGCCTCCCAGGTGGACCGAAGCAGGCTCATTCCCGAAAAGGCGGTTTATGAGGGAAAACGAGACTTACTAGCCCTCGCCTTGCCCAGCACCGGCAACACCTTGCTTTTGGAATCGGCCGTTTTGCGTTTCGACTATGAAGATCCCTCCGTGTTAGTCGGTTTTAACTCTCAAACGGGAGAGGCGATATTCGAAAAAAGCGGCGGTTTTTATTCGAACCTGCACTACTTCGTTTTTTCCTATCGGCCTGAATTGGAAAAAATTTATCGGGGGATGGAAAGCGATTTCACCGCCCTGCGAAACCTGGAGAGCCGCTTCCGACAAACCGCTTCGGAAGACGAAAAACGGGCAATTGAAACGGAGATGAAACCCCGCTACGAGGCCCTTTACGGGAAAGGGGATAGTATCGGCCCCTATCAAATCCTCCTCCACTCCGCCTTCCAAACGCTCAAGATGCTGGGCAAAGAAGAACTGGAAACAACCTTAGGGATTCCCCAGCAACACGGGTTCATCCCCGGCCCTTTTTTGGGAAGCCGCCACTGGGGCTACAACCTCTGCGAATGGGGGGATACCGCCTATCACGCTCCCGAACAAAAGATGCTCTACCGCAATTATCCGCTCTGGCGCTGGAACACCTCTTCACTTGATGAAAAAGTCATCATAATGGTCGTGGAGGGAGACGAACAATTGAAGAAAAACGGAACGCGAAAGGAATGGGAAAAAACGGGAGTGTTGCGCCCCTTCGATTACGCGGACGACCTGGTGGCTTTCTTCGTTATCTCGCGCGGCGAGAGCCAAAAACCGATGGCCACCTTCTCTTCGCCGCTCCGTGACTTTTCCATCCAAGCCCGCAGCCCTTAAAACTCTTTCTTGCCTTAAGCCCCCCGGACGGACTAAAAACAAAGGGAATGAAGATCCACAGCATCGATCAATCCATCAAATGCTCCCAATGTCGTTCGACCATGCTTGTTAAAACCTGCAAAAGGTTGATGAACTTCACGAGCGGGGAAATCTTCTTTTACTGTTATAAGTGCCGGGCCCGCATCGGTTTCTTAACCTTCGCGCGCTGGAACGCGCTCAACCGCGCCTACTACGAAAATCCCCCTCCCCCCGGAAAAACCGAAGCGGCCCCGCCGTCCCGGGAACCCCGAGAAGGAGGACGCCGCCGCCGGAGGGACCGCTCCCGCGGCCGAGGACGAGGCAACCCCAATACGGCGCAACGGCAATCGTCGAACCGTTCTTAGACGATAATCTCCGTTTGACTTTCCGATGAAAGACATGGCATCAAAGTTTTTCGTATTCACCACTCCCAATGGGGGTGGTCAGGGGGAGAAGCTCTCCCCCTGACTTTAGCGAGGGACTGGCCAGCAAGGTCAAGTTTATCTTGACCAAGCAGCAAGATTGAAAATCTTGTGGAGTTGTGATGGCCAGCCCGAGCGAATAGGGGCAGTAGCTCAGTTGGGAGAGCGCGTCGTTCGCAACGACGAGGCCGTCGGTTCGATCCCGATCTGCTCCATCCATAAAAAAACGGCGTGGCGCTTAAGCACCACGCCGTTTTTGTTTTTGGCCATTATTATGACTACTTCTTTTGCATCGACAACAACTTATCAATAACGACCTTGAAGTTTTCAAACGGCTGGGCGCCCGACACCAATACACCGTTGATGAAGAAGGCGGGAGTACCGCCTGCCTGGTTGTTCTTTGCGAAGTTGATGTCTTCCACAATCCGGGCATCGTACTTATCCGATTTCCAGTCTTTCTCGAACCTGGCCATATTCAGCCCGACTCCTTGAGCAATCTTCCGAATGCCGTCGTCGCTCAAGTCTTTCTGGTTGGCGAAAAGGGCCTCGTACATTTCCCAGAACTTCCCCTGATCTTGAGCGGCTAAGGAAGCCTTGGCCGCGGAAGACGCGAAAGGATGAAACGGCAAGGGATTTTGTCGGTAAGCCAGGCGAATCTTCCCCTTATAAGCATCCATGATTTGATGAACCGTGGGAACGACCCTGGAACAAAACGGGCATTGGAAATCGGAAAATTCAACTATCGTGATGGGCGCCCCTTCGGGCCCCTGGGTAGGCGCGGGACCCAGGTCGACCTTGATCGCATTCTTGATTTTCTCGTCAAGCGAAGGTTCCGGTGGGCGGGGAGGCCGCTGCGCCTGAGCGTACTTTTGAATAACCTGGGGATTTTTTTGAAGATAATCGCCTATCGCCTTCTCCAGTTCTTGCGGGCTGGGTTTACAGGCGCTGAGCCCGAATCCCAAAAGCAAAACCAGAGAAGACTTGAGGAGAAGGTTTAGTCTATATGATCTTTTCACTGAAAATCGCTCCTTTCTCGCGGGGTATTTTTCATTTTAGGGAATCGCCTTTCCAAAATTCAAGGGTCTCCCCTTCAAACGCCCCCACTCTCGCCGTTTTTTAGTTTTTTTTCAAAAGATAATTTCTTTAAAAATTTTCACCGGTTAAAAACCCATCCCGCCAACCCAAAGGCCTTTTTAAGTCTTTTTGGGGAAACCTTTCGGAACATCACCCGATCATCCCTTACAAGATGAAAGCAAGGGTAATCAAAATTTTAATTCTGCTCGCGGGGGTGTTTCTGCTCCGCCCGGGTTTCGCGAAAGATTTAAGCCCCGTTACGGAGATCATCCGTTCGGCGGCGAGCGAGATCCATTCGGCAAACGATCGTGAAGCCGCTTTGTTTCATCAGTCGGGCATCGCTTCGTGGTACGGCCCGGGATTTTACGGACGCAAAACCTCTTCCGGCACCCGCTTCAAGAAAGAAGCCTTCACGTGCGCGCACCGCAGCCTGCCTTTCGGAACGGTTTTGACGGTCACCAACTTAAACAACGGAAAAAGCGTGGAAGTCACGGTGAACGACCGTGGCCCCTTCATCAAGCCGCGCATCCTAGATCTTTCCTACGCCGCCGCGCGCGAGATCGGGCTTTTAAAGAGCGGCGTCGCCCAAATTTCCCTTATCGAAAAAACGCAAGACTCGGTCTTCACCGAACTCGACTTGAGGGAATTCCGCCCTTCTCACCGTTAATTCAAGTTTTAGAGGAAGAAATCTTGTAATCGATGTGGATCCAAAGCAGACGCGCCATCCGAGTCATGGCGGGAAGAATAAGGATCAGGAGTAGAAGCGGAAGCCCCATCACCATCCATCCCGGATATTCGGCGATCACCAAATACAAAAACAAAGGGAAAAGCAGGATTCCGCAGAGGGTGTAATTAAACATCAAAGACCCCACGAAGTAGCCGGATCCCTTGTCGAAAAGATAGCCGCACTCGTCGCAGGACTTGTTCATCTTGAGGAATCCCGAAAAGACCTTCCCGCGGGAAAGACACTGTGGACAACGGTTTTCCAAGGCCCTTTTCAAAATTTCGAAATTCATGGCCTAAAACTATCGCCGTTTTTCGGAGTCCGCAATCCTTCTTATTTAAGATGCGTCCGTTCTCTGCACGAACACTCGATCCCCGACGATTTCGAGGGATTTCACATTGGGAATTTCCAACCAGGATAGATCCTTCAGGTCGGCGTCGTCGGGAATGGAAAACTCCTGAGAACGCGCGGATCCGATGAGCTTCTTGACCAACCATTGAGGGACGGTAATCCCGTCCGCGGTAAGCTTTTCCACCGAACCGGTCGCTTTCCCGTCTTCGACCTTAATTCGGATTTTAATTTCCAAGTCCGCGTCGAAAAGACCCATGGAAACCTTGCCGGTGATCTTGACGAGGCCGTCATCCAAGCGAATCTTCATCTTCTTTACGGGCGGGTTATCTCCCATCTTCTCTTTCGCGATGTCGTTGAGGTCGTCTTCCGTAAAAATCTTGGTCCCTTCCGGATAAGTTTTTTTAGGTCGGGGAGGGCTGGAAGCGATCTCGACCCCAAGTTGAGTCAACCCTTCGATGATTCCGAGCGGATCCAACTTCCGGAGATCGTCGAAGGGAACTTGCGAAACGGTATCGGCAAGCATCATGAAAGGGGTATAAGGCGCGGTGAGGAAAAAACTCAATGCTCCGACGACCCCCGGATCGTCGAGGGAGGCGACGAGTGAGTCCTTGCCCTTCTGGCGCAAAACCTCCACGGCGTCGCCGGAATCACCCCAAAAACTAAGGCTTGTCCGTCGGCTGACGGAATCGAAAACGTCCCTACCCGCCTCTGCGACCGATTGAAACAAGTCTAAAGGCTTGAGGAGAGGGGCGGCCGCCTCCTCCAGCACTTCCTGCGAAACCGGGGAAGGGTCGCCAAAAAGCCAATCTTTAATACCATCCAAAACAACGGTGAAATCGGGCATAGAACCTCCAATTTCACCCCATACCGATCACTTTAAAAAGCAATGGGAATGCCAAACATTACGCAATGTAAGTATTTGAAATTGCTTTTAATAATTAAGGCGAGAAGGTGAATATTGGTGGTTTTGAAAAGAAAATGCAATTTTTGAAAGGAAAACTTTCAATAACCCCTAAAGCCGCCCTACCCGAAGATGGATTTTCCACCGGGCCTTTTTGCGAAGGCTCGGCTCGCCCCAAGCCTTTTGTAAATCGGGCAAGATAATCTCGATGGGATTTTTCCCGTGGGCAGAGAGGTAGCGTTGGGTAGACGACCACGAAAAGAAATTTCCCACCACGTTCTCCAAACTCCAATCTTGTTCCATGTAGAAATCAGGAGCGGCGATTTCTTCGAATGGAAACGGGATGGTCCGATACTCTTGCCTCACCCACTTTACCTCCGAAGGCCAATAGGAATCGATAATCTCCGCATAATATCTCCGCGCCACCGCATCCACTTCGGGTGAAATTTCGTGCAAACCGTAGCACCACAACGCAATCACCCCCTTCGGCACGCTCACCCGACGGAGCTCGGCGTAGAAGCGGTCGAAATCCAACCAATGAAACGCCTGGGCGACCGTCGTGAGGTCGACGGAGGAATTTTCGATGCCTGATTTTTCCCCCGTGGCTACCCGATAAGTCACGCCGGGATGGGCTTGGGCATGTTCGATCTGGGCTTGGCTTAAATCCGTCGCGATCACTTCCTGAAAATATCCGGCGAGCATCCGCGCCGCCTGGCCGCTGCCCGTGGCGCAATCCCAGGCCTTTGCGTGGTCGAGAACCAAACCGGAGAGGAATTGGAAAAGAGACCCAGGATATAAAGGCCGGTATTTGGCGTAATCCGCCGCCTGCTTGGAAAAATGATCGTTCATAAAAACAGGATAGCAAAGTTAGGGAGCCGATGCACGCGGCACGCGCCTTTCCTTTTTCCTTTCCCTTTGTTAAAAAGTTCCATGGCCTCTCTTCCTGCGAAAAAGGAAAAAAGAAAACCCCTCGAAACGCTCTCTCTCAGAGGAGACACCCTCGAAATCGCCCATCAACTAGGGCACCGAAGAAGCTCGAAGATTCCCGAACGGATCGATTTTTGGGACCGGCATCTCTCCGGAATTTATAAAGGGAAAAAGGCTCTCTTAAAAAAATTGGAGCGAACGTTTTTAAAGGAAGCCAAACGGCAAACCCCCGCATATCTTGAGGAAGTCGCCGCCATGGCCGAAGGGGCGAGAGTGAAATTTTGCGACCTCTTCCGGCTCAACTTAACCGAGCTTTCCACTTTCGTGGATAAATGCACCGATTTGATCTTCGCGGTGAAGACCCCTCACGGAAAAAGAATTTTGATCTGCCACAACGAAGATTGGGATCCGGAGCGCAACGATGTCTTCCTCCTCAAGGCGAAACTGCCGGGCCTCACCTACCTCACCTTCGCCTACGACGGATACCTCCCTGGCCTATCGGCGGGAATGAATTCTCACGGCCTCTGTCACTCGGTCAATTACCTGCGCCCCTTGGATCACCGTCTAGGATTGCCGCGCATCTTCGTCACGCGCCATTTGCTCACCGCCACGGGTATTGATGATTGCCTGCGATTCATCGAAAAGAGAAAGCGGGCCTTCGGTCAAGCCGTCCATTTGGCGGAGGGCTCCCGCTATTTGGGCCTCGAGCTCACCGCGCGAAAATTGATCCTCCGCTCCCCGCCGCTGCCCACGGTTCATACCAATCATTATTTGGCGGAGTCCCTTAAAAAAACGGCGCCGAAGCCTGTTCTCAATTCCGTCATCCGTTTAAAAACCTCCCAACGGCTGCTTCGTAAAAAAATCATTCGAGGAAAATCCATTACCGTTTCCGAAGCCAAAAAAATCGCCCGCCGCATCCTTTCCGACCGCTCCACGGCTCCCCACGGCATTTGGAGAGCGCTAGACCTGCCTCGGGAACTCTCCTCCACCCTGGCGACGGCCCTCGTGGGGACGCATTCGTCCGTCATGGAAGTCTTCCGCGATCGGCCGATCGAAAATGCGCCGATTCTTTGCTCTCTGAAGGAATGAATTCTCCCTAAATACGCTGCAGCAGAACCCATGCAAGGGGAACGGTGAGGAAGGAAAGAGGAATACCGATCCCCATCAACAACACGGCGAGCGGCGGATCCAAGCGATTCTCCGTCGCCAAAATTCCCGCGGAAATCATGGGCGGCATGGCGGCCTCGAACAAGGTCACCTGAATCACCTTTCCGGAAGCTTTCAAAAGAAAGACGTACAAGAAGGCGATGAGAAGAGGGCCTAACAGGAGCTTATACAGCAACCCGAGAATCAAAGGCGGGCGATGGTCTTTGAGATCCGCGACGCGCAGCTGAAACCCGACCGAAAAGAGGGCGATGGGCGATAAAAGACTCCCTAAAAAGGAAAGGAGGGATTGAACCCAGGCGGGGTAAGAAAAAGGGAGAAGCGCTAAGGCCAAGAGCAGCGCGACGAAGGGGGGAAAAAGGAAAACTTTTTTGAGCAATAATTTGCCGCTCCACTTGCCGGACGAAAAAGCGAGCGCGGTAAAAACCCCCACGGTGGCCAAAAGCAAGAAGGAGCCCGGTTGATCGACCATCACCCCCGTCGATAAATGCTCCTTGCCGTAAAAGGCTTCAATGAGGGGAAACCCCACAAAAGAGGTGTTTCCCATGCCGGCCACCAGAATGAGGCACCCCAGCGTTTTTGTCGGAAGGCGCAAGACCCTTCCCGCTCCCCAAAAAAAGAAGGCCCCGAATGCAAAAAAAATCCACGGCATCAAGACGGGGAAAAGGAGCCCACGGTCGAAGGAAAGCTTGGGCACCTGGGCCAGCACTACAGCGGGAAGGCAGACGTCGATGACAAGAGCATTTAAGAAAGAAGCGGTGGAATCGGGCAATCGACCGCTTCGGCGGCCGAGGATTCCCAACGCAAAATAAAGGACGAGCCAAATAAGAGCAGTCATGATATAGAAGATTCACTTTAAGAGAAGCCCCGTGGAAATCAAGAACTCCTTAAAGGAGAGACCATGAACCTAAACGCCGCCCATCTTCACTTGATCCTGAATCACCTCCCGATCTTGGGAACTTCCTTCGGAACTCTCGTACTGCTCATCGGCCTCGTCCGAAAAAATGCGGACATCAAAAAAATAGGCCTCTTCCTATTCGTCGTCGCGGCGCTGGCGGCAATTCCCACCTATTTTACCGGTCACCCGGCCCATGAAATCATCGAGGATATGCCGGGCGTCACCCGCGCCTTCATTCACGATCATGAGGAAGCGGCGGAATGGGCCTTTGCCATGGTCGGGGGATTGGGAGCGCTTTCCCTTTTAGGGCTCTTGCTTTCTTGCCGTGCTCAAGGCGCCCCTTCCTGGATCTTTCTTTTAAGCTTCGTCCTTTCGCTCGGCGTCAACGGCGCGATGGTGAGAACCGCCGATCTGGGGGGCAAGATTCGTCATACGGAGAACCGATCGGACTTTCAGCCGCCTCCTGAATCCCAACGCGCGCCCCACCACCACGAGGAGTGAGGGTTTACAAGCCGCCCGCTTTGTGATCCATTGCCACCCCATGCGCCTCCGGATCGCCACGCCGCCCGAATGGGTGGAAACCATTCTGAAAGATTTCGACTCGTTCCTCATCGACCACGCGGCCTGCGAACGAAAAGCCTCGGCCACCGGCATGAACCTAGTCGCCCACTACCCCGATAAAAAAGAGCTCGTCTCGGCCATGATCGACTTCTCCCTCGAGGAACTCGATCACTTCCGCCAGGTCTACCAAAAGATGGAGGAAAGGGGACTCACCTTCCGTCCCGACGAGAAGGACGAGTACGTGAAGCTGCTGCAACACCTCATCCGCCGGAAGAACGATTTTTACCTGCTCGACCGCCTTCTCGTGGCGGGGGTCATCGAAGCGCGGGGTACCGAGCGTTTCGCTCTTGTCGCGAAAACCTTAAACGCCGGCCCCCTCAAAGATTTCTATCTGGAGCTCGCCCGCGCCGAGGCGAGGCATCACGGTCTTTTCGTCCGCCTGGCCAAGCTTTATTATGACGAAGAAACCGTGAACTTAAGGCTGGACGAGCTGCTCGAAAAAGAAGCGGAGATCGTACAGCGCCTCCCCTTCCGCGCCGCCGTGCATTGATGGAAAAAGCCCTCCGGAAATATTTGGAACGCCATGCGGAACCGGAAAGCCGTTTCGCCCCCCGGATACGGGATTCTTTCGATCACGTGCTAATTCTTCCCGCCTACGGAGAAGGAGAAAACCTTTTCAAGACCTTACATTCGGTCCCCCTCGCATCCAAAGCCCTTGTCATTCTTGTTTTAAACGCGACGGAAAGTTCTCCCGAGTGGGTTCATGCGCAAAACCGAGAGGTGCTTGGGAGAATACGGAAAAACTTTAAAGAAGAAGCTAAAATCGAGGCCTCTCCCCTTTCCGTTTTTCAAATTCCTACGGGAACCCTTCTTTTGGTGAACCGAGCCGTTCCCGGTTTTTTTCTTCCGGAAAAGGAAGGAGTAGGCCTCGCTCGAAAAATCGGCAGTGACCTTGCCCTCGCCCTCCACGCCGAGGGGAAAATTCGATCCCCCTGGATTCACTCGACGGATGCGGACGCGACGTTGCCTCCCGATTATTTCCGTAGATCGGAAGGAGTGGAAGATGAGGAAATCACCGCCCTGCTCTACCCTTATCGTCACGAAACGGAGTCTTTCCAGGATTTGGCGGAGGCAATGCGGATCTACGACGCATTTCTCCGCTACTACGTCGCGGCGCTGGCCTGGGCCGGCTCCCCTTACGCCTTTCCCACGATCGGCAGCACGCTCGCCGTACGAGCCTCGTCTTATGCGGAGGTCGGCGGGTTTCCTAAACGCCAGGCGGGAGAAGACTTTCATCTCCTTAATAAATTGGCGAAGATCGGAAAAGTGATTCCGCTTGAGGGAGACTCCCTCCGCATCCAAGCGCGCCTTTCGGAGAGGACCCCCTTCGGTACGGGACAGGCCTTGCGAAAAATTTTGGAGGAAAAGAAAAAGGGGGGATTTTATCCTTTTTATCATCCGGAAATTTTCTCCTATTTAAAAAAATGGCTCGCGGTTTTGGAACAATTCGCCGTGGGATTGGGCCAAGAGGATCTTTCCGCTTTATTGAAATCTTCCTTTCCTGAAGAGGAAGACGCCGTCTGGAAAGTTCTTCGGCAAATGGAGGCTTTTCCCGCTTTCGGGGAAGCGGCTTCCCGTTCGTCGGATGCCCAAACCTTGAAGCGCCATCTTCACACTTGGTTCGACGCCTTCCGCACTTTAAAATTCGTTCATGGCTTGAGAGACGCCTGTTTCCCCTCCGTGTCCGAGGAAGAGGCGCTTTCCAAGGCCCCCTGGGGCATCCCATGAGCTCGAAAGCATTCTCCATCCCTTCCGATTTAATCCGCGCGTTCCGGCAAGCGAACCACGTGGCCGTACTCACCGGGGCGGGCATCTCGGCGGAAAGCGGGATTCCCACCTTTCGCGACGCGCAGACGGGTTTTTGGTCTAATTTCAAGCCGGAAGAACTGGCGAGCGCCGAAGGCTTCCTTCAAAACCCGAAACGGGTGTGGGAATGGTACGCCTGGCGGCGGGAAAAAGTGGCGGACGTGAAACCCAACCCCGGCCATTTCGCCCTGGCGGAAATGGAAAGACACCTGCCGCGCCTCACCCTCATCACCCAAAATGTGGACGGCCTGCACCGTCGGGCGGGCAGCAAAAATGTTTTGGAACTGCACGGCAATATTTTGAAAACGAAATGCTTCGACCGGAATCACCCGGTGGAATCTTGGGAAGAAAACGGAGAAATACCGCCCCTCTGCCCCCAATGCGGCGGGCGCTTAAGGCCCGACGTGGTTTGGTTCGGGGAGATGTTGCCGGAAAGAGAGCTGGCCTTGGCACTGCAGGCCGCCCAAACCTGCGATCTCTTCCTCTCCGTGGGCACCTCGAGCCTCGTCTATCCCGCCGCCTCTCTGCCGGAAGAAGCGCTTCACGCGGGCATTCCCGTTTTAGAAATCAACCCCACCGCCACCCCGCTTACTCCTCGGGCCACTTGGGCTTTACCGGGCCCTTCCGGAAGAATCCTACCTGAACTTGTAAAAATGATTTGGCCTTAAAATTAAAGCGTCTAGCGCTTGTCAGTAAAGCGATCCTTGTACTAGGTTAAAATCGATGACATCGGATGCGATTCTTTCAGAACTGCCCCTGTTTCCCCTGCCCAACACGGTTTTTTTTCCTAAAACCGTGCTCCCCCTCTACGTCTTCGAACCCCGTTACCGCTCCCTCGTGGCGGACGCGCTGAAAGGAAACGGATTCATCGGCGTGCCCCTTTTAAAACCCGGCTACGAACCCCATTACGCGGGATGCCCGGAGATTTACCCCGTCTTCGGTTACGGAAAACTCATCGAATCGGAAAAATTGGAAGAAGGCCAATACAACATCATCCTTAAAGGGATAGATCGCGTGCGGCTCATTGAAGAGATTTCTTCCTGCCAACCCTACCGTATCGCCTCCGTTGAAATTTTGCCAGACCCGGATGAAGCAGTCATCGATCCCCTTCTCCCCGCCTTAACCCGCATCAAAGAATCTTTTTTCCCCCTCCTCCCCTTCTACGAAAAAATCCCCAAAGCCTTCCGCGACTGCCTCCAGAAACAGCAAGACCCGGCGCTGTTTTGCCACTTGATCGCCATGCACCTCATCGGGGATTGCGCCAAACGCCAGCAGTTGCTCGAACTGCCGACCTTGGCGGAAAGAATTCAGGCATTGGAGAAATGGATGGGGGAACAAGGTCTGCACCGTTGCGGCGGAAAGGCCCCCTGCTGAAGGTCTAATGAACCCCGCGCACCGAGATGAGTTGCATCGGATCGACCCCCATCGAACGCAGCACCGTCGTCCACGTCCTGCTCGGATCGGTTTCTAAAACGTCCTTGGGATTCGCCTGGAAGGTGAGCCACGAACCCAACTTCATTTCGCTTTCCAGCTGCCCCGCCGCCCAGCCGGCGTAGCCTAAGATGAGACGCAAGGGTTGGCTGCCGTTCTCTAAGAGTTTTTTGAGGGAATCGGAAGAAGTGCTCAAATACAAGCCGGGCATGATTTCCTTCCTCTCCTCCACGCTGTCATCCGTATGCAGCACCCATCCCCGATCCGTCTCCACCGGCCCGCCCTTGAAAACCGAGGTCTTTTGTAAGGCTCCGTGGCAGAGCATCTTTTCTTGAAGGGCGAAATCGCCCAAATTCATGGCGAGGGGATGGTTGACGACAAGCCCCATGGCGCCTTCCCGATCGTGGTCGAGGATGAGGACCACGCTGCGCGAAAAATTAGGGTCCAAAAGTTGAGGCATGGCGATTAAAAATAAGGGCCGAAAGTCGCTCATATCGACTAAGGATAAAAGATTCGGGGAAGAGAAACAAGAAAATCGCCATTCCGATTTCCCGATGCTATTCTTTCCAAAAGGAGGCGCGTATGAAACTGGCGCTATTGACGGGAGGCGGCGATTGTCCGGGGTTGAACGCCGCCATTCGAGCCGTGGTGCGGGCGGCGGATAAAAGGAAGATGCGGGTGGAGGGAATCACCGAAGGGTGGAAAGGTTTGCTGAACGGCCAATCCATCCCCTTGCCTCCCGAAAAGATGTCGGGGCTGCTCCCCTTGGGCGGCACGATCTTAGGCAGCTCGCGCATGAACCCCCTCAAAATCAAAGGGGGCGTGGCGCGGGCGGCGAAGTTTTTCCGACGAAAAAAATACGCGGGGCTCATCGCCATCGGCGGCGAGGGAACCCTCAAAGTCGCCGCCGCTTTCTCGAAAGCGGGCCTTCCCGTCGTTTGCATCCCGAAAACCATCGACAACGACACCTGGGGCACGGAAGCCAGCATCGGCTTCGACACGGCGGTTCAAGTGGCCACCGACGCCATCGACCGCCTGCAGACTACGGCGGAATCGCACCGCCGCGTGATGATCGTCGAGGTGATGGGCCGTCATGCCGGCTGGATCGCCACCTGTGCGGGCATCGCGGGCGGCGCGGACGCGGTGCTCATCCCCGAAGAACCCTTTAAGATGACGGAACTAAAACGGATCCTCCACGCCCGGGCCCGACGCAAAAAGCATTTCAGCATTTTCGTGGTGTCGGAAGACGCCAAGATTATCTTGGAGAACGGAAAGATGCTCAGGACGCCACTGCACCACGACGAATACGGAGACGTGAAGCTGGGAGGCATCGGGGAGTTACTCGCCTCCGCCCTACGGAAACGGACGGATTCGGAAGTTCGGGTAACAGTGCTTGGTCACGTGCAGCGGGGGGGAACGCCGACGGCCTTCGACCGGATCTTGGCAACGCGCCTGGGGGTCCACGCGGTGGAACTCGTAGCAAAAAAACAATTCGGCCGGATGGTTTCGTTCCAAGGAAACAGGATCCTCTCGATACCCATCCTGCAAGCGGCGGGAAAGTTGAAAACCGTCGATCCGGAATTCAGCCGCGTGGCGAAGGTGTTTTTCGGATAAAAGGAAAAATTAATCTTCCCACGAAACTAAATCCCGCCATCTTTCCCTCTCCCGTTCTGGGAGAGGGAAAAGAAGAGAGCGGAATTCAGGAAAACAGTTCTATTTTCTCCGTGATCGGAAATAGCCAAGTCCCAAAACTCCCAGGAGCATTCCCGTCATCGAGGTTACGCCTGAATTACCCAGTGAAGTCGCCGCATTCAACATGCATCCCCCACTGGAACCTCCGGGTGCGGGAGGAGCCGGACAATCTTGAGGGCAGTTGGAAGCATCCTCGCCGCTCTCGCACACCCCGTTCCCGCAGGTGGCGGGACAATCTTGCGCGCAAGTGGCGGAAGTTTCTCCCGCCTCGCACTTGCCGTCTCCGCAGACGATCGGGACGCACACGCTGGGGCTCCCCGAGCAGGTAAAGCCCGCTTCGATCTTGCAAGTGGCGGAGCATCCGTCGCCGTCCGCCCCGTTTTGGTCGTCGCAAGACTCCGCGTTGAAATCTTGAACGAGCCCGTCGCCGCAGACCGCTTCAAAGGCGCCGATGTCGGATCCGCTGCCCCTTAAAAAGCCGCGTTGATCTTTGCCGGAGGCTGGAAGCTTCGAATCATCTCCAGCGTTTATAGCGGGGCTTCCCGCAAGCAACGCGTGGGTTTGGGTAACACCCGAGTTGTCGGCGAGATCGGCCAAGAGAGGATCGAGAGGCGCGCCCCCGCTTCCCACCTTATCGCCGTTCGCCCCGTTCACGAGGCCGGAGCAACCCGTTTCATCCCCTAAAAGGTTGTGACCGACGGTGGTGAGGGAGCCATGGCAGTCATTTTCGACGACGCCGCCGAAAGACGTTTTATCCTGGTTTTTGGCGACGATCGTATTGACCAACTGCACGCTGGCGTTCGCCTGGAAAATTCCGCCGCCGTCGCCGTCGTTATTTCCATCAAAATCCGCTTGGTTGAAAGCGAGGGTCACGTTGGCGAGCTCCACTTGCCCGTTCTGCGCGGCTAAGGCACCGCCGTTTTGATCCGAATGGTTGCCGCTGAAAGTCGAATTCTCGATTTTCAAATGGCCGTCGCTATTGAGAATCGCCCCTCCGCTTCCGGAAGTCTGGTTCTGACGAAAGGTGGAGTTTTGAATGACGACGTTAGCGATAAAAGCGCCGCTGTTGCTGGTATAAATCGCCCCGCCGCCGTTACCCGCCGCGGAATTTTCGCTGAAGGTCGTATTCAAAATTTGGACGAAGGCGCCGAAATTCACGATCGCCCCGCCTTGATCCCCCGCTTGCGATACGGCCTGATTGTTCTTGAGCAGGCAATCGGAGAGGGTAAGGGTATTCGAAAAAACGTAAACGGCGCTCCCCCCCGTGTTCGACGCCTTGCCGTCGGCCAAGGTCAAGCCATTTAAACTGAAAATTTGATTGTGGGTCGCACTCGAGAATTCGAAAATCCGAGTCGCGTGGTTCCCGCTGATCGTTAAATTTTGAAGCCCCGGCCCGTTGATTTGAAGGGACTTGGTGGGATGCAATTCGCTCCCCAGGGTGATCTGAGAGTGAACGGGAAGATGAAAATGAATGGTATTTTCGATATCGCCGTTCGCGTTGGATTCTTCGACCGCCGCCCTTAAGGTGCAAACTCCGGCGCCATTGTCGCATAGGTTATCGCCCCAATTCGCGTCTCCCCCGTCTCCGAGAGAAGTGACGAGGAAAGAAGCGGCATGAGCCCCGTGGGTAATTCCCATGAGGAACAAAAACACCGACAAACAAATTATTTTTTTAAGGGATTGCGGCAAAAAAGAGAACTTCGGCACCATACAGGTGACCTCCTATTTTCTCTTAATGCCGATGGAATGCCTCGTAAGATTATCGGCAGCTCCGGTAAAATAGTTGTCACCTTAAGTAAAAAAGGTGTTTTTTTTACCGAAAACCATTACAATTTTTTTCCTATGCCGAAGATGGGGGAACAAATCGGAGGTTATAAAATTGACGCCCTTTTGGGAGAGGGAGGAATCGGCAAGGTTTATCGGGGGGAGCGAAGCGGTAAGGTTTATGCCCTCAAATTTTTAGAGGCCCCCTTGCAAGAAGAGGCCTTGCGCTCTTTCAAACAAGAAGTTCGTTTTCTCTCTCACCTTTCACATCCTAACTTAATAAAAATTAATGATTTTTTAGAAAGCAGTTCTCCGGAAATCAAACCTTTTTTCGTGATGGAGTATCTCTCGGGACTCCCTTTAAACGCGCTGCCCGCCTCTACTCCCTTCTCCCTTTGGCTCGAAATTTTCGTAAAGACTTGCCTAGGGCTGCACTACCTCCATACGCGTAACATTCTTCACCACGACCTTAAGCCTTCCAACCTTTTCTTCTCCGAAGGACAAGGGGTCAAAATTTTGGATTTCAGCCTCGCCTCCACCTTCGAAAAGGGAGAGAGCGAAGGGGGCCCGAAGGGAACGCTTCCCTATCTTCCTCCCGAGGCCTTCTCCGGCTATTACGAGAAACGAAGCGACCTCTTTTCGCTCGCCGTGGTTTTCTACCAACTGCTCACGGGGCATTTTCCTTACTCGAAGATATTGTCGCCGCGGCATTTAGAGGCCCTTCCCCCGGCTAAACCGGCCCATGCCTGGCGGCCGGAAGTGCCGGAATATTTCTCCAACCTGCTCCAAGAAATGCTCTCGCTTTCCCCCCACGAAAGGCCCGCGTCGGTTTGGACGATCCTTCAATACCTCAAACAGCACACCGATTTGGAAATCCGCCTCGAGGAAGAGAGCTTGGGCCAGGTTTTCGAGAAAACCCCTTACGTGGGACGCGAGAAAGAGATGTCGGAAGCCGCCGCTTGGCTGGACGCGCCCGCCGTATCCTCCCGCTTCTTCGTTTTGTCGGGGCCCACCGGCGTCGGAAGAAGCCGATTTTTGGAGGAGATTCGGTGGAAGTCCCTGATGCAATCGGGAACCTTCGTGACCCTCACCGACGAGGAAGCGGCCGATTGGAAAGGAATGCTCGCCCTCAAACTCGGCTTGGGAAAGGGGACGGAAAGAAACGATCTGCTCTCTTTCTCGAAATCTTTCTTCGAAAAAACGAAGGGAACAAAAGCGGTCTTCGCCCTCCAAGACCTCCACCGATGGCCCCCCGCGGCGTTGGAAGAGCTGAAAACCTTCCTTCACTCCCTTTCGCGCCAATCTTCCGACTCCAAGATCATCCTCGAATTCAACGAAGACTTCACCTCGGAGGAAAGTCTTTTTGGGAAAATGGAAAATGCACTCCGCATCCGGCTGCAAGACCTCCCCCGGCCCGAAACGGACTTGCTTCTTCAAAAAAGCTTAACCGGCTTTTCGCTCTCTCCTTCCGAACTCAACGACATCGGCCGCCGCTCGGGCGGCCGTCCTTGGCTCGCCTTCGCGCTGCTTCAAGAACGCTTGAGCAACAAGAGAGGAGATTCCCTCTCGCTTTCAAAAGGCTTTGAGGATTCCGTCCGGTCGCGCCTCAGCCAGCTTTCCCCAGCCGCCCAAGCCCTTTTGGCCCTGCTCGTGAGCCATCCGGAAAACGTCGACATGACGGAGGCGGAAAGTCTTTGGGAAAACACGCCCTCCCCCCTCTTATCGACCCTCTTGGAATTGGACGAAAAAGGTTGGGTCTCCTTCAAGAAGAATCATGGAACGGTGCTTTTTCTGAAGCAGGCCTCTCTGAAAACCATCATCCAAGGGGCGATTTCCCCGGATCTCCTCCTTCAAAGCCATCTTCGTTGGATCCGATTCTTGAAGCTGGAAATTTTGAAGGAAGGAAAGGCGGCCCCGGCCACGCTCGCCCTGGTAAACCACGCGCTCGCGGCGAAAGACCGGGAGGTGCTGACGCGGCACGGACTCTCGGCCCTCACCTTACTCGATTCACAGGGACTTCATGAGAAGGCCGTAGAATGGTCTTCGCGGCTCTTGGAAATCGTCGATGAGGTCTCCTTTCACTGCCACCTCCATGCTCACCGGGCACCTCTCTTCTACAAATTAGGGCGTTACGAAGAGAGTCTTCGCTCCTACGAGGAATGGTACAAGAGACGACAGGATGACGACACGCAACTGCAAAAAGTGAAGTTCCACTTCTACTCGGGACTCGTCTTCTTCGCCTGGAAAAAAGACAAAGAGGCCAGAGAAGCCTTGGAAAAATCGCTCACCACTGGGAATGCGGCCCTCCACGAGACGCTGCGCCCCTACCACACGCGCGCCCTTCTCCTGTTGGCTTCACTCTTCGAAAATGCGGGAGATTTCGACGGATCGAGAGACACCTTGGAGAAGGCCCTCGCCCTCAAGGTGAACGACGCCGGGCTTCGAGGCGAGATCGAGCAACGATTCGGAGAATTGGAACTGCATCAATTGCGTCTCGAGTCTTCGCGGGCCCATTTGGAGAAATCCCTCGAAGAATACGGCCTTACCCATAATGCCCAAAAAATCGCCATGGCTCACAATGCGCTCGCCACCTTATTCAAAGAGTGGGGGCTTTTGGGCAAGGCCCGCCAAGAGGCGCAAAAAGCCGTGGAGTGGGCCGAACGCGGGGGGGAACACGTTCAGCGGGCGCGCTATGAAGGAAACCGGGGCCTCATCCTCGGGGAAAGCGGACATTACGGGGAAGGCATCGAGGCGATGGAGCGCTCGAAGGAAATTTTAGACGTGCTGGGGAACGTGCAGGAAAGAACCGTGCTCGAATTTCAACGCCTGCAGCTTTACTTGTGGCTGGGAAACTTAGACAGGGTCCGCGCCCTTCTGGAGAAATTGATCGGCGAAAAGGAACGGCTGAAAACGATCGGTTACTGGCCTTTCCTCTTGGCCGCCCGCGCGGAAGCGGCCTTTCTTTGCGGGGACCTCGATGCGGCCCAGAACTTTTACACCCACGCCTGGGAAAATGAAAAAATAGACGCCGGCCCTTTAAGACTTCAAATCGGCCTTCACCTTTTCAAAATCCGATACCTCCGGGAACGCGAACTGTCTCCCCGCTTGCCGGAGTTTCGGGGGCTTTTGGAACTCCTTTCCTCCTTCCCGAAATCGGCCCCCCACCCCTTCACTCTCCTTTTGAAGTTCATCGACGGGCCGCCCGGCGGCCACGGCAAGGAAGAATTGAATATTCTCCTCCAAACCGTTTCACGGACCGAATCATTCGAGACAAGAATGGACTTTTGCGCTTTATTGGAATCTTATTTTAAACGACACTCCTTGGAACGCCTCGCCTCCTTTGTGGGGGATCAACGCCGAAAGGAATGGGAGAGGGCTTTTCAAGCACTGCCGGAGGAGCTGAAAATGGACTTTGAAAAAAACCGTGGTCTCTACGACCTGGATCAAGCCTTGGAAAAACCCGTCGAGAAGAAAACGTCGGCGCCGGCCGCGGAAGCGCTTCCGGCCGCGCCGAAGAACCCGCCGGGCGACGGGAAAATCACGGAGAACCGCTTCCGGCAATTTTGCGAGATCAGCAATCAGATCGCGCAAAAGACCGATTTGGGGGAGATCTTGGAGAGCACCATGGACGCGGCCATCCTCATCACTGGGGCCGAGCGCGGTTTCCTCATTTTGAAGGGGGAAGACGGGAAAAACGCCAACATCCCGGGATATGAAGTGCGCGTGGCCCGTCACTTGACGAAAAACGCCCTGGAGAGCGACGAGTTTCAGCTTTCGTGGTCCATCGTGAAAAAGGCGCTGACCGAAGGGTCTCCCGTGCACACCGACAACGCCCTCGAAGAGGAGAATTTTCGCGACTTGAAATCCGTGCACGCCTTCCAACTCCGTTCCATCGTGGCGATTCCTCTGGAGACGGGCGGAAAGGTGCTCGGCGTCATCTACTTGGATAACCGCTACCACACCCATCTTTTCCAACCGGCCGATTTGGTCATTCTCTCCGGCTTCGCCAATCAGGTGGGCGCCGCCATCCAAAAGCAACAAATGTTGGAAGAACTGCAAAAGGTGAAGGCCCAATTGGAAAACAAGGTGGAAGCCCAGGAGCAGCGCATCGTCGTGCTTTCCGAGGAACTGACGCAAAGCCGACAAAACCTCAAATACGAATACCGGGAGATCATCGGCTCCTCTCCCGCCATGATGCAGGTATTCAAGCTGCTCGACCACGTGAGCAAAACTAAAATTCCGGTTTGGATCTTGGGCGAGTCGGGGACGGGCAAGGAGCTCGTCGCTCGCTCGCTGCATGAAAACAGCCCCCGCAAGAGCGGCCCTTTCGTGGCGGAAAATTGCAGTTCCATTCCCGAGAACCTGCTGGAAAGCGAGCTGTTCGGCCACAAGAAAGGAAGCTTTACCCACGCGGACCGCGACCGGGTGGGGCTTTTCGAGCAATCCCACGGGGGCACCTTGTTTCTCGACGAGGTCGCCGACATGTCTCTCGCCATGCAGGCGAAGCTCTTAAGAGTGTTGCAAGAGGAGGAAATCCGCCCCATCGGATCGAACAAGAAGATCAAAATCGACGTACGGCTGGTTACCGCCTCGAACCGGGATTTGGCAAAAATGGTCGAGAAAGGAACTTTTCGCGAAGACCTCTTCTACCGCATCAACGGCATGACGATCCCCCTGCCGCCCCTGCGCGAAAGGCGGGAGGACATCCCGGCCCTCGTCCACTATCTCATGAAGCGCATTTCGAAATCCTACGAACTTCCCATCTGCAAAATAGGGCAAGAGGCCCTGGAGTTCATGATGAATCAGAATTGGCCGGGAAACATCCGGCAATTGGAGGGAGTTATCCGCAATTCCATGATGTTCGCCGACGGCAAGACGATCACCGCGAAGATATTGCAATCGAACGGCCTGTTGCAAAACCGCGCTTCCCCCTCCTCTTCTTCTCCCACGCCCCTGCACAATCCGGAGGACGAGGGCGAAAGGGCCTCTCTCATCGAATGCTTAAAGCGCAATCACTTGGATAAGAAACTCGTCGCCAAGGAGCTGGGCATCACACCCAAAAGCGTTTATATGCGGATGGCCAAGTACGGCCTTCCGAAGAAAAATTCTCTATTGGTGAAATTTTTAGACGAATTGTCTTGAGGAATTTATTTCTTGCCGGGCAACCGAATCGGCTCCGGTTTCTTCTTTCCGTCGCCGGGAGGAGGAGAAGCGAGCTCTTGTTTTGGAGAGGGATTTTCCGGCAACACCAACGTCCATTTATCGGAAGTCTTCAAGCAGTGTTCGTTTTCACAAGCCTTCGCCGTCCCCACCTCTTCCGATATGGCGGAAAGCGGACTGACGAAAAATAGAAGAACCTTGTTTGGCTTCTCGTACAGGTCTTCCGCCGTCACCGCCTCGATCGGGAAATTCACCTCGAAGGAAAATGCCCCGGGCTGCTCGGCCAGTGCAACCAAGGGAGTATTAATGAAGGTTCGGCTCCTCAGATCGACGATGCGGAGGAAGTGCACGTCGGCGTATTTCATCTTTTCCTTTTCCACCGTTCCTTTGAAAGAAACGAGGGAATTGCCGTTTCCATCCTCCAGGTTCTTCTGGAAAGAGTCATTCAGCTTCAACAGGTAAGAATCCTCGTCCTCAGTATGATCGGCCCCGGGAGAGGAGGAATCGCCGTAATGCATGGGGGCGGCCGAATTGACGCCGCTCGCGGAAAGGGGAACAACCGTGTCGTTGCCTTGAGGCGAGGGGGAAACCGTGCCTCCCCCCACTCCTCCTCCGCTGCAGGCGCAAAGGGCTAAAAGTAAAATCGCTCTAAAAATTCTCTTCACCATCTTTATATATTATCGGTTTTTTTTCGAATCGGAGTTGTTTTTAAACAAAAAATAAATCACGACAAAATTCTTTTTTCTTCCTTCTCTACTCGATGAATAGGGGAGATTTCAAACTCGGGCCCCCCATCGAAAAAAAGTAACTTAATTTACCTTTTCACCTTCATTTTTCTGTCTTCTTTTTAAGGCAATACTCTCAACCTATTGTTTTTAAAAGATAATTCGGAACCATTTTCTTCGGCACGCCCCTTGCTTTTTATATGGGTAGCGACACTTCAAAAGCAACACCGTCGCTGGAAAAAGGCACACACGGCTTCTTGGAGCCTAAAACCAAGCTTAACACAGCCTCTTAATGCCACACCTCAAGAAGCCCGTTCTCCATAGGGGAGGCGGGCTTCTTTTTTTGAAACACTAAAAGCTATCGAAGTACCGGCGGGAATCGAAAAACGGATCGGCCGGCAAAGGCATAACAAAGGACGGGGGTTAAACCTGTGCTTCCTTACGGAACTCCACCGCCTCCTTACCGTCGAAACCATAGACCTTTTCGACCCCTTCGAGCTTGGTTTCCAAGTAGACGGGACGAGTCCAGAGTTCGCTTAGGTTCTTGAGAACTTCTTGGAGCCAGTCGAGCTTTAGGTCGACTCCTTCGTGCTGGTGAAGGATGTAGAGTTCTCCCCTATTCTTGTAGTTGCCTTCCACCACGGATAAGATGGGCTGGCCCGCGTTGGTGAGGGAGAAGAGGAGGCGTTCCTTGATCTTCTTGAAATCGCGGCTGGTGATCTCGTAAGTGTTGTTGTTCTTATTGTGGTCGTAAGTGAAAAACTTATGCTCCTTGCAGAATTCGACGGTTAAGAAGCTGTCGATGAAGGTTAAGTCGTTGTAGAGCTTTCTCACCTCGAAAATCTTTTGCCGGCCCAAGCCCAAATTCTTGTTCCAGCGCTTCTTCTCCACCATGTCTTCGCATTCTTCATATTCTTTACCGAACTTCCCCTTGTTCCAACGGTCTTCGATGTCGCGGTAAAGCTCGATGCCCAGCTTATAGGGATTGAGCCGGCCCGAGTAGGAAGCGAGGGTGCCCGAATGATGGTCCGCGTAGTCGATCACCTCCGCGGGGGAAAGGATCTTGGTGGTCATGAGCGTGGAATGCCAATAGGAGGCCCAGCCCTCGTTCATGATCTTCGTCTGCATCTGCGGGAGGAAATAGTACATCTCTTCTCGGATCATCGAGAGGATGTCGCGCTTCCAAGGTTCGAGCGACGAATACTCGAGAATAAAAAGAAGAATGTCGCGCTCGGGGCTCTCGGGAAACTTGCGCTCTTGTTCTTGGTGCTCCTTGATCTTCTGGCGCTGGGCGTCGAGAAAATCCTTCGGGTTGATGAACTTGTCCATGTAATCCTTGCTTTTCAGCTTGGTTACCACCGAAGGGTCGTCATGCCCTTCCTCGAGCAAGGGTTCCTCGTGCCCCCGCCTGCGCTTGATGAAGGTGCCGTGGTGATCGATGAGATTTTCCACCGAAAGGCAGACGTCTAAAAAGCGCTCCACCGTGTCGAGGCCGTACTTATCGATGTAGCGCTTGATCTTGGTCTTGTGATTGGCCATCTCGTCCATCATTTTTCGGCTGGTGTGGGCGAAATAGACGTTGTTCTTGAAGAAGTCGCAATGCCCGTAGACGTGGGCCATGACGAGCTTCTGATCGACCATGTTGTTGCTGTGAAGGAGATAGGCGTAACAAGGGTCGTTATTGATCACCATCTCGTAAATTTTCGACAGGCCGTAAGAATAGGATTTGGAGAGCTGCTCGTACTCCATGCCGAATCGCCAATGAGGATAGCGATTGGGGAAACCGCCGTAGGCGGCCACCATGTTAAGTTGGTTCCAATCGAGGACCTCGAAGATGACGGGGTAAAAATCGAGTCCCGCCTCGCGCGCCCATCCTTCGATCTTTTCGCGCCATTCGACGAGTTCCGGTTGTAGTCGGGTGGATGACATAACGGGTTTTTATTTTCCCTTTCCGAGGAAGTCTTTGATCGAGTCGAAAATCTTATCTTTACCCTCGATCTTCGAGGTGATGAGGTGTTCGTGTTCCTCGCCGAAACGCTCGCGAAGGTCGCGGAGGAATTGCCCGCTGCCGTATTCCGACTCCACTTGGCCGTAGCAAAACACGTTGGAACGGGGAAAAAGCTCCTTTTCCAATAAGTTCAAGCACTCGAGGGTGTCGTTGCCCGACCAGTTGTCGCCGTCGGAGAAATGGAAGGGGTAGATGTTCCATTCGTAAGGGTCGTACTCGTCTTCGATGAGCTTCAAGCAAAGTTTATAGGCCGAGCTGATGATGGTGCCGCCCGATTCGCGGGTTCGGTAGAAAGTTTCCCGGTCCACCTCCCGAGCGACGGCGTCGTGGATGATGTAGCGGGTCTCCAACCCTTCGTATTGGGAGCGCAGCCAGGTGTCGATCCAGAAAGATTCGATGCGCACGATCTCCTTCTGCTCGGAGCCCATCGAGCCGGAAACGTCCATCATGTAGAAAATCACGGCGTTGCGCTGGGGCTTCTTTTCTTCCTTCCAAGACCGGTAACGCCGGTCTTCGCGGATGGGAACGATCACGGGATTTTTCGGGTTATAAGCGCCGCTGAGCAAATGCCTTTTCAAGGCTTGCTTGTAGGTTCGTTTGAAGTGCTTGAGGGATTCGGGCCCGGTGCTGCGGATGGAGGTGTATTTGCTTTTGTAGGAAACCAGTCGCGAATCGCCCTTCGGCTGAATCTTGGGAAGTTCCAGCTCCTCTCCCATGATTTGGGCGAGTTCTTCGAGACTCAACTCGACTTCAAGGAGGTGCTGCCCCGGCGCCTCGCCGGCGTGACCGTGTCCGTCGCCCTCGTCCTCCCCCACCCCCACCACGTCGCCCTCCTTGCCGTCGCCTTGCCCTACACCGCCGGTTTGCTGACGACCGTAAATGATATGGGGGATGTCGATTTGAGGAAGGGGGATGGAGATTAAATCTTTGCCTTGTTTCCCGATCAATTCGCCCTGGGAGATGAACTTGCGCAATTCCTTGCGGATCTTGCCACGGACGATCTGCTTGAAGCGGTTATAGTCCTGTTCAATCTTCATGACCATTCGCTCACCCCCGGCAAAGCCGGAGGGTTCGCTAAAGTCAGGGGGAGATTTCGATCTCCTCCCCGACACCCCCCAACGAAATCAGTGATAAGAAACGAAACTCTAGCGAACCATCCTTCCTCTTATGCCCTTCTTTCCTTAATGTCCCCACGGGCGAAGATGCTGGCGACGAAATTGAGCACATCGGTCGCACAGATGTCGCAATAGCCGTAGTTCTTCACCAACCGGCTCTTCACCACGTCGATCTTTTCCTGCGTATCCTTATCCACCACGCTCGTCACCAGAGAGGTGAGCTTGATGCTGTCTTTCTGGTCTTCGAAGAGTTTCAGCTCCAAGGCCTTGTGGAGGCGTTCGTTGGTCTTGTAGTCGAACTTCTTGCCGTCCACCGCCAGGGCGCCGATGTAATTCATGATCTCGCGGCGGAAATCGTCCTTGCGCGACTCGGGGATGTCGATTTTCTCTTCGATCGAGCGCATCAGGCGTTCATCGGGTTCTTCATCCTGGCCCGTGTATTTATTCCGCAGCTTCTCCTTCTGGGTGTAGGCCTTCACGTTGTCGATATAGTTGGCGCAGAGGCGGCTGATCGCCTCTTCATCGGCGGAAATGGCCCGCTGCACCTCGTTTTTCACGACGTCTTCGTACTCGTCTTTCACGACGGAGAGCAACTCGATGTAGCGCTTTCGGATGTCTTCCGTGCGGATCATCGTATGATGGCGAAGCCCGCTCTCCAGTTCGTTGAGCACCATGAAGGGATTCACGCAGCCTTCATTGTCGCGAACCAAAGAGTTGGAAATCTTGTCTTGGATGTAACGCGGGGAAATTCCCTCCAATCCTTCCCGCATCGCCTCTTTCCGCAGCTCTTTCACGTTGTCTTCCGTGTATCCGGAAAGGGTCTTGCCGTCGTAGAGCTTGAGTTTTTGAATGAGGGCCAAATTGGCTTTTTTCGGCTCTTCCAACCGGGTCAAGATGGCCCACATGGCCGCCATCTCCAAGGTGTGGGGGGCGATGTGCTTGCCCTTGATCTTTTGCGGGTTGAAATCCTTCTCGTAGATCTTCATTTCCTCCGACAAACGCGTCACGTAAGGCACGTCCACCTTCACGGTACGGTCGCGGAGGGCTTCCATGTATTCGTTGCTCTGCAGTTTGCGGAACTCGGGCTCGTTGGTGTGGCCCAAGATGACTTCATCGATGTCGGTCTGGGCGAATTTTTTCGGCTTCACCTTATGTTCTTGGGAAGCGCCGAGCAGATCGTAGAGGAAGGCCACGTCTAGCTTCAACACCTCGATGAACTCGATGATACCCCGGTTGGCGATGTTGAACTCTCCGTCGAAGTTGAAGGCCCTAGGGTCCGACTCGGAACCGTACTCGGCGATCTTACGGTAGTTGATGTCGCCGGTGAGCTCGGTGGAGTCTTGGTTCTTCTCGTCCTTGGGCTGGAAGGTGCCGATGCCCACGCGGTCTTTTTCGCTCAAAACCATCCGTCTCACGCGAATGTGGTTCTCGATGACTTTCCCCCAATCGCCTTTATGCAGGTGGAGCAAATCTCGGAACATGTGGCGGCAGGAAGGGCAAAGATCGCCCTCGATATGGATCTTCTCGCCTTCGGAAAGGCCCTGGTTGATTTCGCTGAGCAGGCGGTCTCTCAAGTTTTCGGGAACGAGGTGGATCGGCTCCTCGTGCATGGGACAGGGGATCTCGTCCGAATTGCCGAAGATGGCCTGCGCCTCGGCGTTGCCGCTGCGGACCCAACGGAAGGTGTAGAGGGCTCCTTCCGGAGTGCGGGAATAGGCTTCGAGGCCTTTTTTAAGGAGTCGGGCGATGGTCGATTTGGAAGAACCGACGGGGCCATGCAGCAAAAAAATTCTCTTCTCAGTGCCGTAACGCCTGGCCGCGCTCTTGAATAAGTGCACCAGCTTCATCAGGTGCAGATCGAGGCCGAAAATCCCGTCCTTCCCGTTTTCCAGAGGATCCTTGAAAAAATTGTAACGGATGATTCTCTTTTTATACTCTTTATACTCTTCCCACCCGTGAGAGATGATCATGTCGTAAACCCGCTGGAAGGCGCTTCTCGCCACTTTCGGGTTTTTCCGCACGATCTCAAGGTAGTCGGCGAAGGACCCCTCCCACGTAAGGTCTTGGTAGCCCTTCACGTCCTGAAGGCTCCTCAAAACGTCCATTAACGAGCCTGGAGTCGCCATAACACCTCCCTTTTTGAGACGATAACCCCAATCTATCTTGGATTAGAAAAGATCTGAATCGATCGAGAACGTAAGACGGCTGACACCCATCTTAGAAAGAAGCGTCCCATACGCTTCTCTTCAGAATTATAGCATGGAGTCATCTCACTTCAAGGTGTCTTTTTCATTTTTTGACAAGGTATAACGGATGACGGCTTGAATGAGCTTGCTGCGGTTGGCTTTGCCCATGAGGGTTTTCAAATCGTAGTAAACGGTGGGATCGGTAATGAGGCCGCCGATACTGCCTTCGCCCTTCTCGATTTTCTCGGAGACAAGCTTGAAGTTTTCGCTGGTAGCCTTCATGTTTTTGGAAGCGGCCGTGAAGTTTTGGACGACGCCGCTCGATTTCAAGTCGCGCACGAAGGAGCCCGCCGAGCGCGTGACTTCCGCCAAGTTACCCAGGATTTCCTTGCCCCTCCCGTCGTAGATCAACGCATGCACCATGCCGTCTTTCTGTTTGATGTCGCCGACCAGCCCGTTCACGTTCTTCAACAGTTTGCTGGCGTCGTCGATCACCTCGTTGGCCTTCTCGGCGAAACTCTCGATGGAGGTCCCCTTTTTCGATTTGAGCAGATCCCCGTCTTTAAGCTTTTCGGAGACCTGCGTCCCCACGCTGATCGAGATGCCTTTGTCGCCGAGAAGCCCCTGCGTCACGATGGTGGCCTCGCTGTCCTGTCGGATGCGGTCCGCATAGTTCGTGGAAATCTCCAAGGAAACGAACACCCCCTTTTCCTCCAGCGATTTGGGAAACGTAATTTGCTTCACTTTCCCCACCGGAACCCCGGCCAGAAAAACGGGAGCGCCGCCGCGCAAACCGCTGATCTCGTCGAAGTGGGTGTAGAGATCGTAATATTGCTCAAAAAGGTTTCTTTCCCCCACGAAGAAGATGGCGAACATGCTCAAGAGGATGCCGATGGAAACGAAGATGCCCACTTTAATTTGCTGCAATATTTTCTTATCCATGCGTCTTACTCTCCTATTTGTCCGTGGATGAAATTCTGCACCAGTTCGTTCTTCGAATTCTTCACTTCGTCGACGGTTCCCACGAACTCGATCTTCTTGTTGTAGACGAGCGCCATCCGGTCGCTGATCGTGAAGGCGCTTTTCATGTCGTGGGTTACGACGATCGAAGTCACCTTGAGCTTTTTCTGGAGGTCGATGATCAGCTCGTCGATCCGGTTCGTGTTGGTGGGATCGAGGCCGGTGGTCGGCTCGTCGTACAAGATCACCTCCGGATCGGTCGCGATGGCCCGCGCCAAGCCGACTCTTTTCTTCATCCCGCCTGAAAGATCCGCAGGCATGATCTCCTGCTTGTCGGGAAGCCCCACCATCCCCAGCTTTTCGTGGATGATTTCATCCAAAGGCTTCTCCCCGCGATAACCGTTCTCGACCAGAGGGTACGCAACGTTCTCGGCCACATTGAGCGAATCGAACAAAGCGGCCCCTTGAAAGAGCATCCCGATCCTCTTGCGCATCTTGAGCAGGTGGTCCGGATCCATCGTCGTCACATCCTCACCGTCGAAGTAGATCTTGCCGCTGTCGACGGGTAAAAGACCCAACAAGAGCTTCAGCAACACGCTCTTGCCCGTGCCGGACCCCCCGATGATGGTGATCGTCTCCCCCTTGTAAATATCGAGGGTGAGCCCCTTGAAGACCTGGTTGCTGTCGAAGGCCTTATAAATGTTTTCGAAACGGATGAACGGGTTCATGCGCTGAATAGAAAGATAAAAAGTTTGGTCAGAAAAAAGTCCGAGACGAAAATGCCGATCGACGCGTAGACCACCGACATCGTCGTGGCGCGCCCGACCCCTGCCGTTCCCCCTCGGGTGTTCAATCCCTGGTAACAGGCGATGATGCCGATGAAAAATCCGAAGAAGAAAGTCTTTCCCAAACCTCCCATCAAATCGGACACCTCCACGGTATTCGAGATCTGGTCGAGATAATAGCGCATCCCCACGCCCGTCTCGCTCATCGTGATGAGCATCCCGCCCAAGATCCCGATGAAATCCGCCAAAATCGTGAGAATGGGGGTGCAGATCGTGGTGGCGAGGACGCGGGGCACCACCAGCTTCTTGATGGGATCCCCACCCATCGCCTCGATCGCCAGGATCTGTTCGTTGACCGACATGGAGCCCAGCTCGGCGGCGATACCGGAGCCCACGCGGGCGGCCACCATGAGAGCGGTAAGCACCGGGCCCAGTTCGCGGGTAATGGCGATGCCGATGATCTGGCCGGTGTAGAGCTGCAAGCCGAACCGCTTCAAGCCGACGATAAACTGTACCGCCAACACCATGCCGGTGAAAACCCCGATGAGATTGGTGAGGGAAGACGATTTGATTCCGACCAAGTCGAACTGAGAAACCGTGTCGCGGTAATTGAAGAAGTTACGAAAGATGGAGAAGAGGGTTTTTACGGCAAGAATCGAAAGACCGCCGATATATTCCCCCAGATCCATGACCTTGCCGCCCAAGAAATAGAAAAAGGCCGAGAGGGAATTGAGTTGGCTCATCTTCTTCGCGTCGGCAAAACCGGGCATTTCGTATCGCTTTCATTTGCAAGGGCAAGCGCCGGGCTTGAACCCTTATTCGTTGTTCAGATCCCCTGAAAATTTAAAGCCCTCGAAGAAGGTCTTAAAATCCTCCGCCGCTTTCGCATAAAGAGAGGGGGCGGACACCATGGCGAAATCGAAAAGGCAGTCGTCCTTCTTAATGACCACCGTATCGAGTACGATGGGAACCCCATCGACCTTTCCGTCGGCCACCGAATGCAGGGCGGCCCGGCCATCCAGGGAGATAGGCTTCGAGGAGCGCTCTTTCTTGTCGGTGATGGCGAAATAGAGGTGAGTGGTAAGCACCTTCAAAGAGGCGTCGTCGAAGGATTTGTCGCAATAAGCATCCGTCTCGATCGTACTTTTATAGGATTCGTTGTAGAAACTGATGGTGTTGTAGTGGCCGATATTCGCCCGATTCCAACCTTCGGGCAAAATCCCCACGTTGTAAAAGCTTTTCTTGGTGAGCACCACCCCCGGGCGATAACCGACCACCTTGCCCGTGTTCTTGACGCCTCCGAAACACTGGACCAAGGCCAAAGAAAGCAAGGCCATTCCGATGAAGCGTATTTTTTTTAGGAGAGTCATCGCTTTTCGAGCTCCATTTTCTCAAGAAATTCCCCTCCAGAAAGCATCGGGGCGTTGAAATCCATCGCACAGGGAAATGGAGGAGACAAGGCAAAATTAAGGCCTTAAGTAGGTCAATAATTAAACCCGTTCCGGCGCAAATGGACCATCGGCGGCCCCTCTTCTTCGCTGCCGGCGTGAATCACCTCTCCGACGTAAAGCACGTGGTCGCCCGCCGGGTGGACGTGGCGCAATTCGCACTCGAGAAAACAGAGGGCCTCCTTCAAAATGGGAAGCCCGGTTTTGTGCTTTTCGATCGCGATTCCTTGGAAGGGATCCTGACCGGAATCAAATCCCTTGCCGAAATGAACGAGCATGTTTTTCTGCCCGGTATGCAAAAGGTTTAAGACGAACTTTCCCGAGGCTTGGATCATCTCCCCCACCGAACGGCCTTTCTTGACGGCGACGCTGATCATGGGAGGATCGAAGCTCGTTTGCTGAAACCAGGAGGAAAGCATGGCACCCGCTTCTTTTTGGTGAAGGGCGGTTAAAATTCCGACGCCGCTCGCAATCCTGCCTAATGCCTTACCGATGGAATCCTTCGAATGGTTTTCCGACATGTGAAATTCTCCGTTGTTTGTTTAATCCATCAACTTTTGAAAGAGGGCGAGCACCTGTTCTTTTCTTTCTTCCACTGCCTCGGGGCTTAAGGGATTTTTCCGGAAGATGTCTCCCATCGTGTGGGCGTGGGAGTAGTAAAAGGAAATGGCCCCCATAAAGCTGATGATGAGGTGGCTCGCCTGAAGCCCCTTCGACAAAACCCCTTTGTTTTGGGCCTCCTCGAGGAGCACCTCCATTTGATGGTAAATCGGCCCCCTCACCTCTTGCCAAAGGCTTCGGGAGATGGCGCCCTCTTCGAGGCCGTCCCACAACAAAAGCCTCAAAAACAACTGATGGCTCGCCATGAAATCGTGAAAAATCCGCACCGCTCTCAGCAATAAAGCTTCGTCCTTTGCGCCCGGAGGGCTCACCTCCGGCTGCATCAGCTCTTTGGCGAACCATTCTTGAAGCTCTCTCCACCCCCGGGCATGTACGGCCCGATAAAGCCCGAGCTTGTTGCCGAAGTAATGATAGATCATCCGTTTGTTTACCTTGGCCTTCTGGCAGATCTCATTTAAGCCCGTGCCGTGGAAACCGGAACGGGCAAAAATTCGGGTGGCCTGTTGCAAAATGGCCGCCTGGGTTTTTTCAGGATCGCGTTTTATAGATTCTTTTTTAGTTTTCATGGACTTCCCACCTTAAGTAACCATGAAGTTACTTACCTATTGACAAACAAATACGCAACCTTTTATAAATGTAACCGATTGGTTACTTAGGAGGTTAAAGGTATGAACCCAGGCCATTCGTCAGCAAGCGCTCCCCATTTCATCCCTGAAATTTTCTTAAGGCGTTTTAGCCATCCGTGGAAACCGATGGCCCTCTTCATCCCCCTAGCGCTCCTTCTCACTTGGCTTTCACTCTCCGCCCATCCTCGATCCATCGGATCCGTCGTTTTATGGATCGCCCTCGGCGTCTTCGCCTGGACCCTGATCGAATACTTCCTCCACCGCCACGTTTTCCACCTCACCCAAATCAAAGAACCCTGGAGAAGCATGGCCTCCGGCCTTCACCTCGCCCATCATAAAACCGTCGACACGGCCGATCTCATCATCGCCCCGCCCATCTCGAGCTTAACCTTCGGAACCCTAGTATACTTCGTTTTCGCCTTGTTCACCTTCAGCTTTTCCGCGGCGGCTCTTCTTGAAACGGGCGTTCTGATCGGTTATCTCTTTTACGAATGGTGCCATTACGGTGCCCATCGTTTTCAAATCAATTCCCGAATCGGAAAATATTTAAAGCAATACCACCTTCGACATCACTTTAAAGAGCCCCACCGAGCTTACGGCGTCACCTCTCCCCTCTGGGACATGGTTTTCCGAACCTTGCCCAAGAAGTGAGAAACTCAAAAGCCTTTTTCCTGAAAACCTCTTTATTTCTCCGGAGGGCTGAAATATACCTTCCTCCATGAAGAAAAGCCCCCTTTTTATCATCTTTTTGGTCGTTTTCATCGACCTTTTAGGCTTCGGGATGATCATCCCGATTCTTCCCTATTACGTCAAATCTTTTGGCGCCTCGGCCGTCACCCTCTCTTGGTTGATGGCTTCTTATTCGGGCATGCAATTCCTTTTCTCCCCCTTCTGGGGAAACCTCTCGGACCGCATCGGCAGACGCCCCGTGCTGCAAATCAGCATCTTGGGAATCGGCGCTTCGATGGTGGTGCTCGGCTTCGCCAATTCCCTCTTCTGGCTTTTTTTAGGACGCATCATCGCCGGCTTTTTCGCCGCCAATCTTTCCGTCGCCTCGGCCTATATCGCCGACGTGACGCCGCCCGAGAAACGGGCCAAAGGCATGGGGATGATCGGCGCGGCCTTCGGGTTGGGTTTTACGCTGGGCCCTCCGATCGGAGGATATCTCTCGAAGCTCGGCCACGGTTACGGCCTTCCCGCTTACGTCGTGGGCGGCCTCGCTTTTCTCAATTTCGTCTTCGCTTCTTTAAGATTAAAGGAACCGGATTTGAGCGTGGAACTGCGCAAGAGCCACCGCAACCGCCCCACCTCCGAACTGCGCAAACAGATCTTGGAAAACCCCAAGACGGGGCTCGCCATCCTCATGTTTTTCCTCGTCACCACGGGCTTCGCCCAGCTGGAAACCACCTTCGCCCTCTACTTACTCTCGCGCTTCAACCTCGATGCGGACCATGCCGGCTATATCTTGGGCTATATGGGAATCGTGATGATCCTTATCCAAGGGGGAGCCATCGGACGCCTCGTGAAGGCGGCGGGGGAAATTCGCTTGGTGTTTTTTGGAACGGGTCTCATGGCGATTTCCCTGTTGGCGGCCAGCTTCAGCGCCACGCAAGTGCTGTTCATCCTTCCCTTGCTTATCTTGGCCTTCGGTTATGCCATTACCAACCCTTCGCTCTCGAGCCTCACGTCGCGTAACGCGCCCCGGGAAATTCAAGGCGCAACGATGGGCACCTACCAATCGGCGGGAAGCTTAGCGCGCATCATCGGCCCCCTCATCGCGGGCCTTCTCTACGACCATTGGGGAAGGCAGACGCCTTTTTGGGGGGCATCCGCTTTGTTCTTTCTAGTTTGCGTGATTTCTCTCGTGAAAAAATCGGTGTGGAATGAAAATTCTTTGAAAGGCACTTCTTCCCAAACCCCTCTTACTCCAAGCTCCCCCGAGCCCTCTCCTTCTTAATCCATTTGGGAAATAGAATTTAAGCCTTCCTAACCAAGGTATCCACCATCATCGCCCCGAAAAGAAGCAACAGATAGACGATGGAATAAGCGAAGAACTGCCAATTGGTGCGGTCGTTCTTTTTGCGATAAACCTGAATGGCCCCGAGGATGAAGAAAACTCCCAACACGGTGGAACTCACCAAATAAAACATCCCAAAGGCCTTGATGAAATAGAGAGACAAGGAAAGCGGCAGGAGCGTGAAAGAGTACCAAAGGATCTGTCTCCGCGTCACCTCTTCTCCCGCCACCACCGGCAACATGGGCAAACCCACTTTCGAATAATCGTCTTTGCAAGCGAGCGCCAAGGCCCAGAAATGGGGCGGAGTCCAAAAGAAGATGATAAGGAACATGAGAAACGGCGCCCATCCCACTCCCCCGCTGACGGCCGCGGAAGCGATGAGCGGCCCCATGGCGCCCGGCACTCCGCCGATCACGATGTTGTAGGGCGTCTTCGGCTTTAGATAAAGCGTGTAATAGAAGCTGTAGAAAACGATGGTTCCCAATCCGAAGAGAAAGGCCAAGGGATTACCCAAGTACCAAAGAAGGAAAGTGCCCGCGATCCCCATCACGATGCTGAACACGAGGGCCGATTCGGGGCTGATTTTCCCTTGGGGGAGCGGCCTTTTCTTGGCCGTGCGGGCCATGAGCTTGTCGCGGTCGCGCTCGAAATATTGGTTGAAAGCGTTGGCCGACCCGCCCGTCATGAAGATCGCCAACACGAGCAAAGTAATTCTCCAGGGGTCTTGAATGACGGAGCGCTCCATCAACAGCACGGTAAATCCCGTGAGGGCGAAGAGCATGCTGATGCGGGGCTTGGTTAAATTAAGGTAATCCAACATGAAACGGTTATCCTTTTGACGGCAATTCCATACCAATCGGCGGAAGAACGCGCAAGGGGTTAGGTTTTCCGCGCCGGAAGCACGCCACACCATAGCGCGGTGAGGGTAAAGAAAAGCAGCGCCGCCCCCGCGTTATGGGCCACCGCCACCGGCAAGGGGAGGCGGAAAACCACGTTCGAAATGCCCAACGCAATTTGAAAAACCAGCAAAAGGCCCATCATCATCCCCAATCGACGGAAGGCCTTCGTCCCGCCGGAGCGGGTGATTTTCGACACGAGTCGGCCCAAGTAGAGAAACACCACGACCGCCCCTAACCGATGCATCATATGGATGGTGATCCGGGCCGCGTTATCCAATACCCCGCCCTCATAATTGGCCCCGCTCTGCCTCCACAGGGTGAAGGCCTCCCCAAAGTCGAAGGGAGGAAGCCAATGTCCTTGGCAGCGGGGAAAATCGGGGCAAGCGAGCGAAGCGTAGTTGGCGCTGGTCCATCCCCCTAAAGCGATCTGAAGGAGCAAGAGGCCCCATCCCACCACGAGATAGGGCTTTAACTTCCCGGCCGCCGGCTCGAACTCCTGGGAACTGCCGAATCCCCCTTGACGTAAAGTCATCGCCACGAGGAGGCCGAAAGTGGCCAGCCCGCCCAATAAATGTCCCATCACCACCAAAGGATGAAGTTTAAGGGTGACAGTCCAACGCCCTAATAACGCTTGGAAAATGACGATTAAAACCAAAAGCCAAGGAAGAAAAACGGATTGCCGGGGATCTCTTCGGCGCAGAACGGAAAAAACGGCCAGGCTCAATATGAGCAGGCCCAAGGTTCCCGCCACATAACGATGGATCATTTCCTTCCACGCCTTATGGGGAACCAAAGGGGAGTCCGGATGGCTTTGGAAGGCCTTCTCCGCCGCCGGGACGGCATAATGGCCGTAACAACCCGGCCAGTCGGGGCATCCCAACCCCGCGTTGGAGAGTCGCACGTAAGCTCCAAGCACAATCAGGCAAAAAGCCAAGACGGCGGCAATGAGACTTAAGCGTACATAGGCAGAGTTGGACATGAAAAAGGGACGGCTAAAGAAAAAGAGCGATTACTTCTTCGCTTCTTCCACCATCCGATCGATGGTGAAAGAAATGGGAAGTTCGATGGTCTCTTCCGCAGGCTTCGCTTGGGTCGCGCCCCCTTCTTGGATGCCGATCGCCGCCAAAGTTTGAGGCGTATCCGGGGGAGGATTGGGGGTCAGCGATCTCACGTAATGTACCAGGGCCCAGCGATCGTCGATGGAAAAGGTGGAGAAGGAAGCCATGGCGCTGCCTTGGATACCTTCCGTGATGGTCTTGAAGATTTGTGCGGGAGCGCGTCCATTCTTCCAACCGTCCGCGGAGGTGAAGTTACGGGGCTTCGGCGTCAAGGCGGATGCGGCGGGACCGTCGCCCTGTCCGTTCGCACCGTGACAAGTAACGCAATTTTGTTGGAACAGTTCCTTTCCTTTCGCCACCAATTGGGGGGTAGAAACGCGAAGCTCGTTCATCTTCGCCGATTGGTTGCCCGCAGGCGCCTGGATCTCATGGATTTTGGCCAAGGCGGTCGCCTGCCGATTGAAGATGTCGCTGGCGCTCAAGCCTACAAAAATGGCCAGGAAGACAAATGCGGAAATGAAGATCACTTGGTTGATGCGGTTGTCATAGCGCAGGTGCATGAAGAAGAGGCACACCAAAGTGCCCTTGATCGTGGCGATCAACATGGCCACGAAGATGTTGAGCAACCCGTAGTCATGATAAGAAACTTCCACCGTGACGAAGGTGAGCACTAAAAGCGTCAGCCACACCGCCACGTATACTTTGGTGTGATTCGTCGTTTGTCCGTTTTTTGAACCCATGTTTTGCCTCGGTCTTAATTTATCATCCCCGTCAAAGCGGAGACCCTGCTGATTCAGGGGGATCCCCACTTTCGCGGGGATGACGCATATCCATCGCTAGCTGATCAAATACAAAAGCGGAAAAAGGTAAATCCAGATCAAGTCCACTAAATGCCAATATAACCCGGTGAGCTCCACCGGCGTGTAATACTCGTTGCTGAAAGCGCCTTTGCTGGTGCGCACCATCACCCAAGCGATAAGCCCCATGCCCACGAGTACGTGAACGCCGTGTAAACCCGTCATCATGAAGTAAAGGGAGAAAAACAAATCCGCCTTGGGCGCCTTGATGGTCTCGTAGCTGAAATGGGCGCCGGGCAACATCCCCTCATGAATCTTATGGGTGTACTCGAAATACTTGATCACCATGAAGGTGACTGCGCAAAGCAAAGTGAAGAGAAGCAGACCCACCGCCACGCCCTTCTTATTCTGCTGAACCTTTTGCACGGCCATGGCCATGGAGAAACTGCTGCAGATTAGGACAACCGTATTGATACCGCCCATCACCCGGTTCAAATGACTGGAGCATTCATGAAAAGTCGCGGGATAGAGCCCTCGAAAGATGATGTAAGCGACGAACAATCCCCCGAAGAGCAGGATCTCCGTTACCAGGAACAGCCAAAGCCCCGTTTTCGAAGACTCGAAGGCTTGATCCGCGGTTTCAAAATGATGGGGAACAACGTGGCCCCCTTTTAGAACATGTTCTGACATGGTTTCTCCAATTTAAGGGGCTCGCGTCGCCCCCTCCATTAGCAAAGCCAATGGAGCCTCCCCCTCTCGCGAACTTTGTTCGCTATTAAAAAGCATCAAACTTCCACCACTCCGTATTCATACGGTTCATGGGTGACCGTGGGAATTTCGTCGAAATTATGCTCGGTGGGCGGCGAAGGAATCGTCCATTCGAGCGACTTCGCATCCCAAGGATTCGCCGGCGCCTTTTCCCCGCTCTTAAGCGACTGAATCAGATAAATACAAATCATCACAACTCCGAAACCGATCATCCAAGACCCGATCGAAGAAATCTGGTTCATCGTTTGGTACTGGGGCAGATAATCATAATAACGACGGGGCATCCCCAGCCGACCCAACAAGAACTGGGTAAAGAAGGTGATATTGAATCCCAAGAAAATGAGCACGCAAGCGATTCTCCCCGCCTTTTCGGAATACATCTTTCCAAACATCTTCGGCCACCAATAGTGAAGGCCTGCAAAGAAGGCCATCATGTTGCCGCCGACCATCACATAATGGAAGTGGGCCACGACGAAATAAGTATCCGTTAAGTGCACGTCGGTGGAGAGGGAAGCCAGGAAAAGACCGGTAAGTCCTCCGATGGTGAATAGAAAAATGAAAGCCAACGCATAGAGCATGGGCGTGGCCAGGGAAATGGAGCCCCGATAGAGAGTGGCCGTCCAATTGAAGATTTTGATCGCGGTGGGAACGCCGATGAGCATTGTGAGAACGGAGAAGAGCAAATTCGCCATCGCCGATTGGCCGCTCACGAACATGTGGTGGCCCCAAGAAAGAAACCCGACAAATGCGATGCCTAAACTCGAATAGGCGATCGCCTTGTAGCCGAAAATCTTCTTGCGCGAAAAGACGGTGATCACTTCGCTGATCACACCCATGCCCGGGACGATCATGATGTAAACGGCGGGATGAGAGTAAAACCAGAAGAAGTGCTGGAAGAGGATGGGATCGCCCCCCAGTTTGGGATCGAAAATCCCGATGTGGAGGATCCGCTCCATCGCGAGCAGCACCATCGTGATGCCGATGACCGGAGTCGCTAAAACCTGGATGATGGAAGTCGCATAAATGGCCCAAATGAAGAGGGGCAAACGGTGAAAGGTAAGCCCGGGGCACCGCAGCTTGTTGACCGTAACGATGAAGTTAAGCCCCGTTAAAATGGAGGAGAAGCCCATGACGAACACCGCAAGGGTGACCACCACCACGCTGCTGGCCGTACGGATGCTGTAAGGGGTATAAAAAGTCCATCCCGTATCCACTCCCCCATGGAAAAGGGAAACCAAGGCCAAAACGGCTCCACCGATGAAAATATAATAGCTCGCCAAGTTCAAACGCGGAAAAGCCACGTCTTTGGCGCCGATCATGATGGGAACGAAAAAATTGCCCAACCCGGCGGGAATGACGGGGATCAAGAACATGAAGATCATGATAGCCCCGTGCAAAGTAAACACGCGATTGTAGGTATCGGGCCCCATGATCGTTTGGCCGGGGGTAAACAATTCGACGCGAATGAGCATGGCCAAGATGCCGCCCATGATGAGGAAGAACATCGTCGTCGCCAAATACATGACGCCGATTCGCTTATGGTCGACGGTGGTAAGCCACGACCAAAGGCCTCCCCCTTGAAGATAGTTACCTTCGGCGTGTCCGTGTCCTTGATCTACTTTTTTTACTGCCGCCTGAGACATTTTGAAAACTCCTTACACAGAGAAAGAGAAGCGGGAAATGAAACATTCCCATTCCTCTTTCCTCAGCTTCCTAAACTCTTAATATAGGCCACCAGACTATTAATTTCATCTTCCGACAAGGTCCCTTTGAACGTTGGCATCACCGGTTGGAAGCCCTTCACCAATTGCGATTGGGGATCGAGAATCGATTGACGAAGGTAATTTTCGTCCGCCGTGACTTTCTTCCCACCTTCTAGCTCTACTTCGTGCCCAAACACTCCTTTGAAACTGGGGCCCACGAGCGCCGCGCCCGTAACCGTGTGGCAGGCGTTGCACCCCTTCTCGGAATAAAGCTTTTTCCCTTTTTCGATGGAGCTTTCTCCCGACGCCGGAGCCGCCGCTTTCTGTTCGGCATTGGCCGCGGGCTTTTCCCCGGCCGCCGGGGCTTTTTCGGAGGCCGCTCCGGATTCAACCCCCAATTGCTTCTCCCACTCCCAAGTCTTCTGCCACTTTTCGTATTCCTCGGGCTCCACCACTTTCAACTTGGCGAGCATCCCGGAGTGGGAAGTACCGCAATATTCGGCGCAAAACACCTGGTGTTCCCCCGTCTGCGTGGCGTTAAACGAAAGATAGGTATACATGCCGGGAACCAAGTCTTGCTTCATCCGAAAATCGGGAACGAAAAAGCTGTGAAGCACGTCCGGAGAATTTAAGATAAACTTCACCGCTTTTCCCTTCGGAACGACGACTTCGTTCAACATCTTGCGGCCGTTTTGGTATTCGAACTCCCACATCCACTGCCGACCGGTGACGTTCACTTCCATTGCATTGCCGGGAACCTGGCGCATCTTCTTGTAATCAATCCAGCCCCAATAAAAAACCACCATGACGACGACGAAAAGCCCCACCATGACGACCGCCTCTAAAAGAGGATGACCCTCAATATAGGGAGTCTTGTCAGGATGACTTCTCTTTCGGTTGTAGCGGACGATGAAATAAACCAGGGCTCCGATGACTCCCACAAAGCTCAAGACACTGAACACCGTGAGAAAGTCGAACAACTGATCGACACCCTTGGCGACCGTCGACGCCTGGGGCAACCCCATCAAATCAAGCAACAAAGCTAGCATGAGAATCCTCTTGTTATCTTACTTCGCGCCCAGGGAAACCCTGGACTTGAATCTAATAGACTCCGCAAATTCAATGAGTTTACTCCGACTGCTTTTTTCTCTTTCGACCACTTCCCGCAAGCACCAGGAAGGCCAAACCTACGATCGTCACTGCCGCCGCCCCTTTCATCAAGTTCACCGCATAGAGGGCGTATTTCTTGCCCTTCGGATCGTAGTGATAACAAAACATCAAAAACTTCTCGGCGATATTGCCGATTTTCCCGGATGTGGCTTCAAGTAAACCTAATTTCACGTCCCGCGGTTGAAAAGCGATGCCGTATAAATAGCGGGAAATCTTAGCGTCCGGGGTTAAGACAAAAACCACCGCCCCGTGGGCGTATTGTTTTTGGTCCGCGTCGTACTTATATTTAAATCCCACTTCGGAGGCCAATTTCTTGATCTCACTCTCCTGCCCCGTCAAGAAATGCCATCCCTTCTCCCCTTCCGGCCTGCCGTATTCCTTCAGGTAAGCGGCCTTCTTTTTTAAGGCCAACTCGGGCGTTTCTTCAGGATTGATGCTCACCGTTACGATCTGAAACTGGTTGCCCACCGTCCAATTCATCTTTTGCAACCCCTCGTTCAAGCCGTTGAGGAGGAAGTTACAAAGATTCGGGCATTCATAATAAACCAGGGTGAGAAGCACAGGGCGCTTGCCGTCGAAGAAATCCTTCAGCTTTACCGTCTGTCCTTGTTCGTCCTTAAAGGAAAGATCTTGGGAGATTTCATTTCCCAAGTGTTCTTCCACCCCCACTCCCTCCAGCTCCACCGGAAGCGTCTCGGCGGCCAACCCTTCCTTGAAATGGCAAAGAACCGAAAAAAACAAAAAGAAGATGTAAAACAAAAACCGCATCTGATTACTGATGATGATGCAGGGCCTCGGAAAGCCGCGGATCCTTGATTGCCACCACCGAAACGCGGCTCATAAAATTACCCACGCTTAAGAAAAACAATCCGGCGAAACCCGCGAACATGCCGATCTCCACCCAACCGAAAACCGGCTTGGGAAAGAAGGTCGGAAACACCATCCAATAAACATCCAACCATTGGGCGGCCAAAAACCAAATCGTCATGGCCAACAGGTAATTCTCCCAACGCTTGGCCCAACGGGACACAAGCAAGAAAAAGGGAATCACGAATTTGAAACACATCAAAGCTTGGGAAATGGGTTTCCAGTCTCCCCTCACGCGGGTGAGCATGTAGCCCGTTTCTTCGGGAAGGTTGGCGTACCAAATGAGCATGAATTGGGAGAACCCGATATAACCCCAAAAAACGAGGAAGGCGAACATGAGCTTGCCCAAGTCGTGCAGGTGGTTTTCGTTGACGAATCCATCCAGAGGTCCCGACTTCTTGAGGCCGATCGTCCAGAGGGTGATCATCGCCAGACCGCTATAAAACAAACCCGACCAGCAATAAACGCCGAAGATGGTGCTGAACCAGTGGGGCGAAAGCGACATCATCAAATCGAAGGCGGCGAAAGTGAAAAGCCATGCGAATGCCAGCAGGAAAGGCGCCGCGATCTTCGTGTTGAGTTGGGTCAAGCGCACATTGCCGTTCTTATCCTGGCGCAGGGAGTTCTTCACCATCCAACCGCCGAGGACGAAGACCAGCAAGAAAAGAAATACTTGGCGAAGAATGAAAAAAGGAACGTTGAGGTAAGCCTTTTTGGAGGTCAAAATGGCGTCGTGGGCCACCGTTTCCGGGTTCGTCCACGTGTAAAGATGCGGAAGCCCCCAGAGCAGAACGATGAAGAGAAGCGCCGCCACGGGCAAATAGGCGATGAAGGTTTCCGAAATTCGACGGACCGTGGTGCTCCAATACGAGCCCGTAATGTGCTGAAGGGCGGCGAAAAAAACGCCGGAGAGCGCGATACACAACCAGAAGAAGTACTCGAGGAGGAAGTTCGCCCAGGCGCGCTGGGGATCTCCCTTCAAGGTGGCCGCGAAAGAAACGACGCCGACCAATATCAGGATGGCCCAAAGCCCCTTGAGCTTGCCCGACCATGCAAAACTTTTCGGAGTTGGAACGGCGGACTCGGTCATCATAACACTTTCCCTTCCTTCAAGGCCTTTTTAAGTTCTTCCACGTCCTGGGCCGTCGGCTTTTCGGCGCGTTGGAGGACCCGCAGGTAACGGATGATGGCCCATCGATCTTGAGACTGGATTTGGGTGGCGTACGAAGGCATCAGATTTTGGCCCATCGTGATTACGTGAAAGATGCGGCCGTCGGACCAATCGCGTACTTTATCCGACTGCAAGGTGGGCGGCCGAGGAAACTTAGGCACGATGTAACCGTCCCCTTTCCCCCTCTCGCCGTGACAAACGATGCAATAGGTATTGAACAGCTTTTGTCCTGAAAGCAAAACTTCTTTGGTGACGGGCAAAGGATTGCTCAGTTGTGCGCCCGCCAAGTCGCCTTGATCTTTCGCATAAGGATAGGGTTGGTAGCCGATGGGAAAGGTTCCCGCCGGCGGCACGCGCATGGGCTCCCGCTGGGCCTTCACCGCAGGGGTATCGACCATGTTCGGCATGTACTCCCACGGGGGCTTCTCCTTCGGCCCTCCGCAGGCGGAGAGAAGAAGAACGCTGAAAGCCGGAAGCAAGAATCGCTTGAGGCGCCTTGAACTACGAAATGGTTTTAACTTCTTTCGCATTGCATTCCTTAAAGATTTTTTGAAGTTCCGCTTCATTGTAGTTCGGATCCATTTTCTCCACGAGTAGACCGAAGTGGTCGTCCGTGAAGCGGGGATCGAAAACGGGTTTCGTCATGTTCGGTAATTTACAGACGACGAAGAGCGTCAGGGCGGTGAGCACCCCGCCGATGAGCACCATCCCCTCGAAGCTGATGGGGATGAAAGCCGGCCAAGAAACGAAGGGCTTGCCGCCGACGTTGATCGGCCAATCCACCGACGAGGTCCAGGCCTGAAGAAGGAAAGCCAGGCAAAACCCGGATAGGCCGAGAACCAAGGTGGCCCAGGGAATCCAAGAACGCTTCAGCCCCATGGCCTCGTCGAGTCCGTGAACCGCAAAGGGCGTGTAGGCCTCCATGTATTCGATTTTCATCTTCTGCACCCGTCCGGCCGCCTTAATCAGCTGCTCGGGGTCGTCAAAAACGGCCAGAGTTCCTTTTTCCTTATGCATAGAGATCGCCCTCCTCCTTGCCTTTGAACTTCATCACGGCCTTCAACTCGAACATGGCGATGGTCGGCAACACGCGGCAGAAAATTAAGAAGAAGGTCAGGAAGAAGCCGAAGCTGCCGATCAAGATCCCTATTTCGTACATCGTGGGACGGTAGTAACCCCAGTTGGCCGGCAGGAAGTCACGATGAAG
>JAXMHI010000005.1:0-145488 GCA_046346885.1 bacterium | reverse complement strand
TGTCCGGGAACTTTTTTTATTCCCGGTGAGTGTCTTTCGATCACTCGTAGATTTAATAAAGCAATCCCCGTGCCAAAACGATTTAAAATCGTAACAATATGATTTTACTAATTTTTTAAAACACCACCCTTTTCGAGTTTATATTAAATAAAATGGATTCTAAAATTTAAAGTATGTTTAAGAATAAATTATAGAATATGTATCTATAAAATATAAAAACCTGCTCCCTTTCAAAACCCTTAAAACTCCCTTTCTAAGGGATTTAAAATTAAATTATTAATTTCAAATACTTATAAACACATCACGCCTGTCCAGCAAGGATGGCACGGCCATTGCTTCTTATCTTAGGTATAGGTCGCAAGACCTAGCTCTTTAACTCCTCTCTCCTTCACAAGGCCCCGCAAATAGCGGGGCCTTACTTTTTTTAAGACCTCCACATCCCCACTCTTCATTCTTCCTTTCGTGGGAAAAATTTAGTTTTGAGATAGCCCCTTCTCCCAATCCCATCCATACGTTCTCAAACCGGCAAAGCACGCGTGTCCACGAAACAAAATTCCGAAAACCAAAAAAGTGCGGGAGCCAAAAACGTCGCATGGCAAGTTCAGCTCAAAACCAAAATTTTTCCCACGAAAGGAAGAATCCCTCTTTACACTCCCCCCATATCCTCATAAACCTTCCCCCAAAAATAAGGAGACCCCATGAGCCTCAAAGGAAAAGTCATCGTCATCACCGGCAGCAGCCGCGGCATCGGGCGCGAAATGGCCTTAAGATTCGCCAAAGACGGCGCTAAGCTCGTCATCGCCGCCAAATCGACGGAAGAAGGAAAATTACCGGGAACCATCTACAGCGTGGCCGAAGAAGTGAAAGCGGCCGGCGGGGAGGCATTGCCGATCCCCATGGACCTGCGCAGCGACGAAACGGTCGTGGAAATGGTGGAAAAAACCGTGAAGACCTTCGGAAAGATCGACGCCTTGATCAACAACGCGGGCGCCATTTCCCTCACCCCCCTCGAAGCGACGCCCATGAAAAAAGTCGATCTCATGATGAGCCTCAACCTTCGGGCGGTGCTTGCTTGCAGCCATTACTGCATCCCCTATTTGAAACAAGCAGGCGGAGGCCATATCCTGAACCTCTCCCCTCCTTTAAGCTTAGATCCCAAATGGCTCAACAATCACACGCCTTACACCATTTCGAAATACGGCATGTCTTTTGCGACGCTTGGCTTATCCCTCGAGTTGAAGGATTATAAAATCGCCGTCAACTCCCTCTGGCCCCGCACCCTCATCGCGAGTGCCGCCACCAAGATGCTCTTGGGAGAAGCGGGCATGTCCAATTGCCGCACCTCCGAAATCATGGCGGATGCCGCCTACGAAATTTTAAAGAGCGATCCCTCGCAACTCACGGGGCAACTATTGTTGGACGAACCCTTCCTCAAAACCCGAGGCTACAAAGATTTCGATAAATACAAAGTGGATCCGAAAGGCGAAATCGGCCTCGATCTTTACGTGGAAGCTTAAAGGAGAGATACGATAATGAAAGCAGGTCCCATCAGCCAATTCATCAAGCACCATTACCGACACTTCAATGCGGCCGCTTTGGTCGATGCGTCGGAGGCCTACCGCAAGCACCTTGACGAGAAGGGAAAGATGATGATCACGCTGGCCGGCGCCATGAGCACGGCCGAATTGGGCGTCTCGCTCGCCGAGATGATTCGGCAAGACAAAGTGCAAATCATCAGCTGCACGGGAGCAAATTTAGAAGAGGACTTGATGAACCTGGTCGCCCACGACCATTACCAGCGCATCCCCCACTATCGGGATTTGACGCCGCAAAACGAATGGGAGCTTTTAGAAAAGGGGCTCAATCGGGTGACCGACACCTGCATCCCCGAAGAGGAAGCGTTCCGCCGATTGCAGAAGCACATCCACGCCCTTTGGAAAAAAGCGAATGATTCGGGCGAGCGTAAATTCCCCCACGAGTTCATGTTCGAGATGATCCGGAGCGGCGTGCTCAAACAGTATTACCAGATCGACCCGAAGGACAGTTGGATGGTGGCCGCCGCCGAGAAAAACCTCCCCATCGTGGTGGGCGGCTGGGAAGACAGCACCTTGGGCAACATCTTCGCGTCTTACGTCATTAAAGAAGAGATTAAGGCGACAACGATGAAGAGCGGCATCGAATATATGGTCTTTCTCTCCGATTGGTACCGGAAAAATTCTTCCGGTAAGGGCGTAGGCTTCTTCCAGATCGGCGGCGGTATCGCGGGCGACTTCCCCATCTGCGTCGTCCCCATGATGTACCAAGACTTGGAATGGCACGACGTGCCCTTCTGGTCTTACTTCTGCCAAATCTCCGACTCGACCACTTCCTACGGCTCTTATTCGGGCGCCATTCCCAATGAAAAGATCACCTGGGGAAAATTGGGAATCGATACGCCCAAATTCATTGTCGAATCGGACGCCACCATCGTGGCCCCGCTCATTTTCGCCTATGTGTTGGGCTGGTAACACTCTCCCTACGTTTTCCCTAAAAACTCTCGGATTTTTTCCAAGATCTCCGGATAGGATTCCGGCGAAAACCATTGAATTTCGGGATCCGCCCGAAACCAGGTGAGTTGGCGTTTGGCCAATTTTCGGGTTTCTTTTTGAATTTCTTCGATCGCTTCCTTAATGAAAATCTCTCCGTTGAGATAACGGGCCAAGGTGGGATAACCCAAGGTGGGCGTGCGTTCGTTCAAGAGATCGATGCCGGAAGCCATTAACTTCTTCACCTCTTCCACCCAGCCATGGTTCAGCATGGCGAGCACCCGGTCGTTGATGCGTTGATAAAGCTCTTCCCGCGGGCGCTTGAGCCCAATCTTCAAGGCGTCGTAGCGCGCTTCCTTAAAACCGTGCGATTGAGAGAGTTCCGTGGGGGTTTGACCGCTTAAATGGTGAATTTCCAGGGCGCGGATGATGCGAAGGGCATCGTTGGGGTGAATTTGGGAGGCCCTTTTTCCGTCCACGTTCTGAAGCTCTTCATAAAGGCTTGAAAGCCCCTCTTCTTCCGCTCTTTTTTCGAGCTTATTCCGAAATTCATCATCGCGACTCGGGGCTTCCATCATCCCGAATAAGAAAGCCTTCAAATACAAGCCGGTGCCGCCGGAAACGATGGGGATTTTTTTTCGCGACAAAATCTCGCTTAAGGCTTGATCCGCCAAGCGCGCAAAGGTGGAGGCATCGAAAAGCTCGCCGAACTCGGCCACGTCGATTAAATGATGGGGAACCCGGTCTTGCTCCTCCGCCGTAGGTTTGGCCGTGCCGATGTCGAATTTCTTGAGCACCGCTTGGGAGTCGGCCACGATGATTTCGCCGCCGAGAGCTTCCGCCAATTTCAGCGTAATTTCCGTCTTGCCCACGCCCGTGGGGCCGCACACGACGACGATCTTGGTTTTTACACGATTCTCTTGAACCACTTCTCAATCTCTCGGAAGGTGATTTGCACCATGACCGGGCGGCCATGGGGGCAGTGATAGCTGTAAGCGCCTTCGTCGAGCTCCGCCACGAGCTCTTGCATTTCCCGGTGCGTGAGGGCGTCGCCTGCGCGAATCTGGCGGTGGCAAGCCATGAGGGCGAAAAGCTCATCCAAACGATCTTCAAGGCGGGTGCTCGAGCCGTGGGTCTTTAAGTCTTCCACCAATTCTTTCACCAGACTTTCCACGTTAAAAGCGCCCAACACGGCGGGAGTCCCCTTTACGGCAATGCTCGTCGGCCCAAATTCTTCTAAGATCAAACCGAAGGATTCCAAAACACCCAAATGGGGATGCAAGGCCTCCCTTTCCACTTCTTTCAATTCGATGATTTGGGGAACGAGCAATTGCTGCACCGGCACTTTACCGGCCTTATAGGCGCTACGCAATTTTTCGAACCCGATCCGTTCGTGGGCCGCGTGTTGGTCGAGGATCACGAAATGCTCTTCCGTTTGGCATAAGATATAGGTGCCTTTCAGTTGGCCGATAACGGAGAGAGTGGAGAACGGGAGACGGCCCACTTTGGTGAAAGGGGTGCCTTCTTCGATTTTTTGGTAGTTGGAGGAATACCAGGTTTGGGGGGCGTCGGAGGTATCAGAGGAAACCTGGGAAAAGAGATACTTTCTATTCGCCCCCTCTCCCCCACCCTCTCCCGCCATGGGAGAGGGAGATGAAATCGATTGAACCGAGGAGAAATAATCTTTTGTATTCCCCTCTCCCTGGACGGGAGAGGGCCAGGGAGAGGGTGATCTCCCATCACCTTCCACCTTCGCCCACGGCGCCAAAGAAAGATGCTTCCCAATCGCCAACGAAACAAATTGATGAATCACGTTCGGCTGCACGAAACGTACCTCACGTTTGGTCGGATGCACGTTCACGTCCACCAAATGGGGCTCTATTTCGAGGGAAAGGACAACAAAAGGATATTGATCCTTCATCAACAAATTCCGATAACCCGCCATAATCGCATGGTTCAGGAGCCGATCTTTGATGAGCCGGCGGTTGAGGAAAAAATACATGGAGGCATTCTGCGAACGGCTTAAGTTCGGGTGCCCAATGAATCCTTTGAGACTCAGCTCAGGCCTTTCCTCCGAAAGAGGATAAAGCCCTTCGCTCACCTCCGCTCCGAAAATTTCCACCAAGCGCGGCTTGGCGCCCCGCGCCAGCCAACGGATCTTTTGTTTTCCGTTGTGGGAAGCCACGAACTGCACGTCCGGATACGCGAGCGCCATGCCGGTTAAGTAATCTTCGATATGGCCCCACTCCGTCTCGTTTGTTTTCAGAAATTTAAGCCGTGCAGGGGTATTGTAGAAAAGGTCCTTCACTTCGATGGTGGTGCCAACGGGGTGCCCCACCTCGTTTTGCTGCAGGATCTTCCCTCCCTCGAGCGAAATCTCGTAACCGGAGATCATCGTTCCTTCGCTCGGCCGGCTCCGCATCGTAAAACGGGAGACGGAGGCCAGAGAAGGCACCGCTTCCCCGCGAAAACCTAAGGTGGAAATTTTGAAAAGGTCGTCTAAGGAACCAATTTTCGAAGTGGCGTGCCGCTCCAACGCAAGTCGCATTTCTTCGGGATTCATCCCGATGCCGTCGTCTTGCACGCGGATCAGCTTACGACCGCCCTCTTCGATGAAGACTTCAATGCGCTTCGCCCCCGCATCCAAGCTGTTTTCCACGAGCTCTTTCACGACGGAAAAAGGCCGCTCCACCACCTCGCCGGCAGCGATCTTTTCGGCGATTTCTTGAGGTAAGCGCTGAATGCGGGAAGACATGCCCAGGAGCTATCATAAGCCCTCCCCTTCGACAACGGTCCATTTTGTCGATTTCATGCAACTTTTCCCCTTTTTAAGCGAAAAACGGCTCCCATGTCCCAAACACTCCGCAACATCCATGGAGCCCACCTTCCCTTAGCTGAAAGCCAGGAAACCGTCCTCACGCGGCTTTCTGAAACAACCTTGGCGTCGGAAACAACGCTCACCGCCTTTCAAACCCAGGTCGATGGTATGGTGAGCCAATTCGCCCACGAAGCTTCCAACTGGCGCGCCTTGTTGGCGATGTCGACGGGGGCGCTAGCCTACCGATGGGCAAGGATCGGCACGCTGGCTTTGGGCCGCGGCGGTCTTCCCCTCTCGATTTTATCGTACGCCACCGGCTTAAGCGGCGAAGTGGTCGCTTTCGAAGGAACGAGCCGCCTTCTCGCTCCGGCGGACGAGATCAACCCCAACCGATGGCGATGGAGCGGGACGGGGGGCTGGCAACAAGGCTTGGCTTCTTCCCTCATCACTTTTGGAATGCTCAAAGGAGCGGGCTCGCTCACTCAAGGGCAAAACCTTCTCTTCCAACATCTCTTTTCCGATCTCGCCATGGTAGGCGGGCATCAAGTGGCCTCGACCCTGCATTTCATCCCAAGACCCGAAGGGAGCTTTGCCGAACAGATGCTGCATGCGGAAGTCACGAATCTTCAACTGGGCGCAGGCATGAGCCTCTTACATTCTTTCTCTCCCGGGGTCGCCGCGTGGGAGCGAAGCTTGGATCTTCATTTGCGCTCCCGAGAAATCCTGCCGGACTCTCGCACTCCTTTATCGGGACCCCGTCTCGCCTTCGCGATGGAAGGGCCTTCTGAAACTCTTCCGACCTCGGAGAGAGAAGGCCCTTCGACCGATCACCTCCTGGCTATGAGCGGAAGGGACGAATACCCTTGGGCAAGGTTGAAAGACGCCCTTATGAACGTGAAAACGAACCCCGCCGGACACACGCCTAAAGAAAGGGAAGAGCTGCCCAAGCTCGCACATACCGTCGATCGGGAAGGAAACAACCGATACGTCGCCCGATGGCATACCATTTTTATTCTCCGTCATTTCCCAAAGCTCATGGAAATCGCGGACACCTTAATGCGCGAAACCAGGAATTCCGACCTTTACTTAAGCGAATGGGAAGATGCCGTCGTCGCCTCGCTTCTCACGGAAAACCATGAGGCCGTTTTTCGAAAGTTGGAGCGGGCGCCCTTTGAAACTTACGAAGGGGACTCCGATTCCACCGAAAACCCCTTCGAGAAGCTCGTAATGACCTCCGTTCCCATCCGCCAGACCCACGCCATTGAATACGCCACCCGACGGGGATTCCAAAAAGTCTACCAATTCGGCTTTTTGGAAACCTTCCGGAACCTACTCGCGCTCTCAAGTGAATATGACGTTTTCGTGGGCATCGCCCGGGCAGGCCTCTTCTCGGCCAGCGTGGCGGATCTACTGGGGCTTCCCAACTATGCCATGGAAGTGCATGCTCACGGCCGAAGAAAACCCACTTCTCGTTGGGTGGATTCGGTCGGCGAAGAGCAAATTTCCGGTAAAAGAGTTTTACTTTTGGATAAAGATGCGGTCACCGGCGCCACAGTTGAGGAAGCCGTCCGTCTCCTGGCCCCCCTTCATCCTTCCGAAATCGGGATTTATTTCAACCATGGCCCTTCCCAGAACGAACAAACGGCGTTTTCTTTTTCTCCCATGGGAGGAAATTTCGAGCGCCTACGCTTAAGCGCCCCCTTCGTTTCACCCCCCGCGCTCTTGCCAAAAAAGGCCGCCCAACGAATCGAAAGTTTGGAAGTCCGCATCCATCACCCGAAAAACGTCACCCCCGTGCCTCTTAAACCCGCCTTCGAAGCGGCTCACGCGCGTTTAGGCACTCCCATCGGCCGGATGGAACGCATCACGCGCCTTTTTCAGCAAGAAATCATCCCGACGGCCCTTCAAACAAATCCTTCTACGGGCAGGACCCTTCTCGAAAAATGGAACCGCTTTTGGATGGACTACCACGGACTCAATCCCTTGCTTCCCGGCGTGAGTGCCGTGCGGAAAACACTTCTGCATTCTTTGGAAGCCACCCTCAGCCAGTTTCAAGAATCCATCCGCATCGGATTCCGAGACGCGAGGGCGGAAGAAACTTACACTTTCTTAGCGCACATTCTCCCCCGACTGACGGACGAAAGTTTGGCGGAAGAACTAGCAAAAACGCGTTATCATGAATGGGGCTTAAACCTCGCGCGTTCGAGAAAAATCTCTCTCGAACACGTTCCCCATCACTACACCGCCGCCTTCCGCAAGGCGGCTGAAGCGGTTCAAGAGGGAAACTACGAAATCGCCCTCATCGTAGGCCCGGAAGCCTTCGCCTATGAACCGATGTTCCTTGACCTCGGCCTCCCCACGGTGTCGGTCAATATCCCCGAGACGGATTTCGGAGGGAGAAGATCTCTCAAGCGTTTTGAAGATTTGAGCATTTTAAGGGGAAAGAGAGTGCTCGTCGTGGAAGACGACGTCTGCTCGGGTGCCACTTTGAACCGTCTCCTCAAAACTCTTCGCCGCTTCGGTCCCTTCGCCGAAATGGGATTGTACTTGGGGTTGCCGAGCGTCCGCCAAACAGCCGAAAACATTCCTCCCGATTTTCAGCGCGTTTTCATCGCCGACGCGGACCCCGAAAAAGACGCGGCTTCTTTTCTAAATCACCTCTCGGCACGCATCCCCATCTATAAACATCCCCCATCCCCCTAGGAAAGAACCTCTCACAACCTTTTTATCCTTCTACCGAAAAGCCCCTTGAAATCATCGGAGGGGGCACACGTGTCGGGCACCGTTTCATTCGGCAACGCTCAAAGCGAAAGTATTTTCGATCGGATGCAATCCGCGTCGCCGAACTCCACCTTCACCCCCCTTCAACGTGAAATCGACCAAAACGTCTCCGGCTTCCTCTCGCAGGCGACCGAATGGAAGTCGCTCGTCGCCATGACGGTGGGGGGCCTCGCTTTTCGGGCAGGCCGGATCGGTTTTTTAAGTGCCGCCGCAAAACTCCCCGTCCCGATTCGCTCCGTTCCCCTTCTCCTTCAAGGGGCCTCCCATCTCTTCGCTCTCACGATGGAAGTCGGCGCCTTCGAGACGAGTCATCGCGCGCTTTTGAGTTTAAACGCCGACTCTCCAACCGTCTCAGGACTTTGGAAATGGAGCGGTAAAGGAGGGCTTCAAGAAGGCCTCCTGCAATCGTTCGTCAATTTTTCCGCTTTAAAAGGTTTCGGCAAACTCGCGGAAGGGCAAAACTGGCTTCTGCAACACAGCGCACAAGACTTAGGGATGATCTTCGGCCGACACCTCGCTCATCAAATCGGCCTCGGGGAAAAACCAGTCGGGAGCTTGGCGGAGCAATGCCTTCAAGCGGAAATTTTAAACCTGCAACTGGGCGCCGGAGCGTCTCTCGCCCATCAAATCAGCGGGGGTCGACTTCTCGCTTTAGAGAAGTCTTTAGAGCTCTCCGCTGCCTTGTCGGAGAGGAGTTTGGCGTCTTCGTCTCCCCTTCCCCGCTTTCTCGCCCCTGCTCTCTCCACGGCGGAAAGGACGATGAAAATCGAAGCTTCCGAAAATGCCAAGCTCTCGGGAATTTATAAAATGACGCCGCTCTCCGAAGGGGACGCCGCACTTCCTTCCTCCGCGTCCGCTCATCAAACCGGCTATTATAACGACCGAAAGATCCACGCCTATCGCGACATGTCGGGCTCTACTCTGATGGGAGATTTAGTCCGCAACATCGAGCGGCGGCTTCAACGTGGGGAGTCGGTGGCCGTCTTAGATATCGGCTCCGGAAAAGGCTACGCCGCGCGAGACTTAAAGGAAATCTTCGGCGAAAAAATCAGGGTGGAAACCAACGACCGCGATCCCTTGGAGGGCGCCTTCTCAGACCATCATCATCGCGGGGATTTCTTAGAAAGCCCTTTCAGTCGCCGCTATGACCTTCTTCTTGCCATCTATGGTCCCCACGCCCATCACGAGGGGCGTTTTTTCAAAATGTTGCAAAGGACGGCCGATCTCATGAATCCCGGGGCGGAGTTCGTGGCCGCCCTCACCCCGGCGAGCATCGACGGCGGTGAATATGGCTATCTGAAAAATTTCAGCTCTTATCCAAAAATCGCGGCCGCCTTGGAAAAAGGCTTTTTGATCCGCATCGAACAACTCTCTGGTGGCGCCTTGCTCTACCTGAAAAAAATCTCCCCTGAGGGGGCGCCGCTTTCCGAACTCTTCTCCATGCCCGTCGAATTCATTCCGTACCAGGAAGCGATGGCGGCAAAACAACACATCCAAAAGGAGTTGGAACGCAATCCCTTAAAGGCCTTCGGCTTAGAGGCCTCCGCAAAAGACGTCTCCGGGCGCGTCGCCGAAAATTTCACCAAACTCGGAAGATCCGAGCACCTCAAAGATCCCCACGCCTTCGCCACGGAACTTTTCACCCGTTGGGCGAGCTCTTTCCAGGGGGAAATGGGGCGCCTTCCCACGGGAGGGGAAATCTATGACTGGATTCGTGGAAATGAACCCAGCGCCTTAATTCAAGAATCTCTCTTGGTGGATGAAGCGCTTCGAATCGACATGGAGAAAAAAGAAGTTTCCGCAGCACCACAAAACGGCGGATCTACCTCTAAAACCTCCTTAGCGCTTTTCTTAGGGGCGGAAACGGGGCTTTCAAAATCGCTCTTTCCTTTTGATGTTAACCTCTCCGACTTTTCACCCTGGCAACATCCTTACGCTTGGGCGGTCGGATTGGCCATAAGCCTGGGGGCCGTGGGGCTCGGGCGATGGGCGTATAAAAAATACTTCGGTGAAAAGCGTTGGTTCGAAGCTCCCCCCTACTCCCAGTTAAAGCTCCCTTTAACGGAAGAGGAAAGAAGGATGCTCGCGCCTGTCTTCGGGAAAGAACCGGTGCCCAAAATTTTAAGGGGCAAGCATTGGGGACAAATCGAAGACAAAATCTCCCACGGAAACGCGGTACAGATGGGGACTTGGGTCGTTCTTCTCGATCCCAAGCTTTATCAGTTCTGGCTCAAGGTTAACCTGCACTTGGAGGAGTTAAAAACCGGGAAAAAATCTCCCCTTCCGCAAAAAGAGGAAGATCTCCCCCTGACTTGGGTCTCGAAAACGGGCGGTGAAGCGCAAAACGATCTCATCGCCGCTCTTTCACAAGGGATCATTTCTTTGGATGAAAGAAGGCAAGAAAAAGAACTGGGGATCCCCGCATTATATGATCATTACTTGACGATGTTCCCTCGGGAAGAGTTGGGGGACGAGCTCCGCCGCTTGATGAGGAGCGACAAGAGCGATATCCGGGAGAACGCGATCCGCCTCTACGATTACCATTCCCGTCAACTCATGAAAGCGAAGGACAGAACTAAATTAGAAGAGACTCACGTTGAAATTTTAACCGGCGCCAAGGCCCTGCAGAATTTAACCACCGAAAACGATCCGAAGCTACGCGCTTTGGCCCTAAGTACCTTCGAACGCGTGAAGAATCATCTTCCACCTTCTTATCAAATCCTCCTCCAAAAAGAGCCGGAAGGATCCGGTCAGAAAAATTCAAGATAACTTCTACTTTCACTGAAATGTAGATTTTTTCCCTACCTTTAGTAGAAAAATTCCCCCTTCTATGCCCCCCTCATCGTTTGACGAAAAAAAATTCTCCTTTTATTTCATGTCCGGCATAATTCATTTTCTATTGGCTTTGGAATTGCACTTAACTTTCACTCAACAGGAAAAGTCATTCCCTTTGGAAATTCATATTAAAGGAAATCTTACAGGGTAGAGTAAGTTTTCCAGAAAGAGAGCTAATCATGCGCAGAATGTCGTCCTGGATTCTACCGATTCTCGCTTGTCTGTTATTTTCGTCCCCTTCCTTCCCCAAAACCACTTCCCCTACTTCCAATCCCACGGATAACTCTCAGGAAGAAATGGAAGAACCTTCTAACGAAGCTCCTCTCGCCAACGCCCCTCAACCGGAAACCGTTTATTACGAAAGCGACGGGCTCAAACTCAAAGCATACCTTTATAAACCCCAAGGCAATGGGCCCTTTCCCGCCTATCTTTGGAATCACGGCAGCGAGAAAAACCCCAACAATGGCCAAAAAATCGCCAAATTCTGGCTTGACCACGGCTTCGTCCTTTTCGCCCCCATCCGCAGCGGACACGGAGATAATCCGGGCGACTACATCGGCGACCTCCAAAAGGCCCTCCGACAAAACGGACTCAATCGAAGAGAAAACGCGGGGCAAACCGTTAAGCTTCACGAACGTGCGAACGACGACGTGGTGGCCGCCTACAAGTGGCTGAAAGGGCAATCGTTCGTCGACCCAAAACGGATCGTGGTGGCCGGCGGCTCCTACGGCGGCATTCAAACGGTGCTCACCTCCGAGCGGGACGCCCGTGAGAAATTAGGGGTGAGAGCCTTTATTCCCATGTCGCCCGCCGCCATGTCTTGGAAAAATCCCGTTTGGGCGGTGCGACTCAGCCAGGCGGTTCGCAATTCGAAGGCGCCCATCTTCTTGATGCAGGCCCAAAACGACTACAACTTGGGGCCCAGCGAAGTCTTGGGGCCCTTGGTGGACGCCAAAGGATTTCCCAGCCGACATAAAATCTTTCCCATCCATGTGTTGCCCGGAGGAGACCCCAACGATCACCGCCAAGGTCACGGAAAGTTCTTCGGCGATCCTTCCGCCTGGCAGGCGGACGTGCTTCAATATTTGAAGGATTGCGGCGTGATCCGGTAATTTAGGGAATATTTAAAACGAAATCTTCCGGAACCGGTGCCGTGAGTTGAACGCTCTGGGAGGCCTTGCCGACCGGGGCGTTCAACTCCAATTGAAAGGCGTGCAATTGCATGCGTTTTAGGAGCGGGCTTTTCTTGCCGTAAAGATCATCGCCCAAAATGGGACACCCGAGCGAGGCGAGATGCACGCGGATCTGATGCGTCCGCCCCGTCTTGGGGCGAATTTGCGAGAGGGCCAACTCCCCTTCTCTCTTTAAACACTCGAATTCGCTTTCGCTCCATTTACCTTTGCCGTTGTTCTCCGGCTTTAAACGGTAAAAATTTTGGGGGAGGCGGCGGAAGTCGCGAATGAGATACCCCTCGACCTTGCCGGATTCGGGCAAAGACTCCGCAGAAGTCACCACCGCCCGATAGATTTTTTTCGCCTTTTGGTCGTGAAACTGTTTCATCAAGGCGGCCTCCGCCCTTTTCTCCTTCGCAAACAGGAGAATGCCGCTGGTTTCACGGTCTAAGCGATGAACCGCGCTTAACCCCTTACACCCCGTCATGTTGCGGAGTGCTTCCTGCAGACTGAAGCGAATACTCACCCGCGAACCTTGCACCGGCAAACCGGGGGGCTTATTGACGGCCATCCACCCCTCCTCTTCGCGAAGGATCATGGATGAATCCACCACAATGGGTTCCGGCTCGCGAAGGAAACAGTAAAAATCGATTTCGCTCCCCTTCTCGAAATGGAGCGGAAAGGTTTGTTCCGTGAGGCGTTGCTTATTTAAATAAAAACCGCCGTGCCAAATCGCCTTCTCAAGAAGGGTCTCATCGACTTGAAAGGAAGAAAGCAAAATTTCCTTCAATTCGTGACGTGAAGTTCTCTTTTCAATCTTCAAACAAAACTGGTGTATAGAAGATGAGTTTGATTTTCTTTGGCTGAAATCAGACATATTGAGTCTCAAATCCTAAAACGTATTTTTTCGTGACGATTCCCGTGTCCTTCCATTACGCTTTTCTGGATCGCCTTCCTAAAAAACACTCCTCTCATTTAACAATCCCATTAAATTTTAAGCAATTACCAACTGGCACCCTCTTTGCTTTCCTCTTTTAACGTCAAAACAAAATTAGCAAGCGCCTCTCGAATATTAGAAGTTTTTAAGAAAAGTAAAAAGTTATCAATCTCGGTTGCGTTCCTTTCTCTTTCGGTCCCGAAAAAGAAGGAAACGGAACAAAAAAGTGGGGGGATGTTATGGTAGAAGCAACATGTAAATGTCGTCGTATCGGGGAATCATCTCAAACCCAAACAAAAGCAGATACTAGAAGGAAGAATGGACTTTTCCTTTTTCTTTTCGGCTTTATAATCCTTCTTCTCTTTCCAATAATCCGCGCGGCCGAGGCTTCTCCGCCGCCGGACGGCACCGGAAGAGCCGACGTGCTTCCCTTTCAAACAGTCGCCGGATCCACCAACAACACCTTTGACTTTACCTATACGGCCGTCAACGACATGGGCGACGGAAGCGTTCGCTTGAGCACGGCGAACGGTTTTCCCAATCCGGTCGGAGGACCAAGCAACTCAGCCGGCTATACCACCTGTACGGTCAATTCGACGGCCGCGGACCCAGGGGTGTTGGCGGATATCTTTGATGACCTGGATAACCCCGTCATTGCCGCAAGTTCTGGAGCGGACGGATGGCAGGCCAAGTGGGCGCTCAAACTAGGCTCCATCCAACTTTCCTTGCTCAATCCCACCGTGGCGAGAGATACCGTCACTTTTTACGACCCTCCCGCGAGCCTGAAAGCGAACACGACGCTCACCGTAGGTGTTGGAAATTTACTCGAACTTCAAACTTATGAAAATTTAAGCGCCGCCAAAGACCTTTCTGGATATAACAAGATGAGTTTCTGGGTGAAGCTCAGCGCCTTCGTGGCGACCAATGTTGACCTGGGGGCTTCGGAATTGATCCTTTCTTCCTCCCGAGATTTAGGAAGCGGCTCCGTTTCCTATAATTTATCGGGCGGCTTCACCACGATCGACCTGGTGGCTTTAAGCGGCGGTAACTGGGCCCACGTGAAGGTGGACTTAACCAAAAACGGCACTCTTGCTTCCTCCACGCGGCAATCGGTTCAAAGCCTGGGTTTATTGGTAGGGACCAATCCTTTAAGCGCCTTGCAACTGAACGCCCTGACCCAACTCAACTTGGACAATATCACTTTCGGCGGCCCCGGAGCCTCGTGCGTGTTCTCTGGAAATACCGTGACGGCCCATCTGATCGAGATGTCGGCGAGCGATACGGTGGTTTTCAGCTATCAGAATGTAACCGCTCCTACTCAAACGGGCACTTACACCTTCCCCGTGGCCGAGCAATCCAATTCGAACGGAAGTTTGACGAATATCCCGCTGCCACACCCACAAATCGAAGTATTGGCGAGCCCTCCTCCCCCCCCGACCTGCGGCGACGGCACCTGTAACGGAACGGAAGATTGCAACACTTGCGCGAGCGATTGCGGAAGCTGCAATCCCCCTCTGACCTGCGGCGACGGTGCGTGCAACGGCACCGAGACCTGCGGCAACTGCCCACAAGACTGCGGCATCTGCAACCCACCGACCTGCGGCGACCATGCCTGCAACGGCGGTGAAACCTGCGGAAGCTGTCCCGTGGATTGCGGAACCTGCAACCCACCGACCTGCGGTGACCAACTCTGCAACGGCAGCGAAACCTGCGGAAATTGCCCGCAAGACTGCGGAAGCTGCAACCAACCCACTTGCGATAACGGAGTTTGCGACGGCAATGAAACTTGCGGAAACTGCCCGCAGGATTGCGGAAGCTGCAATCCGCCCGCCGTTTGCGGAAATGGAACCTGCGAAGCGGGCGAAACCTGCGGCAATTGCGCCCAAGACTGTCTATCTTGTGCCCCTCCCAATTGCGATGACGGGGTCTGCGACAGCGACGAAACCTGCGGAAACTGCCCGCAAGACTGTGGCACCTGCGGCACGGTGGGCGCTCAAGGCACCCCGGGAGGCGGCGGCCCCGCGGTTCCGGGAGTCCTCCAAGGTTCTGGAAGCGGAGGCGGCAGTTGCGCCATTCAAACCGTGCCTTCCTCGCCGGGATCATTCCTACTCCCGAGCGCTTTTATCCTGCTGCTTCCTCTCGTGAGATCGGCCCGCCCGAGGAAAACCCGCGAATAAATTGGAAAAAGCCCACCGAGGAGCCGACTTTAAAAACCCGGAGCGCTTTCAAGACGCTCCGGGTTTTTTAATTCAGGAAATCGAGAGGGAAGAAAAGGTCTTCGCCAACCACCAACAGAGGAAAAAAACGAGCGGCAGGTGCAAAAGCAGCTGAAGAAAGCTGTACCCCACTAAATCGCGCGCCTTGACGCCCAACAGACCCAATAAAGGAAGCATCCAAAAAGGATTGACGAGATTGGGCAACGCCTCGGCAGCATTGTATACTTGCACCATCCATCCCGAATGAAGGTGATGAAGATTCGCCGCTTGAAGCACGTACGGCGCTTCAATCACCCACTTGCTCCCGCCGGAGGGAATGAAGACGCCCAGTAAAGCGGAATAGATCCCCACTAAAAGAGGATAAGTACCGGGAGTGCTCAGCTTCACGAAAACATGGGCCAGTCGCTCGGAAATTCCCGTTCCCGCGATCATACCGAAGATGACCGCATAAAAGGGGAACTGGATAAGCACGCCCCCCGTCGCCGGAACTGCTTGCGCGACGGCGCGAACAAAACGTTTCGGGTTGCCGTGAAGCAGAAGTCCCGCCACGATGAAAAGGAGGTTATACGTATTGAGATCCAAGGCCGCCAAAGGGCCCTGAGGGGAAGTTCGAAAATCGTGAAAAAGGTAAAAAGCCAACAAAGCGGCCACCAGATAATTCAAGTAGGGCCTGTATTCAAACCACTCCCCTGGCCGCTGCGCCTTACCTTGCTCCCCTACTTCCGGCTTCAGGTCGACCCCGTAATACTCCGCGGTACGCGCCGCGCTTCCTTGAGGGGCTGAAAAATAGGCGATCATCAGCGACAACACGAAAAGCGCCGACACCATCACCCCGTTCTGCCAAAGAAACAAAGTTTGGGAGAGGGGAATCACGCCGCTGATTTGAAGCAGTTTGGGGGGAATCGTCGCCGGAGTCGCCATCATGAGGGCCGCCGAGGAAGAAAGGCCCAAGGCCCAAATGGCCCCGAGCCCCAGGTAGGCTGCGGCGCCCGCCGCGCGGTAATCCATATCCCGGATCCGGCGGGCCAAGGCTTTTACCAACAATCCGCTGAAAATAAGGCTAAAGCCCCAAGAAAGAAGCGAGGTGAGCATGGAGAAGAAAGCGACCAGCGCGACCGCCCCTTTCGCTGTTCTCGGCCAAGAAGCCAAGGCATCGATACAGCGGTAAATCAAGGGCGCCGTCGCCACGACATAACCGCCGACGATCACCATCACCATTTGCATGGTGAACGGAACGAGCGACCAAAAAGCCTTGCCGCCTTCGACGGCCAGCTTCGCGGGTGTTTCGCCAAAGCCAAGACCCGCGAGAAAGACGATCACCACTCCCAAAAAAGCAAAGACCAAGGCGTCGGGGAACCATTTCTCGGTCCATGCCGCCAAAAATAGTCCCACCCGCTCGATCCAGCTTCTCTTTCCAAACGTCTCTCTCGTTTTCAATTCCATCGCTCCTCCGAAATGGGCGCGGAAATCGGAACGAAAAACCCGATTCCCGCTCGCTCCTTTTGATGTCCCGCTATTCCATTCACGCTCCCGTCCGCGTCATTCAAGCTCAAGCGGGCATGACGACAAACAGGCTCACACCCTGCGGAAGGTCATACTCAATTCCCTCCTCTACGGAGATAAGGAAATCAAATTATCTTTTCCATAAGGAGGAAAAAATGAAATCCAAACGGCTCATCATCGCGGCGTTCGTGGTCCTCTTCCTCGGCGGCTTCACGGGGAATCTTGAGGGCGGAAGGCTACTTCGAAAACCAACCAAGTGTTCTTCGGGGGGCCTTTTCGTTGTTGTCCCATTCGAGAAGCGGGGAGGTCTTCACCGATACGCGGGGGCGGGGATTTAATAACGGAAAAGCCGGATTTTCCGTGGCCACCGGCCTCGATTTGGGGCTCATGGAAACCAATCGCTTTTCGGCGTCGCATCTCTGGCGGGCGAAATGTTCATGGAGTTTTCCCCGGTTCTCCAAGCACAACGTCGTGCAAGCGACCAGCGCACTGCTTGCGAAACCTCAATTGAGCAACGTGCCGTTGACCGAACTCAACGTATCGGTCAACCCGAAATTAAAATTCGACACTCTGGGACGCTTCCGCCCTGGGTCATCCCCATCGGCGTGGCGTTTCTCGGGGTCGCACTCGCCGCCCTCCAACGACACGACTTATCTGGATCTGGGGCTTAACTTCGGAGCCGGCCTGGACGTGCCACTTGCTCAAATGGCTCAACGGAGTGGGATGCCCGCCATACGCTCGGGCTTGAATGAGCCATACGAAGACCTCGTACTTTTCGACGGGGTCTATGCAGGCATCAACTTTTAACGGAAGCAATTTCCCTCTCCCCAACGACACGGAAAAAAGCCCGTCTTTCTCGGAAAGAAGGACGGGTTTTTTCACATTCATCCGCCCGTTTCAAAAGCGGGGAGCCCCTCATAAAATTTCCAACGCCTTCTCCGGAGGCCGGGCTACAACGGCCTTCTTCCCACAAACGACGATGGGACGCTCGATGAGAATGGGATGTTTCACCAGCACCTCGATCCACTCCTCACGGGTTAAGGCTTTCTCGGCGAGTCCCAGCTCTCGATAAATCCCTTCTTTGTCTCGAACGATCTGCCGGGGCTCCGCCTTCAGGGCCTTCAGAAGCGCGTCCAACTCTTGGGCGCTCGGCGGCGCCTTCAAGTATTCAATCACCTCCGGGTTCAATCCTTTTTCGTTGAGCAGATCCAAGGCCTGTCGAGACTTCGAACAACGGGGATTATGGTATATTCTCAAAGACATTCCTTTTCTCCCTTCACGGACAACTTCCCCCTCCGATAATCGAGGAATAGGGAATTTCCACATCGATATTTTTTCCCACGTTACTTTTAGCCGTCTTGAGGATGGAATCGGAAAGAGTTCTCGCGTCGAACTGCATGCATTCGTCGGTTTTCACGATGAGAACGTCCGAATCGATCTTGATTACCTTTCCCTTCACCCGCATCCTTCCCTCGCCCGCCGCGTTCGGCCCTTTTCCCTTGGGAGAGGGCGTCTTGTTGGGATTTAAAAAAACCATTTTCCGCTGCGGATCCGTGTTGACGAGCTTTCCCTGCTGGTATCTCAACCGGGTTCCCTCCTCCAAAAAAAGGGAAGGCAGCTTCATGTTCTTCTCCAGGAAATGGGACCCGGTCAGCACCACTTCGTCGCCTTCCAGCTTCCAACTTCCCGCTTCCCTCCAGTCGGCGGCGCCGTAACTGAAACCGGCCACGTATTTTTGGCCGGGCTTAAGGCTTAAGCCCCCCGCCATCTCCATCACGCCGGTGAGTTCGTAATTTCCCGTCACCTCCTTCGCGTCCAAGGCATGGGCCCTTCCGGCGGCGCAGGTGAGAAGCAAGGCTAAAATGAAAACTTTAAGACGATGCATGGATCTTCCCTTTCTTGAGGAAACGACTAAAAAACCTTAAGACCTAGTCTTTATCGTCCGCGTCGGGCGCTTCCGCGGCGCCTTTCTTGGCGGTCCATTGATATTGCTGGCTGATGTCGCCGCAAAGGTCGGACTTTCCCTTCCATGTCACCGTACCGGAGGCGTCGGTGCCCGAGGTGAAAGTGCCGGTCAAATCAAACTCCACCTGGTCTTTTTTCCCGTGGGAAGAAAAGGTCTTTCCGTTTAAGGGGGAAGCGGCATCGGCCGAAAAGCTGCCGAAATAATTGCAGGAGCCGTTCTTGCCCGAATAGCTCGCGTAAACGCTCGATACCTTGCCTTCCCTCACGCTGAAGGAGACCGGAAGATCTTTATTCCCGCTGCTCATACCGGTCCATTCCCCCTCTAAAGTCGGGGCGGCCGGAGCGGGAACGGCGGTCGGGGCGGCGGAAACAGGAGCGGGAGTCGCGGCACCGGGCGCACTTACTTGGCTGGGCGCCGTTTTTTTACCGCAAGCCCAAGCCGAAAAAGAAAGGAAAACGACGAGAAGGACGTACTTGAAAATTGAACTCATGGAGTCTCCTCTGAAAGAGTTGAGGTTGACGTCGACAAAAGAACTACGGGTTTAACAGCTTTTAAAAAGTCCTTCAAGCAAGAGAATGAGGAATAGGGATCGGGAAAAATTCATTTCGAAAGGCAATTCCCTTATGAGACAATAAGCTGTTCCGTGGGGAAGCGGTGCCCCTTTCGAGGGGATACACTACACGCGAGCCTCTTGCACGAGCCGTGAAGGCTTAAAATATCAAAGGGGGACAGACCCATCGATAATCGCTTCGCCATCATCGCCGTCGCCGTCCTCGTGGGCTGCACGGTCAACATCAGCCTTATCAGCGCCCAGGCATACTTGCTCAGCACCGCGCAAGCCATTTACGCTGTCTACATCACGCTTCTTTCGAACGTTCTTTTTTCCCTTTTCTTGAGGAAGCTACGCCTTCCCCGAGTCAAATTCGCTCTCCTCGCCTCCTTGTCGATGGGGCTCTACCTTCTCCTCTTCCTCACCTTGGCCCTTCCTTTTTATTCTAATTTCGCCCGCGCCCTTTCATGGTTTTTTCTCGCCTCCTTCGGTAACCAGCTCTTTCTTTGGATGAACGGGGAATTGGCGATCAAGCATCTCGATCCGGCGAGGGCCCAATACTATTTCAGCTACCTCATCCTCTCCGACGAATTGGGGGCCCTTCTGGCCATCTTGCTCTTAAAGACCTACGCCCCCCATCTGAACCTCCACCAAACCCTTTACGCCATTGTTTTCCTCTTCGGGGGGATTTTGTCGGTACTTATTTTCCATTTCGTCCCTAAAAAGAATTTCGAGGTGAAATTTACCCACAAGGAGGTCGAGCCCCCCGTCATCGAGAAGAAAACGCTTCGCACCTTTCTCGTCTCCTTTTCTCTCCTCTCCTTCTGTCTGGGGGCCTTTAAGGTGGGCGAAGATTACTTCATCAAGGTGGTGCTGAGGGAGCATGTCGGTTCTTACGAAGCGATCCGCAATATCGTCGCCAATTACATGATGGTCGCCAGCGTCCTGACGATCGGGGGAGGCGCCCTCACGGGGAGGTGGATCGCCCGAAAGCATCTTTCTCCCACCCTACTCATCTCGGCGCAAACTTCCGTCGTCTTCGGGATGTGCCTCCTCTGCCTCTTTTTCCCCACGTTCTACTTTTTCATCGCCTTCGAAATCGTCCGACGATTGGTCCAAAACTGCCTCTACGCGCCGGCCAACCAAATGATCCTCTCCTCCTTCGTGGGGGACATCCGCAACCGCTTCCGCTCGGTTTATAGTTTTTATTATTTCATCGCGGCGGGGCTCGCCCTCTCCTTCGTTTTTTCCTTCACCCAAAAAATGCCGACGGATCTTCAGCTCAAAACCATCCTCTTAATCCTCATCGCCTTGCTGGGCGTGAGTTTGGCGATACTCCCGAAGGTGCGCCGGTCGCTGACGGAATCCCTCTACGCCTTCGTGGCCACGGGGCACAAAACCGCTTCCATCATCGCCGTCAATCTCCTCTCCTTCCTCCGTCCGAGGGGATACCGACAGGAGATGGACAAACTCCTCACCCTCACTCCCAAGAAGATTCTCCGGAAAACGATCATCATGGGCTTAGGCTATGATCATGACGATTCGTCGGTCGACACCATCATCAAGGAGTTTCAATCGGAGAAGGAAGAAATCCAAATCGCCGTTTTAGACGCCCTTAAAATTTCGCGAAATTACAAGGCAACACAATTCATGGTGAAGATCATCATGGCCCAGGAAAAATCCAAAAGCCTGCGCGTGCGGATGAACGCCTCGGCCATCGTCGCGAGTATTTACGGGCGGAAGGCGATTCCCTTCCTGTTGAACGGGCTGGAAGACTCCGAGCCACGCATCGTGGCCAACACTTTAGAAACCTTGCTCGCCTACAAAGACAAAGGACTCATTCCCTCCTTCTTGAAATTCGTAGACTCACCCTACCCGCGGATTCGCGCCAACGCGTTGATGGGGCTCGCCTCCTTCAAGTCCACCCGCGCCACCTACCTGAATACCGTGCGGGAAATCCTGAAAGGCAAAGACCTCAAGATGATCTCCTCGATCCTCTACATTATCGGGAAAAGAAGGGACGATCATTTCATGAAGGAATTGGAAGAGTTGAACTCCTCTCCCTTGAGAAAAGAAGAGATCATCAAGGCGAGCTTGGCGTGGGTCTTGACCCGGCGGCATGATCCGAAGGGATTCGAGCTGATGGGAGAAATGCTCGCTCTCCCTTATGAAGGGAGCGATCCCAATTCTTCCGTTCACCTCTATTCTCACCTTCATTTTCTTTCCCAGTTAAGCAGGGAGACCCGTTTCGATCTCATTCAATACCTGGTAACCCATCATGTGGCGGACCGTGTTTTTCTTACCAACATGGGCAATCATTTAAGGCATTCGATTTACGACTTTCATGAGGAGATCGAATACTTTCATATGATGGTGGAAGAGTTGAGTAAGGATAGTGTGGATTTTAAACATCTATTTAAAAACGATAATTTAACCGTTTGATTTACATTTTTTAAACACTCTACCTTTAACACATAAAGCGTGATTTTAAATTAATTAATAGTTTCTTATAGTTATAAGTCTACTCAAACTGGCATCCACCTTGCTTTTATATCCTCCTGTGTTTCTCGATTAACCCCTTTCAGGAGGATTTCATGTCCAAAAAACTCATCACCTTGATTCAAACCTTAAGCTTAGTGATCGGTTTAGGCACCGCCGCTTATGCCCAAGATATGACCGTCGATGTCTACGAAAATGGCGTCAACGTGGGCACCATGACATTCCCCGCGAGCCAATATCCCGACGTAGTGAACCGGGTGAGCGGCACTAATGTGACGATAAAACCCCAAAACAACGATGCGGAGGCCCGTCGTCGAGCGGCTCAAGCCCGCATGGACGAATGGAACCGCCAAGAAATGCAGCGCCGCATGGCGGCCCAAGCCCAACAACAACAGTTGAACCAGCAATTTGAACAGCGGCATAACGCCGCCCAGCAGCGGATGGATGAATGGAACCGGCAAGAAGAGCAACGCCATGCCGCCGCCCAAGCGCAGCAAGAGCGATGGAGACAACAGTTCGAGCAACGCCACGCCGCGGCCCAGCAGGGTTATCAGGCTTGGCGGATGTCCCGTTAACCCAACCTTCCTTTCGAAAAGGCCCCGTCTGCAAAGGCGGGGCTTTTTTGTTTTAGGTGAGAAGAACCACTTTTCCGAAATTTTTGTGGGCGTGAAGGTGGGCGTGCGCTTCCCCGGCTTTCTCCAAGGGAAACCCTCGGTCGACGAGAGGTTTTAAAACTCCCGATTCGATCTGCATCAGTATTTCCTTTAAAGAAGATTGAAGAAGTTCCCGTCGATCCCAAAGATGGCCGAGATTGAACCCCATCACCCCGCGGTTTTCATTCATCAGGGGAATGGGCTTGAAGGAAGGCATGCGCAAAAATCCCTTGGCCACCGAAAATAAATCCCGCTTTTCCGAAGTACTGAAGCTGGAGACTCCGAACATCATCAACTTTCCCAGGGAAGCGAGGCAACGATAACTCTTCCGGTAAGATTCCCCACCCACCGCGTCGAGGATGAGGTCGACGCCGCGGCCATCGGTGATCCGTTTCACTTCTTCCTCGAAATCTTGCGCGTGATAATCGATGCAGTGATCCACTCCCAACTTTTTCAACCTTTCATGTTTGGAAGCGCTCGCCGTGCCGAAAACTTCGGCCCCGCGCGACCGGCAAATCTGCAACGCCGCCTGCCCCACTCCGCCGGCGGCCGCGTGGATCAGCACCCGATCCCCTCTTTGGATGTTCCCCTGATTCACCAGCATCAACCAAGCGGTGAGATAGTTGACTGGAATGGCGGCGCCTTCTTCAAAGGAAAGTTTTATGGGAAGGGGAAAGACGAAAGCGGCGGGCACGACCACGATATCGCCATAACCGCCGAACCGCGTGATGGCACCGACACGGTCTCCCGTTTTATACTCGACTCCGGCACCCACTTGATCCACGACGCCGGCAACTTCATAGCCTACCACCGCGGGAAGCTTGGGTGCGTCGGGATACAATCCTTGACGGGCCAAGAGGTCGGCGAAATTGACGCCGGCGGCTTTTACGCGAATCCGCACTTCCCCGGGCTTCGCCTCGGGGTCGGGCGCTTCCTTTACTTGAAGCACTTCGGGGCCGCCCGTTTTTGTGATCCAGACCTGCCTCATCGGAAGGAAGACTCCGGCTTTAAAGTTTTATCCGCACGGCATTTTGAAAGGGGAAGCGACTTACCCCCTTTAACCTCGAGAACCTTTTTTTCTTTCCGGTCCACCCTCACTTGGAGACAGCCGCAACCGTAACCGTAACTACCGACGTTGGTTTTCCTCCAATATTTTCCGCTCTCCGGAAACTCCGGGACGTCCCCTTCCGCCTGGTGGCCTCCCTGAACTCCGATGATCCATTCACCGTCTCGGTCGTCAAGAAACCAATTGGCGGGCGTCGGGTTACTCACCCAGCCGCAGCGGTTTTCGAAGGCGGGCGCGCCGGACTCGGCCTCAGCCGGTTTACCCGCCGTAAAAACCGCGGTCGCCATCAAAAAAGAGATTGCCGAGACAATGCCGACTTTCTTCATGTCCCCTCCGTTTTCTATTCAAATCGGAAACTCGAAACGATCTGGCTTTGTACGGGATTTAAAGCGGTTTGATTGGTCGCGCTCACCACGTAGAGAATGGAGCCTTGAACTTTTCTTAAATAATAAAGAGGAATCGTCTTTTTGTCCGGATGGAGCGGCTCGTTGAAGACTTTCCATAGCTGCCCGCCCAAGGTGAGCTGAGCGTTGAATTTCACGCCTCCCGCATCTTGGTCGATGTTCTCGTCGCCGGGCTTGCTCTTTTTATACGCATCGATTCGAAGGTCTTCCTGGCCGGCGGATTTAGCCGTCCCTTTCGAAAGCAACAAAATGACGAATTCGGGCTTGGCGGTGCTCACCGAAACGTTCCAATCGGGCGGGTAAGAAAAACGAAGATGAAAATCGGCATTCGAATAGGTCTTCCAATCCGCCGGCAGAGACGAAGCAGGCCGGGATTGGGCGAAAATCGAATGGGTGGAGAAAATGACGAGCGCACATAAAAAGAACGAAAAAAAGGATTTCGTTTTCATAGTCCTCTCATGGATAAAAGGTTGGCACACGGGAGGCTTCTCCTCCCCTAACGACTGCGCGAGTATAGCGGCTTTTTTGGAAGGAGATCAAACGAATCATCATTTCATTATTTATTTTCCACGTTTTCGGGTAGTAACTTCTCATGCATCTTTCCTCTAAAATCTTTTCCGTTCTTTTGGGCCTTTTTTCCGCTTCCTGCGCGGGCGTCTCTTCCGCCCAATCTTTAATTCCCGCCGATTTGCTGAAGGAGCCCACAAAATACTTGAACCGCCGCGTCGAAGTGGACATCGTGGAACCCTTGTACGGTCCTTCCACCCCCCAAGCGTTGGCGAACGCGGAGTACGGACAATTGCAAATCCTGGTTCCCAATTCGGCCAGCGCCGAAGTCTCCCTCGTGCCAACCTCGTTTCGGTTGGAAGACCCCAATCGCTACAAACAAAAATTCGACCGCGTGCTGAAAAGCCCGCTGCGCGTGAAGGGAGAATTTTTAAGCGACGACGATTTGGCGAAAGAGGCCAAGCGTCCCCGCTACGTCATCCGCGTCTCCTCCGCGGAGCCCTTGCCGATGGGGTCCGCCCTCCCCGTTCGCTCCCTCGCAGAAATCAAAGTCGATCCCGCCCGTTGGAACCGAAAGTTCATCGTGTATGAAGGCGTCTACGAAAATCGATTCGAAGTCTCTGCAGTCGATCGCGAAATTTGGCTGAGCTTTCGGCCGGATGTGGAATTGATCGGGAAACCCGATGCCAAACCGGGGGGAAGTCAAATCCACCGTGTGCGCGTGACGGGGACCCTCTTCTCTGAGCCGGGCATGCGTTACGGTCACTTGGGCGGATATCCCTTCGAGCTTCTCGCTTCGAAAGTGGAATTTTTGGGGGGAAGGCCCACCCCTTAACCACTTCGCCTCACCGCGCCGGAGAACCTTTAAAAAAGATCTTGTTTATTTCTTGAGAGAACAGGAAGGGCCCGAGCTTGGATTATCATTGGTCGCGGTCACCTCTTTATTTCCGGTGTTCATAACGGGAGATTGAATCTTTTTGCAATCCAGGTCGCAGCCTGCGCTCAACCTGCCGTTATTGGCGCCCGCGTCGCATTCTTCTCCGGCATCCATTTGGCCGTTGCCGCACTTCTTGGGCTCAGTGGAGGGGGCGGTGGAAGGGGCAACGCAATCGGCCGGGCAAGCGTCGCCATCGACTTTATTTCCGTCATCGCAAACCTCATTGGGTTCTACAATTTGATTTCCGCAACCCGGCTGCGAAACGTTGCCCGAAAAGGCCACGCACTTGGTGCTTTGTTTGAAAGCCGCCACTTCGGCGGTGAGGTCGACCGTAATGCAGTTGGGAACTCCCGTGCAAACGAGGGTGGGATTCGCCCCCTCGGAAAGGGTGCATCCGCTTTTCTTTAAGCACTCAAAAACCTGGGTCATGCAAAGCTGAATCCAGTTATCGCAAGGCTCGGCCAAGCCCTGGGCCTTCCCTTGCGAATCGCATTTTTGGAAATGCGAAGAGTAAAAATCGGCATAAGTTTGCGGAGGCTTCTTATCTTGGGCATGGATAAAAAGGCCCGGAATCAGGAAGAAGGAAAAAGTTAGGGTGAGAAATAAGAAAAGTCCTCGTCGAAATTTTATTTGAATCATGAGTTATTCTCTCACTCCCCCTATTTTCTAACAAGAGAGAAAAAGAGGAGAAAAACGCCCCTAAAACGGCACTGGATCCGCCTAAGATATATAAACGCCAAGGGCTAGAGGGGTAGACGACGATGTCCGGCCACAGGTCTTGGATTGACAAAAAAAACAGAGCGGGCTTGTTTAAGCTCATGGGAACAACGATTGACGCTTTTCTCCAGGCTCTTCAAAAGAGCGCCACCCGGCCTTTCCTGGCCCTTCAAAAGGGGTCTGCGACGGCCTTAAGCGCAACGGAGAAAGGCTTGGCCACCGCTTTGAACGCCATTCAAAAAAGTTCGAGCGTATCCGTGGCGGCCATTGAATCGATTTTCGACCTCAAAGGCCGCCCCCTAGCGATACTCAATGGCGTCGTGGGAGACACCCTTGAATCGCAAAAGAGCAAGCTCGCCATTCCCGCGGAACTTTTAGGCAAATCCAGGGGTGAAAAACTTTGCGTTTTGGTTCATGGGCTTTGCGCTTCCGAAGAAACTTGGCGTTTCTCCGAAGACGGAGACCAGGACTACGGCTCGCTCCTTCAGCAGGCATTGGGATACGCGCCTCTCTATTTTCGCTACAATTCGGGCCTCCATATTTCAACCAACGGTCAGAGGCTCTCGAAACTTTTAGACGAAGCTTGTAAAAATGCCCCCGCTCCCATTCGGGATATTATCTTCATCGGGCATAGTATGGGCGGGCTCGTGGTGCGCAGCGCTTGCCACTACGGCCAAAAAAGCAAACGCGCCTGGGTGAAGCACGTCAAAAAGATATTTCTCTTAGGAACGCCGCACCACGGCAATGATTATGAAAAGCTCGGCAATCTCGCCAGCAAACTCCTCCGTGTTTTCGGAAGCCGGGCCGAGGCCTTGGGCAACAGGCGCAGCGCCGGGATCAAAGACCTTCGCTACGGTTATTTGCTCGATGAAGACTGGCGGGGCTACGATGCGGATGCCTTGTGGAAAGATCGCCGGCGTCCTGTCCCTCTCCTTTCGGACGTGGATTATTACCTCATCGCCGCCACTCTCGCGAAGTCATCGGACAATCTTTTCACCCAATATTTCGGGGACGGCGTGATCCCGCTCCGAAATGCCGCGGGGCACAGTTTCAAGAGATGGAAGACCCTTCCCTTTTCACCGGATCATTTCAAATCGATCAAAGGCCTCTCCCACGTACGCTTGGCAAGGGATAAGCGAGTCTACGAGCAAATTCTCAGTTGGTGCCTTCCCCAGGGAGAGGGTGTGCGAAGAAAACGAAAACTAAAAGGATGATTTTTCCGGTTCAAGAAAACCTACGGGACGGCTGTCTTCCCGTTTAAAAACGTCCAAAACGGTTCCTATTTCACCCATGCTTCCATCAGCCGCCCGCCCACAAAAAAGGAAGCGAGATTGCAAATAGCGGAAATGAGAAGCGCCCTCTTCCCTTCCAACCCCAACATTCGGCGGTAAATGAAAGCTTCGACCAGAATGACGCCTCCCTCACCCCACCATAAATAAGAGGAAGAATGGAGATATTGAGGCAACACGAACCAGAGGTACGGGAGAGTAGAAAAGGTGGCGAAAACCCCGGCGAAAAAGATCGTGCCGGGAGCAAAGGATTGATCTCGCGCGAAAACTCTCAGGCCGATAAAAAGAATCGGGACTTCGATGAGAAGCGTGAGGAGGAGCGAAGGTAGGAAGTATTTCTCCATCCTTTATTTCGGGAGGGAAACCTTGAGGGTGCAACTTCGTTGAAGGCGACCTTGCCCTTGGGAGTGGCTGCAGGTGGAAAAGTCGACGGGACTCTTGGCGTATTTCTCGATCTTGAAGCTCTTCCCCCCCGCCTTCCCTTCCAGGTCGCAATATTCGATCTTGCGGTAGTTCAAATAATAGTTTTCGTAAACCTCGCAGCCGTAATCGGGGCAAGTGGTCGAGTACGAAAATACGTCCTGGATCGCGGCCGTGCTTTCCGGTTGCGACGTGGGAGGGCCGGGGCGGAAGCGGTGACCGTAACAAGTGACCTTATAATCCACCGAATGCCGATAGGGCTTTCCATCTTTCTCAAAATAAACCTTCGTGACCGTAGGAATGGCGATATCGGCCCAAAGCTCGGCGCCCGACAAAAAGAGAACGGCGGATAAAAGCCCGAAGTAGATTTTTAATTTCATCCGCAAACGATCCCATTTCTTCGGGATGGAGACAAGTTTTATGTGCGTCTCCCCTCCCCCGCGCTACTTCTGAGATTTAAAAAAATCCACATAGGCTTGAGCCGCCCAAGGGGGAAAGACATGTCCGCCCGGATGAAAATAGGCCATGACGGGCGCATTCACCTTGGAGGCATAGGAGCTGCACATCGGACCGCACGACTGGGCGGTGCCGGTGGCTTGGTCGATTTTGCGGATCGTCTCGAGATTCGCCTGCAAATCGGCGAGCGGCACGAGTCGATCGGTTTCCCCGCCGATAAAGATCACCGGCTTAGGCTCGGTGGGTTGAACGGAAGCGGACATGCGCCCCGTGCAAACCCCGATGGCCGCGATCGTTTTCGCGCGGTCGGCCCAGAGCAAATAGCTGAAGATGGAACCGTTGGAGAAACCGGCGGAATAAATCCGCTTCTCGTCCACCTTATATTTTTTCTTTAAGTCCCCCAGCATGGCATCGAAGAATTTCAGGTCCCGGTCGCCGTTTTGGCCGGCCTCCGTTTGCCATCCGGGCTTGAGCCCCGCCGGATCGATGCGGGAAACGGTGGGAAGACCTTGGGGATAGACGACGATCGCTTCCGGCCATAAGTCTTGGAAGTGCATGCCCCGTGCGGCGGCATTCATGTTGCCGCCATGACCGTGAAAACCGAACACAAGCGGGTGCTTCTCCCCCGGCTTTTCGTTTTTCGGCGCAAAGACGATCGCTTCGCGCTGAACTCCGTCGACCTGCCACGTCATGGGAATTCCCTGCGCCATTGCGCCGCGGGCCCCGGAGAAAAGGAAGACCATCAAGAAGAGAACCCAAATCCGAATTTTGAACATGCTCGCCTCCGATAAAAAGGTTGAAAGAAAACAAAAAACACCCATCTGCAGGCCGACAAATCTCTCCTAGAGTAGGTTAAAAAAGGTTTCGGCAAAAGCAATAATCATCCCCGCCATTTAAGGATTAGGGTTCGAGCTTGACTTTCGCAAATTGAATGCCTGAAAATCTAGGAAATCATTTCAAATTTCGCGACAAATCCAAGGGAGGCCGAAGATGCGCTTGTGGCTTAAAAATCGCTCTTTCAGCAGGATCTTTTTACTTGTCACTGCGGTTTGCTTGGAAATCGTCGCCACCCATTGCGGCTCTTCCTCCGACGAGAGTCCCGTGAACACGCCCGCGGAGATCACCGATTGCCCGAACTTGCTCGGCTCGCCCTCCTTCGATCAATCACTACCCTTCTTGGTCGCCAACACGGCCGACTGCTCCTTCGCCGATAAGACCGATCCCATTTCAGGGTGCGTCGACGCCACCCACGACATCGTCATCGGGCCCAGTCGCGGACCGAAATGCACTAAGGTATTTTTCGACCGTTCCTTCACCGGTGCGGACGGTCTCGGAAAAATTTCGATCGAGCCGGGCGGCGAGGTGTACGTACGCGATGAAAACGTGAGCGTCGAAGTCGGGAGCGTGGAGGTCGGCGGCCTTTTTCAAGTGGGCTCGAAATCTTGCCCGATCGGAACGGGAAGCCCCAACCATCAGGTGAACATCACCTTCACGGGAAGCCGGCCTTGCAAATCCCCCAATACCTGCAGCGGCTTCAATAAAGGAATTCAAGTCAGCCAAAAAGGGACGCTGCGGCTGTTCGGCGTAAAAGGCGTGCCCGCCTCCAGCCGCTACGGCGGCAACGAAACGGGCATCAGCTGGACCACTCTTTCCACGCCCGCCGGCGACGAAACGAAATTCGGCGCCTCAAGCGGCGCCATCGTGCCCGTGCCGGTGGGAGGCGCCTCTACCTTGCAACTGGCCAACGACGTGACCCAAGGCCCCGGCGCTTGGCAGCCGGGCGATTGGATCGCGATCGGCACCACCGGTTTCAGCTCGGTGGAAACGGAGATCGTCCAGATCGACACCCTAAGCCCCAACGGTTCGGGAGGGACGGAAGTCCACCTCAAACCCGGCCAACCGCTGAAACATTATCATTTCGGTGGCATGGATCCCGGGGTGCCGAGCGACTCCAACTATACGGCGGGGGCGGACCGCAATTTCGGCGTCGACGAAAGGGCGGAAGTAGGGCTTTTGAGCCGCAACATCAAGCTGACGGCAAGGATCGAGCCGGGAAGCAACGACGACGAGAAGAAAAACAACCTGCATTGGGGCGGGGAGCTCAAGTTCACGAAAGGCTTCGACGAAATTTCCATCCAAGGGGTGGAACTGGAGAAGTTCGGGAAAGACCAATTGGGCAGCTATCCTTTCCACATCCATGAGGTGGGTGATCTCAATAACAAGGGCTTGCTGCTCAACGGCAACAGCGTGCATCACAGCTACAACAAGTGCGTCACGGTGCATTCTTCGCAGAACTTGGCGGTCGAAAACAACGTCTGCGCGCGCATCATGGGCCATATCTTTTATGAGGAGATCGGCGACGAATCGGGAATTTACTTCATCAACAACTTAGGCCTCGGGGCGATGAGTCACTATTTCTACGTCAGCGGAGCGAGCGACGCCGAACGCGAACAAAAGATAAAAGACTCTTGGTGGTCCGGCGATTACCTGGGCCAAAAAGCCTCTCCGACCTACAACGGCTACGACGGCTTCAACATCCCGAACGTGGACGCCCAAAATAATCCCACCCGTGGAGTTTGCGCCAAGCCCGCTCCCGCGGGAGGGGGACTTCTCTTGGGTCTCAACCCCAACACTCCCGAGCACGCGGGAAACTGTAACGGGGACGAGCTTTACATCGAACCGGCCAGCGGCTTCTGGCTCATCAATCCCCAAGCGGTGCTCATCGGAAATTCCATCGGCGGATGCCAAGACGTCGGCCGCGGGTATTGGTACGTTCCACCCCAAAACCGCACGGACGCGGGAGTGCCGCCCGATTTGGCCAACAACATCTTCAAGCCCGTGGGTTGTTTCAAGAACAACCGCGTCCACTCGTGCTACTCGGGGCTTTATGCCGAGCGGGAATTCGGAGTCATGTCCAATTCTCTCTTCCCCTACCAAGACGGCGATCACGGCAAAAAACCGATCGTCGCCACGTTCAACGGCCTCACGGCCACGCGAAACCGAGACCGGGGCGTTTGGCTTCGTCCCGTGTTTTACGTCTTAGAGCACGGACGCTTCGCCACCAACCGCGACAGCGTGACGCTGGTGAGTTCGGGAGGGCTGGAAGGCAACTACCCGGGCGTGTGGGCCCTCTTGACCAAATCCGTGTTGGTGGGATTAAGCCAGAACAACGTGGACCGATGGGGCCCCTGCCCCGTGAACGGGGCGAAAGGCTTCGAATGCGTCGACAATACCCATCCCGCCCCTTCGGCGCCCAACGACGAAAAGGGTTTCGTTTTGCCGAACTTCAATACGGCGGGATACATGATCTATGATGGCCCGGTTCGTATTTTCCACAACCGGTTCGTGAACTTTTTGACGGACTTAACGGGCTTACTGACCAAGGCCGACAGCGATTTCCTCGCCAGCTACAGCAGTTTCCCGAACGGGAATAATCCCAATCAATACCAAGGCGACGCGGCCTTGGGTTGGTTTCAGGGAAACCAGAGCGCCTACCCCACCGCCACGGCCAGCAAGGAGTTGACCTGGACCAACACGACCCTTCGCCACCAGATCTATACGGAAAAGGTGAATTTGGGAGACTTCCAAGACGGGGATAAGAACACGGCGATCATCGATTTAGACGGCTCCCTCACCGGTTTCGAAGTGCTGGACAACAACGGAAAGAAAGTGGATGAGCTCTACCCCATTTCTTTAAACAACCTCCCCTTCAACGCCTCTTCCAATTCGGTGGACGAATGCCTTTCGGAAGGCGCCCAGGATAAGCTGGCGGAAGGTCGCCCCACTTCCCTCATCTCTCCGGGAAGCATGGCGACTCTCGAATTTCAGAACATCTGGCCCGAGCCGACGAAGTTCCCCTACGACTCGAACAAGCAAACGGTGACCTTCACGAAAGATTCGGAAGACCACGGCGCGCGACAAACGATGGAACTGACCAGCCGCAACGGCCAGGGCATATGGGAACCGAAAGTGACGAGCGGATACGGCTACACTTTGGGCATTTCCCCCTGCGTCGGCCCCAATTGTTCGCCTACGGCGGGAATCGGACACGTCCTTAGCGTAGGCTTAACCGACCCCGTGAAGCCGGGAATCAGCGCCACCAACCCCTTCTTCGTGAGACTGGGCATTTGTTATACGAATATTTTACCCGCGATCAACGCCCATCCTCAGAACCCGATCTTTCACATCAGCCGCGGTTACCGCTCTTACGGGGGCGGCAACGTGGTGGTCACCGATAAAGACCTTCAGGTGTATTGGAACGAGCTCAACAACCGTTACAACGGCGAAGTTTGCAGCCAGCTCGACCATCAACTGAAACAGAACCTCTCGCCGGACGTGCCGGGCAAGGGATGTCCCGCGAACGGCGTCAGCGCCGTACCGGCGGGCGGATGCAAGCCCCCCTCCAGCGAAATCACCATCGGCGCGGACAAGGCTTGTCTCTATCCCAAAACCGACCTGGACCCCGCGGCGGATATCAGCGAATTGACCTCGGGCGGGCTTCCGGTGATGAATAAATATTTCTACGATAAAACGACGGGCATGCTCTTCTTCAATGTGATGCAAGACATCCCCAACGCCTTCGGCCCCTCTCCCTTGGGCAGTTGCCCGGACGCGAATAATCCCTTCTGCCCGGAAAGCGGAGAAGAAAGTTATTACGCCTGCCCCGCCGGCGGTTGCGTCGACTACGTGGTGAGGTTGGACGACAGTCTCGAGCCCTATCACCCGGGCCCCTCCGTTTGCTCGCCTTATCCGACTTACGCGCAAACACCTCCGCCCAACGAAAACCAACTCGTTAAATTGGGCACGACGAATCCCGTCGTGCGAGTGGAGGAAGGGGGCAACGGCGGTCTTTTCCCCCACTTCTTGGCGCAAGATCCGCCGGAGTGTCCTGTGTCGAATACTCCTTAATCGGGCGTTTTTTTCACTTGGAGCGAAAATATCAGGGAAACAAGCGCCCCACCTGCCCGTGGGCGCCGAAAATCGTGCCGGAGAATTCTTTCGGTGTGAGCCCCGCGGGAGGATTTAAGTTTCCGACAAGCGCTTGCCCCGAATAAATCGCCGCTTCGCCGCTCGGCAAAACGGTGTTGAATCGAATCGAATAATTGCCGGGAAGGAAACTATGCCCATCGAGGCGACTTAAGTGGGTGTAACCGCTGCGATGCCAAACCTCGTAAGAATGCGTGGCGGTTTTTCCGGAAGGATCCGTCACCGCGATTTCCTTTATTTCGACGGCATCGTCGAATTGAGACCGGAAGACGAGGTGCACACGGCTCTTCCCCTCTTCCATCTTCAACCATTGGCGCGCCAGGGTGATTCGGCCCAGAGGGGCGTTGGGAGAATCGGGAGTGAGCTCGGCCGCGCCGGAAACGGGGGTCGTCACCGGTTCGGCGACGAAGGCCGAGAGGATCGAATTTTCGAACGTGGCGTAAGACATCCAGAGATAGCCGTTATCTCCCCAAGTGGTTCCGAAACTGTTTTGAATCCGGTAGGCGCCCAAGCCCTGCGCGGGATCGCCCAAGTTATCGTTGTAGCCGATCAAAAACATGCCGTGCCCCACCAACTGTTTCGTCTTCGGATTTTCCATGAAGGGACCGCTGCCGTAAAAAACGTCGGGCCCCTGCAACTCGCCGAAGCCTTGGTAAAGATGCCCCGCGAACGCCACCGCCTGACCGTTCGCCAAGTGGGATTTGATCAAATCGCGGTCTTGGGGAGAGACAAATTGCCAGCTGCCGATTTTGAAGGCGGGGTCATTGGGCGTCGAGAGGTCGATGCCGCCTAAATAATTGCAGTTCGCCTCATAAGGAATACTTTGGCCGCTGACGCTTCCGTTTTGCACCAAAAAATTAAGGTAGCCGGCCTCCGACGAACCGCTGGGGCAGGTTTTTCCTTCCTTATTTAAAACCCAGGCATACATGAAGGCGGCGCTCACCTGGTGCGCGGGATCGTCCACTCCCCAATTTTGCGATTGATTGACCGTGTAGGTCCCCAAACCGTAAGCCCCCGACCAGGAAATGCAAGACCCGGGAGAGCCCTGGCTGCTGCAAAGGGAGCAAGGCCCCTGCTGACCGACCGGCGGCGTATTAGAAAGCAACACCGCACTGGGCGGCCCTATCGGCGCAGGCGCGGTTTCCTTCACCGCTTCGGGGGGCAAGGCTTTCGGGAAAGCGGCGATCTGCTCTCTCGTCGGCAAAATGGCGCCGAACTCTTCGCCGCTTTGATCATTTTCTGGGATGGATTCGCCCTGGCAGGCGGTGAAGGTGATGAGGAATAGGAAGGAAAGAGAGAGCTTGAAGAGACGAGATTTCATGGGGCATTGTAGGAAAGGTGTTCCTCCTTAAGCAAACAATAAAAGCGTTATGACGCGATTCTATTGATTCGTCAGCTCCCTCTTCTTTAACCGGTGTTATAATTTGTACTGTGAATGGAGGTTAGAAAAGAAGTATTGCTTCAAAGCTTTTGCGGTGTACCCGGCACCCGTTTCTACGTACCTGACACATGTCAGGAAACAGTTTTATTATTTAATCACAATCCCAATCTAACGAACTACCTATAACATTCATACCTATTCCAATTCCTTTTGGATCATGCACAAATTCCTGAAATGAAATTCCAGTGAGAAATTTTAACCGACCTCTATCCATCAAACTTCTCGAGAAAACCTTTCTATATCTTTCTTTAAAAACTTCGGAATCATCAAAATTAACCACAACAACTCTATGAAAACGAGGATTTTCTGCCAAACCAAGAGCTAACAGGTACTGAAAAAAAGTGTCTGTTTGAGGCATGGAATAGCCAATAACAATAATCTGAGACGCAGTTTTTATTTCTTCAATTGCTTGTTTCCAAACCTTAAAAATTGGCAGATTACCAACTGCTTTTGACCATGTAGGTGGAATAATAAGAGGAATAAGAGATGTTTTTTGACATTGATTGCATTTTGTATGCTTTAAAATTTCTGTCGACATTTTAAAACTTATTTTTTCACCATCTTCTAATAATGGAGGCAACATTTGCCCCTTAGAAATTGGTGAGGCTGGAACTAGTTGAACTTGTACATTTGGGCTCATACTTGGAAAGCAGGGAGGACAATAAGCCCAATTCGTGGAACCATGTAGTTTTAACATTCTAAATCTATCTGGCAAAGGAGTGGTATTAATGCAGTAATCTACTTCAATAGAGTTATATCGCATTGCATAATCGAGCATCACATCATAATTAAAAGTAATTATCGTATCATTTTCGAAAGACCCAAAAGCTTGTTTTGTTAACTGCATCCGCTTTTTATTCAAATCCTTAAGATTCTCAGAAAATTTTTTGTATACGTTATCTGGAAGAATATTTTTATTTCTATACTCTAACCGACATTTATCAAGCGTTTCTAAAATAATCTGACGCAGCTGATCAGCAAGAATCGTTCCATCCTTTAAATCTAACTGATTCATCATCTCAGCTATAGAAAAAACATGTTCAAGATTATCCAGATCAAGCTCCACATAGTATGAAGATCCTCTCAGCCCATCGATCCACTTAAAAACGTTCTCGAAGGATTTCTTGTAAACTAATGATTCGTTTACTTCTAAAAGTAACCGCGCATTTACCAAGAAATCCCTCAACAAAGGAGCGCCAGTGTGATGAGAAGCGCCAGCCCCTAATACGTAAATTGTTTTACCTGTGATTTGAACCAATTCATCACCTCCGTTTGTTTTTAATTTTTTTGAGTTAAGGGAGGAGTAGTTATATGCAGGTCAATCACTTTTTATGGAAAACTGTATAAGTTTTTGTTTAGATAAATTACTTATAATAAAATAGAAAATTAATGAAAAAAATATGCTTAACACAATATGGATTTTAATCCAGGCAATGAAGCATTTATTTGGGTGGGTAAAAAAATCTAAAGTCACAAATCCTGAAAGCAGCAATAAATTAATGGCAGATATTTTCTTGATTATTCCAACACAAGAATACTTTTCTTTAAACTTTTGAATCTTTGCCTTAAATTGAATATCCTGAACTATCTCACCTAATTCAATTACTTCTATAGCAGACAAGTGTTGTTTTGCATTAAAATCATTTAAATCCAAAACACCGGACTTATTGATGGCTATTGCAAACTTAACTCGCCGCAACAATTCAGCAAGTTCTCTATCCGCCTCAATAAAAAGGAAGGAATAAATCACCCAAACTAATGTTACTACTGTTATCAAATTTTCCATGATAATGCCCGCCCATAAACAAATAAATTTCAAAACTCAACGCAGCATCTTTAATTAACCAATGTAGCTGGGCACAAATTAACTTATCCAAAATTTCATATAGTGTTTAAATAAATTTCGCACATATCATAAATTAAGACCAACTTCAGAATATTACGTCACCATCTCCCCAACCTCCTCCTCCAATTGATTTCGAACCCAAAGATTGACGAGTAAAACCCAATATTATATGCCCCTTTCCATTTCCGTTCCATTCTTTTTGGGCCTACATGTAAATTTCTTTCAGAAAATAATTGGAGCGAAGTTGGGATAAAAAATTATCCCAAGAACCATGAATTCACACTCGAAAAACAAGGGAACGAATCGATCTTTTCCTCTCCATGCTCTACAATAGAAACATGCCCCTCCTCTTAAAACTTCTCATCAGCTTCATCACCCTCCTCCACCTTTGATTTTTAATTCTAGAAATGTTCTTTTGGCGCAAACCGCTGGGGCTCAAAACTTTTCGCATGAGCCCCGAAAAAGTGCGAGACTCGGCGGTACTCGCCGCCAACCATGGACTATACAATAATTTTCTTGAGGCGGGGCTTTGCAGGTAAGGAAGCTTTTAGAGTTCGGTTGTTTTATATTCGGGGCGCTAGCTATTAGTAGAAGGATTTTCTTTATTTAGACTTTAGCAGCCTTATCAAGGTTGGATTTGCTGCTTTTAAACTAATTTTTGAAAGCAGAGAAAAAATTACGGGAGAAGGATAGAATCCAGATCACTCACTTCGTAATCAGTATCTTGCTCCCACTTCATCCAGTCTTGGTTTCCCTTCGGAATGGTGGAGGCGAAATCTTGAATCGATTGGGCGATTCGGGGGTCTTGTTCCTTCCACCCATAGGCTCTTTCCTCAAGGCTGTCGGGGCCATCCATGGGAATTTTTATTTTGGGAAACCGCGCCATCAGTTCCCTAAAAAGGGCGGTGCCCTCTTCCACCTTTCCTTCCTCCAGGTAACGAAAGGCCAATTTTCCTTGGTGGCGCGACAAGTCTTTTTCGGAAGTGGAAAGATTGGCGCGCAGCTTCAAGAAATCCGTCGGCATTCGCGCCCAACTATATTCAAGGTACTCGATTTGCCCGAGGATCACGTCGGCGGGAGAAGTGCGCTCCGTCTCGAAATTTTCGGTGTAGTGCTTCGGGTTTCGAGCCAGGCGCAGGTTGTAATAGCGGGTGGTTTCGATGAAGAGATCTTTCCAATCGGTGTAAAGATAAACGTGCTGGGGGGCCCGGCCGGTATAGATCTTAAGGCCGATGAGGGAAGCCATGTCGGAAAACAAGCAGGAGAAACTGGCGCAAACGCCCCTTCCGCCCAAGATCAAATCCCGAAAATGGGGAACTTTCGAATCGTCATAATGGTTTTTACGGTGCGCGTTGAGGAAAAGGCTCAGTTGGGCGATTTGAAAGAGGTCGTTTAAGAGCCGCTCGTTGCGTTTCGCCTTCTCGTAGAGCCGCTTCGCCTCGATCGGGTCATGATCTTGCAAAGACTCGCGCGTTTTGCGCCGGCGGACGAAACTGATCCAAGAAAGCTCCATCGGAACCCCGCGGTCGGACAAGCCCAAATACCACCGGACGTAATCCATTTTCCGGGCTCGGGGCGTTTCGGAGGGAGACAAATACCCGCGCAAAAAATCGGCCTTTAATCCCTTCAAAATTTCCCGGGCTTGCTCGAACGCCTCCGGATCGTTTTTCGGAGCCTTCTCCAGAAATTCCCTTTCCGCTTTTTCTCCCCCCATCGCCCAGATTTCATGCGTTCTTTGGAACTCGGGGCTGTCGACGCCGGGCATGTATTTTTGTTCGATCGCCAGGATGAGCTCGCCTAATTTGCCGTCCGCATAAATCCTTTCCAAGAAAGCCAAGGCTTCCTCGCGGGTCCCGTTTTCCAAGATGGGCAAGGCTTCCTTAGGATCCAGGGGGCTTCCAGCTTTTTCCGACGCGGCTCCCTTTTCAAAAAAACCGCTCTTTCTCCTTTCCGGGCCCGATGGACCTTCCACTTCGGAGGAAATCACTTTCGCCGTGAAAGGGATGGAGTCCAAAACTCCCCCCTCCATGGCCATGACCGGCAAAGGAGAATTGATCTCTACCCGAGAAGGCTTAAGCTCGACGGTTTGCAGCTTGCATTGCCAGTCGAGAATTTTCTCCCACTGCGCATACCCGGGGGCAAGGCCGTGCAAGAGCGCGACAGAGCCCTTCATCTGCCAGTTCATCGCTTCCGCATGGAAGAATTGAGCGAAGAGATCGCCTTGCGCGGGCCCGCCCGCGTGAAAATCGGCGGCCAGTTGATTGCCCGCCACGATGCCGGCATCGGTGACGAAATGCTGCAAGAAGAAGTTTTGGTCTTTGAAGACGGACGGGAAAATTTTGAGCGGCGCCAAGGTGAGCGCCGAATGGGCCCAATCCTTCGCGAAGGATTGCGCGGGCGCTTGGCCTTCTAAACTTTTAAATCCCCGATTCACTCCCGCAAACGTGAGCGACTCGGCGCCGAAACCCACGGCGTAAGAACTTCCACGGACGAGCAAGGGCAACGCCGCCCCCTCCCCCACTCTCGAACCGGCGAGAAGGGTTCCGAATCGTCCCAGGCGATAGGCGAAACCACCGGCGGTCATGGCGATCAAGGCGTTCTTATCCGTCACCCCTTCCATAAAGCTGGAAACGGCTTGATCCACGGTATTTTGTAAGGGTGTAAGCGTCGACGCTTGCCCCGAAGCGTATCGGCTTAAAACGGTTTCCACGGTGCCCCCTGACCCAAAAAGAAAAGCGGAATTAAGACTTTTGCGCAAAGTCTCATTCCGCCTCCCTAATTCTTATTATCGGCGAAGGGGGAAGTTGGTTGTGGTGAAAATCTCAGGGGGTAAATAGATCTTTTCTATCGTTTTGCGCTGCTCGGTCGAGCTAAAATGGAATCCGCCCGATCGGCAACGGAAGGAAGCTTTCCCAACAAAAAGGATTTCAAAAGCTCCATCCGGTCCTCTCCCCAAAACAACTCTCCTTCCACCTCGAAACTAGGGACCCCAAAAATGCCCTTTTGAATGGCCTCTTCCGTATTGCGCTTCAGGGCTTCTTTCACCTCGGGCGATTGGGATTTTTCCCAAAGTGTCGGCCCGTCGAATTCCCATTCATCGGCAAGGGCCACAAGCATTTCCGGTTGGCTGATATCCTTTCCCTCGGCCCAAGCGGCGTTCATCGCGCGGCGGACGAAATCCCAACGGCGTCCGGGCTCTACCGCCATACTCATGCGAAGCGAAGGCAAGGGGTTGAAGGGATGAGTGGGCGGCCCCTGCAGCGGAACGCCGTCATGGTGCGCCAAGCGCAGGCAATCGATAAACGTGTAGCGCCGTTTGGCGGAAATCTCCGCGGGGCCCTTCTGCCCATGGGCGTTGAGCAAACCGGCGAAGAGCACGGGAACGCACGTGAGCGTGGCGGACGTCTCTTGGAGCAGATTCGGCAGCCGCAAGGTGGCCAGGTAGACGTAAGGGCTGATGAAATCGAAATAGAAAAGGATATTTTTCATAAAATAAACGGCTCTTCAGGAAGTTTTTCTCTCCAAGCTCGCCCGATCCCATTTTCCCAAGTCCGCGCCCGCCTCGTATGTACCCTGAAAAAAATCGAGGACGAGGCGGTCCGGGTCTTTCGAATTCCGGACTTCATCGTACATCAAGATGTATCCCGAGGTCGGCGGGTTATAAAACCCCGGGGATTTAATGAGCGGGCTCGTTTTGTATCCCTCCGGCTCCGGTGAACAATACGCGTAAAAAGCGGGATCCTCGATATTTCCGCTGCCCGGCCAAAAACCGACGCTCGCCACTTCGTGGGAATATCCTTCGCGCGTGATGGGGCCCGCCTTCGGATTTAAGGGCGCGGACCGGCCGGAAAAGCGCGACACGGCGAGGTCGAAGCTTCCCCAAAAGAAATGGACGGGGCTGCACTTGCCGACGAAGGCGCCTCGAAACTGGTGCATCAGGCGGTCCGCCTGCAGGAGGATGCGCCAATGGCGCTCGGCGTATTCTTTGTCGTAAGAAGCATGGGCCTCGTCTTGGTCGAAGGGGGTGCGGTCGGGGTATTCTTGGGGAATGGGATTGATCTTCACCTCGATCTCTAAAGAATGCAAAACCCCCATGAGCTCCCGATAAAAACTCGCGACCGACTGCGGCTTCAACGCCAAACTTTGCACGGCCCCTTCGGAAGTTTGAATCAAAAGCCGGTGCTCGATAAAGTCGAAGGTCATCTCGAAACTGCGGGTGCCGTAGGGAATGGAGGAAGTGGTAAGGCCCCGCGGCGTCACGTACAAGGCTACTTCCCACCAATGATTGACGAGGGGGCTCTGCACCATCCGAATTTTACCGACGATCTGCGTCCACATGTGGAGGGTGTCGTAGGTCGCCTGCCATTCCTTCATCGGCAATCGGGGCCAGACGTCTTCTTTCATAGAGACCTCCTGTTCGGGAAATATTGTCCCTCTCCCGAATCAGGAGGCCAAGAGAAAACGATTGAGTCTTCTCTCTTTTTTCATTTCGAAAAAAAACGGTGCCAGGCACGTACCTGGCACCGCTTTAATTTAAAAATTCAACGCCGTAAAGAAACGGCGATCAGTTGGCCGGAAAGATCTTCTCGAGAAAATGCAAAGCCTCGTTCGACCAAATTTTAGTTCCGGTACCTCCTCCAAAACAGTGTTTCCAGCCATTCTCATCCCCTAAGGCGGGAAAGATTTTCAGCGCGTAGACTTGGTTATTGTCTTGCATTTGCTCTCCTAAAACGTAGCCCGGCTTTAAGCTGACGTCCTTGGCCGGATGTAGGATCATGATGGGGATCTTGATGTTGGTGACGGCCTCCTTCAGCATTTTTCGGAGAGGGGGACTACCCTCCCAGCTTTCAGCGCCTGGAGATAAAGCGATCGCCGCCTTATACCCTTTGTTGTTATCTTTTTCGGCGCCCAAGATAGTTTCGATGCCGCCGAAGGAACAGCCCATCACCGCCATGCGGTCTTTGTCGACGAAAGGCAAGCTCTTGGCATAGTCGAATCCCGCCATTTGGTCTTGCAATTGTTCGGTCGACATGAGCTCCACCATCTTGTCGTGCCGATCTTGGTTGTCGGCGATGTCGCCCAACACGTCCATGATGTATTTTCCCTGCGATTCCCCCTGGCCCCGGCGGACGGGGGCGAAAAAGGCGTAACCCGCTGAGACGAAAGGAACGGGAAGCAAGTCGAAATTATCCCCCTGCCCCGCGTTTTCTTCGCTGCCGTGGTTCCAAATCAGCGTGGGGAAAGGCCCGTCGCCGTCCGGCTTGTAGACATACCCGACGAGGGTGAGGCCGTCTTTATCCTTGAAGGTGACCTTTTGCTTATTCAAATTCACCGAATTCTGGGCCACGGCCGTGAGGGGGGGAAGCGCCGTCGCTTGCACGTTCACTTTCCCGGCGGGCGTGAGCTTCGGTAAATTGTTGGAAGAATCACTTGAGTCGGGGCTTCCGCCGGAACTGCAGGCGAACAAGAAAAGTGCCAACATGAACGCGGGTAATATCGAGAAACGTTGAATCTGCTTTAACATGAAATTCTCCTTAAAAAATTCATTTATAAAAAAATGAAACTCGATTTTTTATTTTGAATGTCGGGCGAAGAAGTTCCAAACCGCTTCCGTGCCCGGGAAATGCGCGGGGTTTTGCAAGGTGGGCCATTGATGCACGCCATTTACCAGGGTGACGAGCATGACTTCATTGTCACCGGGGCAAGAGGTGTAATCCTCGTTCACGGCGTTACCGTTGAAGACTTCCGTCGTGACCGGCGTGCCGGTACAGCCGTTCGCGTCGGTCCATAACTTAACGGCATCCGCCACTGAAAGCGCGCCCGCCTGGAAATTAGGGATCGGGCCGCCGTCGTACAAAATCCTGGGGTCTTGTTTCCCGTGCAGGATCAAAATGGGGATCGGGCGGGCCGGCGTCGCGATCTTCAGCACCGAATGATCCGCCTGAACGGTTCCGATCGTCCCCTCCACGACGGCCACCGCGGCCAAGAGGTCGGAGGCCTCGGAGGCGAGGCGATGGGTCATGAAACCGCCGTTGGAAAAGCCGACCGCGTAAACGCGTTTCGCATCCACCTTGAGTTGCGAGCTCAGCTGGGCGACCAAGGCGCGGACGAAAGCGACGTCGTCGTAGGGAGTATTCAGCCAGGGAGTGAAGCCCGTATTCCAGCCCTGAGGATCTCCCGTGCCGTTTAGATAGGCGACGATAAAATTCTTCTGGTCCCCGAGCAGTCCCAGCCCGCTACCTTTGGCCATGCCTTCGGCGTTTCCACCGAGGCCGTGTAAGACCAACACGAGCGGCAAGGCCTTGCTGCCGTCATAGGAAATCGGGACGTGAAGGATGTAAGAACGGTCCGCTCCGCCGGTCGTGAGAGTTAAATTATAATCCCCCGGAGCCATTTCCGGAGTTTTTGGAGGGTTGACTGAATTATTGGTAAGAGGCGGTGAAGCATCCGCGGGAGTAGAGCTTGAATCCGGCGAAGACGATGGAGTGCAGGAGACTAAAAAAATTGCGAAAAAAGCGGAAAAGATGAGGGCCCGAAAACGACGGAATTCCATAAGAATCTCCTTACGTTTACCATGCCCGATGGCATTATCGAAGGGTGACTTTTGCTAAGTTGCTATTTATAAAAATATAATTCCCCCTTTCATTTTCCAACCTAAAAAGGAGATCCTTTTCCGAGAAGAGAAAGACGATGTGCAATGTTAGTCGAGAGGATACCGCGAATATCGTCGAAATATAAAAAAACAGCCGGAACGAAGAGGGCTAAAAAAAATAAGACAGGAACATACCGAAAACAGATATAGCCATGGCAACAGTGGTAAGCCACCCCATGAATTTCAGTCGAGGGGACAGAACGAAATCCCCCACCACTTTCTTGTTAGAAGAAAGAAGCATCATCATGACCATAATGGGGACGGCCGCGATTCCATTGAGAACAGCTGACCAATAAAGCGCCTTAATTGGGTTGAAATGGAGGAGGTTGAAGCCCAACCCCAACAAAAACCCCAAGCTCACCACGGCATAAAAACCTTTTGCCTCACTCGGCTTCTTGTCGAGCCCCACTTCCCAGCCGAATAATTCTCCAACCGCATAAGCGGTGGATCCAGCCAATATCGGGAGCGCCAATAATCCGGTTCCGAGAATGCCGAAGGTAAAAAGTAAAAATGCGAGGTTTCCCGCAGCCGGCCTCAACGCCTCGGCGGCTTGGGCGGCGGAGTCGATATCGACTATCCCATTCGCATGCAAGGTAACGGCCGTAGCCAACATGATGGCGAAAGCGACGAAATTTGAAAAGGCCATGCCAATCGCCGTATCTAATTTGATTCTGTAAAATTCCGCCGGCGCTTGTTTAGGCGCTTTTTTTAAAGGACGTTTTTCGGATGAGTTTTTTTCCTCCTCAACTTCCTGAGAAGCCTGCCAAAAAAACAGGTAGGGACTTATGGTGGTTCCAAACACGGCGATCAAAGTGGTGAAAAAGTGACGATCTGGGGAAAAAGAAGGAACCACCGAGCTTTTTAAAACTTTTACCCACGGCACATGAACCGTAAACAAGGTTGCGACGTAACTGAAGAGAACCAAAGTCAACCATCGAAGAATGGACACGTACTTGCGATAAGGAAGGAAGATTTGCAAAAGAACGGACAGCAAAGTCAGTAAAGTAGCGTATAAAAGAGCCGGGCCTCCCACAATCAAACGAAGGGCTTCACCCATCGCCCCTATGTCGGCTCCCAGATTGAGAGTGTTGGCGGCAATTAAAAAAATTAAGAGAACGTAAATCGTAAATTTATTATAGTGCTTAACTATATTCGCGCTGATTCCACATCCTGTTATTCGGCCTATTCGAGCACTGATTACCTGAACACTCAGCATCAAAGGAAAAGTAAAACCCAAAGTCCAAAGCATTCGAAAGCCGAATTGGGCTCCCGCTTGGGAATAAGTCGCAATTCCGCTTGGGTCGTCGTCCGAGGCGCCCGTAATCAAACCCGGCCCTAAGATTTCTAGGAAATTTTTGGAAGTACTCCTGAAATTTTTTCCCATTTATTAACGATCGATATATTTTGAAACGATGATTCGATAAACGATAGAACCCGGAGCCGCCCCCTCCCCCCTTGGCTATACTCCAATATGCTTATGTATCACATGTCATTGGCGCACCTCAAAAGATAAACGCTTTTTTACTTTTCCCGCTTCCTTTTTCCATGGACCATTCGCGAAAGTCCGGTCATGGTAAAACCACTACGGCCTTCCGAAGTCGCGGCAACGGCCGGGTATCGAGATATGACTCATCTTCCCATCAAAAAGGGAGCCTCTCCCCGCAAACGGCTCCACCGCTTTTTCCGCATCTTGGGACCGGGAGTCATCACCGGCGCGGCGGATGACGATCCCTCGGGCATCGCCACCTACTCCCAGGCGGGCGCGAAGCTCGGCACGGGCCTTTTGTGGGCTTTTCCCTTGATGTGCCCCCTCTTGATCGCCGTACAAGAATCATGCGCCAGAATCGGGGCGGTCACCGGCAAGGGACTGGCCGCCGTCATCAAAGAACACTATGGGCGGGGATTGCTCTATTTTTCGGTCCTTCTCGTCGTTTCCGCCAACATCCTCAATATCGGAACGGATCTGGGAGCCATGGCGGCTACGACGCGGCTGATCCTTCCCCTTCCTTTCGGGGTATTGGCCGTCCTCTACTCGGCCTTCATCGTCCTATTGGAAATCTTCGTCCCCTATAAAGCTTACGCGAAAATCTTGATTTGGCTTTCCTTCGCCCTATTGGCTTATCCCCTCACCGCCTTCGTGGTGGGCCAAAACTGGGGGCGGCTGCTTTCCGCCACCTTCCATGTCCAAGGCCGCTTCGACTTCGAAACGGTGTATCTCTTGGTGGGAATGCTGGGCACCACCATCTCCCCTTACCTCTTCTTTTGGGACACGTCGGAGGTGGTGGAAGAAAAGATCGCCCGCCATCGACTGACGAAAAAGGAATCTCACCGCCATTTGCGCAGCCTGCGTGTCGACAACTTCGTGGGCATGACCCTTTCCAGCCTAAGCGCCTGGTTCATCGTGGTGGTATGCGCCTCCGTATTGTTCGCGAACGGAATTAAGGAAATCGACAGCGCCGCGGACGCCGCCAAGGCGCTGGAGCCCCTGGTGCGAGGCTTCCCCAATGCGGGCCTCGTCGCCAAACTCATCTTTTCGGTGGGAATCTTAGGCCTCGGGCTGCTCGCCGTGCCCGTCTTGGCCGGCTCTTCGTCTTACGCCATCAGCGAAACGCTGGGGTGGCAGGAAGGGCTGTATCAAAAATTTAAAAGCGCCCAAGGTTTTTACGGAATCATCGCCGGCGCCACTTTGGTCGGCCTTTCCATCAATTTTTTCGGCATCGACCCCATCAAAGCACTCGTCTTTACCGCCGTCTTCAACGGTATCGCGTCGGTTCCCCTGCTCTGGATGATCGCCCGAATCGGCAATGACGAAAAAATCATGAGGGAGTTTAAAAACGGTTGGCTGTCGAACCTGGGCGTACGCGCCGCTTTCTTGCTGATGGGAAGCTCTGTTTTGGTTCTCTTCTATATGATTTGCAAGGGAGGCGCTCGTTGATGCTTTCCATTTTTTTGCTTTTTGCGTAGGGATTTACTGAATGAGCCGTGAATACTGCGATTATCTTGTGGATCTGCTCTCCCCGTGGCGTCCCGTCACCGCGAAAGCCATGTTCGGCGGGTATGGGCTTTATCACCGAGGACAAATCTTCGCCATCGTGCTGGAAGATACGCTTTATCTGAAGGTAGGAGACTCCAACCGCGCCGATTACGAGGCGAAAGGTTCTTCCCCTTTCGTCTACGAATCTAAAAACAAGAAGATTTCGATGTCCTACTGGCTGCTTCCGGAAGAGATTTTGGACGACCCGGATGCTCTCGGCGTGTGGGCGGAAAAAGCCTATCAAGCCGCCCTCCAAAGCAAAAAGGCTCCGAGAAAAAAAGCGGCTTCCCCGCGTCGCCGCTAATATTCAAAACGGCGCCGCGCTGCCCGGCGGCAACGGCACGTCGAAGGCGCGGATATAGGCGGCGATCATGCGGTAGAAACCGACCAAGATCACGATCTCCATCACTCCCTTCAAACCGAAGCGCTCCTCCATTGATTGTTGAAGGGCGTCTTCCAGGCTTTTTTCATCGAGCACCGTTTCCACCGCCCGCTCCACCAAAGGGAAGATGGTCGAGAATGGGGCGAGATCCCTGCCTTGCCGAACCGCTTCGATCACCGACGGAGAAAGCTCCGCTTTCCCGGCAGGCGGCACGTGCTTCACCCACTCGTAGCCCACCCCCAGACGCCTGGCCGTCAGGAGGATGGCAAGCTCTCGAACCTCACCGGGCAAGGTCGCTTCGAAGCGCAGAAACGTACCCAGCGCCGAAATCCGCCGCACCAATTCGGGATGATTGAAAAGTGAAGTGTACATGCCGTCCAGACGGCCCCGTTTGGCGGCCATTTGGTCGTAGAGCGCTTGCGTTTCGTCATCCAAAGAACCGGTCGGGTCGGGAAGGCGTGCCATGGGGAGAACTCCTTTTCGAAAACGGAAGACCTACTCGTCGTCCACCCATTCTTGCCGGGCTTGCGACCAAGGGGCGACCGGAGTGGGATAATCACGTCCGCAACGCACGTCCACCACGAAGGGACCTTTCCCGGAGAGGGCGCGGGAAAAAGCGGAGGCAAGCTCTGCCGGCTTTTCCACCACCGCGCCGTCGCCGCCCAACGCTTTCGCGAAGGCCGACCAATCGCGCAAAGGGATCTCCGTCAAGGCAGCGGGCCCCGGCCCCATTTTCTTCGCGCGCAGGTAAACGTTGCCCAAGGCCTGATTGTTGATGACCACGTACACGACGGGAATTTGATAGCGGGCCGCGGTTTGCACCTCCATGCCGTGCATCAACATGCAGCCGTCTCCGGTCACCACCGCCAACGGCTGTTCGGGCCGGGCGAGCTTGGCGCCGATTCCCGCGGGAATCGCCCAACCCATGGGCCCCAGATTGGTGGCCGAAAGATAATGCCCGGGAGCATAGGCCTCCCAATAATGGCCGCAAAAAGCCCGATGGGCCCCCGAATCGACCAGGAGCACCCCATCGCGGGGCATCGCCTTCCGCAGCTCCGACACCACCCGCGCCGGATGAATGGGCACTGCGTCGCTCGACGCATTTTCTGCCTCGTAAAGCCGCGGGCCGGAGGCGCGAATCCGCTTCAGCCATTCGGCGCGATCGCCGTTTCCCCTCGCGAGCACCCGCAGCAGATCCCCCGAAGAGGTGCGCAGGCGCTCCAAAAACTTTCGGCAGTTTCCCAAGACGGCCACATCCACGGGATAGGTCTTGCCGATGGTGGCGGGATCCAGATCCACCTGCACCAACAAGCGTTGAGGACGCAATTTCTTGTCCCAAAACATCGTGTCGCGCTGGCTTAATCCCGAACCCAAAATAAGGAGCACTTCCGCCTCGTCGGAAAGGATCGCCTCCGCCGCGTGACGGGTACCGGCATAACCAAAAACGCCCAACGACAAACGATGATCTTCCGGCATCACCCCTTTCGCACGCAACGTGGAAGCCACGGGAATTTCAAACTCTTCGGCCAACTCCAGCAAAGCGGCCGTCCCCGCCGAGCGTTCAACTCCCTCCCCCGCCAAAATGACGATCTTCTTCGCCTCGCTTCCCGATTCCTGACCCTTCAGCAAACATCGCCACAAATGGGCCAACGCGTCCTCGTCGATCACCGAAGGGGTATAGGCCGAAGGCGAAAGCGGGACGTAGGACGCGTTCACTTCCTGCGTCTGTAGGTTTTTCGGAAGGCTTAAATGGACGGGAAGACGACGAAAGTGAAGCATTTCCCGTAGGGCCGCGGAGAGGTGGAAATGAAGCAAATGGCTATTCTCCACTTCATAGGAATAAGCGGTGACCGGCCGCAAGATTTCGATGTCGTTGAGCCCCGCCGAAGACGCGTCTTGGAACCCTCCCCGCCCCTCCCAATCGGAGGGCACCTCTCCGGAAAACAACAAGAGCGGCGTGTGGTCGGTGAAAGCGGCGGCCAGCGCCGTGACCGTGTTCGTCACGCCGGGACCGCCGATGGCGAAACATACCCCGAAACGCCCGCTGGCCCGGCCGTAACCGTCGGCCATGTAGGCCGCGCCCCCTTCATGGGCCGCCACGATGGGACGAATTTTTGGGTTTTGGACAAGGGCCGGATAGAAGGGATCGAGAAGACCGCCGGGCACCATGAAAAGATGGTCGATACCTTCTTGCCCAAGGGCATCCAGGAGATAATCGGTGGCTTTCATGAGAGAAGATGTTAGCGCCGCCCCGCTCCGCTTACCAGAAAGAAAATAACGAACGGACAATCACGCCTTCCTCGCTTCCCCCAATCTCATTTTTCTTTCCAAAGGTCGGGAAATATCCGCTGCGCCAAATCGGGGCGCGCGTCGTAGAAGACGAGCACGGCGGCATAGAGGATCGGCAAGGCCCGCAAAACGAAGAAGTCGAATGTCAAAAGGAAATAGCAAATCAAGACGAAGGTTCCGATCAAGGTGATTTGCGCGGCCTTTGCCGCAAGGGAATTTCTGCGGTCTTGCTGCAAGTCGCCGATCACCGGTCCTTCCCGGTTAGCGATACCCCGACGGCCGAGGGTGGTCGTCGCCTCGAATTGGAGTTGGGCCCGAAGGCCGGCAAGCAGGGACATCAGAAGAACGGGCATCCAAAACCGAGGATTCAGCAAGAAGGCGGACCAATCAACTTTTTCATACAAGCCGAAAAAGAGCGCAGGCATGGCAATCGGCACCATGATGAACGCCGCCACGGAGGCGAAAAATACGGACAGTGTCAGAACCGCTGTCAGCCGCATAACGAACCCGCGGGAACGAGGATCCACGGAGGTCGGATCCGTCTCCGCCCGGGTGGTGCCCACGATCAGGATGAGCCCGAGGGACAAATCAAAGGCCGTCATCAGCACGTAACCAGCGATCGTGCCCTGAAACCAATAGAATGGGACGAGCGGCAAGGCATGGCGGAAGATATTGAGCAGGAGATTCGTCAAATGCACGCGCCGCGGAAGTGGAGACGGAGAATAAGCCGCGTGATCATTCGGGGGGCTTTTTATGGAAGAGGGTTTTTTCATCACGTTTATGGCGCCGTCAACGAAATCCCGCTTTAAAAAAGCGGAGACCTTTTTCTCCCTCTTTCATAATCCGTTTCGAAATAAGCCGAATACTTGGGCGCCCCCCAATACTCTTCCACCGTGTTGAAAATGGAAAAGCCCGAAAAGTGCCCCTCGTAGATTAAAGCTTCAATCCCTAGAGAGCAATGCCGCTCATGCTGTAACTTCCCCTGAAAAAATGGGTCGGCTTTCGCCCCCCCATGTGTCGGTGAACCGTTCTTTAGGAAATATCCCATGGGATGAAAAGGTCGGGAGTCTCGATTCGGAAACCTTCGGCAGAGTCCATAGTCAAACCCATACTCAAAGGAGCGAATAAAATCCAACCAATGTTTTTCTAGAAAAAGGGCCCCTCTTCCGCAACTTCTCGCAGAAAGGATCGATGACCCCTTAAAATAAGGGGGCAACACATGTGGCCACTCGCCGTATTGGCAGCCGTTTTCATTTCAGGATGCAGCTTGTTCGGGGACGATAAAAAATCCCCTTCTTCCAACACACAAGGAACGCCTTCAGCACCCCCTCCCGCGCCGCCGCCGCAAACCGACACCGTTTATCGACGCGCTTGCCTGACGGATACCGCCTGCCCCCCTTCCGAAAAAGAAGCGGCCCTTTACGATTTTATAGGGGCCGTCTACGGAGAAAAAGGTCGAACCGAATTTTTGAGCGCGGGCGGAGCCTCGGTGTTGAGCGCTTCCGAAAGAAGCTACGTATCGGGCAAATTCGGATTTTTCAACCCTGGCTTGGATACGGCGGCCTACCTCGCCCAGGCCAGAAGCAAATTTATAAAGGATTTGAACTTTCCACCCGACCCCGCCTGCCGTCTCGAACCTCCCTCGTCGCCCCTTAAGTTCCAACATCCTGAATTAGGAATGGCCGTCGTACTGGGCGGCCGTCATGGATGCGGCAAGCAATACGCGGATGCGTTCATGAAAAGCGGAGTGGAACTTTCGATGGGAGCGGAAAGCGCCCCCTGGGCTTTCTTCCTGGAAGGCTACGGCACCGAAATCTCGAAAAAAGTGAAGCTTGAGGAAATGGAGCTTTTCGGCCGAATGGCGGAAACGCTCCATATCCCGCTCCTGAATCCCCTCCCCTACGCGGCTAGCAGCCTGGCGGTGAGGAAAGAGGCCTCGAAGGGATCCGAATACACCCCCGAAGATTTCGCGGTGGCCATGGTGTATCAAGTGGCGGCCACGGAAGCGCTTCAAAACCCGGGGATTCCCTTCCCGGTCGTCTTTGAGGAGGTAAATAAAAAAATGGCTCCCGTGTTGGAAATGAAGCCGGAAGATCTTTTCGAAAAAACCCGCCTTTTCTTGCGCAAATTTCCATCCATGAACGACCAGCAGCAAGAGTCGAATAAAAGGATCATGCGCCTTGCGGAAACTTCCAACCGCATGAGCCGGACCGAACTGATTCAAACGCTGCAAAACCGGGCGAAAACCACGAAGAACCCCATGAGTCTGTTCGTCGTGGGAGCCAATCATGCGGAGTTGATCCGGTCGATTTATGAGGCGGGGAAATAATTGACTTCGCGATAAAGACGCGGCAAGGAAACTTTATGCAATGCTTCAACCATGTCTCCCAACCCGCCGTCGGTATCTGCAAAAATTGCTCGAAGGGTATCTGCCGCGATTGTCTCGTACAAGAAGGCTACGGCCTCGCCTGCAAAGGAAGCTGCGAGACGGAAGTAAAGGCTCTCTGGCAGATCATTCAACGAAATAAAAGCGTCTATCAAAAAACCGCGGGCGTTTATTTACGCGCCGCCGCCCTCTTCCTACTCATGGCGGTCGTTTTTTCCCTCTACCCAATCCTTTTCCCGGGCGCCGGGCCTGAAATGCGTTATCTTTTTTTCGGAGTGGGAGGATTGATGTTTCTGGGAGGTGTGGTGAGCCTGGTGAACGCCAACCGGATGAAAAGGAGCTGAAGAAGAATCGCCTCCTTTTCGGAAGCAGGGAATCAAAGTTTACTGAATCACCACTTCCAATTCGTAAGAAGAAGCGGCCTGTTTCCAACACTCCACCGAAATTTTATAATCCCCCGATTCATCCAAATCATCCGTCGAGCGGTTGACCGCCTTACCGCCTTGCAGCGCCCCTCCATTGGGGGTTCCTAAACGATAAGCCGCCCCTTTTCCGGAAAGATGAACGCTCATCTTTTGCCCCGCCTTGGCCCCCACGAGGTAGGTGACGGTTTGATCGCAAGAAAGATTGCCCCGAACCACGGCGGAAGAATGGCCCCGCTGGAATTTGAGACGACGAACCGAATCCGTTTGTGCTTGAACGGTAGAAGCAAGGAAGAGGAAAAAAAGAACCCACATTATTGGAAAGCGCACAAAATTCTTTTTCATGTTTGCTCCTTTAGTTGGCGTAGAAGTTATTATCATTCTTATTTTCTAATTCGGTGAAACCTAAAAAATTAAAATAAACAATAAGCCTATCATTCCTAAAACTTCCGCTAATCTTTCTGCAGTTTCTGAGGCCAGATTTCACCTAATCTCTTTCGAGGAGCAATAAACAAGACAAACCCAAGATCAAACTCGGCACCACCACATCCCCCACCCAAAGAAAAACCCCCGTGTTATACGGCGCACTGTCTCCCAATCGCTGCTGCACCACATGACCATAAGCACACCCCCATAAAAGCACGGCATTAAAAATGGCCGTAGCGAGCCAAAAGAGGCCGCGGAATTTTAGGCAGAGGACCCCTACGATTCCTAAAGCTAAATTCGCCATGCCGATCTCGAATTGAAAGGGACTGCCGGGGGCCCAGCCGATCAGTTTGGCGGTTTCGGCGGCTCGGAAGGTGTGGGCATACGCGGCCAGGAGGCCTTGGAGGCCCACGCAAAAGAAGAAGAGAGAGGCTAAAAGTGTTTCAAGGAAACCGCGAGCCGTGCGTCGGGTAGGAGACGCGGCCCAAAAGATGAAGGCGACAAGGAATGCAGACCCTAAATAAATCAGAGAAAGCATTTTCATTTCCCTAGAAAGAATTAAAAAGGAAAACCATTAAACAAAATTCTTACTTCTAATTTTATCGATAATGATCTTCTCCGGCATCAGTGGATCGCGGGGGTTCACCGAAAAATAAGACTGCTGCTCGCAACGCCGCTTGTGCTGGATGAGCCACTTGAGAATGTCGGAGAGCCCCTTGTTTTTCTTGTCTCTGAAGAAGGGGTCGTTGGAAAGCGCATCCCGGGCCTTCTTTAAGGCGCGGGATTCGGTGGCGTCGTTTTCCTTCACCGCATAATCGGGTAAGTCGTATCTCTTGATGTCTTCGGGCAGCACGCCCAAGAAGCGAACTTCCGGAGCGCTGAAATCCGAATTTCGGATGAGACTCGCCGCGGATCCAGCCTTCAAGGTGCGGAAGATGTTCTGCATGGTGTAGGCGTCGAGGTCTCCGAAGAAGTAACAAGGAATCTGCAATTCGTCTTGAATGAGCTTGGTCCAGCCCCGCACGGCGTTGGAGGGCACCCCTTGCGCGCCCAGAAGGATGACCGGGTGCCGCTTGGTGAAACCGCTGTTCACGAGGGTGTTGGCGGTGCCTTCCGACTCGACGATGAGGCAAAAATCGATCTTCTTTTTCGCCTTCAGCTTCAGGCTTTGCGGGCGGTTCTTCGGCTGAAAGGGCGAGGTCCCCAGCGTGGAGAGGTCGATGGTCGCCTTCGTTCCGTCGGGCAGCGTCTCCACCACAACGAGCTGCTGGCTATAGGTTTGACCTCCCCGATCGTTGGCGAAACAGTTCAAATCTTCGCGATAGCACTCCATCATCTCGCAGATGAAATCGATGATGGAATCGCTCTCGTCCTGATCGGCGAAATCGAGGGGCTTCAAGGCCGGATCGTGCTTAATCTCGCCTTTGCTGATGTAGTAAAGTTCGCGTTTTGTGTTGGTGGCGCCCACTTCGAGATTGCGAAGAATAAGCTCGAGCATGAAAATGGAGCGCGACATCTTTTGCACCGAGCTGACGTTCAGCTCGGTCGCCACTTTCTTATCTCCCGGAGTCAAGTAGCCCACCTTCGGATTATAAATGGAGTTGTCGAGGGCGCACTTGGTCGCCTCCAGCACCGGGCGCTTCGCCTTCTCCAGGTCGCGAAGCAGGCGCTCGCACATCTCGACGGAAAGTTTCTGCACGTCAACGTCGGTGGCCATGGGATTTTTTCTTCTCCTTTTGGGTTTTCGCCGCGGATTTTTCCGTCATTTCGGGAAAGAGTTCGGCCTGATCCTTGGCCTTCTTTGCCCCTTTCGTCTCTTTCGATTTCTTACCCAACTGCAGGGGGGGCGTGTCGGGATCGCGGATATCCGCACCGGGTGAGGCGGCGCCGGGCAAAATACCCGCCACCTGCTCCATCTTGAGCACCGCCTCTTCGGCGTGCTCGATGGCCACCGCCAGCTCCTTTTCGGCCAGCGCGGCGTCGCGCCCCAGAATTTTCGCCAAGCCCTCCAAAGCTTTTGCGCGGCGGGTCGTGGGAGACTTGGTAATCCGGCAGGCCCCGTCCACCAGAATCGGCGCGAACATTTCGATGTGTTGGCGCTTCTTCTCGAGATCCGCTTCCTTCGTTTCACGGCGGATGTGTTTGGAGAGGCGCTGGCCCGCCTGAATCAGGGTGCGGCGGATTTCTTCGACCAACTCGTCGCTCGCATCGACCGTTTCCTTCGAGGCGTTCTTGAACTTGATGAAAGGGGAAACGACGGAAATGGCGATGATGTAGGGCCCCGTGGGGAGGCTCCCCTTCGGCTGGTTAAGGCCGTAGGCCCTCCAATTGACCGACTCGGTCGCCTGAGTCATGGCGCAGGCCGATTTATCGAACTGCAGGGGAACACGGTTGGCGAAACGGAGCAACGTGACCTGTTCGTCCTCGGAAGAAGGCCGGTCGAGCAACCGGGCGATGGCGGTTTCCACCAGCACGGGCTTAAAGTCGCAGATGGCGGGCTTGCGGGACACCACCGAAAAGAAATCCACCTGCCCCACCCTCTGGATGCTCTTGGCCAAAGCCGCCTCCCCGATGCTCAACACCGAACTGGTGGAAGGGGCCATCAATTTGGCCTTTTGAAGCGCCGAGAAAACCTGTTTGAATTGCTCTTCGCTCGCCTTATCGACGCTCAAATCCACGAGCGATTGGGGCAAACCGCCTTGTCTCATTTCTTTTAGGACGCCATCCGAAATGCGGGAAAAGCCTTTTTTGAGCCAAGCTCCGATGGACACCCGGCCGAATAAGTGGGAGTGGGCGATGAATTCGCCCAGCTTCATGGTATGGGGATGGGGCTCGGTGGCGTCCGGTATTTCGGGAATCTCGTCGGTCACGCGGGCAATCACCACTTCGTCTTGATCTAATATCTTGTAGCGGAGGGTGAGATGGGGGTTTACCAGCGTCGTGCCGTTCAAATACGCCAAAAGCCCGCCCTCGCCGTTGAGCTGAATACGGGCGTCGATGACGAATTCGCAGGCAAGGCCGTGTTCCTTACCCCACTCGATGTTCTCCTTCGATTTGAAAATCCCCTTGTTGTGCTTGATGTCGACTTCGACCACGCATTGAACCGCCTTGCGCATCTTGGCCGTCTTGGTGACGACCGTCGCGCCGCGGGCATTGGTGAGTTGAGCCCAGGTGGTGACGGCGGATATACCGATGCCTTGCTGTCCCCGGCTGCAACGCCCCCGGCCGAACTTGGAGCTGGCCAGGTATTCGCCGAACACCTTAACCACGTCGTCCACCTCCAAACCCGGGCCGTTGTCTTCAACGCGGATTCGGATGGCGTCGGCGTTCTTACCCGTTCCTTCCCCGATCTTTTCGATCAGCACGAATACTTCGGGAAGGATCCCGGCGTCTTCGCAGGCGTCGAGCGAATTGTCGACGGCCTCCTTGATGGTGGTAAGGGCGGCCTTGGTGTAAGAGGAAAAACCGACCTGTTGTAGATTCTTCGAGAAATATTCCGCGCTGCTGGCGGAGGTGATGGATTGTGTCTTTGCCATGATGTCGGCTTAAAATGGCAAAAATCATTTTTAATTTCAAGGAAGTTTAGAAAAAGGGCCTTTTTTCTTAAAAGGTCGGGCATCCATGCTGAATAAGGTAATCATGGGTATCGACGATCTGGCCCGAATAGGTCTTAAACTTGCCCCCCGTCATCTTTACCAACACGCGATCGACCTCCTTGCCGTCTCCCCCTTTTAAAGCCGGAATCGTTGCGGCGGCATTCGGATTAATGGCGGCGTTATCGATGGGCGCTCGGACAACGAGCACCTCGGGATCCGCCATCAAATTGGCATAAATATCTTTCACCACATTCGTGGCCTTACTGCCGTAATTCAGCCACCCCGCATAAAGGCTCGCCGCCACTGCGTCTTCCGCTTGGGGGCAGTTTTTCGGCTGATCCGAATACTCCTGATAGGTGTCCTCCGCCTCGGAGAGGGTGTCTTTGTATGTGGCCCCCAACTGCATCGCCGCCTCGTGCATCGAAACATCGAAGAAAGGATGATCCTTCATACCCACCAAGGCGGGATCGATGGCGTATTGAATTTGATGGAGAATCTCGTGCGTATCTCGGGCGAAGGCCCCAAAGGCGGGAGATGGAGGCTTGGCTCCCGAATTGTTGGAGTTCGGCGCCGAGGGAGCCCCTGGATTAACGGAATTACCCTCGTGATAATCGATGCGGCAATTCTCCCCATCGGTTTGCCCTCCGGCCGTCGGATTGTTTCCGGCAGGCCAATTGTCGTACCTAAAAATGCGGTAAGTCACCACGGGGCAAAACTTCTCCAACACCCCATCGGTGAGGGTGCGATAAACAGGATAAACTTTACAAGCGACATCTTGGATGAAAAGCGGGCAATTCGCCTTGCTGATGGAATCGCCCAATTTCGAGCAATCGATCTTAAAGGCTTGGGGGGGCTTCGTATGATCGGGGCATTGGGTTACTGTAAATTCGTCGGAGGAAAAAACCAGGTTCGGGTTAAAGACGGAATTGCGGTTTAACAACTCGAAATTTCTCATTTCCGCCGCCGCCGGAAAGACTAGAGAAAACCATAAAAGAATCGTGAAAAAGGAACGACGCATGCCCACCTCCCTCCTTTTCTTTATCGATTGTAGAAGATTCTAAAGTTTCGAGTCAAAAGGAAGTTTGAGAGCTTCTTTGACAGCCCTCAAAAACAAATGTTAGATTTTTGCCATGAAAACAAAAATTTCCGTTTCGTTTTTCTTCCTCTTATTCCTAATCGGATCCTCCCAGGGCCTTTGGGCGGGGGATATCACCCCGGCCGCCCGTAAAATGATTGGGGCGGTCGACCAATTGAACGTCGAGCAGAATTGGCCCGCAGGCGTGCACGTCGATTGGGAGACCGGAGTTCCCGACGGAAAACCGGAAAAGACGGAAGGCAAGCATACCCACTGCAGCGCCTTTGTGGCTTCCGCCGCGAAACACCTCGGCGTTTACATTCTGCGGCCCCCGGAACACGGCCAAGTGCTCCTCGCCAACGCCCAATACGACTGGCTCGCGGAGGAAGGCGCGAAAAACGGATGGAAAGCACTCTCCGACGGCATCGAAGCCCAAAAGTACGCCAACCAGGGCTATTTAGTAGTCGCCTCCTACAAAAATCACCATGATGACAAACCGGGACATATCGCCATCGTGCGGCCCAGCGATAAAAGCGTCTCCGACATCAAAAAAGAAGGCCCCGAGATAACGCAAGCGGGAGGAACCAATTACCGCAGCACCAGCTTAAAACAGGGTTTCTCGGGACATCCGGCGGCATGGGACAAAAACGAAGTGAAGTATTATGCTCATGCGGTGGAAGCAGGGAGTAAAAAGCATTGAAGAATGCAAAAGGGAGATTCCCGTTTCGGATTCACGGAAGCCTTTCCATGAAATCGACGATATACTTGGCGATTTCAACGGGCCTTTCTTCCACCGCGAAGTGCCCGGCATCGATGAGATGGAGTTCCGCCTTCGGCAGGTCGCGCCGGTAGGCTTCGGCCCCCGCCGCAATGAACGCCGGATCATTTTTTCCCCAAACGATCAAAGTAGGAGGATGGTGTTTTCGCAAAAATGCCTGCCATTTGGGATAAGCCAGAAGGTTGTTGTAATAATCCTGAAAAAGTTGAACTTGAATCTCGCGATCCTTATCGGTCTGCAGGAAAGAAAGGTCATGCGTCCAGCTATCGGGATTCATAATTTCCTCTTTCCCTTTCACATCCCTTAAATATTGACGCTGGATAATGGAATCACGGCTCACAAAGCCGTAGAGCTTGGCCACCCCCTCGGCGGATCGGTCGTCGTGGGCGCTCTTAAAGAAAGCCCTTCGCGTTTCCGTAAGGCCGTCCAGATAGGCGTTGGCGTTCTGCACGATCAATCCCCGAACTTTTTGGGGCGCCTTCATCGCCACCCGATATCCCACCGGAGCGCCGAAATCCTGCATGTAAAGCACGTAATGTTTGATTTCGAGCGCTTGAATCAGGCCGACCACGTAGTCGGCTAAAAGATCGAAAGTATAGGTTTGCTTTTCAGGGTCGGGATGGTCGCTATATCCGGAGCCTAGGTTGTCGGGGGCGATGACGTGATAACGGCCTGAAAGAAGGGGAATCAATTCCCGATAGGTATGGGAAGAAGAAGGGTAACCGTGCAGCAAGAGGATCGTTGGCTTCGAGAGATCTCCCGCCTCGCGGTAGAAAATTCGTTTCCCTAAAATCTCCCGATATCGATAGACCGCTTTGGCGGGCCAAGCGGCCTCTTGGGAAAAAACGCTCGTCGACACGATGGAAAGGAAGGCGAAAACAACACTTCTTAGAATCCGTTTCAAAACGAAAGGCTTGCGCAGCGATGTCATTTTCCGGCCGATCACTATTTAGCCTTTAGCAAAGCCTTCACCAACTCCATCTGATCTGCACGCACGTCGTTTTGATGGGCGGCAAAAAGCACCAGCAAGGTGAGATTATAGAGTTGGCCGTCCTTCACGAAATAGACCTGGCGAACGCTCTGAGGCATTCCGGGAGGATCGGATTTTTCCCCGAGCGAGCGGAATTTGAGAATCCCCACTTCTTCTCCGTCTATTTTTTCCACCGAAGACACGATGTTATCGACGGGCTTTCCGTCCGTTTCCAAGTATTCGGTAATCCTTAAATCTTTCCGAAGACCTTGAGTGGCTTCCTCCAGAATCTTGGCCATTTTAACGTCCTTCAGATGAGCCTTATCGGACGGAATCCCGATGATGATGTTCGCCTCCGGCTCCCCTTTCATGGAAAAGGGAACGGGAGCTTTGAAAGTGCTAATGAGTTCGTACGAATCAAAAAAAGGCTGCACCTTCCAGGGATGCTTGAAGTGAACCGAGTCGATGGTTTTTTTGAGGTCTTCCGGACGGGGAGCGGCGACGGCATTCACGGAAAGGCAAAGCGCCAGGACAAAGCCCATCAGGGCAGTTTTTTTCTTCATTCTCTCTCTTCCTTTCTTCACAATCACCATGCCGGGTTATTGTTATTTCACCAAACGTAGGGAACTTCGCGGAGGATTTAACCTTGTTTCCACCGCCCCCGGCACCCCTCCCACAAAAGCCACTCGATGTGCAAGGGTTGCTGGAATCCGTGGCGGAGGGGCGAGGTAGCCGGTCACATTCAGGGGATCGGCGGCGGAAAGGACGATATATGCTTCGGCATCCGGGGCATCGCTTCGACGGGCGTTGCGCAAGGCTTCCACTGCTTCGGGAAGACCAAACTGTTCGCCGCTATATCCGGAAACAAAACGCCCGCCCCGTATTAGGCCTCGGGCTTCCAAGCGCCGATAAATCCCCAAAAGCACCCGCCAAGGGGGCGCGCTCGGCTCGCGGGTGAGCAGATCGCGGAAGACAATGCCCCAGCGGCGCAAATATTGGTCGGCCAATGCCTCGAGCTCCGCAGCTTCTCCCAGTGGGCCTTTTTGCGGGGTGCTTTCTTCTGCCTCATGAAAACGGAAAAGGGACCAACGCCCTCCCCCGCCCATGAACATCGGCCCCCTCGAATGGGGATATCGGGAAAGCAAACGGGCTTTTTCCCGGCGACGGGAGGGATGGATTAAATTTCTTAACCCCGAAAAACCGTCACAGGTGACGAGCCCCGCCGTCACCAGCTCCCAAAGCGCGGGATCGAGCTCGGTACGCAAGCGCCCCGTCACCACCTGCAATTCGTTGAAAAACATGGCGCCCCGTTTTTGGAGCAGATCCAATAAGGCCTGGGCGGATCGGCCGAGCTTCGGCTCCTTTTCCCCTTGAGGACGCGAAATTTCCAAGAGCCACGGCAAATCTTGCCGAAGCATAAGAGAGAGGGTGGTGTTTCGGTTCGGAACGCTCCGGCGCCGGGCGATCGTCACCCCGCCCTCCTCCTCTTCATCGACGCGTCCCGGCCATAAACGTCCCCAAACCAATAGACCGTGGGAGCAGATCTCATCGAGCATCGAAGACTGATAACCGGCCACCCGCGCCGGCAAAATCTCCGATTCCCACGCGGCTGCGGGGAGCTGAAGGCCTTGCAGCTGGGAGATCACCTCCGCCACTCCCTGGGGTCCCAACAATTGGGTACCGGGAGCCGCATGTTGCCAACGAAGCAGGTAGCGGATGAATTCGGCGGTGGTCGCCGGTTCTATCTCTTGCCTCAAACGCGAGAGACAGCGGCGATGGATGCGGGAGAGCACTTCGCGGTCGCACCACTCCTCGAAACCTCTCTCGACCGCTTCTTTTCTAAATTTTCCGCGCAGGACGATCCCTTGAGATTCCAAACGGAGCAAGGCGAGGGAAACGACGTCTAACGACAAGGCCAAGCGCCGGGCCCACTGCTCGGCAGTGGCGGGGCCGGACGCCATCAAACATCCGCGAAGCGCCACGGAAACGGCTTCTTCGTCGCCTTCAAAGGCCTTCTCCGCCTCCGCCCGTTTATCATGGGATACGAAGTGCTTTCCGATGCGTAAAATCCTGCCGGAGCGGAGGAGAGTCTGCGCCCATCCTTTCCATTCTTGCGGAAGAGAAGCTTCCGGCAAGAAAACCCATTCCCGAAAGTCGTCGGCCAATTCATCCTCGTTGCGCACGTCGGGGTGGATTTCCTTCTCCACTTCGGAGATCCCCTTTTCGTCGAGTTCACCGAAGGCCTTCAAATCTTTTTCGGACAAGGTCCGCCGAGTGGAAACGGCCCTCGCCCGGCGCTCTTCGAGAGGAGCGTCGTCGAGATAGGTATAAGGATTGGAGTTTAAGATTTCATGGGAGAGCGGCGACGGTGTGGGCGTATCTCTCGCCAAAAGGCGAATTTGCCTTTTTTCGATTTTCTTTAAGAGAACTTCCAATCCTTTCAAATCCATCGCCTCATAAAGGCAATTGCGCATGGTTTCTTGAACCAAAGGATGGTCGGGAACCGCTATAGGCCGGGTCACGTTTTCCTGACAAGCGGCCTGATCGGGAAAGGCGGCCGCCAAAAGATCGTCGCTTCTCATGCGCTGAATGGCGGGCGGCACCCGTTTACCGCCCATTTGGCGGAGAAGAGCCAAGGCGCGGGTGGCGTTCCAACGCCAACGGACTCCGAACACCGGAGCATCCAAAACCGCCTGTTCCAAGTGGCCTTCACGCTGGAGGGAGAAAGCGTAGTCGAAGACGGATTCGAGGGGAAAACTATGTTGCGGACCGAGCCGATAAAAGAACGCTGTCGTCGGTGGCGGCCGCTTGAAGTTCGTTCTGAACCCGGCGCGCTTGCGCAAGGCCAAACCGAACGCCCGGTTGACACGGGAACCGGAAGGAGAATGGATGACGAGCTGCATGCCCCCGCCTCATCGAAAAAGCGCTCGGCAATCAAGCGTTTTTCGGGTGGAAGAGCGCCATCGCCTCCCTTGACTGCCTTAAATATTCGACGGCTGACGGCCGCCGGCGGCGGGAAGACCGCATTCTTTCTCTAAAAAAGAAACGGCCTCATCGGCGTTTTCAACCAAGGGCTCCAGGACTTCTCTTAAATCCGACACTTCCGACGAAAGCTCGGCACTGCGGCCCGGCGCCTCTCCCAACCAAAAGGGGATCGTGGGCGCTTGGCCGTGGGCGTCTTCCACCCTCACCCTCCCCGCTTCGACGCGACGGATTTTCCAAGAACTATTGCCCAAGAGGAAAATATCGCCGGCCAAGCTTTCGACGGCGAAGTCTTCGTCCAGTGAACCGATGACGATTCCTTCGGGCTCCTTCACGACGGCATAGCTGAAGTTGTCGGGAATCGCGCCGCCGGAAGTAATGGCCGCCAATCGCGCCCCGCGGCGGGGCCTTAAAAGACCCGTCACCCCGTCCCGATGGAGCCAAGCTCCCCGCGATCCCCGGGAGGTCGCGAAGCCCTCGGAAAGCATGCGAAGAACGGCCTTGAACTCTTCTCGGGGCAAGGCGGCATACGGCCAGGCCTGCGTGACTAAGAAAAACAAATCGTCTTCCGACATTTCCTCGCAGGCGACGGCGGCAACCATTTGCTGGGCCATCACGTCGAGGGGGTACGGCATCACCGACGTATGCTCCAAATTTCCGCGCCTCACTCCGCGGACGAAAGCCGCGCACTCCAACAATTCGTCGCGGGTAGCGGGAAAAATCCTGCCCTTGGGCAGCACCAATTCGCGGAATTCTTTGGAGGGAGCATGCCCCGCCCTTCCGATCCTCTGAAGCCCGACGGCCAAACTACGCGGACTACCGATGTGGCAAACCAGATCCACCGAGCCGACATCAATCCCCAATTCAAGAGAGGCTGTGGCGACGACGGCGCGAGCCTCCCCTTTTTTCAGCGAGCTTTCCGCATGCAGGCGTCTCTCCTTAGAGAGGCTTCCATGGTGGGCCAAAACCACCGTTTCTTCCCCCAGACGCTTCTCAAGGGCGTGGGTCACTCGCTCCACCATACGTCGCGTGTTGACGAAAACCAAGGTGCTGCGGTGCTGAGCGATGAGCTCCCCCACACGGTCATAAATGCCGTCCCATAATTCTTTCGAAGCCACGGCGGCGAATTCTTCGTTGGGGATTTCTATTTCGAGGTCGATCATACGCCGATGGCCCGCATCGATAATATTGCAATCGGCCTTTTCCCCATTTCCAGCTCTGGCAGTCCCCACCAAAAAACGGGCGATTTCTTCGATCGGCCGCTGAGTGGCGGAAAGGCCGATACGTGGAACGTGACGGCCGAGTAAGCGGTCGAGACGCGCCAGGGAAAGGGCGAGATGCACCCCGCGCTTATCCTTTGCAATGGCGTGGATTTCATCGACGATCACCGTGTGGACGGTTTTGAGAATTTTCCGACTCCCCTCGGCGGTGAGGAGAAGATAAAAAGATTCCGGGGTCGTAATGAGGATATGGGGGGGCTTCTTCAACATCGAGGACCGTTCTGCGGAAGGGGTGTCTCCTGTTCGAACGGCGGTGCGGATTTCGGGCAAAACAATCCCCTCTTTTTCGGCAAGAGCCTGAAGCTCGGAAAGGGGTTGCTCTAAATTTTTCCGGATGTCGTTGCCTAGAGCCTTGAGTGGGGAAATATAAAGAACGCTTGTTTCGTCTTTTAGCGTTCCGGCGATGCCTTCTTTCACGAATTGATCAAGGCAAACCAAAAAAGCAGAAAGCGTTTTGCCGGAACCGGTGGGCGCCGCAATCAGGGTGTCTCGGCCCGAAAGGATGGAAGGCCAGCCTTTTGCTTGAGGTTCCGTAGAAGCCCCGAAACGTTCATGGAACCAAGCAGAAAGTAGCGGATGAAATTGGTTTAAGGCTTTATCCATCTCCTAAAAACTATATCGGGTTTAAAAAGAAATCTAGCCGAGACATAAGTTAAAGAATCATGTATTTTAAGACAAATTTAGGGCATTCACCTTGAAAAGTTGCTTAAAAAGCAGGTCCCGCAAGCGCGGAGGAGACAGCCCTAGAAAGTGAAGAGCTTCAAGTGTTTATGAAAAAAGTAATGTTGCTAATCATCATTTTCTTCTTTTCCCTTCCAACCTTCGCCGACACTTCCAAGCTCCGTAACACTCTTAAGCAGAAACTTTTGAAAAAATATCCGGCGGAGGTCATTGAAGTAACGGCGTTAGGTGAAACCGATTATGATTTCATCGTCGGCTTCTTGAACCCCTCTTTCCTTCCAACTGAAAGTGGCGAAGCGGATAACAATAAAAAAACGAAGGAAATTGCCCTCTTCGTAAAAGCCAACTATTTGGACATTCAGAACGTCAAAACGCTCGCAGTTATTTTCAAATTCAGTAAAACACCGCTTTCGTCGCCAATATTAAATTTAAACAATACCCGCAGTTACTCATCGTATTTTGACGTAAAAAAAGATTTGTAGAAATCCTAATGATGTGTCGGATCTAGGTTAACGATAGGCTTTCAGTTTGGCATTTTTGAGCCGTTGCTCGGTTTCTTGGATGTAAACCGTGTCTTTTTGAGGGTCGAGGTAGGCTTGCATCTCCCACCATACTTGCAATGAATTATCCGACTCGGCGTTCGGAAACTGATTGAGCCGCTGATCGAGGGCCAGCTTCTCCTCCAGCAAGGTTTGATAGCTTGCTAGGGCTTGTTCCTTGGATTGTATTTGAGCCAGCGCTCGGACAAGCTTGTGCTTGATTCGCACACGTCCGTCGTCAGTGGATTCCGGATAGCCGCCGGAAGATTTTACCTGGAGCAGGTTCGAAACTTTCTCATAAAGCGCAATGGCTTCATCAAGCCTCTGCTTCAGTATTTCTTTAAACGCAGGGTCTTGTGTTTTATCATCTGAAACAAAACCCTTCACCACAGGCAGGGAACTATTGGGATAATACTGCACAAAAACCTGTTTCGAATTTTTGAGAGACAAGTTCAAAAGCAAATCCGCTTTTTTTTCCAGGAGGCTCGAATCGGACCGATCACCGATTGAGTCCCATTTTTTCAACAGATCATCCGAGCCAATCAGTTCTATTTTTTTGAATGAGGGCTGTAGTTCGGAATCCGGGCCGACAACAGGCAGCAACATTTGCCAGGCGGATAGTAAGTACGATTCGTCATGCTGATCCATGGCTTTGGCCGCTTCCAGATATTTAGGATAAAGGTTGCTTACCTTCTCTTTCTCGCCCATTTTGCCACAAGCACGCAAATAAGACCGCGATAGGCGTTGGGCTTTCGTTCGGCCAGGATAATTGTGTAGGCCCAAATATGGCGCTCAGGAGGTGAGTGAATCACTTCGGAAAAATAACGAATCGCCTTTTTGAGACGACCACTTGCATCCTTTTGGGGATTTTAGTGGAAGATAATCTTTCCGTCGCAGGATCCCCCAGTACCGGGGATAATAATCTTTTCCGTTCAGGTCTCGACAGGAGAGAAACCGCGGCGCGCATAAGCTTAACCTGGTTTAGGCGCGCTGTATCATGAACCCCGCAGAACTCTTATCCCGCTCCTTTTCAAACTTATTCTCGAGGAACAACCGGCACATCCCGGATGCCTTCAAAAACCGAGAATAAAGGAAACATTTATTGAATTCGACTCGGCGATTCTGCACTTGCAGTCTTCCTCTTTATCATTCCGCAACCGGCCGGGCAGAGCCGTAACCCGCGATCGTCAATCGGCTGGAATCGATGCCCAAATTGACCAAAAAATCCTTAGTAGCTTGGGCCCGCCGCTGAGCCAAATCAAGGTTGCGCTTACTTTCAAACGTGTCCGTATGACCTTCTATCGACTTGCATCATCGGATTAGCTCTTGAGGAGCGCCCCACATCCTGGTGGAATCGACGCTTCCCGGATCACAGCGCTATTGGGAGGAAAAATGGATGACCTGATCCACATGGATGATGGAAAGGCCCCGCGCAATTTTTGCGTTCAGGAAAAACCCAAAAGGAGAACTCCGAAAAAACAGAAGATTTTAATGTGCATGCATATCAGTCACATACTTGAATGGATCTAATTTATTCACTAGTGGCAATAATGTGAAAGGATTTTTTTAATTGCTTCGAAACATAGGCGCTGCGTCTTCAGCTTTTAAAGTGTAACACTCGGGCTAGAGCAATGCTATTCCACCGCTGCCGAATGACAAACGTTATAACAACTATGCTCGACGGGATCGTAAACCAAACTGGAAGAATCGGTGTTATAGACGCAGGTATGCTCACAAGGCTTGGATTCCCAATCCGGGCAGGAAAGAGTCAGGATGCTTATAAAGGTCAACCCAAAGCAGTTTTCGTTTCCCAGCCATGACTCCAGTATATTGTCTTTTATATTGTTGCAGGGACTCTGCATCTATTTTTGAAAATTGATATTTCTGCAAACATTTTTAGAATACCTGTTTCGGCAGCTTTTTTCTCCTTCGCTGACGATTGCCCAATGCCCCTGAGAGCCCAAACAATCCGATCCCAACGCGCCCAACTCTTTAAAGATGATGCCGTCGATTCGAAAGATGGGCTTGCGCTGCGATCTCCTCTTAGTTTCTACCCCTACCCTGAGTTTTGGAAATTTTCGTCGTCGTGATCCGATGTGGGACAAAGATTGATTTTGGGAGAATCTGGTAATTTTTCTTCCTCATCAGTGACGTTGAATTCCACTCGCCGATTTTGCACGCGACCTTCGGGTGCGTTGAGTGGCAACAGGGCGCGTAGCACCATATCCCCTAATTTCCAAGATATCGGGATTTACCCCTTTCTGGATCATGTAATCTTTCACGGCTTGCGCACGGCGGATCAAGCTTTAGCTATGGGACTTGGCTTCCATATTGTCAGTGCTTGCCGATAATCATCTGGGATTTCTTCAGAGATTTCGTATTTGTCGAGAACGTGGAGATAAGGTCGTTCAAGGATTGCGGTCGTATAACAGACTGAATCAAAAGGCGAATGTGTTTCAATCCTTGCTTGCGAACGCGAAATCCGTTGGACAAATAACGGCCAAGAAAAAATCGCAAAGCAAACTAAGTTAATTAAAGCAATCCGTTTCATCTCGTCTCCTGCGTGTGGATGAATACCGCCGCGTGATAAAACAGGACGATGACTAACCAGCCGGGGGTGCCGTACTTTCTGGCAGAGTTTGCAAGAAGTGACGCAATGAAGGAAGGATAAAAATTCCCTCCGCTCAAAAAAGAAAAAGCCCAAAGTTTTCACCTTGGGCTTTTTCGGTTAAATCAAGCGGCGTCCTACTCTCCCACCAAGTTACCCTGGCAGTGCCATCGGCGCTGAGGGGCTTAACTACCGAGTTCGGGATGGGATCGGGTGTGACCCCCTCGCTATAACCACCGGAAAGTTTTCAATTCATTTCGACAAATCCAATGATTTGTCGAATTTGATAATTGCATATCTAGGTATTGCCTTACTTCCATACACTCTTGAAAAGTATTTCATCTCTTGAGCTTTAAATTAATAAAGGTCAAGCCGAACGACCAATTAGTACCGGTCAGCTAAAGCTCTTACAAGCCTTACACACCCGGCCTATCAACCTCGTAGTCTACAAGTGGTCTTCATACACCTTGAGGTGTTGGGAAATCTTATCTTGGGGTCCGTTTCGCACTTATATGCTTTCAGCGCTTATCGGATCCGGACGTAGCTACCCGGCTTATGCCACTGGCGTGACAACCGGAACACTAGAGGTCCGTCCAACCCGGTCCTCTCGTACTAAGGTTAGATCCCCTCAAATTTCCTGCGCCCACGGAAGATAGGGACCGAACTGTCTCACGACGTTCTGAACCCAGCTCGCGTACCGCTTTAATTGGCGAACAGCCAAACCCTTGGGACCTACTCCAGCCCCAGGATGCGATGAGCCGACATCGAGGTGCCAAACGATTTCGTCGATGTGAACTCTTGGAAATCATCAAGCCTGTTATCCCGGCATTACCTTTTGTCCGATGAGCGATGGCCCTTCCATACAGAACCACCGGATCACTAAAGCCTGCTTTCGCACCTGCTCGACTTGTTAGTCTCGCAGTCAAGCTCCCTTCTGCTTTTGCACTCAACGGCTGGTTTCCAATCAGCCTGAGGGAACCTTCGCGCGCCTCCGTTACATTTTGGGAGGCGACCGCCCCAGTCAAACTACCCACCAGACAGTGTCCTTGACGAGGATTCACTCGCCTAAGTTAGAATTCCAGAATAATCAGGGTGGTATTTCAGGTTGACTCCGCCCGACCTGGCGGCCGAGTCTCGCAGGCTCCCACCTATCCTACACAGCTTGAGTCGAATGTCACTGGCAAGCTACAGTAAAGGTTCACAGGGTCTTTCCGTCTTGCTGCGGGTATGGGGCATCTTCACCTCCAATGCAATTTCGCCGAGTCCCTGGTCGAGACAGCGGGGAAGTCGTTACGCCATTCGTGCAGGTCGGAACTTACCCGACAAGGAATTTCGCTACCTTAGGACCGTTATAGTTACGGCCGCCGTTTACTGGGGCTTCGGTTCGATGCTTCGCCTTGCGGCTGACATCTCCCCTTAACCTTCCAGCACCGGGCAGGCGTCAGACCCTATACGTCGTCTTCATGACTTTGCAGAGTCCTGTGTTTTTGTTAAACAGTCGCTGCTCCCTTTTCACTGCGACCCATCTCGGCTCGAGATCGCGAAGACCTCTCACTTAAAATGGGCACACCTTCTCCCGAAGTTACGGTGTGAATTTGCAGAGTTCCTTAACCAGAGTTCTCTCAAGCGCCTTGGGATCCTCTCCCCGCCTACGTGTGTCCGTTTGCGGTACGGCTACCACGACCATTAGCCACGAAGTTTTTCTTGGAAGCATGGGATTAATCACTTGACGAGGACAAGTGTCCTCTTCGTATTCGCCTCTCGGATATAATCAAGTGGATTTGCCTGCCTGATCATCCTACCGGCTTAAAACGCCTATTCCAACAGACGTCTGATCTACCCTTCTCCGTCACTCCTTGGCATCAAACACAATCGCGGCAGTACAGGAATATTAACCTGTTTTCCATCGTCTACGCCTTTGGGCCTTGACTTAGGAGCCGACTAACCCTGGGCGGATTAACCTTCCCCAGGAAACCTTAGGCTTACGGCGAACGCGTTTCTCACGCGTTTTGTCGCTACTTATGCCAGCAGAAGCTCTTCCAGAACCTCCAGCGCTCCTTACGGTGCACCTTCACAGGCGACTGGAATACTCCCCTACCACGTAATAAAATCCGCAGATTCTATTACATCCGCAGCTTCGGCACGATGCTTTAGCCCCGTTACATTTTCGGCGCGGACTCACTAGACCAGTGAGCTGTTACGCTTTCTTTAAAGGATGGCTGCTTCTAAGCCAACCTCCTGGCTGTTTTAGCGCTTCCACATCCTTTCCCACTTAGCATCGATTTGGGGGCCTTAGCTGGCGGTCTGGGCTATTCCCCTCTTGACAATGAAGTTTATCCCCCACTGTCTGACTCCCGTAATACGAGTAACGGAATTCGGAGTTTCGTAGGGTTTGGTAAAGTTTTCACTCCCCTAGCCCTTCGAGTGCTCTACCTCCGTTACTTATTATACGAGGCTATACCTCAATATATTTCGGGGAGAACCAGCTATCTCCCAGTTTGATTAGCCTTTCACCCCTACCCTCAGTTCATCCCAAACCTTTTCAACGGTTATGAGTTCGGACCTCCAGGTGGTGTTACCCACCCTTCATCCTGACCAAGGGTAGATCACTAGGTTTCGGGTCTATTATATGCAACTAAATCGCCCGTTTCGGACTCGCTTTCGCTTCGGCTACACCTGACACGGCTTAACCTTGCTGCATACAATAACTCACTGGCTCATTATGCAAAAGGCACACGGTCGCACGTTACTTACCGAAGTAAGTCATAGTGCTTCCATTGACTGTAGACATAGGGTTTCAGATTCTTTTCACTCCCGTTTCCGGGTTCTTTTCACCTTTCCCTCACGGTACTAGTTCACTATCGGTCGAAAGCACGTATTTAGCCTTGGAAGATGGTCCTTCCGGATTCCCACAGGATTTCACGTGTCCCGTGGTACTTGGGATACCGCTAGCTCCTCTTTGGATTTCACTTACAGGGCTATCACCTTCTGTGGCCGGCCTTCCCATGCCGTTCAATTATCCTCTGAGGTCACATATCGCGGTCCCGCAACCCCGTGATGTCCGAAGACAGCACGGTTTAGGCTGTTCCGATTTCGCTCGCCACTACTTTCGGAATCGAGTTTTCTTTCTTTTCCTGGAGGTACTAAGATGTTTCAATTCCCTCCGTTTGCTTCCGTCTTGCGACGGATGATCCGTATTGCTACGGAACGGGTTTCCCCATTGGGAGATCCACGGGTCATAACGCTTGTTTAGCAGCTACCCGAGGCTTATCGCAGCTAACCACGTCCTTCATCGCCGGCTTTCGCCAAGGCATCCACCCTATGCCCTTAGTAGCTTGACCAATCTTTTCAGATACTTCCTGGGGATTTAATAAATTAAACCCCCTAGAAGCTTTCAAGATGGCCTTGACATCTAAGAGATGGATACTGGTTCAGAAATTGTATGTTTTCTTGCAGATACCTAGAATATGCAATTGTCAAAGAACTCTACGTTCGGACTGGCAAAGCCAAATCCTCACATTATTTTAGAGAAGTTAACCCCTCCCCTAAAATATCCACCACTAAGGAGGAACTTTTTAATTTTTATTTAGCTCTTTATGGAGAAGACCGGGATCGAACCGGCGACCTCCTGGTTGCAAACCAGGCGCTCTCCCAACTGAGCTACTTCCCCAAAAACTTCGTCGTGATCAGGGATTAAGTTGAACTTTCCAACTATATATGGGCGTGCCTGGAATCGAACCAGGGACCTTACCCTTATCAGGGGTACGCTCTAGCCAACTGAGCTACACGCCCGAATATCTTTCGGGCCATGAGCCTACTGAAGCGGGTTCGGCCCTGCGATTCATTCTGATGATCAAAGAGCAAATACAAAACCAATTTGGTCTTTAAAACTAAATAGAACGCTTACTTTTGAGCTTGTTACCCTTTAGAAAGGAGGTGATCCAGCCGCAGGTTCCCCTACGGCTACCTTGTTACGACTTCACCCCAATCATGAGTCATACCTTGAACGGCTACCTCCTTGCGGTTGGCGCACCGGCTTCTGGTATAACCCACTTTCGTGGTGTGACGGGCGGTGTGTACAAGGCCCGGGAACGTATTCACCGCGGCGTTCTGATCCGCGATTACTAGCGATTCCAGCTTCATGGAGTCGAGTTGCAGACTCAATCCGAACTTAGAACGGTTTTGAGGATTGGCTCCCTCCTCGCGAGATTGCAGCCCTTTGTACCGTCCATTGTAGCACGTGTGTGGCCCTGGGCATAAAGGCCATGAGGACTTGACGTCATCCCCACCTTCCTCCCCGTTAACCGGGGCGGTCCCTCTAGAGTGCCCAACTAAATGATGGCAACTAAAGGTAGGGGTTGCGCTCGTTGCGGGACTTAACCCAACATCTCACGACACGAGCTGACGACAGCCATGCAGCACCTGTCTTAGGGCTCCCTTGCGGGCACCTCCCTATTTCTAGGGAGTTCCCCAGATGTCAAGCCCAGGTAAGGTTCTTCGCGTTGCGTCGAATTGAACCACATGCTCCACCGCTTGTGCGGGCCCCCCGTCAATTCCTTTGAGTTTTAACCTTGCGGCCGTACTCCCCAGGCGGGGTACTTAATGCGTTAGCGTCGGCACTGCAGTGTTAAGCTCACAACACCTAGTACCCATCGTTTACGGCGTGGACTACCAGGGTATCTAATCCTGTTTGCTACCCACGCTTTCGCGTCTCAGCGTCAGTTACGGTCTAGAGAACCGCTTTCGCCACCGGTGTTCCTCCCAATATCTACGAATTTCACCTCTACACTGGGAATTCCGTCCTCCTCTCCCGTACTCGAGCCAAATAGTTTCAGGCGCACTTCCTCAGTTAAGCCGAGGGATTTCACACCTGACCCGTTTGGCCACCTACACGCGCTTTACGCCCAGTAATTCCGAACAACGCTTGCACCCCACGTATTACCGCGGCTGCTGGCACGTGGTTAGCCGGTGCTTCCTTTGAGGGTACCGTCAAGTTCCGAGATTATTCACCTCGAAAGGTTTCGTTCCCTCCGACAGGGTTTTACGACCCGAAGGCCTTCATCACCCACGCGGCGTTGCTGCGTCAGGCTTTCGCCCATTGCGCAAAATTCCCCACTGCTGCCTCCCGTAGGAGTCTGGACCGTGTTTCAGTTCCAGTGTGGCTGATCATCCTCTCAGATCAGCTAACCATCGTAGCCTTGGTAGGCCATTACCCTACCAACTAGCTAATGGTGCGCAGGCCCATCTATCAGTGTTAGCGTGTATACAGAGGCCAACTTTTACCCCTTCTTCCGAAGAAAACGTGGTCTTATCCGGTATTAGCCCGTCTTTCGACAGGTTGTCCCAGTCTGATAGGTAGGTTACCTACGTGTTACTCACCCGTTCGCCGCTTTACTCATCCTTGCGGACTTTCTCGCTCGACTTGCATGTGTTAGGCACGCCGCCAGCGTTCGTTCTGAGCCAGAATCAAACTCTCCAGTTTAATCTGGTAATGCCTTTCCATTTACTTGAAGCAAATGAAATGGCCGCTTTACTTGCCAATTACCTCGGCAAGTTGCCCACCCGAAGGTGGACAAGGAATTAATTTGGGACTCGCTCATAATTTCAGCGTTCTATTTAGTTTTCAAAGACCAAAAAACACCTTTTGACTCTGACCTGCAGAGCCAGAAAAAATCTTAAAAACAACAATTTATAGAGCAAATGCCATTACGGCCAGGAAGGTATTTTGAAGTCCCTTAAGACTTACTATCCAACCTTAACCATCACTCAAAGAGGGGCGCATATTAGCTAAAAGGAAACTCAAGTCAAGGAGAAAATCACAGCAAATATTAAAAATTTACAATATTTTACTTTGGCTCGGTCTCTAATCAAAAATTCCCTTTAGAATAAGTAATTTTAGTCTGCTTAAGCCTTTTGTCAATACCCGTTTTCACGATTATTGGTCCTCCAATTGGAACGAAGTACCCTCTTTTTTCAATAAAAGCTTCTTTTCCACCCCATTATTGATAAGGACCTTGTCCTTCACTAATGGAGGCGCCAAATCGACTTCCACACGATACTCACCCGTGCGCAGCGAAATGGCCGGAGCCCCCACGGGGCGTTGTGCAATCTCCCTCCCTTTATAATCCACGATCGTATAGGTCACCTTCACCATATCTTCTAAAGCCGCGAGAAACTCCTTCAAATTATGAACGGAAAAATATTGCCCTCCTGTAAGAGAGGCTAAGCGTTTGAGTTCCGTTTCGGCTCGTGTGCCCGCCAAATCCAAACCCACCACATACAGCTTGGCATTCAACTTCTCTTTCTTCCATCGATCCAACTGCCCTACCGGATCTCCGCCGCAATTATCAAAGCCGTCCGTAATTAAAATGACCACTTTAGAACCGGAGGCTGTCTTCATGTCGGTGCGCACCTTGTCCAGGGCAAACCCCAAAGGAGCGAGCCCCTGCGCTTCCACCTGGCTCAGCAGCGTGAGAATTTTATTCGACTCGATATTCTTCAACGGATAAGCCTGAACGCTGTCTTTGCAGTCATGATGTCCCGCTAAACTTTGTGAACCGAACCAACGGTAGGTCACCTGCGTCGACATGGGTAGCTTCGAAAGCATCGCTCCCATCGCTTGCTTGGCCAAATCGATTTTTCTCACCCCTTCCAACTGCCCGTTCATGCTGCTGGAAGCGTCTAAAATCCACTCAATCGTATCGGGCGAGAAGTACGTATTTCCGCCTCCCGTAGCCGAGACATCCGGCAAAGCGGATCCCTCCGCCATTTGCAGTGAAAGACTTCCTTTCCCGATATTCACCACTACCGCATCGGTTGTGACGGCATTGGAAGAAGAATGCGCCCTTGCTTGAATCACATGTCTGCCAGCCCCCAACGCCGAATTGTCCCACAAATATTTATAAGGAGGTTGATTCAATTCTCCCAACACTTCGCCATCCGCGAAAAACTCCACCTTTTGAACCCCTTCGGAAAGATTGTGCGTCACGTCCGCCTCGATCTCGGTGAGGTTACTCAAGAATTCACCTACGGAGGGAGAGACGAGCCGCACGAAAAAGCCGGGAGAAACGCTTACCTTGATTTGATCGGTTTTGGTGGCACCGTCGGCAAAATTACCCACCGCTTGAATGGTGTGGCTTCCCCCTTGGGACTCCCAAGTGTAAAGATAAGGCTCGGCACTCGCTTCACCGATTTTTTGCCCGTCCACCAAGAAGTCCACTCGAGTGAGAGGGTTTTGATCTTTCGCTCGATAATAAACCTCGAGATTCACTTGTCCGCTCACCACATCACCGTCTAGCGGGCGAATAAAGCGAAACTCGGAAGCCTGAACGACGTTAAGCGTTATATCTTCTGAATATTCTTTCCCGTCTTCCGTGATCACGCTCGCCTTAAACACATGGGTTCCCCGAGGGAGTTGAGAGGGAGAGAGCGGAAAAGCCACCTCCGGCCATCCGACGGCGGGGCCTTCTTGCAAAACTTTTCCCTCCACCGATAAACGCGCGGTTTTCACTTTCACGTCGGAAGCATTGAGAATTTTCAATATCAGGGAAGTGTCGGTAGATATTTCAGCGCCATTCTCCGGGGAAGAAATTTTGAGCTTCGGAGTGAAAGACTGCCCCTCATAACTGATTTTATATTCAGAAAAAGCGTCCGCAAAACTTCCCAACAGAAAAGAGGACAACCCTTGCCCCTCGGAAATTCCGAAGGCTTTTCCTCCCGTCGTTTCCACCAAGGATTTTAGGGAGGGATTCGAATTCAGGTCTCCCATTGCCAAGACGTAAAGCTTGATTTTCGAACTTTTCAGGCGCGCCCCCAAGCTGTCCGGCAAAACGGCATCGGCCCCCGTCATCACAAAAATCGCCTTTTTCCCTTTTTGAGACTCCAGCACCTGAGCCGCCTTCGTAACGGCGCCCTCCAAGTTTCGACTTCCTTGGCTTAAGAGCCCCGAAATCCATTTTTTTACCGAATCCCGGTCGTAAACCCAGCTGCCCTTCACGTCCTCGGCGAAAGAGGCAAGATACATTTTTTCCCTGGAATTGGTGAGATCGTATAAATCCCGAACAGCCCCGCCCTCCATGGAAAGGAAGGCAGTCATGGCGGAAGACCGATCCACCAGTAAAGCGAAGATCTTCGGATCAAATCCGGCGTCTTCCATAAACTGAACTTTAATCGGCTTTTGCGGAACCTGCTCCTGCAACACCAAAAGATCGGTGGATTTTAAGAAAGGCACTTCTTTTCCGCTCTCTCCTCGAACGGCTAAACCGATCATTTTCTTGCCGTCTTTCGCGGGATCAAAAAACGCCCCCATTCGATATTGGAGCGCCATATCGTTTCCTTTTTCGGTACCTACGTTCGAGGTGGTCACTTCCACGTCGTACATCTGGCCACCTGCGGCACTCACCGGTTGAACTTGCCCCACTCCCAACTTCGGACTTGAAAAGAAACTGATCAAATTGGGAATGCGGTTATTCTGAAGAATGACGCTCGAGAGCAACACCGTCATTAACAAGAGAACGACGGTAAACGCGTTCGAGGAAGAGGCAGACTTTGTATTTCTGGATGATATCCCCGAAAGAGAGAACACCATCAACAAAAGAGGATAGCCTATCCAAAAGGAAAAAATCGTTGGCCTAATATAATAATAAGGAGCCCAACTCCATATACGAGTCCCTAACAACGTGTCTTCCAAATTCCAAATACGAGAAAAACTAACGCCTCCGCTTAAATTTTCAACGATCCCCGCGATTCCGTAGAGGAGAAAAACCGCGAAGACGATCCCCATCACCCGAGAAATGCGCCCAGCGAACACCTTCATTAAAAAAAACAGGGCGAGCGCTAGAAAAAGAAAATTAAAGAGGTAGGAAGGGGGATGTTTCAAAACGGTAAAGGCCTGCGGGTCGCCGCTGCCGTACTTCCAGGTGGAATAAGTAACGAGGCCCAAAAAGACGCAAGCGGTCACTTCCAAGCCGGTCTTGTAATTTCCTTTCTTAAAAATGGAAAAGATGTTCACGCCCAGACAAACAAGGGTGGCCAACATCGTCAACGTCGACAAGGGGCTCGCGACCGCCAAGCCCTCGATACCCGCGTCGAGCAACATCATGAGAAAAACGAGGCCCAGCAGAAGCTCCGCTCCCCTCATCGCTTTTCCCTGGGACACTTCTTCCGTAACCGACGAAATTTCCTTCTTCGGCTCCTCTTTCTTGGGGGAAACTTTTTCTTTCTTCTCCTTTCGGCTTTCTTTTTTTACGGCAGAGGGCGTTATCGGCTGTTCTTTTTCCGTCCGTACGGGGACGGATTTCTCAACCTCTTCCTTCTGGATTGCCGGTTCGCCCTCCACCGGTTTTTCCTCGGCAATTTCTTTCTCCGCCTTTTTCAAGCGGTGTAGATCGGTGTCTTCTTCGTCCACCGGTGGACGTTTAAAAATCATCGTTTCATCCAAGACTTTCTCCAAGTCCCGGATATTCACGTCGAGCTGCGTTTTTTCAAGATCCTCGGGCGAAACCTTCTTGTCCTGCGAGGCTCCCTTCCCTTTTTCTTCGTTTTTTTTATCAGCCATAAGTATTGAATGGATTAAAAAGATCTCGCTTCACACGACCCCAAAAACAGGTCTTCGTGTAAAACGAAAACGACTGGTGAAATGAATTGATTGCTTGAAATAACTTAACTTTTTTAACATATTCGATCCCGGAAAGAAAAGGAAATTGATGGATGAAAAAGCTCTCTTTTATCCCACTTTCCTTCCCTTCATTTTTTCACTCAAAAACGAACGCCATCCTCCCTGCAAAAAACCTTTCCGCCTTTCTTCAATGCGAAGAAAGATCGTTTGACACCCTCCCGAGACCTCCTTTAAAATTAATGAGAAGCCATATACTTAAAGTAATTCATTAAGTTATCAAAGGAACTTCTATGCCGCCCTTACCCATCACTACGGACAATCAAGATCAGCAATTAGCCATCGACAAAGAGCTTTACGACTCAGCCCTGGCCGTTCGCGATGAAATGAATCTCATTACCGAACGACTCAGCAAAATGGATGAGCACAAAGGAGAAGTATCGGAAGCCGTTTATCTGCGGGTGAAATCCGATTATCTCGCCAAATTCGACCAAGTAAAAACGACTTTCGAAACGAAGAAACAAGAAATTCAAAAAGCCCTTCAATCCCTCTACAAAAAACAACGCGACTACGAAGAAGAACTTCAAAAGCACCAAGAAATATTGGAAGAGGCGAAATTTAGGAGCTTCTTGGGAGAATACTCCGATAAAAAATTTAAAGAAATTGACGGTAAGGAAAATGCGGAACTTAAAAGATTAGAAAACATCCTCTCGATTATTAAAGGGAATTCGAAACAGTATGAAGATATCATCGGCGGTCCGGCCCCCGAACCGGAAGTGGAAGCGGCGGTGAAGCCGGAGCCGGTCCCTATCGCGAAAGAACCCGCTCCCGCTCCTAAAGTGGTGCCCACGGCGGCGAAGCCCATTTCACGCCCCACCCTGACAAAAGTGGAAGAAGCTCCGCCCCCTCCCCCGGCAGCACCCGACGCTTTCAAGGAAGAAACCGGAACTTTTACCGAAGAAGGCGTCACTATCGAACCCGTTCAAGCCGAATCGAAAGAAGAAGACTATTATTTGGGTGCCGAAGAAGGAGATTATTTTCAATCCAGCGAAATGAAGTCATCGGAATCCAACGAACCTAAGCTCGTCACGGCAAAAACCAAGATGCCCGAAACGGTTCAAGCCCCCCCCGTTGAAAAGCTGAAAACGGAAAAAGTACGTCCGATCAAGGCGGCGCCGCTTCCCGAAGAACCGGTAACGAGCAAAACCCAAATCGAAGAAGAGCCCGAACACACGCCTCCGAAGGCCGCCGCGGCCGCTAAAACGTCCGCGGGCTTGGGTTTCGATGATTCCATTTCCTCCATCTTGAGGAGCATCCCTCTCGAAGAAGAGGAAGAGGAAAGAAAAGAAACCAAAAGTGCCGAACCCGCACCGGCAGCCAAACCGGAACCGGAAGACGAACTTCCCTCAATTACCCAAGTGGAAGAAACCGGCCTTAAAGCGACCTTGATGTGCATTGAAGGAGAATTAGAGCCCGGTCAATACGAATTGGGGGAAAACACTTCCATCGGCCGCTCGCCTTCCAACGATATCGTCCTCAAAGAGGCCAAGGTGAGCCGCCAACACGCCGCCATCAACTTCATCCGCGGAAGCCATGTGATCGTCGACTTGAAAAGCTCCAACGGCATTTTGGTGAACGGGGAAAAAGTAGAGGAACACGTACTGCAAGACGGAGACGAAATCTCGGTCGGCAGCTTTAAGCTCCTTTACCAAACGGAATAGTCTCCGATTACGCCGATTTTACGGATGCTTCATAAGCCTCTTCGAAATCGAAGGGGCTTTTTTTTAACCTCTTGTTTCTTGGAAGGAGCCCGCCATGGAAACCCTCGATGAAACAAAACTAAAAGCCTTCATGGAAAAAGCCTTAGGCGATCTCGGCGCTTCGGCCAGCATGGTAATGGCGCTCATCGGAGACCAACTGGGCCTTTATAAGGCCATGGCCAAGGAAGGAGCCATGACACCTTCCGAGCTCGCGAAGAAAACGGGAACCGCCGAACGCTATATTCGCGAATGGTTGTGCAACCAAGCGGCGGGCGGATATGTCGCCTACGACCCTTCGACGGGAAAGTATGCGCTGCCTCCGGAACACGCTCTGGCTTTGGCCCATGAGGAAAGTCCCGTATTTTTAGGCGGCGCCTTCCAGGTATTGGCCGCAATGTATTTTGACCAGCCGAAAATCGCGGCCAACTTTAAAACCGGCGAGGGAATGGATTGGGGAGATCATGATCACCGCTTATTCGAAGGAACGGAGCGTTTTTTTAGGCCCAGTTATCGCGGCAACCTCCTGTCGTCGTGGATACCCGCGTTAGAAGGCGTCGAAGAAAAGTTGAAAAACGGCGGTCAGATCGCCGACGTGGGTTGCGGCTTAGGTACCTCTACGATCTTAATGGCGCAAGCCTTCCCGAACTCGAAGTTTTTTGGTTTCGACTACCACCGCCCCTCCATTGAAGCGGCCCGAGAGAGGGCGAAAAAAGCGGGAGTGGAAGCGCGAATCACTTTTGAGGTGGCGAAATCGACGGAATACCCCGGCAAAAACTACGATCTGGTCGCCCATTTTGATTGCCTTCACGACATGGGAGATCCGGTCTCCGCGGGGCGTCACGTCCTGCAAAGCTTAAAACCGGACGGAACTTGGATGATCGTGGAACCTTTCGCGGGAGACAAGGTGGAAGACAACTTAAACCCCGTCGGCCGCCTCTTCTACGCGGCCTCCACCTGCGTGTGCGTGCCGGCCTCCCTCGCGCAAAACGGTATCGCGCTGGGCGCCCAAGCGGGGGAAGCCCGGTTGAAATCAATCATCACGGAAGCGGGGTTCAAGAATTTTCGGCGGGCGGCGGAGACGCCGTTCAACCTGATTTTAGAAGCGAAACCTTGAGAGAAACTTAATGGGCCTCCCCCCAATGGGGGCCCACGCCCATTTCCACCTTGAGGGGCACCTTGAAGGAGCCCACTCCTTCCATCTCTTGCCTCACGAGCTCTCTCACCTCTTCGAGCTCGGGTTCAAAAACCTCGAACACGAGTTCGTCATGAACTTGGAGGAGCATCCTCGACTTGAGGTTTCTCTCTTTCATCTTCCGGTGAATTTGGATCATGGCAAGCTTGATCAAATCCGCAGCGGTCCCTTGGATGACCGTATTGAAGGCGATGCGCTCCGCGAATGAGCGGATGTTGGGATTCTTGCTCAAAAGATCCTGAACCCGGCGATGGCGGCCGTATAAGGTATGGACCACCTGCTTTTCCCGCGCTTCGGCAAGCACCTTCTCCCGATAGGCCTGCACTTTCCCGTATTTGATAAAATACTGATCGATATACTCCTTCGCCTTTTGGGGAGGAATGCCCAATTGACCGGAAAGGCCGAAAGGCGTTTGTCCATAGATGACGGCGAAATTGACCGTCTTTCCCACCGAGCGCATGGAGGGAGAAATTTCCACCGGAGGGAGACCGAAGATGGAGGCGGCGGTAATCCGGTGCACGTCTTCCTCGTTTTTGAAGGCGTCGAGCAACGTCGGATCTTCCGAGAGATGGGCAAGCACCCGAAGCTCGATCTGGGAATAATCGGCGGAAAGAAGCTTAAAATCTTTATCCGCCACGAATGCCTGCCTGATTTTCTTTCCGTCCTCCGTGCGGATGGGGATATTTTGCAGATTGGGATCCGAACTGGAAAGCCGCCCCGTCTCCGCGATGGTTTGGTTGAACGAGGTATGGATGCGGTCAGTAGCCGGGTCCGCGAGGGCAAGCAAGGCATCCACGTATGTCGACTTCAACTTGGCCAAAGACCGGTAAGAAAGGATCTCCTTGGGCAAATCGTGAATCTTGGCGAGCTCGGTAAGCACGTCCACGTCGGTCGAATATCCCGTCTTCGTCTTACGCTGCACGGGAAGCTTCAGCTTCTCGAAAAGAATCTGCCCCAACTGCTTGGTGGAATTGATGTTGAAGGTCTCCCCCGCCGTCTCGTAAATCCTTTTTTCGGAAGTCTGGATGCGGCCTAAGAATTCCGTCTGGAGCCCCGTCAAGAAACTCCGGTCGATCTTGATCCCGGCCCGCTCCATGTCGGCGAGAACGAACACCAAGGGGAGTTCGATTTCCCTCAAAACTCCTTCTAAGTTTTCCTCTTTCAGTTTGGGAGTTAAAACCCGGTACAAACGAAACGTCACATCCGCGTCTTCGCCGGAATATTCCAAGGCCTTCTCGATGGGAACTTCCGAAAAGCTTACCCCCTTCTTGCCGCCTGTCACCTCCTCGTAGGTGATGGTTTTGTGGCCGAGGTACTGCTGGGAAAGCGCGTCCATATTGTGGTTGCCGGATGGCTCTAAAAGATAAGCGGCGATCATCGTGTCGCAATGAAGCCCCCGTACATGAATGCCCGCTTGGCGCAACACCTCGTAATCGTACTTAAAGTTTTGGGCGATCTTTCCCTTGGAAGGATCTTCAAGAACGGGCTTCAAAGCGGTCAAAACCTTTTCGAGGGGAAGCTGGGGCGCCTCGGAAACATGGCCCACCGGAACATAATAGGCCTTCCCCTCTTCCGTCGAAAAGGAAAGACCCACGAGTTTCGCGTCCAAAGGATTGAGGGAGGTGGTTTCCGTATCGAAGGAGAATTCCGAAGCCTCCCGTAAATTTTGAACGAGATCTTTGAGCGCCTCCTCATCGGCCACGAGGATATAATGACGAGTGACGTCCGACTTGGGCGCTTCCAACTGGGAAAGGAGGCGGGTGAACTCGAGTTCCTTGAAAATCTCGTAAAGGCGCCCGTGATCCGGCTCGCTTAAGTTGAAGTCTTCAAAACGATATTCGAAGGGAACCTGGGTGTCGATGGTGACGAGACGGCGCGACAAAAAGGCCAGCTCTTTATTTTGCTCCAAAATCTCTCGGCGTTTTCCCTTCAATTCGCTGAGTCGCTCGTACACCCCCTCCATCGAACCGAACTGCTGAATCAAGCTTATGGCGGTTTTCTCGCCGATCCCCGGAACCCCGGGGATGTTGTCGCTCGCATCCCCCGCTAGGCCCAGCACGTCGATCACCTTTTCGGGCAACACGCCGAATCGCTCCTTTACCCCCTCGATATTCGTACGCCGATCCTTCATCGTGTCGAGCAAGGTGATATGACCGGTCACCAACTGCATCATGTCCTTATCGCCGGTGACGATGATCACTTCGAACCCTTTTTCCGCCATTTGGCGGGCCAACGTCCCGATCAGGTCGTCGGCCTCGAAACCCGCTTTCTCAAGCACCGGAATTTTCATGGCCTCGAGGATTTTTTTAATCCAATCGATCTGTTCGGGAAGGTCGGGAGGAATCTCTTTGCGCTGGGCTTTATAAGCCTCGAATTCTTGCTTACGGAAAGTAGGCTCGGGCCGGTCCCAAACGGCCGCCAGATGCGAAGGTTTTTCGTCCTTGATGAGCTTGGTAAGCATCTGGACGAAACCGTAAACGGCGTTGGTGGGAATCCCCTTCGAATTGGAAAGATGACCGATCGCGTAATAGGCGCGAAAAAGATAAGAGGATGCATCGAGAAGAAAAAGGCGGTGATTGTCTGCCATGCCTTTCTCTTTAAAGTGGAAAGGTTCTCCCTGTCAAATTGAGTATAGGTCTTTCCCGGTTAAGGAGTCGAATTTTGCGGCGGAGAGGGCGCCCGTTCGGCCTGCCTTTCTTGGTGTTGCTGGAAAAAGCGGTAGAAGGGATCCGCCAAAATTTCCCCCCGATGGGCTTCGGAAAAGGGGTTTAGGAAATTCAAAAGGATGTTGATCGCGTCATTCCTGACCTGGCTGAAAGGCCTCTCATAAAGGGGCGTCAATTGCTCGAGCATGGCTTCCCGTTCTTCCGAGGGCCTCTTCAAGAAGATCCACAATAAAGCCGGATTCACCCCTTCTAAATTTCCCAACAAAGCCTCTTCCAAAGGGAGAGAGCGGATGGGAAGGATCCTGTATTCCAGATTCGCCTTACCGGAATGAGCCATGTATCGATCGAATTCCCTTAGGAAGTCCGGCAGGGCCAAGCCGTCGAAGTAATCGATGGCGCTTAAGTGCTCGTATTGCTCCGGCGCCGTCTTCGCGAAGCGGCTAAGCAGGCTGTGACTATGCCCCATGGGCTGGTTGTCTCCGTTCCGATAAACGTTGAAGACCTCCACCAGCTTCCCCTCCGAATAAACCCCGATGAAGGTCGATCGCTCGGGACGGGTTAAGGCCGAGCGGATTCCTTGATGAAGGGGCCCTCCCGTGTAATCGAGAAGGATGGGCCAAACCCGAGCCCCCTTTAAAAGATGGTCTAGCAGACGAGAAGGCGTCGCCGATTCGCTGCGGAGGAATTGGGAGGTCACCCTCTCCCCCCCCTTCGAGGCACGCAAACGCTGCACTAAGGGATTTAAGGCCTCGAAGTACCCTTCCGAAACCTCGTGCCGAACGCCTCCGTTCGGCTGGAGCACGATCTTTTGAACCCCCCGAGGGGTTCTCAAATCCAGTTCCACTTCGATGGATTCTTTCAGCGTAATTGCGAAAGCGCCGATGACCTGTTGGAGGGTATCGATCAATTCCGCGCGCCTCACGGGCGGAATATTCCCCTCCACGTCGAGGACGACTCGGATGTCGCTTCCCTCTTCGAAACTGCGGAGCAACATGCCGAAATTGGTGAGGCGGTCGATAATCTGCTCTCCCTGCACCCTCAAGAGAACTTGGTGGTTTCTTCGTTTCTGAATCCCCCCCGATTGCAGGCGAAGCAAAACGGTATTCTCGTAAGGGGGCCTGCCGAAGGCATTGTGGTCGATTTCGGCGATTTCATATCCTTCACGCATGACGCCGATCAATCGGCGAAGAAGGTTCAATTGCGAATGGATTTCCGGAGAATCGGAAGCGAACTTCCTCAGATCTTGCAAGAATTCGATCTCCCCTTCCAACCATCGGATGCTTTCTTCCGATCGCCCCTCCAGAGCCCCACGAAGGTCCGTGACGGAAATGCCTGGCATACTGCCTCGGAGGGCCTCGCGAAGAATTTCCCCGATCCTCGGGGGGCGGGCCAGGGTCTCACCCGGATGAAAGGCTTCGTAAAGATCGTAGAAGGCGTCGTTCAGCCTCCTTCTTTCATAGGGATGGTTCCGGTAATTATAAAGTTGCAGGAGGGGTTTCAGGCTGAAAACCCCCTCTTCCGTGATTTCAGGCATTACTTCCGAAGCCTCATAAGGAGATCCCAATTCGCGCCACAATTCTACGATCGCCTGGGCCAGGCCCCGTTTGGGATTTCGGGTAGAGGCGATCTTATTCCGGTTTTGGACGATTTCACGTTCGAGAAAAGCGGTCATGTCGCGCTTGTTGTTTACATCCACCTTCGCCGCCTCGCGCATTACACGAACCACTTCTTCCATCTGAATATCGGAGCAGCGCCAATAATCGTTTCTTACCTCATTCTTGTATCCCACCCGATTCGGTTTGATGCCGACTTCGTTGTAAAGCAAGAGCCCTTCCATCAGCTGGTACAAAGGACCGCGGATCCCCGTTTCGTATTCGCCCTGAGGATTGACCACGCTCACGGCCCCGTCGATGATTCTCCGAGCCAACCTTCCGGCGTCCAGGCCCGCTTTCAGCGTCGTCACGTTCTTCAAGGCCTTGCCAAGCTCGGTGGAATGCTGGTGGTGGGTAAAGCTTGCCCGGATGTAACCGTTGTCGTAGCCGATCCCGGCGAAAAGGCGGGCGAGCAGCTCCGCCTCGGGCGCTTGCCCTCCCCGCTCGCGGCTGGCGAAGACCATTTCCACTTGCCGTCCGTACCAGAGATCCTTTCCGGGAATGTAGCCCCCGCCGCTTACCACCACCACGTCCCGGCGGCCGTATCTTTCCAGCGCTTGATAAATCAACTGATATGGCAAAATCGAAGCGGAATCGTTAGGCCCGGGCTGATAGACGCCCCTATTCTCCGGCCCGATGAGGCCTCCGATGACTTCGAAAAGAACCGCACCCTCCGGAAGATTGCGGATGTAATCTTCGGTGAGCACTTCGTGAAGCTTCTTGCTGGGCACGTTGAGCATCTGCACACGAACCGAACGCTGCAACTGCTCTCGGGTGAGCCCCTTATACTCTTGCGGTCCCACCACTTCGATGGGTGGGTCTTCCCGATGATTGATCTGAATGTTTTTTAAATTGGGATTTTGGCGGTAGGTTCCCCGCTGGTTCACTTCGTCGGCGGCCTCCTGGCTGCGGGCACTTACCAAAAAGCGCGTCCGCCATGAAAGCTCTCCCGGCGCGACGCGATGGCGCAGAAGAGCCAAGAGCCCCATCATGTCTCCCGAACCAATGGAGAGCACCGCTTCTTCCGGCGCAATCACTTCTTCGCCCCAAGCACCTTGCGGAAGGGAATATCCAGAACCTAAAATCGACTCTAGAAATTCCTTCGCGCCTCCGGGGTTCCGATTCGCCAACATTTCCTCCGCCCTTCGAATCGCGCGAGCCTGTTCCTGGGAATGGAAACGACGCAAATACCGCAACATCACATTCGCAGCACCTTCGGCGGTTTTCGCATCCAACGTCGGAAAATGAGGACCGAGAATCCGGGTCAAAATCTCCTGGGCGTCACGATAAATGGCCTTCGTCATCGGGCCCATGGCGTTTTCGGCGGCGGCCAGCACCTCCGTGTCGTTCGAGCGGCGGAGATATTCCAACACTCCGATCGTCTCGTCGACCGTCGCGACGGTACGTTGAAACTGCGGCGACAAATCATCGAAGAGAAGATTTTGGGCGGCGGGAGCCCCAAAATGGTTGACGATGGTGTGGATGAGATAGGTCTCTAAAATTTCACCCACTCCCCTGCCTAAGTCTTCCTTATTTACCCGGTCAATTTGCTCCGAGGTGTAACCTAAAATTTCGAGAAGATCCTCACGGGCATCCTCCGAAATCTTACGGAGCATTTCGGGCGGCTCGATCCGGGGCTCAAAACCATAAGCCTCGTTTCGCGGAGGAAGCGAGTCCCGACTCCACACCATATCAGAGGGAGGAGTAAAATCGGTCAGCGTGTTCAACTCTCCATCCGAGCCGTAGGACGGCCTCACTCCCGTTGCGCCACCGGTTCGGGGACCGTCCTTTTCGTCCGGATTCATCACGGACATAGCCACCGACGCCCCCTCAATCACTTCCCTGACATGATCGCGTGCTGATTCGGGAATCTCCCCTCCTTCCGCCAAAGCTTCGACCCAATGCTGAAGCGCCAACAAATTTCGGGACGGGGAAGAACCGGTCGCCCTTTCGCGCGCCTGAAGAGAAAGGTCTAAGCTCCTCTCGTAAGCCGCCATTCCCGGCGCCAGCGAATGCATCAAACTCATACCCGCGCCCAATTGGAGGTTCGTCGCTTCCGCGTGAAGCAATTGCTCGGCCAGGCTTCCCTCGGGTCGGGGCATCACGCCAAAAACAGCGGCCGTCTGATGGCCGCCCACCATGGCAAGGTCGGAGAAAAGATGTTGTACGAAAACGTTCTGCCCCTCGGCCAAATGTCCCGCGCTTTTCAGCATGCCGAAGGTGACGAAAGAAGAAGCAAGCCCTTGCCCCCATCCCCCTCGCCCACTCCAACGCCAGAGGTTGGCATTCGAGCGATCTCCCGAAAGGGTCGCGAAGAGTCGGCTGCTGCCCTCGAAAGCGGTGACCTCACTGGCGAGCCCCACCCCATAGGATGCAGCCTGCAACAAAGGCGCCGCTTGGCCGGCCCGCGAGGCGAGCGCCAAGGTTCCGATGCGGCCGAAACGGTAAAACAAGGAACCCGTGGCCATGGCGGCGAGCGAACGCCAATTGGTCGCTTCCTCAGCGAAACCGTTCACCAGGGAGTCCACTTGTGACTGGGAGGAAGTGAGAGCGGCAGAAGACGCGAGGGAACTTTGGGAAAAGCGCGACAAAACGCTTTCCTCGGAAAAGGATGACGGGTGATCGGAAGAGGATGTGAAAGATGTCCTCGAAAAATCAGTCACGAATTACTCTTTTGGTATCTTAAATTGAGAGAATAAGACTCGTGAAGTTCTTCGGCGAACTACCTTAAAAGTTGTTTATTTTCAAAACGTTAATTTAATTTTTTTAAAATGCGGGCGGAAGGGATGTTTCTATTAAATTTTAAGGAATTTTAAGAGGATGGCGCCTGACGGTATTCGGAAGCACGCTCCGCATAACTGAGGGCGGAAAGTCGAATCAGCTGGACCTCCGCTTCGGTGAGCTCCCTTTTCACTTTGCAGGGGCTGCCCAAGGCTAAAACCCCAGGAGGAATCACCGTATTTTCAGTCACGAGTGCCCCGGCGCCGATGATCGAATCCTCTCCGATTTTCGCTCCGTTCATCACGACCGACCCCATGCCGACGAGTACCCGGCTAGAAAGCGTGCACCCATGAATGATCACCCGGTGCCCGATCGTCACGTCATCTCCGATCTCGGTAGGCCAGCCCCCCGAATCGACGTGAATGACGGAGAGGTCTTGGATATTCGTCCGCTTGCCAATCTTGATCCAGTTCACGTCTCCGCGGATTACGGTATTAAACCAGACGCCCGATCCTTCCCCGATCTCCACTTGGCCGATGAGGTAGGCGCCGGGAGCCACATAAACGCTTTCATGAATTTGCGGGCGATGGTTTTTGTAGTCGAGAATAGGTGACATACAAACAAGCTCCCAGGAAAGAACCCGTCAAATCCGCCAAAGCATCCCACACGGAACACTCGCGGCCGGGAACAAAATATTGGTGAAACTCGTCGGAAACCCCATAGAGAGTACCCAACCCGACGGTGATGAGAATCAAAAACAAGGGTCTCGGCTGAAAGTAGTGTTTGATCGCCGCCGCAACGAAAAAACCGAGCAGAGAATACTCCGTCAAGTGGGCGATCTTGTCATGGGTAATAGAAAGCGCGGGGCGCGAGGAAAAGTAAAAGATCACCCCGCAATATCCCAAAACGAGAAGCCAATAAAAAACTCGATGCTTGCTGAAAACCATAGGGAGGAGCTGCTTCTTTCGTTACATCTTATATTTCCCGAAATCTTCCGGGGAGAGGTTCTCGAGAATTTCGGCCCACTTCTGTTTCTTGGTGCCCTCTTGATCACCCGTCTTCGAGAGGTCGATGCGGCGGGACTTTTCCATCACCTTCTTGTCGACATAAATCGGGGCCTGGGTGCGCAACGCGATGGCAATGGCGTCGGAGGGACGGGAATCCATCACCAACTGCTTGCCGTGGGAATTAAGGTAAATATTGGCATAGAAGGTATTGTCGGAGAGGTCGGTGACCTCGATCTTTTCCACCTTCACTTCGAGCTCTTTGAGCACGTTTTTGACCAGGTCGTGGGTCATGGGGCGGGCCAGTTGGATTTTCTCCAATTCGGTCGCAATGGCGGAAGCTTCGATAAGGCCGATCCAAATGGGCAAAGCCATCTTCTCTTCCAAATCCTTAAGAATGATGATGGGCATGTTGGTAAAGGGATCGATCGTCAGCCCGGTCACCTTCATCGGAATTAAATTGGAGATTTCAGACATGCGTCTTTTCGCTCCCGAAAATCTTAAGAGGCCTCGCCTTCGACTTCTCCCACCAACGCGGAGGGAGTGGCGCGGGTCACTTTCACCTTCACCATCTCGCCGACTCGTCTCTCGAAAGCTCCCTTCCAATGGACGATGCGGTTTTGGGGGGTCCTGCCCTGAAAGCTCTCGCCGATCTTCGAAGGACCTTCTATCAAGACCTCGTAGGATCGTCCAACACATTTCTCATTCTCTTCGAACGAAATTTTGAGCTGTTTTTCCTGCAAAAATCGTAACCTATTTTCCTTCACTTGGCTAGGAACATCGTCGGCGAAATAGCGCCCCGCCGTCGTGTGGGGACGGGGGGAATAAACGAACGAATACGCCGCGTCGAATCGTACTTCATCGAGGAGCGAGAGCGTCTCGCCGAAGCTCTCCTCGGTCTCGCCCGGGAATCCCACGATGAGGTCCGTCGTAAGCGCCAGGTCCGGGCATGCCTTCCTCAGCCGTTCCACGATTCTCAAATACTCCTCGCGGGTATATGTGCGGTACATTTTTTCAAGCACGCGGTTCGAACCGGACTGTATGGGCAAATGCAGGTGCTTCGCCAAAATGGGAATATCGCGAAACGCCTCGGCCAAGTCTTCCCCGACGTCTTTGGGATGGGAGGTCGTGAAGCGCAGTCGCTTCAAATCCGTCTCGTCGGCGATACGGCGAAGAAGACGGGAAAAGGAGATCTCCCCCGTGTTTTTCGTACCGTAAGAATTCACGTTTTGGCCGAGAAGAGTGACCTCTTTCACGCCGTGGCGACAGAGCTCTCGAATTTCGGAAACGATTTCGTCGCTGGGGCGAGACACTTCCCTGCCCCGCACGAAAGGCACGATGCAGAAGGAACAGAAATTATCGCAGCCCTTCATGATGGTGACAAAGGCGGAATGAGTGGTTTCCCCTCCTCCCAAGGTTAAGTCGACGAATTCGAAATCGGCGGGTTTGATGCGTCCGGTGGCGTCGAGGGAGCGCTTGCCTTCTTCCATTTCCTTCACCAGCTCCGGCAAGCGGCGGATTTGGTCGGGACCCAAAACGAAATCGAGATACTTGAAGCGCTTGAGCAAGCCCTCCCCTTCCGCTTGGGCTTGGCAACCGGCAAGCCCAAGCATGACTTCAGGACGAAGCGCTTTATATTGGTAAAAGCGGCCGATCGCCGAGTGAGCTTTATGGGAAGCTTTTTCGCGCACGCTGCAGGTGTTGATGACGATCAAATCGGCTTCTTGAGGATTCTCCGTCCGTTCATAACCGGAAGGCGCCAAACTCCGGCTCATCCGAAGGGAGTCGTCCACGTTCATTTGGCAACCGTGGGTTTCAATGTAAAGTTTCTTAGACGCCATAATGAGGATAGGGACTTTTTCAGAAGAAACGGAAGGAAGTCAAGGGGGCAAACGGAAACGAGGCGATAACGGAGGAAGAGTTCTTAAAACTCTTTGTCGACCTTGATGTTATCGAGCATATTGTCGAGATCTTCTTTATATCCCAACTCGTCGATGATTTCATCGAAATCATCCCGCGAGAAAACGCCTGAATTTTTGTTGCCGAAATCGAGGGGATTACGAAGATTGTCTTTGAGGGTATCGACGTAACGGTCCGGATCGTTTTTGATGATGTTGTCGATGTACTTGTTGAGGGATCTTAAGGATTTTTTCTTTTTATCCGTACGGATTTTTTTCCAATTTTTCAAATAATGGAGACGGCAAAAACCATCGGTGGTCTGCTCGCTCACGCAATCCGTTTCTTTGCAAATTTTAATCTTAGGCGACATAGGATCCTTATTTTTCCTATATCACAAGGACATTTTTTCTTTCAACGGAAAAGCTGAATCATCCCAAAAAGTTATAAAAGTTTTACATTCTGTAGGGCTTTGCCACCCTTTTTATAACGCAAAGCGCCAAACTTTACTCTTTAGGTCTCAGGCCCCCCGAAACGCTTTAACTGATCTTGAAATTTTTCTCTTTTCCTTTTGTTTTCAGCCACTTCTTCATCGATCTCTTCGCGCAACCGCTTCGAAAAAACCTCGCTTGTCTTCTTTTTCAAATAACGTTGTTCTTTGACGCGGTAGTATACGAAGAAGCCGAAGATGGCGAAGGTCACCAATACAAAAAGGATCGTTTCGAAAACTTTCATGCCTCCCCCTCGATGACCCGCTCAAGTTCCGACTGGATTTTCTTAATCTTGTCCGATTGGGTGATCTTCTGCCCGAAAATGTCCTTCACGTAAAATACGTCGGCGATCTGGTCGACCTTGGTCGAGATTTTGGAAACGTCCACGTAAAGCCCCAATCCGGAAAGGGCCGTGAGGATCTGATACAAAAGCCCGACTCGATCGTGGGCATAGATGTCGATGACCGTGTAGTAGGCGGAGACGTCGTTGTCGATTTCGATGCGGGTGGGAAAGGTTCGGGCCAACTTCTTTTGCATCCAGGCGGGTTTTCTCCGATCTTCGATGAGACCCGCCACGCGGACCTTCCCTTCCAAGATATCCCGTAAATCCTTCTTCAACTGCTCATAGCGCCTCTCTTCACGGATGATGTTTCCCTGAGAGTCCATGAATCTTATGGTCACCAGCGCATGTCCGGTTTTGGAGACGTATTGTTTCGCCTCGAAAATATTCAAGTCGTTCGAAGCCATCGCGCCCGTCGTCTTGGCGAGCAAACCGGGGGTGCCCAAGGCATAAAGGACAAGCTCGTTCACGTTGTCCTTTTCCAAGATCGAGATGTCGATGACGCTATTCTCGGCGCCTGCCTCGTTGATTAGCGTCAGGTGGCGCGCGATTTCTTCGGGCGTTTGCCCCAGGAAATATTTGGGCGGCATGTTTTGCAGATAATCCTCCTTAATCGCCGAAGGAATCGAGGGAGGAAGTAGTTCCAAAACCTTGCTTTTCAACTCATCCACCATCTTGTCGACGCGCTCCCGGGTGAAAGTGCCCGATTCCAATACCCTGCGTGTGCGGGTGAAAAGCTCCGAGAGAAGCGTGCCCTTCCAGGGGCTCCAAACATCGGGTCCCACCGCCCGGATATCCGCCCAGGTGAGGAGGAAGAGCATGTTGAGGTTGTCCATGAGCTGCATCGACTTGGCGAACTGAATGATGAGGTTGGCGTCGTCCAAGTCGCGCCGCTGGGAGAGATGGGGCATCAAAAGATGGCTCTTCACCAAAAATTCGACGGTCTCGCAATCCTTATCCGAATACCCCATGCGCTGCGTCGCGCGGAGGGCCATTTCGGCGCCGACGATGGAGTGATTCTTCCCGCGCCCCTTCCCCACGTCGTGAAAGAAGGTGCCGAGCGAGAGCAAATCGTGCCGGGGAGTTTGTCCGAGCACTTCCTTATAAAGGGGAAAATCCTTGTCGTAAGCTCCCTCTTTCAACTTGGTCAACTCTCCGACGGCGAAGATCGAATGACTGTCGACCGTATAGATATGGTAGACGTCGTGTTGGGGCCGGTACAGTACCTCGCCGAACTCGGGAATGATGCGGTCGAGCAGGCGAAGCTCGTGCATGAGATGGAGAATGCGGCCTAAGCCCTTTAGCTCCGAAAAAAGCTCGCGGATCATCCGGTTCACTTCCGCGTCCTCCGCGAACTTCTCGTCGGCCAGATGAAGGCTGCGCGAGATGAGACGGCGGGTTTGCTCGTCCAAGTCGCAATTCTCCCGCTGGGCGATAAGGAACACGCGCACCAAATTGAGCGGATCCTTCTCGAAACAATCGGGCTCTTTCGGCAAGACTTTCTCCCCCACAATGACGAAGTCCTCTCCCAAATGGTTGGCGCTTTTCTTTTGGATGAGCTTCAGCTTTTTCTCGGGGGAATCCGCCATGGCGGCGACGGCCAGGGCGCTGATCCGCTTCACGTTCGCCGCATGGTAGTAATAAGTCTGCATGAACTTCTCGACGGCCAGAATGCCCGGTTCGTCCTCATACCCCAGCTCCTTCGCGATCTCTTCCTGAAAAGGAAACGTGAGTTGATCTTTCTTCTGGGGAACGCGGAAATGGATGGCGCTGCGCACCTGCCACAAAAAATTACGGGCGGCGAGAATTTCGCGATATGAATCGGCGTTTAGTATTTTCCTGTCCAAGAGGTTTTCCAAGGTGGACTTCCCCGTAAAAACTCTCGCAAACCACAGGAGGGTCTGAAAATCCCGCAATCCCCCCTCGCTCTCCTTCACGTTCGGCTCGAGGATGTATACCGAGCTGCCGTAGCGTTTTCGGCGTTCCTCGCCCTCTTTCGTCTTTGCCTCGACGAAGCGTTGAATAAGGGGACGGGAGGAGATCTCTTCCTCCACCATCCTCAAGAAGTCTTGAGCGACGGCCTTGTCGCCGGCGAGATAGCGCGCGTCCAGCATGCTGGTGAGGGTGACGACGTCCTCGCGCAGAATCGTTCTGCACTCCTTAAGACTGCGGCTGGCATTACCCACGTCCAGGCCGCAATCCCATAAGACGTAAAGGATCGAATCGGTGATGGCGCTTAAGTACTCCTCCGGTTTATCGGGATAAACAAACAACAGGTCCACGTCCGAATGGGGGTTCATCTCACAGCGGCCATAACCTCCCAATGCGATCAACGCACAACGGCGAGAATTGTTGGGGTGAGATTCTTGAAAGAGCCAATCCGTCCGCTCGAAAAGGGTTAAAATAAGGTCGTCGATGTAAAGCGTGTTCAAGCGGAGGATTTGATCGCTGGGAAAGCCCGACTCGTGAAGTTCCCTCAACTGCTCTCGGCATTCTTTGAGGTACTCTTTGGCGGATTGAGAAGGACTTTCCCCGATTTTGAAGGGAATCCGATAAGGAGCCAAGGCTTCCGGCGGCTCTTGAAGAAGGATCAAGTCAGTCTTGGGTGGTGCGGATTTTCTCTTGAAGATCATAAAGCAGTTGCAGGGCTTGAATGGGGGTTAAGGTGTTCAATTCCGCGTCTTTCAAACGCCCGAGCACTTCTTTCTCGGGACCTTGGAAGAGGCTCATTTGACAGTTATCGTTTAACAGGGGAGTTTCCGTCAACGGGGGATTTTTCCCCTTTTTCTGAAGTTCCGCCAGCACGGCGCGCGCCCGTTCGGTGACGGAAGGCGGCAGGCCGGCCAAGGCCGCCACTTGCACCCCATAGCTCCGGCTCGTGCCACCGGGTACCATGCGGTAGAGGAAGAGGATCTCCCCTTTCCATTCCTTGACGGCGATATTGAAGTTTTGAATCGCGGTCCTCGTTTCGGAAAGGGCGGTCAACTCGTGGTAATGGGTGGCGAACAATCCCTTCGCCTTCACCGTATCGTGCAGATATTCGGCCACCGCCCAAGCGACCGAAAGCCCGTCATAAGTGGAGGTGCCACGGCCGATCTCATCCAACACCACGAGGCTCTTCGCCGTAGCCGACCTTAAGATATTGGCCGTCTCCTCCATTTCCACCCAAAAGGTGGATTGGTTTTTGGAGAGATTGTCGGAAGCGCCGATCCGGGTGAAAATGCGATCGACAAGTCCCAAGCTCACCTTTTTCGCCGGCACGAAAGATCCGACGTGCGCCATCAGAGCAATGAGAGCCACTTGTCTTAAGATGGTGGATTTCCCCGCCATGTTGGGGCCGGTGAGGAGAATCAAGCGGCACGCGTCTTCGCTCAAATTCACGTCGTTGGGAACAAAGCGGTTGGAGGGAAAAAGCTTCTCCAAAACCGGGTGGCGCCCTTCCTCGATTTTCAGCTCACGGCCGTCCGTAAATTCGGGACAAGTGTAATTATTCTCCTGGGCAACGAGCGCGAGCGACGCGAGGGCGTCCAAGTCGGAGATTTTCCTCGCCATGCGGGAGAGAAGCGCGGCCTGGAAGGAGACTTCGGTGCGCAACTGAATAAAATGTTCGTATTCCAAATGGCGGATCTTCTCTTCCGCCCCCAACACCTTGTCTTCATAAGTCTTCAACTCGGGCGTGATGTAGCGCTCGGCGTTCACCAAGGTCTGCTTGCGCACGTAGTGGGCGGGCACCGCGTCGCGTTTCGAGTGGGGGATCTCGAGGTAATAACCGAACACCCGGTTGTATCTGACTTTTAAGGAAGAAATCCCCGTCTTGCGCTTTTCCTCCTCTTCCATGCGGGCCAACGTGGACTGGCCGTCGCGTTGGATGGCGCGCAATTCGTCGAGCTCGGGCAAGACGCCGTCGCGAAGGAGGCCGCCTTCTTTCAGCACCAAAGGAGCCTCGTCGCGGATCGTTTCCACGATTTTTTTCGCGACGTTCTTCAAATCTTCCCAACCGTCCAAAAGATTCTTGAAAAAAGAACCCTTGAGCCCCTGGAGTTGCCCGCGCAAATAAGGAAGTTGTTCGAGGGAGCGGCCCAAGGCGAGCAGATCACGCGCATTGGCGATACCCGTGGCGATACGGCCGTTCTGCCGCTCGAGATCGACGATGAGCGCCAACAACTCGCGGAGCTTGGCGAAAACTTCCGGTTGTTCGTGAAGTTCGGCGATCGCTTGTTGGCGGATCTTAATCTCCTGCTCGCTCGCCAAGGGGTAGAGAATCCAAGATTTTAAACGCCGCGCCCCCATGGCGGTTTTGGTGCGGTCTAAGATGTAGAGCAAGGTTCCCCAAGTGCCGCCGTCCTGCAGATTGCGGACGAGTTCCAAATTGCGGATGGTCGCCGCATCCAAGATGAGGTGGTTGCCTTCGGCGATCCAGTGGATTTCACTCAAGTGATGTACGTCGGTCTTGGGCGTATCCCGCACATAGCTCCAGCAAACGGAGGGCGGCCCGCTCCACTAGAGGAGACAAGCCTTTCAGCGAGGCCTTTTCCCACGATTCGCGGAAGGAAGGAGAAAAAAATTGGAGCAGCCCCTCCCCTTCCTCGCCCACCGGGGGGAATTGGAAAAGGCAACGGGGAAACTGACGTTGAAGCTTCAAAAGGATCGGATGTTCCGCGTCCGTATCGGCGCAAAGCAGCTCGCGGGGTTCCCGGCGGTTCAATTCGGAGAAGAGATCTTCCATCTCGTAAAAAAAGGCGACTCCCATTTCGCCCGTCGAGATGTCGACGAAAGCGAGCGCGTAGTGGTTTTGATGGATCATCAAAGAAGCCAGGTAGTTATTACCCTTGGCCTCGAGGGACTCGGTCTCAAGCACCAACCCCGGCGTGATCACGCGGATCACTTCCCTCTTCACGATACCCTTGGCCGCCTGGGGATCTTCCACCTGCTCGCAGATGGCCACCTTGTGCCCCGCCTGGATGAGTCTGGCAATGTAGGAAGAAGCGGCATGATGGGGAATGCCGCAGAAAGGAATGGCGTTCTCCTCGCCCTTGTTGCGGCTGGTCAGCGCGATCTCCAAGATGGGAGAAGCCTTGAGCGCGTCCTCGAAGAACATTTCGTAGAAATCCCCCATACGGAAGAAAAGAATGGAGTCTTGATGCTGCTTCTTGATGTCCAGGTACTGGCGCATCATGGGGGTTAAGTTTTGGGAAGTGAGATCCATAGGCCAAAACCTTATTTTAAGAGGATCTTTGGCTACTATTCGAAAACATGAAAAAGGGGAAGAGTAAATGCCGCAATTTTTTAATGAATTGACCCCACACCTGAAATAACTTTAAATGATTCCTTCACCCAAAAAAGGAGCCTTCATGCGCCTCATTCGCCGTCTTCTTGCCTTCCGTTTCCTGTTTCTTTTTAGTTTCCTCACCCTTATCCTCTGGGGTTGCTGCCACTGCGATGGGGCGAAAACCAAGACTGCGCATAAATCTCCGCCTCCCACCCTCGAGGAACAAATCAAGCACCCCGTTGCGGTGAGCACGGATGGATCGCCAACCCAAGGGCCCGATAATGCCCCGATCACGATTATCGAATTTTCAGATTTCCAATGTCCTTTCTGCAAACGGGCGGTGCCCACGATGAAGCAATTGATGAAGGACTACGACGGCAAGATCCGCTGGGTTTTCCGCCAACACCCCCTCGCTTTCCACACCAATGCCCGATCCGCCGCCAAGGCCTCGCTTGCCGCCCATGAACAGGGCAAATTTTGGGAGATGCACGACGCCCTGATGGAAAATCAGCAAGATTTAAGCGAGGAGAGCATCCGGAAGATCGCCAAACAAATCGGCCTGAAAATGGCGCCCTTCGAGAAAGCGTGGAAGTCGGATCAGTTCGAAGCCCAAATCAAGAAAGACACCCAATTCGCGGAAGAAAACGGGGCTACGGGAACGCCGTCTTTTTTCATCAACGGAGTTTTAGTGAAGGGGGCAAGACCAATGGAGGATTTCAAAGGGGTAATCGACCGTTTATTGAAGGGAAAATAGGCGCTACCGCTTCCCCTTTTTAATGAAACAAAAAATTACTTATACCCCAACTCCCTCAAGATAGGATCCTTCTTCGTCCAATCCTTCACCACCTTCACGAAAAGGGTAAGAAACACCTTTCGGCCGGTAAGCGTTTCGATCTCTTGGCGGGAAAGCTCCCCCACTTTCTTGAGCATGGATCCGCCCTTGCCGATGACGATGGGTTTTTGCGAATCCTTCTCGACATAAATCGTGGCGGTGATTCGGTCGAGCTCGCGGTCTTTCTCCTCGACGAATTCATCGATCACCACTTCAAGGGAATACGGGATTTCCTGTCGCGTGAGCTGAAAGAGTTTTTCGCGGATCGATTCGGCGCTCAAATGACGCAGATCGCGGTCGGTGAGCTGGTCTTCCGGGTAGTAAGCGGGCCCCTCGGGCAAAAATCGAAGAGCTTTTTGAATGAGATCTTTCACGCCGTCCCCCTCCTTCGCGGAAACGAGGAAAAATTCGCGAGGGTTGGAGACTTTTTGCCATGCCTTAAGGTGAGGCAAAAGTTTCGGTTTGGGAACTTGGTCGATTTTATTGATGATTAAAAAGTAAGGCTTTTCCTTTTCCTCCACCTGTTGGAGGAAGGCTTCTTCTTCCCGCGTCGGTTCGCGCTGGGGATCGACCAAGAAGAAGACCAAATCGGCATCATCTAAAGTTCCGAGTGCCTCTTCCACCATGTAGACGTTGAGCGGCTTTTCCGAACGGTGGAGACCGGGCGTGTCGAGAAAAAGCAGTTGGCCGCCCTTCACGTTTAAAATGCCCAACAATCGGTGACGCGTCGTCTGCGGTTTTTCGGAAACGATGGCGAGTTTCTCACCTAAGAGAGCGTTCAGCAGCGTGGATTTCCCCACGTTGGGAGCGCCTAAAATTGCGATGTAACCGGATTTAAACCCCATTAGATGGCCTTTTTCTCCAGCGCCTCCAACGCCTCCCGCGCGGCGTTCTGTTCCGCGTCCTTTTTACTCTTGCCGCTGCCCACCCCGTAAATCTCGTTGTTGATGAGGATGTTCACCTTGAAGGTCTTATCATGGTCGGGGCCTTCTTCATCCACTAACCGATATCGGGGAACGGTTTTGAACAAGGTTTGGGAGGTTTCTTGAAGCTGGGTCTTGTAGTCTTTGTAAAATCCTTCCTGGGTGACTTTCGAAATAAGAATCTCGGCGTGCTTGCGCACCACCTTAAAAGCCTTTTTAAAACCGCGGTCGAGGTAGATGGCCCCAAGCACCGCTTCGTATGCGTCGGAGAGGAGGGAGCTCTTCTCCCTGCCCTGCCCCATTTCCTCCCCACGGCCCAAGAAAAGCATGTCTCCGATATCAAAGGAGCGGGCCAAGGCCGCAAGCGTCTTCTCGTTCACCATGCTCGCGCGAAGCTTCGAAAGCTCGCCTTCGGGGGCCTCGGGATACAAATCCATGAGGGTATGGGAGACAACGAGTTCCAAGACGGCGTCTCCCAAAAACTCGAGCCGCTCGTTGTGGCAAGCGGCGTCCAGCTTTCTCTCGTTGGCATAAGATTTATGGGTAAGCGCCCGTTTGAGCAACTCACGCTTCCAAAACCGCACGCCCAGTTTTTTCTCGAGGATTTTGAGCTTTTTCTTATCTTCCTTCGATAACTTCTCCAAAAACCTGTCCTCCTTGATAACGATCGATACGGACCCGGGCGAGTCCCTTCGGCATCCCCCCTCTCGCCGGCACGTGAACTGGAATGTAATTGCGGCTCACCCCTTTCACGTAGTCGGGAAGCTCCTTGGGCGAAGCTTCTTCCAAGATTACTTCGGCGGCGCTACCCACGGCGCTTCGGTAAAAACGCTCCTTCTTCGCGCGAGAAAGCCCGCTCATGCGGCGCACCCTCTCCTTCTTGTCGGAAGGAGAGACTTGGTGCAGAAACTTCGCGGCCCGGGTTTTGTTTTTGGGAGAATAAGGAAAGACATGAAGGTAGTCGAGAGGCAGAGCCTCCATCAGCCGGTAACTAGCCTCAAATCGTTCCTCGTCCTCGTAGGGAAAGCCTACCATGATATCGGTTCCAAGACAAATTTCAGGGATTTTTTCCTTCAGGGTGAAGCAAAGACGGCGGAATTCGTCCGCGGTATAGCGCCGACGCATGAGCCGAAGGATATGGTCCTCGCCGCTTTGAACGGGGATGTGCAGATAGGGGCAGAAAACCTCTGAACGGGAGAGGAATTGGATCATCTCGCCTTCCACCTCTTCGGGATCGATGGAGGAAAGACGCACCCGATGGATGGGTTTCTCTTCTTCGATTCGGCCCATCAAGCGGAGCAGGTCCGTTTCGGGATTTAAATCGCGGCCGTAAGTGCCGATGTGGATGCCCGTCAAAACGGCCTCCTCAAACCCCTTTTCCCTCAACTTCCGTAATTCTTGTATCACCCAATCGGGCGAAAGACTGCGGTTCTTGCCCCGCGCGAAGGGAATGACGCAATAACTGCACATTTGGTTGCAGCCGTCTTGAATCTTAAGATAGGCGCGGGAGCGATCGGAGAACGAGTCGAAGTCGTGGGTGAAGATTTTCTCTTCCTTGAAAAGGTCGTTCACGACGATCTCGGGGACTAAAGGCTGGACCCTTTCAAGATAGTCGAGAAGGGAGCCTTTCTGGTCGTTCCCCAAGATGAAGGAAACTCCTTCGACGCCCGCCAAGGCCTGGGGATCCGTTTGGGCATAACACCCCGTCACGATGATGTTGGATTCAGGGTTTTGCCGGTGCGCCTTCCGCACCAGTTGCCGCGCTTCGGAATCCGCCTTGTTGGTGACGGTGCAGCTGTTGATGATGTAGGCGTCGGCTTTCTCTTCGAAGCCGACCAGCTGCCAACCCGCTTGGGCAAGCATGCCCATGAGAGCCGCCGAATCATACTGATTGGCCCGGCACCCCAGGGTGGAAACGGCCACTTTTTTTTGCGTGGTGGAACTCATGCGAAATTCTCGATCCATCCCCCGCCCAATACCTTATCTCCCTGGTAAAAGACAATCACTTGTCCCGGGGTAACGGCCCGTTGGGGCTCGAGAAACCGAACCTCCACTCCCCCCCCCTCCCGCGGGATGACCCGGCAAGGAGCCGGTTCGGTACGATAACGAATCTTGCTCTGGATGACTTCGTCGGGAGAAGGGTTTTTCGAGGTCCAAGTGACCTGCGAGGCGAGAAGGGCCTCTTGGTAGAGCGATAAATCCTCGGAAAGGGTGATGCGGCGAGTTTGCGCGTCGATCTTCTTCACATAAAAGCGCTTACCCACGGAAACCTGGGTGCCGCGCCGCTGGCCGATGGTGAAATAGTGAATGCCCGGATGTTTTCCCAGCACCTTGCCCGATTCGTCCACGAACTCGCCCGGCCCGGAAACGGCTTCTGGGGCGTATGAATCGATGAAGGCGCCCGGATCGTCGTTGGGCACGAAGCACACTTCTTGACTCTCCGGCTTGTCTTTGGTTTTCAAGCGGTGGGCACGCGCGATTTCGCGGACCTCCGGCTTGGTCAGGTGGCCCACGGGAAATAAAATCTTGGAGAGTTCTTCCTGCCCGAGGGAAAACAAGAAGTAGCTTTGGTCTTTCCGCGAATCCCTGCCCCGAAGCAGCGAATAGTCGCCCGTTTCAGAGTCTCTCTCGATTCTCGCATAGTGCCCGGTCGCCACGAAATCGGCGCCCAACTCCTTCGCCTTTTCCAGGAAGGCGTCGAACTTAATCTCTTGGTTGCAAAGCACGCAAGGGTTGGGAGTGCGGCCTTTCAGGTATTCGGAGACGAAGTTATCCATCACCTTCTCTTTGAAGCGGTCCTTGAAGTTCATGGCATAGAAGGGGATGCCGAGGGAGTCGCAAATACAACGGGCGTCGTTGAAGTCTTTCACCGAGCAGCAACCGGAGGTTTTCACCGACGGGTCTTCGGGCATGTCGGAGAGTTTCATGGAAACGCCGATCACCTCGTGACCGGCCTGCTGAAGCAGCAAAGCCGCTACCGACGAATCCACTCCTCCGCTCATGGCGCAAATGACTCGGGACATTTTTTATACTCTTTCCATCAAACCTATCTCCCCCCTCCCTCGACGGGAGGGGGTCAGGGGGCGGGTGAGAACAATCGATCACCCTCTCCCTAGCCCTCTCCCGTCCAGGGAGAGGGGAACTTAAGATTAAATTTTTCTTAGACGCTTCACAACTTTTGTAAAACTTTCCACGACCTCATCCACCTCTCCCTCCGTATTAAGCTTGGAAAGGCTGAAACGGATCGAAGCCTTCGCCTCTTCCGGCGAAAATCCCATGGCCAAAAGGACGTGGGAGGGATCGATGGAGCCGGATTCGCAAGCAGCCCCTGCCGACGCGGCGACGCCCTCCAAATCAAGGTTGATGAGCAGACTTTCCCCGTCCACTCCCCGCACTAAAACATTCGTCGTATTGGCCAGCCGGTTTTCCAGATCTCCGTTAAGAAGGAGATTGTCGTTTCGAGACAACAACCCCTTTTCCAATCTCTCACGAAGGAAAGCGATCTTGCGCTGATCCGCTTCGAAATCCCTCATCGCTTCTTCCAAAGCGACGGAGGCCGCATGAATCGCCGGGACGTTTTCCGTGCCGCCCCTCAGGCTCCTCTCTTGCATCCCTCCCCGATGCAGGGGCGCCAAGGAAACTCCCTCCCTCACATAAAGCCCGCCCACTCCCTTGGGACCGTGAAACTTGTGGGCGGAAAAGGAAAATAGGTCGATCGGCAACGCCTTCAAATCGATGCGGGCTTTTCCCACGGCTTGAACGCCGTCGCAGTGGAACAACACGCCGTTCTCACGGCAAAGGCGGCCGACTTCTTCCACCGGCGAGAGGTTTCCCAATTCGTTATGGGCATAAAGCAGGGAAACGAGCAAAGTGAGCGGGCCGATGCGTTCTTTCAACTCCTCCGGATCGATCCGCCCCTTTCGATCGACGGAAAGATAGGTTACTTGCGTTCCGCGTTCGGCCAAATATTCGAGGGTTTTGAGCGTCGCATGATGCTCGATGGGGCTCGTGATGATTTCGATTTTAGAGGCTTGGGTGCGCGATTCCCAAAGACCGACCAAGGCCGTATTGATGCTTTCCGTCCCGCCGCTCGTAAAAAGGATCTCGCGCTCCTCGGCCCCCAGTAAGGCAGCGATTTTTTCTCGGGAAGCATTGAGAAAACGCTTCGCCTCTCGACCCGCCCAATGGACGCTGGAAGGATTGCCGAAGCAGGCCTCTTCGGCCTCCTGTAAGGAGGCCTTCACCGTCGGCGTGAAGGGGGCCGTCGCGTTATGATCAAAGTAAATCTTAGGCATTTCCGGCTATAAGCTTAAAATCAAAAGAAAAAGCAAACTTATACGAACCCCGCGTGGGGCTGTCAAGGTAGGGGAGTTTATTCCGTTTTTAGGAAAATTCCTAAAACTTCACATTATTGGAATCGCTCACGAAACGGTTAAACTGCTCGATCAGGCCGTTCAAGGCGCTGGCATCGGGCTTCTTGCCGTCCGCCAAATCCCGTTTAATGAACTTGGCCTTCGTGAAGAAGTCTTTCGCGCTGCTTTCGAAGGAGCTGAACCAAAAGACGCCCTTGCTTTCGTCAGGATTGGCGGTGAGATAGTTGTTTAAACCGTCGTAGTCCTTCTCCAACTGGGTATAGGTGGCAAGATAGGCGTCTTTATTCAGCATCCCCGCGTTTTCCTTGGGCAGGGTTTGAATCAAGCTTTTCACGGTTAACTGGTAATTCCGCGCATACCACGCGAGCTTTCTCCCCTTCTCCCTTTCCAAGCGGGCGAGTTCTCGTCGGTCCACGTCGCCCTTGATGGAATCGACGCCTTGTTGCAATTGGGCCTCGGCGGCGCGGTAACGGGCGAAGGCGTCCATCAACTGACCGTGCATCTCCTTGGCCTTTACACAGTGGTCATCTTTATAATCTTGCTGTTCGTAATAATCGTTCGCCTTCTTCACGAGGGGTACCAGTTGGGCGTATGAGGCCGCCAAATCGCCCGCCGCTTTCTCCAAGTTGGGCAAAGAGGGAGGTCCGTCCTTGCCTCGTTGGGCGGCCTTATTGCATTTTTCGATTCCATCGTCATAGAGGGTATACAAACCATAAGTGATGTATCGTTCCGTGCAATTGGGGCCCGTCTTTTCGTTCACCCAAGAAAGATAGCGCTCGCGGCTTTGGTTCGTCCGAGGCGAAGTACGGTTTAAGCATTCGACGTATCCGTTCAACTCTTCGATCAAGGCCTGGTCGTTATTCGCCTGATCCGGCGCGGGAGGCGTCGGAAGCGCCGCGGATTCGGGCGAAACAGGAGGCGTCGGGGGTGGCGAAACGGGAGGAGGCGGAGGCGCCGGGGGTGTCGGCACAACGGGAGGAGGAGGAGGAGGAGGCGGCGACGGCGGCGGCGTTTTCGGGCCGAAAGACTCGTTTAAGCGCTGCTCCAGCTTCTTACGGATGAAACTGCCATCGCAACCGGAAAAAAGAAACGAGGCACTCGCTAAGCTCGCCACTAAAATGAAACTCGTTGTTTTCTTGATCATCGGCTTTCTCCTATAGTTCTTCACTTAAAAATTTATTACCTTCCTGAAAATACGGGCATCATGAACCCCAATCCCCCGTCTGCGTAGAGGGTTTCTCCGTTCATCCAATTCGCCGCGGGGGAACAAAGGAACGAAACGATTTCGGCGACGTCGCCGGTGGGCATGAGGCGGCCTTCGGGAATCATTCGCCCCATCTCGTGCTTGGCGCTGTCGTAGTTGTCGCCGAAATAAATCTTCATCGAATCGGTGTCAACGATCCCCGGATTCACGCCGTGGACATAGATTTTATCGGAAGCGAGTTCCACCGCGTAATAGCGCGTGAGCATCTCTAACGCCGCCTTGGCGGCGGCGAGCAGGCCGTGATTGACGCAATATTTTTTCGTATCGATGCCGGAAACGGTGATCACCTTCGATCCCGGCGCCATCTGGGGCTTGAGAGAAGCCATCGCTAGCACGAAGGTACTGATCGAAATATTAAAAGTCTTAAGGATGTGATGTTCGCGGATATCCAAGAGGGGCTTAAAGGCGGTCGCCGCCGCATTGGCGACGAAGATGTCGATCTGCTTGTTCTCGTCTTTCACCTGGGCAATGAAACGCTTCACTTCTTCGAGATCGGAGAGATCAGCCGCATATTTTCCCACCCGCACGCCCAAGGACAGGAGTTCTTTTTCGACGGCTTGGGCTTCCTCTAAATTTTTCCGGTAGTGGAGCAAAATATTCGCCCCTTGGGAGGCGAGCTTTAAGGCGATGGCGCGGCCGATGCCGCGGGATGAGCCGGTGATGAGGGCGGTTTTATTTTGTAAGGGTTTATCCATTAAATTTCGACGAGCACGTCGTCGCCTTCCACTTTAACGTTGTATTTCACGATTTTTTCTTCCGGATTATCCGCGTTGCAGCCCGCCTTCACGTCGAATTGCCAGGCATGCCAGGGGCAGGTGACCAAACAGCCGTCCAATTCCCCTTCCCCTAAAGGACCGCCGCGGTGCGGACACAGGTTGTTGATGGCGTAATAATCGCCGGCGACGTTGAAAAGGGCGATCGACTTGCCGTCTATTTCGCAGACGACGCCCTGCCCCACTTCCACGTCTTGTTTCTTAGCGGCTTTTTGAAACGCACCCATATTCTTCTCCTCATGAAATTGATGAACTTCTTTAAGATCGCGTAGATTAAAAAACACGCCCCCTCAAAGCAAGTCTATTTATCTTTCTTTTCAATGCTCTTTCCCATTAATTCCTAGACTCCCGAAAGGTCTTTCGCTCATACTCAGGTCTTAAAAATCATGGAGCGCTATCTCAAAAAAAGAAGCAAAAAAGCGGGCCTGCCCCCGGGCTCCCTCGTCCACATCGGTAGCCAAAGAACCGAACCCGTGGAAATTACCGTCTTTCACTATGATGAGGGTAAATTCGAGGAGAAAAAGATCGAATCGGTCTCGGAACTCAAAAGCGATCCGAATGATACGGGGGTGACCTGGATCAACGTGGACGGCGTTCACCAAATGGGCATCTTGGAAGAGATCGGCAAGATTTTCAAAATCCACCCCCTCGTGCTGGAAGACATCGCCAATACGGATCAACGCCCCAAAATGGAGAACTTCGATGACTATCTCTACCTCGTCGCCCGCATGCTCTTTTACCGGGACGACAATCGGGATTCAGTGAGCTCCGAACAGGTGAGCGTGGTGCTCGGGAAAAATTTCGTGCTTTCCTTTCAAGAAGTGGAGGAAGGCGACGTTTTCGACCATATTCGCACGATGATCCGCCAGTCGAAAGGTCCCATCCGTAAAATGGGGGCGGATTATTTGGCTTACTCGATCCTCGATTCGATCATCGACCACTATTTCCTCATCTTGGAAAAATTCGGAGAGCGTTTAGAGCTTTTGGAAGAAGAACTGGTCACCAACCCTTGCCCACAAACCCTCAAAGTCTTGCACGGCCTAAAACGGGAGATGATTTTTCTGAGGCGTTCCGTCTGGCCCTTGAGGGAAGTGGTGAGTGGACTGGAGCGTAGCCAATCTCCCCTTATTAAGCCAGCCACTTTGTTTTATTTAAGAGATATTTACGATCATACCATTCAAGTGATTGATACGGTCGAAACCTACCGAGACATGCTCTCGGGAATGCTCGATATTTATCTCTCATCCCTAAGCAACCGCATGAACGAAGTAATGAAAGTGCTCACCATTTTCGCGACGCTTTTCATGCCCATCACCTTTATCGTTGGCGTCTACGGGATGAATTTTCACCACATGCCCGAGCTTTCTTGGGAATACGGTTATCCCGCCGTTTGGGGGGTCATGATTCTGGTCGTCCTGGCGATGGTCTTTTATTTCCGAAGGAAGAAGTGGATTTAATCGAAAACTCCTTTAATATTTTCCCATGCGCCTTTCCCTTCCCCCTGCTCTCCTTACTTTTCCCCATATCGACCCTTTTCTCTTCCGCTTGGGTCCCGTGGGATTGAGTTGGTACGCCTTCATGTACCTAATCGGGTTTACGGCGGCCTATTTTATTTTGCGTTACCGTTTTCGCCATGGAACTTTGGCGAAGTTTCATGCCCTCGACGAAGTCGGTCTGCTCACTACTTATTCTTTTTACGGGATTATCCTCGGGGGGCGCCTCGGCTACGTGTTTTTTTATAACTTCTCTTACTACCTCAAACACCTCGCCGAAATCCCCGCCATATGGCACGGGGGCATGTCTTTTCATGGGGCGGTGATGGGGGGCGCCTTAGGCATGTTCCTCTTCGCCCGACGCCAGAACATCCCGGCCCTCTATGTGTTCGACGCGGTAGCCCTTTGCGTGCCGATCGGTCTCTTCTTCGGCCGAATCGGGAACTTCATCAACGGCGAGCTTTACGGGCGGGTCACCGACGTGGGGTGGGCGATGGTATTTCCGCGAGGCGGTCCGCTGCCCCGCCACCCTTCTCAACTCTATGAAAGTTTCTTGGAGGGAGTGGTGTTGGGAATCCTTTTGTATATCGTCTATCGGAAAAAAATGAGGGATGGATCGATCTTCGCCTGCTCCATCCTCTTCTACGGGTGCTTAAGATTTTTCATCGAATTCTTCCGCGAACCCGACGCCCAATTGGGGTTTATTTTGGGGCCCCTATCCATGGGCCAGCTACTTTGTATCGCGATGGTCATCGTCGGGGGGGCTATGTTGGCCTGGATTTATCGTTCCCCTTCTCCGGATCGGCTTGGCGCCTGAACCTCAATTCCCCTTGCCAACTGGCGTCGGGATGACATACTTAAAAGGGACCTACCCTTTAAGGAGAAAAAACCATGTCGAGCAATATCTATCCCTTTCCAGCCATCAGCCAAGAAAAAGCGGTCAGCGCCTTTTTGCAAAAAGTTTATATTTGGATGACCGGGGGCCTTATCTTAACCGGCGTCATCGCGTTTCAAGTGGCCCAGTCGGAAACCTTGTTCCGGATGATCGTCCTCAACCAAGGCGTTTTCATGGGGTTGATTCTCGGGGAACTCGCCGTGGTGATGGCGATGAGCTTTCTCGCGAACCGAGTTTCGGCGACCGTGGCGGGGGCCTTGTTCATCCTCTATTCGGCCATGAATGGTTTAACTCTCTCCGTCGTCTTGCTCGTCTATACCGCACAATCGGTGGCGCAAGTTTTCTTCATCACCGCCGGCATGTTCGGCGGCATGAGCCTTTACGGTTACGCCACCAAACGGGATTTGACGAGCCTAGGCAGTTTCATGACGATGGGCCTTTGGGGCATTATCCTCACTATGATCGTGAACTTCTTCTTAAAAAGCCCCGCCATCAGCTATGCCATCTCCCTCATCGGCGTGGTCATTTTCTTAGGCTTAACCGCTTACGATACCCAAAAACTGAAAGCCTTGGCCTTAAACGCCCCCGAGGTGACGGAAGGATCGGAGAAACCGGCCATTTACGGAGCCCTCACCCTGTACCTCGATTTCATCAACCTGTTTTTAATGCTGCTCCGAGTCATGGGAAGAAGGCGCTAGGTTTTTTTAGACTTCGCGCCCGGAGAATGAATCCCCAGGCTTGACCAAAGGGTGAGCAATCCGTTGCTCCCCTTTGGAAACCCCATTGGATAAGGGACATCCCGTGGGATTTCACGGGAATGTTTCTAATTCGAAAAAATAAAACAACATTAGACAAACCCCCCCGATACTGTTACAAGTTGTATTAAGTGAGTGTTAGTTTCTAATATGCCCGATGACGGGCCGTTTGCCTTCAGTTTATCCCGCCTATTAGATTTTAACCCAATTGATCATTTTTATTTACGTAGGATCCGATAAGGTTCTTGGGAACCTTGGTTTTCCTTTGGACTCTATCGATTCCTGTTTTTTAAGGAGATGCCATCCATGGCGAAAAAACTCTACGTAGGGAGCCTTCCCTATAGCACCACCGAAACCGAACTTCGCGAACTGTTCGAGCCTTTCGGTTCGATCGAATCCGTTCGCATCATCAGCGACAAGTTCACCGGCCGTTCCAAGGGATTCGGCTTCGTGGAATTTTCGGATGACGAAGCGGCCGAGAAGGCCATTCAAGAAGTGAACGGTAAGGAATTAGACGGCCGTAGCCTGGTCGTCAACGAAGCTCGGCCCGAAGAAAAGCGTGAACGCGGCTTCGGCGGCGGTGGCGGTGGCGGATACGGCAATCGCGGCGGCGGCTTCGGCGGCGGCGGCGGACGCGGCGGAAGAGACCGACGCGGCGGCGATCGCGGCGGTTGGTAAAACCGACTTTCCGTTTAGCACAAAAATCAAAAAGGCATTCGTCAATAAGGCGAATGCCTTTTTTTATGCCCTTTTCCAGGTCGGACGCCATGAGAGCGGCAGGAATGAATCGTGGACAATCCTCCTATCCTCTGTTAAAAAGGGCCTGAAAGCGTGAGTTTCTAATATGCCCGATCGGGCTGCATTTCGGCACTCATCCCGCCTATTAGATTCGAACCTTCGAAAAGAAAGTTTAATCCAAAAAGGAGAAGCCATATGGCTAAGAAGCTATACGTAGGGAGTCTCCCCTACAGCACCACCGAAACCCAATTGCGCGAGCTGTTCGAGCCCTTCGGGACGATCGAATCGGTTCGGCTCATTTCCGACAAGTTCACCGGCAAATCGAAAGGATTCGGTTTCGTCGAGATGGAAAGCGATGAAGCGGCCGAGCAAGCCATCGCCGGCGTGAACGGCAAGGAATTGGACGGACGTACCTTGGTGGTCAATGAAGCTCGTCCCGAACAGCCCCGAGAGAGAGGCGGTTTCGGCGGGGGCGGCGGAAGAGGCGGATTCGGTGGTCGCGGCGGCGGAGGCGGCGGTCGCGATCGACGCGGTGGAGGCGGAGGCGGCGGTGGCCGCGGCCGTTGGTAATAAAAAATAAAGAAATGAAACAAAAATGCGGCCCTTCGGCCGCATTTTTTTTAGCTTCTGGAATCCGAAATGAATCGGCACCGTTTTTTCACCTTATTTCGATATTTTTTCTCTTTCTTTCTCGCCCTACTCTCTTTCTGGCTCATGACGGGAGCGGAAGCGCAAACTCCGCCTTTTTTAGGCGGACCCGTCCCGCACGAATTGGGAATCAATATACACTTCACTCATCCCCAAAAAGGGGAAATGGAAAAACTGGCCCAAAGCGGAGTGAAGTGGGTACGCATGGATTTCATATGGGCCGACACGGAAAAACAGAAAGGAAAATACGACTTCTCGGAATATGACCGCTTCATGCAGGCCTTGGCCCCTTACGGCATTCATTCCCTTTTCATCTTGGACTATGACAACCCCCTCTATGACGAAGGTCTGTCTCCTCACACCGATGCGGGTCGGGAGGCCTTCGCGAATTGGGCCGCCGCAGCGGTTTTGCATTTCCGGGGAAAGCCGGTCCTCTGGGAAATCTATAACGAGCCCAACTTTTCACGTTTTTGGAGACCCAAGGCCAATGTTGCCGATTACATAAAGTTGGTGCTCGCGGTCGGAGAAAAAGTGGAGCAAGCCGCCCCAGAATCGAAACTGGCGGGACCCGCCCTCGCGAAAATCGACAAAAAATTTCTAAAAAAGTGTTTCGAAGGGGGTGCGCTGAAAGTTTGGTCCGCCGTGACTCTCCATCCCTACCGACGACATTCCCCTCCAGAAACCTTCGAAAAGGATTTAATATTCGTTCGCAAGTGGATCTCCGAATTTGCCCCGGGAAAAGAGATTCCCGTGCTCTCGGGAGAATGGGGCTATTCCGATATTTGGAGAGGAATGAACCCGGAGAAGCAAGGACAATACGTCGCCCGCCAGTGGCTCTCAAACTTAAGCTTGGGCGTTCCCCTTTCCATTTGGTATGACTGGAGGGATGATGGGCAATCGCCGAAGGAAGAAGAACATCATTACGGCTGGGTCCAGTATGCCGATCCTCACTCCCCCGATTTCGCCTTTCGCCCCAAACCCGCCTATCTTGCCGCCCAAACCCTTACCTCACAACTTGACGGATTTCGCTTTCTGAAACGCATCGCCCTTCCCCGCCAAGACGATTACGCCCTACTCTTCGAAAAAGGAAACGAGATCCGGCTCGTCGCTTGGAGCCTCGCCGCAAAGCCCCACTATGCCACCCTCCCCGCCGCCCCCGACACGTTCAAGGTTGTGGGACATACGGGACAAAACCATCCGGATCTTTCTTCCGACTCTCGGGGGCTTTGCCTCTTGCTCTCGCAAGACCCCCTATACTTAAGCCCTTCTTCAGACAATCGCGTCTTAAAGGAAACACGTGCTTGGATCTCGGGAAATTCATTCTGGGTAGGACGGGAAAGCAACGCCTGCGGACGCTAGAAAACGTCCCTATTTCGAAAAGTGAGCTTTGATCTTCTGCCAAACTTGGGACATGATTTCGAGGAAGGTGGGTTGATGCAACACGTGTAAGCTCGCCTGGGGACCTAAGTCTTCCTTCTTGAGAAAAGCCGCCTGGACCTCGTCGTTTCCTTCGACGACGGAAAAAATCTTCACGCCCCCTTTGCGTTCGTTGAATTGAACGGTGCGGCTATAAATCCCGTCCCCCGCCCGAACGTCGCCTAAAGAGCCGTCGTCCGTCATTTTCCATCGATAGAGAACCTTCTCTTTTTCAGGATCCCACTGCACCAAAACGGCGCCCCGAGGGGTCGAAGAAGGATTGGGTTTGGCGATAAAAGTAACGGGTTTTTCCTCGTACGTATAAATCGCCTCGGGCCAAAGCTGAAGGGAGCTGAATCCGAAGGCCGCGTGGGAAGCGGATAGGTGGAAAAGAAAAAAGGGGATCGCGAAAAAAAATCTCTTCATGCCCTTCCTTCTCGATCACTCCTCCATCGTGGTCAAGATTCTTTTTGGGACTGGAGAGACCATAGATTCGACGGGCGCCTCGGCATGCTTGGGCTTCAACTCTAAACGGGTCATCAGACTATAGGCGCAAGGAACGACGAAAAGGGTGAGGATGGTGGAAACCAAAATGCCTCCCAATTCGACCATGGCCATGGGAATACGGGTCTCCGAACCGGGACCTAAGGCCAAGGCCGGCGGAATGGCGGCCGCGATAGTGGCGAAACTCGTCATGAGAATGGGCCGCAAGCGTTGCGGAGACGCGGTTTCCAGGGCCTCCCTCACGGAGAGTCCCTCCCGTCGTCGTTGATTGGCGAAATCGACGAGCAGAATGGAATTTTTCTTGGCGATCCCCATGAGCAAGATGATGCCGATGAAGCTGAAAACGTTGAGCGATTTATCCGAAAGATAAAGAGCCACCCAAGCCCCGGAAATACTGAAGGGCAACGCCAAAAGCACCACGATGGGGTGAACGAAGCTGTTATATTGGCTGGCGAGAACCATGTAGGCCACGATGATCCCCAGGTAAAGCGCGAAGAAAAGGCTATCGAACGACTCTTTGAAAGTTTGAGCGGAACCGCTGAAAACGATGCGGTAGCCTTCGGGAAGGATTTCCTTAGAAATCGCCTCCACCTGCTTTAATGCCTGCTCTTGGGATTTTCCGGCAGCCACGTTGGCGAAGATGCTGATGGCCCGTTCCCGATCTTTCCGGGTGATGCTCTTCAAGGTGTCGTGCTCCCGAATATCGACGACTTCATCCAGGCGGACCATCTCGCCGTTTTGGTTGCGCACGAACAGCTTGCCGATGTCTTGGGCCCTCTGTCGGGCGTCCTCATTGAGACGGACCCGCACGTCATTGCGATGTCCCCCTTCCGTAAATTTCCCCGATTTCACCCCTCCGATGAGGCCGTTGATCGTCACGCCGATATCCTGAACGCTCACCTTCCGGGCCGCGGCCGCCTGGCGGTTTGGGAAAATCTGGATCTCCGGCTGCCCGTATTGGTAATCCGTATCGACGTCGGTGAAATGATCGTCCCCTTCCATCTTCTTCTCGATCGCCAAGGAAAGCTCCGTCAGTTTCTTCCAATCAGGGCCCCGCACGGTGAACTCGACGGGAAACCCGCGCTGCGCGGTAAATCCTCGGGTGGAAAGGTCCTGCAAGGTCGGCTTCAAGTCGGAAATCGTCGAAAACTCTTTTCGGAGCGCGTTCATGAGGTCCGTCTGGGTCATCCGGCGCCCCAATTTGGGGTCGATCGGTCGGTCCCGAGGCTCCTTCATGCTGATGAACATCATCCCGGTGTTGACCTCCCCTCCCCCGAAACCGCCGATGGCCGCGTAATAGCGAATGACCTCGGGATGAGCAGAGATCATCGCCTCGGCCTCCTTCACCTTTTTATCCGTAAACTCCATCGATGATCCCAAAGGCGTCTGAAGACGGACGAGAAAGGCGCTTTGGTCTTGAGCGGGCACGAACTCCTTCTTGATCTTGGGAAACAGTGAAAAAGAACCGGCAAAAAGGAGAAGGGAAAAAATCACCACTAACCAACGGTGATCGAGACACCGCTTCAAGACCGCCGAATAGGAGGCGCTTAAGCGGTCGAAAACCCGGTTGACGGTACGGGGAAACCAGCCTTCCTTTTCGTGCGAAACGAGGAAACGGGAGGCGCGCATGGGGGTGAGGGTCAGGGCCTCCACCAGCGAAAGAGCCACGGCGACGCCCATCGTGATGCCGAACTGGAAGAAGAATTTCCCGATGATGCCCTTCATGAACACGACGGGAATGAAGATGGCGATGATGGCAATGGTAGTGGCAAGAGCCGCTGAAGTGATTTCACGGGACCCGTCGCGAGCGGCGGTAATCGGGTCTTTCCCCATTTCTTGGTGACGCACGATGTTCTCGAGCACCATGATGGCGTCGTCGACCACGATTCCGATGGCCAAGATCAGCCCCAAAAGCGTGAAAGTATTGAGGGTAAATCCGAAAAAATTCAGGAAAAGGAAAGAACCGATGATGGAGGTGGGAATGGCCAAGAGCACGTTGAAGGTGGAGCCCCAGGAGGCGAGAAAGAAAAGGCAGACCACTCCGGTCAAAATCGCCGCCAAGATGAGATTGAACTTCATTTCATTAGTCGTGTCCCGAATGAATTTCGTGGTGTCGAAGTTCACCTGAACCGAATACCCGGCCGGGATGTTCTTGTTGATCCAATTGAGCCGTTCCTTCACCGCGTCCGCCACGGCGACCGCATTGGATCCGCGCTGTTTCTTGATGCCAAGCCCGATGGCAGGCTTGCCGTCGGTCCGGCTCATGCGGCGCACTTCATCCAAGCCCTGCACGATGTTCGCCACGTCCTTGATGCGGATGGGGGTGTAAATGGGAGCGCCGCCGCGCTTATCGATGAGGATGTTGCCGAACTCCTCCGGCGTTAAGGCCTCGCCCATCGAGCGGAGGTTGAATTCCTTCAGCGGCGTCTCGATTCGACCGGCGGGCACTTCGATATGCTCCCTCGAAATGGCGTCGAGCACGTCTTTTACCGTAATCTCGTATTTATTGAGCTTATTGGGATCGATATAAATCCTTAAGTTGGGCTCCACATAACCGCCGAAAACCACCTCTCCCACCCCGTTGGCCGTCTGAAGCTGGTCTTTCAAGTGATCGCGGGCATAGGTCATGATGTCGCGCAACGGCTTGTCGGCGGATAAGGAAACCCAGAGGATGGGTTGGTCTTCCGGGTTCGTCTTGGTCACGATGGGGGGATCGATTTCTTGGGGCAAGCGCTTTTGAGCCTGGGCGATCTTCGTCTGCACCTCTTGAAGGGCCGCGTCGATGTCGCGGCTTAAATCAAACTCGATGGTGATGAGCGCGTTCTCTTGGGTGGAAGTGGAGGAAATCGTCCGGATCCCTTGGATGCTCATCACCGCATCTTCGATAATGTCGACCACGTCCGTTTCCATGATCTCGGGAGCGGCGCCCTCATAGGTGATCTGGACAGTCACCACGGGGAAATCCACATCGGGCATCTCGCTGATTCCCATACTCCTGAAGGAGATCCACCCGAAAAGGATGAGCGCCGCCATGAGCATCCAAGCGAAGACGTTATTTTTAATGGAAAATTCGGAAAGAGTCATGGCAAGGCCCCTATGGTGATGACGAGGCTTGCCCAATCGGACCACAACTGGGCCTTCGCCGTGTCTCGGCTCCTGAGCGCATCCAACCAAGTGCGCTCGGACTGCAGCACGTCCAGGTTGGTGATCAAATTCAAACGGAAGTCTTCCACCTGCTTTTGATAGCTTTCCTCGGCCTTTTGGCTGGCGTACTGGTATTTGCGGTATTGGAGGTGGGAAGACTGATAAGCTTCGTACGCCTGCTTCACCTCGCTCATCGCCTGGCGGCGGGTAAGCTGCGATTGAATCTCCGCCTGCTTGGCCTGCAGTTTGGCGTCTTTAATATTGCCCCAAGTCGTGAGGTTGAAAACGGGAACGTTCAAATTGAAGGTGGCATCCCACAAAATGTCGGATCGGAACCCCACGCGGTAAGGATAAATGTTGGCGGTCGCCGTGGCATTGGGCAGAAGATCCCCTTTCTTGATTTTCACGTTGCCTTTGGCGATCTCGAAAGACTCTTTGGAAGCCAAAATATCGGGACGACTCTCCGCCTGCGCAAGATAATCCTCAACCGGCTTAATTTTTCGGTCCACCGGATCCCTCACGTCGATGGGAGGTTGGGGATCAAGACCGGTAAGGAAGGAAAGCATCTCGTAAGCCACCCGACGATCCCCCTGCTTTTTCACCAAATCGGCCTCGAGCAAGCTTAAGTCGGCTTCCTGGGCGATTTGTTCGCTCACCCGCGACTTTCCCAGCTTCACGCGGTCTTTCAGCTCACCGATTTGCCCCTTCAAAACCCCGATGATCTTTTGGCTTGTGCGGATATCCTGTTCGATCTTGGCGATGGCGTAAAAGGCCGTGGCCACGTCACGGAAGAGGAGACGTTCCACGTCTTCCTTCTTATAATGCTGCAGGCGACGGTCCGCATGGGTCAGCTTTAAGGCGTTGATCACTTTGAAGCCGTCGAAGAGGGTTTGGTTCAACGTAAGAGCCACCTGGGGAGTGCTGAAGCGGGTCAATGTATTCGCAACACTTCCCGCAGCGGTGCCGCTGTTCCCTTGAGACGAATCGTCCTGCAAAAATTCTTGGCCGTTGAAAGCGATCACCGGCAGCGCGGAACCCAGGGCTTGGATATAACGGGCCTTCACACGCTTGATTTCCTCGTCGGAAATGGCCACCGTCTCGCTTCGCTTGATGGCAAGTTCATAGCACTCTTGAAGGCCGATCTTTCCCGTCTTCTCGGCTGCGGCCCGGGAGAAGGAGGGAAAACAAAGGAAACCCAAAAATAAAAGAAAAAGGATTCTAACTTTCATGCGCCCACCCCTTTTAAAAAGAGATGGATGTATTCTTTGAGTATTCGGTCTTCCGACTTGGGAAAAAAACTCTTAGTCTTAAAAATTTGCGTCACCATGATGTAGTTGTGGATCATTCCGATAAAAGCGCGCGCCGCCACCCTCGCATCCAACGGGCGCAATTCCCTTACAGCCGCCTTTGCCCTTAAAAACTCCTCGACAAAGGTCACGAAAGGCACACGTTGACGGAAGATGAAACGACTGACCCGATGATTTTCGAGGGCGGAATATAGCATCATCCGAAACAAACGCGGCTCCCGCACATGCTCGCGAATGAAGGTTTTAGCGATGTTGAAGAGTCCCTGGGCCGTTTTCTTGGATAAATTCTTCCCCAATAAGGGGATCACTTCTGAAAAAGAGCGGGACATCTTGCGGCGGAGGATTTCGGTGTAAAGTTCCTCTTTGGTTGCAAAATGACGGAAAAGGAGGGCCTCGTTGATCTTCGCCTTCAAGGCGATCGCCTTCGTGGTGGTGCCCACGAAACCTTTCTGAGAAAAAAGATCGCGCCCCGCCTCGAGGATGATCTCTTGGCGCTCCTGAAAAGTAAGGCGGGCGTGGGTTTTCGCTTTCGGCATCTAAGTAAGTAAATACTTACTTTTTTTAGCTGTCAATGGCTTTCCTGGATAAAAAAAGGTTTTTTGCTTTTTATCCGCACCTTGAAGTAGGATAAAAACCGCTCCTTTTTTGCCCTTAATTCCCAGAAAGAGAAAAACGTGCCCGTCATCAAAAATTCACAATATCGTCCCCCTCTCCTTTTCTCGAACGGACATCTCCAAACCATTTACGCCAATGTGTTGCGCCGCTTAAAAGGCGTTTCCTATCGGCGCGAGCGCATCGACACCCCCGACGGTGATTTTTTGGACTTGGATTGGTCGATCGACGGCTCGAAGCGGTTGGCAATCCTCTCCCACGGCTTGGGAGGAAACTCTTACCGTCCCTACATCTTGGGCATGGCGCAAATCCTCCGCCAAAACCGATGGGACGTGCTGGCCTGGAACTTTCGCGGCTGCGGCGGCGAACCCAATCTCACTCCTTTCATGACCCACAGCGGGGCGACCGAAGATTTGGAAACCGTCCTTCGACATGCGGCTTCGAAAAAAAACTATCGGGAAATCGTTTTGATCGGTTTCAGCCTGGGCGGAAACCTAACCTTGAAATATCTCGGGGAGCGTGGAAAAAAAATAAACTCCCTCCTAAAAAAAGCGGTCGTTTTTTCCGTTCCCAGCCACCTGGAATCAACGGCCTGGCAATTGGCCAAGCTTTCCAACGTGGTCTACATGAAGCGCTTTCTCCTGCAATTAAGGCAGTACGTGCGGGAAAAAAAGAAGATCCTGCCCGATTTCATCGGCGACGAAGGGTTTGACACGATCCGCACTTTCAAGGATTTCGACGACCGCTACGTGGCCCCGTTCCACGGCTTCAAGAATGCGGAGGATTATTGGAAGAAATCGAGCGCCGATCTCGTTCTGGGGGGGATTCAAGTGCCGACGCTGATGGTGAACGCGCGAAACGATCCGTTTCTTACGCCCCAGTGCTTTCCGGAAAAAAAGGCGAAGAAAAACCCTTACCTTTTTCTAGAAACTCCCGACTCCGGCGGTCACGTAGGTTTCGTGCGTTTCGGCGGCAAAGGGGAATATTGGTCGGAGTCGAGGGCGATGGCGTTCTTGGAAGAAGAATAAAACCCTAAATCTTAATCACACTTCGAATAACGCCGGATGTCGGGAGAAATTGCCACGTAATCGCCGATCACCGGCAACGCCGCCTGAATATGGGGACTTTTCAAATGGTCGTCGAGCGTCCCGTGATCTTCCCACTCTTCGATGAAGGCAAAATCCGCGGGGTCGGCGGTATTTTGATGAAGCTCGTACCGAAGGCACCCTCTTTCTCGGCGGGTCGGTTCGATGAACCGGGTTAAAAACGCCTTTAAAGACTCCTCCTTGCCGGGTTTCGCCTTGAACAGCGCAATAACGCGAACCGTTTTAGTGGACATAAGATTCCTTTCGTTCCTTTCAAGTGTCCACTTTTCTACGCAGCTTCCATGCCGCCATCAAGGAAATTTTCCCCGACGACCTCCCCAAAAATTATGATTGATCCCCCTCCCCCGCAATGCCATAAAAGGCGGCATGTCAGAGATCTTAGAGACCCAAATTCACTCGCAAAATAAAGACTTCAAAGAAAACGCCGAAACTCTGAAAGAGCAGGTGAAACTGTTCCGCGACCGAGTCGCCGCAGTCAAGCTAGGCGGCGGAAATTCTTCCGTGGAAAAGCACCGCAAGCGGGGAAAACTCTTGGCACGTGAGAGAATCGAAAAAGTGATCGATCCCGGCTCTCCCTTCCTCGAATTCTCCACCCTCGCCGCCCACGACATGTACCAAAACGAAGCTCCCGGAGCGGGCATCGTGACGGGCATCGGTTATGCCCAAGGCCGCGAAGTCCTCTTCATCGCCAATGACGCCACCGTAAAAGGCGGCACTTATTATCCCATTACGGTTAAAAAACATTTACGGGCCCAAGAGATCGCCTTGGAAAACAACCTGCCTTGCGTTTACCTCGTCGATTCGGGCGGGGCCTTTTTACCCCTTCAATCGGAAGTATTTCCCGACAAAGAGCATTTCGGCCGCATCTTTTACAACCAAGCGCGCATGAGCGCGGCGGGCATCCCCCAAATCGCCGTCGTCATGGGCAGTTGCACCGCCGGGGGCGCCTATGTACCGGCCATGAGCGACGAAACGGTGATCGTGAAGGGTAACGGAACCATCTTTTTAGGAGGGCCTCCCCTGGTGAAGGCGGCGACGGGAGAGGAAGTGACGGCGGAAGAATTGGGCGGCGCCGACGTGCATTGCCGAAAATCCGGAGTCACCGACCATTTCGCGGAAGATGACGAACACGCCCTAGAAATCACCCGCGACATCCTCTCGCACTTAAACCGCACCGAAAAAAGTCAGATGGACATCGCACCGGCGGAAGACCCCTTATACCCCTCCGAAGAAATTTACGGGATTATCCAAAAGGATCTCCGAAAACCCTACGACGTGCGGGAGATCATCGCCCGCTTGGTCGACGGCAGCCGACTCCACGAATTCAAAAAATTATACGGCACGACCCTCGTCTGCGGCTTCGCACGCATCATGGGTTATCCCGTGGGCATCATCGCCAACAACGGGGTGCTTTTCTCCGAATCGGCGCTGAAGGCGGCCCATTTCATCGAGCTGTGCGACCAACGCCGGATCCCCCTGCTCTTTCTGCAGAATATCACCGGCTTCATGGTGGGCAAGCAATACGAGAATGCCGGCATCGCGAAGGACGGCGCCAAGATGGTGATGGCCGTCTCCAACGCCCGGGTGCCCAAGTTTACCGTCATCATCGGAGGCTCCTACGGGGCCGGCAACTACGGCATGTGCGGCCGGGCCTATGGCCCCCGTCAACTTTGGATGTGGCCCAACGCGCGCATCAGCGTGATGGGAGGCGAGCAGGCCTCGAACGTGCTGCTCACCGTAAAACAAGATCAAATGAGATCCGAAGGCAAAAAGGCGATGAGCGAAAAGGAAGCCGCCGAATTCAAGGCGCCGACCCTGGAGAAATACGAAAAGGAATCGAGCGCCTATTTCTCCACGGCGCGCATTTGGGACGACGGCATCATCGACCCCGTCGACACTCGCAAGGTATTGGCCTTAGGCATCGCCACTTCTTTGAACGCTCCCCTGAAAGATCAGGCCTTCGGGGTCTTTAGGATGTAACCCATGAAAACCTTCGAAACCCTCCTCGTCGAAATCAAAGATCAAGTGGCCACCGTCACGCTCAATCGTCCCGACGTGCACAACGCCTTCAACGAAACCCTCATTGCCGAGCTTTCGGAGGCGATGGATCTTTTGAGCCAAGAAGCAGCCGTGCGGGCGATCGTCATCACCGGGGCGGGCGCCTCCTTCTGCGCGGGGGGAGATTTGAATTGGATGAAAAAGTGCGCCGCTTATTCGAGGGAGGAAAACATCCAAGACGCGGCGAAGCTGCACGAGATGCTCACGAAAGTGAGCCGCTCACCCAAGCCGGTGATCGCCAAGGTCAACGGCACCGCCATGGGCGGCGGCGTGGGGCTCGTTTCCGCCGTCGATTTCGCCTTCGCCCACAAAAGCGCCATGTTCGCCCTCTCGGAGGTACGCCTAGGATTGCTACCGGCGGTCATTTCCCCTTTCGTATTGCGCAAAATGGGGGAAGCGAAGTTTCGGGAGTATTCCCTCACCGCCGAGCGCTTCAGCGCCATGCAGGCGAAAGAGCTGGGTCTCCTCCAACAATGCGGCGACCCGACGCAGATCGACGAGCTCATCGACGTAAAAATCCAGGCGTTTAAAGCGGCCGGCCCCCAGGCCCTGGCGGAAACGAAGAAACTCGTGGAAGAAGTCTCAGGCCTCTCCCTCGAAGAAGCGGGAAAAGTGACGGCGAAATACCTGGCCGACCGGCGCGCCAGTCCCGAGGCGAAAGAGGGAATCGACGCCTTTTTCAACAAACGAAAACCCAGCTGGATCTCTTAGGAATCCCCATGTTCAAAAAAATCCTCATCGCCAATCGCGGAGAAATCGCCCGCCGGGTGATTCACGCGGCCCGGGAAATGGGCATCGCCACCGTGGCCGTTTATTCGGACCCCGACGCGGACTCCCTCGCCGTGAAAGAAGCGGACGAGGCCTATCCCTTAAACGGCATTGAAAGCGCCGAAACGTACTTGGATATCTCCAAAATCCTGAAAATCGCCCAAGACGCTAAAGTGGACGCCATTCACCCCGGCTACGGCTTCCTCTCCGAAAACGCCTCCTTCGCCGAGGCCTGCCAAAAGGCGAAAATCAAGTTTATCGGCCCCGAACCGAAGGCTCTCAAGCTTCTCGGCAGCAAAGTGGCCTCCAAGAAGCTCGGCCAAAAGGCGAAGGTTCCCGTAGTGCCGGGCTTCGAGGGAGAGCTCCCCCACGGAAAAGCCCTTCAAAAATTGGCGGAAGAAATCGGCTATCCCTTGCTCATCAAAGCGGCCGCGGGTGGGGGCGGCAAAGGGATGCGGGTGGTCCACAAGGCAGAAGAACTCGAAGAAATGGTCGCAGGAGCCGAGCGGGAGGCCCTCGCCTTCTTTAAAGACAAGACGCTTTTCATCGAAAAATATTTCGAGAATCCCAAGCACATCGAAGTACAAGTTTTAGGGGATGAGAAAGGAAATCTCGTCCATCTCTTCGAGCGCGAATGCTCCGTTCAGCGTCGGCACCAGAAAATGATCGAGGAAACGCCCTCTCCTTCCCTCACTCCCGCGCTGCAAAAAGAGATTTGCGGGGCGGCCTTGAAAATCGTGAAAGAAGCCCACTATTTTTCGGCGGGCACGGTGGAGTTCCTTTTGGATTCAAAAGGTAATTTCTACTTCCTTGAAGTCAACACCCGCCTACAGGTGGAACACCCCATCACCGAAATGGTCACCGGCGTGGATTTGGTGAAAGCTCAGATCCGCATCGCCGCGGGCGAAACCCTACCCTTTCGGCAAGAAGACCTCTCTCAAAGGGGCCATTCTATCGAATGCCGATTATACGCGGAAGACCCGGAAAACAATTTTCTGCCCGCCGAAGGAAGCGCCGCCGTATTGGTGGAACCCGTCCGTCCCGGCGTGCGCATCGATTCGGCCCTGGAAGAAGGGAAACCCATCCTCCCCTTCTACGACCCCATGCTCGCCAAACTGATCGTTTGGGGAGAAAACCGAGAGGACGCGATTCGCAAGATGGATGCCCTCCTGCGCGATTTCGTGTTGCTGGGCATCCGGCATAACCTGGATTTTTTAAGATTCTTCCTTGAAACGAAAGACTTCGCCTCCGGCAAGTACCACACGCACAGCGTTTCGGCCCTGATGGAAAAATATCAAAAAGGACGGGAGACGATGCGTCAGGCACTCGTTTCCCTCGTTCCCCAATTTCCGATGCGGGCGGCGGCCTCCCCCATCCAGACGCTCAAGAGCGGCTCCGGATTTTCGCCGGCCTTGGAGGGTTTTCGAAATGCCTAAACTCCTCTCAATCACCCCTCCCCGCTTTACGATCGAAATCGACGGCAAGACTTATTCGGGTATCTTCTACGCCTCGGCCGACTTCGTCGACCTGCACTTGCCCCAGGGGAACTTTCGATTCGAAAATCCCAATAAAAAGAAAAAACGCTCCACTTCTTCCTCCCACGAAGGCGGCCTCACGGCGCCGATGCCAGGAAAAGTCGTGAAGATCCTGATAAAAGAGGGGGATGGCATTAAAAAGGGCGATGTCCTAATGATACTGGAAGCCATGAAAATGGAGCATAAAATCACGAGCCCCCGGGACGGAGTCGTAAAAAAAGTATTTTTCCAAGAAGGGGAACGGGTCTCCCAGGGAGCGGATTTGGTCGAGGTTGCTTAAACCATGCAATATCCCAAAAAAGTCATCATCACCGAAGTGGGGCCTCGGGACGGGCTCCAGAATGAAAAATCGAATCTCTCCACCGTCCAGAAAGTTCAGTTCGTCGACGCCTTGACGGACGCGGGGCTGCAACAAATCGAGGTAACCTCTTTCGTCAATCCTAAATGGGTCCCCCAGATGGCCGACGCTTGGGAGGTGTATAAAAAGGTCCATAAGAAAAAAGACGTGCGCTACATCGCGCTGGTCCCCAACGGAAAGGGGATGGAAAAGGCGCTCACCGCCCATGTGCAGGCCATTGCCGTCTTCACCGCGGCCACCGAGAGTTTCACGCGGAAGAACATCAATATGTCGATCGCCGAATCCCTTGACGCCTTTCGACCGGTCATCGACGCGGCGAAGGCCTCCAACATCTGGGTGCGCGGCTACGTTTCCACCTGCTTCGGCTGCCCTTACGAGGGCCCCGTCTCCCCCCAAAAGGTGATCGAGGTCGCCGAGAAGCTCTTGGCTCTGGGAGTCGACGAGCTCTCGCTCGGCGACACGATCGGCGTCGCCACGCCCAATCAGGTGTATGAGTTGATCCCCTTGCTCAAAAGAAAGTGTCCCCTCGATAAAATCGCCCTTCACTTTCACGACACGCGGGGGACGGCCCTCTCCAACGTTCTCGCGGGCCTGCATTCGGGGGTCTTCAAATACGACAGCTCCGCGGGCGGTCTCGGCGGTTGCCCTTACGCCCCCGGCGCTTCCGGAAACTTGGCCACCGAGGATTTGGTTTACATGCTGAACGGCATGAAAATTCAATCGGGAGTGGACTTGGACAAACTCGTCGCCGCCTCGCAACAAATGGCCAGAGCCTTGAACCGATCCCTTCCCAGCCGATACCTCCAGGCCGTCAATAAATCGAGATAGAAGAGGTGATTTTTCACCCTTTTCAACCCTTGCCCTTCATAAATTTATTAGGAAAAAACCGATCCTTTTTCATGAAAATTCGGCACCCTCATTGCATAGGCAAAATGAAAAAAAGGAGGGGGTGTGATGGGTGCAAGACTAGCTTCTCTTTCCGGTTTCGAACTCACCGAAAAGCTTCGCTCCGATTTGCCGGCGGAGGCTTTCAAACCAAGATTCAAACGCGGCTTACTTCTTTTTCCGTTATTGGCGGCGATTTTCGGATTGAGCGCGGCGATTTTCACGCTTTCACTGCCTTGGTACGGTCTTCTGGGTCTCTCCTTACTCCTGGGAATGACTTACGGGTCTTTGTCATTTTTAGGACATGAAACGCTGCATGGCTCCACTTTCAAGGCGAAATGGGCGCAGGACTTGGTCGGTTATTGCGCCTTCTTCATTTACTGTTTCACCCCCACCCTTTGGAGGGTCTGGCACAACCAAGTCCATCATGTGAATACCAACGTGCCCGACATCGACCCGGATAGTTACGGCACCTTGCATCGCTTCCGAAAAATCCCGCTGGCCAAATTCCAATTCAAGACGGGCGTCGGTTCCGGCAACATTCTGAGCGCCTTCTTCTATTTTTACCGTTTCACCTACCACTCTCAAATCGTACTTTGGCTGATCAGCCGAAAATACCCCAAAGAGTTCAGAAAATTAAACCGGCGACGGGCGACGCTCGAAAGTTTGGGAATCATGGCTTTTTGGGTCGCACTCGGAGTTTGGGCGGGATGGAAAGGCGCTCTTTTCGGCATCGTCATCCCCATGGCCCTGGCCAACGCGATCCTCATGTCCTACATCTCCACCAACCACTTTCTGCGTCCGCTCACTACCATCGACGAGCCCGTGGACCATTCGATGAGCGTCACCTCTCCCCGTTGGGTGGACTTCATCCACTTGAATTTCAGCTACCATGTGGAGCATCACTATTTTCCCACCATGAGCCCCCGCTTCGCGCCCCTTGTCCGCCGGAGCCTGCAAAAGCACGCGCCCGACCGGTATCTTGCGCCTCCCCATTGGAAAGCGATCTTATGGCTTTACCGAACTCCGAGGCTCTATGAAGACGCGGAGACCTTGATCAATCCCTATACCGGGAAAAGGGTGAAGATTCGGAATGTGGAGGAAAAATTAAGGACTTAAGAAAGACCTTCTTGAAGGCGGCGGATTCTCTCTTCCAAAGGAGGATGGGTCGCGAAGAGGGCCGTCAAGCCGCGGGAGCCTCCCGAGATCTTTAAAGTCGATAAGGCGGCGCTTTCATCACCCGTTTCTATCCCCATGTTCCTTTGCAAGGCCCGAAGCGCGCCCACCATTTTCTGGGTGCCCGCGAGTTGGGCCCCGCCGTGATCGGCTCGAAACTCCCTCCATCGAGAGAATCCGGCCACCACGATGAAACCCAAAATGCTCAAAGTCATCTCGAGCAGCATCGTTACCAGATAATTGACGGTTCTGCGCGATTCTTCCTTCACCCCCTGGCTTACTCCAAAAGCGATCACGCGGGCAAAAAACATGACGAAGGCGTTGACCACTCCCTGAAGCAGGGTCATCGTTACCATATCCCCGTTGCTGACATGCGTGAGTTCATGGCCCAAAACACCCTCCACCTCGTCCGAATCCATCCGGCGAAGCAAGCCCGTCGAAACGGCCACCAAGGCCGACGACTTCGTAGGACCGGTGGCGAAGGCGTTCAGCTCTTCACTGTCGTAAATCCCCACCTCCGGCATCTTAGGCAGGCCCGCCCGCTGGGCGAGGGAGTGAACCCGATTTACCAAGGCCGCTAATTCTGGTGTCGTCGTCTGCGGGTCGATCACTTGAACTCCCATCGTCCATTTTGCCAAACTGCGGGAAAGAAATAGGGAAATCAGCGAGCCGCCCATGCCCCAAATCAGGCAAAAGATCATCAGCTGGGGAAGGTCGATGCCGTAGGCGTGCAGGTAGGGTCTAACTCCCAAAACGCTTAGCAGAATGGAGATCGTGAGCATCACGAGCAAATTGACCGCGGCGAATAAGAGGATTCTTTTGAACATTGAAAACGACTCTTTCTTTAGTTTTGTACTTCATTTCAGAGATGCGATCGCCCGATGAAACGGTCAAGGCGCCTTCTTCAATTTAAAAAAACGGTGCCGCTATTGGGTTTTCAGACCCTGCTTGTCCTTTTGCGTCACAGGGAAACATCGAAAAAAGCGCATTTTTACTGCGAATTCATGTTGCCAAGCCTTCGACAGTTGATATATTCGTCCCACAGAGGTTCGTTCATTCACCCTTCAAATAAAGGAGCATTCTATGGCAAAAGCCATGACGAAAAGCCAAATCATCAGCAAACTCGCCACCGACTCTCAGGTGCTGAAAAAAGACGTGGCGCAGCTTTTGGAAGACTTAACCGCGTTGGCGCTGAAAGAAGCGAAAAACGGATTTACCGTTCCCGGCTTGGGCAAGCTCGTGCTCGTCAACCGTAAAGCCCGCATGGGCCGCAACCCGCAAACCGGCGCCCCCATTAAGATTCCCGCGAAGACGGTGCTCAAGTTCCGTATCGCGAAAGCGGCGAAGGATTCGGTGCTCGGCAAAAAGAAAAAGAAGTAAGTTTTTTTCTCCCATCCTTATTGTTTTCTTCCTTGTGGTTGGGCACCCTTCTTGAAGCGAGTAAGGGTGGCCCCCCACGACTCGGATGGGAAAACCTCTCCTGACTTTCTAGCGTCGCCCCCCGAACAAAGATCCCAACAAACCTCGAATCACTTGCCTCCCCAGTTGGCTTCCCACCGCGCGAACGGCGCTTTTGGTGAAGGCTTCCACCACTCCTTGCCGCTGACGTCCTCCTCCGCCCGAAAAAATGGAACCGATAGAGACGGAAGAGCCCGTCGTCTCTGCCGCGGCAGGTTGGGCTTCCACTTTCCCTTTCAAGCGTTCGTAGGCCGACTCACGGTCGACGACCTTTTCATAGACGCCGAAAACTAAGGATTGGCCGACGATCTGCTTCCGTTGATCCCCCGTAATGGGGCCGATCTGCCCCGTCGGTGGCAGCACGAAAGCCCGCTCCACGACTTCGGGAGCACCCTTTTCATCCAGCATCGAAACGAGCGCTTCCCCCACGGCCAGTTGCGTGATGACGCTTTCCACGTCGATCTTCGGGTTGCTGCGGAAGGTCTCCGCCGCCGCTTTCACGGCCTTTTGATCCCTGGGAGTAAAGGCCCGCAAGGCATGCTGAACGCGGTTGCCCAATTGACCCAGCACCATATCCGGAATGTCCAAGGGGTTCTGGCTGACGAAATAAATCCCAATCCCCTTCGAGCGGATGAGGCGAACCACTTGCTCGATCTTCTCGAGCAAGGCCTTGGGGGCGTCGTTGAAAAGGAGGTGGGCCTCGTCGAAAAAGAAAACCATCTTGGGTTTTTCCAAATCGCCCACTTCCGGAAGCCGCTCGAAAAGCTCGGCCATCAACCAAAGCAGGAAGGTCGAATAGACCTTCGGCGCCAAAAGCAGCTTTTCGGAGGCCAAAATGTTGATCATCCCGTAGCCGTTTGAATCGGTCTGAAGCAGGTCATCCAAATTGAGCGCGGGCTCGCCGAAAAAACTGTCTCCCCCCTGTTCTTCTAAAGTCAACAAGCCTCGCTGGATGGCGCCGACGCTCGCGGCCGAGATGTTGCCGTAGGCCGTTTGGAAATCCTTGGCGTTCTCGCCCACGTAATTCAACATGGCGCGCAGGTCCTTCAAGTCGAGCAAGAGCAGGCCGTTGTCGTCGGCGATCTTGAAGACAAGGCTCAAAACCCCGCTTTGGGTTTCGTTAAGACCCAACAAACGACTGAGCAGAAGCGGCCCCATATCGGAGACGGTGGCGCGCACGGGGTGACCGAGCTCGCCAAAGACGTCCCAAAAGGTGACGGGATAATTCTGAAACTTGAAATCTTGAAGACTTAATTGGGCGATGCGTTCTTTAATCTTAGGGGTCTCGGACCCGGCCTGGCTAATGCCCGCCAGGTCTCCCTTCACATCGGCCATGAAAACGGGCACTCCGATACGGCTGAAATTTTCGGCCAACACCTGTAAGGTGACCGTTTTACCGGTGCCCGTGGCGCCGGCGATGAGCCCGTGGCGGTTGGCCATTTTGGGCAAAAGGAACAAGTCTTCTTGCCCCTTGGCAATCCATAACGATTCCACTGACATAATTTTACCTTTTCGATGAGGTGAATTGTTTTCGGAGACTTGATTTCACGAAGGAGGCCGGGGAAGAGAAACGTTGGGCCTGGCCCGCTTCACGACGAAGTAATAGATGATCGCCCCCAACCATCCGGCCAAGACGAGCACCAAAATCCATATCACCTTCGCGTTCTGTTCGTTAGGCCCGAATTCCCGCTGGATGCAATCGACGAGCATCCAGATCCAGAATGCGAGAACGGCCACGGCGAACAGTCCGATGAGGAGGAAAAAACCGATTCCCAGCAATCCCGCAATTGCTCCCGCCGCTTGGTCATTCATAGAATTTCTCCTTTTTTACTGGAGCGCAACGACAATGCCGTACGCGTGATTGAACGCGCACAAGAATAACTTAAAACGAAGGCGGGAGCCAAATTTTATTTACAGAACGCGAGGCTTGATGTGGTTGTGGACCCAATCAATGATGGTTTGGGTGGAGGCGCCGGGGGTGAAAAGTTCCGCAACTCCCTGCCCTTTTAAGGTTTGAATGTCTTCGTCCGGGATGATGCCCCCGCCGAAGACGCACATGTCGGTAATGCCTTTCTCCTTGAGCTGTTTGATCACCTCGGGAAAGATATAATTGTGGGCGCCGGAGAGGATGGAAAGGCTAATGGCGTCCACGTCTTCTTGAAGGGCCGTGTTCACAATCATCTCAGGCGTTTGGTGAAGGCCCGTGTAGATCACTTCAAACCCGGCGTCGCGAAGGGCCCGGGCCACCACCTTGGCGCCCCGATCATGCCCGTCTAAACCGGGTTTACCGACTAAAATTCGAATTTTTCGTTCCATGAAATTATCAATTTCCTTAATGTTCCCCCTCTTAAGCTAAGAGGGGGTTAGGGGGCGTTATGAGACTCCAAATCGGCGCACATAACCCCTCCCCACCTCCCCTTAAGTTAAGGGGAGGAGTATTCTCATCAATAAATCCCGGGGTCGTGGTATTCGCCAAATACTTCCCGGAGGGTGTTCATGATCTCGCCCACACTGGCATAGGTCTTTACGGCTTTCAAGATGTGCGGTACTAAATTCTCAGTTCCTCGGGCCGCCTTTTTAAGGTCGGCCAAAGAAGCTTTCACCGCCTCTTGATCCCGCTCGGCCTTTACCTTTTTCAAGAAGGCCACTTGCTCCTTCTCGATACGGTCGTCGATCTTGAGAATTTCGGGCGGCTTCTCATCTTCTAAAACGAACTCGTTTAAGCCCACAATGATTTTTTCCTTCTTTTCCACCTGATTCTGGAAGCGGAAAGAAGCCTCCGCCCTCTCCTTCATGGGATAACCCAACTCGATGGCTCTCACCATGCCGCCCATCTGGTCGATTTTGTCGATGTAGGCCTGCGCTTCCCGCTCCAATTCGTCGGTGAGCCTTTCCACGTAATAACTGCCGCCCAGGGGATCGACCGTATTCGTCACCCCGCTCTCGTAGGCGATGATCTGCTGAGTACGCAAAGCGATGCGTACCGACTCGTCGGTAGGCAAGGCGAGGGTCTCGTCCAGCGAGTTGGTATGCAACGATTGGGTCCCGCCCAATACGGCGGCCAAGGCCTGCATCGTCACGCGCACCACGTTGTTGTAGGGCTGTTGGGCGGTAAGCGAAACCCCTGCCGTTTGGCAGTGAAACTTCATCCGCCACGATTCGGGATTCTGGGCGCCGAAACGATCGCGCATGATCTTGGCCCAAAGGCGCCTTGCGGCCCGCAGCTTGGCGATTTCCTCGAAGAAGTCGTTGTGCACGTCCCAAAAGAAGGAGAGCTTGGGCGCGAACTCGTCGATGGGCAGCCCCCGATCGAGAGCGGCCTTCACGTAGGCGATGCCGTCGGCGATGGTAAAAGCAAGCTCTTGAACGGCCGTCGAACCCGATTCGCGGATGTGATAGCCGGAAATGCTGATGGGATAAAATTTCGGCAGCTCTTTGCAGCAAAATTCGAAGGTATCGACGATGAGCCGCATGGAGGGGCCGGGAGGAAAGACGTAAGAATTCTGGGCGATGTATTCCTTGAGGATGTCGTTCTGAATCGTCCCGCCGATCTTCGAGCGGGAAACGCCCTGTTGATCAGCCACCGCCACGTACATGCAGAGAAGCACGGCGGCGGGAGGGTTGATCGTCATCGAGGTCGTCACTTTATCTAAGGGAATGCCGTCGAAGAGGACCTCCATGTCCTTTAAAGTATCGATCGCGACGCCGCAAACGCCGACCTCCCCGCGGGCCCGGTGCGAATCGGAGTCGTAACCCATTAAGGTGGGGAAATGGAAGGCGGTGGAAAGGCCCGTTTGGCCGTGATCCAATAAATAATGAAACCGCTGGTTGGTATCGCGGGCGGAACCGAAACCGGCGAATTGCCGCATCGTCCACAAACGCCCCCGATACATGGTGGGATAAACGCCTCGGGTATAAGGAAACTCGCCGGGCAACCCGATGTCTTGGAGGGGGTCTTCTTGCTTCACGCTGACCGGGGTATAAATTCTCTCCACGGTTCGGTTGGAGAGCGAAGTGAAATTCTTTTCGCGCTCCGGATGCTTTTCCACCCATTGTTGCGTGCGGTGATCCCACTCGCGGTAAGCTCTTTCGAACTCCCCTTCAGGCGCGGATTCGGAATGAATGACTGAAATGTTCTCGCCTTTTTTCATGATTCGATTAGACTTCGCACCCGGGGAAACCCCGGGCTTGACCCAAGGGCGAGCACTACGTTGCTCCCCTTTGGAAACCCCATCGTATAAGGTACATGATTCACTAATATTATGGCACGAAAACGGGAGAGCCTTAAACCCTCCCTTTTTCGTGTTTCCCGATAAAAAACCGACCTGCCGTGAATTGTCAACTTTATAAGTTTTCTGCGGAAAATCCGCTGAAAAGAGAGAATGAATGAAGAAAGTATTTAAACTTTTCCTCTGCCTGATCGGCCTTGCTTTCCTTTTCTTAAGCATTTGGTCCGCGGTGAATTTATGGCCCCGAAAGATGGAGCCCGCCCTCTGGACCGAGGCGGATTTAAACTTGCCGGAGGAGAAGGATAAAAACGGATATCATTTTCTGATGGCGCTGAAAGACGACCCGGAATGGAAGGAAATCAACAATCTTGACCTACCCGAAAGCTTGGAGCCCCTTTATATCCTCTCCTTTCCGGCCTCTGAAAGCGAAGTCGCCCACTATTGGGATGAGGCGAGAAAGTTAGCGGCCCCTCTTTCCGCCTTCGTTCACGAAAAGGAAAAGGCCTTGCAGAAATATCAGACCCTCCTCGATTTTCCCCAATTCGTGAACCAAGACCCTATCTCCGACTCGAAACCGAAAGCCCCTTGGCTGTTCTTCATGGAATCGCACCGAGCCGGCCTTCTTTTCATGGCGGACCGGGTCGTGAGCGGCGACGTCAAAACAGCGGACGAAACTTGGCTGAAGATGTTCCAGCAAGATCAATCGGCCGTAAGGTCAGCTCGCAATTTTATCAGCTACTTTACAGCATTGAAAAACTTAAAGGATGACTTGACGGAGCTTGCCTACCTCCGGGCATTTCCAGCCCCTCTCGACCTTCAAGGGAAAATCGAGCAGGCACTGCACGATTTCGATCCGGAAAAGATCGAGGTTCGACGCGCCTTGATTTCCGAATACGTCTTTCAGTTGAATTTTTCGGACACCATCAGCCAAGCGTCCTTGAAGGGAAAAGAACGCGGATATCAGATGATCTTCAACCGCGCGCTCTTCATGAGAGACACAAACGATTTTTTCCGCCGCTTAGAGGCCCTCACGAAGGATCCCAAGGCGATTACCGACCTGACGGAGAAAAATTTCGAACAAGAAATTCAGGATCTCGATCGGGGACACTTCTGGTGGTTCTATAATCCCTTGGGGAAACTGCTACGAAAACTGATGACAATCTCCCCTGTCCACTACATCCGTGAATTTTACGAGCAAAAAGAAGCCGTCACGAAGCTGAAAACCCAACTCCTCGCGCTTACCCCCCTCTTTCCTCCCCCGCCTCCGGAAACGGCGCCGGCGGAGAGCCAATCGGCGGAAAGCAGGCCAGAAGGAGCGGAAACGAAGCATGCGCCGGAATCGCACCCCGCCGTCCCTTCGGCGGAGAATCCTTCTCCCCTGCCGCCCTGATTTTATTTATTTAAACCAGAAATTTACTTCTGCGCCGGGAGGCTGACGAAAGGCGTGTTGCCGCCGCTCACTTGCGGGAGGATCCCGTTCCATTTTTCGATCCGGCGGTACTCGACTAAGTTCGTCGTGATGGATTGAGAAAGCAGGTTGTTCGCTTCGGCTTGAGCCTTGGCGCGGGAGAGCGTCGCTTTCGCCTCGCCGTCCGCTTCGATCACCTTTTGCTGGGCCTCGAATTCTTTCTTCTGCAACTCGTTTTGGGCCCTGAGCGCCTCTTGGGCCATGGTATTTTTCGATTCGATGGCGACCACGATCGATTCGGGGGCACGCACTTCATTGAGAGTGAACTGCTTCACGATGAAACCGTATTCCCCTAAATGCTTTTGAAGTTCTTCCTGAACGGTACCCACCACCGTCGCCTTATCTTTACCCAAAAAGTTCACGATTTCCGTGCGTCCAACCACTTGTTGAAGCGCTTGGCGAATCGTCTGCTTCACGAAACCGTGGGTGATCAAGTTGATGCTGGTGCGGAAAGAACTATAGAGCAGGGGCACCTTTGTGGGGTCGATTTCGAAAGAAAGGGAAACATCGCAACTGATGGGTTGTCCTTCCACCGAGTTCACGTTGATTTCCTCGTTATAGGGGCTTCCTTCATTGGAGGTCTTCGAAAGTACGAGGGTCTGCATGTAAACGGGATACTCAATGATGTCTTGCACGATCGGCCATTTAAAATGGAACCCTACGTCGAGGGGTTTAGGATCCACTCCTCCTCCCGTGCGATGAACCAAAACGCCAACATGGCCCGGATCGACCGCCACGATGACGCTGGAGACGGCGATGAAGAATAAAATCAAAACAATGAAGAAGGGGATGATTTTTTTCATAGGGGACGAAAGATAATGGATGCCCCCCAAGATGGCAAGTAAAAGCCTAAGAACCTATTTTTAAAGGCCCGATAAATAAGAAAAATAGGTTTTCAATTATTACAAAAAAGAAAGCGGGGAAAAAGGCTCTCTTATTGAATTTCCCGAAGGAGGTGGCGGCAGATCACGAGGCGTTGGATTTCGCTCGTCCCCTCGTAAATCTCGGTGATCTTGGCGTCGCGGAAAAAGCGCTCGACGGGGTAGTCTTTCACATATCCGTAACCGCCGTGCACCTGAATGGCTTTGGTCGCCACCCACATGGCCGTCTCGGAGGCGAAGAGTTTCGCCATGGAGGCTTCTTTGCCGAAAGGCAGGCCCTGGTCCTTCAACCAGGCGGCCCGATGAACCAGTAGACGCGAAGCATCCGTGCGGGTCGCCATGTCCGCCAGGTAGTCTTGGATGGCGCCGAACTCATAGATCTTTTTCCCGAAGGCCTCCCGTTCGGTGGAATACTTCCGGGCCGCCTCGAAAGCGGCACGGGAAATCCCCAAAGCTTGGGTTCCGATGCCGATGCGCCCGCTGTCTAAGGTGTTCATCGCGATGACGAACCCCCTCCCTTCTTCTCCTAACAAATTGACGGCGGGTACTTCGCAATTATCCAGCACGATTTCGGAGGTGGATGAGGCGCAAATCCCAAGCTTCTTCTCCACTTTTCCGACGGAAAACCCCGGGAAATTTTTCTCGACGATGAAGGCGGAAATCCCCTTGGCGCCTTTCGCCTTGTCGGTCATGGCGTAAACGACCATCGCGTCGGCGTTGGGGCCGTTGGTAATGAAGTTCTTTCGACCGTTGAGGATGTATTTGTCGCCCTTCTTGACGGCCACCGTCTGCTGGTTGGCGGCGTCCGAGCCGGTCCCCGGCTCGGAAAGCGCGTAAGCCCCCAACTTTTCGCCGGAGGCGTAAGGCTTGAGATATTTTTCTTTTTGGGAATCGTTGGCGAACTTCAAAATGGGACCGCAATAAAGGGAGTTATTCACCGACATGGTGACCGCCGTAGAAGCGCAGGCCACCGAAATTTCTTCGAGGGCCAACACGTAAGAAACGGTATCGAGCCCCGACCCACCCCACTCTGTGGGCACCATCATGCCGAGTAAACCCAGTTCGGCCATCTTCGGGAGGAAGCGGCTGGGAAATTCCCCTTTCGCGTCGAGTTCTGCCGCTACCGGCGCCACTTCTCGTTGCGCGAAGCTGCGGGCCATTTCTTGAACCATCTTTTGTTCGTCGGTAAGTTGAAAGTTCATGTTCGTCCTATTTTCCCTTAAATTCAGCTTTTCGTTTTTCCAAGAAGGCGCCCACCCCTTCGACACGGTCTTCCGTCGCGAAGATCAGGGGAAAAGTCGCTTTTTCCAAGGCAAGCCCGCTCGCCAAATCGAGATCCGACCCCTCGTTCACCACTTGCTTGGCGAGTCTCACCCCAATCGGGCCTTTCTTCATGATCTCGCGGGCGGTCACTTCCACATCCTTCAAGAGCTCCACGGGGCTGCACACTTTGTTGACGATTCCCCAGGCATGGGCTTCTTGGGCGCTTAAGTTTTTAGCGGTATAGATAAGCTCCTTCGCCCGGTTCTTACCGACCAAACGGGCAAGCCGTTGAGTGCCGCCGAAGCCGGGGAAAATCCCCAAGTTCACTTCGGGCAGGCCCAATTTGGCCAATTCCGACGCGTAGATGAAATCGCAGGAAAGGGCGAGTTCAAAACCGCCGCCCAAACAAAAACCATTCACCGCCGCGATCACCGGCTTCGAACAGGTCTCGATCTTCCGCATGGTCGCGTGACCCAAGTCGCAAAATTTCTTCGCGTCCAGCGCCGTCATGGTCTTCATCGAGGCGATGTCCGCCCCCGCCACGAAGGCCTTCTCCCCCGCCCCCGTAAGGCAGACCACTTGAATTTCCGGGTTGGAGTCGATCTCGGCAAAGAGGTCGAAAAGCTCCTGCAAGACCTCGCCGTTCAAGGCGTTGAGGGCTTGCGGCCGGTTGACCTTCACCACCGCGAATCCTTGGTTATTCTCGATTTGTAGGTTTTTAAATTCCATAACACCCGCCTTTTTTAGAATGAAGGTTTCAAGTTTTCGCCGTTGTTTCGTATTTCGGGATCGCTTTTCTCAGGAGTTCCCTCAACGCCTCTTCCATCCCGGGCTGGATAAGAACCCGTTTCGGAATGACGATGAATCGCCATTTCCCGTAAACCAACATGAACTGGGCCGCGTCCTCCCAAAGACGCTCATAAAGCTTCCATTGGGCTTGAGACTGCGATTGGGCGGTACGAAACTCGATCCCCTCTTCTGAAAGCTTAAGAGAATATTCCTGTCTCAAGAGAGGATCGCTCCGAAACCGCCTCATGGGGACTAAAAAATAGAGATACCCCACGAGCAAAATCAAAACCAAGCTTGCCAAAATAAGCCCGGTCCAAACCCAAGAGGCCCCGTAAACCCACCTCCCGACGATCCCGAAAACAAGGAAGACGGGGCCGATGAAGAAGTCGCGACGCAGGTGATAGGTCTTTTGGTAGTAAAGGCGTAAGGCCTTTTTCCAATCTTGGGGTTCGTACTTGAACTTAAGCTCAATCGCCGACATTCATCACGAATACTTGTAAAAACCGCGTCCCACCTTGCGGCCGTACCAACCCGCTTCCACGTATTTGCGAAGCATGGGACAAGCGCGATACTTGGGGTCGCCGAATTCTTTATACATCACGTCCAACACGGCGAGCAGCGTGTCGAGACCCACGAAATCGCAAAGCTCCAGGGGTCCCATGGGATGGTTAAGGCCCAGTTTCACCGCCTTGTCGATATCCTCGGCGGTGCCCACGCTTTCATATAAAGTAAAGATCGCCTCGTTGAGGAACGGAAGCAAGGTGCGATTGACGATGAACGCGGCCGAATCCTTGGCGGTCACCACCGACTTCCCCAATTTATCTCCGACGGCCACGGCCGCTTGGTATGTAGCATCGTCCGTCTGCACGGCGCGGATGATTTCCAAAAGCTTCATCACAGGCACCGGGTTGAAAAAGTGCATGCCGATCACTTGTTGGGGGCGCTTGGTCACGGCGGCCAACCCGGTAATCGAGATGGAGCTCGTGTTGGTGGCGAGAATCGTCTTCGGCGAACAGAGTTGGTCGAGTTCTTTGAAAAGCTTCTCCTTGGCGGCCACGTTTTCGGTGATCGCCTCGATGATGAGGTCGACATTCGCGAAATCGTTTAAGCTGGTCGTCCACTTAATCTTGCCTTCGGCGGCCGACTGAGCGGCGGCGTCGAGCTTGCCCTTTTCGACGAGCTTGGCGAGCTGCTTCTTGATTCCCGCGGAGGCCTTTTCGTTGTGTTGGGCGCTTTGGTCGCAGGCAAGCACTTCAAAACCCGAAAGGGCGGCGACCTGCACGATTCCCGCGCCCATTTGCCCCACTCCGATGACACCGATTTTCTGAACCGACATGAGATTCTCCTTTGAATGGTTTCCCCTCCCCTTAAGTTAAGGGGAGGTCGGGAGGGGTTATGAGTACCTTAGAGCTTCATTGCACATAACTCCCCCTGAACCCCCTCTTAACTTAAGAGGGGGAAATTAAATTAAACGGCTTCAACAATTAGAGCGACGCCTTCTCCCCCGCCGATGCAGAGGCTGGCGAGCCCGCGTTTGGCTTTGCGACGGCCCATTTCATAAATGAGGCTCGTCAAAATGCGTGCGCCGCTGGCGCCGATGGGATGGCCCAAGGCTACCGCGCCGCCGTTGACGTTCACCTTGTCGGCGGGAATCCCCACCTTCTGGTTGTTGGCGAGGGCGACCACGCTGAAGGCCTCGTTCACTTCCCACAAGTCGATATCGCCAGCTTTCAGCTTGGCTTTGTCCAGGGCGTTTTTCATGGCATCGGCCGGCGCCATCGTGAACCATTCGGGCGCCAAGGCCGCTTGGGCTTGGGAAACGATCCGAACCAAGGGTTTTTTACCCAACTGCTTCGCTTTTTCTTCGCTCATGATGACCAAAGCCGAGGCGCCGTCGTTGATGCTCGACGCGTTACCGGCGGTGACCGTTCCATCTTTTTCGAAAGCGCCTTTCAAACCGGGCAATTTCTCGATGTTCCCCTTCCCCGGTTCTTCATCCGTATCCACCCTGAGCGGGTCGCCTTTCTTTTGGGGAATGGAAACCGCCGCGATCTCATCTTTGAAACGACCTTCCTTGATAGCGGCCAGCGCTCGCTTATAGCTTTCCACTGCAAAGGCGTCTTGGGCTGCCTTGTCGATTTTATATTCTTTGGCGCACAATTCGGCGGCACTGCCCATGTGGAAATTGTTATAGACGTCCCAGAGACCGTCTTTCACCATCAAGTCGACGATCTCCCCATTGCCCATGCGATAACCCGTGCGGGCCTTGGGCAAGGAGTAAGGAGTGTTCGACATGCTTTCCATACCACCGGCAACGATCACTTCGTAGTCCCCGGCACGAATGGCTTGGTCGGCGAGCATCACGGTTTTGAGGCCCGATCCGCAAACCTTACCGATCGTCGTACAGGGAACCCCCTTGGGCAAACCGGCGAATAGCGCCGCTTGCCGCGCAGGCGCCTGGCCTACGCCGGAGGTGAGTACGCAACCCATAATCACTTCTTGAACCTGATCCCCCGTAATCCCCGCCCTTTCCAAGGCGGCCTTGATCGCCACGCTTCCCAATTGGGAGGCGGAAAGAGAGGAAAGAGCGCCTTGAAAGGCGCCGATGGGGGTTCGGGCCGCACTGACAATCACCGACGACGTCATAAAAAACCTCCAAGATGATTCCTGAAAACCTTCCGATTCACAGGCTTCCCGCTTCGCCGCCGAAGGGCGTCGGATAGGCAAAAACGGGGGTTTAATTTTTAGATTTCCGCTTCAGGTCGAAAGAAAGAAGCCGAGTTTGAGTAGCAAAAGGAGAAGGAGAGTGTCAATAGAATCAACCCATTCCAACCTATAATAAAAGCGGCCGTTTCGACACCCCCTATTCGAGGGGGGTCACCGTGACGGAGGGAGAATGAATCTGGCCCAGCAAACCCTTCTCCCCGCCGATCTCGAAAGACGCGGGCGGAAAGATTTGGTTCACGTAAATGGCGTAATGTCCCGCGGGAATCTCGGTGAAATCCAACTGGAAACCCACCGCCGCCTCGCCGGGGTCCATTTCGGGGGCCTTCAGGCTGTTACGGTCGTCCATGTAATAGAGGTTGCAAGTCACCCCTTGCTTCAAGAGATTGGGGTCCCAGTTCACTTTCACGATCATGCTGCCCTTGTCGCCGGTCACCGCCCACCAAGTGACGTCTTTGGTGGCCAGCGCTTTTTCTTCCGGGCTCATATTGCCGTCGATGATGACGGGCCTAGGATTTTTATCGGAGTAAAACTTCGAGCCATAGAAGAAATGCGTAAAATCAAACCCGGCGAATCCTTTCGAGTCGGGGTTCAGCGATTTTCGACCGTCCAAGGGGTTGTCCAGCCTCGACGGCACTTGGACGAAGTAGGGATAAAACATGAAGTCGCTCTCCGCCTTGGGGGTCAAACGGAAGGGCCCTAAGGCTTTATAGGCGGAAACCCGTCGAATAATGCGGATCGGCCCCGCACGATATCCGATGCGCTTGGAGGTGATGTTGTCCTCTTCCACATGGACGTCGAACAAATGCTTGATTGCCAGCAACATGCGCACTTTGAAGCGGTCGAGGATATTGGTCCCCGTTCCCGTCTTTTGGTTTTTGGGAATCAGCTCTTCTTGAACGATGGCGTGGTCTTTATTGAAACCGTTTTTATAACCCAGGGCGTCCACTTGATCTTCTTGCGGGTCGTAGCGGACGTATTTTTCGGGCGAGGTCGGACTGGCCTTAGGATCATAAAAAAGATACGCATAGCCGCTTGCCGTCTTCAGTTCCAACACCGGATGATCGGGGGAATGCTCCGGGCTCGCCTTTTCCCCCAAATCCTTGGTCATGAAAAGGATCACCTCGTCATCATCGAGCTTACCGTCGCCCACGGGCAGGTCGGTCCGGCGCGAAAAAGCCTCATCGAGCACCCAGCGTCGCGATTGAGAAATGCCGTCGAACGCCTTTTCGTCGATTTGAAAAGGAATCGCCTGCCATGCACCTTGGCGAAAAACGCGAACGCTCATCTTCTTAATTTCTTTTTGGAGGAAGGAAGGAACTTCTTTTCCCGTCACTTCCACGACGCTGATCGGGGAAGCAGCCTTGGCCGAAAGGGGAAAAAAGGGAATGAGTAGAAAAACAAAAAAGGTTCTTTTCAAAAAAGAAAGCTGTTTCAACATCATGAACCGTTCTTGGCACAGCGCGTCAAAAAACTCAAGAAAAACTCATTCTTTTATAAAAAAGGCAATTATTTCCATCAATTAACCCAAGTCGCGGCGAAGGTGGAGTGGATTTAAATGCTCAAATTCTTCAATCAGTTGGCGAGATCGTTCATCCAATTGTTTGGGCACTTCGATCTTGGAGATGGCGTAAAGATCGCCGGGCTGCTGGCTTTCCAGGTTCGGCACCCCTTTTCCCTTCAGACGGAATTTCTGCCCGGAAGGAGTTCCGGCGGGAACCTTCAAATCCGCATGGCCGTCTAAGGTCGGAATCCGCACGGTGGCACCCAAGACGGCTTCTCCGACGGAAAGCGGAAGATCGAGAAAAAGATCGGCTCCCTCCCTCCAAAAAACCCGATGGGGCTTCACCTTGATCTCGATATAGAGGTCGCCCGGTTTTCCTTTACCGACTCCCGGCTCCCCTTTTCCCGCTAGGCGGATTTTCGAGCCGTTATTCACTCCCGCGGGAATTTTCACGTTCACTTTCTCAAGTTTTCCGTCCCGGTGGATGGAGATCTTCGACGTGGTTCCCTTCACCGCCTCCAAAAAGTCGATCTCCATGGTGTAATAAAGATCTTGGCCGCGGGTGGAAGAAGAATATTCGGGCCTCGCGCGCGTCCCGCCACGGGTGCCGGCCCCTTTAGTGCCGAAAATGTCTCCGAAGATATCCCCCAAATCGTCGAAGCCGGCGCCGCCTCGCGGGGCTCCCCCGCCGCCCACGCCGCCTTTTTTAAAAAGGTCGGAGAGATCCTCGTAGCTAAACCCGCCCGCGCCGGCCCCACCTCCTCCGGAAGGTCCGCCCCCGGGAGACCAATAATACGATTTGCCGGCCCACTGGGAAGGGTCGAAGCCCGGCCCTCCTCCCGCTTGGGGATTGTAGCTGCCGAACATGTCGAATTGTTTGCGCTTCTCCTTATCGGAAAGAATTTCGTAGGCCTCGGAGATTTCCTTGAATTTCTCCTCCGCCTTCTTATCGCCCTTATTCACGTCGGGATGATACCGCTTCGCCAAGCGGCGATAGGCCTTCTTGATCTCTTCGTCGGAGGCATCGCGCGAAACGCCCAATGTTTCGTAGTAGTTTTTGGCCATGGGGATTATTTATTCGCCCGCTCCATGTAATCGTGGGTAGCCGTATCGACGCGGATCACGTCGCCTTCGCTGATGAAAGGCGGCACTTTGATGATGAGGCCCGTTTCGATCTTGGCGGGCTTGTAGCTGGAAGCGGCCGTCTGGCCCTTCATGGCCGGCTCGGTTTCGACTACCTTGAAGTCCATGGTCTTGGGCAAATCGATGCCGATGGGTTTTCCATCGTAAAATTGCACTTGAATGACGGCATCGGGGAGCAGGAAGTTGACCGCGTCGCCCAATTCGTTGCCATTGAGCTGCACTTGCTCGTAGTTCTCCGTATTCATGAAGAAGTAGGTTTCGCCTTCTTTATAGAGATACTGCATCCTTTGGATATCGAGTGAGACCTTCTCGACTTTGTCGAAGGAGGAAAAACGTTGTTCGAGCTGGTTGTTGTTGCGGATGTTGCGCATCTTCACTTGCATGAATGCCCGCAAGTTGCCCGGAGTGCGGTGAATGGATTCCATCACGTAATAAACGTTGCCCTCGAATTCGATCAGCATGCCGGGGCGAATCTGGTTGGCCGTAATCATTTAAAATCCTCCTGAAAGGGATTGGCTTTAATGAATGAAGATGAAAGGCTTTTCACCTCAAGCAATGAAAAAGAGTATAACCTAAATTGCAAAAACGAGGCTAGTAGCATAGAGAGTTTTTCGATGCAACGGTCTCGCAAACAAGACTTCGGGGGGGAAAATGCATTGGGAAAGCCCCGCTCTTTCAGCTTTCGCAAGTGGTTTTGGGCCTTAATAGGCCTTTGCCTGCTCATCGCCCTCCTTCAACTGAGCGCCGTTTTCGTGGAAGTCGCCTGGCTTTCCACGAAAAACCCCACGACGAGCGCTTTCATCCAAAACTACCTCACCCATTGCGTGACCAACGGCTCCCCTTGCCCCTTCGAGCAGCAATGGAAACCTTTGAGCGAAATCTCGAAAAACCTGCAGGAAGCGGTGCTCATCGGAGAAGACGACGCCTTTTTCGAACACGAAGGGATCGATACGGAAGCCATCAAAGAATCCATCGAGTTGAACTTAAAGAAAAAAAGATTCGTCCGTGGCGGCTCGACGCTCACCCAGCAACTGGCGAAAAACCTCTATCTCTCCCCTTCCAAAAACCCTTATCGAAAGTTAAAGGAAATCCTCATCGCTCTTTTCATGGAAAAGATGCTCACTAAGCAGCGAATTTTAGAGCTTTACTTGAATTTGATCGAATGGGGCAAAGGCATCTACGGCGCGGAGGCGGCGAGTCAATTCTACTTCAAAAAACCCGCTTCTGAGTTGAGCGCGGAGGAAGCGGCTTATCTTTCCGCCATTATCCCGAACCCCGAGCTTCTTACCTCTCCCGAGCATTCCCGGCGCGCCTTGCGCCGCAAGAGCATCATCTTGAAACGGATGCAGTCCCGTTCGTACGAAGAGCTTCGCTAAAATAATATAGATGAGATTTACTTCATTCCCATCATGACGGTGGTAGGATAAAGGGCCTTGAAGCTGCCCACCTTCTTGAAACCCGAGAGGGAAAGCCAACGCTTATATTCTTTGGCGGTGAAAACATCGCCATGGGGGGTAGCCATGAGCATTTCCAACCCGAAGAGGAGGGAAACTTTATCGCCCGTCTTTAAATCATTGGGGACGTATTCTCCGATGAGCAAACGCCCACCCGGGCGCAGGGCATCGTATGCTTTTTTGAAGAGCTTTCGAGATTCGTTTTCTCCCGCCCCATGGCAGAAATTGCCCAAAAGAATCACGTCATATTGAGCTCTTCCCAAATCCATCGTTTGAAGGTCTCCGGGCTTATACTGATATTGATTATCCAACCTAAATCTTTTTATATATTGGCGAGTTACATCTAAAACCTCAGGAAAGTCACAAGCAGTAACCTGGCTGGTTTTATCGGCGATGGCGAATGCGATGCTCCAGGCCCCCGAACCGCATGCCCCGTCGAAGATTTTAAGGCCTTTCAAGCTTTTGCCCACTCCCAATTTTTTCGCGACGATTACGGAGGAGGCGTAGCTGGTCGGAAAAAGATCGCGCACGAGCTCCATAAAAAATTGGTTTCGAAACGACTCATCCGCCATGGGGAGCGAGGCCTTGCCGCTACGCACGACTTCCTTCAAATGTTGCCAGCTTTCCAAATTCTTACCGGCCCGAAGCAGAACGCTTCCCAAATAGCGGGGCTGGCTTTTCACCAGGTACGTTTTCGACTCGGGGGTGAGCTTATAGGAGATCTTCGATTTGTTCAAAAAGCCGAGAGCCACGAGGGCATCGAGCAATATCCTCAAAGATCTCAAAGGAAGATTTAAATGGCGGGAAAGCTTCTCGACGGTCGTGTGGTTTTCATGGATCGCCGTGAACAGATCCAGATCCACCGCCACCGAGAGGGCTTGGGTCCCCGCAAACCCCCAATAGGTGTTGAAAATCAGCTCGGGTTGAACTTCCGAAGAAGGTGAATTTCCCTTTTCTGGACGACTCTCGCTGGGTGGGGGCATAGGCCTCTATCGATCTTAATGACTGCGGTTCACTGCGCGTTTTACGACTCTTTCACTAACTCTTCCAATCGTTGGACGATTTTATTGACGTGGGTCGCCCGCCAATAGACACGGTCGCACCTCTTACAATAGCTGAACTGGTCTTGCGTCTCGTAGACGAAAGGCCACACTTGATCTTTTACCTTCTCCTTGGCAACGCTTTCAAGCATTTCGTTGCATTCCATGCATCGGGTCAACAAGCGGTCTAAGGTCTTTAAACCGGGATAATGTCTAAAGAATTGACGCATTTGGTCTTCCAAATGATCATGATCGATGAAAAGGGAGGGAAAATGGATGTTTTGGAGGCGCTTGAAAAGCTTATGGTCGCGGGTCAGCACGATCCTCTCCTGCCTCTTGGCAAGAGCAAGAATCTTCTCGTCGTCCCAATTCACCTCATAGGAGACGTCCGCCCCGAGCGCCCGAAGCCAACGAGCGAGCTTACCCAGCATCTCATCCGCGAAAAACCGCATAGGGCTATTTTAGCGAACTTATCCGCCCTACCCCAGCCAATTCCTTAAAATAAACCCCCAAAAAGATTCGATAAAGGGTTGACGGCAAAAACCTCCCTTTGCTACATTCCGCCGGCTCCAAAATCCCTACCACCCACTCTATCAACTGGGGGTGGTCAGGGGGAGATCTTCTCCCCCTGACTAAAGTGAGGATCTAGCTTTGCTAGTCCGAACGAACGGGCCGGTAGCTCAGTTGGTAGAGCACTGCCCTTTTAAGGCAGGTGTCCTGGGTTCGAATCCCAGCCGGCTCATCAGAAGTTTTGTTTCATGTCCCCATCGTCTAGAGGCCAAGGACACCGCCCTTTCACGGCGGTAACATGGGTTCGAATCCCATTGGGGACGAGTGACCCCCTTGAGAAATCAAGGGGGTTTTTTATTTCCCCCCCACGGGATTCGAAGCCGTGCAAATCCTGGCGCTTCGATTTCCTAAATTTTCGCAGGCTTATCCAAAAATATCCAACAGAGGCCGAGAACAATAAATTCGATTCCGCTTGGCATCGCTTGTTTGTTTCAAGATCCCCCTGCCATTGCACTGTGTCGGGGACGCTTTTTAAGAAGCCCTAACCCATCGGGGTTGTTTTTCAGATGGATCTGGAAGAAATCTCAATGTTCCGAAAAGAGCAGCCTTGATTCTTTAGGCTGCTCAGCGATTTTCACAGAGAACGACTGCCCTTTTGGTATTTTACACGCGACTAAAAACTTCAGGGGCTTCGTTTTGCTGGCGTTCCTGAAAATCACGTGCCTCTTATTGGCCGGATCTTGATAAGAATCACCGGAATGAAAAGTCTTTATCGGTTCGCCTTCGTATTGCGACTCGGCAATTCCTTCGATGATGTAGTTTAGTCCTACGACGGGATGAAAATGGGGAGGTCCCGCTACTCCAGGCGGATATTCAATCAGGATCATCTGCAATTCATCGTTCGTCCCCGGAATTTCGTAACGCTCGATTACTTTTCGAACAATCGAATCGCAAAATGCTTGAGTCGAGAAAAAACATAAAAATAGAAGAGAAAGGATTTTATCAAACCGCATTGTTTTCAACTTCACATCAACCTCGCTTGACATTCTTTATCCTAAAAACTTAGTGGCTTTTTCTATTGTTTTTTTTCAAAATGAGGTCAAACTGAGTAAAAACCGGCCTTAACAAAGGTTTTCATTTCATGGAATTAACGCTTCCAACCCACCGGACCGGCGCAAAATCGCAAGTTTGCTCCGATTGTCCCTCGCGCCTTGCCAACATTTTTTGTCCTTTAGAAGGAAAATCCGTTCAAAGAATAAACGCCGCCAAAATCTCCCATCTTTTCAAGAAAAAGCAGACCCTCTTCACCGAAGGAAATCCCGCCGTCGGTCTCTACTGCATTCAATCAGGACGCGTGAAAGGCTACAAAACATCGCCCGAGGGCAAACAATACATCATTCGGTTGTTTGAACCGGGAGACGTGGTGGGGCTTCCCGCCATTTTCATTGAGGGATCCTATTCATGGTCCGCGGAAGTGGTCGAAGAGGGCGCCATTTGTTTCATTCCCCGAGAACCCATTTTAGAAACCATTCGGGAAAATCCTAAAATGGCGACCAAGATCATGGAGACTCTCGCCGAGCATTTGGAAGAAGCCAATACGGAACGGGCGCAATTGGCCTACGGCGCAGTGCGCGAGAGAATGGCCCGATTGCTTTCCCTTCTCTCCCAAACTCACGGCGTTAAAGCGGGACGCGGCACGCGCATCGCCTTGAAACTTTCCCGCGAAGAGCTGGCGGAAATGATCGGAACCGCCGCCGAAACCGCCATTCGTCTGCTCAGTGAATTTAAGGAAGAAAAGATTTTAGAAATGGAAGGAAAAGAAATCATCATTCTGAAATCGGACAACCTCCTGAAGACGGCCGGCTTGGCGGATTAAATTTCGGCGAAAAACCTGATTAAAATCATTTTTTCCTCTGACCCTTCTCATAGCTCTCTCTCCTCTTTTTTCGGATACTTCATCGAAGTAGAAAGATGAATTGTCTTACCCAAAACGGAGGAAATGCCATGAAGCGCAAAGCCACGGAAAAGAAAGGACGGCGAAGGAGAATCAAAAAAATAAATCTGGGGGCGAAAACGGAACTTTTGATGAGGGAGTTTTTGAATCATTTGGTGGACGCCTCCTACCAGGTGGCGCTCAAGATTGGGTTTCGAGGAACCTTCATCGCCTTTCTCTCCGATCTTCAAGAGGCCCTCGATAAAATCATTCAGAAAGATCATACCCTCCCGACCACCGCTCATCATTAACGTAGGAACCAAAAGCAAGCGGGGCGAAAGGAAACGCCAGTAACGAATGTTTTACCAAAATACGAGAAAGTTTTTTTTAAAAGCCGGCATGTATCTAGGTGTTCTGAGCCTCCTTCTTCCAAAGGTAGCGCTTGCCTGCGGGGGAATGCAGCATGGGGAAAGAATGCCGGGGATGGGCAGACCCGCTTCGGACGGCTCCGATTGCGGCCGGATGGGAAAATTCAAAAACATGCCAGGAACCTCCCTCTTTCAAGACAAAGGATGCGTCGCCTGCCATACTCTCGGCGAAGGAGACAAGACGGGACCGGACCTGGAGGGCCTTTTCCAGCGCAGAAGCGAAAAATGGGTGAAGGAGTTTCTTCAGGATCCCGTCGGCAAGGTACTCACCGATCCGAAAGCAAAAGCCCTCAAAGAACGTTACGGCACTCAAATGCCACCCATGGAGCTCACCCCTCATGAAATCGATCAAATAATAGAGTTTTTGAAAAAAGCTTCCCCACCCCGCTAAGCGAAAAAATCACTAAGTAAGAAATCGGCCGTGTGGTGGAAACCTAAAGGGGAAAGAAAGTTTCTGACCTTTAGAAATCAACTGGACGCTAATACCCTTTAAAACACCGCTCATGCCCCCTTTTCCTTCTCCCAAACCTATGTTAACCCGCTGAGATGGATTGGATCGCAACCTGCCCTCACGAAACCGTCGAAGTCTTAAGCGCGGAGTTGAAGGGCTTGGGAGCCAAAAACTTGCAAACCCTCCATCGAGGAGTCGCGTTCGACACGGACCTCGAAACCGCCTATCGCGCCCACTTATCCCTGCGCACGGCGAGTCGCATTCAGCGGGTGGTGGCGGAATTTCCCGCAGCCGACCTGAACGGTTTCCGCGCGGCGCTCAAAAAGATTTCCTGGTCCGAATGGTTGAGGCCTACCCGCCCCTTCACCGTAACGCCGGCGCTTACCGATCCTTCCGCGCAAGCCTTGGGCGAAAAAAACATCGCCGATGCGGTCGTGCAATCGGTTCAAAATTCCCCCTTCGAAAAAGGTCCCCCGAAATACGACGCCGAGGGAGACGGCGCGATCTCGATCGTGCCGTTCGTTCGAAAAGGAAAATGCGTGCTCGGCATCGACACGGCGGGACGCGCCCTGCACAAACGCGGCTGGCGAAAAGGCGGACACCCGGCGGTTTTAAAGGAGACGCTGGCCGCCTCGATCTTGCTCTTGGCGGGATATACGGGCGACGAACCTCTCTTAGACCCCTTGTGCGGGTCGGGGACGATCCCCATCGAAGCGGCATATATCGCCCTTCAAAAAGCTCCTTTGATCCACCGAGGAAAGGATGACTTCGCCCTCGAACATCTAGGCGGTTTCGACCGCAACCTCTGGCGCCGGGTTTCCGACCAGTTACGGGCGGCAAAAAAGAACGAACTGCCCGCCCCCATTTTTGCCTCCGACATCCGCGCCGACTACGTCGAAGTGGCGCGCGCCTGCGCTTTACGCGCGCGGGTCGAAAAATATCTCCAATTCTCGGTAAAACCCTTTCAGCAGTGGGAGCCTCCCGCGCCGAGGGGCCTGCTCGTCGCCAACCTCCCTTACGGGGAACGCATCGGGGCGGGAGTGATCCAAACCCTGTATCGGGAGATCGGAAAAACGATTCAACAACGCTTCGCGAATTGGCGCATTGCCTTGCTGGCTCCCCAACATTCTCCGATCGACCTGTTGGGGTTAAAGGCGGCTGAAGCCATTCCGCTCATGAACGGCGCCATTCCGGTAAAGCTGCTGCTCGTTTCTCCGTCCTAAAAATCTTATCTCCCCTCCTTTCAAAACCGAAAATAAATCGAGTTTTATATCATTGCCCCTTTTTTAGCGTTTTGACACAAGTCCACTGTTTTCTTCCGTTCTTTTCATTTCTCCATCCAACGATAAGGAGGTTTTTATGGCCACAATTCGGCGTGCGAGCAATCTATTCCTTTACTGGATCGCCCTTGTTTTCTCGGCG
>JAXMHI010000004.1:0-173683 GCA_046346885.1 bacterium | reverse complement strand
GAAAACGTTCTTCACCTTGGCTTCCGCCGCGGCAAGCGAGGTCCCCTTTCGATATTCGCCGAAGAGAAAACCCAAGAATTGATCGCGGGTGAACTGGCCGGGCTTATCGCCGATAAGACCTTTCGCGTAAGCGTCCTCCATGAAGCTCGTCATGCTTTCCACCACCGGCTTCAAGTCGGAACCGTGCGCACCCGCAAGCGTCACACCGGTCGCCGCAAGATCGCTCGTCATGACGTCAGTCGTCTTCTCGCGCTCCGAAGGCCTCATCCTCCCCTTTTCCACCAGACGCATGAGGCGATCGACCTGGCCGGTTGCCATATTGAACTCGTGGAGGTTCTTCTTGAATGCGGCCGGGTCTTTCGCGAAATCCGAAAGCCATTGAGACTCCGGACGGTCTAAAAAGACTTCCAGAAAAGGACGCTCGGAGGCCTTTAAATCCGGCCCCACTCCCAACAAATTCTCCAACTCGCGGGGTTCGAAATTCCTTTTCGAGGCACCCTCCACCAAAGCTTGGGCGGTTTTCGGGTCGAGAGTTCCCGCCAGGGCTTGTCTCAGCAATTCCCGACGTAAAAGAGCCGTCCTCTCGGGAGTGAGCTTATCGGAGCTGCCCCGGAAAGCGCTAAAAAGACCGTCGCAAATTTTGAGAGCTTCGTTGGCGTTGCGGAGATTTCCCGGCGTGGGATGGTAATTCGCCGCGAAATCATCCAAAAACTTCTCCCCTTCGGAAATTCCGAAACGGGCCGCCATGAGGCTAATCGCCTGGCGCCTCTCCAAAAAGGCGGGAGAGCGGAAGGTAAAGCGCTTGCCGTCCACCTCGATGACATCCCCGTCCTTCAATTCGAGGGCCTGCTGCCCCTTGCCCGGAACGTCCTGCGCCTTGGCCGGATCTCCCCCTGGCAAAAGCTTGGCACTGCTTTTTTCACCCGCCACGGCAAGGGTGAAGCGCCCCTCTCCGCCCCCTCCCTTCAAATCTCCGAAGAAAACGAGGGTGCTGTTTTCGACGCGGGCGCGTTGGTACAAAGTCTTACCGAACGAGATCGGCGCGCCGCCTTCTTCGGTAACGAGCAGGGCGGAGTTCCTATCTACCGCTATTCCCCCGTAGGTCAGGGCCAGCGACGACAGGGAAGTCCCGGAGAGCCCGTAATCCTTCATGAGCCTCTCGGTTCCCCGGATATTCTCCACCACCACGACACCGAGCGCCTTCATGAACTCGTGCCGTCCGTCGAGCTTGAATCTTTTCGCGATCTCGAGGGCGTTTTTCGCCCTTTCCACGATGAGTTCATCGCGAGTTTTCGTGCTTTCCAAGTTCTCGGTGCGGTGGACGTCGGAGGCGACCATTTGTGCCAACGCCTTCTTGAGCTCGGGCAGGTCCGCCTCGCTCACCCATTTGGCCTTGAAGGCCAGGTCGGCCAACTCGCCCACGCGCCTCCCCTGTTGTCCGACAAAAACGTCTCTTCCGCTGAGCCTCACCGGCCTGGCGTTCACCGTTTCGTCTTTTTTCTCGGTTTTCGAGGGAGGCGCATCGACCGCCTTCAGGATATCGACGTCGTTGATCTCGATCCATTTGTCGGCGGGACGCACCCGAACTCCCGCGGAATCCCGCGCGGCCGCCGGCAAATCGGCAACGTCGGCTGCGGGAGCGGCGGCCTTGGCCTTCGGCTTGGGCGGAAGTTTGGCGGAGGAAGGGTCGATAAGCTGGGCGAATTCGGTGACGTCGGGAAGGGATTCCGCCCAACGCTCGTAGGCGTGATACAGGCGGGCATCCACTTGTACGGGATGCCAAACCTCGAAGACGTTCCCGCTTGCCTCCTGCTTGATGGTATATTTGCGGTCTTGAAAATATTTCGCGTCAGGACCTTCGCCTTCCTTGCGCACCGTGAAGCCGTTCTCGAAATCTTCAACGGCCCCCTTCTCTTTCCACTTCGTGGAATCCACCAACCTCTCGAGCTGCTCGATTTCCTTCTTCAGTTCCGGATCGGCGCCGAAGGTTTTCCGAAGGGAGTCCAACTGGGCCTTTTGCGCCTCGTAATCCATGCTCGTTTTCGGATCTCGGAAAAGGTTCAGGAGTTTCTCCTTCTCCTCGCCGAACTCCTTGAGCTCGCTTCCTTTCAATTCGAGAAGCGGGATGCGGTCGAACATCAATTTTTTCTGTGCCTCCCGTCTTTCGGAAGGCACTTCCTTCTCCCGTATTTCCCCTTTTTCGTGGGTCAGTTCCACTTCGCCTTTCAGAATGCGGTCGGTAAGCGTCTTTAAAGAATTTGCATTTTGCTCCGTGCGGACGGCCCATTCGACGAGCGCCAATTTTTCGGCGGGAGAATGCAAATCCATCAGGTCAAAAAGGTTGGGCGTGGGAGACGAAAGATCGTGAACCGCATCGCTCACCCTATCCAAGACCGAGGGGAGATCCGCGGAATTTTCCGCCCCGTTCAAGGCATCGGCGAACAGGCGGGCCATCATGAGGCGGCCGACGGGAGAGGCGCTCGCTTTCTCACCCAAAAGGAAACTCACGTTTCCGCGAAGGGCGTCCCTCACATCGTTGGCGACGTCGGTGAACTCGCCCAATTTATCGGGAATTTGGGATGGATCCTCGACGCTCGCCAAGGTCTTTAAGAAAAGCAAGGTCATCAACTGGCGCCCTTCGGCCGTTCGGCTCATGCCTTCGCCGAAAATATGATTCACCGAACTTCTCAAGGCGTCGCCCGCGTCGGGAGCCATTTCTTCTACTGTTTTGAGGCGAGAGGTAAGGTCGGCAGCGTTCTTGCTCGAATCGAAAGCGCCCAACAAAAGCTCTCCGATGAGACGACGGCCTTCGGGCGTTTGCGCGCCCCCTTCCCCGAAAATCTTTTCCACCGCTCCCTGCAGGGATTTGGCGGCCTCAGGCCCCATGTCGGCGAGCAATTCGAGGCTCGTCGAAAGCTCTCCCGGGTTCTTGGCTTTTACCATCGCCCGCACGAGGAGCTGGGCCATGAGCATTTGCCCTTCGGGGCTCTTGGAGCCGCCTTTGCCCATCACCGTGTTGACCACGTCGTGCAGGCGGTCTTTCAACTCGGGCGCATGCTTGGCGTATTCCGCCATGGTTTCGGGAGAGAAACCCGATTCCACGGCGAAACGAAGAATCATTTTCCTTAAACCTTCGCTCGTCGGCCCCGTCTCAAGTCCGCTGTCCTTGAGAAAACTCTTCACCGACTCGCTCATCTTCTCGATGGCCTGATGAAGGTCGGCTCCCTTCAGCGGCTCACCCGGCTTGGCCCCTTTGGTGCTCGAATAGAGGAACAGGAGGGCGATCATTTCCTGGCCTTCGGGAGACTTGGGATCGAGGCCGAAACTTTTCTTCACGCTCTCGCCTAAGTCCTTTTGCGTTTCCTCCCCGAACTTGAGGTCGAAACTTCCCAACTTCTCCCCCTTCGATACGCGGTTCAGCAAAATCGACAACACGACCTGTCCCGCCTTCGATTGGGGATCGATCCCCATCTTCTCGACCACGGGCATGAGTTTGCGGCTTTGGAAGGCGAGTTCGTGCTGGCCCAACTGCTCTTGGGTGGATTTCTCGATCTTGCTTAAGCGCCCGCCCGACATGGCGTCGACCATTTTGCCGGCCACCACCATTTGGGCGTCCATCACCGCGCTGCCGAAAAGGCGGATGGCGAAAGGAGTGTCTTCCTTCTTCTTCAGCCCGATCGCTTCGTTAAAATATTCGGTACCCGTGAAGGCAAGCACCCGCCCCGCCCAACCCGTGACGCTCATCGCGACTCTCGCGCCGGGCTTCAAGGCCAGCTGTCCGGCTTCCTGCAGGCGGATCGCCTCTTCGCCGGTGGCCCTCAGCCAAGGCACCCCTTCGGCGGCTTTGCCCACTCGGGCGAGCCCCATACCGACGCCGTGCAAAAGAACGAAAGTGACGAGCATCGAACCGAATTCTTTCCCGAAATGCCCGAAACTCCACTGGTCCGTCTTGCCGGTGAAAAGGGTCTGCAAGGTCATGTTGGTGAGCGTGAACCCCAAAGCCTCCGCGCTGGTGCGCACGCCGAAAGTGGCGAGCTTCATCAAAGCGGGGTTCTCGATGAGGGTCGCGGCGCGGGCGACGAAAACGGCCTCCGCGCCTATGGCGAAGACCCGGGCGACTCCGAAGGGGACAATGAGTTGGGCGATCTTGAAGGCATTGCCCTCGATCGCGTCGGCGCCCAAGCTGCCGCTCGTGAAAGGAACAGGAATCGCGCCGATAATGCTGCGGATCTTGACCGAATCGGGCAAACCTTCGACCAAGCCCTTCGCTTGATCTTTGACGAGGGGATGCTGGGTAAAGAGGGAATAAACCTGGCCCGCACCCGAGTAATAACCGTCCGCCTCGAGCCGTCCCCCGAAATCGAGGGCGGCCTTGGCGAAATCGAGGTCGCTGGTCGCGGGATTCTCCGCGATTTGCAGGAAATAGCCCGAGAAGCTGCCGATCGTGTATTCGCTGGTGTCCTGCTTCATGGGGTCGACGTTGAAATTGCCGGAAATCCCCGTCCGGAAGCCGGGGAACTGACCGCTCGCTTTCACGCGCGCGATCGCATCGGTCACTTTCGCGCACTCGCCGTTGGCGAGCATGCGCTGCACTTCACCCCAAGCGGCGTTGGTATCCGCCTCGATGGCGTCCATGTTGTTATTGTTATCACGACCGCGTTGGATGAAATTGGCCGAGACCGCGCGCAGCACTCCCACCGTGTATGCCAGGCGCTGCTTGCGGTTGCCGTCTTGAAGGTTGGCGAGCAACACTTTTGCCGCTTCGTTTTTTGGGATCGTCAACAGATAGGCTTGGGCTTTATCGAGATTCCCTTCGTTCAGCTCCTTCATCCCGCGGGCCAGCTGGGCGACTTCGTGAATCTGGGGGGCCGCCCCTTCTTTATCCAAGGCAATGACTTGATCGAAAAGGCCGGCGGCCTCTTTCGTCATTGAACCGCCCTGATACATCTGGGCCACCGCCAAGTAAATGTTGGCTTGCGCCGCGGGGTCTTTCAGACCCTTGGCGTATTCGAGGACGGGTTTGGCCGCCTCCGCCACCCTATCTTTCAGGCCCAATTGGGAAAAAATTTGGGCGGCCTGCAGATAGCGCTGCAGGGCTTGGGGCCCTTTCACTCCCGCAGCGCTTATCATGAGGGCGTTGGCGCTTTGCGAATATTCGCCGAATTCTTTCAAGGAAGCGGGAGTCAGGTTGGAAAGCCATTTCGCGTCTCCGTTCTCCAGCGCGAGATGGAAGCGGCTTTTCATGTCGGAGGTAATCGACTCCGCCATTTTCTTTTGTCCCTCGGAAGCGCCAGGGCCTTGGGCCATTAATTCGGTGAAAACCTGACCCATCATGGGTTCCAAGGCATTATTGATATTTTTCAGTTCTTCCGCCTTAAGCAGCGGCTTCTCCCCCTGAGTGAGCGACTGATAAGTCGCGCTGACTCGTGCCAACTGAGAGAGCTGCTCCAAACGGAACTCGGGCGGCAAATCTTTGGCCTTTTCGATTTCCTTGCGCCACACCTCCATCCGCGCGGCGACCATTCCCTGAAGATAGTTGACGCCCCCTTCCTTCGAGGCCTCCGTCACGTAATCGGGCAAGAGAATTTGGTCGATCTGGACGGCGAGCGAGGCGAGCTCGATGCGCGCTTTTGGGTCGGTCGGTTTGGGAATGTTGGCGGCCGGGTCTCCTCCCCGCAGGAAATTGATGAGCTTGTCTCCCAGCTCCTTTAATTCCTTTTTCGTCTGCTCTTGGCCTTTGGCATCCCCCACCGTCTCGTAAAAACTTTCCGCAAGAACAAGGCGCTTCACCCGTAGGGCGGGATCGGAAGAGCAAACGGGCATCATCCGAGCCAGCTCGGCCCCTTTCGTCTTGAGCGCGTCGAACTGCGAAAGCCCGCTTCCTTTCAAAGCTTGCGCCTCAGCGGTCAACATCTGCAAACGATCCGTATCCTTCGCGTCCTTGGGAAAGGTGGAATCGATCAGTTTTAAAACTTCGTCGATCTTGGCGCTCTGCCGCAGTTGGACATATTGTCCCAAGGCCAAAAGGAGCGCGCCTCTTTTTTCGGGAAGAGTTTGGATTCCTTTCGCCTTCTCCAAAGCCGCGTCTGCGGCGGCGGACTGCTTCGCGTAAGACTCCAAGCCGGCCGCGTTGATTTGGGAAAGCAAACGGTGGTCGTCCAAATCGATCACGCGATTGATCATGAGGGAAAGATTGTCCCGCACATCCTTCCCCTCGATGGAGGAAGAGGCGACTTCGAGCAGGCGGTCGGAGACGTCCCGCATCTTCTGAGTCACCATGTTTCCGTCCAACTGCTTTCCGTCAAGGGTAATGGGACGGATGAAGTAAGACGCAGAAACCACCGTATCCCGAAGCTGCAGCCAATCCTTCAAAATCTGCGAGTAAAACTCCATCCGTTCCGTCTTGGAAACGGCCTCATAAGGGAGCGAGTCCATCAGGAGCTTCGCCGTGCCTAAATCGCGGGCCAGCTCGTCTTGATCGTCCAACTCCTTATCGATTTGAATCATGAGGCGTATGGTCGCGATTTGCTCGGGGGTGCTGGGTTTCCCGGCCTCCAATTTCGTCTTGGGAAGGTACTGGGTGTCCCGAAATTCCCTTAAGGCGGCATTCACCCCTTTTAATTTGCCCCTCAATATATTCGTTCCACTTTCATGGGCGTCGTATTCTTTGCTGTCAAAAACGCTTTGGGAGGGAATATGGGCATTGCGGAAATCAATGGCGCCATTCAAGAAAGCGCGCACGCGCTTGAGCTTTTCGAAATTTTGCTCGGGAGAGGCCGCTTCGGCGCTCAGCAGTTTGTCGGCCTTGCGTTCCAAGCGGTCGAGCAGAACATCCGCCTTATCGGGCTTCGTCGCGCGAAGCTGGTTGAACTCGGCCATCGCCTCGTCGAATTCCTCGAGCCTGACCCTTAAAATTTCGCCCTGAATTTTCTTGGCCTCCTCCGGCTTCCCCTGCGCTTTCAAGATTTCAGCGGTAAGACTTAAGGCCAAGGTGTCGTTTTTATCTTTAGAGGCGATGATTTTGAGATGGCCGAGCGCCTGTTGATAAAGCGTCTCTTTCACCTTGGGATCTTTTTCTTCATCCGCCCATGCTTTTTGGGTGCGGGCCGTATCATAATGGAGGGAAAGATCGTCCGGATTGAGCTCGGACGCCTTTTCGAAAATTCGGGCGGCATCCTTCGTGTTTTCGATGCCCGGTTTCGAGTCGAGTTCGATCGCCTTCAGCCTTAAGGCTAAGGAGAAACGTTGGCGGTCGGTTTTATCCGTTTTCACCAGACTTTTGGCTTCCTCTTCGCTGAATTTAAGGGGCTCTTCTTGAAGGAAGGCAATTTGGTCTTTTAAAGGAAGGAGGGAAAAGCCCGTATCCTTCTGAAGGAAAGAGACGGTATTCTTTTTCGTGCCGATATCGATGCCGGTCCAGTTGGCGAGAGAGAGAGTCATGCCCCCGTCTTTTTGGACAACACCTTGGAGAAACTTCTTAAACTCTTCCACCTTCTCCGGCTTAATGAAACCGTGTTCATCCAAGAAATCGAGTTTGACGCCTAAGCTTTTGGCGGAAGCAATAAGCTTTTTATATTCATCATTTTCCGCTAAGTTAGCCGTCGTTGTTAAGGCGAAAGGTTTCTTAATTTCGACCTTTTTGACGGGAGGAGAACTTTTATCGTCGACGGGAAGGTCGCTGGAAGTGCCCACGCTCACCGGAAGCGTGGAAGCGCCCGCGTTTGCGGTCGTGACCGGATCACCATTACCCATGATACCCCCTCAATAGACATCAAATGGTTAAGTCGGCGAAATGCGTAATAATTATAGCATTTTTTGGATGGATAAAAACAGAATTGTGCCTCCTATCGCCTTGCATTCATTATCGGTTTTACGCATCTTTAAGTTGTTGAAAAAGTCTAACAACTTCAAAGCGTTTTCTCCGATAAGGAATAAAACGAAAGAACTAAGAATTTCAGGAACATTCTGAATTCATAGCGACACTAGGGGCACACACTCATGTTGGAAACGGTTCTCAGCCGGGGCTCGAGCTCTGCTCTCGACCCTGCGAACGGACTCAGTGCGACTCAAGCGGAGGCCGATCAAATTGTCAGCGGCTTTCTCGACCAGGCGAGCGACTGGAAAAATCTGGCCGCCCTCTCGGCGGGATCCGTCGCCTATCGACTCGGACGAGTGGCGAGCTTATCCTTCAGCGAAAAACCCCTTCTTGCCCTTCCCCTAAAATTTTTGTCCTACGGCGTAGGCTTAAGCGCTGAAGTAAGCGCCTACGAAATTTCCCATCGCCTCCTTGAAACTTTCTCCGGAGATCTCTCCAACCCGAATCGTTGGAAATGGGCCGGCAAGGGCGGGCTCGCCCAAGGGTTGGGCCTTTCCGCCGTCACTTTCTCTACCCTGAAAGGGGCCTCGAGTTTAAGCGAAGGGCAGAATGTCGTTTTACAACACCTCTTCAGCGACATGGCGATGGTGGGAGGACACCAACTGGGATCCGCATTGGGTTTCATCCCCGCCCCGGAGGGGGGATTGCCCGAACAGCTTCTCCATGCGGAGGCCACCTACCTTCAACTGCAAGCCGGCATGGGAATTCATTATCTGCTCTCTCCCCGACTACTCGCGGCGGAAAAAGCGTGGGATCTTAAAATTCGGTCTCGCGAGAGGCCATTTTCGACTTTCCTCTCCGATCTCTCCCCCTCCCCTCTTTTCGCCATGGCGGCCAATCCCGTTTCCGGCAAGGGATTCGGAAAAGAAGGCGCGCGAATGTCGGCCGACGACAACTTTAGCTATAACGTCGGGGTTACCGGGGAAGTAGAAGGCGGAAAACAAGCCTGGATTGAACAATACCGTCCTTTCTTTCCCGACTCCGGCCCCCACATTTACTCCGAAGAGATCATCGCGGAGACGCGGGACATCCCCTTTCCGAAACCTGAATTTTATCCCCGCCTGATGGAAGGCTTTTACCGTTCTCCCCAACGCGGCACCCGTGAACAGTATTATCAACTCTATGTCATTCACAACGTCTTCACCTACGACGCGACGAAAAACGCCATGGGAAGCTTCGACAACGCCCTCTTGCAACACCTCTTCACCCAAGTTCTCTCCAACGAGAGCGCGGGGGAAAGAAACGAGGCCCTGCAAGCCATCTTCCAGGCGATGGAAGGGGGCTTAAGCCGCCGCAAGGTAATGGATCTTATCGAAACTTACGGAACGAACGATGACTTCGAAGCGACCGACAAGATCCGTTTCCCCTATTATTTCGCCGGCACCCATACCGCCCTCATCCGAGAGCAGTGGAACGGGTACTCACCCGAAGAAAAAGTGATGCTTGCCAATTTTATTTACGAGAAGGCGGGTGAAGATCCGTCGAAAGCCGCCCGAATGATTCAAATCATGGGAGAGGCGAGAAATTCGGGGCGCTACCCCGCCGACAAAATCCACGGCGTTTTAGATTTGGCGCTCAAGCATCCCCTGGGAAAAATCATCGTCGAGCGACTCTTCCATCTTTTCATGGTGCAAGACATCCCCGCCAAGTTGAATGAATTCGCCTCCACCCCTCTCAATGACGACACCTTGAAAGAAGTAATGAAGATGGAAAGAGAAGGAAAGAAGCCGGAAGAGATCGCCCAGGCGATCGACGGAACCGTGCATACGGCGTACTTGAAAGACCCCCGCCTCGCGCGAAAATTGGTTTCCGTGCTTTCGGAAGCAAAAGACTATCTCTTAAATCCCGACCTCAAAAGCGCCAACCTGCAGGCGCTTAAACGCTCAGCGACGGCTTTCCTCCGCTCGGGGCGCCCCCTGGACGGCAACGCCATCGTGGAACTCCTCGAGGCCTTTCCCAACAGCACGGTTCGCTCTCTGGCTCGGCAAATGAAAAGCGAAAAGCCTCTTTTCACGATCGAGGTGCTTTCCGAGGAAGATTTCGACGAAGAAGTCTTTATGTGGGGCGAAGCGCCCCATTGCCGTCTCTCCCTCTTTCAAAAATTCGCGGATCCAAATCGTCCCGACCGCATCCTCATCCGCGAAATGCCGAAATTCGACATCAAGCCCGACGAGCCCATTTCCCCTTACGCCTATTTCGAATTGAGCGTTCGACTCTATACCACTCTGCACGAATTCGAACATTGGCGTCATTTCACGGGGGCCTTCGACGGGGAAGAAAAGGGCGCGGAAGCGCTCGAGATGGCGGCGATCGGCCGCGAAGAACGGCACGTCTCAGAAATGATGGCCCTGCTCGAGGAAATGCGTTGGCGCGCCTTCTATCACGACAACGACCTGTGGGAAATCACGCAGCGCCAAGGAAGCAGTCTGGGCGGTTTACTCCGAAATTTGACCGACATGGGCTATTACCAACATGTCAACGCGCGGCTGGGCGAGTGGCTGCAACCTTAAAGGATTTTTTGAACGGAATGACGCAATGACGGAATCACTTCTCACACGATGGTCGGATTTTTCCTCTTCTCGCTACGGAGAAGGTCCCACTTCGCTTCAAAAACAAGTGGATACCCTCGTCTCCCGCAGCACCGAGGAGATTTCCGATTGGAAAACGCTGACGGCGATGGGGGCGGGCTCCCTCTTCTACCGTTTGGGAAGAATCGGCACCTTGGCGCTGCCACTGGGCGCCCCGGGACGCTTTCTGTCTTATGGAGCGGGACTCGCTTCGGAAGCGACGGCCTTTCAAGGAGTAAACGATTTACTGAATTCCGACGCAGGAAAGAATCTCTCATACAGCCAACGCTGGCGAGCCACCTTCCTTCAATTCGGACTCCTTAAGATGGGCGGTGCTTTTTCCTCGGGGCAAAACTTACTCGCTCAACACGCTTTTCAAGACGCCGCGATGGTGATGGGAAACCGGATCACCGCTGCATGGGGACTCGCTCCCGCCCCGGAAGGAGATCTACCCGAACAATTCCTTCACGCGGAGATCACCAATCTTCAACTGGGTGCCGGAATGAGCTTGTTTCATTTGTCGGCGCCCGGACTCGCCTCCTTCGAAAGAGGAATCGATCTTTCCCTGCGCGCACAAGAGACGGGCTTCGGTAAACTCCCCATTACAAGCCTCTCCGAAATCGCTTTTAGAAAGCAAGCGGCTGCGGTTTCGGGGGCTTCCGTCCCCGGAGAGGTTTCGGCTCCAGAAGGTTGGAAACCTCTATTGATGTCGATGGAAGAGGGTAAAAAAGGAGACGCTTCCGCGTCTTCCCCTTTGCGAGGAGCGGAAGTAGAACGCACCGAAGAAAAGCCTGAATTCGACTTTCCTCCGGAACTCATCGAAAAACTCCGCACGGCACAGCATATCGCGGTCCTCACCGGCGCCGGCATCTCGAAAGAAAGCGGCATCCCCACGTTTCGGGAGGCCATGGAAGGATTTTGGAGCACGGAGGATATGATGGAGCTCGTCAACCCCGTTGCCTTCTTGAAAAATCCTGGAAGAGTTTGGCAATGGCACATGGAAATGAAGGCCAAATACCTTCATGCGCGTCCCAATCCGGGCCATGACGCGATCGCCCGAATGGAAGGTTTGGTTCCGAAGCTTACCTTAATCACGCAAAACGTCGACAACCTCCACCAAGAGGCCGGTTCCGCCCGCGTACTTGAATTGCACGGCAGCATGAAGCGAGTGAAATGCTCGGAGGAAAACCGCGTGGTCGAGTCTTGGACCGAGACGGAACAAGTACCTCCCCCCTGCCCCCACTGCGGCGCGCCTTTAAGGCCGGACGTGGTGTGGTTTAAGGAGTTATTACCCGAGGAGGAGTTGAGGGAAGCCATCGGCGCGGCGCGTACAGCGGATGTCTTCTTAGTGGTCGGCACCTCCGGACTCGTCCAACCCGCCGCCATGCTCCCGAAGCAAGCGATGTTCGCGAAAAAAACCGTGGTGGAAGTGAACCCCGACGAAACCGAGATTTCTCAAAGAGTTTCTTATTCCCTGAAAGGACCGTCCGGATTGATTTTGCCGGCCCTCATCGAGACGGTGTGGCCTAACACGAAAGGCGAAGAAGAAAAGTGAGTACCGTTTCCATCCAATCTGAATCCGCGTCTTTCAATGCCGACGTCCGTGGGGGCGTGCTGGAAAGGTATCGGGAGTCCGCTTCCGCCCCTTTAACCTCCACGCAAAAGGGAGTGGATCGAGCCGTCACCGGTTTCGTCGATGAGGCCTCCAATTGGAAAACCTTAGCCGCCATGGCGACCGGATCTTTCTTCTACCGCGTGGGACGGATCGGCACGATGGCCATGGCCGCGAAAGCGCCGCTTGCGGCTCCCGTGCTGGAGGCGGTCTCTTACGGGGTCGGCCTTTCCGCGGAAGTGACGGCGTTTCAGGGGGTCAATGATTTTCTCAATCCCACGGGCGCCAAAGGGCAATCATACGGTGCTCGTTGGCGCACTTCCTTCCTACAATTCGGCCTTTTGAAAATGGGAGGAAGCTTCGCCGCGGGACAAAACTTGATCGCCCAGCACGCCTTCCAAGATTTAAGCATGGTGGCCGGTCATCAAGTAGCGGCGAAGCTCGGATGGGCCACAGCCCCCGAAGGTTCTTTCGGGGAACAGCTCCTCCACGCGGAGATCACCAATCTCCAGTTGGGCGCCGGAATGAGCTTATTGCACTCCTTTGCCCCCGGCCTTACCGCCTTGGAGAAGAGCCTCGATCTTTCGCTGCGCGCTCCTTCTTTCCATGATTACGAAGGCGGAATTCGGTTCCTCAAGCTCCTTCCCTCCGCTTTGCGTCCGGCGACGGTCACGGGCGAAGCCGAAGCTGATTCTATAAACGCCAAAACGGCTGGGATGGGGATAAAACCGCTATTCATGTCTCCCGTGGATTTAGGGAAAGGCTCCGAGACTTCCTCCCTTCGCGAAGGCTTCGCGCAAACGGAAGAGGCCGCCGCCGTCGAGATCATTCAAGCCCGTATCGCGGACAAACGCTATTATTGCAGCCAACTGCTTCGCTTCAGCCTCGATAGAATCTTAGGGCAATTGCAGGAAGGGGCCGTTTCCCCCGAGGATCGAACCCAAATCGGCGACTGGCTTCAAGAAGTGAAGGAAACTCAAAAGCTCTACAACGCCGAATTGCTGGAACTCAGAAATGAGTTGGCCCAACAAGAAAGGGACAAAAAGATCACCCGGGAATACTTCGACACGACCCAAAGAGAGGCGGAAGCGGCCTACAGCCGGCAGCTCCGAGCCACTCATCAAATGATCGCCGTACAGGCGCGGATAGGAAGCGTCCTGAATAAGGCCCAGTTAGCCGACATCCGGCGGCGCTTAGACTGGGTTTTAAGCCTTCCCGAATTTACCCGGGACTTTTCTTGGGAAAAGGACTCGCTACCTCACCGAATGAATCCTCCCATGGATATCGCCTCCGACCCCTACCGCATGGGAATCGATTTGCTCCTGCTCTATCATCCGGACCTCACCGCCGAAGATTTCGAGATCTTCGACCGGGCCGTGAACGGCCCCATTCACGGGCGCAACATCGCCTTCGACATCGACAAAACCTTGGGCGACACGCTGGCCTGGCACACGGCGGAAACGGAATTGAAAAATAGACCTGAAAGGTATGACGGGATCGACTTCGATTATTTCGTCCACCAAGCCGCGCGCATGCGGATCCCTTATCGGGGCATTCAGGCCATGTTGATCGGGCTTCTCGTCGGCGGCAACACCCTGCGGCTTTGCACTGCGGCGAAAAACGGGCCGAACAATTTGGAAGTGTTCTTAAACGATTTCCCGCTGATGAAAATCGCGTTCGGCCTCGTCTCTCCCCACCATCCCCATCACCTGCTCACCACGGAAGACCTTTCGCGGTCCCCTTACGTGATGGAGGAAAACAAGCGGAAGGAGTTTTATGAACGCTATTTCAACACTCCCGAAGGTCGGCAATTTGTTGAAAAACTGAAAGAGCAAGTGGGAGTGCGCGATTTTAGCTTCATAAAAGACGGCAAGATGCCCTTCCCCGACTTCCCCTTCGAAGTGCTGGTGGACGACCTGGATTATTTCGCCGGAGAAATGCAGACTTTGGGCCTGGGCAGACGCTGGATTCTCGCCAGCGGTTCGGCGACCGCAATCTTAGAGGGGTTGGAACAATACTTCACAAAACCGTTTCCGGAAACCTCGCCCACCATGCGCCGTTGGCTCTCGGGGGAAACAAACTTATTGACCCTCTTTGCCCCCGCAGATACCCTGGAAGCGCCGGAAAAAGGAAAGGTCGTCACCATGGAAGAAGCCCAAATGCTCCGAATCAAGCAACGACTTACCCCTCTTAAGGAATATTTCACAAGCCTCGGTTTAAAAGCCCCCGTTGTGGAAGAGGGTCTCTCTCCCAATGCTTCCCTCCGGCAACGGGCCGTCCTCGTTTGCACGGCGCTGCAAGAGCAATTCTTTAAGGATAATTACCGTTTCCCTGATTCGCATCCCCAAGGCAAGATTCTCTTGGGACTCATCCGCGAATCGGATCCCCTAAAGGCGGAAATCAAGAAGCTGCTTTCGGAAAACGACGATTATGCTTTCCTGAAAGTTCCCCTGACCCCTTATTTCTTGAAAATGTAAGTAACGTCCTCTGTCACCCGCGCCCGGCTCTCCCATTGAAGCGGTGGCCCACGCTCCGGATTCTCGTCCTCATGGAATACAAGTAACGGGAATGACATTTTTTTATGAAATGGTTGTTCGATTATTCCGCCGCCACGGCATCCGGTTTGGGCCTTAAGGAAGGATCCCACACGGTCTGAGGCAAATGAGCCTCGCCCGGCCCCCCGATGGGATATCCGCCGATGATGGGTTTGCCCGTCTTATCATGATAGTAATAGGTGCGGTTCCAATAGAGGGGCGTGCGAATGATTTCCCCATTAGGGCCCTGCGTTTCGCGCACGCCGATCGGCTGGTCGAACTTCTTCTCGGCAACCGTCACTTTCGTTCCGTCGGAAAGCTCATACTCGTAAGTCTTCTTGTTGGCGGCTCCGGCCGGATCCGTTTCGTAATAGTCCGCGCGGGTCCGTTCGTTCACCACCTTCACGGGGAACATGTCGGTCAAATAGAGATTTCCGCGCTGCGCGTCCGGGCTATCGGGATAGAAAGGCTCGTAAGTCTTCTTCGTGTCCGCCTTGGCGTTGCTGCTTCGCGAAAGGATGAGCGGAAAATCCTGGGGATTGGGCAATTTACTCATCGACACCCAATTGGCGTCAATCGCCTCTTTCGACGGGGCTTTCACGGGAAAGCTCGTCTGGATCTTTCCGTCGGCAAAAATCACGCGATTGGTGCGCGTTTCGGGCGGCGGCTTGTTCTTGTTGATGTCGCTCATGTTGCCGATGGGTTCCGGGAAATCCTTCTCGAATACGAAACAGACTTTGCCGTTTTCATCAAAGGTCATCTGCACGCGGTCCGGATGGCTAACCGTCTCTCGCGAGATGATTTCGATGTCCACATTCGCCTTGTAGATGCCCGCGGGCTTTCCGTGACGATCCGGCGATTCGAAGGCATGGCGGTCGACGATATGCTGAAAATCTTGGAAGCCTTCCACTGTCGGTCGTCCATAGTTGCGCGCATCAAGGGCCACCTTGGCGCCCTCCACGTTGAAATCGACGAAGGGAGATTGCTCTCCGGGGGTTAAAAATAGATGAAGCCCTTGCTCGAATTGGGGAGTGATTTCATAACCCAAAAAATAAGTCTTATCTCCAACCTTCGTCACCCCGTCAGCCGAGGTTTTGACCGGTCCGGCTGCGGGAGCCGCCGCTTCCCCGTCGCCGACGGCTTGAAGAGGGGCTTTCTTACCGGTACTTCCGGGGGGCGGCACCGTCGCTTTCGCTCCTCCGGCCTTCGCCGTGGCGGGTTGGGCGGCCAATTGCACTGGCTGAGAAGCGGGATCGGGCTTGGGCACGGTGAAGGAAACTTCTTTCCCGCCGACGATCACCTTGTATTCGCCCGGGGGCAACTTCACGTTTTCGCCCACTCGATTCTTCGTTTCCGACTTTCCGTCCGACGAAACCAACGTCACTTCAGAGCTTTTCACCCCTTCGTGGAAGATGATTCGGTAACCGTCGCGAAGGCGAGCTAAACTAAACACCTTGGGCGAGCCTTCGGCGTTGCCGGAGACTAAATCCCCGTTCGCAGACACACTGAAGGTCATCTGTTCTTTTTCCTCGCCGGAGCCGAGCACGCGCCCTTCCGCTTTCCCTCCAACGGTGACTCCTTTGAGAAGAATACCGCGGCCCGTCAGACCTCCCGCGTCCGTCCCGGTGGGCGCCAAAGCAGCGTCTCCCGTCTTCTTCGGTTGCAGGGGAATCACTTGGGCGCCTTCCTGCAACTCCGCCGGCCAATATTTTTGGGGAACGCCCATTTTGGTAAGGGCGTCGCGGGTCCGCTGCTTCACTTCTTCCGGTTTGGGAGGTTCTTTAAAGGAGACCCCTTCCAAATCGATCCACTGGAGGCGACGGCCGGGGCCGGCGCTCGTACGAATGATGAAATTACGGTCGGCGAAATCCACGTAACCTTTAGGGACGAGCTTACCGATGTCTTCCGCCATCTCTTTATAAACTTGGTCTTGGTATTCGGGAGGCGCTTCATGAAGACCCTTCACCAACACACCGTCGGCCAAGTTGGTAATGAGGGCCGTAGGGCCCTGCTCCATTGGCATCTTGGCAACCGGTTTTCCACCCTGATCCCAACGGATTTCGGCGGCCCCGAAGAAACGAGCCCCCCCCGCTTCCGCGGAGTCGAGGGCGATGAGATTCTTCACGTCGCCTCCGGGAGGCATCTTAATAGCGACGGGAACTTTTTCTCCCTTCGCATTGGTGAAGAATCCCTTATAAATCGTCCGGGCCGAACCGATTCCCAAAATTTCTCCGGTGAATTCGACCTCACCGGATCCCTGTTTGCCGTTCACCTGAAATTTGAACCCTTTGTAGGCTTTCGCGTTATCTAAAATTCGGGCCGCATCTATAGGGGCCTTCAAGGAAAGCTCGTAGAGGGCCACGACGGGAAGCCCGTTTCCTGTGCGGTTCTGGTAATCCTCCAATCCCTTTAAGAGATCCGGATTTTTTTCGGCCATGCGTGAAACAAGCCCGATAGCCATTTCTCCCGGATCCGCGTCGGGTCGACGGGTCTTTCCGCCGGACAAAAGTCCGTCGAGATATTCCATCGATTGTCCCTTGGGAACCATAATGGTGAATTGATTGAACTGCATGTCGGTGAATTGATATATCCTGCCCTCGCCCGTCTCCGCCACGGAGACGTCGTAATCTTTCCCTTGGATCTGGACGACTTTCACCGGCTTGAAGTCGGGCCCGTTTAAATCGCCCCAGTTACTGGGGTCGGTCTCAACCTTGGCCGGTTCGTCTTTCGGAACATCCTTGGGTTTGGGCGGAGCGATGGGCGTATCCGCCATATCGGCTTTCCATTCGCCGGGCAGCTTCCCTTCCACCCACAAATCGCCGCGGTAGGGGTTCTCTTTGATCATCTTGAGCCCGCCCGCCTTGCTGAATTTTTCCATGAGGAAATTCACTTCGTCTTTCGCCCGCGTATCGCCCGATTTCTTCGCCTCGTCGAAACTTGTACGCACCTTGCCGATGAAGAAGTTATGGAGAGCGAGCATACGGCTGGGATCGATGCTTTGATAGGCCATGGCGTTCGCTTGGCCCTGGGTCATCATCCCCGCATCCACCATCGCTTTGAATCGCCCCTTGGCGACTTCGAGTTCCGCGTTGATCTTGGCAACTTCCCCGTTGATATATGCGGCATCCTCGGGCTTGATCACTCCCGCCTGCGCCATCGTGTCGATGAAGGTCTTATCGAAGGTAAGCTGAATGGGATACTTCTTGGGATCCGAACCTTCCACGAATTTCGACTCTCCCAATTTTCTCCCCATCAACATGAGGGAAATAAAATTGGAGGCCTGGGTCTCCACCTTGGCGCCGGGATAGCGTTGCTTGGCATAATCGAGAAAATCCCCCGCCGCGTCGGTCGTGGCTCCCGACTCCCTGAGCTTCGTATCCGCCTGAAAATATCCCACTCGAAGCGTGGGAGGCCCGTCTTTTACGGGATAGCTCACTTGATAATCGAGATGGAAGATCTTGGAACGGGCCGATCCGTCCATCATAAACTGAATCTGGGCGGAGCTGGTCAGGTTTCCGTAAGTATCCGCCACCACCAGGTGCTTTCCGCCCGGCCCCTCGATGTGGACGATGAGAGCCGTCTTGTCGTTGCGGAGTTCGGCGGGCACCTGGTCTTGGATCGATTTGGCGATTTGTTCGGGCGTAGAACCTTTCGCTGTGACCGTATGGATTTTCGTGCCCGGAGGGAAATATCCCTCGAGCTTAGGCTTTAGCTTGGCCTCAACGCTTGTCGCCAATTCGGGAACCGGCTTCGCTTCGGCACCCGCCCCACCCGGAGGCGGTGGGGGTGGAGGAGGCGGAAGAGGAGATGCGGCATCGTTCGCCCCCTTATCTTCCAAAGGCAAGGAATCGGGCAGCTTCACCCGTCCTTCAATCTGCATCTTGTGAAGGTTGGAATCTTGTTTGACGACGGTTTTTCCGCCCTTCGTCTCGAGAGAATGATCGCCCGTTACGAAGGCGTGCTGGCTCCAATAGGCCGTATCCGTCGTAGGAGGCGCGTAATCGCCGGTGAAAACCGTGTACAAGCCGAACTTGCCGCTCTGTCCGTAAGGGCCGCCCACGATATACATCACGTTGGTATCCGACTTCTCGCCGTCCACCACTTGTACTTTTTCGGTGCGGCCGCCGCTCGTCCGATCGACGGTCACCGGCTTCTGGCCGGGGGTGAGGGTCGTAATGCCGTTTTTTCCGATCGGATGCTCGAAAGTGACTTGAAGGACGAGCCGGCCACCCGGCCCGCTGCTGCCCACATCAACGCCGTTCACCTTATCGCCGGTCGCCATCACGCGCAGCTTTCCTTTCACCGGGCCGACGCCGATCACGTTGAGGGTGATTTCGACTTCACTGCCAAGAGGGATTTCCCCCTTATAGGCCTTCGCCAAATATTCTTCGGAAAAACGGACCAAAGCTTGGGGAGTGCGAAAGATCTGCCCTTTGCCCATCTTGAAGTTAGAGCCCAAGTCCACCTGCGTCGTGTGGGCCTCTAAATGCTTAATCGTCGGGCTGTCGGGCGTGTTGGCCGAATCGAGGGTATGGAATTCGGCGTTGTCCTTTAAAAACTTTCTGCGCTCCTCCGCCTTTTCTTTCATGGCGGGATCTTCCAAAACTTTCTTCTGCTCGTCGGAAAGGGGCTGATTTTTTTGCTTCGCCGCCACGGCCTCATCGTAGGCCTTGAGGGCGTCGTTGCGCTCCTTCAGCCCGTCCGTGAATTCCAGCTGGCGGAAGCGGCGTTCGATCTTCTCCACGCTCTTCGCGTTCGCCTCTTCGCTTGAGATGTGAATGGGGAGCTTCGACTCGTGGCGGGAAACGTCGAGCACGATCACCAGGCGAGAAATCGCTTTGTCGTATTCGGGCGAACCTTCCGGAAAATTCAGGGCGGTTTGAAAATCCTTCTGAACCTGATCGGCCATTTTCGACTGGCCCTGCTCCCTTAAGGTTTGGATGGTCGTTTCGATTTCGGGGATGATCTCCGAGCCGACGTATCCGGGCCTCACCTCCTTGATGGGATATAGTTTTTCGTAAATCGAGATTCCCACCCCACCCCTCTTCTCCGTGTCGACCGAGGGCAGTCCGGCGCTTCCGGGAAAGGGTTTGTTAGGATCGAAGCTGCCGGGCAAGAGCGAATCCGGAGGCAGAGTGGGCTTGTCGAGCACCTGCTTGCCGCCGGGGAGCGCCAAGGTTTTCTTCCCATCGGCGATCTGGTTGCGAAGAAGCGCCAAGGATTCTAAATCGAAAGAGCCCCCCTTCTTGCCCACCACCACCTTATCGCTACTCACGATAGCTCCGCCGAAATCGATGAGGCGCAGCTTGCTGCCGTCCCACATGATGTTTTGAGCCACGATATCGTTGTGGAAAATACCGTTGTCATTGAGAACCTTAAGCCCGCCCGCAAACCGCTCCCAAGCTTCCTCGGGAATTTGTTTTCTTTCCTCGGGCGTCATGTCGGCCACCGACTTGCCCGGAACTTTGCTCATCACCAAGGCGGGCGTGTTGGTAAGCGGATGGTTCGCGTGATCTTCGAGAACGGGCGCAAAATCCCTGATTTCGGGATGGGTTTCCGCCAACTTTTGAACTTGCGAGAGAACGTTGGCCTCTTGATCGGCGCGGGCTTGGGCCGTTTCAAAAGAGCGGTAAATTTTCATCACTTTTCCGTCGCCTAGGGCGAAAACATACGCCTCTCCGCCCTCGCCGAGGGGCGCCATAGGCAGAAGCTGCCCATCGTGCAGGGTAAAGTGATGGTTTTTACCATTTTGCGTGACGACCACTTCATCCAAGTTGGAAAGGGAAACCGCATGCCCCATCCCAACTTTCCCTCCGTTCAACTCGACGGCTCCGTCCGAAAAAGGTTGCACCCAAATTTCCCCGTCGACCTTGATGAAAGTCACGTCTCCCATCCTGGCCGTGGGCACTCCGTTTTCGTTCAGGTGCCAATTCAGGGCGGACGGCATTCCTCCTCCGCCTCCCGGAGGCATGGAACTGGGCGGCCCTTGGTCCTCGGGCACATCCAGGTACCATTGCTTCGCCTTCTCCACTTCCATCTTCTTCGCCGCCGGGTTGTTCACATCGACGTCATGGAGACCGATGCCTTCCATGTCCACGATATGCACTTTACCGGTGGTTTTATCGAAGACGAATTCGATGTCTCCGATGGAGTGCCCTCGGTCCACCAGGTCTTGAATCAACTTTTCCACCTGAGGCCGAACGACGGCTTGCTCGTCGGCGGGCAGCGCGCTCAAGCGCACGAAAAAGGTGGAAGTCGCCGGGTCGAACAGGGGCATCATGAGCCCTTTTTGACCGCCCGGCATGTCGATGACGCCGAGGCCCGCGTATTTGGGGTCGATTTTGCCGACTTCTTCCTGGATTTTCCCTTCTTGCACCGTCTTCGCTTGGATGTCCGCTTCCCATTCGGCGCGGTTGAAGTGGGCGGCATCTTCTCCTTCGAAGGCGGGCGGCTGCGCGTGAGTGCGGATCTTGATGGCGACCGTTCTCTCTTCTCCGGAGGGGGTTCTCACCTTGGCCTCGAAGATAGTGGAACCGCTGCCCTGTCCTAGAACATTTCCCGTGTATTGAACCTTCGAGCCGTCGGGCATTTCGTAAGTCTTGCCCACCTCCACGTTGCGAAACGCGACGCGAAGATTGCCTTCGGGCCCTCCGTTTTCCGCCGTCAAATCGGGACTCAAGCGCAAGGTGACTTCTTTCACCCCGTCGGCCGTCTTCACCTTGGCTCTGTAAACCGAGAGGGTCCCGACATCCCCGTTACCCTCCGCCACGAGCTTGTAATCCGTCATGGGGGAAGGTTTCGGGGCGTCCTTATTTTCAATGACGGTCAGTTTCGGAGGACCTTTGGATTTCGGAGCGCCGACCGAGTCGGCGTCGCTTAAGACTTTCTTACTCAAATCCGGCGCGGCACCGCGGGCAGCGGCCGACATCGGGCCGGGTTCGGAATCGGCGCCCGTCCCCTTGGAGGCTCCCTTCTTTTTCGAGAGGGGAACCACGTTGTCCGATTTCACTTCGGGCGTTTTCGCCTTGATGGCCTCCCCGCTCATATAGCGCCCGAAGGCTCCGGCGCCAGGACCGGGAACTTGAGCGGTATAGCCGTCTAAATTCTCCATTTTTTGGGCGGCCTTTTCGGAAAGACCCGAATCTTTCAATCCTGCCTTATCGATCGACAGGCGGCCGTTCATACGATCCACCTTCATGGGCACAATCACCGCATTGGGAGGAATTCCTTCCATGTTGAGGGGCTCGGTCCGCCTCGGGTCGGCGCTATCAACCCACTGTAATTTCCCCCCCTCTCCCTTTTGAACCACCCACAAGGGAGAGTTGGCCTCGTCTCCCTTCGGAGGCGTTCGGACCGCAAAACGTTGAATTTGACCCGTGGCGGGATCGACGAACGCGAAGACCTGGTTCGTTCCGCCAAAGAGTCCCCCGATCCTCCGGATCGGATTGCCCGAATCGTGGGAAAGAACCGCGTCTTCGTATCCCTTTGAATAAAACAACGAAAGGTTGGCGGCATCCACATCGTCCACGCTGCGGCCTTGTGCTTTCAGGTCCGCTAAGTGGTGTTTGGCGCCCTCCGTCGCCAACTGATATTTAATTTGGCCATGCAGGTCGTGAAATTGGTTTTCGGCGCCCGCTTTGTCGGGCTTGGGGATTCCCCTCAATTCTCCGAAAATGAAAGGCTTGCCGTCCAGCATGATTTTCTGGCCCACCTCCAGCTTTTGCCATTCTCCGGGGTTGCCGTCTTTTTCCATGCGGTATTCGTAGTGTTGCCCGTTCACATTGTAACGGAATTCGGCGCCAGGAACCGCTCCGGGCTTCACGCTGCCATCCTTCGGGACCAAGGTTCCGACCCCCGAAAAACCGCTGCCCCCCATGATGAGCCCCGCCGGCGTGCCTTCACGCTCGACCGGAAGTGGAGGCGGAATCTTCACCGGGATTGCCGGTAAATCGGCTGTCCCCGGGCCTCCACCCGCACCCGCGCCTCCGGCACCACCCGCACTTCCCCCGCCCTTCGTGCCCTTCACGCTCGCCGCGTCGGCCCACTTGAATTCGGAACTGGTTCCTTTGACGGTGCTGAAATCATAGAAGGCTTTTTCGACCAAGGCCTGAATTTTTTGAAACTCGGGGCTCGGCTTCCCATCCACCTTCACCTTCACGGTTCTCAACCAGGATTTGACGGCATCGACGGAGTCGGGATTGGGATGATCCTTCGCCCATTCTTGAAATTCGGGGAGCGTTTGAATCGCCTTCGCCAAGCCTTCCCCTTGCAGCCACTTCTCCGCCGCGTCGAAGGCGGGTTTCGCCGCCTCTCCTTGCTGGGGAGACAACAAAGACTGCTCGAAGGTGTGGGTCCTCAAAACCCCCATTACGCTGTTGACCATGCTGTTCCCGTAGAACAAGTCGTAAACCGACGCGTCTTTATTGGCGGGGGATCCGGAAAGGATCGTCATGTACTTGGCGATGTCGATCTGCCCCTGGTGATCGCCCAACATCAAGGCCTGCACCATGGGAGGAAGCTTGCCGAACGCGTCTTGCATCGCCTTCGCGTCCTCGGCGAAGGCGGGATCGGTCATGAGCGTTTTCAAGTCGGCGGGAATGCCCTTCTCCCCTAATTTTTTGGAGACGCGCTGAAAGGCCGAGAAGAAATCTTGAAGTTGAGGGTTGTCGAAGACGTGCGATTTGATTCCTAAACCGCCCAGCGAATTATTGACGATCCAACTCGAAACGAACCCGTGATATTGGATGGCCTGCCACACCTGCTCACCCTCGGCCTTCGTCAAAAGGCCCTGCTCCACGAGCTTGTTCACTTCGGTGCGCACGTTGGCCGCGTCGTGATGGACGAGCACCGCCGCCATGCCTGGGAAAGGCAAAGTCACTTGCTTGGGATCGATGCCTTGTTCCGCCAAGGCCTCGCTTAAGGATTGGCCCTTCGGGTACTTCTCGCTCACCCCACTCACGACGATATCCTTCCCCGATTTGTTGAAAGGGGAAGTGGCGAGAATCGTATAACCCGTTTCCGTCCGGATGCCGGGGTCCCACTTGCCCGCGTCGTGGAGCAAAGCGGCGACGAAAAGCGCCTTCTTGTCCGCCACGCTCACCTTCTTGCCTTGGGCGGCCATGGCCGTCTCGAAGTGATTGAGAGTGCCTTCCACCACCATGGGCACGTGGGTGAGCTCGGTCGCGCCGATGCGAATCTCGGGGTTGTTGTGGAAATACAATTCGCCCACCAGCTGGTTGAACTGGGCCCGGCTGATGCCCCCTGGCTTGTCGATGATACCGTGCGAACGCGCGGTCAAAGCGAGATCGATGATGCTATCTACCGCTTTTACGTTGTCGGTGGAAACCTTCATCCCCATCGCTTGAAGATTGGCCACCATCTGATCGCGGAGGGCGGCGCGGGCCTCGGGGATTACCTCTCCCTTGGCGTCGAATAAACTGACCGTTTTTCCCTCTCCGTCGACGAATTTACCGTCCAAAATCGGGCTGGAGACGTCCTTCGCCACCTGCGGCATTTTTTCGGAATAAGGAGTGCCTTCGAAGGTGCGGTTGTCCGCCTCCATCCTTTTTTTGAAATCCGCTTCCCGCGTATTTAAGTCGGTCTCTTTCGCTGCGTCGGGATTCGCCTTTAAGGCTTGACGTTCCGCTTGAAGCCCTTTCCATTCCGTATTGGCTTTCGAGCGGGCGGCCACCTCGGCAGGCGAGTAAAACTTGATCTTCTGTCCGCTCATCTCCACCGTGTCGCCGTTTGAAAGCTCCACTTGGCCTTTCGTCCCGGGCTTCACTGTTTCCACCCGCCCGTCCGCGCGGTGAATCTTGACGTCTCCCCCTTTCCCATCATGGCTGATCAAGAATTGGCCCTTACCGGAATTGGCCTTCGTGTCGCCGTAAAGAATCATCTCCCCTTTGCCGACCTTTACCTTCTGAACGGACGCCTGATCTCCGAAAGAAATGGGAATTTTCGCGTCCACCCCGGATAAAACGGCGGCGCCTTCCGGAATGGGAGTCCCCTCCGATGCGAAGGGGTTGATCACGTCCGCACCGGGGGCGGAGCGGGCGGCCGCCTTGAAGGCGGGAGGGGGTTCCGCCACCGCTTTTTTCGGCAAGGGGGGCGGCTTCGTCGATTCGATGAGTTTGGCGTGGGCGGTAACGTCTTCGAGGGAGGCGTGCCATTTTTCGTAGGCTTCGTAGACGTATTGTTGAACTTCGACACGGTAATCGCCGAAAGCCGATTTCTTGGTCTGATAGTACTTGGTCTCGCCGTTCACCGTCACTGCTTCGACCTTCGAGCCCTTTTCGAATTGGTTGATCGCGCGGGAGAAATCTTCCCGGATCAAGACGTTCAAGAAGGCATGCAGATTCGTGATCTCTTTTTGGAACTCAGGGTCGTTGCCGAAGGCTTTTTCGATTTGGGCGAGCTTTGCCTGGAATTTCTCGATATCCCAGGCAGTTTTTACCGCCTTCATGGAGATGGGATCGGCATAAATGGCGTAGAATTCCGCCTTCATGTCGCTGAAGGATTTTACCTCGTCGGGTGAGATCTCCAGCAAAGGAACGCGGTCGAAGATGATCTTCTTCTGGTCCGCCTGCTTCTCTGGCGGGATGTCCACTATCGTCATCTTGCCCTTCTCGAACTTGGCGTCGACCTCGCCGTTATTGAGCTTTTGCGTAAACGCCTTGAGGGACTCCGGTGTCTGATTCGTTTCAAAGGCCCACTCGATGAGGGCCGTCTTCTCGAATGGCGCCTTCGCTCCGGTGAGATCGAACAGGTTGGGCGTGGGGCCGTTCAACATCTGCATCGCCTCGGTGACTTTTTCGGTGACCGAGAAGAGGTTATCCGCTTCGGGAGACGCCTTGAGCGCCGCCAAGAACAAGCGTGAAACGATGAGACGACCTTCGGGCGATTGGCTGGCCTTCTCGCCCAGCAGCATCGAGGTGTGGGCCCTTAAGGCCTCGCCCACGTCGTGCGCGGCGTTCCCGATATCGGCGAGCTTGCCGGGGATGTCGGCCATGTTGGGGCTGTTTTTCATGGTCCTCAAAAGCAAGACGGCCATGAGTTCGCGGCCTTGGGGAGTCGACGAGGCGCCGGGGCCTAAGAGGCTGTTCACCGTAACGCGCAAAGCATCTTTCGTATCGGTGATGGCGTCGGTCAAGCCTTCGAGGGTATCAGAGAGCTTGCCCGGCTCTTTCGCCGTCAAGACGGCGCGCATCAAGAGCTGCCCCATGAGGAATTGCCCCTCTGGCGTGCCGCTGCCCCCCTTCCCCATCACCGTGTTGACCACGTCATGCAACCGGTCTTTTAAGTCCGGTGCATTTTGTATCATCGCCTCGAAATTCTTGGGTGAGATGCCTTGCTGTAAGGCGGCCATGAGCAAGTTGTCGCTTAAACTTTGGGCGAGCGGTGAGCCTTCTTTGATGCCGCTCTTCGTGACGAGCACCTTCGCCGAAACTTTGATCTCCTCGACGGCCAGGCCCAGTTCGGTGGGCGTCATGGGTTTTCCGCCCTCTCCGTGCGCCATGGCATAGAACAACAGCTGGGCCTTCAGCGCCTGCCCCTCGGGAGACTTGGGGTCTTTCACTCCGAACTTGTCGGTGACAACGGCGTCGAAGGCTTTCACGTCCTTCTCGTCCATGTTGGGGAGCGGTTCGCCCATCATCGAGCGCTGAACCAAAACGCGCAAGACGGCTTCCGCGGGGGTCGCGGGAGGCTTGGTGGGGTCGATCCCCTGACCAAAGACTTTCTTGGGATCGATTTCGAAGCCCATTTTCTTAAGCTCGGGGAGCATGTCGGCCATGGCGTACTTCTGGTGGGTTTGAGCCTCGATACCGCCCATCGTGGTATTCCCGATCTTGATGGCGTTGATCTCTTTGCCCGCCCTCATCATTTGGGCGTCGGTGATGGCGCTCGACAGGAGACGCATCCAGAAGGGAACGTTTTCGTGCTGTTTCAAGCCAACCGCTTCATTGATGGATTCGGTGGCGGTGAAAGAGCCCACCCGAACGCCCCAACTCACGAACTGGAAGGCCTTTTGAGCGCCGGGAGAAAGGGCCAATTGACCCGCAGACTTGAGCTGCCCCGCTTCGCCGGGCGCCGCTTTCAGAAACGAGACCCCTTCCGCCGCCTTGCCGACCTTCTGCATCCCCATGTTCACGCCGTGGAGGAGCACAAAGGTGACGAGCATCGAGCCGAATTCCTTTCCGAAATTCTTCAGCGTCCAATTGTCGACGCGGCCGGTCATCATCGACTGCACCACCATGTTGCCGGTGGTAAAGGCCGCCGCCTCGGTGGCGCTTCCCACGACGAAACCCGCCACTCTTAAGGTCGTCGGATTGGTGATGAGGCTCCCCGCCCTGGCCACGAAGGCGGCCTCCACCCCCACCCTCGCGAAACGGGCGAAACCGAAGGTCGCGCGAGCGACGACGGCATCGGTGACGACTGCCTTCAAGCTTTCCTTCATTCGGTATTCGGAATTTTCTTCCCCGAGTGTGGTAGAACTGAAAGTGATCTGCCCGAAGGCGACCGCGGGGGCCAAAGGCGTGAAATAAAGGAGGCCGGTGCCCGCCTTGACGATCGCATCCCACTTGGCGTCGGCGGGAATCTCCTCTTCCACCAATTTCTTGGCGTCTTTGCCGACGTAGAGGTTGTCGTAGAGAGTCTGGCCGATCATGCCTGCGGCCCCGTAGTAGCTGTCCCCTTTTAAACTCTTCGCGAAGCCCAAGGTCCTTTCCGCCAGCGCTTGATCGGTCATGCCGGGCTGAATGCCGTCCAGGTAGCTCTTCAATTTCCAGCCGGAACCGGTTTCGAAGATGAAGGCGCCGAAAGAGCCGAACTTGCCGTGGGCGACGATATCTAAGGCCTCGCCGAAATTCTTGCATTTGCCGCTCGTCATGAGCCGCTGCATTTCGTCGAGCGCCTGCCCCATTTCTGTTTCCATTTTGGAGACATTCGACCATCCCTTATCTTTCGCACTTTGCACATAGCTCGCCATCGTCGAACGAATCGCCGCCATGGGAAGCGCGATTTGATATTGTTTCTGACCCGTCTCGATCTGTTTCCGCAGCAGGGTTGGGCGAGCGCGTTGTCCTTCGGCATCGCTTCCAGCTCTTTTTTCGCCTTATCAGGTCCCCTTCGTTGAAGGCCTTCATGGCCTTCATGGCCTGAGCAGTCATGCAGAGGTCCTTGGAAGCTCCGGGCGTATCCATGGCGATGACAGGTCGAAAATCGTTCGCCTGGTCTTTCATCCATTTTCTTAGCAGATGCGGTGAGATTAAGCAGGGTCGCCACCCGCTGGCCCGGTCTGGAGTTCTTGACGCGTCATCCATGACGGGTTTTGATCGGCTTGCCCTGCTTGCCGTTCTTTTCAGGCCCAAGGTGGAAAAAATCTGGGCGGCCTGAAGGTACTGCTGAGCGGCCAGGGGATTGTTCGGCGTTTGGGCGCTCATGAAGGACCTCGGCATTTTGGGCCGCGGGCAGAAATTCACCGCCGAATCCCTTGCCCCTTTGCCTTCTTGTTGACACTGCCCAACCAAATCGGCCTTTTCCGTCCCCACCAATACCGCATACGCTCGGTTTTAAAATCCGCCTTCACCGCATCCAAGATCTTCTTCTCGGTTTCATTTAGAGGATGATCCGTGGCGATTACATCACGAACGAATACGTTTGAAGTCCGGCGTCTCCAATTTGCCCAGTTCTTTCGTGAGCACCACCGAATCGATGGCGGGGTCGCTTCCCACTTGCACTTTCCCTAAATAACTGGCCTCCAGGCCTTAGTTGGCCAAAGAGCGAGTTTGTCGCCGGTGGAAATTTCTTTCGAGTTGACGATCGTACTTCGATAAAGCTCGAACTTGTTTTCCCGGAGGTGGAATTAAAGGATTTCTTGCCGTCTTCATCCCTTTTACCGGTCGTCTCGATGTCTTTCGGAACAAGGGCCAAGTCGATTTGCATCAAAAGTCCGACGGTTTCGATGCGTTTTTTAGGATCCGTCGCAGCGGCGCCTCCGGGAGTCAGCGAAAAGAGCAACACCGGCCTTAAGGCTTCCAATTTTGCATTCGCTTCGGCGAGATTCTTGGCGTCTTGGGTCGACGAGAAGTATTGTTGCGCCATCACGTAATTCTGAACGGTCTCCTTATTGTCTTTACCCGGCGCGCTCAGCATGCGCTTGGCGATGTCGGTCCCCTCCCCTTTAATCCAGTTCTCTCCCGTAATGCCGGTGCCTCCCAATACCTGATTCATTCCCATGTAGACTTGAAGCTTCACCGTGTCGGGTTGATCCTTAACGCTGTCCTTCAAGGACTGGATGACCGGCTCCATCTCGCGCGAGGCGCGCATCTTGGCGAACTCTCCCATCAAGCCAAGAAGCGCGGTTCGGCGCTCTTGAATATTGGGAATCTTTTTCGCGTCCTCGAATTTCTGATTCAAGACGGCGAGCCCCTTGGCGTAGTTTTCCATCCCGGAGCTCGAAAGGTAAACCCTGAGCTTCGCATCGTTACCGTCAACAATGTCCGTAAGCAGATGGCGGACCGAATCGTTGGCTCCCTTTTCTTGGATGTACCCGCTGCGCTCCGAAATGCGGTCGATAATATTGCGCATCCGGTCCGTGATTTTAGAACCGTCTAAGGAAAGCTTAAGGGGCGTATCCGTGCCGACCATCTGGTCGCGCAGCCCCAGCCACTCCTTCATCATGGAGGAATATTCGTTGATCTGGGCGGGGGCGTTCATCTGGCTGGAACTGACCGTGTCGACCGCCGATTTCCAAAGGTCGAGATCCTTGCAGAGCGCCTCGTTGTCGCCCAGCTTCTTGTCCATCGCGATCAGGTTCTTCGCGGCCTCCATTCGAGTCGCCGCGTTGTCGCTCTTCAATTCGTTTCGGTAACCATCGCGGAGCGCATTGATCTGTGCGTCGACTTTGTCCACCTCGGCCTTGTAGGGGGCCAAGTCTTTCGCCTTCTGGGCTTCGTAGGCGGCATGGGCGGTGGGATCGGGACCTTCATATTTATTGTATGTAGTTCCCACGTCGGCGCCGAAAAATTGCCGAACGTCGTCCACTAAATTGCTATTATGAGATTCCGAATAAGGGACATAGACTTTCTTGAAAACCGAGGGACCGCTGTACGCTTTATATCCCCGGTCCGCGTTATCATAAAGCGCCTGGGCGAGCTTTCTCTGGCAGACGAGTTTCAAGATTTTCGCATCCGCGCTTCCACCATCGGGCATTTCCTGGATGGCCTTGAGGCTGGCGCCCAACTCGTCCTTCAAGCGCTTGGCCCGCACGTCGGGATAGGGCTCTTTCTGAATAGCCGCCAAATCCTCGTCGAATTTCTTGCTGGCCGCGTCGATGCCTTGCGCATAGGCCTTCTGGGCCTCCCCGTCTGCGCCGCGTGCTTCAGCCTCCCGACCCAAGCCGGTAAAAATCTGCCCTTTCAAGGCCAGCGCTTCCGCTTTAGAACCGGGATTTTTTTCGAAGAGGGACTCCTTCAACTTCATCGAATCTTCCAGACAAGCGAGGGCTTTGGTGAGCAGCCTTTTCTTCTCCTTGGGGTCGGTCACCGTATCGGACCAAAGCTTCAAATTTTTTGCTTCTTCCCCTTCCGCCAGCCCTTTGGCGACACTTGCCAGTTTGTCTCCGGGATTCGCCTTGAGAAGGCATCGAAATGGGCGACGGCGTCCTCATAAAGATGGGCCTTGATGATGGGGTCGGTTTCCTTATTCGCCCATACCACTTTCATGTTCGCCGCTTGTAGATGCAGAGAGTTGCTTTCGGGGTCCATCTGGGAAGCGGTATCGAAAAAACGGGAGGCCGCGCCTAAATCGCCCGCTTCTTTTTGTCTCAACCCTTCGAGCCGAATCGCATGGGCCATCTGCTTGTGAAGAGGCCTTTGCGTGGGATTGTAGGAAGCCAGCGTTTTCTGGTTTAAGGAGGTGGTCGCCAAAAAGTTTTTTTGTTCTTGCGGCGGTAAAAGGGAAAATTCCGTTTCGGTAACCAAGAACGGCAGATATTGCATCGCCGTCGCCATGTTGTCTTCCGGCTTTAGGGAGGGATACTTGGCGAGAACCGACTTAATTTTGGCATCCAAGGCCTGCTTGACACGGGCTTTTACCTCTTCCACTTTTTCGGGTTTGATGTTCCCCTGATCGTCGAGGTAATCCGCCTTGAGGCCTAGGCTTTGGGCCCGGGCGACCAATTTTTTATATTCGTCGGGAGAAGGAGGAGCCGCGGGGGCGGGTGAAGCGGGTGCCTTATTATCGCCGCCCGCTTTGTTCGCGGAATCGGTTCCCACGATGGTAATCTCGGGAATCGTGACCACCCCGGGCGTGCCCGTACCTAAACTTGTCGCCCCATCCGCCATACCGTGTCCCTCTTTTCCTTCTTTAAAGTCTTTATTACCCGTTAAAGACTTAACCACTCAAAAAGCATAACAATTATATCTTTATTTCTGAAAAGGAGGGATGATAAAGTGTGCCCCCCACTTCTCCTTCGTTATCGGCACCCAACGGCTCCCAAGTTGTTAAGAAATAAGTGAGAAAATAAGCTTTTAAAGAAATTTTAAGGGTTAACGAGCCGATAAAGAAAGAAAAAAGATGAATAATTCTTATAATGAAGTAAAAATAGGGACATCAGCGGTGAAAATAGACAAGTGAGGGTTCATGAGACGTCGTGAGAGAATTCGAAAAGATTTCCTTCAAACGGCACGTTATTTCCAAGTAACCGGCCCTCGAGGACCCGCAGGCCCAGCCCCCCAAGGCGGTCCCGAACTGACTCCCCAACAAGACCAAATTCGTAATCAAATTCAAACTATTCTTAACGACACTCTACGTTCTTCCAATCCGCATGACGCCCTCATGAAAACCGCGGAGACCTTAAGGGGCTTGCTTCAGCAACTCGGCGACGGCCACATTTCCATTAACATCGGCCGACGGGGAATCGAAGTGGTCTTCATCCCCGATCATTACACGCCCATGGACCCGGATCAGATGAACAGTTTACTTCACGCCTCGCAGTTTCCCGAAATCAATAATCCTTTAAATAATGCCGACACACAGCACCTAAACGTCTGGTTAAACACTCCCCAAAACCAAACGGCCCGGGAAATGCTGCAAACGGCTGCACGACAGCTATTTCCGGGCGGTACGCTCAACCAAGACAGCCTACATCTGCTCCTCAATAGCCCGATGATGCAGGGACTTCTTCAGGGTGGGAAGATCATTCCCGGCGCCACGATGATGCTCCCCAACGCCCAAATGGCCGCCCTCTCCCTACCCTTCTTGGTGATGACGGAAAAACCCGAATCGGGCCATGCGCTCGCCTTCGCACAACAGATCCTTCCCCAATTGATGAGCGGCAACGTCTCCGCTTCGGGGTTAAACTCGGCCCTCCAAGCTTTAATGAAAAGTTTCAACATGAACACGGCTGACCTGGGCCGCCTGGTGCAATCGCTCGCCCAAGTGCTCACCTCGAACGAGCTCGTCGGCATGGGGGAAACTCAAGCGCTCATGAAGGCTTTTTTGGGCAGCTCGGCGGCGAGTTCATGGGGCGATAAATTGAGCCAATGGGCGAGCCGCCTGATGATGGCCAATAACCCTCAAGTCGCAGGCTTGAAAGAATTCGCGCAAGCAGCCCCGTCCCAGGGGCTTTCCCAAATCTTCAGCTCCGTGCTGAAGGTGCTCATGGGAGTGCTCATGACCAACCCGCAAAACCAATGGCCCAAGGCGCTTCCCAACGAGCAGATGCTCGCCGAGCTAGGCACCCTATTCGCGGCCCAAGCGGAAAAGACGAAAGAAAAGAAAGAAAGAAGGAAGTCCAAGCAAAAGACCCTCTCCGAAGAAGAACGCCTGCCTTTCTACTATCACATCCCGGAGGAGGAAGAGGAAGAAAGGGAAGAAGAAACCGAAGAGTGAATTTTTATTCGGCGGCCACTGCGCGGGGTTTCTCGCGGAGGGCCGGGTTCCACACCTTCTCCGGAACGCCCGCCTCGCCGAAGGAAGCGATCGGATAGCCTCCCACGATATTTCCGTCGATAAAATAAGTGCGGTTGCAATAAAGAGGCGTGCGGACCACGTTGCCGTTCACCACCTCTTCGCGCACGCCGATGGGAACGTCGAATTTCATTTCCGCCACCGTCGCCATCACCTTGACGGGTTTCCCTTTCTTTAAGATCGTGATTTCTTCTTGATGGTTTTCCCCTTCCTTGAAATTAGTGCTGGGGGCCTTTTCGAGGTAGAACGCCCGCGTCCTTTGATTGATGATCCCGTAGGGCAATACGTCGTCCAGATAAAGATGACCGCGGTCCGCATCGGGGCTGCCCGGCAAAAAGGGTTCATGGCGGCGGGCCACTTCGTCGTTAGAACTTTTTTCATTCAGGAGCTTTCGGAAGTTGGAGCCGCCGGCGGTCAAATCGCCCTTTACCACGTAACCTTTTTTTCCCTCCGCAGCGGGAAAACCGCTGACGATCTTACCGTCGGCGGAAAGGATGACTTGGTTGGTTTGAGTCGGTTTTCCGTCGCTGGTGATGCCGACTTGCCGTGGAAAATCTTTTTGGAAGATGAAAACGACCTTCCCTTCGATATCGAAGGAGAGCGTTACCCGATCCCAACTCTTCACCGTCGCTCGGTCGATTTTCTCAATATCAACATTGGGGGCGTAAATTCCGGCCTTCAGCTCCCCCCGGTTCGTGGAACCGAACCCATGCCGATTCACAATATGGTCGAAACCCGCCTCTCCGTTCTCGGAGGCCTCAAACCCCTCAATCTTTTCTTTTCTCTCCGCCCGGCCGAAATTTCTCTCGTTCAGCAAAACCCGCGCACCTTCCACGTTGAAATCGACGAAAGGGTCGGCATTTTCGCCGCCCGTGAAGATTTCCAAGCCTTTCTCGAACTGGGGAGTGACCTCCAGCCCTAAGAATCGAACCTGCCCCCCCTCCTTCACCACCGCGTCTAAGGATGACTTCACCGGCGCATCATTCACCGGGTCTCCGGAAGGAGGCGGCAAGGTGGATTTCATTTTCGGCGCGGGCCCCTTGCCGCCGCCAGGCTGGGCCGCAAGCCTCACGGGTTCCGCAGGCGGTTCGGGCACCGAGAAGGGCATCTCTTTTCCGTCGACGACGATCTTATAATCCCCCGGGACAAGTTTCACTTGTTCGCCCGCCCATTTTTTCATCTCGGTTTTTCCGTTTGGGGAAACGAGTTTTACTTCCGAACTTTTCACGCCCTCATTGAAGAGGAGAACATAGCCGTCCCGAAGGCGGCGAAGCGAAAAGAGCTTCGGGGCGGCGCCGTCGTCCGCCGTAGCAATTTCCCCCTTCGCCGTTTTAACGAACGTCATCTCTTCTTTATTGGCGTCGGAAACTAAGATCCGGCCTTCGGAATTTTTTCCGACACTGACTCCCTCTATTAAAATCCCCCTCCCTTTAAGGGGTTCTTTTCCTACAGGAGAGGGCCCCTCGACGAGTCTTAGTGGAACCACTTTGACCTGATGACTTCCTCCTATTGGAACGGGATCACCCATGGGGGGAGGATAACCAGGTGGAGGAGGCATCGTCTTGCGACCCGCCACGTCTTCATCGGCCTTCACCGGGTCATAACCCGGAGGGGGAGGCATCGTCTTGCCCTTGCCTACATCGCTCGCCTGTCCCTTCGGCGGCGGCACGTCCCCTTCCACCCACAAGTCGCCGCGATAAGGATTTTCCCGGATAAAAGCAACGCCGCCTTTCGCTCTTCTTAAACCTTGGCAGAAAAAACCTACTTCGCTGGAGGCATCGCCGGGGTTGGCTTTGAAGTTTTCCCGGACATAGCGAATCAACTGATTGTGGATCGCAATGTTTTGGGCGCCTTTTTCGCCGTCAGGAACCTCTTTTCCGATCATTCCTTTAAGCACGACCGCTTGCTCGGAGGTCAACACCTTCCCGCTCTCCAACAAATCGACCAATTGGGGGTCGACCTTCTTATCCACGGGATATTTTTTAGAGTCGGTCACTTCGACGAAACGGGCCCGATCCAAATTCATCCCCGCAAGCTGGGCGGAGAGAAGATTATCGGCGCGCGTCTCGACGACGGAACCGGGAAATTCACGGGACGCATATTCCACCAACCCCTTCATGGCGGGAGCCACCGTCTGGGACCTTAAATCCTCCCGCGCCTTGACATAATCGACCCGCACCCGGGGCGGGGAACCCGCGGAATAACGGTAATTGAAGACGAAGAGGTTGTTGTCCGGCGTGGTCTTCGGTTTCTCACCGAGCCTAAGCTCGTGCTTGATCACGTTCACCACGTGGGAACCGTCGGGCCTTTTGATGTTCGCGATGAAGTAAAGGGTCTTGGGGTAATCCTTGCCGGGCACTTTCGAGGCGATTTCGTCGATCGTCGCGTTCAAATCCGCATTGCGGCAATTAATCTCGTGGATGTCCTCCGGATTCGCCTTTGCGTCTTTGATGATCGCCTTACGAACGGCCCCCGTCACGGCGTCGCCCAGGAGGGAGCTGGGAGGAGGCAGTAATTTCGCATCCAAGGGGCTTAAGGGGGCGATCTGCGCCTTTGGGTTGACGTCGGTGAAGTCTTCCACACCGTGAGTTTTCTTTTCGAGTGCCGGGATAGGTTCTCTCTTCAACTCCGGCTTCCACTCTCCGGGAACCTTTCCTTGCACCCAGAGATCCTTCCAATAAGGCTGGTTCTTGCCGAAGATCTCGGAGAGGAAAGCGACCTCGTCCTTCGCGCTCGTCGTGCCCGCCTTTTTGTTGGCTTCATAGCCCTCGCGGATTTTGCCGACGATGAAATTATGGAGATCGGCGAAACGCTTGGGATCGACCTTCTCCTTCAGCATTTGATCGGCCTGATCTTGGCTGATCGAGCCCTCCTCCACCATTTCCTGCAGTTGTTCGCGGGTCTCCATCTGTTCTTTTTGGATGCCGGTAATGTCCTTCAAAACTCTGGCCGCTTCCGCTGGATTTAAGACCCCCACCCGCGTGAGGATATCCACGAAGTTCTTGTCGAAGGAAAGGCCCGTCGGGTTTTGCTGAGGGTCGAGGATGGTGACGAATTGGGCCTCCGTCGGAGCGTTGCCGTTCGTGACCGAAGCCATGAAATCGGAGGCCGACATTTCCACTTTCGCACCCGGAAATTCTTTCTTGGCGAATTCCATGAAATCGACGACGACCTGGCCCGTCGCGCCGGATTCATTGAGACTCTTATTCGCCTGAACGCGCCCCAAACGAAGCGTGGGAGCGCCGCCTTCCTTGGGATAGTTCACCTCGTAACCGAGATTCAAAAAGGGCGACGGAGCCGTGCCGTCCATCATCAAGCGCAATTGGGCAGGGCTCGTAAGGTTTCCGTAGGTGTCGGCGACCAGCAAGTGTTTGCCTTCTGGGCCTTCCAAATGGACGATGATTGCCGTCTTGTCGTTTCTCGCGTCGGCGGGCACTTGCTCTTCGATCGCTTTCGCGATAGCCTCGGGGCTGTTCCCGCGAACGCTGACCGAAATCACCTTCGTTCCCGGGGGAAAAACCTTTTCCAACTGGGGCTTTAATTTCCCCTCTACTTCTTGGACGAGAGCCGGCGAGGGCTCCTCGTTCTTCGGCGCGGGGGCTCATTCAGATCTTCAAAAGAAAACTCATCGCGAGCGGGAGGTGCCGCGTTGCCTTTCGAAGGGGGTTCGTTCACGCCTTCGACCACCTCACCTTTCCATTCTCCGGGAAGCTTGCCTTCCACCCATAAGTCGCCGCGATAAGGGTTTTCCCGAATCAACTTAAGCCCCCCGGCCTTACTGAACTTCTCCATCACGAATTTCACTTCGTCGGTGGCGCGGGTGCTGCCGTTCTTCTTCGCTTCCTCGAAACTTCCCCGCACTTTTCCGGCGAAGAAATTGTGGAGATTCATGGCCCGGGTCGGATCCATGTTCTGATTCACCAGTGCGTCGGCCTGAGCCTGGTTCAGCATGCCCGCGTCCACCATCCCCTGCAGCTGACTTCTGGCGGCTTGCTGATCGGCGTTGATCTTCGCCACCTCGTCGTTGATGTGCGCCCCGTCCGCCTCGCTTAAGACCCCCGCCTTCACCATCGTATCGACAAAATCCTTGTCGAACGTGAGCTGAATCGGGTTTTTCTTCGGGTCTTTCGCGTCGATGAACTTGGCATCGCCCAATTTGCGGCCCATGAGCAGAAACGAGGTAAAATTCGAGGCCTGGGTTTCAACCGTCGCGCCCGGATACTTGTCTTTCGCGTAATCGAGGAAGTCCCCGACGGCATCGGTCACCGCGCCGTTCTCGCGAAGCGCCTTGTTCGCTTGTAAATAACCGATTCGAATCCTGGGGGCCGAGCCATTGGCTCCCGGAACTACTTGATAATCGAAATGAAAGATCTGGGAGCGTGCGGAGCCGTCCATCATGAACTTCAACTGAGCGGGGCTGCTTAAATTTCCGTAAGTATCGGCGACGAGGAAATGCTTCCCGTTGGGCCCCTCGATATGTAAGACCAGGGCGGTTTTATCGTTTCTCAGTTCAGCGGGCACTTGTTCTTCGATGGCCTTCGCCATCGCATCAGGCGTCGAGGCTTTCACCGTAACGGTTTGCACCTTCGTACCCTTGGGGAAAACCCCTTCCAAACGAGGGACCAGCTTTCCTTCCACCGACCCCACAAGATTGGGGGGTTCGTCCAAAATCGGCAGCTTAGGGGGGCCGGGAATCTTCACGTCCTCCACCACCGGCCCGCGTTTGGGGGCAACCGTCGGGGGCAGGCTTCGCTTACCGGCGGGAGGCGGTTCCGCCTGAGCCGGAGGATTTCCTTTCGCCTCTTTACTTTCGATCAAAACATAAAACTCTTGTCCGGAGGCCGTTTTCATCTTGAGAAGCCCGGGCCCTTCTTCGCTTACGTCCATCCCCTTGGCCTTGGCGTCGCTCGTTACATAATCCACGAGCCTTTTTTGGCTGAACGGATCTTTCACCTGAAAATAAATCTCATTTCCTTGAAGAGGGTCGGGTTTTCCGCCCAAGGCTTTTTCATAGAGGTTGGTCACGAGTTCGGGATACTCGCTCCATTGGGGCAAAGAGACGTCGAAATCGACGGGGGCTTTCACGGGATCGGTGCCCGCTTTCACGGCGGACGGGCGCATCCTCACGTGATCTTGGTAATAATCGAAGGCGAAGGCGCGCATGGCGCCGCGGGTGGCCTTCACTTGCTCGGTCGCCGTCTTCCAGCGGTCGATGGTTTGAATGTTCCTCTCCAAGACGCCGAGGAGTTGATCGCGAACTTGGGGATCCTTCTCTTTTTCGATGGCTTCCATGAGGGCCGGCACTTGCTTGAAAGCCTCGGAGGCTTCCTTGGCGGCGCGACCGGTCAGGGTGTTTCCGCCATCGGCGAATTCCTTCATGGTCTTGATCCATACGGGCGCCGACGATTGACCGAGCTTCCTTTCTTTTCTCTCCTTTTCAAGCGTCTTGGACAGCTCCGCCAATTCCTTCCCTTGGCCTTCGATGTCTTCCGGCTTGCCCTCGGGCTTCCCTTTCTCGATTGCGGGAGAGAGGGTTTTCAAGAGCTCCTTCAGGCGGGTCACGTCGGAGGAGAGGGATTTTTCCTTATCCTTCGCGGCTTGATCCATATCACCCGATCGGCTCATGTCACGCATTTCCGCCGCCTCGCGGCCGATCTTTCGGTAAAGCTTCAACGCTTCCGCGGCTCGGGCATCCCCGCCCCCGGCCAATTGAGTCAGCGCCTCCAACCGTTCGGCGACCGTGGCCCCGCCTCCCGCAGGGGGGTTCAAGCCCTTCGAGAGCAAATCTTGCGCATCGCGGTAAGTATCGTCTCCGACCTTAAGCGTTTCATTACCCCCCAGATTCTCGAGAAGAGGCAAACTTACCGCGTTGGGCAGCTGCGACGGGTCGTCCGCTGTCCCTTTGTTTCCCTCTTTTCCGTGTACTTTGGTGCGGACCCCGCTCCCCTCGCCCGCGTCGCCGACCGAACGCTTGCTTAAGTCCGGCGCCGGTCCGCGCGCGGCGGCCTTCATGCCGGGGTCGCCTTCCGTCGGTTGCCCCCCACCCTTTCTTTTGAAGGGTAGGATCTGAGTGCCGTCTTTCGTCTTCGGCAACTCGGGCACCTTCGCCTCTTCGAGGAGTTTGGCGTGGGCGGTGACGTCCTCGAGAGAAGCGACCCATTTTTCGTAGGCGACGAACACGTGCTCGCCCACCTCCATGTTCACTTCTCCTAAGGGAGTCTTCAAAGTCTGAAAGAAAAGCGTCTCCCCGTTCACCACCTTCTTCTCGACCTTCGATCCATTCTCGAACTGCTCGATGGCCCGGGCATAATCCGACTCGGGAAGAATCCTCGAGAAAGTAACCATCTGGTCGATCTCTTTTTGATAGGCGGGGTCGTCCCCGAACTCCTTTTGGATTTCGGCGAGCTTGGCTCGCAATTGCCCCACGTCCCATGCGGTCTTGGCGTGCTTGCCGGTGGCGGGGTCGCTGTAAATAGCCCAAAATTCGGCCTTCTTATCGGCGAATGTTTTTAAGTGCTCGCTGTCGAGCTCCAAGAGGGGCACGCGGTCGAACACGATTTTTTTCTGGGCGGCCTGCTTATCGGCGGGAACGTCGACGACGGTCATCTGCCCCTTGTCAAACTTTACCTCCACCTCACCGGCGATCATTTTCTTCGAGAGGGCCTGCAGGGATTCGGGCGTTTGCTTCGTATTGATCGCCCATTCGATGAGCGCCGTTTTTTCCAAAGGCTTCCCGGCGCCCGCCAAATCGAAGAGATTGGGCGTGGGGGCGCTTAAATGGTCCATCGCGTCGGTGATTTTCTCGACGACTTGAAGGGCCCCGTCCGTCTCGGGCGAGTTTTTCAGGGCGGTTAAAAACAACTTCGTCACGATGAGGCGCCCCTCGTCCGACTGGCTCGCCTTCTCCCCGAGCAGCAAGGTCACGTGCGAACGTAACGCATCTCCCGCTTCGCCTGCGATGTTATCGATCTCGGAGAGTTTACCCGGCACATCCTCGACCTTCGGAGTATTGTGCATCGTGCGTATCAGCAGGGCCGCCATCAGCTCGCGGCCTTGCGGGGTATCCGCCCCGCCCTTGCCCAACAGCTGGTTGGTCGCCGCTCGCAAGGGGTCTTTGGCGTCGTCTAAGACCTCGGAAATTTTCTCGAGGTTGCCGTGCAAATCCTCCATCTTGGGGGAGTCATTCAAGGCCTTCAAAAATATCTGGGTCACGAGGAAACGGCCTTGGGAAGATTGACTCGCCTTCTCCCCGAGGATGAAACTCACCTTCGAACGGAGCGCCTCTCCCGCGCCGCCGGACGCGTCGGCGATTTCCGAGAGCCTCCCGGGGATATCCGCCATGTTGGGCGTCGTATCCAAGGCGTTGATCAAGAGGGAAGACATCAGCTCTCGGCCTTCCGGCGTGCTCGATCCGCCCGGGCCGAGCAAGCGGTTCACCGACACGCGCAGGGCATCTCTCGTATCGTTCAACCCGGCGGTGAGGCCCTCGAGGGAATCCGCGAGCCCCGCGGGCCCCTTCGTGGTGAGGAAGGCCTTCACGAACAACTGGCTCATCAAATTTTGCCCTTCGGGGGTGTAAGATCAGCCCTTGCCCATCACCGTGTTGACGATATCGTGGAGGCGGTCTTTCAGGTCCGGGGCGTGCTGGATCATCGTCTCGAAATCTTGGGTGCTCATCCCCTGCAGGAGGGCCAAGTTCAAGAGGGCGTCGGCCAATTGCTGGGTTTCGGGCCCATCCTTGAGCCCGCTCTTCAAAAGCAAATCTTTCGAGGAGGTCTTGAGCTGATCGACGGTGCGGCTTAAATCTTCCGCGCTCATCGGCTTTCCGTCTACCCCGTGGGTCATCGAATAAATCAGCAGTTGGGTTTTTAAGGATTGCCCGTCCTCGGAGGCGGGGTCTTTCACGCCCAACTTCTCCGTCACGATTCCGTCTAAGGCTTTTCCCCAGGTGTCGGCGATGCCTTTGAGCTTGCCGGGGATATCCGCCATGTTGGGCGTCGCATCCAAGGCGTTGACCAAGAGAACGGACATCAGCTCGCGGCCCAAAGGAGTATTTTCGGCGCCTTCCCCCAGCACACTTTTCACCGTCGTACGCAAGGCGTCCTTCGTGGCGCTTAAGCCCGCGGTCAAATCCTCAAAGGAATGGGCGAGATCCCCGGGCGCTTTCGCCGTCACGAAGGCCCTCACGAGCAGCTGGCTCATTAAGCGTTGGCCTTCGGGCGTAGAGCTGCCCTCTTTGCCCATCACCGTGTTGACGATGTCGTGGAGGCGGTCTTTCAAGTCGGAGGCGTTCTCGACCATCTTGTCGAAATCTTGGGGATTCATTCCCTTCTTAAGGGCGATTCTCAGAAGGGTATCGGCGAGCTGCTGGGTTTCAGGGGCATCTTCTTTAAGTCCGCTCTTCGTAGCCAGGTCTTTCGAGGAGGCCTTCATCTTTCCCACGGCGTCGCTTAAGTCTCCCTCGCTCATGGGCTTTCCTTCTTTTCCGTGAGCCATAGCATAGAGCAACAACTGAATTTTGAGGGCTTGCCCCTCGGGAGAGACGGGATCTTTTACGCCGAACTTGTCCGTCACGATGCCGTCCAAAGGTTTTCCGCAAAGATCGCCGATCGACGAAAGCTTCTCGGGGATATCCGCCATATTGGGCGTGTTGTTGATGGCATCGAGCAGAAGAACGGACATGAGCTCGCGGCCCTGCGGCGTTCTCGAACCGCCCGGGCCCAACAAACGATTTACCGCCACACGTAAGGCGTCCTTCGTATCGCTTAAACCCGTAGTCAAACCTTCGAGGGAGTCGGCGATCTCGCCGGGCGCCTTCGCGGTAACGAAGGCCCTCACGAACAACTGGCGCATCAAGCCCTGGCCTTCGGGCGTGTCACTGCCGTCTTTACCCATGATCGTGTCGACGATTTTGTTGAGGCGATCCTTCAAAGCCGGGGCGGCTTTGATCATCTTTTCGAAATCTTCGGAACTCACTCCCCGATCCAGAGCGGTGTTCAAGAGTTCGTCGGCGAGTTTCAGGGTTTCGGGGGCGTCTCCCTTGAGCCCGCTCTTGACGAGCAGATCTTTCGAGGAGGTTTTCAATTTTTCCACGGTTCGGCCTAAATCTTCCGCACTCATCGGTTTACCCTCTTCACCGTGGGCCATCGAATACAGCAGTAATCGGGCTTTCATGGCTTGGCCTTCGGGAGAGGCGGGATCTTTCACGCCCAACTTATCGGTGATGATCCCGTCCAGGGCCTTCCCGCCCTTTTCGTCCAAATCGGGCAAGGGCTGGCCCATCATCGAGCGTTGAACCAATGTCTGCAAAACGATTTCGCCCGGCGTCTTGGGGGGATTTTTCGGGTCGAAGCCATTCTTGAAAAGCTTTTCGCCGTCGACCTCGAAACCCATCTTCTTAAGCTCGGGCAAAAGCTCGCCCATCTTATACTTCATGTGGGTGTCGGCCTCGATCTCGCCGATCGTCTTACTCCCCACGTGGATGGCGTTGATCTCCTTGCCGGCACGTATCATCTGGGCGTCGGTGATGGCGCTGGAAAGAAATTTCATCCAAAAAGGAGAATTATCGTGCTCCTTAAAGCCGATCTTTTCGTTGATCGCCTCTACGCCGGTGAAAGCGGTAACGCGCACACCCCATGAGGCCGCCGTCATCAATTGTTTACTGCCCTCGATTCCCCCTAGCCATGACCCCTCAACCGCCTTCTCCACCTTCTGCATCCCTGAGCTGACGCCGTGAAGAAGAGCGAAGGTGACGAGCATGGAGCCGAATTCTTTGCCGAAATTCTTAAGCGAAAGGACGTCGGTATTTCCGTTCAACATCGACTGGACGAGCATGTTGCCGCCGGTGAAGGCCGCCGCTTCGGTGACTGTCCCCACCCCCCAACCCGCGATTCGCATGACGAGGGGCGCTTCTTCCAAAGTCTTCACCCCGATCCGAGCGACGAACGCGGCCTCCACGCCCACTCTCGCGAACCTGGCGAAGCCGAAGGTGGCACGGGCTAAGATCGCGTCGGAGAGGACCCCCTTGGAAATTTCGAGGAGCTTAGCGTCGCCGTTCTCTTCTCCGATGGTCGTCGGCGTGAAAAGGACGGTTCCCCCTGCAGCAAAGGGTGCGGCGGGCGTGAAATAAAGGAGACTGAAGGCCCCCTTCTTGATTCCCTGCCACTTTATTTCACCCGGAATATCAGTCTCGACGAGCATCTTCGCGCGGAAATCCACGAAGTCATTTTTAAACAAGGTCCGGCCGACGAACGCCGCTTCGCCGAAATAGTCTCCCTTGTAGAGGCTCTCGGCGAACTCGAAGGTCTTGTCGGAAATTTCGCGTTCGGTGATGCCCGGTCTGGAAATTTCTCTCAAGTAAGACTTCATCTTCCAACCGGCGCCGTCCTCATAGAGAAAGCCGGCAAAATCACCGTAGCCACCGCCTTGAGCGATCTTTTGCGCCGCATCCTCAAAACTCATCCCCCCCGTAACGAGGCGTTGGATCTCATCGGCGGCACGGGCCATATCCGCTTCCTCGCTCTCGAGATTCTTAGCGCCTTTCGCCTTTCTCCTCTGGAGAAAGGCCGCCATCTCGGCGCGAATGGCCGCCATCGGAACGCCAATACGGAACTGGTCGTGAAACTGCTTCTCCCCCTTCTCGATCTCGCCAAGAAGCATTTTCGCCATGGGGTCGTTGGGTTCGGGAAGATATTGGAGAGAGATTTTGGCCAGAGCAAGATCCCCGTTGTTCAAGTCTTTCATCGCCTTCATCAAGCCCGCCATCTGCTTGATTTCGACGGGAGCATCCGATTTATTCAAAGCGATCGCCCGGTCTAAAACACCGCCGGACTCCTCTTTCATGCCTGCTTGTTCGAAGAGCTGAACGAGGTTGAAGATGGCGCCCACGCGCTCCTTCACGTCGGGGGTCGCGAAGGCCTTGTCGATGATGGGATCGGTGCACTCCTTCACCTTGCTCTTCACCCCTAAGCGCGAAAAAATCTGGGCCGCCTGGAGATATCTCTCGGCAGACTTGGGGTTACCCGGCACTTTCGCGTCCATCAACAATACTTCGGCGGCCTGCGCCTTTTGCGCGAAATCCACCGCGGAGTCTCCGTTGACGCTCATCAACCAGTCGGTCTTGCCCTCGAGAATGGCGGAATGGAGCTTTTCGCCAAAATCGGCTTTCACCGCGTCTAAAATCTTCTTCTCGTCCTCGCTGAAGGGATGGTCGGTGGCGCTCACCTGCTTTTCGAAGCTAGCAGTTAAATCTTTCTCAAGCGCCTTGATCTGCTCCTTCACCATGTCTTTGTCGATCGGGGAATTTTCCCCTTTAGCAGCCGCTAGATAACCTGATTCCAAGATGGCGAGCTGAGCCGTCGCCTCCATCTTTTTATCGTTGGGAATTCCCTCGGTACCGGAGAGAAATGCGCGATAACCCTCGAGCTTCGCCTTGAGGAGATCGTTGAACTTCTTTTTTCCTTCGTCATCCAGCTTCGATGCGTCGGCAAAGTCCTTGGTGAGCAAATTCTGGTCGATTTGAATACAGACATTAACTGCGTCGAAGCGCTCCTTGGGATCGGTGATGGGATCTTTTGCCCCTCCGATGGAAAGCAGGAGGTTCGTACGTAGCGATTCCAGCTTCTTGTTCGCCGCGTCGGCGCCGTCCTTGTCTTGGATGGAATCGAAATAAGTCTTAGCGAGCAAATAATTCTTGGCATTGGCGACGTTGCTTCCCGCGTCTTCGCTCAAGAGGCCGTTAGCGACTTTCGCGCCTTCGTCCTTCAGGTAATTCACACCGCTCATTCCGCTGCCCGCCATGAGCTGGTTCATCATCGAATAGACCTGGATTTTCACCGAGCCCGGCTCGTCCTTCATGCCGTCGCGCAACGCCGTGATAATGTCGTCGTTTTCGCGGGAGGCGTGCAGTTGAATTGCCTGCCCCATCAGCTGGATGAGCGCGGTGCGCTTTTCCTTGGGGTCGGCGATCTTCTTGGCTTCCTCGAAGCTCTTATGGAGGGTATCGACGCCTTTCGCGTAAAGCTCCAACTTGCCGTAGGTCAAAGCCACGCGGAGCTTTGGGTCGTCGCTGCCGATGATGTCGCCCAGCAAGGCATCAACGGCGTCCTGCGCGCCGGGAGACTTCATGAACGCGGCCGACTCCACCATTCGCCCCTTAAGGACGGAAAGTTTTGAGTTGTTGATGTCCGATTCGTTTAAGGAAAATTCGAGCGGGGTATCCGTGTTCCTCATTTTGTCGCGAAGGGACAACCACTCTTTCGCGATGCTGCCGTATTCGTTCATCCTCTTCTTGGCGTTTTCCTCGCTGAACTCCAGGCCGTCTACCGCCCCTTGCCATTGATCCAGGTCGGCGGAGAGCCGATCGGCGTATTTTCTCTCGTCGCCCAAGAACATCGGGTTCTTCATCAAGTCCTTGTCGATCGAAACGACAAAACGGGCGGCCTGCAGATGTACGGCGTCAGTGGCCTTCGGGTCGTTCAATTTACCGAGCCATTCCGCCCTCAATTGTTCTAAGGCGTCCCTTGCGTCCCCCGCGTCTTTAATGGCGGCGTTCTTCTCTTCTTGGCTCGCGCCGCTCGACGTCTTCGCCTTCAAGACCGAGGCGTAATAATGCTGCTTCGTCTGAAGCACCAAGAGCTTGGTCACCGGGTCGGTCTGGTCGAGTTTTTCTAATGTGGCGAGCCTTGTCGTGAAACGCGAGAGGGCTTCATCCACTTTTTTAGAGCCGCCGGGCCCTGGGTCTCCCCCCCTCTCCGCGTTCGCTTTCTTCAGCTCTTCTTCGAAATCGCGACAAGCTTCCTTGGCATGCTCGCGCGCCAAGCGTTTCACTTCACGGTAATATTTCTTCGATTCAGCCGTGGCCGTTTTGGCCTCTTCCTCTTTGCCCGCGGAGCTAAGAATTTCGGCTTTCAGCTTGTAAGAGTCGGCCTTGATCTTGGGATCGTCGATCACCTTGCTGTAGAAGCGGATCGACTCGTCCATGCAGGCTATCGCCGTCTCGTAGAGTTTCTGTTTGAGCTTAGGGTCCTTCGTCTGTTCGGCGGCGAGCTTACCCGCCTTCGCTTGTTCCGAAAGGAAGCCGGCCATCAGCCCTTTGGCGACCTTGTTATCCGGATCGCGTTTCAACACGAGCTGAAGCCCCTGCACGGCCTCCGAATAAAGCTGCTCTTTGGCCAGCGGCACTTCTTCTTTATCCGCCCAGCGCTTTTTCATGCGCGCGGCTTCCATGATTAAGAACGTGCTTTGGGGATCCACGTCAGAAGCCAGGTCGAAAAGGCGGGAAGCCATCCAAACGGCGTCTTTTTCCTGTTTAAGTCCCTCTAAGCGGATGGCGAGAGCCATTCTCTTATTCAACTTTTCCTCGGTCGGTTTGTAAGAATCGATTTTCTCTTTCGGGAAGGAGGTGCCGGCTAAGAATTTCTTCTGCTCGTCGGGGGAAAGGAGGCCAAATTCGGTTTCGGTAAGCAAAAAAGCGAGCACCGTGGGAAAGACATAAGAATCTTCGGGTTTCAAGCCGTGCTTCGTCACGTCTTTCATCTTGATTTCGAGGGCGGCGGTAATGCGTTTTTTGACTTCTTCTAATTTTTCAGGAAGGACGTTGCCCTTGTCATCCAGGTAATCGAGTTTGATGCCCAAGCTTTGGGCCTGCGTGATGAGCTTCTTGTATTGATCAGGGGAAGGGGGAGTGACGGGTTTATCGGCAGCCGGACCCGGTTTGGGGATTTCGATGACGACGGGCTCTAAGGTGATGACGCCACCTTGAGGTTTATCTGCACTTACGGCCCCGTCACCCATAACACTCCTTAACTCACTGTTGGTTGACCCGGTTTATGCGATTTGCCTTGAAGGAATACTGGACTAATTTTAGCAAAAACCGACGATTTTATAAGTAAATGATATTAGTTGGCCCTTTTTCTTTCCAGCATTTGTTTCAACTGGTCGGCTTTCGAGGCGCCGAAAAGGCCGGAACTGGAAGTCGCCTGGGCCATGAAAACCGCTTTCTTGGGTTCCACCGCGGGGGCTTCGGGGGCAGGTTCCGTAAATAAGGTATTTTTCAACACTACGCGCTGACCCAAGTGACGAGGATCGCAAACTACTTCGCTGATCCCTTCTTTCGATTGAATATTTTGAATCACATTCACTTGGGTATTCATATCATCTCCTAAAATTGTGCCCCTTTACTTTCCTGTTTTGCGAGACACGCTACTAGATAAAAGCAAGGGCCATGCCTAACTTTTAAATTTCACAACACAATGATATTAAATGGTTTTTTATAACACCCTACCTACAATGGGGTCTATTTTTGCATTTTTTGAAATATTGGAATCGATCAAAAAGTGGGGATTTTTTGAAAAAAGGAAGGATTTGCAAAACAAAGCATGTCTTAAGAGAAGAAACGGAGGGTAGCTTGGATCAAACTTTCGAGGGTCGCCTGCTTCGCTTTTAAGACGGCTTGAAACCCTAAATCACGGGCGCTCTTTTCCGTCATCGAGCCGATGCATAAGGCGGGAATCGCCAAAAAAACGGCCTTTTGGCTTAAGGGAAGCAAACGGCTGAAATTTCGAACGGCGGAAGAAGAAGCGAAAATCGCCAAGTCGGGTGGAGTTTTTTGGCTTAAGTCTTCCACTCTTTTCTTCGAATCGCGGGGCAGGCGGTTTTCATAGGCGGTCACCACTTCCACCCGGGCACCCTTTTTTCGAAGGTTTTCCACCCACTCCTCCGCCCCCTCTTGGGCACGGGGGATTAAAATCTTTTTTCCGCGCACGGCATTTTTCGAAAAATATTTCGCCAGTGCTTTTCCCGTGAAAGCGTCGGGAATCGCATCCGCCTTCAGCGAATATTCCTGCAACGCTTTCGCGGTCGCTTCCCCGACGGCCCCCAAACGGCAACTCGCGAGCTCCCGCACATCTCTTCCCAAAGCAATCAAGCGCTTGAAAAAGGCATGAACGCCGTTGACGCTCGTGAACAAAACCCATTCGTATTTCTTGAGACGGGAAAGTGCTTGATCGAGAGGCTTCAAAGATCGGGGAGGCACGATTTCGATCGTGGGAATCTCAATCACTTCCGCGCCGATCACCCTTAGGCGCTTTGAGAACTCGCTTGCCTGGGCACGGGCGCGCGTCACTAAAATCCTTTTCCCGAAAAGCGGGCGGGACTCGAACCAACGGATGTTTTCCCGAAGCCCCACGATCTCTCCCACTACGATTACGGCGGGGGGCATGAGCTTCAAAGCATCAACCGTATCGGCGACATCGGAAATCGTCCCCACGAATGTTTTTTGACGGGGATAAGTGCCCCAGCGAATGATCGCGACGGGGGTTTTAGGGTCGCGTCCCGCTTGAATAAGCGCTTCCATGTTTTGACGGAGCGTCTTCACCCCCATCACGAACACGAGGGTGCCCATCTTCGCTAAGGCCCCCCAATCCAATGTTTCTCCCGTATCCTGATTCTCCCGGCGATGCCCGGTAACAAACGCTACCGTCTGGGTAAAGTCTCGGTGGGTAAGCGGGATACCCGCATAGGCGGGAGCCGCCACGGCGGAAGTGACGCCGGGGACAATTTCGAACGGGATTTTTTCCTTCGCGAGGCGTTCCGCCTCTTCCCCACCCCGGCCGAAAATGAAAGGGTCTCCCCCTTTCAGGCGAACGACGATTTTACCGGCGCGGGCCGCCTTCACGATTTGATCTTCGATCTCCGCCTGGTCGGCGCTCGAACCCTCTCCTCTTTTCCCTACGTAAACGCGACGAGTTGAGTTCGGGGCATGGCGAAGAAGCTCAGGATTGACGAGGTTGTCGTAAAAAATCACTTGGGCCTTCGAGAGAAGATCGAAGCCCTTCAGGGTCAGCAGGCCGGGGTCGCCGGGGCCGGCGCCGACGAGGTAAACTTTTCCGTATTTAGCGCTCATTCACTGAAAACCGCAGTCATCCTGAGCAAAGCGAAGGATGACAAATCTTCTTATTTTTTAATCTTTCTAATTTCCTCAAGAACCTTTTCCGCCCCCCCGGCCATCAGCAGCTGGGTGAGCTTCTCGCCCAACTCTTCGGCTAAAGCGGGATCTCCCGAGACCTCGTCTTCCAAAAATACGGTACCGGAAGGATTTGCGAGAAAGGCCTTCAAATGAAGCTTTCCTTCCTCATAAAAAGCCTGGGCTCCCAAGGGCAATTCGCAGCCGCCTTCTAAATTTTTCAGAATGATTCTTTCCGCCAAGACGCGACGGGCGGTTTCTTCGTCATGGAGAACTTTCAGAAAATTTTCGAGCTCGGCGTCTTCCGCCCGGTATTCGATGCCGATCGCCCCTTGGCCGGGCGCACCGATGAAAGGGAGCACTTCCGTCACTTCGCAGTCGCGACCGAGGCGTTTCAGTCCCGCCCAGGCGAGAATGATCGCATCGTAGGCACCCTCTTCCATCTTGCGGATGCGGGTGTCCACATTACCGCGCAGGTCTTGCACCTTGAGATCGGGGCGAAGTTTTAAAAGCTGGATTTTCCTTCGAAGCGACGTGGTCCCCACCACCGCACCGGCGGGAAGGGTTTTCAAAGAGGCATATTTTCGGGAGAGGAGCACATCCGCGGAATCTTCACGCTTCAGGAGGACACCAATCTTAAGCCCCTCGGGCAAATCCGCCGGCACGTCCTTCATGCTGTGAACGGCGAAATCCGCCCGTTTTTGAAGGAGAGCTTCTTCAATCTCCTTCACGAAAAGCCCTTTCCCTCCCACGGACCTCAGAGGGCGGTCGAGAATGGCGTCGCCGGAAGTGGTGATTTTTTGTAGGCGCACGTCTAAGCCCGGCCAGCGGCTTTCCAGCTGGCTCTTGACCAAATTCGCCTGGACCAAGGCCAAGGCGGAGGCGCGGGTGGCGAGAATTAACGGGGATCGCACAAATATTCTTCCAAAAGACAGGCGAGCCTATCTTGATTTTTTTTCGCCTCCTCCACCACACTCTCGTGGGACAGGGGCGAGAGATTTTTTGAAGTGAGCGCGTTGGTGATGCACGAAATCACGGCCACTTTAAGGCCCATGTGCCTCGCGGCGATCACCTCGGGCACGGTGGACATCCCGATCGCGTCGCCGCCCAGCTTGCGGTACATGGCGATCTCCGCGGGAGTTTCGTATGCGGGGCCCATAATCCCCACGTACACTCCCTTCTTCACGGCGATCTTCGCCCGCTTGGCCGCCTCGGTAAGTTTTTTAATCAACGAGGGGGCATAAGCCTCGGTCATGTCGGGAAAACGGGGCCCCAAGCGCTCGTCATTGGGGCCTCTCAAGGGGTTTCTGCCGGTAAGGTTGATGTGGTCTTTCACGACCATGAAATCTCCCGCCTTATAAAGCGGGTTTAAGCCGCCGGCGGCGTTGGTGAGGAGAATGGATTCCAACCCTAGGGAAGCATAGGTGCGCACGGGAAACACCACTTCGCGCATCGTATAACCTTCGTAATAATGAATGCGCCCTTCCGAAACGAGAACGGGATAATCGCGCACGACGCCGCAATGCAGGGCGCCGCCGTGGCCCGGAACGGTGGATTTCTTGAAATGGGGGATTTCCTCGAAGCGAATGGTTTGGCGCTGTTCCATTTTCGCCAAGAACGCATCGGCCAAACCGGAACCGAACACGACGGCGATCTGGGGTTGATAAAGAAGGCGGTTTTTTAAGAAGTCTTTCGCTTCTTGAAGGCGGTCATAAAGGGATGGAGACATGCGGATAAAATACAGGGAATCGGCACAGAGTCAATCTCGTATGATGTTTCAAGGGGAAGCGCCGACCCTATTTCCCAAAAGCGGAAGAGGACGAACGGGGCGGCGAGAAATTTCAAAGAGGTTTTGGAAATCTTCTTCCCGCACGTCGGATGGAAGAGACGCGTTTAGGTGCAAAGTGCCCAAGCTCTCGCCCTTCGAGATCTCCCCTCCCACTTTTTTATACAAAACGAAACCCACCGCCGGATCGACTCGGTCACCCAAATTCAGCCTGCCCGCGCCTATCTTTCTCAGGAGTTCCCCCAGCAACCGCGTGCGGATTCTTTTCAAATAACCGGAAGCCGGGCTGATGAAGGTCACGTGCTTAGCCGCTTGAGGGAGCAAGTGGGGTTTCTCCACGATCTCCCCTTCTCCCCCTTGGGCTTCGATCCATTCGCGGAACTTTTTCAAGGCCTCCCCGCTTTTCAAGGCGAGCGCCGCCTTCTTCATTCCTTCTTCTAGGGAAGCGGCCTTCTTGCCCAATTTCAACATCGCGCCGGCAAGAGTAAGCGTTAAATGCCGCAAATCTTCCGGTCCACGTCCTTTCAACACTTCCAGCGCCTCCAACACTTCGAGGGAGTTTCCCACGGCAAAACCCAAAGGTTCTTCCATCGAACTTAAAAGGGCCTGGCAATTGAGACCCAACCGCTTCGCGAGCTTTACTAAAGTTTGGGCCAAACGGAGGGCATCCTTTCTTTTCGAGAGGAAGGCCCCGTCGCCGAATTTCACGTCGAAGACGATCCCTTCGATGCCGGAAGCGCCTTTCTTACTTAAGATGCTCGAGGCGATAAGGGGGATGCTTTCCACCGTCGCCGTCACGTCGCGCAGTGCATAGAGTTTCTTGTCGGCCGGGGCAATCTCGTCGCTCTGGGCCATCACGACGCAGCCAACCTTCTTCAAAATCGCCTTCGCCTCTCCCAATGTCGGGTCGGTGCGAAAACCGGGGATGGATTCCAACTTATCAATCGTCCCCCCCGTAAAACCCAAAGAACGACCGGCCATCATGGGCACCTTGAGCCCCAAACAAGCGGCCAAGGGGGCGAGGATGAGGCTTGTCTTATCCCCCACCCCGCCGGTGGAATGTTTGTCGATTTTCGGCCCGGCGATATCACTTAAATCGAAACGCTTGCCCGAATCGATCATGGCCTGGGTGAAGGCGAAAAGCTCGCCCTCATTCAAACCCCGGTGGCACACGGCCATCAAAAAGGCGGACATTTGATAATCGGGGACGTGCCCCTGGGAAAAGGCGTGGACAAAAGAAGCCAAGGAAGTCGGCGTAAGCGCTTCCCCGTGCCTCTTGCGGGCGATGGTCTCTAAAAATGACATAAGGGCTTAAAAGCACTCCCTTCTTCATTTTCTCTTCCCATCATGCTAACAAAGATGGGAGAGAATGAAAACCATGAGCGCCCCCTTCGTCACCATCGCCACCTTCAGCCGCCCTTTCGAGGCCTATTTGGCCAAGGGCAAGCTCGAGTCGGAAGGCATCGAAGTCTTCATCGCCGACGAGAATATCGTAGGCATCAACTGGCTCCTCTCCAACTTGGTGGGCGGGGTGAAGATTCAAGTGCGCGAGGAAGAGCGCGAGAAAGCCGTGGAAATCTTGAATCAAAAAACACCCGTTCTGGAACTCATCCATGGAAGCGGCCCCGAAAGCGGAAATGAAAATTCAGGTCACTGAAAAAGGAAAAAGAAGGGTTTTAAACGGGCATCCCTGGGTTTTTCGCTCGGATTTAGACGGCAAGCCGGAAATGGATGCCGGCGTCGTTTCCGTTCATGACTCCCGCGGGAAATTCTTAAGCAAAGCCCTCTATAGCCCACGCTCCCAAATCGCGCTGCGATGCTTCACGACCCGCGACGAAACCATCGACAAGGAATTTTGGAGGAAAAGACTGCTCGCGGCGGATTCGTTTCGGCGATCGCTCTCCCTCCCCTCCGACGCCTACCGCGTGGTCTTCGGCGAATCGGACGGCATCCCCTCCTTCGTCCTTGATCGTTACGGCGCCGCTTTTTCCTTTCAAATGCTGAGCGCGGGCTTGGAAACGCAACGGGAAATTTTGCTCGCCCTTCTTCAAGAGGAGTTTCAGCCTGAACTGGTGGTGGAACGCAACGACGTCACGGTCCGCAAGCTCGAAGAGCTTCCCCTCTGCTCGCAGGTAATCTTCGGAGAGTCTTCCACTCGGCGGACCATCACAGAAGGCTCCCTTCAATACGAAGTGGACTTGTTGGAAGGGCAAAAAACCGGCGCTTTTCTCGACCAGCGGGACAACCGCTTGAAGGCGGGAGAGCTGTCACGCGGAAAAAAGAAGGCATTGGACGCCTTCGCGTATCAAGGCTGGTTCTCCTGCCCCATGGCCCGAGGAGCGGAAGAAGTCACCGCACTCGACCAAAGCGGCCCGGCCTGCGAACAGATCAAAAGCAACGCGGCATTGAACGGCATCCAAAATCTCTCCGTCTTAGAAGTGAACGCCTTCGATTATCTGAAGGAAGTGGATCAACGCAAAGAGCGTTTCGACCTGATCAATCTCGACCCTCCCGCCTTTGTGAAAACAAGGAGCCAACTTGCCCAGGCTTTGAAAGGTTATAAGGAAATCAATCTGCGCGCCCTGCGTCTTTTAGATGCGGGCGGCCTGCTCATCACCTCTTCGTGCAGCCACCACCTCTCGGAAGCGGAATTTTTCGAGGTGATCCGCGAAGCGGCCCACGACGCCAGGCGCACGGTTCAGATCATCGGCATCGGACACCAAGCGGCGGATCACCCGGTTTTAATGAACTTTCCCGAATCGAATTATTTGAAGTGTTTTTTCCTGCGGGTGGTTTGAGGATCAAAAAATCTTCGTCGCCAACGTCAGAAGCGTCGCCGAATAAAGCGGAATGACGAGGTTGTCGTCCAACCGGTAAGAAGCCCACTCGGAAGTCATGCCGATGAGCCCCCCAAAAAAGGCCAAGACCCAAATGTTGCCGGAGAACGCAGGGACGAGAAGCGGATAGAGGAAGGTCAACAAGAAGCAAGTGGCGAAGAAGGCCAGGCTCCCTTCCATGCTATAACGCCTTCCGAAAATCTTATGCCTTCCCCATTTGATCCCCACCAGCGAAGCGGCCGTATCGCCCAACCCCAAAAACAAAATCGAGAGAATGGCGGGGCCTTTCGGGTAAAGCAGGCAAACGAAAAACGTCGAGAGCGCGTAAAACGTCATCGAATTGAGCCGGGTCGCCTCGCGCTTGCGCATGAACTTCTTCAAATCGCGCATGACGAGCGTATTGAAGCGCGGAGAAATCATGCGAAGCGAATCGCAGATCGTGGCGTAAAAGGTGAAGCAACCGAACACGGTCATCTTCGCGGTCATCGTCCCGCGCGAAAACAAATAAACCCAAACGATGCCGAGAGAAGCCAGGGCGTGCCAGATCTTGCGGGGCCACTGGATGGCCTCGTGCTCGCCCAGGTTGTCGAAAGAGTCGAGCAGCACCGAGTCGGCCACGTGGCTTAAGGCGCCTTTCATGTCGATGTTGCGAAGTTCGTCGCGGACTTGGGCGACTTCTTGGGAGAGATTGGGCAGCGAGCTTTTCCACTCTTCAAAACTAAATTCGCGATATTTATGAAACAGGTTTTGCGCCAAGGCCTCCACTTGAGCGGAAACTTTTTCCAAGTGCGCCCTCACTTCGAGTTGGCCCAAGGCGGAATTTTCGATGAGGGAAGAAAAATGCTCGATCTCTTGATTTAAACGTTCTTCGAACTTGAGCAATTGTTTTTGGACCTTTTCCAGGCGGGGAGAGCCGCTGGCCGCCATCTGCTCGTAAAATTTATCGATGGACTGGGAAAGGTGATCTAAGGTTTCGATGAGCCGATTTTGCCGGAGTCGGAACTGAATGAGAGCTTGAGAATGTGCCATAGTTGATATGTCCCTTTATTGATTTCATCGCCATTTGTCCACCTCGAAGTTGTGTCTCTTTAAAATTTAAATAACTCAAAAAAATCAATTGACTCGGATTGCTTTTTCCTTCATTTTACGCCACTAAACTGACACGTCAGTACAGTTTCGCTCCGCTCTCTTTTTTTGACTCAAAATAAACTGACATGTCATTTCGGAAAGTCTCAAAAAACAATAAAGAGGTAATCATGCCGAAAGAACTGATGATCGGAATGGACGTGGGCTCTACCACCGTGAAAGCGGTCGTCGTCGATCCTTCCAACCTGCAGATCCTCTGGAGCGATTATCAACGCCACGAAACCCGCCAACCCGAAAAGGTGATGGAGTTCTTGGTGCGCATCGGCCAAGAGTTTCAAGACGTGCCGATGGAAAACATCCGAATGTTCGTTACCGGTTCCGGCGCGGGCCCCCTGGCGGAACCCCTTCAAGCCAAATTCGTGCAGGAAGTGAACGCGGTCACCATGGCCGTCGAGAAACTTCATCCGGACGTCGGTTCGGTCGTGGAGTTGGGCGGACAAGACGCCAAAATCATCATCTATAAAGAAAACGAAGAGACGGGCCAGAAACAGGCGATTACGTCGATGAACGATAAGTGCGCTTCGGGTACCGGCGCCACCATCGATAAGTGCGTGATCAAGGTAGGGGTGGAATCGAATCTTTTGGGGAACATCCCTTTCGACGGCTCGAAACTTCATCACGTGGCCGCCAAATGCGGCGTGTTCGCGGAGACGGATATCGTCAACTTGGTGAAATCCGGCATTCCTTCCAATGAAATTTTGTGTTCCTTGGCCGACGCCATCGTCATGCAGAATCTCTCAGTTTTGACCCGGGGAAACACCCTTCGTCACCGAGTACTTTTACTTGGCGGACCCAATACTTACCTCCCCTTCTTACAGCAATGCTGGAGAAAGCGAATTCCTGAAACCTGGAACGAAAGAAACTACAAGTATCCGAAAGACGTGCCCATCGAAGAACTCATCTTCGTGCCCGAGAACGCCCAATATTACGCGGCGTACGGGGCGGTCATCTACGGTACCTATGAAGCGGCCGAGATCGGGCGTTATCAGGGGCTCGATAAATTAAAAGAATTCATCACCCACGGGCGCAAGGCCCAACTGGGCGCGAAAGCCGCGGGGCCTCTCATCAAAACGCCGGAAGAGTTGGAAGTGTTCCGGCAAGAATACTCCATCCCGAAATTTCAGCCGAAAGTTTTTGAAGCCGGTAGCGTCGTGAAAGGATTTATCGGATTGGACGGCGGTTCCACCTCCTCCAAGGCCGTGCTCGTGGATGAAGAAGGCGAAATCATCCTGAAGGCCTATCAACTCTCTAAAGGAAACCCGATTCAAGACACCAAAGAGATTTTAAAGCAGATGAGCGATTACGTCACTTCGCAAAACTGCACCTTAGAAGTGTTGGGCTTCGGCGCCACCGGTTACGCGGCGGACGTGCTCGAGTCTTCGGTGAAATCCGACGTGAACATCGTGGAAACGGTCGCCCATATGATGAGCGCCGTGCATTTCTTCGGCGATGTGGATGTAATCTGCGACATCGGCGGTCAGGATATTAAAGTTCTTTTCATGCAGAACGGAGACATCAAGAACTTCCGCCTCTCCAACCAATGCTCCGCCGGCAACGGCATGCTCCTTCAGGCCATGGCGGATCAGTTCGGCGTGAAGGTTCAAGACTATGCCGACGTGGCTTTTGGCGCTGGGTTGGCCCCCAAGTTCTCTTACGGATGCGCGGTGTTTTTAGATAGTGACCGCGTGAATTTCCAAAAAGAAGGTTATTCGAAAGAAGAATTGCTGGCAGGGCTTGCACAAGTGCTTCCCAAAAACGTGTGGCAATACGTCGTCCAAATTCCCCGCATGGCGGAATTGGGCCGCAAGTTCGTCCTTCAGGGCGGCACCCAATATAACCTCGCCGCCGTGAAAGCCCAGGTGGATTACATTAAAGAACGCGTCCCCAACGCCGAGGTCTTCGTCCATCCCCACACGGGTGAAGCGGGCGCCATCGGGGCGGCGATGGAAACTCGCCGCGTGGTGCAACGTCGGGGCTATTCCACTTATATCGGCTTGGAAGCCTCCATTAACCTGAAATTTACCTCGAAAAATGACGAAAGCACCAAGTGCAATTTCTGCCCCAACAATTGCAGCCGCACTTTCATCGACACGGTGACGCCGGAAGGCTCCACCAGCCGCTACATTTCGGGCTTCAGCTGCGAAAAGGGAACGGTCGAATCGAAAGAAGCGATGCTGGAATTGGCCAAGAAGCGAAATGAACTGAAGAAAAAATATCCGAACCTCGTCGATTACGAGGCGCATGTGGCCTTCAATTCTTACCCCTCGACTCCTCTTCCCGAAAACGGCAGCGAATATGACGACATCATGGTGAAGAAAACCCTCTTCGGAAACGTCAAACGCGTGCCTTACAAAAGGGGCTTCAAGCGAAGCAGCGCGGAGGCCTTGGAGAAAAGGAAGAATCTTCGGATCGGCATTCCTCGAGTTCTCAACATCTATAATACCGCTCCGATTTGGAGGATGTATTTCGAGACCTTAGGCATTCCCACCAACAATGTCGTCTTCTCCGATTTCACCTCGGAAGAAATGTGGGTGGAGGGCGGCAAATATGGCTCCATCGATCCCTGCTACCCTTCCAAGGTAGCCCAGGCGCACATCCACCATCTTTTGTTCCATAAGCACAAACCGGAAAAGCCGCTGAACTATATCTTTTTCCCCATCATCACCCACGTGCCCTCTTTCTTGGATAAGGTGGTCGACACGGCCTCTTGCCCCATCGTGGCGGGAACGCCCGAAGTGATGAAGGCTGCGTTCACAAAGGAAAATGATTTCTTCAAGGAACGCGGCATCCACTACATCGACCCGGCGGTGACCTTGAATGAGCCTACTCTGTTCAAAAAACAGATGTTCGAGACCTTCGAGAAGATCCTCGACATCACCGAAGACGAAAGCGACTGGGCCGTCGATCAAGGTTGGAAGGCGCTGGAAACCTTCGACATGAACTTGCAGAAGAAGGGCCGCGAAATTCTCGATTGGGCGGAGAAGGAAAATAAAATGTGCCTTCTCCTTTTGGGTCGCCCTTACCACATCGATCCGGGTTTGAACCACAGCGTGCTCGATGAGTTCCAGGTATTGGGTTATCCCGTCCTCTCCATGCGCTCGATCCCAAAGGATATGGAATACCTCCAATCTCTTTTCAAAAAAGATTTGGAGGACGGCCGAATCTCCTCCCCCTTCGACATCACGGACGTGTGGCCCGAAAACTACAGCGCGAACAGCTCGGTAAAGGTTTGGGCCGCCAAGTTCGCCGCCCACCACCCCAACGTGGCGGTGCTCGACCTCTCCAGCTTCAAGTGCGGTCATGACGCTCCCACTTACGGGATCATCGATAAGATCATCTCGACGAGCGGAACCCCCTACTCCGCCCTGCACGACATCGACGCGAACAAGCCGGGGGGATCCATCCGCATTCGGGTGAGAACCTACGCGCACTCCCTCTCGCTCCACGAAGAATTTTTGGAAGACCAAAAATCGAGGAAAGAAGAATTGAAAAAACGCATGGCTGCAAAACGGGCCGAATTGGAAGCCAAATGGAGGCCGGCTCCGGAAGCGAGCAGCTCCATCGAACTCCCCTCGTTCCAGCCCATGAATACCATCCAAAAGGAGGACGCTTATGCTAAAGCCGTCTAACGAAAAAGCCTCATCCATCCCCCTTCCGGCCTTGGAGGCCGAATTGGCCGTTTCGAAGAAGAAGAAAAGCGGCTCGGCGTAAAGTCCCGCTCTGAACAATGGAAAGATACCATCAACCGCGAGTTTTACGCGGATCAGCAGGCCCACACGACGATTTTAGTCTCACTGGCCTCACCATGGCCCTTGACCTTTTCGTCAAGGCGGGTCTCGCGGGCCTCGGCTACAGCATCAAGGCGCTTGATTGCCCGGACGTGGATGCCTTGAACGCATTAAAGAATACGGCAATCGCGGCCAATGCAATCCCACCTATTTCACCGTGGGAAACCTCGTGAAATATCTCATCCACCTTCGCGATAAAGAAGGGATGAGCACCGAAGACATCATCAACAAGCACGTCTTTTTAACCGCAGGCGCCTGCGGCCCTTGCCGCTTCGGGATGTACGTCACCGAATATCGCAAGGCCTTGAACGATGCCGGTTTTGAAGGCTTCCGGGTCATGCTTTTTGAACCGAACGGCGGAATGCACCAAGCTACGGGAAAAGAAACCGGCCTGCGCATGGATCGCGACTTCTTCTTAACCCTGGCGAAAGCGATCTTCACCGGAGACGCCTTGAACGCCATCGGCTACCGCATTCGTCCCTATGAAGTTGAAAAGGGGGCGACGGATAAGGCGATCGACGAATGCCGCCAAACCATCATGGAAGCCTTGTCGACCAAAAAATCGCTGCTGAAGGCTCTTTGGAAATCGCGCAAAATCCTCCAAAAAGTCGAAGTGGACCGCACGATGGTGAAACCGAAAGTGTGCATCATCGGTGAATTCTGGGCGATGACGACGGAAGGTGACGGCAACTACCGCCTGCAACGCTTCTTGGAGCAAGAAGGCGCGGAGGTCGACATTCAATTGATTGCCGGCTGGATCCTCTACAACGTGTGGCAGGCCCGCGTGGACACGCGCAACCGCATGAGGCTGAAACACGCGGACATGGAAGCCAGAAAAGGCTTAAAGACCACGGAAGTAACCAAGAAATTCATGACTCTTTGGGTGGCTGAGAAAGCCATCCGCTTAACCTTTAAGATCTTCGGCGGCCTCTTGGGCCTGAAAAACTACAAACTACCCGACATGGAAGAAAACGCCCGCGTCGCTGCGGAGCATTACAACACGGAACTGCGCGGCGGCGAAGGCCACATGGAGGTCGGCAAGCTCATCCAAACCGTCACCCATAAGAAGGCCCACATGGTGATTTCGGTGAAGCCCTTCGGCTGTATGCCCTCTTCCGGCGTCTCCGACGGCGTGCAGAGCATCATCACCGAGCGTTATCCCGACGCCATCTTCTTGCCCATCGAAACGACGGGTGACGGCGCGGTGAACGTCTATAGCCGCATCCAGATGATGCTCTTCAAGGCGAAGCGGGTCGCGGAGAAGGAATACGCAGACCTTCTCGCCGAGAAAAAGCTCACGGTCGACACGGTGAAGAAGACCTTAGACCACAAGAAAACCCTGAAAGTGGCCACCCACTACAGCCCCCACGTGGTGGCGGGAACGGCGGCCAACTTGCTTTTTGAAGTGGCTTAAATTTCCTCTCTGATTGCTTCAGTGAATCTGCGAAAAAGGCGTCCTTCGGGACGCCTTTTTCATTGAGCAAACGTGGCCCGTCCTTTTGCAGAAAAACTCTATTTTAAAAACAACTTTTCTTTTTTCATTCCGATAAGTTAGATCGGTTCTCGGCATTAAGAGAAAACGCGGAGGACTCCCCCATGGGGACGAAGTCCACTTTTTTTCTATTGCCCCACTCCCATTCGCAGGATTTACGAGAAAACGACGAAAACGTCCTCACGCGTTCTTGCGTGCATTATTCTCAATCTTCTCCCGAGTTCACCTCCGCCCAAAAGCAAGTCGACGGCATGATAAGCCGCTTCGTTCAGGAAGCAACCGACTGGAAGTCGCTTGCCTCCATGATGGCCGGAGGGGTTGCCTTTCGTCTCGGCAAAATCGGTCTCATTGCCGGAGCTGAAAGGGGCTTAGGTTCCGCCGCCTCCCGCTTATTTCCGCTCGTTCAGGCCGCTTCCGCCGTGGGCGGACTTGCCGTGGAAGTCACCGTTTTCGAAGGGAGCCGGCGCGGCCTCGTCTCTTTCACCGAAGAATCAAAAGGAAACCCGAACCTTTTTAGCTGGCACGGCAAGGGAGGAATCAAAGACGCTTGGCTTTCGTCCTTCGTCAACTTCGGCACCTTGAAGGGTTTCGGGAAGCTGGCGGAGGGACAAAATCTCCTCGCTCAACACGCGCTTCAAGATTTAGGCATGGTAACGGGCCGCCATGTCGCCCATGGCGTGGGGTTCGGAGAAAAACCCGAAGGAACTTTAGCCGACCAATTCGTGCACGCTGAACTTTCGAATCTTCAATTGGGGGTGGGCACCTCGCTCGCCCATCAGATGACGGGAGAAAGGTTAGTCGCATTGGAACGAGGTTTGGATTTCCCCCCCCACGCGTTACATAGCGGGAGCGATCTAATCAAACACCCTGTCTCGGATGAAGCAGTGGACCGAAAAGCGGCTTTAGAGATCGCCCGCAATCCTTTCTTCTCTCCTCTCTGGATGATGATGGGGGCCGGAGGACTGGGATCGGGAGGGCCAAAGAATAAATCCGCGCTTCAAGAGGCCCAAGACCCAACGACCTCTCAAGAACGACTCAAAAAGTTAGCCGAGCATCATCGAGAAGCGGTACAACGTGTGGTGGCCACAAATCCCAATACCCCCATCGATGTTCTAACGAAATTGGGCGAGCGCTTTCCCCGTGCATTCGTGTCGAATCCGGCCATCGAATTGCTAAGAATGGAAAATACGTCTTTTTACACGCCGATGTTGGTGAAGTCCATCCTCGGAACGGGCGACATGCCGACCGGCATGCTGGAGGAAATGGCGGCTCACCCCAATTCCGAAGTGCGAGTCTTTGTCGCGCTTCGCGCTCCGACCCCTTCCGTATTGGCAAGCCTCGCACGGGATAAAACCCCAGGCGTGCGGATGGCGGCCGCTCAAAATAGACTCTCCCCGGTCGAGTCGTTGCGCATCTTGTCCGAAGACGAGGATGTGTGGGTTCGAGGTAAAGTGGCGGAGAATTCCAATACTCCGGTCGAATTATTAGAGGCCCTCGCGGAGGACTCCTTCGAGGGCGTTCGAAAGAAGGTGGCGGCTCACTCCAAAGCCCCGGTCGCGGTACTCGAAAAGCTTGCTCAAGATGCGGAAAGCGAAGTTCGAAAGGCAGTGGCGGATAACCCTAACTCCCCTGCGGTCTTATTGGAAACGCTGGCATTCGACGAGAATCCCGAGGTCAGGCTGAAATTTCTCCATCACCCTCATGTCTCAAGCAGCGCCCTGGAAATACTTACCCAAAGCAAATCTTTTACCGATCGAATGCAGGTGGCCAACCATCAAAAGGCTCCGTCTCCGCATTGGAAACATTGGCGCGAGATCCGATCATGGGAGTTCGCGCAGGGGTGGCGGGAAACCCCAATACTCCGGCCAAGGAATTGGCGGTTCTCGCTCGATATAAATACCTATAAGTCCTTAAAAAAGTGGCGAAAAATCTCAACGCCTCCGAATCCACACGGCAAATCGCGCTCGCCGCGTTGAAGACGGCCACCGTCTTGGCGCTGCTCTGTCTTCCGAAACTAGCCGATGCCTCCACTCAAGGACATCAAGCGGTTTCCCCGGGTGATCCTTTTTGGCTGACGGATCTTTTTTTCTTTCTGAGTGGCAACCTGGCGATGTCACCGTGATGCTTCCTAACCATGGCTTTTTGAATGGAGTAATTCCCTATTCCATTGGAGGTCATCGCGATGAAGTACGATTATTTTTTCCCAAGTTTAGGTTCGGGGTGGAAGTATCCCTGAATTTGCCCGTATTCTTTTTGATTCCCGTTCATTGTTCTTACAAGGCGGAAGAGACCTGAAGCAAACTCCCCTGCTTTTCCAACTCAGGCCTGAGGAAAGGATGGGCCACCGCTCCGACCACAATCTGATAAATCTCCTTGACGATCTCATCTTCGGCGGCTTTTTCCGTGCCCAGGAAGGATTGATAGAACACCTCTTTCACGCAACCGAGCAAGCAAATGGCGAGCACGCGGACGTTTCCTTCGCGCACGAAGCCCATTTCTTGCCCTTGCTTCAAACCGCGGCGGATGTAATCCAAAATTTGGTCGTAGAATTGGCGCAGACGGGCATCCTGCTCCGTATCGAGCCCCACCGCCTCGTTCATGAGTAGCTGGGCAAGAACGGGTTTCTCGCGGAGCAGGCGCGTGATGCGCCGGATATTGCCCATGATTTGGGAGGGAATTTGATCGACGGCATTTCTAGGCAAGCTGCGGATTTGCGAATGGACCAAGTCGAAAAGCTCGGTCATCACCTGGTCGAAGATCTCCCGTTTGCTTTTGAAATACAGATAAAAAGTACCGCGGGCCACCTTCGCCTCGTCGATGATGTCGGAAACTTGGGTCGCGTGGTAACCCTTTTCCCCGAAACGCTTGAGGGCGGCGTCTAAGAGCTGTCGTTTGCGTTCTTCTTTGGGTAGGTGGGCGGCCATCTTCGTTTTTAAGCCTTCATTTCTTTGGTGATGTCTTTATCGATCACGGTAAGCTCCCGCTCCACGTGGGAAACCACCTTGGCGGGCAAGATGAGGGTGAAGCGGGAACCCTTTTGATATTCGCTTTCCACCCAAATCATCCCCCCCTGCATCTCCACGAATTGCTTGGTAAGGGCCAGCCCTAGGCCCGTCCCCTGGTATTTGCGGGTATAGGAGGAATCTACTTGGCGGAAAGGATCGAAAATTTCCTCTAAATCCTTCTCTTTCATCCCGATCCCCGTATCTTCGAGGGAAATCTTGAAATAACCCTCTTCAAAGGGGGTCGTGTCCTTCACGGCGGGATACACCCACAACCCCTTTCCATTGGTGGAATGGCGCACTTGAAGGTTGATGTTGCCCCCCTCGGGGGTGAATTTGATGGCGTTTGAGAGCAGGTTGAGCAAAATCTGGCGAATTTTGCGTTCGTCGGCTTCCATGACCGGAAGCTTCACGGGCATATCCACCTCGAACTGAAGGCCCTTTTTCTTAAGCAACGGACGCACCGTCCCTTTCACTTCGCGCACCACTTCGGCGAGGTTGAAAGGTTCAATGTTTAAATCCATTTTGCCCGATTCCACCTTGGAAAGATCGAGGATCGAGTTGATGAGGCCCAGCAAGTGTTCGCTGTTGTCGACCACTTCCCTCAAATACTCCTTTTGCTCGGCATTGAGCTCTCCCACCACCTCTTCCAAAAGCAATTCGGAAAAACCGATCACCGCCGTGAGCGGCGTTCGCAATTCATGGCTCATGATGGCCAAAAATTCGCCTTTGATTTTATTGGCTTGTTCCAAATCGATGTTCTTCTGCCGCAGCTCCTCGAAAAGTTGAGCGCTTTCGATGGCGAGGGCGGCTTGGTTGGCGAAGTTTTCCAAAACGTCGACGCCCGTTTCGTCGATGAATTCGTTGCGCGTCACGCCGATCAAGGCGCCCACGACCCTTCTCTCCGCCACCAGGGGGGTAATGATGAACTTCTTGAAACCCAAAGTCTGTTGGATGGTGCCCGCCAGCTCACGACTGATGGGAGGCTCAATGCCGCGCACGAGCTCATAGAGGTCTTGCCGGAACAATATCTTGTTTCGTTTGATCGACTGAAAGACGAAGTTCTCCTCGACCTTGGGCAGATGCAAGGAAGACAGGGGCATGCCTAAAAATTTCTCGATCTCGCGGGTGGTGTAATTGTCTTTCGGCGAGTAGAACTCGATGGAATTTTCTTTTTTCGACGGAATGACCAGCAAGCAAGTGTCGTATCCCAACCCTTCGATCACGCCGGAGAGGACCTGCCGGATCGCCTTTTCGATGGAAAGAAATCCCTTAATGGTGCTCGAAATGCGGTTCAGCGCGATCAACTGCTTGTTTCGGTCTTCCAGGCCCTTTCTTTGATCCGTAGAAATAATTGGCGATCTTCGCCGCGTACACTACGATGGGAAGAAAAATGATCAAAAGAGAGATTCAAGAAAAAGAGTGCGGCGGAATTGCCCGAAAAGAAAATGCGGCTCCGCCGGATATTTAAAAAAGGCACCAAAATGCCGGTGTAAAGGAGCAGGATCAGCGTGCCGTAAAAGAAAACGGAAAGCGTCGCCGCGAGGAAAGCGACGGTGTTGGAGTAAAAAGTGCCCGCAGCCACGGCATAGATGATGTAGATCGTGAAATACTCGCTTTTCTCCCCTCCCGTCATGTAGGCGACGAGCGTGATGGAAAAAAGATCGGCCATGAGCTCGAGCATGAAGGAAGCGACGAGAGCCCTGCCCCGCATGATGTTGTTGTAACAAATGCCGGTCAGCAAAAAGGCGAGCGAGATGGCGATGGGGATAAAGGGCGAGGCCTTCCAAATTCCCTTGAAATAAAGGGTGGAAAGCACCCAGAAGACGATGAAGATGAGCAGGCGCAACTTGGCCGTGAAAACGTGCCGTCCCTTGTAATCGGGCAACTTAATCGATTGAAGAATTTCCTCGCCGCTGATGATTTTCATAAAACGTGCCTATCCCCTCTTCTTCACTTCCGAGAGGATTTGCTGCATTTTCTCGGGCCCCACGAATCCTCCGACGATGCTTAAATCCTTCTGCACCACTTGATTTTTGTTGAGAAACAAAACCGTCGGCCACCCGATCACCTCGAAACGCCCCACCGCGTCGTTGCAGTTGGTACTCTCCAAGGTGCAATCGATCTTGATCTTAACAAAATCCTGCAAGGCCTCTTTTACCGTCGGCGCATTGAAGGTTTTTTTGTCGAGCTCCAAGCAAGGAAGGCAGGAATCAGAATAAAAATCGATGAGAACCGGCTTGCCGTTCTCTTTCGCTCTCGCCAAGCCCTCTTGAAGGGAACTGACCCATCCTTCGTGATGGACGATTTTTCCGGAAGCCTGCGAATAAAGCACGTAGCCGTAATAAAACGCGGGAAGAACGATGAAAATCGCCAATACTTTTTTAACCACTTCCGTATACCTCCCCCCGCGCAAACGGGAACCGAGTGTGGAATAAAAGGTTCCGCCGATGAAAAAAAGGGTACCCATACCGAGCCCGTACACCAAAAGAATAAGGGCTCCCCAAAATAAATCCTGAACTTTCGCGACCCAGAGCAAGAGCGGCCCCACGAGAGGGCCTACGCAGGGAGAGGCGATGAAGCCGATGGTGAGACCCGCGAGAAAAGCGCCCCGGTACCCCATTCCTCCCACCCTGCCTAAAAAATTGCGGACCGAGAGGGGCAGCTCCAACCGGACGAATCCCAGCATGGAAAGGGACATAAAGATGAAAAAGAAAATGAGGAAACCCAAAAAATAGCGGCTTTGGAAAAGAAAACCGATCTTAAGTCCCAAAAACGCCGAAGCGAGCCCCAGCAAGGTGTAGGTGACCGCTATGCCGAAGACCAAGCTTAACGAAATGCCCGCGTTATGCGAAAAACTACGTTTTTTTTGAACGCCCACGACCGCCAGGGTGAGGGGAATGATCGGCAAAACGCAAGGGGTGAGGTCAGTCAGCAGACCAGCGAGAAAAGCGAGAAAGAGGAGAAAAACCGGATTGTATGTGAGAAGATCTTCCACCTTGCCTTCGCTCAAGATCGTCCAAATCGATTTGGGGGCGGCGGGAGAGGCGCTCCCTCCGGAAGAAGGCGGGGCCGCCTCAATGCTAGCGATTGGGGCCGGTTTTTCCTCGGCCGCTTTTTGAACGGCAACATCGAGGGGCACGAGCAGCGGCACCTTCACGGGGCGATAACAAAAATCTTGGGAACAACCTTGATATCGGATTTCTCCTTCCAAGGTCTTCCGGCCTAGGGAAATGGAAGCGGGAACCTTAAAAAGGACCGTCACTTCAAAATCATGAAGATAAACCTCCACCTCTTTTTTCAAAAAGGGATCGATCTTTCTTTTGGCGGGAGGAAGCGTCTTTTTGACCAGTTTTAAATCGGCCTCGTTCGTGAAATTCAGCTCGGTTTTATCCTGATAAAGATAATGGCCTTCGGGAACGTGAAATTTCAGCTTCAATTCATAATTTTGGCCGGGTTTTAACTTTTGAATGGAGTCATCCCATTCCACCGAAAAGGGGTTTTTCCTTTCTTGGGCGTGGGCCCCGAGGGAAAAAAGGAAAAAGAAGATGAAATAAGGCCAAAAAACCTTTCGCTTTTTCATAGGACCCTTTTATAATAACCGAGAAGTCCTTTCAATTCATTAACTTATTTAAGTAGCCTTTATGAAAAGACTGTCGGCCGAATGGGATAATCCGCTCTTCAAGCAAGTGCAGGCGCAGTTTGAAGAAGCGGCGGAGAAGTTATCGTTAGATAACAACATCTTTCATCGGTTGAGAGTGCCGGATCGAGCGCTCATCGTCTCCGTCCCCTTCCGTCGAGACGACGGAAGAGTGCAAGTGGTGCCCGGCTACCGAGTGCAGCATAACGATGTTTTGGGACCTTGCAAAGGGGGAATCCGATTCCATCCGAACGTGAATTTGGGGGAAGTAACGGCCCTGGCCATGTTGATGACCTGGAAATGCGCCCTCGTCGGCCTGCCCCTGGGAGGCGCCAAGGGAGGCATCCAAATCGACCCCACTCCCCTTTCCCGAAACGAGCTTCAGCGGATGACGAGGCGCTACACCTCGGAAATCATCAACTTCATCGGTCCGGACCACGACATTCCCGCTCCCGACATGGGAACCAACGAACAGATCATGGCCTGGATCATGGATACCTACAGCCAAATGAAAGGGTACTCGATCCCCGAGATCGTCACGGGTAAGCCCGTCGTCATCGGCGGATCCTTGGGCCGCAAAGAGGCGACCGGCCGCGGCGTGGTCTACACGATTATCGAGGCGGCAAAAAAAATCGAGATGAATTTAGACGACAAAGTGAGGGTCTGCATTCAAGGGTTCGGCAACGTGGGCCAATCCGCCCACAAAAAGCTGGAGAAAATCGGCTGCAAGGTGGTGGCGGTCAGCGATGTGGACGTGGGAATCTATAATCCCAAAGGAATTTCATATGAAGCAGCCTCTCTATACGTGTCCCAAAACAAAACCTTGAAGGGGTACCCGGAAGCAGAGGAGCTCTCGAACGAAGACCTCCTCACCCTGCCCGTCGAAGTCTGCATCCCCGCCGCCTGCGAGGGAACCATCACCGAAGCAATCGCTAAAAAGTTGAAATGCCGTATTTTGGCCGAAGGCGCCAACGGTCCTTGCACCTTGGAAGCCGACAAAGTCATAAACAACAACCCGGATTGTTTTCTCATTCCCGACGTTCTGGCCAACGCGGGCGGAGTTACCGTCTCTTATTTCGAATGGGTGCAAGACCTTCAAAACTTCTTCTGGACGGAGAAAGAAATCAACGAAAGGCTTTGGGAAATCATGAAGCGGGCCTTCCATAACGTTCTGAGCATGTCCGAGGAGAAAAAAGTTACCATGCGCCAGGCCGCCTTGATGGCCGGCATCGACGTCATCGCCAAGGCCATGCTTACGCGGGGCCTGTATCCTTAGACGAGTTCGCTCGTCGAACCCTTTTCAAAACCCGATCCCTATAACGACATAAAAGAACCCATGAAGATCATCAATAAGACTATTCTCAAATCGGGAATCGACATCGCCAAGAGTACCAAGGCGAAGGTAATTTTCTTGTTCATCGACGCCCTTGACGAATGGATCCTGCCGGAAAAACTACCGAAGGGTTGCGAAATCGTGCTCATCACCCAAAAACCGGAGGAACTCGACGAGTTCGAGAGCACCATCAAGAAGATCATTTCAATCCCCAAAATCAACCTGGGCAGAACGGGACTCATCAAACTAAGCCTGGCGCTGGCGCTCTCCCAACAGCTCGTCACCGACGGGGACCGGGTCGTTTTCGTCTTCGGCACCACGGAGCTGATGCTCCTCGATACGATTCTGCTCATCGAGATCGGCAAGGAAGCGGAGTTGATCACCTCGAAAAACCTTTCCGGGCTCTCTGAAACGGTGAAACCCGAGGTATTCGAGCATCTTCTCTCGCTGACGGTCGAACTGGCCAACAAGGGCCGGGAGGGAAAACCGATCGGCACGATTTTCGTTTTGGGGGATCAAGACCGGGTGATGCAGTTGTCGAAACAAATGATCATCAACCCCTTCAAGGGTTACGAAGAATCGGAGCGGAACATCCTGAACCCCGGCCTGAAAGAGACGATCCGCGAATTCGCCGCCTTGGACGGGGCTTTCATCGTCGGGGATGACGGCACCCTCATTACAGCGGGCCGTTATTTGGGAGCAGCCTACGATGAAGACGACGTCCCCCGCGGCCTGGGCTCCCGCCACATTGCCGCCGCCGGAATCACCGCCTTGACAAATGCCATCGCCATCGTTATTTCAGAGTCCACCGGCGATCTGAGGATCTTTAAAAACGGCAAGATCGTCATGGAAATCGAAAAACCCTAAAATTAAAGTTTCCAGTTTTGAAGGGTCGGTGCTTCGGCGGGTAACAAAGGGGCACTCAAACTTAAAATGCTGGGCGCTTCGTGCAATATGCCAAAAATCGGCGAAAACAACTTTGACGTTCGTGTCATGGAAAAGGCGATCCATCGGGGAGACGTGAAGAAAAGCGACTACGAAAAGCATTTGAAGGGACTTTCCGACGACGCGGCAAATGCCTTGGAAGTGCGTCCTGGGGATCCGGATTTTGAAACCCCCGCCACCCCCTCGGAAAGTTAATCAGCGACCAGCTTTTCGATCATCCGGACCAAATCTCCTAAATTACCGGCGCCCTTGCTGAAATAATCCTTTGCTCCCAGCTTGATCGCTTCGCAAGCTGCTCATCCCCTTGCCCCGTCAGCATGACGATCGGGCAAGCAACCCCCTTTGTTTGAGGCGGCGTAACACCTCCAACCCGTCGATCCCCGCCAATTGATAATCGAGCAAAATAAGGTTGAAGGAATGCTTTTCGAGCTCTTCTAACGCCTTCTCTCCGTTGCGCTCCAAAACTACCTGAAGAGTTTTACGGCTTTTCTCAAGCCATTCTTTGACAAGCAGCAGGTGATCTTCGTTGTCGTCCACATACAGAATTTTGATGGGAGTTTCCGCATTGAAAAGATGCCGATGGGAGGAGCTTTTTTCGAAGGGAAGGGACTTCTGCATACAAAATCCTTACAAAGGTAGACGGAATCATTATGCGCAAAGAAAGAGAAAACTACAAGAGAGGTAGAAAAGAACGGTTAAAATGTCTTAACGAAGCAAAAAAAACGCCGGTTTTAAAACCGGCGTTTGGAAATTTTATACCATCTTCGTTTACACGGAGATCTTAAGACCGTTGCACTTGAAGTTTTTCGGTCCAAGCCAGGGGGTTCACGGGGCGCCCCTCCATATGCACTTCATAGTGAAGGTGGGGACCGGTGCTTCTTCCGGAAAGGCCGATCTTGGAAACCGGCTGCCCTTTTTTGATCACCTCACCCTCTGTTACCATGGTTTCAGAGGCATGGCCGTAAAGGGTGGAAAAACCGTCTCCATGATCGATGATGACCGTTCGGCCATAGCCGCCCTTAAACCCGACAAAAGCCACCGTGCCGTCCATGGGAGCCACAACCGTGGTACCGTACGGAGCCGCAATATCTACCCCCGCATGGTAGTGACCGTGATGACGCCCCCCACGCCATTTTCCGAAACGCCCCGTAATGATGCCCTCCACCGGCCAAAACTGGCCACTTGCGGCAACGGGGGTTAAATCATCGGAAATATCGGGGAGATCATTCACGTCTTCCATGAAAAACTGGGTAGACGAAGCGGAAGGAATGTCGCATTCCTCTTCAGTGCATTCTTGGTGAATCAGGGCAAAACTGGGTTTGGCCAACAAACTGGCCATTAAACCTAAGGCCACCCATAAAACTTTCTTTTTCATTCCACACCTCCTGAAGTGTTGAGAGTGGTTTTCAAACTTTTTAAAAAGTCCCTTCCCTCGAAATGGAAGCGTAACTTCGGTCATTGAACCGCTTTAAAATTCCAATCGCTTTGTTTATTTTTGTTAAGTCTTGTTAGAAGAAAAACCTAAAAACAGACCCCAAAAAAACGATCAAGTTTTACTGCGTTTAGACTTCTTTAAACAATAAAAAAGAAGGCGTGTCAAGAAAAGAAGTTATTGATCCTATTGATTATTTTGATGCGGTGCACCGGCGGGAAAGTCGTAAAAACTTAAAAATTTCATCCTCTTTTTCACTTTTTTTAAGGCTTTTTAGCCCTTGATGACGCCAAGGGGCCGAAGCCGGGCTACTTTCCTGGAAATCCCGGCTTGATGAACCACTTCCACCACGTCCGCCACGTCTTTATAGGCCCAAGGGGCCTCCTCCGTTATCGTCGCCCTCGAGGCACCCCGAACGAAAATCCCTTCTTCAGCCAACTCCGCCTCCAAATTGCGGCCCCGACCGCTTCTCTTGGCCTGGTTGCGGCTCATCACTCGTCCCGCCCCATGGCAAGTGCTGCCGAAGGTATTTTCATAAGCGTTTTGGGTGCCCAGGAGGACGAAGGAGTAACGCCCCATATCCCCCGGAATCAAGACGGGCTGCCCGATCTCCCGATACACCGTCGGAATTTGAGGATGTTTGGGGGGAAAGGCACGAGTGGCCCCTTTTCGGTGGACGCATAAACGGCGTGAAACGCCTCCCACGAGGTGTTCCTCGAATTTAGCGATATTGTGGCAAACATCGTAGATCACGCGAATCTCCAAATCTTGGGGAGAACGCCCGAAGAAACGCTCCAAGGTTTCGCGAAACAGATGGGTGATCATTTGTCGATTGGCGAAGGCGAAATTGGCCCCCGCCGCCATGGCGGCCAAATAACGCCGCCCTTCCTCCGACTTCAGAGGCGCGCAGGCAAGCTGAGGATCGGGAAGCTCGATCTTGTGTTGGCGACCGGCCCGAATCATCGTCTCCAAGTAATCGTCGCAGGTCTGGTGCCCCAGTCCCCGGGACCCCGTGTGGATGATGACGGTGACGCTTCCCGACGCGAGCCCCAAGCAATGGGCCGCTTTCTCATCATAAACCTCATCCACATAGCCGATCTCGAGAAAATGATTGCCGGAGCCCAAGGTGCCCAACTGATCCTTCCCCCGTTCGTAGGCCCGCTCCGAAACCTGCTCCGGATCGGCGCCGGAAAGGCACCCCTTCTCTTCGATATGCTCCAAATCGGCGGGGTCGCCGTATCCCCGAGTGACCGCCCAATGGGCCCCCTTACGGAGGATGCCCTTTTGGTCTTCCCGAGAAAGTTTGAAGTGCCGGTGATGAGACCCCACGCCGGTGGGAATGGCTTGGAAAAGAGTTAAAACCAATTCCTTCAAGCGAGGCCGGATTTCGTCGATGCGCAAGCCGGTGCGAAGCAAGCGCACGCCGCAATTAATGTCATAGCCGACCCCGCCGGGGGAGACCACCCCTTCCCTCTCGTCGAAAGCGGCCACTCCCCCGATGGGGAAACCGTATCCCCAATGCACGTCGGGCATGGCGAGAGCGTGTGAGACGATGCCGGGAAGCGTCGCGACATTGCGCAATTGATTGAGGCTCATGTCCTCCCGAATGGAGGCCATCATCTTCTCGGAAGCATAGACGATGCCGTCCACGCGCATGGTTCCTTGCCTGGGAAGACGCCAGGTATAATCGTTAATTTTTTCCACGGGGAGCGTCATAGACTTCTTTTACACTCTAAACGTCGAAGATCACCGTCGCGCAAAAACCGTCTTTCGTTTTTTTAATCTCGAACAAGTGATGGGTAACGGCCTTCAACGCGGTTTTGAAGGAATCCGCATGAAAATCGAGGGCGTCGCCTTCCGCCTCGCATTCCAGCACATGATCGGTAAGGGTCGAAACCTCGAAGCGGCTGAAAAGAAGGGCCTTCGTATCGAACAAATAAAGAAGCTCCTTGAGAAAGTCGAGCAGCAAGGCATTTTCCGATTCGACGCGGATGTTCCGTTTGATTCTGCAGGGGATGCGGGACACATCGACGATCAAGTCGGTGAAGCCCCTTCCCGCATTTTGAAAAAGTTCCCTTAAATCTTTGCCGTAAATCCGAAGCCCGATATCGGCCGTATGGTCGAAAATTTCGTAGGGAGGCCGCATAGGCTTAAGAATACCGCCTCACTCGTCTTGCGTCGACGGCGAATCTTCTGGAAGCGCCTCTTCGGTGGCCCGGCGCTGTAAGACGCCGACCAACTCGGCGCAAAGGAGGAGAAGATTGATGAGGTAAAAAATCCACAGGATGATGAGTACCAAGGCGGTAAGAGAACCGTACACCAGGTTGAAACGGGCAAGGCTGAAGCCCGTGTACCAGCGGAAAACGTATTTCGCGATGGTGAGAAGCAAGGCGAACAAGAGACCGCCTAAAACATTATATTTAAAGCGCACCTCGTGGTTGGGCACCACCGCCACCACCAAGACGAAACTCAACCAACCCACGAGGAAAAAAAAGAAGTTACCGGTAAAATACGGCGCCCAGGCGAGCGACAGGTCGCTGAAAGGCAGGGCCGCCCCGATATTCTTGATGACGGCGGGAATGAAGAGCAAGACTGCCGTCAGGAAGATGAAGGCTACCGAAAGCAGCCGCGAGTGAAAAAAATTCCGCGAGCGCAGGCTGCCGAAGATCTTGTCCAAAATCTTCTCCAAATTGGTAAAAAGGACGGAGGCCACCAAGAAGAGGAAGGCGGTGCCGATCCATCCGCTGGTCACCTTCCGGCTGATGATGGCGCTCAAGCTGTGCAAAAACGGCGGCGATAAATTGGGGATTACTTCGGTGATGAAGGCGATGATGCGGCCCAACACCTCTTCGGATTGCCCCAAAAAGTGGCCCAAGAGCGACACTAAAATCATCGAAAGAGGGATGAGCGACAAAATCGCGTAAAACGAAAGCGCCGCAGCGAGCGTGAGCACGTCGTCTTCCCGAAAGGCCCGCACGGTTTCCCGGGCGATCTCGAATGCGGTTTTGAATTTCTTACCCATGAAATCGTTTTTTCTTTCGCGACTTAAACTCTAATACCACAGGTGCGCCGGTGAAAGAAAACGCTTTTCGAATTTCGCGTATCAGGTAGCGCTCGTAAGCCTTCGGAATCAACGAAGGATGATTCGTAAAGATCACGAAGCGCGGGGGTCGGTTATTCACTTGCGTCATAAAGAAAAGATTGAGGGATTTACCGGAGACGGTCGGCGGGGGATGAGCCTCGATCATCTGTCGGAAGACGCGGTTCACTTCACCCGTCGTCAAGCGCTTGGAGAATTCGTCGTTGATCTTCAAAATATCGCGGAAGATTCGCGAAACGCCCAGGCCCGTCTTAGCGGAAATCTTCACCATGGGCACGAAGCGCAAAAAATCGAAGCGCTCCTGAAGCTCCCGCTTCATCTCGGACCATTTTGAATCCTCCGGCACCGCGTCCCATTTGTTGACGAGAAGCAAAACGGGCCGTTTGCGGTCCAAGGCGTGTTGGGCCACTTTACCGTCTTGCGCGGTGAGCCCCGTCGTCACGTCGATGAGCAAAAGCACGACGTCGCTCTTTTCGACCCACTCGAAAGCCTTCAGCACCGAGACCTTCTCGATTTTTCCCTCCGAATGGGACTTCTTGCGTATGCCCGCCGTGTCAATGAAGTGGAAGAGCTTCCCCTCGGCCCTCATCTCGATATCCAAAGGATCCCGCGTTGTGCCCGGCTCGGGATGAACCACCGCACGAGGCGCCCCGAAAAGCCGGTTCAGCAGCGTCGACTTTCCCACGTTGGGCCGTCCGATGATCGAAACCCGGATCGGCTTATCTTTCTCCTTCCCCTCCTCCGCCGCCTTTTTCCGTTCTTGCCCCATTTCCTCGACGATTTCGTCGAGCATGTCCGCCACGCCTCGGCCGTGTTCGGCGGAAACGGGGAATACTTTTTGAATCCCCAGCTCGTAATACTCGCCCAAAAACGCCTCGTGGTTCGTGACGTCGATCTTATTCACCGCCAAGAAGACTTTTTTGCCCGAGCGCCTAAGTTTCGCCGCCATGTCCCGATCATCAGCGGTGAGCCCGCTCCGGCCGTCGACGACGAACAGAATGAGATCCGCTTCGCGGATGGCCAACTCCACCTGCCGCCTCATTTGCGAGAAGAGATCCGACTCGGGATCGGCCTCGTAGCCGCCCGTGTCGACGATTTGGAAAGGCTTGCCGTTCCATACCCCTTGGGCGTAGTTCCGGTCGCGGGTGACACCCGGCTGATCGTAGACGATCGCCTGCTTGCGGCCGATGATTCGGTTGAACAAAGTGGACTTGCCCACATTGGGGCGACCGACGATGGCGAGTACGGGGATTTTTTCCATAAACGTCTACCTAAAAAAAAGGGAGATTCTTCAAGAATCTCCCTTTTGGGATATGGCGGTGCAGGGAGTCGAACCCCGGACACAACGGATATGAGCCGTTTGCTCTAACCACCTGAGCTACACCGCCTCATTGTCGGCTTCCATAAAATTTCATCTGCTTCGTTGGGTTCGTTCGGCACTCCCTGCGACGTGCCTTCCGGCACGCCTCAGTCGGCCTCCTCACCCGCCTCGCATCTGAAATTTTTCCGAAAGCCTCTTCAGAGTAAAAAAATATCAAAAACCTAAAAAACAACCGAAAACATTCTAATTCAAATCGTAAATCATGACCACCGATTTAAAGGTGCCCATGGCGCTGGCGAAGCCGGGATCTCGGAGCCACATGAGGACCATGAGTTGTGGATTCTTCTCCCAGGGAAACTGCACCCGCTCGTAGTCGGCGATATAGCCATCGATCTTGCGGGTTGTCCAGACTTCTCTTAAGCCCAATTGATCCCATTTCAGCTTGGTGAGCCAGGCATTTTTTACGATGGGGCGGGTCCCGACGACGTTTTTTAGAAAGTTGTCGTTCTTCGCCACCGCCACCTCGCCCTGCCCCGAACCGTCCACCCAAGAGACGGGATCCAAATTGATGTAGGTTTTCGCGTCTTCCGTCTCGTTGAAGAAGTTTTTCACCTTCTGGTTGATCCAGTTGGAGCTCCCCCCGTAATTGTCCGAGCTCGACCAACGTTTTTTATAGTGCCCTTGCTCGTTGTCGTAAATCTTGAGGGAACCGCTGGGGGTCAAGTAAATGAGGCCCGCCGAGTCGCCCGATGCTGCTTTAAACTCCTTCAAACCGTAAATTCCCACGCCGCTGGGAAAATCCAAGACTCCGTCCTCTTCCAACTTGTCGCCGTTCAACTTGAGGGTGCGGATCTTATGATAATTCACTTCCGTGCCGTAATAGGGCTCCCCGATCAAGGTGGGCTTTCCTTGCCGCTCGAGCACCTTCACCGTCAAGGCGAATTTTGAACGAGGTTTCAAAACTCCCGAATCGAACTTCAGGCCCAGAGACGAAGCCGCCACCGTGCGGATATTCGCCACATAGATTTCCGACTTGCCGTCTCCGTCCGAATCCATTGCGTAAACTCTCACATAGTGATCGTCGATTTTCCCTTCGAAATGGGAGATGAGTTTTAACTGATTCTTGTCGAAGTCGTATACGTTGACGCCGTGCAAATCGATCACAATGACGTCTTTCCTGCCGTCCCCGTTCACGTCCGAATAAGCCATGCCCCTTCCCTCATAAGGAAGTCGCTCGCTCATCCAACGGTAATCGGGCGTGCCCATCACAGTTTCTTTCACCACCTCTTTCACTTCGGTGGTTTGGGTTTCTTTTTTCCCCTTTTTTTCCGTCTTCTTAACCTCCACTTCCTTCTTTTCTTCTTGAATTACTTTTCCTTGCACGGGCTTTTCTTGGATGGGAGGAGTCACAACCGGCACCGGCGCGGGAGCCGGAGCTTGTTTTTTCGCTTCGATTTTCTTTTCGGGAACGGAAGGCGCAGGCGTGGATGCGACAAGCGACGTACCGCTTCCCATTCGGTTGAGTTGGTCGGTGATGGCTTGAGAATGGGTTTTTAAAACGGGAAGCAGCTTATCCAAGCTCTCCGCCGTCGTGGAAATCAAGGCGGGCTCTTCGGAGCCCGTCGGCCCATAAATGCGGGTGTTGATTTGAAGGGGGGCCCCGACTTTCACCACCGAACCGGTGACGAGGGCTTCCACCTTTTCGCTCTTCAAGATTTTGGCGACGCCCTTCTTTTTGATTTCTTCTTCGCTTTGGGCGATTTCGACAATCGTGACCGGCCCCTTTTCCTTCAAAGAAGCCTGCAGCGATTCACGGATGACTTTTTTTAGATAATCGACGCTCTCGCCGCTGACCACGTCGTAGTTTGCAAGACCGATCCGCCTTTCTTGCGCGTGGGCGACTCGAAGAGTAAGGCAAAGAAGAAAAAGGACCAAAAGGCCAACTATTTTATGAAGATGTGATTTCATCGTGGCCTGGCGAATAGCATTGAACCTGAAGGAGGGTCAAGGTGATTTAGGCGTAGGGGAACCGCGGAAAAACATCTTTGCCATTTAACAACTTTTATTTTTTTGAGCCGAAAAAATAGACGAGCTTTCAGGGGCCTTGAAGAAGCCTTTTAAGTTCAAGAGAGAGGATGGGCACACGGTGATTCCTATCATTTTATTAAGCGTCGCTTGCGCGGTATTGCTCCAAAGCGATTCACCTACAAAAAACGGAAGGAGCGGACCGTCCACTCCGCCGCCTGAAACGCCCCTCCCCCCTGAATCCCCGCCGGGGCCTCCGATTGCGGATTTCTCCATCTTACCCCGGGGCGTTCCCCCTCAACTGTTCCGCAGCAACGCCAGAACGGTCGCCTCCGAACTGCAATCCCTTTTCATCCGGGCTTATCAACTCGACCACCGGACAGAAACCCTTCGAATTTCGGACTCACCTACCGCCAACAAGCTTCAAGAGCGCCTCAAGCAGCTCACCCTCATCGCGCAGCACGACCCCTGGGCCGCCCGCGAATATAACCGGCCCGAGATCGTCAAATACGATTACTTCACCCAAGAAAATGCGCACACCGCCTATCTTTTGGTGAGAATGCATCAGGATCCGAAAGTCTTGGAAGAATATCTCAAAAACACGATCATCGATTCGGTCCAATCGGCGGAAGATCCTTTCACCACACCTTGGCTGATCCCTCCTGCGATTCTGCTCCGCACCCTGGGCGAAGAAAAGATAACCCCGGTTTTAACCCAAATCGCCAAAGAAGAAGTGAGCACCGACCGCCTGATCACAGACTCGAATCTCCGCGAAACTTTAAACGCGGCTTCCACTCAAGACCTGCTCGCACTCTATCGGCACTTGGACGGCCACTCGGAAAACAAGGAATTCTACTTAAAAAGCACGAAGGCGGCGCCGCCGATCTTTTCTTCGATCGCCTCTTCCTTCCACACCTTGTCCGAAGAAAAGGAGCGAGAGAGCTGGGATGACATCATTCGCTATATTCCCTTCGTGCTCTCCAGCCGTGGGATGACCCCGAAAGAGTTCGGGCTAGAACTCTCCCACTCCCAAGAACTCGAGCATCCGGACCCGGTAACGGCCCGTCTCGCACATGAGCAATCCATGGCGTCTTATTCACCTGACCCTTTTGACGATGCTTCCCACGGTCACACGCTTCACGAAGAATTGCGGAACTACCGGAAAGGAAATGCCTCGGCCACCGTCGCGCAGAAATGCGAGCTAAGCCACATCCGCCGCGGCATCGCCCTTTATCACGGCCTAGCCGACCCACTCTTCGACCAGAAACTCACCTCGACGGACCTCGACAAGCTCTTTACCGCGGAAGAAGGCGGAGAGGAAACCGCTTTACCTCCTCTTTCGGAAGCTTCCATCGAGCGGGAATTGAATCTCGGAAATTCCTTGGAAATCCCCTTAACTCGCCTCCCACTCGGTTGGCAGGAAAGCGCTCAAAAAATGGGAATTATCTTGGATGGATACCGCCTAAGCCTATGGGATTTCCTTAAAGGGAACGTCTCTCGAGTGGCTTTCACCCCGCGCAAGAGGGAAGGCGAAGCGGGCACGGTGAACCCGCTCACACGCACCGTGGTTTTGGAAATCCAAGACAATCAATCTTTCGATCCCCAGTTATATTTTAGCACCTTGGCCCACGAGGCCTACCATCTCTATTTCGACCGGACGCAAGCCTTTCAAAACCCGAAGTTGCTTCGATCACGCCTTTTAAACGAGCGGAACGCGTTTCTTTTTCAATCCCGTGTCGACAAGTCCCTCCTCGAAAAGAAGCTGAAGGAAGGAGTCTCCTTCGACTCCCCCTCCCTGCAGCCTTATTTTAAAATCTACATCGACAATCGGATCAGCGGCCTCGCGGCAAACGAGCCCCTGGGGTTCTCTCAGGAAGATGAAACGCTCCATTACAGTCTGGAGCCGAAATATTCGGGCTGGGAATCGAAAAATGCTTACCCTACCGATTACTTCGATGAATACTTAAGTAAACTAAGCTATATATCTGATAATTATTACGAAAAAGAAATTGGCCGTCTAAAAAAGAATTACAAGATTTATGGCCGCATAGTGCCTTAACCACCTTCCCTTTCTAATTTTTGACATCCTGTTTTAACTCGAAAACCCCCACAACTTTCCCCCCTTTCCACCGAAAATATCCGAAAGCGCATGGTGACAACCGCTCCGTAGGTGAAGAACGGAGCCGAAGGAATCGAATGCTTCCCATTATCCTTTTGGGTGTCGCCTGCGCCTTCCTTTTGGAAAGCGATTCCCCCCCGCAAAAAACGGAAAATCCCGAGCCCCCGGAAAGCTCTCCGCCGCCCGAGACTCCCCTGCCCCCCGACTCTCCTCCGGGCCCGCCGATCGCCGACCTTTCCGTTCTCCCCTCATGCATTTCACCCCTTTTGTTCCGGAAGAACGCGCGGGAAGTCGCCTCCGAACCGCAGCCGCCGTTCATCGACTCCTACGAGCCGGACCATAAGACCGCCAGCCTTAGAGTAATCAATTTTCCAACGCCTTCCGCTCGGGGAAAGAATGAAAAGAATTGAACGGATCGCGCGCAGCGACGCCTGGGCGGCACGCGAATATAATCGGCCCGAGATCGTCAAATACGATTACTTCATGAAAGAAGAACCGCTCGCCGCTTACATTTGGTAAAAATAAGTAGCGACCCGGGCTTTCTGGAGAAGGTCTTAAGAAAATATTACGATGAATCGGTTGAGTCGACGGGGAATCCCTTCGACCGCTCTTGGCTGCATCCGAGCGCCCCCATTGTCCGCTCCGTGGGGGAGGATTCGTTGAACGCGATCTTAAAGAAGATCGGGCAAGAAGAAGTCGAGCATTCCCAGCTGATTTCCGATCCTGATCTCCGTAAAATCTTGAACGACGCCGGCACGAAAGAGATTATCGCCCTCGATCATTATTTGGTGGAACGGTATCAATACCCGCTATTCAATTTTAATAACCCAGCGACGAAACCATCCCTCTTCCCCTTGCTCGACTTGCCCCTCCGGAAGCTTCCTGAGGAAAGCCAACAAGACCAGTGGCGTCGCATCGCCCGCTATATCCCTTTTTTGATCGCGAGCCGCGGCGTCACCTCGAGAGAATTCAACTTTCAATTCCACCTTTCGGAAGACGCCACGATCGACGAGGAATCCCTCCGGATGAACTATGAAAGCGTCATGGCCGCCGAAAGCGCGGACCACTTTGATGACGCCCTCTACGGTCACCTGCTTCAAGACGGGATTCAAAACTACCTGCAGGCCCACCCCCTTAAAAGCCCCATCCAGAAAGGGGCGCTCGGCGACATCCAAAAGGGCATGCTCCTCTTTCACGGCCTCTCCAATCCCCTTTTAGGGGAAACGGTTTCGCTCGAAAGACTTGATCGGCTTTTCTCCCCGCTCCTCCCGCAATTCGAACCTTCCCTTCCGCTCCTTTCGCTCTCGTCTTTGGAAAAAGAAATCCAAAAGGGAAATTCCATTGAAGCTCCCTTGAGCCAGCTTCCGGTCCAATGGCAAGACATCGCCCAAGACCTCGAGGTTTCCGTGGACGGAACGCGCCTTCGCTTATGGGACTTTTTAAGGCAAAACGTGTCGAGCGTCATCTTTACCCCGCGGGCGAGGGAGGGCGAAGCGGGCACGGTGAACCCGCTCACCCGAACCGTCGTCTTGGAAATCACCCCGAATGAGCCCTTTAACTCGAGCCTCTATTTCAGCACCCTGGCTCACGAGGCTTATCACTTGTATTTTGAAAGGACGAAGACGTTCCAAAACCCCACGCTGCAGCAATCCCGGCTTTTGAACGAACGCAACGCCTACCTCTTCCAATCCCGCGTCGATCAAAAGATCATAGAACTCTTGCTGAGAGGGGGGATGTCGTTCGAGGATTCCGCCTTGCAACCACTGCTCTCGAATTATTTCCAAGGACGAGTGGCGGGACTCGCCGCCAACGCCCCCCTCGGCTTTCCTGAGAACGACGCTGAACTTCACTCTAATTTAAGGGATAAAAATTTCGCTTACGGCGGCGCGATGAACGCTTACCCGCTCGACTTCACGGAGGACTACCTCGCGAAGAGAGGTGGCGCGGAAGCCTTTCTCGACGCGGAGATGAAACGGCTGAAGGAGAATTATCGGAAATTGGGGCGGTTGGAGCCATAATTAAAACCCCAACTCTCTCAATCCCTCGCCCCAAGGAAGCATCGAAACCTTTCCGATCTTTTTCGGGATGGGATCTCGGGAAAGGCAAAAAGCCTCCGCCTTTTTAAAATCGGGCAGAAAATGTTCGAGCGCTTGAGTATCCCTTTCATCCGTATGATCGGTGGATTTGATCTCCACCAAGGCCGCGGGCAAGCCGGGCCTCTCTAAGATCAAGTCGATTTCGGCACCGTCTTTCGTGAGAAGGTAGGAAAAACGGAAATCCTTTTGCCCATAATCGTTCAACCTTTTCATCTCGAGCAGCAGATAATGTTCGAACGTTTTCCCGTAGCCGTAAGTATTAGGAACCAGCTCCTGATTTAAAGTGCCTTCCAAAGCCCTTTTGACACCCGTATCGAAAAAGAAGAATTTCGGCGACTGGCGCTGCTGTTTCCGAATGGAGCGATGATAAGGCTCTAAAAAAAATCCGACGAGGGTATCCTCTAAAATTTGAAAATAAGATTGGACGGTTTTATTATCCACTCCCACATCTTTGGCGATGTTCGAATAATTAACGATCTCTCCGTTCGCTTGAGCGGCAATTTCCAGGAATTTGCGGAAAGGGTCCAAGCGCCTTACGATCTGCTCCGCCCAGATTTCCTCCTTCAAATAAGTGGTCGCGTAGGTTTTGAGGAAAAGCTTTTTCTCCTCCTCTTCCTCCATAAGAAAAACCCGCGGCAACCCTCCCCAACGCAGGGCGGCGTTGAGATCAAATTTTTCTTCCATCTCCCGATAAGTAAGGGGAAACAAATGGTAGACAAACGCTCGGCCGGCGAGAAGGTTGGCGGCCCCTCTCTTCAGTTTTCTCGCGCTCGAACCGGTTAAAGCGAAACGAATCCGGTGGCTTTCTATCAGTTGATGAACCACGTCCAAAAGACGCGGCAACTTCTGCACTTCGTCCAGCACCACCCAGTCCCACGTTTTTTTTTGATGCAGAATTTCACTTCGAAGCTCATCGGGCCGCCGGGCATAGCGGTCTTCGGTGAGAGGATCGAGAAGATCGATCCACAAAGTCCGTAAGCCTTCAAATTGTTGTTTTAAAAGGAAGGACTTGCCCGTCCCCCTGGGGCCGAACAAGAATAAACTATTTGATTTTAATAACTTAATCGATCGATTGAGCATACTCCATATTTATACGATAAATATGGAGTAAAGTCTATTTATTTAATATTCTCCACTACCCACAACACCTTGTCGCCCAGAACAGCATTATAGCCGATTTGCTTTCCATCGGGGCTAAAATGGACGTTTTTAACTTCATCGTATTTCTCACCTTCCCGTCCATCCAAGGCGACGCTCCATTTTAAATCCTTATCACCAACGATATATGCCACCTTTTTCCCGTCGGGACTGAAACGGAAGATTTTGCCTTCGCCGACCATCCCCAAATACGGATAACTCTTCCCCTTGATTCCGTTTACCACTATCGTTCCTTGACCGTTTTCCGAGGCCAGGTAAGCGTAATTACCGGAAGCTCTATGAATGCTGAGCCCGCTTACTTCCTGATATTTTTGTTCTTCCACTTCGTTGACGACGAGAAAAGAACGGGCTCCCTCCTTTGCGATATAAAGGATCTTTTTCCCATCCGGCCATACTTTTAATTGATCGACCCAATCATAGAGCTTTCCTTCCCGCTCCCCTACTTTGACGAACCATTTCTTACCTTGTTGAATCACGGCCACCATCTCTCCCTTATCAGTGACACCTCCGTACAAGTCGATCTGATCATATTTTTTACTAAGCGTCTCTCCGGACATGCTAAAGAGTTGGTGATCTCGCATCCTAAAAAAAACCACCTTGTCTTTTGAGTAATTAAAAAAAGGCCCAAAAGGAGCATCGTCATAAACGGGCCCCTCCTTGCCATCCGTAACAAGGCTATATTTCCCAGGGCTCACCTGCACCGTGTAATAGAGAATTCCATCTTCGGAAAAAAAAGGTAAGAGCACCAAAAGATATTCCTTTCCTTTCCCCTTTCCTGAAACGACGAACTCTTTGTTATGAAGAGTCGCCGGATAAGCAAAATCCCGACCATCGCGGGTGAAAGCTATATAGAATTTATTTTTACCGACTCGATCGAACCAATCCCCTTGTTTCTGGTTGACCACGACCGCTTGTAAAGAGGGTTTCTCCTTTTTTTCGACCACATAGGCGACGGAATGCCCCTCCTCGCTAAACTTGTGCTCGCCGATAGAATCGTAGGGAGGACCCTCTTGCTGATTAATCACCGCCACCCATTTCTCTTCGGAAGTAAACGCTGTGTAAAACGACACTTCACTGTCCGGACTAAATTCGGGTGTGCTCACTATTCGGTAACCCTTGCCCATCTTCCCATCCGTCATCACTACATCTCCGGAAGGGGAAGAGAAGGATAAACCTTTCGCAGCAAAATGTTGCCCGTCGGGGCTGAAACTGATCTCACCGAAGGCAACGTCGGCATGCTGCTCTTTGCGTTTCGGGTCGAATAAGACGATGACTTTCTCAAAGCGATAGTTGGGGGGAAAGGTATAAAGCAACTTAGATTGGGCATGGAAAGGAGGATCTTTAATATCTGCTGCACGCGACTCTCTCATAGCGCTCCCAGCGAAAAAAAAGAGCACGGCCGCAAACACGGCGCATATCGTTTTTCTCATCGAATCTCTCCTCTTTTAAGCCCCCGGTGATGAAAGCAAAAAAGCTTTAATGAAGGAATCCAAATCCCCGTCGAGAACCTTTTGCGTATCCCCGATCTCGTGATTCGTCCGGTGATCCTTCACCATCTGGTAAGGTTGGAGAACGTAGGATCGAATCTGGCTGCCCCAGGCGTTGTCTTTCTTGCCTTCCTCGATTTTTTTCTGCGCTTCGCGCTTTTTCTCCAACTCCAATTCGTACAAGCGGGACTTGAGCAACTTCATCGCCACTTCGCGGTTTTGGTGTTGGCTCCGCTCGTTCTGGCATTGGACGACGACGCCGGAGGGCACGTGGATCAAGCGAACCGCCGTCTCGTTCTTCTGCACGTGCTGTCCGCCCGCCCCGCCGGCGCGGAACGTCTCGAGCTTTACGTCTGCCGGGTTAATGTCAATCACGATTTCGTCGGAGACCAAGGGATAAACGTAAACGGAAGAGAAGGAAGTATGCCGACGCTTGTTGGCGTCGAAAGGGGAAATTCTCACGAGGCGATGCACGCCGTTTTCCGCCTTCAAATAACCGAAAGCGAACTTACCTTCGAGTGTGACCGTTACGCTGCGATACCCGGCCCCGTCGCCGGGCGTAAAATCGATGATCTCGGTTTTATATCCCTTTTTCTCGGCGTAACGCAGGTACATGCGAAGCAGCATGCTCGCCCAATCGCAAGACTCGGTGCCGCCCGCGCCGGCATTGATGGAGAGTACGGCGGAGCAAGGGTCTTCCGGGTGGGAAAGCATCACCTCGAGCTCGGCCTCGGCGATCTTCGCCTCCGCCTTCTCGATTTCTTGGGCGGCTTCCGCCAAGCTTTCCGCGTCGGAGGCCTCGAGGGCTAAATCCAAGAGGGCCTCGGCGTCTTCGAGGGATTTCACACGGCCGCGATGGCTTTCAACGGTGGCCTTCAGCTCGCTTAATTCTTTGGAAATTTTTTGAGCGCCTTGAGTGTCGTTCCAAAAACCGGGCGCTTGGGTTTGCTCTTCTAAGGCCTGCGCCCGTTTTTCTTTCGCGGCGAAGTCAAAGCCGCCTCCCGATGGTGTCGAGGTGGGATTTTAAAGATTGGATTTTCTCTTTGAGTTCTTTCGACATAATTTCCTTAAATCTTAGCGTGATCTTCTCTTACGTGCGAAACTAAAAAGGATGAAGACTGCCGTCATCCCCATACAAACATACGCAAAAACGTCCCCAAACCTAGCATAAAAGCTCATGGAGGACATCAAGGAAACCTCCCCAAGCAAGATACCCCGCTCGAAGGGAGGGAAGAGTTTCTCGATTTTTCCGGTGGGCCCCACCATCGCCGTCATTCCGTTGTTGGTGGCCCGCACCAGAGAACGGCGGTTTTCCACGGCTCGAAAAGGGGAAAAACTTAAATGTTGAGGCAAGGCGGAAGTGTCGCCATACCAAGCGTCGTTCGTTAAGTTAACGAGTAGATTGGCCCCGTTCTTCGTATGGAAACGGGCGATGTTGGGGAAAATGTCCTCATAACAGATCAACGCTCCCGCCTTGTAGACGTCGTAGGAGAGCAGCGTGAACTTGCTGCCCGTTTGAAATTCACCGACTTGGGCGGTGAGTTTCTTCAAAAACGGAAGAATGGTTTTTAAGGGAATGTATTCGCCGTAAGGCACCAAATGCTGCTTGTGGTAGGCGGAAACCAACTCTCCTCCCGCCTTCACCAAAAACGCCGAATTCAAGATGGGAAAGGAAGCGTTCAGAGAGGACGCTCCCTCCTCTTTTTGACCGGAATCGAAGGTGACGGCGCCGGCAATGAGCTCCTTGGGATAGATCCCCACCGCCCTCACGTGCTCGGGCTTACTTAAATCCATATCGTAAGGAAAGGACGCCTCCGGCCAGATGACCAAGTCGGCGCCGCGGGCAATCGCCTGGTGGGTCATGCTTTGGAAAAGCCGAACGATGGCGTCGGCTTTTCCGGACAACCACTTCTCCCCTTGGGGGATGTCGGCTTGAATGAGCCCGATCTTTAGCTTGGGGGCCGATTGAGCTTGTGCCTCGATCCGCTTTTGAGAAACGAAACCGTAAATCAAAACGCCGAACGCCAAAAAACAGAAAAAAATCCCCCGCCGAGCCATTTGAGTCGGAGTTTTTTGTTTCGTGAAAACCCAAAAAATTTCCAGAAGGAAAAGATTTCCGCAAATCAAGAGGGCCGTCACGCCGTAGACGCCGGCGACATCCGAAATTTGAATAATAGGAAGATAACCCGCTTGAGAATAGGCGGCCTGCGCCCAGGGGAACCCCCCCAAGGGCCAGTGACTGCGACACCACTCCCCGGCCACCCAAGCGATCGGCAAGACCCAGAACGCATCGATGCCTCTCCTCCGCTCCACGAAGGAAGCGACGACGAAAGCCACGGAAAGATAAAGGGCCAGCACCACGGCCAAAATGACCAACACCAGAACGGAAATGGAGGGACTTAAGTTGCCGTACTGGTTCATCGCCAGGTAAAGCCAGTAGTTGGAACCTAAGTAAAAGAAGAATCCGAAACCAAAGGCGATTTTGAAAGTTTGCGCGGGGGAGCGACGTGTGAGCACCCAAAAAAGCGGCACGTAAGCGAACCAGGCAAGAAAACCCAAATTAGGAAAATGGATGTTGAAAAGGACGGTGGGATGGGAAAAAATCGCCAACGCCACGGACAATGAAACCAAACCCGCCGTCTTCGCCTTCTTAAGAATCATGAACGTTTCCTTAAACGCCTTGTCTCAAACTGATGAAGCAAGCTCGCCTCCTTCTTGCGCATTACGCGGGCCTCGCGCTCCGTCTTCTCGTGGTCATACCCTAATAGATGCAGTACGCCGTGGAGAATCAGGAAACGCAGTTCCTCCCAAGATTTCTTTCCGTCCTCTTCCGCCTGGCGAAGCGTCGTCGGCCCCGAAATCACCAAATCACCGAGGAAGAGACCGTCTTTCCGCGAGCGTTTCTTCTCCCAAAGGGGAAAAGAAAGCACGTCGGTGGCGTAATCCTTCCCCCGATAAGCGCGGTTGAGCGAGCGAATCTTCCGATCCCCCACGAAGGTGATGTCCAAATCGGAACGGGGGATGGCGAGTTCCTTCAAGAGGAAAGTCACCCACTCGCGCACCTTACGATGCGGAATTTTTAATTTCGATTGAAGGTTTTTTAGAATCATTCTCGGGAGGGCTTGCGGGGGATTGGGAAGCCGCAGCGGAATGAACGACTTCCAGTTTTTTAATGGGCACGGGAATCGCCGTATTTTCTTGGGTTTCCGGGTATTCGATGCGCTGGTGGTAAATGCCGATCAAAACCCGAACGAAGCTGTCCGCGATGGTGCGCAGGTCGCGCAAGGTAAGGTCGCATTCTTCCAGCTGTTCTTCGGCGAAGCTTTTGTTGATGATCTTCTGCACCATGGCCTGTATTTTCGCCGCCGATTTTTCCGGCAGAGAGCGCACCGCCGCCTCCACGCCGTCCGCCAGAAGCAAAATTCCCGCCTCCCGCGTCTGGGGTCGAGGGCCTGGATAGCGGTAATCTTCCTCCTTTACCACGTGGCGGTCGGGTTGCTCGGCTTCCTTGGCCTTGTTGTAGAAATAGGTGATGAGTTTGGTGCCCTGGTGTTGGGGGATCATGTCGACGATCACCTTGGGCATGTTGTACTCCTCGGCGAGCTCAATCCCGTCCTTCACGTGCGAGGAAATGATGAGAGCGCTCATCGAAGGCGAAAGCTTGTCGTGGCGGTTGTCGCCCCCCATCTGGTTCTCGATGAAATAAAGAGGCTTTTTCATCTTGCCGATATCGTGGAAATAGGCGCCCACGCGCGCCAGAATGGGATTGGCACCGATCGACTCGGCGGCCGCCTCTGCGAGCACGGCGACCAATTGACTGTGATGGTAGGTGCCCGGGGCCTTCACGATCATCTGTTTCATCAGGGGATGGTTCAAATTTCCCAACTCGAGCAGCTTGATGTCGGTCGTATAACCGAAGATCATCTCCGCCAGCGGCGTGTAGAACAACACGTAAAGAGCGCTGTTGGTGCCGCCCAAGAAACCGAAAAAGACGTTTGTTACCAGGTCCCAGGTGCCCCAATGCTCGGTGACCGACCCCACCTGCACGAGCTTAATCGTCAAGATGGCGAGGGCGTTGATGAGCCCGGTGTAGAGCCCCGCCTTCAAGATGGCGCTGCGGCGGTCCGCGTAGGCGATGGAACCGGCCCCCGCGATGGAGGAAATAAGGAAAAAGATGGAAAGATCCGCGTCGCCTTTCAGGAAAAGCCCCGCGAGGGCCGAAGCGATGACGCCGAAGACGATGGCGACTTCCGAATTCAGGATGAGCCGCACCATCATGGCCCCCGCCGATACGGGAATGGCGTAGTAAAGCGTCTGGGTCTCGATTTCGAAGGGCAGCGAGTCTCGGAAGGCGGAAGTGAGGGCGGCGAAAAGGCGCACGAAAATGAGAAGGATGATGAGGTTCGTGCCCAAAAACAAAACGTCCAACCGGCTCGGGTTGAACTTACGGATGTAGCGTGCGGCGAACGAGTAGGTCACCAAAATGAGCAACGCAACGAAGAGGAAGGTACCGGCGAACTTCATCACGAAATTGGTTTGCTTTTTCTGGCGCTGGATCCCCTGCAGAATCACGAGGTGGGAGATGTCGTAGCGGTCGCCGCTGCGGATGATCGACTCGCCCGCTTGGATCTTGATGATCACCGGTTTGACCGCGGTCACCGCCTTGGCGCGCCGAAGCTCGGTCTCGGTCACGTTGAAATTCACGTTTGCCCGGAGAAAACGTCCCGCGATCGAGCTGACCGCTTCCGGCCCGATCCCCTTTAAAGAATCGTCCTTCCAGCTCTTCTTCACATCCTCCGACAGCTGGGTGCGCGCCTCCTCCAAAGAGCGGATGCCGTTCAAATTTCTCTCCACTCCCTCGTTTTCTTGAGGCGCCGCCCTCACCCGCCTCAGCGCCACGCCGTGGTCCGCGTATTTCCGAAGCGTGGTGGCATCGTCCACCAAGGGCCTCACCATTTCCGAACGGATGAGGTTGCGGATCAAGAATTCCAAATCCACCTTATACTTCATGGCGGCCAGCGCCTTGGCCTCGTCGTCGGAAAGGCCCACGCCGGCGCTGCTTTCAAAAAGCGATTTCAGGTCGGTGGGGCTTGATTGCGGGTGTTGAGCGAGAGTTTGGCGAATCTTATCGAAGCTCTCCTGCACCCGATGGTCCACCTCCATGCCCATCGCCTCGTCATAATCGTATACGGGTAAAACGCCCCGAATCGCGTCCTCGCGGTTCTTCTGAGTCGATTTTTGGTCGATGATCTCGTAATTTTGGTCGGCCTTGATGTCTTTAGGGGCGACCCAACCGACCCGAGCGTTGGTGGGAAGAGTTTCTATCTGGAAGGAAAGCAGAAGCGTGATGAGGAAGCAGCCCACCAAAAAAAGAAGCCAGCCTAAGGCGGGAGACCTTAAAAAGGCCTTCCAGGAGAGAAAGTCCGATCGATGCCAGGTGCCGAAAATATGTGCGCCGCTGCGTTTTTCGCTGGTCGTTTCCATAGTGTTTTAAAACACCTACCCTCCTCCGCCGCCTTCTCCGGTGACAAGAATGAAAAACTCCCTGCGTCCGATCTTGTCATCGAAGTCGTAGAGGACGACTTCCTGCCACGGGCTCATCTGCAGCTTTCCCTCCGCAACGGGAATCTGCACCGAGTACCCCACGAGCTTCGCCCTTAAATGGGCGAAGCTGCGGCCCGAACCGGAACGCCGGTCGGGTCTCTTTTCCGTCGTGGCGGGAACTTGGGTTTCGATCCATTTCTTAAAATCCTCATGGATCTTCGGGTCATTTTCCAAAAGCGTCACCCCCGTGGAACCGATGGGCATGAATACTAATACAATGCCCGCCTGGAGGTTTGATTCGGAAAAAGCCCGTTTGACGTCATGCGTTATCACCAATGTGTCGATATTGGCGGTAACGTTCGCATACCCTCTTCGAAAAGTGGCCATAGCAAATTTTTATCCTAGCGAAAAGAGCTCACTCTGGCAAGCGGGGGTTTACACCCTTATATTCCCTCTTTTTTTCCAAATTTCCGTTCTTTTTTGCGCCTTTCACGCAATTTTCCACCCCCTCTTTCCCGATAATGAAAAGGTAGGATAAGCACTTGAAAGCAAAAGCTTAAAAAAGGTAGAATTGAAGTATGGTGGATAATAAAAGAGTTTCAGAATCGGATGTAAGCGGTTTTAAGAACCGCTATACCGAATATCGCCGCCAAGTTCAGCAAACCCGCGAATTCGACAACCAGCTGACCAAAGCGACCACCACTCCCAGGCCTCTGAAAAGGTGGCCGCCGCCAAACCGGACGCGCAACCTTCGGCGCAAACCAACCAAATGGCCACCCAACAAGCTCTCGTTCAAGACGACAATAATTTGCCCACAGGCCAACTTTCCCCCAAAAATCACCCAGTACATGAGCCCATCAACAGCGGCGGTGAAATATAATCTGCCTCCCGAGCTGATCGCCCGGCGTGATCTACCTGCAAGAATCGAGGAAATCCGGCCACTTCACGACCGCGGCGCCGTGACTCACCCGGCTCATGCCCGAAACCGCCGCCCGTTTGGGCGTGAAAAACCCCTTCGACCCGGCCGACAACATCAACGGGGGCGCCAAATACATCCGTCAAATGCTCGATAAGTTTAACGGCCGCGTCGAGTTTGCCGTCGCCGCCTACAACGCAGGGCCCGGCAACGTGATGAAATACAACGGCATCCCGCCCTTCCGTGAAACCCAAGACTATGTGCCCAAGGTTTTAGGCTACGCCGAAAACTTCAAGGCCTCTGGGTTGTTCATCGATTCGACGACGACGATGCGGGCTTAAGCCTATCCACTCCCCAAAAGGAAAGATCTTAAGAAGAAGGAGACTCCTTCCCACGCAATTTTCGCATTCCCTTCTGCGCCAACCACAACGGGCCGATCACCAAATATTTCGGATTCTTGAAAAAGGCGGGCGGTTTTCCTTCGAAGGCATGCCCCAAAAACTGAAGGATCCATCCCCCCACGAAAAGCCCCACTCCCCATTTCCAATTGAAAAAAACCACGACGAGACTCGCCACGATAGTGGGAATCCCCACCGCATGCAGCGCTTGATTGACCGGATGGCGATGCACTTGCCGATAATTGTCGAGGTACTCTTTCAGCATGGAAAAAGCGCCTTCCCTCATTCCAAAAATATCCTACCCCTTATTTTTTCATGACACAACACCTTCAAAAAAGGCGCTAAGCAATTTTATTTTCTATGAAATAAAATTTGAACGCTCATGAGGAGCGCATCCGGCGGAAGGTCCCAGGAAAGGTATAATAAGAGACCGAGTCTAGAGGGAAAAAATTAAGATCTTCCCCGGCTTAAATCTTCGACAACGTAGGCGATACGCCGCCCCGACATGGCGGCGATCCCCCATTCGAGGGGCAGCCAATAGGGAATTCCCCAAAAATCCGGGTCCGTGAAATGATAGAGATCGAAGCTGGTGAGCCCGATCTCGACGGTGGTGGCCACGAGGGCGCCGATCAAGAAAAAGAGCCAGTCCCACTTCGCGTGGAAAAAACCCAGACGAATCAGCACATAAATGGAGAAGAGAAAGACGATGAGCAAGGGATAACTTTGGGTGACGATGGGCCCCATGAAGGTGAGAATGATCGCGATGAACTCGAGAAAGATGAAGCGGTGCTTAAAAGTGAAGGTGGCGGTTAAAGTTTCTTCCAGATAGGGGAACAACCAAACGATCGTCAAAAAGGAAAGCCCGAAGGCGAGCGGCACCCACCACGCGATTTGAAAGAATTTAGGTGTGGGATACTCTAAAATCCGGTAGTGAACCTGGAGGATATCGAGCGGGGTCAATAGCACCACGCCGATAAAAAACCCGAAAACGCTTTTCTTAAGCCCACGCATGAACATGCCCCTCTTTAAGATGAACGCGGTGATTTGACAAAGCGATTTTTTTAAACGCCCATGACTCCGCTACGACCGCTTCCCATCGACGCCCTTCTCCCCGAGATCCTTGCTTGCTTGGGGAAGGAACAAAACCTCGTGCTTCAAGCCTCGCCCGGGTCGGGAAAAACCACCCGAGTTCCTCCCTCCCTTTTGGACGCTTCGTTCTTAAACGCCGAAAAGGAAATCATGGTCTTGGTACCCCGACGGCTCGCCGCAAAAATGGGGGCACTAAGAGTCGCCGAAGAAAGGAATGAGAAGATCGGGGAGAAGGTCGGCTACCAATTTCGCTTCGAGAACGTAACCGGCCCGAAAACGCGCCTTAAATTCTTAACGGAGGGAATGCTCTTGCGCCAAATGATCCATTCCCCCCGCCTTCCGAAAACGGGCGTCGTTTTTTTGGATGAATTCCACGAGCGCCACCTTCATTCGGACATCGCCCTCTCCTACCTGCGTTGGTTGCAACAGCATCATCGGCCCGATTTAAAAATCGTCGTCATGTCCGCCACCCTCGATTCGGAGGCCCTTTCCGCTTTCTTGGGAAACTGCCCCGTCATGCGCCTCGAGGCCCCGCCCCATCCGGTGGAGATTTCTTATCTCGCTTCCCCTTCTCCCGCTCCTCTGGAGAAGCAAGTGCAAAACGCCGTTCGAAACGCTTTGGCCTCGCCTTATCAAGGGGACATCCTCGTTTTTTTACCGGGAATGGGCGACATCCGAAAATCGGAGGAGACTCTCCTTCAAACGTTCGGAAAAGAGCTTCGTATTCTCCCCCTTCACGGAGAACTTTCGCGGGAGGCCCAGCATCTCGTCTTCAAAAAATCGGATCGCACCAAGGTCATTCTTTCCACCAACGTGGCGGAAACTTCCCTCACCATCGACGGCGTCACCACAGTGATCGACAGCGGCCTCCATCGCCAGGCGAGCTATTCATGGTGGAGCGGCGTGCCTTCGCTCAAAACCCGGCCCATCAGTCGTGCCTCCGCCCTCCAGCGGGCGGGTCGCGCCGGAAGAACGGCGCCGGGGCAAGCCCTGCGCCTCTATACAAAAGCGGATTTCGAGGGACGCATTGCCTTCGAGTCGCCTGAAATCCGGCGAGCCGATCTTACGCAAACTCTGCTCGAAATGAAGGCACTCATGAACGGCCCCTTAAGGGAGTTTCCCTGGTTTGAAGCGCCCACGTACTCTTCTCTTCAAACCTCCCTGCATCTCCTCTACGACCTTGGCGCCTTGAGGGAAAAAGATCTCGACAGCCCCTTAACCGAAATCGGGCAAAAAATGGCCGAACTCCCCTTGCATCCGCGTCTCTCCCGAATGCTGCTGGAGGCGGAAAAGAGGAGCGTCTTGCCGGAAGCAAGTCGACTCGCCGCGTTGATCAGCGAGGATGAGTTGGAGAGTTTGGATGTTTGGAGCGACTTGGAATCGCGACGGCCGCAAGAGAACGTTCAAAAACTTCGTTCGCAATTATTGGGATACTTTCAGAATTCCCCTTCCCCCTCTCCCCAACCCTCCCCCGCAAGGGGGGAGGGAGATAAGAAACAGAAGGTCGCTTTTTCTCTGTTAACCGGTTTTCCTGACCGAGTTTCAAAGAAGCGTCCTGAAACAGGAGGAAAACGACCGGAAGTGGATTTGATCTTCTCAAGCGGTGGGTCTGGCACGGTGCCTTTATGCGGCCCGGTGTCGGAATCGGAGTTTTTCATCACCCTCGACGTGCAAGAACGGCAATCCCAGGGCCAAGTGAAGGGGAAGACGCACGTGCGCTCCCTTTGCCCCATCAAACCCGAATGGCTCTTCGACTTAAGCACTTCCCTCCTTCAAGAAAGCAGCGAGCTCATTTGGGAGGAAAACTTGAAACGGGTGAGCGAACGCTCGAGAATTTCCTACGGCCAGATCGTCTTGAGCGAATCGCTCGGCGCCCCTCAAGACTTGAAAACCGCGGAAAGAATTTTCCTTAAGGAAGGATTGGGCCTCGCCCTGCGCGATGCTTCCGCCAAGGCGGATCTTCATGCCTTTCTGCGCGCCTGCGGGCGCTTTACCGAGCCGGAGGCGGCGGAAGAAATCTTGGGGAGGCTTCAAATCTTTTCCCAACACCATCCCTCCCCTGAAATTCCCTCCCTTGAGGGCTCGAACCTCGCCGACGCGATTGAAAAATGGTTCGAAGGAGTTTTTCGTTTCGAAGCCTTAAAAGAGAGGCCGCTGGCGGAAAGAATTTTAAACACTCTTTCCGAAAAAACCCGGCACGAACTCTCCCGCACCCTGCCCCCTTTCTTCGTTTTCCCCAAGGGACGAAAGGCGCGCATCCATTACCCGCTCGGCAAAGGACCGTGGATCGCATCGCGCCTACAAGATTTTTTCAGCATGAAACAAGGTCCCAGCGTCATGAACGGAAAAATCCCCTTAACCCTGCATCTGCTCGCCCCCAGCCAGCGGCCCGTGCAGGTAACGAGCGACTTAGCGAGTTTTTGGAAGAACGCTTACCCCCAAATCCGCAAGGAGCTTTGCCGCAAATACCCCAAGCATGCTTGGCCCGAAGACCCGTTGAAATAAGATTTATTTTTTCTGCCGGAGGGTTAAACTACGAAAAAATTCGTTCTCTCGAAAGGATGCGCCCATGCCCGAACCGAAATGGCACGACTTAGGACCCGTGGAATCCCTGAAGCGATCCTCTCTTCAAGAAATTAAAATCGACCGCGTGAAAATCGCCCTCTCCTATCAAAACGGAAAATTCGGGGCTGTTTCGGGAGTCTGCAATCACGTGGGAGGGCCTTTGGGAAAAGGGCATTTGGAAGGAGATTTCATCGTTTGTCCCTGGCATCATTATAAGTTCAACCGCATTTTAGGGACGGGAGAGCCGGGATTTGAAGACGACCGCGTTCCTCAATACGAATTGAAGGAAGAAAACGGGCATTTATTCGTCAATCTAGAGGCCATCACCACCCGGCATAAAAAAGCTCACGCTCCCCATCCCTTGTCTCGACCCGTGCAAAGAAGCGACGGGCCTCTCCGGGTCGTGGGCCTTTCCACCACCGTGATGGACCCCGCCTACCCGCGCTATTCCACCTCTGATGAGCTTTTGCAGGTGGCCCTCGAACACGCGAAGAGTAATTTAGGGGCCGAATCGAAAATGATTCGGCTTTATGAACTCAAATTCCGCAATTGCGAAGGCTATTACTCTAAAAGCTCGCACGCCTGCACTTGGCCCTGCTCCATCACTCAGATGGACGAACAAGACCAATTAGACCAGGTCTATGAAGCGGTGGTTCACTGGGCGGACGTGGTATTGGTGGCTTCGCCGATCCGCTGGGGTTCGGCGAGCTCCCTCTATTTCAAGATGGTCGAGCGGATGAATTGCATCCAGAATCAGATCACCCTCCAAAACCGGGTGCTTATTAAAAACAAGGTGGCGTCCTTCATCATCACGGGCGGACAAGACAACATTCAAGAAGTGGCGGGACAGATGTTGGGTTTTTTCGCCGAGTTGGGCTTCATTTTTCCGCCCTTCCCCTATATCGCGCACTCTCTGGGATGGACGGCGGAAAACATGGAACGGAACGTGGCCTTTGTGGCAAAAAGCAAGGAGCTTCGGGAAGGCGCCAAGGCCTTAGTAAAGCGTTCTCTCGAGCTGTCGAAGGTTCTCCTGAAGGAAACCCAGATGTACGAATCAAAAATCGAACGGGGCGGAAGAAAAGGTCACCGCACCGACGCAGAAGATCATTTCGATGCGGGAACAAAGAAATAAAAACGTAGGAAGGAGATCCTTTTTAGGATCCGGATCCAGCGCCCGCTAAGAGGCGAGCGAGATCTTGATTATGGCCGGCGTTGGAGCGTTCCGGCGCCGGCGGAGAATTTTCCGCAGCCACTTCCGCGGCACTGAGTTCTTTTTTATTGAGAGTGCCTAGAAAGGTGTTTTCCTTAATACATGGCGTCATCACTTGAGTCTGAGGCTGCATTTTACAAACCGGCTCTCCCATATCATGGCTCCTTTTTTATGTTCACTCGCGAATCCCTCCTTTGAGGAACCCGTCTTCTCATGAAAAATGCAACCTTGATGCCAGTTACCGGCACTCTTTTAACTTATTGTAATAGGGTTGTTTTTACAAAATCAGCGGCGGCCGGAAGAGTTTCGTTTTGAATAAAATGCAGTTTTCGAAAGGCATATTTTCTTTTTTGAAGGCGGGAGAATGCACCACTCGATCGCAACTTGGTGCCGCGCTTTAGTCCTGGGGCCGCGCAACACAACGGAAACCGATAATGTCGCTACGGCGACCGGGATAGATGTTAAGGCGGTAAGCGGCGCTCAGGACATCCGGATCGGTGCTGAAATAGAAACCGCCACGCAGAACCCTCCACTGCCCTGCTTCCGGTCCCACCGGATCTTTGTGGGGAAGTCCTTGATAAGAATTTTGATACCAGTCCCTCACCCACTGCCAAACATTCCCCGCCATATCGCAGACTCCATAGCCATTCGGAGGATAAGACCCTACTTTGGCCGGTGCCTTCGCATTGTAATGGGCGAGCTCTTTTGTCAATTCGCCCGTGGCGGTGCCATACTCATGTCCCTCGGGCCCTCGGGCGGCTTTCTCCCATTGGGCTTCGGTCGGAAGCTCCATCCCCTTCCACTGCGCATAACCGAAGGCTTCGTTCCATGTCACCGACACTGCAGGTTGTTCAGGGTCCGAGAACTCGGCGGGCAAATCTCTGGATTTAGGGACTGCCCGGGCAATGAACAGGTCCCTAAAGCCAATCTCTTTCCCTGCAACGTCCTTCATGAGATCCGACTCCATCCCCATATAGAAAAACTCGTTTCCTTGTTGGGAAATCTTCGTTCCTCGATCCGCTGCTTCTTCGCTAATAGATAAGGCACGAGGCCCATCCGGGCCGTAGCGCCTCAAGACCTCAAATTTTCCGTTCTTCCATCCGAAGATCGCGTAAGGGTGATCCTGGTACTCTTTGCAATAGAGGTCGAACTCTCGGTTGGTCACTAAGTTTTGCGCAATATAATATTCCGATAGTTCCACTTCGCGGGGCTGGGCGTCTCTCCTATCTTCCGTTCCCATCCTAAATTTCCCCGCCGGAATTCGGGCCATCTTGACACCGTTGATCTCGACGATTTCTGGAACAAAAGCGGGTCCCACCTCGATGGCCTTTCCATCGACGGATGCACCATCCAGTACAAACACCTCTTTTGGCATGGCCTTCTCGCTCTTGAGCGCAACTCGTATCCCTCGCCCCGCTGCCGCAAAACTGAAATAACCGATGATATCGTGAGCCAAGGCTTCGTTAAAGCCCCCCGGGTATTCTTCTCCCGTGACTCCCTCATAAACCTGAGTCGAAGTCACCATGCCGCTGAAGCCGGCTCCATGATGAACCATTGCCGAACTCGGAAGAAAAGCCTGTCCCAGCTTGCCGAAGCCCTTGGTGATCGGCACCATCGTCGCCGCTCTGCTGTAAATTTTAGCGACATCGACTTTCTTCGGATCTTGGGTCACTAATGCCCGGCCTGCGTTGAGTGTGCCCAGAGTTGCCGTTTCGGCCCCCGACTCCACCGCAAAGGCCGCCAAGCCGACTTGGGCCGTCGTTCTAGCTGCCGGGGCATAGCGCGCAAGATAGGCGGCTTTCGCCAAGTTTCCTACTCCCGCACTGGCCCACATCAGAAGAATATCGAATCCCACTCTCAAGGGATTGATGCCATAGACGGCTTTCTCGATCGAGCGACCGAGGCCGGCCTTGCCGCGAAAGGCATTGAGATGCTCTTCAGCCTTTTCACGATAGGCTGGAAGAGAAGCAAATAACTGGTAGATGCCCAAAGCGGTCGCCGGGCATTCGGCATGGCTTTCAATAGTCTGGAAAGTCTCGCGCAAGAAGGTCTCGTCGGGACTCATCAGCCTCGACACGACCAGCTTCGACAAGGTCTTGGGACTTTGAGGATTGAGATAGAATTGCGCTCTTTCCCGAATCTCAGGCTCTCCGTCTGTCGACAACGACTCCAAGGCTTGCTTCAGACTGGACGTTTGGCCCGATTCGATTCGTAACTTTACTGCAGCAAAGAGGGCATGCTCGCGACGAGAATTCTCCAACCTCACTTCACGAGGAGAACGGCCGGAGAAAATTTCTTGAATCCCCTCGACTCCGCGATCGACCCAGTTGGACTCAATGGCGGCTTCTTTCGTTTCGGTCTCCTGCAAGTAAGTTTGCCAAACCGCTAAAGTCTTCGAAACTCTGAGATTGTGGGATGGAGGAGTCATCTTTCTCTTTCCTTTGGCAGCGATTATGGGTGCCAGTTAGCCGGAAATCCTTCATAAAAAAGCAAAGGGAGTGCCAGAAGAGGAAAGCTTTTCATTTTAATAAGTTAACTATTTTAATGAGGGTAGGGAGGGCTTGAAATGGGTAAAAAAAATGAACTTTTCACAATGACGAACACTTCACTGACTCGAACCGCAGTGGAACCTTCGGTGCTCTTGGATGTTTTTGCGACCGTCCCCGATGGGGAAGCCTCGCTTCTCACCTTCAAGCTTTGTTGGCGTAAATAAATCCTCATTGCTGCAAAGGGGCGTTGGCCGAGATAAGCCAGTGCTTCGATTCCGACGAAGCGTTTCTTTCCGTGGCGCAAAAAATTTAACTCAAGGCAACATTTCAACGGCACCCGTCTCCAAGTTGTAACGCCCACCCACCACCTTCAACTTTCCGGCCTTCACTAAAGGCGCCAAGATCGGGCTGGAATCCTTCAACTGGGCCACGATCACTTCCACGTTGGCCTGAATAGCGCACTGCAGTGGATCCTTGATTCGACACGTCCTATCTTTAAGCCCCGGCGCAATACGCTTGGCAATGTCCTCGATGTGACCGGGAAGCGGCTTCCCTTCCATCGTCGCCTTCACGGCGCCGCACTGATCATGGCCTAAAACTAGAATGAGGGTCGAGCCCAGCACGGCCACGGAATATTCGATACTGCCTAAGGCTAAGTTATCAAAGGTATTACCCGCCGTGCGGACGATGAATAAATCGCCCAACCCTTGGTCGAACACCACTTCCGGGGGCACCCGCGAATCGGAGCATCCCAAGATGGTCGCAAAGGGAGCTTGCCCCTTCGTCAGCTCAGTCCTCCGATCGGTTCCCTGTTGGGGATGGAGGACTTTTCCTTCCACAAAGCGCTTGTTTCCGTCCTTTAATTTCAGTAGGGCTTGATCTGGCGTGAGGGAAGACGCATCCCCAAAAACGAGGGGGGAATGAACGAAAAACAGGGTTACCAACGAAAGGAAGATTTTTCGCATAAAGTCTCCTGATTCGAATTGTTTTGAAGGGGAAGAATGCAAATTCTAATCCTCTCAAAATAAATGGCAACCGTTAACTCTTCTCCGCGATAAACTTTAAAATCTACAATTTAACCCTTTTCATCATGAAGCGAGGCTGAAATGACTGTGACCTCTTCGCCTTCTGGGGACTTTTTAGGTTCGGAAAGCGTCCTCCACCGCCTTACTCAATATTCCTTGGGCGCTTCCCAGCCCCTCACCGCTTTCCAAGCGCAAGTGGACGGGCTCGTCAGCCAATTCGGCGAAGAAGCAACCCGTCCACAAACCTTGGCCGCCATGGTGATGGGAGGGCTCGCTTACCGCGTCGGGCGCATCGGCACCCTGGCCCTTGCCTCCCAAGTAGGAAGCGCGGCGCCGTTGTTGACCGTCGCTTCTTACGGAATTGGCCTCGGCACGGAAGTGAGCGCTTTCGAAGCCACGAACCGCCTCTTCTCCACCCTCTCCGGCGACCGCTCGAACCCCAATCTTTGGAACTGGAGGGGCCGCGGCGGCTGGGGTGAAGGGCTTTTCTCCTCGGCACTCAATTTTGGTTTATTGAAAGGAGTGGGCTCGCTCGCCCAAGGAAGCAATCTGATTTTGCAACACACCCTGCAAAGCGGCGCCATGGTCGCAGGCCACCACTTGGTCGCCCATTTCGGCGGACTGCCCAGGCCGGAAGGAAGCCTCGCTGAGCAATGGCTCCATGCGGAAGTCACGAACCTGCAATTAGGAGCGGGCGTTTCCCTCGTTCACATGGGAGTTCCGGGAGCGCTGGCTTTAGAACGCTCTTTGGATCTTTCCTTACGGGGTCGGGAAATCTCGATGGGAGAACCTCTGGGAAGAAATCCCGCGCTCCAAGGCTTGGCGCTCGCCGCGGGCGGTGAAGGCGGCTTCGTGCCTTCAGAAAGCCAGGAAGCCCCATTGAACGGCCCCACGATCCTCATGATGGAGAAGAAGGACGTGGGAGGCCCCTCCACTTCTTCCACCGTCGGTTCTCGGGAAGAATTAACGGGAACCGCCGCTACTCCGGTCCACCCCGTCGCGGATCCCACTGAACTCTTACAGGCCCCTTTCGACCTTCGGGAAGCCCGTTATCACCTGCCCGTCAAAGACGAATATTTCAGGGCCATGGTGGATAAAGGGGAAGTGGATTTAGACGCCCTGGCCTCTTATGCCCGCGCGGAACGCCGCGTGACCGAAGTGGATGACAACCTTGAAACCCTCCTTCTCACCCCCATGAAGCCGGCGGAAGAATATTCGCCGGGCGGTGCGGCCGTCGTGGGCCGGAGTCGCGCGGAATCTCCCTCCCCCTACGGCCCGTCCCATCGAAGGAAAGGAATCTTAGTCGTCACCCCGGGCCGAGCCATTCTCGGGATGGGCTCCGCGCGGATCGTCAACGGCCGGGTCGCCGCCCGCGTGGCGGACCCCATCATGTCGGGCAAGGTGAAAAACTTCGACGCCAACATGGCGGTGCGGGGCGAGAGGCAATGCATCGAATGCAGCTTAACCCCTGACCAACTCACCCTTCTGGCGGGAATGCCGAAAAGCCGCGCCCAAAAACAAACGGATCTTTGGCTGGCCCAAGATTTCGTCCGGCAAGTGCGCGCCATCGCCACGCGCGACCGCTACAGCTTCATCAACGTGGAAGACGCCAAGGGCACCGACTTACCCGTCATCTTGGACGGCTTGAAGGATTTAGGCATCGCCGTATGGTCCGACGACAAACAAGGCACGGGCGTCATCGCCACGACCTCCATCCTCTCGTGGGGTCATCTGACCGGCCGCGATTTGTCGAAAGCGCGCGGAGTCATCTTCGGCGCGGGCGCGGGAGGCGTGGGAGTGTTCGAAGAACTCGTCAACAACGGGCTTAAGCCCGAAAACATCATGGTGACGGATTCCGGGCCCGACAAAGACTACAGCGGCAAACCCTACGTGCTGCATCGAGACCGAACCGACATCGAGGATGATCCATTCAAAATGAGAGTGAGAGGCGATTTCCCGGCCGATCTCTCCGTGGAAGAATTCGCGAAAGGGGCCGATTTTATCATCAACTTGGGCGACGCCAGCACCCTCACCCGCGACCCGGCCTGGACGGCGAGTCTCATTCAGAACCTCGCGCCGAATCCCATTTTGCTCGCCACGACGAACCCCGAGCCCGGTTGGACGCCGGAGATGGTGCGTCAAGTGAGACCCGATGCCTACTACGGCAGCGGAAACCAACTTTATGAAAACCCCGTGAATAATTTCTGCGCCTTCACCGCCATCGGATTGGGCAGCGGCATCTCGGAAGCCACCGAAGTGAATGCGGCCATGACGGTCGCGGCGGCTCGCGGAATGTTCGAGTTGGTGAAGTCCGATTGGGAGAGGATGCCCGCCGATCAAAGGCGCTTCCATCTCGTTCCCCGGGCCGACGATATACGGCTGTTGGAAGCGGAGGCCGGCCCGGTCGCCCGCGCCGCCGCACGCAGCGGCGTCTCCCGGATCACGGGGCGTGCGCCGTCTCCCGAGGACTTGAATGCCTTCGATCTCCGAGTGGAAGACGAAATTGCCTTTCAAAGGGATTTAGTCTTGAAAAAACGCGAGCTGACCGAAAATTTCGGCCGCTGGTATTACCAACGCCGTTTCGGAGCCGCTTACGCCCCCTTCGCTCTTCGGGAAGGTCAACGGACCGTCTATGACGTCGCACCGCAAATCGATGCGGGCCATTTCCGCTATTTCGCGGGACGCTTAAACATAGATTCACAAACCTGGGTTCCTCTGACGGACGCACAAAGCCGCTTCGTCCCGGATGCCCTCACCACCGCCCTCACGGCCCTGCGTCGCCAAAGCGAAGAAAGTGGTCAGAACGGCGCCGCGGCAACCGCTTTTCGCGAATTGCAAATCATTACTCAAATCGCGTCTGTTTCCCCCTCCCTGGGGGCCGCCCTCGCCCTTCAAGCGCATGCGCGACACCAAGCGGCGGCACCGGAAGCCACGATTTTCCACGATCCGGAGGCATTCACATTGACGTTGCTCGTCATTCCGGAGGCGTACAAAACGATTCGCGCGGCTTTTCCGGAATTGGGAAACTAGCTAAAACTCCTTCTCTCCAAGTTCTCATTCCCGCCCCGAGTGTTCAGAAAAAGCGGGGGAGACAAAAGTTACCGACCCAGCTCCAGTAAAAAATACGCCAGGGCATAGCCTCCCGCGATGGCTAGCGAAAAGAAGGCACCTGAACGAAGGGAAACGGAGAGTGGGCTCTCCTCCTCGCGCACGGCACGCGCGGCGATGGGGAGAATGAAGAGGAACATGAAGAATTCCCCCAAAGGGATATAGAGGGCGCAAAAATTCCCGATCATCGCGTGGGCGGGCTCGTACTTCCACAGGCCGGCCCGATACGCGAAATATTCGTAAAACCCCACCGTGAAGCCGGAGGCGATTCCGATGATCAATGAGGCAAGAAGGGCAGCCATCTTCTCGCTTAATTTCCGGCTAAAAATACCGAAAAGCCTGAAAGCGGGATATCCCAACTCGACGATCACGCAGGCCCAAGCGAGGGGCATCCAAATGGGAGAACCGAGGAGCACCACATCGTTGCCGGTGGTGTAGATGAGCTTTCCCTTGGCAACCCAATGGATGAGCCCCCAATCGACGAGGAGTTCGAAGGTTCCCGCCACGAGTCCTAGGAGGAAAAGCCGATAAAGCAACTCCCCTCCCCGCCCTTTCAGAGTGTCGCGGGCGGAGAGATAGAGGCTCGTGCGGATGAAGAGCCCCGCATAAGCCCAAAATTTACCGGACGGAGAGGTTTCCACGGGAAAGAAATAAGCGGCCACAAGGGTAAAGACGATCCCCACCGTCAATGCGGAAAACCATAGCCGGTCGGAGGCGGGACTCAATTGGTTCAAACGATTTCGAAACAAGGGATCTTGAAGGGAAGATTTCACATAAAACTCCTTCGGCGAAAAAGTTTATTCTAAGATGATCGTCACGGGACCGTCATTGCGGAGATCAACTTTCATGTCTGCGGCAAATTCCCCGGTTTGGGTGGCGGGCCAGGCCCCTTTCAATACTTTCACGAAATGATCGTAGATTTCTCGGGCGATTTCAGGGGGAGCCGCCTCCATAAAAGAAGGCCGATTCTGTCCCTTGGAGTCGGCGTAAAGGGTGAACTGGGAAATAAGAAGAATTTCCCCTTTCACGTCTTGGACCGAACGGTTGATCGGCTTCGCCTCGTCGGCGAAAATGCGAAGCTTAAGGAGCTTCTCCACCCAACGCGAACCGTCCTCCACGCGGTCGTTTCGATGGATTCCCATCAAAACCACCATTCCGGGACCGATGGAGGCGACCCTCTTCCCCTCGATTTCTACGCTTGCATGGGAGACCCGTTGAATGACAAATTTCATGACATGAACTTTAAAAGATTAGGATGGATCGTTCTTCTCTCGCTTATTTCTGCGCCTTCTGCCTTCGCCCAGACCTATCCGCACGGAGACGGAAAGCTGAAGCTCTATAACTACCATTTAAACGAGTTCGCCGAAATCGAATTCCGCAAAAACGGCGTCCTCGACCCGGAGGCAAAAAGAAAAATCGACCGCCTGCTGCGCTCCCGCGACAACGAAGAAATCATTCCCATCGACCCGAACCTGCTCGATCTGATCGATTTCATCCAAGACCATTTCAAGGCGGACACGGTGGAGGTGATCTCCGGCTACCGCCGGAAGGAATTCAACGAGCAATTGCTGAAAAACGGGCATGCAGTTAGCCCGGTGAGCCAACATACGCAAGGAAAGGCCATCGACATCCACTTGGATGAAATCCGGGAAGAAACCTTAAGGGATTTCCTTTTGAGCTTAAAGCTGGGAGGCGTGGGCTATTACGGCCCGCTCGACTTCGTCCACGTGGACACCGGGCCCTTCCGCCGGTGGGAAGAGCCCCTCAAAGGGCGAAAGCTCATCGGCGTCCTCAACCCCGACGCCCCCGCTCAGCTGACGAGCGACCAAAACGACTACCTTCCCCAGCAGTCGCCCCGTTTGGGATGGAATTTTCAGCAGGGAAAAAGCCTAAAAGACTTGGAAGGCCTCCATTTGGAGCGCTTTTGGCACGGCCAATGGATCGCCTGCACCGCCAAGATCCCGACGGAAGATCATTTTACCCTTTCTAAAGCCGAGATCCGCTGCGCGGAAAAAGGGACGCCTCCCCTCTTCGGCAAATACCGCTTCGTCTTCCATTTTAAGGGCGAAGAGGCCTCCCTTTCTTCCAACGAGTTTTACTTGAAAAGAGAGTAAGTTCTTCCTAAACCTAAGCCCCATCATGCTCGAATCTTATTGCAAATTTCTCTACAAAGGCCGCTGGCCGTTGGCCGTCCTCTTCATCTTACTATTCGCCTTCAGCCTCTATGAAGCCAGACATCTCAAGCTCAAAAGCGATTTCAAGGAACTGCTTCCCGAAAACTTCCAAAGCGTGAAGGATTTAAACCGCATCATCGACCGCGTGGGCGGCGTCGGCTCCCTCGTGATCGCCGTGGAAAGCCCCAATCCGCAAGACTCGATCCGCTTCGCCAATGACTTAGTGGCCCGTCTCAAACAATATCCCCCCGAGTTCATGAACCGGATCGAATACAACATCTCGGAAACCAAGAAATTCTTCGAGGACAACAAATACCTCTACATGAACACGGAGGACCTTGAGGAAATTCGCGACCGGCTTCAACGCCGCATTCAAAAGGAAAAACTAAAAACGACTGGCCTTTACATGGACCTGCTCGAGAAGGACGAGCAAAACGACACCTTCAGCACAAAGGACATCGAGGACAAATACCGCAATAAAACCTCCCGATACGACGACTACATCGACGGCTACTTTTTCGGGGAAAAGGGCAAATTGATGGCCATCGTCCTCAAGCCCCCCGGTTCCGCCTCGGGTATCGATTTTTCGAAGAAGCTCGTCGCGAAAGTGAACGAAACCATCGCCTCTCTCGATCCCAAAAAATACAACCCCGAAATGAAGGTGGGGTTGACCGGCAAGTTCCGGCGGGTCTTGTTCGAGTATCAAACCCTCATCGAAGACATCGTCTCCACCGTGGCCCTCTGTGTGGCCTTGGTGACGATCGCGGTTCTGATCTACTACCGCAAGGTGCGGATGGTGGTGCTCATGGCGTGGGCTGTCTTCAACGGCACCGCCTGGACTTTTGCGCTCACCGCCTGGAAAATCGGATATCTCACCACGCAAACCGCCTTTCTAGGCTCCATCATCGTGGGTAACGGCATCAACTACGGCCTCATCTTCATGGCCCGTTACCTCGAAGAAAGGAAAGAGGGGCGCGGCCCTTATGAGGCCTTAAGGATTTCGCTTCCCGCCACCTTCACGGGCACCTTGGTTTCCAGCTTAACCACCGCCGTTTCTTTCGGAACCTTGCTCATCACGCAAATCCGCGGGTTTTCCCATTTCGGTTTCATCGGGGGGGTGGGAATGTTTCTATGTTGGATCGCAACCTATACGGTTCTCCCTGTTTTTTTAAGTCTTTCGGAGCAGATTTGGCCCGTCGTGAGAAAGGGAAATGTGGAAAAGCACCGCTTCTCTCTGATGGAACCTGTCAGTCGGCGCATTCAAGCTTGGGCAAAACCGATCTCCCTCGCGGGTCTCCTTCTTTCACTCCTTTGCTTCCCCTTGATCGTCCATTTCGCCCCCAATTCCCTCGAATATGACTTCAGCAAGCTGCGGGTGAAAAGCAAGGGGCATGAAGTCTCGGAAGAAGCGTCCTTGAGCGACCGAGTGAACCAGATTTTCACCGGTTCGATGACTCCCGCCGTATTGGTGGCCGATCGGGTCGACCAGGTTCTTCCCCTGTGCCGTGAGATCATGCGCAAAAACGACCTCGATCCCCCCGAAAAACGCGTCATCGACAGCTGCAAGACCGTTTTTTCCCACGTTCCGGAAGACCAAGACCGGAAAATCGAGATCTTGGGACAAATCCGAAAATTGATGGAAGACAATGCCCTGAACTTCTTGAATGAAGAGCAGAAGAAAGAAGTGGAGAAGTTCAAGAAAGGATTTTTCAGCAAGAAGGTGACGCTCGAAGACATCCCCGAAACCGTGTTGCGCAACTACCGCGAAAAGAACGGGGACTTGGGCAAGATCGTCTTCGTCTACCCCGCCGACAACATTTCCCTTTGGGACGGGAAGGTGCTGATGAAGTTCGCCGACCTGATCCGATCCAACCGCCTACCCACCGGCGAAACCCTCACCGCCTCGGGGGACTCGGTAATCTTCTCCGACCTTTTAAGGGCGGTCATCCACGACGGCCCACGGGCGACGATCATCGCTTTTCTGGCCGTCTGCCTCGTCGTCGCCCTGCTCTTTCGGGAACGCAAGGCCATCCTTTTCATCGTCGGAACCCTATGTTTGGGCGTTCTCTGGATGGGAGGGGTCGTCGCCCTCTTCGGCATCAAGATCAACTTCTTCAACTTCATCGCAATCCCCACCACGTTCGGCATCGGGGTGGATTACGGGGTCAACATTTACCAGCGGTATCAATTGGAAGGAAAAGGCTCGCTGCCCAAAGTACTACGCACCACCGGCGGCGCGGTTTTGCTCTGCTCGATCACGACGGTCATCGGCTATTTCACCCTGATCATCGCCAAGAACCAAGCCCTCGTCTCTTTCGGCTGGATCGCCATCATCGGCGAGCTCACTTGCATCGCGGCGGCTCTCGTTTTCGTGCCTGCCTTCGTGATTTTTTGGGAGTCTAGAAAAGGAAAAATGAGCCAATGTTGAATTGAACATCAAAGAAATTCAAAAACGAAAAAACCGGACATGGTGAGCTGATTTACCGCTCATCCACTTTAAACCCACTTTCTTCAAAATACTTCTTCAGCTTTTCCTTAATCCTGTCTTCAATCTGCCGCACCCGTTCGCGGGTGATCCCGTATTCGTCGGCGATCTCTTGGAGCGTTTTCGGCATGTCCGCGATGAGGCGGTCTTGAAAGATCTTGAGCTCCCGGGCGTTCAAGGCCTTTGAAAAATCCCCGAGCTTGTCTAAGAGCACGTCCTTAAATTCGCGGTCCGCCAGGCTTTCATCCGCCGGTGGGGCGGGGTCTTGAAGGAAATCCACGTGCAGCGCCCCCCCTTCGTCCCCCACCGGGGCGTCGATGGAGAGCTCCGATTGGGAAAGGCGGCGGTCCATCTCCTCCACTTCCTCTTCCTTCACATCCAGCCGGTCGGCAAGCAGCTTGGTGCCCGGAGAAAAACCCATTTTCTCGAGTTTTTCCTTTTCCTTCATTAAATTGTAGAACAGCTTCCGCTGGGCTTGCGTCGTGCCGATTTTAATGAGGCGAAAATTATCGAGGATGTATTTGAGGATGTAGGAACGGATCCACCAACTGGCGTAATACCCCAATCGGGCGCCCTTGGTGGGATCGAAGCTTTTCACCGCCCGAAGAAGCCCCACATTGCCTTCTTGGATGAGATCGAGCACGTTTTGAAAGGCCGTCCGGTATTCCATGGCGATCTTCACCACAAGGCGCAAATGGCTGTGGACGAGCTTCTTCGCCGCCTCCACATCGCGATGATTCTGCACCCGCTCGACGAGCTCCTTCTCCTCTTCGTCGGTGAGGAGTGGATACTTCGAAACGGTCTGCATGTAGCGGCTTAAGGGATCGACGGGAACGAGCCCCGTTTCGCGTCTTTCCCTTTCTTTTTTATCTTCGTCTCTCATCAAAGGTCGCTTTTATGTTTAAGATTCTTTCCATTCAACGACACCCTACCTCCGCCACGCAAGGGTCGTTGGAGAGGCGCCCATTTTATTTTTTCGAATCCTTCCCCCGCGGCGCTTCCGGAGATTCCTCCCATACCACGCTCTTCCGGAGGTTACCCGACCAAAACTCGTCGATCTTTTTGCGGGCTTCCGCGTGGATTTGCTCTAGGCTCGCCTTCTCGTATTTCTTCCACCATGAATTCCAATCGGAAATCACGAAAGGCCGAGGGGGCGCTTCTTTCGACTTAAGAGGGGGGCGATTCGGGGAATCATCAACAGGAGTGACGATACGATAGAGTAAAAGTTCACATCGCTCGCCCAAGGTTTCATTCCGCAACGGATTTTGGCATTGAGGCGGGACGGGAAGATAGGCGGGACGATTGACACACTCCCCTCCGACAAGAGGCGTCTTACCGATGGGAGCGGGATCCTTCAGGCATCCGATTAAAAAAGGAATCGCCGTTTTGCCCTCTTCCTCGATTTGCCGGGAGATTTTCCCTTTCTCCGAATCGGGGAGTTTCAAATCTTTCAGCTTTTGAATTTGACCTAAGATCTCCGGCGGTGATTCGGCAAAAACCACGGGGGCAGAAAAGACGAAAAGAAACAGGGGAAACAATAATCTAAGAAAATGTTTCATTTTGCATGTCCTTTCAAAGAGGACGCGGAGCCGTTTCCGACCCTCCTCGGACCGCCGGCAAAGAAGCGGGGAGCGAAGCCGGAGAGGCGGGCATCGTAGAAGGCATCGATTGCGGAGATTGCGTGGGCATGGAAGCCGGTTGGCTCATGGCTCCCGCCGGTTGGCTCTGGGGTTGGGAGTCCGGAGACGCCCCTCCCGACGGCACCGCCACGGACGAGCTCGATTCCATGCGAAACGCCTTGTTCTGCTTGATCACGTTGATCACGCTCGTCTTTCCTTTTTCGATTTTCGCGATCAAGATAAGCGGCGGATCCAGCGCCACTTCGATGCGATACACACCACTCATCAGCTCGCTCGATTCCAGGCCTAGCGGCTTGGCGAAGACCAAGCGGTTTTGGGCGTCATACACCGAATAGGTTACCTTCACCGCCTCGGCGAGGGCCGCCTGCAATTCCTCGGCGCTCTCCGCCGAGAAGAACTTACCCTGTCCCACTTCGGCCACCTTCTTCAACTGCGCCACGGCGTCCGGTGCGTTGGCCACGTTGAAACCGACCACGTCGACCTTCAATTTCAACCCGGCGGCCATCAGGTCTTGCGCCGCTTTCACGGGATCGCCCTTGCACGACTCGATGCCGTCGGTCACCAGGATGATCACCTTACTGCCTTGCAAGCCCTGCACGTCGGTCAGGCCCTGTCTTAAATTATAATCGATGGGCGTCATTCCCTTGGGCTTGAGGGCATTGACCTTGGCGATGATCGAATCCGGATCCACCTTACCGAAAGGCACGAGCAGTTCCGTGTCTTTGCAATCCCCTTTCGAGCGGTGCCCGTAGACGCGCACACCCAAATTGGCCGTTTTGGGGAAGCCTTTCACGAGGGAAGCCAAAACTTCCTTGGCGATCTCGATCTTCGACTTGCCTTGGATCTGCTCCCACATGCTGCCCGACATATCGAGAATGAGCTCGATGTTGTCCGGCGGGAAATAGAGCACTTGTTCGCCGCCCGCTTCATCGAGATTTTGCAGTTGAACCTTTAGGTAGCCGGGCCCTTTCTCCTCGCCGATCACGAGAGGAATGGAATCCTTCACGCTCTGCTCTTGCACAGTGGTCGCCACCGCCGTGAGCGTGTGGGGCCCCATGGGTTCGCCGGAGAAGTTGCAGGAAATCTCGTAGGGCGCGGCCGTCGCCATGCCCAGTGATTTTTGATCAAGGAGAAACTCCACATGACTGATGGGCACGTTCGAGAGGTTAGTCACCTCCGCCGAACAGCGGGAAGCGCCGGAAACCGTTTGCCCACTTTGCGGTGCCGCGATTTTAACGGCCAACGCTTGTTTTTTGCTCACTTGAACCAAATCTTGGGCCTGCTGCCCCATTGAGCTTGTCGCCACGGCCTGAATTTGGTAATTCCCATCGGGAAGCGACGTGGCATCCCAAGGAATGGAATAAGTATTCGGCATTTCTCCTTTGCTTCCCTCACCGATTTTGGCGCCGTTCACCAAGAACTCCACCTTCTGCACGGTTTGCCCATAAAGCCCTTCCGCTTCCGACACGAGGGTCTGCGGGCCGGTCACCACGGAACCGGCCGCTGGGTTGGTGATTTTCACCTTCACGCCGATGCCCGTATAAACGGAAATCGTCGTTTCTCCCTTCTTTCCTTCTTTGTTGGTGGCCACCACGTGAATTTTATGTTCCCCCGTCGGCGCGCCTTGTGAATTCCAAGAGGTAGTGAAAACATTTTCAGCCGTTTTATCGGCGACTCCCGCGGGAAGCGGAGCACCATCTAAATCGAAGGCGACGGTCTGAATGGCGCTCTCGGTGAAATTGATCACCTGTGCTTTGATGGGAACAACCCCTTGCACCGAGCTCTTATCCTTCGGCTCCACAATCTCCGGAATAATTTCACCAAAAGATCCCGCAAGTCCAATCACCGCCCACATGGTAGGGGCAAATTCGGAGGGTCGCCCCGTCTGGGTGTTTTCTGCGGGCCAGTCGCCGGTAATTTTCTGGTGGTCAAGAAGGAAGCGGACTCCCTTGCCAAACTCGGGGGAGCTCACGCTCACGCCGGCATTTTTAAAGGCGTAGAGCACTTGCCCCGTCGCATAGGCGTTGGAGCCCTTCATGGCGGCTGTCTCCGCCCATCCTCCGTCGTCCCGTTGTTCTTTTTTCAATTGCTCCACGAGAGGCGGTACGAGTTGCTTTTGGGCGGAACTCCCGTATTGACTTAAAGCCAAAATCTTAAACACTTTGTCTTGGGTGGTTTCCGCCTTGGCGGAGGCGATCCAGTTAAGCGCCTTATCCGCGGCCTGCTTAAAACGCGAGTCACCGGTTTCCTTAAAACCGCGATCGAAGGCAATGACGCTGTTAGCCGAATTCATAATCGATCCCTGATCGATAGGCGGCTCATCGTGATCCAGCGGCACTTCACCGTCTTCCTTTTGCTGCTTCACGAGCCAGTCGAGGGATTTCTGCAGAGTCTTATTGTCCTTGATCGACTTGAAATCATCCACGTAAGACATGCCCATCCCAGCGAACTGAGTGGCCGTCACGTTGCTGCTCGAATGGTAGGTGCCGTCTTCGTTCTGCACCTTCTTCACAAAATCATAGAGTTCCTTGTAATAATCCTCGTTCACAGCGTAGTTATTCTTCTTGGCCACCGACATGCCCATCAACACTTGCCCCTGCACGTGGCAACCGAAACACTGGTGCTCTTTCTGCCAATCCATCGAGGCGGATTGCAGCCAATCCAGCCCTACTTGGGCCGCCTGTCGGGGGCTCCTTCTCCAATGTACCTGCGAATCCGCGTGGCCTAAGAACTTAGGATCAATGGGCGTGAAGGTTTCGTCCCCTTCCCTCTTCCACATCAGAGCGAACTTGCCCTTTCCTTTCTCTTCGATGGCCCCCGCCCGGAAATCATGGGAGCCCGCTTCAACGACGACGTCTTCCGAGCGCCCGTCTTCCGAAAAAACCCGCTTGCCGTCCAAATACAAGAATCCCTTTCCTTCCCCTTCCACCTTGAATTGAATTTTCCCTTTCTTGGGAATGCGCATGACGCCTTCCCACTCCACCCAGAACTTATCGTCCCCCTTCGTCTTCACTGGCGGCGCGCTCCAATCGAGGGAAAGGCCCGGATCCGTCTGGGTCTTTTGAAAGCTCATGAAGCTGTGGTCGCCGAAATACCGGGCCACGACTCCCGTTTGCGCCTGCCCCTTCATGGCCATGATGCCGATGGTGATGGGAACCAGCGAACAAAGCAAACTTAAGAAACTGCGGAAGGTGCTGCGGTTGGGGTCCCGCGCCGCGCGGAAAAGATCGACAATAAGAAACAAACAAAGAACCGGCAGTAAAATCGCCACTCCTAGGAAAGCGGGCTGCAGGAACCAAGGGAGAAATTTAACGAAACCTTCCCCCTGAAAAAGATCAGCGAGGGGAATGTCTTTGATCATGCCGATGAGGAACGGGATGGAGAAAAGCCCACCCAAAACACCGATGGCGATCTTGAGATTTCTCGAAAGCTTGATGCCCCGAAGGATGAAAACGAGGGAAAGCGACAGGGAGAGAAAAATAAGCAAATTGACGAGAAAGGAAAGCGTGAGGGAGCCCAGTTTAAAGCTATCCTTCGCCTGGGGAGTGAAATACAGGGCGACCGCGCCGATAAGGACGACCAAATAAGTCGCGAGCAACTGCACCCGCGAGCCGAGGAGCATTTTTTTCCAAAAAAGAATAGTGAGGCCGGTGATGAGAAAGAAACCGCCGGTGGAAAACCATTTCGAATCCAACTTCTGGGTCCACCCTTGATAGACCGTATAAAGGATGACGAGGGCTAAAACGCCGAAACCAAAATAGGCCCCCACGGAAAGAAGACGCTTCTTCCAATCACTCATGCCGGGCTCCTCCTGAAAGTTAAGAGAAAACCCTCTTTATCATTTCTTATTTCTCAAACCAAATGAAATGCGCGATTTCATTTGCAAAAAAGGGTATTATCGTTTCTCGATCGCGATGCTGCGCCGATCTTTCTCTCCCATTTCGAAACGAACGATAAAAGCGCCTTTCGGCCATCGGTGAAGATCCCGATCCGCCCATTCCACCGCCAGAATGCCGTCTCGGTTAAGATAATCCTCCAAAGCCAGCTCATCGATTTGACGGGAGTCGTCCAAGCGGTAAAGGTCTACATGAAAAAGCGGGGTCTTTCCCGGGTACTCGTTGATGAGCGTAAACGTGGGGGAATGGATGTTCACCGCCGAAGGCACCTCCAATCCTCGCGCCAGACCTTTCACGAAGGTGGTTTTGCCCGAGCCTAAATCGCCGATCAGCAACACCAAAGCACCCCTCGGAAGCGTCTTGGCGAATTCGGAGGCCAGCTTCTCGGTTTCCTCGGCGGAATGGGTCGTTTTGTTCAAGATTTCAGCCATTGTTCCACGTGGGCGATGCGTTTTTGAATGGCCGGGTGCGAGTAAAACAAAAACTCCACCCACGCCGGCGGCGAGGGGTCCGCCAAGTTCAGTTCCGCTAATTTATGAAAGCTGCCGATCAGGGCCATCGGCTTCGGGCTTTTTTGGCAAGCGTAGTCGTCCGCCTCCCATTCGAAACGGCGGGAGATGGAATTGCCGATCGGCATCATGACGAGGCCCCAAAGCACCAGCCAGAAAAAGAAAAGGGGAAGCAGCGCGAGATCGGCGATATTGCCGCCGAAGAAAGCGGCGCTCTTTTCATAAAGCCAAGCGGTCAGATAAAGGCCGCCGAAGTTGGTGACGAGGCCGATGAGCACCTGCTTCAGAATATGCCGCCGCACGAGATGTCCCATCTCGTGGGTGAAAACGCTTTCGATCTCGTCGGGCGTGAACTTCTCTAGCAGCGTGTCGGCGAGGATGATCGTGCGCGTCCTTCCCAATCCTAAAAAAGCCGCGTTGGCCTTGCGGGTGTTCTTGCTCATGTCAAAGGAGAAGACTTCTTTAAGCGTAAACCCTTCGCTCCCGCAAAGGCCTTTCAGCCTTTCCTTCAAGGTTTCGTCCGCCAGGGGTTTCATTTTATAGAAGAGCGGCAGCAGCACCTTCGGGGCGATCTGGGCCAAAATCACCGAAAAGAAAAAGAGGAAGGAGGCCGTGTAGGCCCAATAAAAACGAGGACTTTTCAAGATCAAAAAATAGAGAAGAAAAATAATGGGAATGCCCAACACGGACGCCATGAGAATCGACTTACCCTCTTCCCACAAATAACGTCCAAAGCTTTGGTTCGAAAGTTCGTAACGATGCTCCAAAAGATAACCGGAATAAAAACTGAAAGGAGCGTTGAGCAAAAAATCGGCGGCGCCTAAAAAGAGGATGAATAGAAGCAACTGCAAAGGCCAGGAGTGAGCCAATCCCCGAATGACCTCCATCACCTTCAGCGAAAGTCCCGTCTGCACGACGAAAAAGAGAAAAATAAGCGTCACGACGGTTTTCGTCATCGAAAGAACGAGTTTTTGGTATTGATAGCGCTTAGCGACGGCTGGATCCACAGGCTTTCCTTTATTTTTTTTCTACAGTCTGGATGTATAATTCTTGTTCATAAGGCTCCCCCTCGTCGGCTTTTTCCCCGTTCACCGCGTATGGGAAGCGTCTTGCGTCAAAATTGAGGGAAATATCGCCTTTCGTCCACAAAAAACCCACCTGATACCCGGGGGCCGGGCCCTGGAGGGCTTCGGTCAGCCTTTCCTCGGCGTTTTTCCCGTCGACGACCGAAGGCGTCCAACCGTCTCGTTTCAATTTTTCCCCAGTCTCTTGAAGCTGGCGCTTTGCTTCGGCCCAAGAAATATTTTTCGAGACTTGGATTTGCACGTAGTGGATCGGCGCCTCCCCATATCTCTGCAAATTGTAAAACCGGCATCGCGGCCACTTAAGGCCCGTTCCCGCCAACTCAAAATCGAAGGCAATGGAATCCGACAAGACGGTAAAAACTTCATTGCCGGAACGATAATCCTTGGCCAAGGGAAAGGTGGAACGCCGGCGGATCTCCTCGATGCTCATGCCCGGGGAAGCCACCAAAGTTCCTTTCGAGGCGCCGGCGAGCAACGCGTCTAATTTTTCACAGCTTAAAGACATGCCGGCGATAAGCAATAATAAGAAGAGGGAGAGGGCTTTGGCGGTCATGCGATCCCGTCCTCCCCTTCCACCAGCTCGCGAAGCACCTCCGGCACTTTCTCGGCGATGTCCCACGCCACCGTCCCCGCTTCACCGTGCCGGCGGGCGGCCAGGTCGCCCGCCCTACCGTGAATCCATACGCCGGCCAAGACCGCTTTTTCCACCGGCATCCCTTGAGCGAGCAAGCCGACGAGAATACCGGTGAGCACATCCCCCGCCCCCGCCGTCGCCATGCCCGGATTTCCCGTGGAGTTTACGAAAAGTCGGCCTACGGGAGTCGCCACCCAGGTGCGATAGCCTTTCAAGACGAGATGGACTTTATATTTTTTGGCGAATTCCAAAACGATCTTCTTCCTCTTTTTTTCCGGCGCTTCGCGGGCGTCACCGACCAGTCTCGCCATTTCGCCCGGATGAGGGGTAAGAATCAGGGGGGGATGTTTTCCACGCAGCGTCTTTAAGTTTCCGCTTAAGTTATTCAAGGCATCCGCATCCAGCACGCAGGGGATTTTAATTCCCTCGATCAATCCTTTCACCCATTCCGCCAATCCTTCGCTGACGCCCAAACCGGGTCCGCAAGCCAAGGCGGATCGGCTTTTGGCCAGCTTCAAAAGGGGGTTAAGCGATTCCGGCGAAAAAAAATCGCCGTCATCGGGCTGGGGTTCGAACATCACTTCTGAAAATTTGAAATCAATTTTTCGATAGGCGCATTCGGGAAGAGCGAGCGTAGAGAGCCCTGCCCCCGCGCGCAGGGCGGCCCGCGCGCTCATCCATGCCGCGCCGGGCTTCCTCCGGGAACCGGCGACGGTAAGCGCGTGACCGTAGGTGTTTTTGTGCGAGCTCCGCGCCCTCGGCCGGAAGCAATCTCGAAAGAGATCGGGGCCGATCAAAAATTCTTTTCGCGGGATCTTTTCATCCAAATCTTCCGGAATGCCGATGGAAACGACGCGGATATTCCCCGCAAGATCCGAATCGGGTCCGAAAACCAACCCCTCTTTCGGCCGGTGCAACGTGACCGTCAGCGTCGCGCGAACGGCTTCACCCAAAATTTTACCGGTATTGGCGCAAAGCCCGGAGGGGATATCGACCGCCACCACGGGCTTTCGAATTTCGTTCAAGAAACGGATAAGACGCGCCGTGAAACCTTGAACGGGACGATCCAGGCCCGTGCCGAAAATAGCGTCGACGAGAAAGGAAACACCACGGATTTCATCCCCATAAAGGGAAAGCTCCTTTTCGCGGCTTAAAAGGAGGATGGGAAGCCCCAGACGGTGAAGGTTGACGAGGGCATCTCCCCGATATTCTTCCTCCGGCGCCAGAAGGAAAGTTTTCACCCGATAGCCCGCTTCATGAAGTCGCCGGGCAATGACCAAGCCGTCTCCCCCATTATTCCCCTTTCCGCAAAAAATCGCGGCGGTCGGGGCGTCACGGAGAGGAAATTCAAGACGAATTCGCTCGACCACTCCCCTTCCCGCGTTTTCCATGAGGGACAAGGAGGGAATCCCGCGCTTTTGAATCGCCGCACGGTCAAGGGCCTGCATCTGTTCACGGGTGACGAAGAAATTCATAAAACCCCATGATACCTCAATCAAAATGGGCGGCAACGCACAAACCCACGACCCTTCTTGTTATTTTTGCATTTTTTCATTTTTTCACGCGAACCAGTTTTTCAAAAAGTACAAAACTCATCCGGTGAAAAATATAAATACTATATTTTTCAATATGTTAAAGATCTGATCGTTTGGCTAAGCCCTTGCAATTCTTACCGCCCAAGGAGGATTCGTCATGAAATCGTTTTTATCCAAAATCACCCACATTTTTTTCCCCGTTTTCTTGCTGTTGGCGTTCGCCGGCAACGTTCACGCGAACACTTTAAAGGTCACCCGCACGGATGACCCACCTCCCAACGGCTGCCAACCGAACGATTGTTCGCTGCGCGAGGCGATCACGGCCGCCAATCAAGACAGCCAAACCGATACCATCGAAATCCCGGCCGGCTGGTACACGATCGGCGCCGGGGCCAATGACGAGCAAAACCTGAAGGGAGATTTCGACATTTGGGTTTCCATGGATTTTAAAGGCGCGGGAAAAGGAAAGACGATCATCGACGGCGAGAGACTCGACCGTCTCTTCCACCTTCACCATCAAAACGCCACGTTTAAAGTAAGCTTCAGCGATTTAACTATCGCGGGAGGCAACGCGGCGAATGGAAACGGAGGGGCCATTTACGCCGAAGCGGGCTATGAAGTGGCCGTGAAAAACTGCCGGATCCTCCACAACACGGCGGACCTCTACGGCGGCGCCATTTATACGACCGACGGCAGCCTTGTGTTGGAAAACACCGATTTGAAGGGAAACATGGCCACCAAGGACGGCGGCGGAATTTATTATGCGGATAACTTGGGCTCCGGCCAATTTAAGGTGACGGGCGGAGAATTCTCCCAAAACGGTTCCGGTCGGGCCGGCGGCGCCATCGCCGTCATCAAGGGATCTTTGGGCGCCGATTCGGTCAATTTTAAGCAAAACCACGCAGGTCTTTACGGGGGCGCCGTCGCCACGTTGAGCGGATCGAGCCTCACCTTAAAAAATTCGAAGATCACCGACAACTCGGCCTTCTACCGGGGCGGCGGGCTCCATTTGGAAGGCGCGGCCACCCTTTTGAACGACGAAATCACCGAAAATGAAGCGGATATTTTCGGCGGAGGTTTCGACATGGTGAGTTCGGGCGCCCCGATCAACATCCAAGGCAGCGTTTTGGCGGGCAACACCTCCGAAACCGGCGACGGCCCCGACTGCGAAGCGATCGCCGCCAATCCCCTCACCTCCGTGGGTTCGAACAAGTTCGGAGACTTAAAGGGCTGCGAACACACCTCCACGGAGTCCGATGTGACAGGATTTAACCCGGCGAAAAGCGACGTCCCGACTCCCTCTACCCCCAGCGCGACTCCCGCGACGCCGTCGGCTCAGGCCCCTTGCACTGCCGACGCTTCGGGAACCAACGGAACTCAAGTGACCGCCCAGAACCAGGTAGTCGGCAACTCCTCCACTCCCGCGAGCGGAGGCGGACGCAGCTGCTCTTTAACCGAGCGGGGCCTCCCTTCTTCGGTTCACTTAGGGGATTTCGCCGTGATCCTCGCGGCCATGGCCTTGCTCACCGGATTGCGCCGTCGCATTCACCCAGAGAAGTAATTCTTCATTATAAGAAAATGGAAATAAAAAAGGCCTCCTTGAAAAAGGAGGCCTTTTTTATTTCCTCAAGAAACTCTCGTCCCCCGCGCGGGCGATAAATCGCCTTGGGTAACCAATTAACGCTTCAGAGGGGGGCAAAAATGGTGAAAAACACGCTCGTCATCTTATCCGGCATCCTTTTCTTGGGAATCATCGGATGCGCCGACACTTCTTCCAAACAATCCACCGCAGAAGACGAAACCGTACACGCGCCTTCCAAAACTCCGATCGTCCTGCAAAACGCGACCGATTTCCAAGAAAAAATGGAGGGGGCCACCGCGGACGCCCCCACATATACGCTTACGGCGATTCCCGTCTACAAAGGGAACTCCCCTTTGCTTTCCGCCGCAAATACGACTCCGATCCAAGTACAGGCGACTCCAAAATACGGTCATGACTTAGCAGAACTGTTGCCCGTGGAAGATCCCGCCTCCGTCGAGAACGCCATGCCCGCCGCGGGCCAGCACCACTGGGAAAACTACCCAGATCCCTATTTCCGCATCGTCGTCAATTTTTCAAAACCGATGGACCGTCACACCATTACGATGAATACGGTGAATATCTATACCTCCGCGCCGGGTGCGCCCGCCGGCTCCATGGTTCGGATTTCTCCGAGCGAATATTCCGAAATTCAATACGGCAACTCCAAGACATTCAATTACAACCTCGATTCGGCTCTAACCCCCTACATCAACCATTCCACCGTCTTCACCGTCGTTCTTCAAGGCGGGCCCAACGGCGTTAAAGATGAAAAGGGAAAACCGATCGAAGGCAATACGCCGAGCGGCGATTACAGCTGGAACTTCACGATCAATTAGGGGCACTTCCGATTATCCGAAGGTAAACGCGAAGGCTTCCGCCCCGGGAGAGAGGAATTCGATCTCGAAGAGGTGCTCTCCGGAGAGATTTTTCAAATCGATCAATTCATAAAGACGGGGGGCTTGAATCGTCAGCTTCCCGTCTTTCACGTCGCGCCCCGCTTCTTGGGGAGTGACGACTTTCCCATCGATGCGGATAAGGGCCTCCACGGGTTTCTCCGATGAGAGGACCAAATTGAGTCGACGCGCAGAAAATTGAAAACGGAGTTTGGTTTGCGGGCTCATGCTTACCGCTTTCTCTCCTTCGATCTTCCATGCCCCACCGAGCGACCAAGTGTTGAGCGTCTGGTTCTTCGCTAAAGAATAATTTTGGCCCCCCTCGCGAACGGTCTCGGGAGAATTGAAACGCTCGGCCCGATCCGACCCCAAATAAGTTTCGGGGGATTGAATCCGGGCAAGATCCAGCTTTTCGCCCGCGAATGCTTTTTCGGGCGCCACCGTCGCGCCTTTTTCCTTCAGTAAAGAGCGGATCGCCGCCTCCGTACGGTCATATTCTCCCTCGCCGAAATGGACGTATCGGATGTTTCCTTGCGCATCGATCAGGTAATGGGCGGGCCAATAGTGATTATCGAAGTTTTGCCAAGTCACGTACCGACTGTCGGAAGCCACGGGATACAAGATCCCCAACTCCTTCACCGCCCGGGAAACATTGCCAAGCTCCTTTTCGAAGGCGAATTCGGGGGTGTGGACCCCCAGAACGACGAATCCTTGATCTCGATAATCGCGATACCATTGTTTGAGATACGGCAAGGTCCGCAGGCAATTCACGCAGGAGTAAGTCCAAAAATCGACGAGGACGACTTTCCCCTTGAGCGACTCCCGCGTCAAAGGATCTGAGTTGATCCAACCGGTAATGCCTCCGATCTCGGGGAAGGCGCCTTTGACGGGAAGAGCGCTCTTCTCCCCTCTCACTTCTTTGGACACCGGAGCAGCGGAAGGCGCAACCGGACGACCGTCCAAGCGGTTGACGATTTTCTCCTCCACCTTCGTCAAATTAACCCACGAAACGGGCAACGCAGCGATAAAACGCGCATCGAGACCGAACCAGAAAAAAACGGCGAATAGAATGAGCAAGGCCCCGCTGAAACGTCGGATCTTATTTTCGTATCGGGCGAAGGAACGGATCTTCTTCACCCACCGGTTCCCCAAATAGGCGACCGCCAACATGGGGAGGCCGGCCCCCACGGCGTACGCCAGAAACAAAAAGAAGGAATCCACGATCTGCCGTTGCAATAAAGACGCGCTCAAGACGAAGGCGAAGATGGGGCCGGCGCAAGGGGTCCAAAGGGCTCCCAGAGAAACGCCGATCGCCAAAGCTGCCCACGGACTCGCTCCCGTGGGATTTTCCGAGGGAGAAGAGGCCCCGAAACGACGGGTGAAGGGCTGAAAAATTTTCGCGCTCGCCGAAGGAAAAAGAAAAAGAAGGCCCGCCGCGAAGAGAAGCAGCAGGGCCATCTTCCGGATCGTGGAGGGGGAAAATCCTAAAAAAGCCCCTAAGAAATTAAGAGAGATCCCTAAGGCCGTAAAACCCAGCACCAAGCCCAAGACGATCCAAAAGGGCTTTGATTTCGATTCTCCCAGAGAAGTGGAGAGAACGATCGGAAGGACGGGCAAAACGCAGGGGCTTAAAAAAGTGATAAAACCCGCGAAAAAGCAGGCGAGAACCCAATAAAAGCTAAACATTTCCGCTCCCGGTTGAAGTTTTGAGGCGTCACCCAAAATTAGATGACACGGCGGGAAAAAAGTTTCGAAGAAAGCTCTCTTAAGAGGAACGGTAAACGTCTTTTTCCCGCGAGTACTCCAAACGAGTCGCGACCGTTCGGGCCGTGAGGGCGCCGAAATATTTCTCGACGATCCAGAGGGCGAGATCGATGCCGGAAGTGACGCCGCCGCAGGTGAGCAACTGCCCGTCATCCACCACTCTCGCCCCGATGATTTTGCCGCCGGCCGCGCGCAAGTCTTCGAGGGCCGAAGCATGAGTCGTGCAAGGACGTCCGTTCAAGAGCGCCGCATGGGCGAGCAACAAGGCCCCCGTACAAACGGCGGCGATCGTCTTTCCAGATTGACAGGCGTCCCTTAAGGCCTTGGCGATTTCTCCCCGCTCCACTTCCGCACGCACCCCTTCGGGGGCCCGATCCGCCCATCCTCCGCCGGGGACGAGAAGAAGATCTACGGCGTCTAAATTCATTTTTTCCGGAACGGAAATTTCAAGGCCATGGGCGGCCCTCACTTGGGGTGTGCCGTTTAAGGTAACAAGTTTTACTTCACAGGGAGCGCCGGCCTTGGCCGCCATGCGGAACACTTCGTAAGGGCCCACGCCGTCCAATTCGTCGAAGCCGGGAAAAAGAAGGATTTGGATTTGCATTCTCGCCGCCTCTTTAAGGTTTAGGCCGGTCTGGAAGGAGACCCAACTCTTTCATCAAAAGCGCCTGATCGAAATAGACTCTTTCTCCCGACAATTTATTTTTGTCGTCGAAGAGGTAGACGGTGCAAACGGGAAGTTCGAAACATCGTCCGGTAGGTTTCACTCCTTGCCATTCCCCCGTATGGCGCCCGCTAAGCACGAGCTCCAAAATAATCGCGTCCGGGGATTCGTAACGACGTTTTTCCTCTACCTTCACTTCCGAGAAACTTCCCTGGTTGGAAAAACCGAACTTTTCGTGAAAAAGCTTGATCCGCTCCAATCCCTCGAAAATCTGATGATTGATGAGAACCAAAGGATCCTCCCCGTAAGTGGCGAGAATGCGGTCGAGGTCGTGGTCGTTTTCCGCCTGAAGATGTTCCGCCAAAAGTTTGCTACGGGCTTCCCGAGGATGGGATACGGAAGAATTCATAATAAGAAAATATCACAGGAAAGAAAAAGTGTCACGGCGGGAGAAGTCTTTAAAAACGGCGCCTTTCTTAATTGCCCCCTCCTTTCGCTTCCGTTAAAGTGAAACCATGAGCCCCCGCAAAATCCCCGCCACTATGGCCACCCAGCATCCCGACAACGCCTTCAAACCGTATTGGAGCGATGATCCATTCGTTTCCACCTCGCAAGAGGTGGAAGAATGCTACCGTTCCTTCGCCGATTTAGGGTGCGAAGAATACATGTGGGATTGGGAGGGAAAATTCGTCGACGAGGCGGTGGTGGATCGGCTCTACCTGAAGTACTTCCCTTTCTTCAAAAAGAACCCCTTAGGCCTCAAAAACTTTCTTACCTTTCGGGTTCCCAATATTTCACGGGAAGGACAGGCGCGATTGGCCCGCGCCTTCACGGGCATCCTTTCCGCCGATTACTCCGCCCTGGAACTGAAACTGCACTCTCCTCCCCTCTTCGAGGTGATCCATCCCATGACGGGATCCGCGGAGGAATTGATCACACTCCAACGAAAGTTCAACGAGACCGCCCGTTTTCAGCAAAAAATTCTCGGGGTGAAGAACCTAAAACCCCAACACTTAGAGATTATCCCCTTGATCGAGGGCACGGGCACCCTCCTCAAAAGCCGCAGAATCCTCGAAAAATACTGCCGCTTCATGGAAAAATTCACCGGCAAGAGGCCGACTCTCATCCGCCCCTTCATCGCCCGCAGCGATCCCGCCTTGGACGGCGGATTTCTCGCGGCGGTCTTAAGCGCCAAGGCGGCGCTTTCCGAATATTATCTTTTCGAGAGATCCACCGGCATCCGAGTGCGTCCCGTCATCGGAGCCGGCTCGCTCCGTTTTCGCGGGGGCCTGAGCCCCCAAACGGTGGACGAATTTCTCCAAACTTATCCCGGTCTCTCCACCGTGACCCTTCAATCGAGCTTTCGATACGATCATCCCGTGGAAGAAGTGAAGAAGGCCATTTCCCAATTGAACCGCAAGCTCCCCGACCCGCATCCCGTCATATATTCCGAACCCCAAATGCGCCAATTCCATGCGCTGGATGAGATCCTCGTGAGACATTACCGGAAAACCGCGGAGGGCCTGGCTTCCTTCATCAATTCCATGGCGCGCTTCATCCCGGGCCGGAGGGAGCGCATCCAGCACACGGGGCATTTCGGTTATTCGAGAAACCTGGGCAAAAAGAACCTCCACCTGCCCCGCGCCATCACCTACACGGCCGTTTTCTATTCGATCGGGCTGCCTCCGGAACTCATCGGATTGGGGCGGTCCTTGAAAGAAGCGAAAGAAAGAAACCTCTTAAAAGCGGTGGAAACCTTTTTCCCCGGTCTCAATACCCAAATCCTTCAAGTCGGACGCTACTTGAACTCGGAAAATTTAGGCATCCTGGCGCGTCGCTTTCCCCCTTTCAAAGAAGTGCATCGTGGGCTCCATTGGTTGGAAGGCCATCTGGGAGAAAACTTAGGTCCGCGAGAACCCGACGACCTACTCCACCGCAATTACACCAGCAACGTGATCCAAAATTGGATCAAAGGCACTTCATTCGAGGAAGACATTCTCAAAGCCGCGCAAGTGAGAAGGAGCTTAGGGTAGCCTATCGGAAGATTCGCCGAATCAGCCGATAACCGGAAAGCAGCAGGAAGGCGGCGACCGAGTAAAGGAGGATCGAAAAGACGATCACCTTCGCGTTGACGCTCCGCCGCTCGCCCGGGATATCTTCGCAATAAAAATCGCGGGTCACGCCCCGTTGACCGGCCTGGTAAGAATAAGATTGCGAATGAATTTGAACCGTTTTTTCGCAAATCAGAGGGGAAGTTACCGTCCCCAGCTTGGGAAAGAGCGCAAGACCGGCCGTGGCGATCATGAACCCGATAAAAAGGCTGCCCAACCAGAGAAAACATCCCGACCCGACCGAAGAACCTGCGGATCTGGCGGCGGACGGCGAAATTTGATGCTGGCGCGCCAGGGCCTCCACCGCCTCCTTCGATTCTTTTAGTCCCCTTCCTGTCTTCAGCCGATCGCGCTTAATGGCTTCGATCATTTTGCCCTGCCGAAGAAGCTCTAGAATTTCGCTCGTATCGGAAGAAGCGGGAAGGGTCGAGGAAACGATCTGCCTGCCGCACTGGGGACAAAACTTCGCCTCCGGGGGCAAGGCCGCGCCGCATTGGGTGCAAAAGGAAGGGGAAAGGGATTCGGTCAAGAAGGCCCTCGAAGCAAGGCTTTCATCTCGCGCACCGCCTCGCCGATGCCGACGAACACGGCGCGGGCGACGATGGAATGGCCGATGTTGTATTCTTCGATTTCGGGCAAGTCCACCAAAGGGGAAACGTTGTCGTAATGAAGGCCGTGGCCCGCGTAAACCTTCAGCTTCAACTCCGAGCCGAAACGGGCCGCCTCCGCGATTCTTTGCAGTTCCTTCTCCGCCTCTTGCGGATTCTTCGCCTCGGCGTATTGGCCCGTATGCAGTTCCACCGCTTCCACGCCCAAATAGCGGGAGCGCTGCAAGTCTTCCCGGTCGGGGTTGATGAAAAGGCTCACGGGAATTCCCCCGGCTTTCAAATCGCCGACCGTCTTTTTCAACGATTCGAAATTTTCAGCCAAGTTAAGGCCTCCCTCGGTGGTAAGCTCTTGGCGCTTTTCGGGAACCAAGGTGACGATGTCGGGCTTCACTTCCAAGGCGATGCTTACCATCTCCACGGTCGCGGCCATTTCCAGATTCAGTTTCGTCTTATTAATCCGCCGAAGCAAGCGGACGTCCTCGTCTTGAATGTGGCGCCTATCTTCGCGCAAATGGCAGGTGATCTGGTCGGCGCCCCCCTCTTCCGCCATGCGGGCGGCAAGTGCGAGATCGGGATAAAGGGTTTTACGAACCTGTCTTAACGTAGCGATATGGTCGATATTCACGCCCAGACGCGCCATTTCAACCGCCTCCTAAAGAATGAATCACTTCTTGTTTTAAATCGGCGACGATCTCGCGGAGCAGAATCTCGTTTTCCCCTTCCACCATGATCCGCACGAGGGCTTCCGTGCCGGAATAACGGAGGAGAAGCCGGCCCTGTCCTTTGAGCTTCTCTTCGGCCGCGGCGACTTTCTTTTGAAGACTGGGAAAATTCTTAAAGTCTTCCCGCTTCGCCACTTTCACGTTCTCTAAAATTTGCGGCACCGGATGAAGGAGCCCCTTCAATTCGGACAAGGGACGGTTTTGGGTTTGTAGAATGGAGAGCACTTGGAGGGCGGCCAAAATACCGTCCCCGGTCGTGGCGTAATCCAAGAAAACCAAATGCCCCGACTGCTCGCCGCCCAAATTGTAATCGCCTTCCCGCATGGCCTCGACGACATAGCGGTCTCCCACTTGGGCGCGGACGAGGCGGATCTTCTCGGAGTCGAAAAAACGTTCCAAGCCGAAATTGCTCATTACCGTAGCGACCACGGTGTCTTTCTTGAGTGTCCCTTTCCGTTTCATCTCGCGGGCGGAAAGCGCCAAGATCATGTCGCCATCCAAACGCTCTCCCTTTTCGTCGCAAAGGACGACCCGGTCCGCGTCACCGTCCAGCGCGACCCCTAAATGCGCCCCCACTTCCTTCACCTTTTCGCACATGGCTTGGGGATGCAAAGCTCCGGAGCCTTCATTAATGTTCAAGCCATTGGGGGAAACGCCCATCGGGATAACGGTCGCCCCCAACTCTTCAAAAACGATGGGCGCCACCTTGTATGCGGCACCGTGGGCACAATCCACGACGATCTTTGACCCCTCCAACCCCAGCTCTTTAGGAAAGGTGCTTTTGAGAAATTCGATGTAGCGGCCGGGGGCGTCATCCACCCGGTACGCCTTCCCGATGTCCGCCCCGGTGGGCCGGTCGTTCTGGAAGGCCTCGCTCTCTAAAAATTTTTCCAGCTGAAGCTCTAAGTCGTCGGGGAGCTTAAAACCGGTGTGGTCGAAAAACTTGATGCCGTTGTCGTAGTAAGGATTGTGGGAGGCGGAGATAACCACTCCCGCGTCCGCGCGCATGGCCGTCGTGATGAAAGCGATGGCCGGCGTCGGAAGCGGGCCCAAAAAAATCGCGTCGGCTCCGGCGGAACAAACGCCGGAAGAAATGGCGTTTTCGATCATGTAGCCGGAACGCCGGGTATCTTTGCCGATGACGACGCGGGGATGGGCCGATCCTTTCTTGCGGAAAAGGTGGGCAATGCCTTTGCCCAACGCAAGCGCCACTTCGCTCGTCATGGGGTGGCGATTCGCCTTTCCCCTCACCCCGTCCGTTCCAAAAAGTTTTCTCGTCATGGATTTTCCTCATGCGTGAGGCGACAGGCTTGTGCGAAGCGGATCGTATTCCGTGCGGCCTTCACGTCGTGCACGCGCAGTATATTCGCCCCTCTTAAAACCGCAAGCGTATGGGCGACTTCTGTGGCGCCCCCCCTTTCCCCCGGAGATAGAGAAGGAGCGAAATATTTATCCAAGAAAGACTTACGGGAAAGCCCCACGAGCACGGGCCTGCCCCATTCTTGAAACCGTTTTAAATGAGAGAGCAATTCTACGTTTTGTTCGGGTGTTTTCGCAAACCCAAAACCGGGGTCGACGACGAGACGTTTTCGCTCCACCCCTTTTTCTTCCAACTCTTGAAGGCGCGCCTCCAAGAAGCCGAAAACCTCTTTCACCACCGAACCGTATTGGGTGAGCTTCCCCATCGTCTCCGGAGTGCCCCGGCTGTGCATCAGCACGGCGGGCACGCGGCTTTCCCGCAGGAAAGGGAGCATCTCCGGATCCCACGCAAATCCGCTCACGTCGTTAATCAGGGCCACCCCCAGGGGTAGGGCTCTTCTTGCGATTTCCGCTTTCCGGGTATCGAGTGAAAGAGGAACCTTAAGTTTTCCCTGAAGGGCTTCCAAAACGGGAGAAAGCCGCCTCCACTCTTCGGAAACGGAAATTTCCGCTGCACCTGGGCGGGTGGACTCGGCGCCCAGGTCGATCAGATCCGCCCCCTCTTCTTCCATCTGAAGCGCCCGCTGGAGGGCGACTTGTGGAGAATGGTAAAAGCCCCCGTCCGAAAAGGAATCCGGAGTGACGTTCAAGATCCCCATCACGTAAACATTTTTGGAAAAATCGAAGGTAGCGGAACCGATTTTAAAAACGGAGCCCATGGGTGAACGCCCAAAAAAACAGGGCGTAATTACTTACGCCCTTACAAAGAAACAAACCGACCTCAAATCATGCCTTAAGCTTTTCCAGGATGAGGCACCACTCCTCCGGAGAGGGGAATTTGAGTGCCTTCGGGAGTCACAGGCTTCACCACCCCCACCTCGGAAGAACGCTTCATGGGAGGAAGCTTCTCGCCCCGAATCACCCGGTCAATTTGATCTCCGTCCAGGGTCTCGTATTCCAACAGAGCTTCGGCCAAAAATTGGAGTTTTTCCCTATTATCGGTGAGAATCTTCTTGGCCCGCTCGTAATTTTTCACGACGAGCTGCTTCACTTCACGGTCGATCTCGATGGCCGTTTGCTCGCTATAATCTCGATGCTGGGCGATTTCGCGGCCGAGGAAGATCTGTTCTTCCTTCTTTCCAAAGGCCAAAGGACCCAATTTTTCGCTCATTCCCCACTCGCAAATCATCTTACGGGAAAGATCGGTGGCTTTTTCAATATCGTTGCCGGCTCCCGTCGTTTGATGGCCAAAGAAAATCTCCTCCGCACAGCGCCCGCCCATTAAGATGGCGATCATGTCTTCGGCCTGTTCCTTCGATTGGGAGAACTTTTCCTCTTCGGGGAGCTGCTGTGTCAAGCCCAGAGCCATTCCGCGGGGGATAATGGTGACCTTGTGCACCGGGTCCGTGCCCGGAATCATCTTCGCCACCAAGGTATGCCCGGCTTCGTGATAAGCCGTGTTCTTCTTTTCCTCGTCGTTGATCATGAGGCTGCGCCGTTCGCTGCCCATGAGCACTTTATCTTTCGCCGTTTCGAAATCGCTCATGTCCACGGCCCGTTTGTTGACCCGTGCGGCGTGGAGAGCGGCTTCATTCACCAAGTTCTCGAGGTCGGCGCCGCAAAATCCCGGCGTTCCCCGGGCGAGCACCATGAGATCCACATCTTTCGAAATGGGCACCTTGCGGGTGTGAATTTTCAACACCGCTTCGCGACCCCTCAAGTCGGGGCGCGGCACCACCACGCGCCGGTCGAAACGGCCGGGGCGAAGCAAAGCGGGATCGAGCACGTCGGGCCGATTGGTGGCCGCGATGAGGATGACGCCTTCATTCGATTCGAAACCGTCCATTTCCACCAGCAGCTGATTCAAGGTCTGTTCTCGTTCGTCGTGCCCTCCCCCCAAACCGGCGCCCCGATGGCGCCCCACGGCGTCGATTTCGTCGATGAAGATGATGCAGGGGGCGTGCTTCTTGCCTTGTTCGAAAAGATCCCGCACGCGGCTCGCTCCCACGCCGACGAACATCTCGACGAAGTCGGAACCGGAAATGGAGAAAAACGGCGCCCCCGCCTCGCCGGCGATCGCGCGGGCGAGCAAAGTTTTACCCGTACCCGGAGGCCCCATCAGGAGAACGCCCTTCGGGATACGTCCGCCCAATTTCGTAAATTTTTTGGGATCCTTCAAAAAGTCGATAATCTCTTCGAGTTCGTACTTGGCTTCATCGATGCCGGCTACGTCGGTGAAGGTGATCCTCTTCTGGTTTTCCGTGAGCATGCGGGCCTTGCTCTTGCCAAAGCTCATCGCCTTGCCGCCGCCCAACTGGATTTGGCGCATGAAAAAGAAGAAGAAAAAGAAAAGGAGGAGCATGGGCATCCAAGAGATGAGCACCTGCTGCCAAATGGGGGTGTCTTTCTTTCGCTTATACTCCACCTTGGCGTCGGATTTAGTGAGTAGATCCAAGGCTTTTTCGGAATTATTGGGGCCGGTCGTCTCGAAGTAGCTGCCTTCCTTGAAATTTTCCTTAAATTTGCCGAGATACTCGTCTTCTTCGATGGAAACGCTCTCCACTTGGTTTTTCGCGACGGCTTCTAAAAATTCGCTGAAGCTAACGGATTTTCGAAACGTAGGACGGGTATTGAAGAAATGCAGGATGGAAATGGACAACAAAATAATCGTGATCCACAATGCAATGGTTTTATGGCTTTGCTTCACGAAAGATGCCTTTCTAACTCGGTATTTATGAAGGGGCTTGCGCCCCTCTTCCATGAGCCAAGCTCATGAAACTTCATCCCCTCTCGCTCACGTGGTTCGTCAGGGACTATCGAGGGGGGACATGCAGTTGATTTACTTACAAAAATTAGCACAGCGCCTTTTAGGCGATCAATAGAAAAAACCCCTTTTTTGCCGGGGAGGGGTTTTTCCCATCTTTCTGAAGATGAATTGCTTTCCAAGAAGATACGCCCCAAACCCTCTGGGAAATGTGATCTTCATCGACGTTTTTCGGCCTAAAATCATCTCCTCTAAGGCATCCAAGTGCTTTTTCTCGATCCCCGCAAGGCCCAAGCCCCCTTCTCGCAGGCACTCCCGATAAATCCGGTAACGCAAAGCTTTCGGTTGAGAGCCTAACCAGCCCAGAGAGATGGAAATCCCACCTTTTAACCGCGTCATTCTGGCCGGCATTTCACGGTGAATCCATTCCTTGAAGTAAGCGTCTTCTTCTCCAAGGATTCCCATAGCCTGAGAGAGGCAATCCACCGCTTTCGGGTGAAGAGCTAAGAGGGGCTTCATTAGACGCTTCCGAATGCGGTTTCGGAGATAATCTTCTTTCAGGTTGGAAGCGTCTTCCCGCCAGCGAAGTTTTCTTTCCCGTGCATACTCTAAGAGGGTGGCTCGAGAATAAGAAAGCAAGGGGCGAAGCAGCCATTTTTTCTTGCGGTAGGTTCGAGCCACCCCCCATTCCCGGGGATCGAAGGAGGTCAACACCTCCATCCCCTTCAACCCTTCGGAGCCAGAACCCCGGATCAGGCGCATGAAAAAGGTTTCCGCCTGGTCATCGGCCTGATGGGCCGTCACCATAAAGTCGGCCCGGTGTTTGAGCGCTACCTCGGCCAAAAAAGCGTATCGAAGCTTACGGGCCTCCTCTTGTAAATTACCCGCCTTTTTCAGTTTCCCCGCGGGCAATTTTTTCCCTTCAAAAGGAAGCCCCCTTTTCTTCGCTTCTTGCCGAACGAAGGCGAAGTCCCCTTCGGAGGCCTTTCCCCGAAGATTGTGATTGAGATGGGCGACGACGTTGTAAAAAGGAAAGGACGTGTGCAGCCGAGTCATGAGATCAAGCAACACGACCGAATCAATCCCACCGGAAACGGCTAAAACTAAACGCGGAGAATTCTCTTTGGAAAAATAAGGGAGGATTTTATTTTTGAAGGAGGCAAAAAGATCCATGGATCTTTACTGACAGCGCGAGCAATAACCGAAGATCTCATGCACGTGGCTGACGATCTTGAAATTATTTTCCCGGGAAACCTTCTCTTGCAGCTTCTCGATCTCATCCTCTTCGAACTCGATGATGCGGCCGCACTTGAGACAGATGAGGTGATCGTGATGGTGGTCCGAAACCTTTTCGAAGCGGGAATGTCCGTCGCCAAACTGCCACTGGTGAGCAAGCCCGCACTCTTTCAGAAGGCGAAGCGTGCGGTAGACGGTGACGTATCCGATCTTCGGATCGACCTTTCTTACCCGTTCATGCACTTCCTCGATGGTAAGATGGGATCCGGAGCGGAAAAGCGTCTCTAGAATGATGTCCCGCTTCTTGGTGTGGCGGATCCCTTTTTCGCTTAAGGATCGCTTAAAGTCTTTCAGTGTAAGTCCCAATTGAAATCTCCTGACGAGGGAAGAGGACTATATCCAAACGACTTCCCAGTCAATGCTTCCCGGTGGTCTGCTCGTAAATTTGCATCGCCTCGGGCAGGTACTTTTCCAAATCCCTCGCCCTCTCGCCGCTGGCCGGGTGACTCGCGTAGATCGAAGTGCGGTCTCCCTTCTTCTGGGCCGCACGCTTCCAAACTTCTACTGCCGCCCGAGGATCGTATCCCGCTTTGGCCATGTAGAAGAGACCAATTCGGTCCGCTTCCGCCTCGTTCTTGCGGGAGTACGCGGGAACGTAAATGTTCATCCCCTGGTTAAAAACCTCGCCGAACAAATTGGAGCCTTCCATCGAACCCGCCCCGGCGATCGCGGTGGAAACGGCAGTCCCAATCAAAGAAAAAGTCATCTGACGCGATATCGCCTTGGTCACGTGCCTGGCCGTACAGTGGGCGATTTCATGGGAAAGAACCGCCGCCAACTCATCGTCGCTCCCCTTCTTGACGAGCCCCTTCTCGGGATCCCACAATCCCTCATAAACCATAATCTTGCCGCCGGGGGCCGCCCAGGCGTTGACGATGGGCGCGTCCGCCACGTGGGCCTCGTAGGGCAGATCCGGAATATGGGAAACCTTGGTAATGCGGCTTACGATCGTTTTCACCCGAGCAAGCATCTCCTTGTTTTTCTCGGAATCGACCGAGACGTTTTTGCTCGAGAAAGATTTTTCCTGGGCGTCTAGAACCTGCGCACCCAATTTCACGTCCGTGTCCAGCGAGAACCAATTATAGCTGCTCTTGCCGGTAACGTAATCTTTTCCGCAGCCGGAGAGGCTAAGAATGGAAAAAAGAATCCACAGAGCGGATGCGCTGCGGGAGATCTTATTTGTTTTTTTCTCCTTCATCGCCAACCCCCTTGAAACGAAGAGTTAACATTGCGCGTCATAAATAAATTTTGACAAAGTTTTCTTCAAACCGATACACTTTTTAAAATTTTTTCAATCTTTAAACCTTAAGCATTCCCCGTGGCAAGCCATGGGGTGTACCATTATACAATGGGGTTTCCAAAGGGGAGCAACGTAGTGCTCGCCCTTGGCAATGCCTGGAGATTCATTCCCCGGGCGCGAAGTCCATTTGAAAGAAGAAAAAAAACTATGGGGGCTCCCTTAAAGATCCTACTCGTCGAAGACAATAACGATCATGCCGAGTTAATCACCCGCTCCTTAAGCCGAGCCCTTCCCTCCACCCAAATTCGACATATCAATACGCATCGCGATTGTCTCCCCCTTTTGGAAAAGAAGCGCTTCGACATCATTCTCATGGATTATTATCTGGACGACACTTTGGGCATCCATTTGCTCCGCGAGATCAACGAACGCCATCCCGAAACGCCCGTCGTCATCGTGACGGGACAGGGAGATGAAAAAACAGCCGCCCGATCGATCAAGGCCGGCGCGGAAGACTACGTCGTCAAGACACGCGAATCCTTGGAGGCCCTGCCCCGCATCATTTCCCGCACCATTCAAAAGCACAAGGCTCGCCTTCGCCAAAAAAAAGGAAAAGCCCGCCACAACCACTCGCACGCCAATCGCCTTCTTTCCGGCGTCTTTCGGGAAATCGAGCAGATTTCGGATTCCCTCCAATCAATCTATAAGCGCTTGAACGGCGGCAAACCGACGAAAAAACCGGCCCATCACGAAATCAAAAAACTTCCACTCTTGGAGAAGCAAATGGCGGGGCTTAAAACCGTGGTAAAAAAGCTATTTCGGGCGGGATAAGAGGCTGAAGGAAGCGACACGATTGCGACCGTTTTGCTTGGCGAAATAAAGATATTGGTCGGCGGCCTTGATCATCTCGTCGAAATTTTTGAAATTGCCGTCGACCGAACACGCCACCCCGGCGCTGATCGTCACCTTAAAACGGGATTCTTCGAACTCAAAAGGATTGTGGGCGATTAACTGCCTCAGGCGATCCGCCAGGCGGATGGCGTCTTCTTCCCGCGTCTCCCGCATGAGAATGACGAATTCTTCCCCTCCATAGCGGGCAAAGAGGTCTTCGGTGCGGATGACCTGATGGGTCATGTCGGAAATCTTCTTAAGAACGAAATCACCGGCGGGATGACCGTAAGTGTCGTTCACCTTCTTAAAAAAATCGATGTCGAAGATGATCAGCGACAGCGGAATATTTTTCCTTTTCGCGTGAGAGAATTCTTGATCGATCTGGTCGAGGAAATAATATTTCGTCCGGGCCTGCGTGACGGGATCGTAATTGGCCATCTTGTAGATCTGGGTTTGTTTTTGGGCTTCCAGATCCGTCACGTAAGAGAAAGCCATCACCGTTTGCGAGCTGATTTGCAGCGTATCTTTGTCATGAAGCAATTGGCGGGTCACCCGAACGCCGTTGACGAAAGTACCGTTGGTGGAAGAAAGGTCTTCAATCTCAACTTGACCGTTTTTGACGATGAGGCGGAAGTGTTGGCGTGAAATGGCGTCGTCCAGCACCACGATGGAGGCCTCTTTGCTACGGCCTACCACGTGCTCCCCTTCTTTCAACAAATGGAGTTGCCCCATCGAGGGCCCCCCCATAAACGACAAGGCCGGGAACTTTTGCCCGATTCCCTCCAAGTCGCGTATCGTTGTCACAACGGTTTCGTCTTTATACATGGGCTAAAAGCAGACAAAATATAAATCTTTCATGGGTTTATCTTTTCTTTAGAAAATTATAACGGATGCCGTCGGTGGGGTCAAATCTTCATCGCCAAAAAAGAATAAAGACTTAATGCACCCAATAAATCAAAAGCGTTAAAATTAAGGCGAACACAACAAGAAAAACAACCGGTCCCCACCAAGGGGCCGAATCGGGTTTTGCTTTCTTCAACTCTAGCGGCAGAATGCCGGTTACCGAAAGATCGTCGAAGTCGGAAGGAACAGGCACGGAGAAGGAAATTTCTTCGGCGCTCTCCCCTTCCACATCCTTTGACAGGACTCTTGAAACGCTTTCATCTTCCCAACTAATTTCCTCGAAAATAGAGCGAAAGTCGATCTCCTCGGGAGCCACTACCGCCGTATCTTCCGTTTTTTTGTTTTTCAAACTCTTGGAAGGCGATTTGGAATCGCTGACCGAGCGGGAATACTCCACCAAGGTGGCGTCTTCCTTCATCGTTTTTTCAAAATGAATGTCGCCGGTCACCTCTTCATCCCTCTCGAAGAGCTGCGAAAGGAACGCACTAATATTGGAAGGTTTGAATTCGGAATGATGCTTGAGGAGATATTTCGTTAAGTCCAAGCTCATGTCGTGCGCCGAATCATAGCGGCTGTTCGCATCCTTCTCCAAGGCCTTTGCGACGATCTGGTCCAAATCGGGCGGCACGTCGGGCCGAAACTGGGAAGGCGCCACTACGGCCATTTTTTTCACCGCCTCCACCGTTTCGGAATTGGATTTCTTCTTGAATAATCGCTGGGAGGTGAGCAGCTCCCAAAGCACCGTACCGGCGGAAAAAAGGTCGGATCTGTTGTCAATTTCCACACCCTCGGCTTGCTCAGGCGACATATAGGCGAACTTGCCCTTCAAGATTCCCGTCTGCTCCTCTCCCAATTTGAAAGCCGCCTTGGCTACCCCAAAGTCGACGATTTTCACGTTGCCGGAATAACTAACGATCACGTTTTGAGGAGAAATATCCCGGTGAACGATCTTTAAATCGTTGCCCATTTCGTCTTTTCGACGATGGATGTAGTCGAGCCCGCTGCAGAGTTCCGCGATGAAATAAGCGCAAAATTCGACGGGAATCAAAACTCCCTTCTCCTGGCATTTTCTCTGAATTTGGCTTAAGCTCTTCCCATCCACGAACTCCATGACGATGAAATAGTCGTTCCCTACCTTCCCCAAATCATAAATCTGCGCAATGTTGCCGTGGGAAAGGCTCACCGCGATCTTCGCTTCCGAAACCAACATGTCGATGAATTCTTTATTGGCCGCGATGTGGGGTAAGATTCGCTTGATAACGATGAACTTCTTGATGCCTGAGAAATCGTAGGTAAGACCCTTAAAGATCTCCGCCATCCCTCCCTGGGCAATTTTCTCAAGAATGAAGTAATGACCAAATGGTCTTGGTTTCGTCATGAACCGTCCCTGCGACACCGTGAAATGAGTCCATCCTCGGACTTGAGGCCCCAATTCACTCTCCAAAGTGGGGAATGGGCGCCTCAGAAAACTTAAGCATACCTTATCTCAAGTTTGAGATCAAAATTAGAATAACTAATATTTATAGTAACTTATTGAAAACCCCTTCCCCTCTCTCTCGATTGGCACACATGCTGCAATTATAAAATAGTGTCTAAAGTTTTTTTGAAATTCACGCCTTTTATTTAGCACCTCACCCCATACCCTACCATAACTACCCGTAATTAATTTAAATTACGGGTAGTTATAACCCCTCCTTTTTTTTAATGAATAATTTCTTGAAGTCTTTCCTCTCAAACTATAAAGAGCACTCATCCAAAACGAGGGATTTCAGTTTCATGAATTTTATTCAGGATGAAGTGAGATAAACCGCAACTCTTTCTGGATAAATTCGATAATCGTACTGAAACATTCATAATTTTTTTTTGACGAGGAGTCGTCCATGGGGGCACCACCTGGCGGCACTGGCTCAATCACGTCTCATTATGCGAATAGTCCCGATTTTATAGAACACCCAGAAGATTATTATTCTACGACATCTTGCGTCAATTGCCATCAAGAGATACCAAAATCTACCTGCACCCAATGTCACACCCAAACACCTGAGGCTTATCTTCCCCGCCCTTCTCCTTGTTCGGCGGAGATTCGTTGGCCCGATTACCTTCAAACCCCCATCCGCAATATCCGACAATATCCATGGTGGATTAACCAAAATTTCCTGACGACCAAAATCAAGAAAGATGATTTCTCCCTCGTCCCCAAAAATGTCGACATGGGGGTGGAAATCTATTTAAAGCCCGATAGCCGGGTAGAGTTTTCCGATAAGGCCTTAGAAACACGACAAGGCTCCATTATCTTCTTCAAACCGGTGCTGGGGGGACAAGGCCAAGATCTGTATGTCCTCTTGGAAAATCAAAAGTTATTACAAATACAAAACGTGAGCGGGCATGTGAGTAACTGGTGGGATGTTCTTTTGCCCCAGTCCCTAATCCACACGGTGGAAGTAAAAGACGGCCACCCCACCTTGACCATGGCCATCGGCCCACTCAATTTATTGCGAAGCAAGCAGAACCCGTCCTATACGGAAATCGACCTTACCGATAAAGTCCTCCCCCTTCTTCCCGTCGTATACAGCAAAGAGACGGGGAAAACCTTGAACAAGGAAGAGTTCGATGCTTTAAGCGTCGACGAAAAGAGAAAATACCAACGTCTCGAACTGCTCTACGAAACCGTTCAAGCGGGAAGGCTTCCGGAACGTTTGAGGTTCGAAGATCTCTACCATCTGGCGTTAAACCTTCAGCAAGCTTCTAAGATCGCCCAAAAGCTGGGAGCGACCCCTGCGGATTTAAGCAAAGTCAATTCTCTCATTTCGATGATCAAGCTGAACCTTTCCCTGACTCCCGAGGAATTCAGCAGCCCCAACCTCTACATGCGTTTCCGCGACGTTCCGGACGCCAACCAACTCACGGTCAATTTATCCACCGACGGGATCAAGGGAATCCAATCCTTCGGCTCGAGCGGCAGAATCAACCTGGAAGAATTTTTCATCCCTTCCATTCTTCATTTGGGTGGCACCACCGCGGACCTGAAAATCATGATGGGCCCCCAAGGCGTGCTCCAGGCTTCTCTCGATCATTTGGAAAGCGAGATTAAAACCAACGATTATTTCAAAACGCCCCGCAAGTTGGGCCTTCTTCAAATCAAGAGCGGAACCCTCAAGGACGGCCCTCCGGTCACCCTTGACGGCTACGAATGGAAACCGGGAATTCATTTCGACTCGCTGGGCACCGACCAATACGTTTTGCAAATGAACCTTCAGGTGAACGCCACGGTGACGCTTCCATTGCTCGGCGACGTGCAGGTCAACACCCCCGTCCTCTTCCGAACCACTTTCAAACGCGAGGAAGTGGAGAAAAAAGACGGCGATAAGGTTAAGAAGGTGGATGTTTTAAAACTCGCCGCCGGCACCACCTTAGCGATCCTTCCGGGCTTGGATCTCCAGTGGGGAAGCCCCTTGCTCGGTCAATCCGTGAAGGGCACCTTGACGATTACCGACATTGCCCCCGTTCTTTCTGGCAAAGCCCTGCTCACTCCGCCATCTTCCGGTTTCCTCGTGAAATTCGACGCGGAGAATGTCGTGATGGGTCCTTTCGCAGGCTTTGCCTCCCCCCTTCAAAGCGTCTTGGGGCCCCTGCATAGCGGTGAAGTGGCTGTTTCCGTTCCGATCCCCAAGGGAAGCGACGGGTATTACGATTTCGACGGCTTTAAAGACTTACCCCAGTTCGAATCCGCCCTCCATTTCATGCGCCGCGATTTCACGCAATTGGACGGAAAGCTCTCGCTCCTTTCCACAAAAAAAGACGAACAAGTGAATTACCATTTCGACATGTCACTGGACCGTCTCGACGAAACGGGAACGAAAGTCCTCGACCCCTTCATCCAAAAAGGGAACCTCAACATCGCCTCGCGAACCTTTTCGCCCGGTTCCCAAAGCATGGATATCGATTTCAGCGCGAACTCACTCTGGCTCGACCCGCTCGGAATGCAATCTCCCAAATTTACCTTCTCTTTTTCGACCAACCAAATCGAAAACGGCTTGATCGACTGGTCCATCAAATCCTTCGACTTCTCCGGAAACCCCGTCTCGGGTAAACCTTTCCCGGCCGGCCTCTTCCAAGGACCCTTCTTCATCAAGACGCTTCCCATCAAAGACCAAAACTTGGCAATCGTGGTCGACGACAACAACCGCTTGGTCGACATCAAGAATTTAAAGGTTGGATTCGACTTCCAGAAGATCGTCCCACCCGGCATCGCGACGAACACGGGCGGAAAGATCACGAGCGTCGACGTCGACGGCCGCATCCAAGGTTATTGGAGCATGGATACGGACTCGTTCAAAGGAAAAGGGAAAATCGTCTTTCAGGGGGACAAGGAAGGAGACGTTCATTTGAGGGACGGCAGTGGAAATCGGATTGAAGCACGGCTGAACCCGAAAGATCCTGACCGGGTGTACGAAGTCCCCCTCATGGCAGACACCACTTTCACCATCGACCGTATCGACGGCATCGACGAGCAGAAGGAGCGGATCAACGGACATTTCGTCCTGAAAACGCTCATCGACTTCATGGTGTTGCAGATCTTGGGCATCCATTGGAACCAACACGATCAAGTCACCTTCGAATACGACCACCAGCCTTACTCGAAAAAAGGTTTTGACCTGAAGATACAAGAATTCTTCAACCAGGTCGCTCAGGAGCAAAAAAGCGTCCCCGTCAAGAAAGGGCCCACTCCATGACGCCTCCCAAAACCAGCGCCGCCGATTCCACCCCCACCTTGACCTTGTCTTTCGAAAATCATGGCGGCTTGATTTTTCCGGTAAATGCCCCTTTAAAACTGAACGAGCCCGGGCAGACGCCGGGCAAATTCCTTTTCCCTGCACCTTCTCTTTTCGACAATCCCTTGCGATTCGACAATTTATGGACCCCGACCCCCTATTTTTCCCCCCTGCCTTTCTTCGCTCAACAGGCCGGAGGCAAAGGCCCCGGCAGTAGCCCGGGAAACCCGATGCCGATCGGGGGCGGACCGTCGTCAGGCGGAAACGCCGCGAGCGTGGGCGCAGCCCCCGCCGCCAGCCCCGGGATGACGAAGGATCAAATTTGGGACCTCATCACGGACAGCCTCCTCTTAGTGGAAGACATGGATCTCTCCGGCGACGGGATGACAGTCAACGGCGGCGTCGGAGGATGCCGCTATCCGGAATTCTCACGGCTCAAAGACATAAAGGAAGACCTCAAGCATTGCACCGTCACGTTCGACCCGGACACCCACGGGTCGGTCCGTCTGCAAATTCGCAAGATCAGCGGAGTGAACGCGAGCCGTATCACCGGCTTCAAACTGGGCTACGACAAACCGCTGCTTAAGGACGAATTCCCTTCCAATCAAGTGCGGATCGAAGGGTTCCACTTCGTGCCCGCTCCCGAGGTCTCAGTCCCCTTTTATGAAGAAGTCGATCCTCCCACTTTCAAGGGTTTCCAACTGAAATACATGCCGATTCGACGGGGAATCAACGACGTTCCCGTCATCGGCACGATCATTTTCGAGGCGGCGGTGAAAGACGCCAAAGAGCTCTATTTCACCGACGACTACCTTTCCTCTTGGGGGTTGGACGACCCTCAATTTTATAAAGACGCTCACACCGCCCAATATCGGGCACCCCAAGGGGTGGGCGACTTCATGCGTCTCATCCGGCACGCGGATATGAATCCTCCCAACTGGGTGAATCTAAACAAGCAAAACAGCAAACCCGACCTTTTTAATTGGCTCTCTCTGCAGACGATCGACGTACGCGCCCACTTAAGACCCGGCACCTTGAATATTCCGAACTTAGGAACCGTCACCGTTTCACGGGACAAAGCCGCCATCAAGATCCGTCCCCTCTACGATAAACTGCAAAAGATGGAAAAGGGAGAGGAGCGGGACGAACTCTTTAAGCAGTACACCCAACTTTTAGACGATACGGCGCGGTTGGAAATCAAGGCGGACCCGAAACAAATCGCCGCCTCCCTCTATAACGTCGGTCTCTCCTCCGCTCACTTCTCCGACGATCGTTTCGATTTCGAGCTCAAGGGGGTGACGGTTCAAAACCTAAATTCCACTCTACCTCCCCTCCAAGCGCTCGTGGACCAAATCAAAAAAGGAAATTTCGCTCCCTCCTTCCAACTGAACGGGGTTCATGCGGACAAGATCGTCCTCAAAGATAAAGAGTTGGGAACGACAACCACCATCAATAATGCGAACATCGGTTCGTTGAAAATTAACGGAAAGTCTTCGATCGTCGTCGAAGGCTTATCCGCCACCAAACTCGAAACCCAGCACGCCGGAAGCGGATTGAAATTCATCGTGAAAGATCCCGCCATCACCTCCGCCACCCTCAGTCAAAGCGGAAACCTTCGGGGAGTCAAAATTTCCCACATCGAGGGAAAAAGCATCGAGTTGGGTTACTCCGATTTGACATTCAAGGTTTTCAGCGGAGGCATTGACGACTTGAATATTACGGAAAAAGACGGGGCGCTTACGGTAAAAGCAGGCGCCATCTCCTCTACGGGATCTATCGAATACGGAATCCCGAGCTCGAACATCAGCTTAAAGGCAGAGGGAAATTCCAACTTAAGCGGCCTCGAAGTGAGCCGCACCGTCAACGACCAAGGGGAAAACGTCATTCACGGCAAACTGGGGCTCGCCGGAACCGTCACCCAGCTTCAATTAAAACAGAACGGTGTCTTTACCGGCAGATTTTCCAATACCACCTTTCGGAACGGTAGTCTCGACGTCACCGCCCTCATAAAACCGAACGGCACGCCCAAGCTCCAAGGGCTTCAATATTCCCTCGACACCCAATTGGGCGAAATGAACATCGACGAGGCGAAGATCGGGTTCGTCACGCTCAAGCCGTCGAAAATCACGAACGGCCACATCACGATCAAGCACGAGGATTGGGAGGTCACGAAGCTCCCCTCCCTCGACGTCGGCGGCACCCTCAAGCTCAATTTGAACGAGATGGGTGGTAAAAACGAATCGTTCAACATCCCCGGCCTCTTGGCCTCGGGCCTTTTCAAAAACATCACCATCGAGGGAGACGCCCATCTCAATTGGAACCAAGGGGATTGGCTGGTGGAGACGACGGCGGGGGGAAAAACCACCCCCCTCCAAATCCACGCCCGCTTGGAAAACGGTCAAATCCTGCACGACCCGCACAAGGTTAAGGGGAACGACTTGAGCGCCTGGGCGAACAATCAGGTCGTCCAATCGGATCTCAAGATCAATTCGGCCGATCTTGCCTTGAATGACGTGGAGCGAATCCAATTTTCCACCAACAGCGCCCCCAAGTCGGCAAGCGGACTCAAACAGGTGCACGTAAGCGACGTCCGGATCGACAACATCAACGCAGGCGGTGTTTTGTGGGCCAAGGTTCCCCTTTTCTATTACCTGCGCGGACTTTTCCCGCAAATCGGCAACATCGGACAGGGAACCCAGATGAAGACCAGCTTCATTCATTTAGGGGATTTCGAGATCTCCTTCGACGAAGCGGGCAAACCGATCACCACCTTCAAGAATTTCAACACGGAGCTCTACGAGGTGGGAGGTCGAAACCAATACGCGAAACTCACCGTCCCTTTCCTGAAAATATCGCCCTCCAACGCCAACCCGGTCGATACGGGCGACGACCCCATCCAAATGGACGTGAGCGTGAAGGATCCGGCCCGGGGCGGCGCTTTCCAGTTTTTATCCGTCCCCCGCCCCTTAAGCGAACGTCATTCGCGCATCGTTCCCCGATCGAGCTCCAAATAAAATAATTTTCAGGAAAACTGAAGAAAACGGTTCCATTCCAAGTCGAGATCCATCTGCATTTTGACGTGATGACGCAAAATCTTGCCCAAAACGGTCTCGTCGGTTTCCTCCAAGCAAAGCTCCGCCCCCTGCTCCCCGTCGCATTTCAGCCAATGAAGAAGGGAATCGGGCACCTTCATCCAAGGGGAATCCCCTCCCGTGCAGCGGTTGCAGATCATGCCCCCGCCGATGGGATCGAAACCCAAGAGGATGGAAGAAGCCTCGGGATCGCAGCGAACGCATCGGAAAAATTGCGGCGCCAAGCCGATGGCATCCAGATTGTTCAGCAAAGTCCTCCAAAAAATCTCCCGCTTCGCTTCCCTTCCCTCCAAATACCGAAGCGCCTTTAAGAGAATGCCGAAGCTGGGACAAGCCCGGTCCCCTTCGTGGTAAAACCGGTAGCTCATCTCCAAGAGGCCGGAAGCCAAAAGGATGGCGTTGTAATCGCTGCGAATGCGGGGAAATCCTTCGATCAGCTTGGCCTCCTCGAGCACCACCAAGCCCGAGTTCTTCTTTTCGCGGAAAATAACGCGGGAATGGCAGAATAAGTCGAGGGAGCCGGCGAACCGATGTCGGCTTGCCTTGGCGCCTTTGGCGATGCCCTGCAAGCGACCCCGGTCCGCCGTAACGAAGCTGACGATCTGGTCTTTCTCGGCGTAATCCCAGCGTTTGAGGATGATGGATTCGGCGGAGACTTTCTCGCTCATGGAGCCAAACTCCTCCCGTTTCTCTTACTTTCCCATGATCAACGCCAACCGCTTCTTCGCCTCGTGGCTGATCATCAATTTGTCGGTCACCACCGCGTTGCGCAGCGCCGTCGCGCAAGCGCACGAGCGCTCTTTGGGAAGGTGCGGCAAAACGGCGCGAAGCAGCTTTTTCGCCTTTTCCACGTTGGCGAGCAGGGTTTGAATCACCTGATCGGCCGTGACGGAATCGTGCTCCGCATGCCAACAGTCGTAGTCGGTAGCGAGCGCGACCGTGGCGTAGCAGATCTGCGCCTCGCGGGCCAACTTGGCCTCGGTCACGTTCGTCATGCCGATGACGTCGCAATTCCAACTACGGTAAAGGTGAGATTCGGCCTTGGTGGAAAATTGGGGGCCTTCGATGCAGAGGTAAGTGCCCTGAGGGTGAAAGGGAATCTTCAACTCGCCCGCCGCCTTGCCCAAGGAGGACCGAAGAGAGGCGCAGATCGGCTCGGCCAGCGCCACGTGGGCGACCACTCCGTCGCCGAAGAAGGAAGGGTTTCGACGGTAAGTGCGGTCGATGAATTGATCGGCGAACACCAGATTTCCCGGCACGATCTCTTCTTTCAGCGAACCGACGGCGGATACGGAAAGGATCTGCTCCACACCCAACTTCTTCATCCCCCAAACATTCGCCCGATAATTGATTTCACTAGGCAACAAGCGGTGCCCGCGCCCATGGCGGGCTAGAAAGACCACGTCAACGCCCGATAATCGCCCCATCACGTATTCATCCGAGGGGTTTCCGAAGGGAGTCTCGAGCCCCACCTTCTCGGTAATTTCCAATTCTTCCATTTCGTATAAACCGCTGCCACCAATGATCCCGACGCGCTTGGATGTCATTCCCTGCTCCTTTTCACTCTTGTAGATGGACTAAGTTATGATTGACTCGCCCGGACGAGCTTCTATACTTCATATCACTATGATCCAAAATTACAACCTCTCTCAAATCCTTAAAAAAGCCCTCTCCCATGGCGGCGACTTCTCCGAGATTTTCTTCGAAAAGAGCGATTCCACCCAAGTTCAATGCGAGGAGAAGAAAATCGAGCGCCTCCAGGTGGGCACCGACATGGGCGTCGGCATTCGGGTCCTTTTCGGGGGCGAAACGGCTTATGCCTATACCAATGACTTCACGGAGCCTTCCCTTCTCATGCTGGCCGACTCGGTCGCCGCCGCGGTGAAAGCCAAGAAATTCGACCGCGACATCAACCTCACCACCCAATCGCCCTCTTGGAAAAACGCGGTTCAAGTGGAGCCTTCGGGAATCCCCTTCGACCAAAAGGTCGAACAGGTGCTCAAGGCCAATAAAACCGCCTGGGCGGTGGATACCCAAATTCGACAGGTGAGCGTAAGCTACCGCGACCAAATCCGGCAAATTCTCGTCGCCAATTCGGAAGGGCAGCTGTGCGAGGACCACCAAGTTTACACCGTTTTCGTCGTGCAAGTGGTGGCGGGCTCCGGAGACGTCATCCAAACGGGATACGAGCCGGTGGGCGGTACCGTCGGATTCGAGATTTTCAAGAGCGAAGATCCGGAAAAAGTCGCCCTTCTCGCCGCAAAGCAAGCCTTGCTGATGCTGAAGGCGAGGAAGGCCCCAGCGGGACGCATGCCGGTGGTCTTAAGTTCGGAGGCGGGCGGAACGATGATTCACGAGGCGGTGGGCCACGGTTTGGAAGCCGACCTGGCGTACGAGGAACTCTCCGTCTACAAAAATAAGATCGGCAGCCGCATCGCCTCCCCCCTCGTCACCGTTTGGGACGACAAGACCGTGCCGGGCAAACGGGGTTCCTTCGTTTTCGACGACGAAGGCACACCGGCCCAAAAGACCGTTCTCGTGGAAAACGGCATTCTCAAAACCTACATGTATAATCGCCTCTACGCAGGCAAGGCCTCGGTCGCCTCCACCGGCAACGGTCGAAGGCAATCCTACCGCAACCGCCCGATCGTGCGCATGACCAACACGATGATCGCACCGGGAAAAGACAACCCTGAGGAAATCATCCGCTCGGTGGAATCCGGGTTGTTCGTCAAGAAGATGGGCGGCGGCCAAGTGAACACGGTCAACGGCGACTTCATGTTCGAGGTGACGGAAGGCTACCTATTGGAAAAAGGCAAGATCGGAGAGCCCGTCCGAGGCGCAACCTTGACGGGCAACGGGCCTGAAATTTTGAACCTCATCGACAAGGTAGGCACCGACCTCGGCTTCGGCATCGGCACCTGCGGCAAAGACGGCCAAGGCGTGCCCGTGGCCGACGCGCAGCCGACGATCCGAATCCCCGAAATCGTCGTCGGCGGCGCCGCTTAAGCTTTCCTCATCATCCATGAATAATTTCGGTTTTCATTGCTCTCTCCCCTCCGGGTGGCTCCGCGAAACGAGAAAAAATTACGCTCGTCGCATAAAGTGCACTCTTGCCTAAATTCGATTTGGGAAGCGGAAATCCCCATGGCCTTTGCTTTCTCAAAATTCCATTTCTTTAAATCGAGCAGGTATTTCCCGTCCCCTTTCGCTTTCACGGCGTTCGGGCCCCCTTCACTGAGAAAATGGCGGGCCACCTCTTCTCCCACTTCATAACACTCCCCGCAGATGGAAGGGCCGATGGAAATTTTAAGGAGCGAAGGATCCGCGCCGAACTTTTCCTGCATGAAACGGATCGTTTTCTCGAGGATGCGGCTCTGCGTCCCCCTCCAACCCGCGTGGACCGCCGCGATCGGGCCTTGGGGATGGGCGAGTAGGATCGGCACGCAGTCGGCCGTTTTAACGGCGATGGGAAGGTTGGGAAGAACGCAAACAATGGCGTCGCCTTGAAATTCTTTCAAAGCAGGCAAGTCTTCTTTTCGTTCGAGGGTGAAAATACGATCGCTATGGATTTGCTTGAGGTGAAGCAAGTCTTCCCTAGAATCGGAAGGATGCCTGCCGATGTGGCCGCCGACGACCTTCGAAAATGGCTGAAAAGGGATCATGTTTTCTCTCCCGAATTGAGCGCGTCCAACACCTTTCGAAAGTCTTCCGGTATCTCCGCCTCAAACGATAACTTTTTCTTCGTCTTCGGATGCAAAAATTCCAACCTCCAGGCATGAAGCGCCTGATGATCCAAGGCTCCCACGGCCTCGCGCAAGGGGGATTTCAGCTTTTGAACCCACTGTTTGCCGCCGTAGAGGGGGTCCCCGACGACGGGATGCCCCGCCTCCGCGAGATGAACGCGGATCTGGTGAGTGCGCCCCGTATGGGGCTTTACCTCCACGAAATTAATCCCTTCGACGCTTTTCAGCACGCGGTAATGGGTTTCGGCTTCCCTCCCCTTCCGTGTTTTCGAGGAGATCTTCTTCCGATTTCCTAAACTGCGCCCCAAGCGGCTGATCCAGGTTCCTTCAGTCGATTTGAAACGGCCGTAAGCCAAGGTGAGATAGGTCTTTTGAATTTGCCGGTCGTGAAATTGCCGGGAAAGCTCGAAGTGGGCCTCATTCGTTTTGGCGATCACCATGATTCCGGAGGTCCCTTTGTCGAGGCGATGCACGATGCCCGGCCGAACGGCTCCGCCCACGTCGGAGAGGTCTTTCAGGTGGTGAAGCAGCGCGTTCACCAACGTGCCCCGCGAATGGCCGGCGGCGGAATGAACGACGAGATCGGCCGGCTTATCGATTACCGCGATGTGGGCGTCTTGAAAAATAATCTTGAGTGGAATTTCCTCCGCTTGCGCCGTGAGCGGCTCCGGCGAGGGCATTTGGAGATGGATTTTATCCCCCGGACGCACCTTCTGCGAAGCACGCGCTGGCTTTCCGTTCAAGAAGATCCGGTTCGAATCCGCCAGTTTTTGAATTTGCGAACGGGTAAGGGAAAGCGAGCGCTTCACCAAATACAAGTCGAGCCGCAAGGGGGGCTCGCCGTCTTCAACGATGTAATGAATATCGCGGGTTACCAAAGGGGACACGGGATGAAACTTTTCTCGGCGAAGAAATCATTGAACGCCGCGTCGAAAATATAAGGGGCTTTCTCGTGTTTTCTCACCTTTTCCTCGCCGAAATAACGGGAACGGGCGTCTTCAAGCTCCGCCGAAAAACGGGTAAAAAGATCATCGGCCGCCAAGGCCTCTCTCCACTGATTTTCCCGCCCAAAAAAAACCGCCTCCAGCGCTTCTCGGGCCCGGTTGAGAAGGTCTTGTTCGCTCACGGCTCGATCTCCACGTTCCAGTAGCTGAAATCCACCAAATTGAAGAAGGGTTTCCAGGCCTCGTAGCGGAGGCGATGGTGGGGATGGTCGAGGAAAAAATTCCATCGGGGACGGATCGGTTTCTTCTTAAGCGCCATTCCGGCTTGGGCGGGGGTTCGGCCGCCTTTCCGACGATTGCAATCCAGGCAACTGCACACAACGTTTTCCCATACGCTCACGCCACCTTGTGCGCGTGGAATCACGTGATCCAAATTGAGTTCCGACTTGGGATATTGCTGCCGGCAATATTGGCAGGTGTTATTGTCTCGAAGGAAAATATTCATCCGGCTAAAACGGACCGTCTTGCGGGGCATGCGGTCGAAGGCGAGAAGAAGCACCACCCGTGGTACGCGAATCAAGCGGTCCACCATGCCGATCGATTCGTGGTGAGACTCGACGGAAAGCTCCGACCAGGTGCCGAAATCAAAGGTGCGGTATTGCTCGTCGACGACGCGGGCCACCTCTTGGTAAAGCAACACGAAGGCCCGCTTCACCGAGGTAATGTCGATGGGGATATAGTTTCGATTTAAAACTAAAACGCTGGAAGTCAGCATCGTTTTAATTATCCCACAAATTTATGTTTTTTGCAGTTTGCTATCAGAAGGGGCTAGCGTCGCCCCCTCCATGAGCAAAACTCATGGAGCCTTCCCCTCTCACTCGCTTTGCTCGCTATCTACAAGGTGTGAATGGTTCTATATGGCCTGATCCGGCGATTTCCGTCAACATGAATTCTTCGGAATTTCGTCACCTTGCGCTTTTATCCCGCCTCACGAAAGCCGTAGGACGCCAGGGATAACGCATAAAAATGGACCCGAAACTGACCGCTTTCGCCCCCAATTGACGCAAACGCGCAAGATCTTCGAACTCCCAAACTCCGGGACCGATCACCGGCGTCTTGGTGCAGGCGGACAGCTCCTCCACCATCTTCCAGGTGAAAGACTGGGCCGCTTTCCCCGAAACCCCTCCCCCGCCGAAGCGTTTCAGCGGACTTTCCCGACCGGGAAAAGCGATCCGCCAGGGTACGGAATTAATCGAGAGCGCCTCCACCCACCCTTCCGTTTCTCGCGCGAGAGTCTTGTAATCTTGGTGGACGGAAAGTTTCAACAAAAGTGGGTGATGAGAGCTCTCTTTGATCTTCTTCACGCCCTCGATCACCGTTTCGACGTTATGGTGAATTTCCTGCTCGGTGTTGGGGCACGAGGCGTTCAACTCAATCGCCTTGAGGGGAACGGAATCCAAGACCTTGGCCATCTCGCCTAAAGTATCTGGATTGTCATCGGTGACCGAACAAACCATCGCATAACCTCGTCCCGCTATTTTAGGGGCCACCGAATGGAGCCACCATTCCAAACCCGGATTGGTAAGCCCGATGGCGTTGACCACCCCGCCGGGAAGCAGGCCGACACAGCTCCAGGGATGGCTCCAGCGCAAATTCCCCGGCTTCGGATTTTTCGTTAAGGTTTTCGTGACGATGGTGAAGAGCTTCGGGTCGATTGAACCCGCCCAACGTAAGGGCCATTCCCAAGGCCAACCCCGGCCGTCATAGGCTAGGGCGCCGCTCGCAACCATGTATTCGAAGGAATGTCCGTTGAGTAGGGTGATCATGTCTTATTGTTCAATCCCTCAGGAAACCAACCTCCGATCGTCTTCATACCGGATCATCCAAGGTTCTCCCATGAATTTCTAAATATATTTTAGGATCCATGAATATTGTCAAGAAGGCTTCGACTTGGGGCGGAGGGAACCGGTGATATCTCCCACGTGTTTGGCAAAACCATAAATCGTCGGTAGAACAAAAAGAGTGAGCAAAGTGGAAGTAACCAATCCCCCGATCACGACGGTGGCCAAAGGCCTTTGCACCTCCGCACCGGGGCTGGTGGAAATGGCCATCGGCAGAAATCCAAGGGAAGCCACCAGGGCGGTCATGAGAACTGGGCGGAGGCGCGTGCGGGCCCCGTTGAGGGCGGCTTCTTGGGGGGAGAGCCCTTCTTCCAATTCCATTCTCCGAATGGAGGTCAGAAGGACGACACCATTTAAAACCGCGACGCCGAAGAGCGCAATAAATCCAACACCCGCCGAGATCGAAAGGGGCATGCCCCGAAGGAAAAGGGAAAGGATTCCCCCCGTCGCCGCGATGGGGATATTGAGATAAATCAACAAGGCCGGCCGCACCGAACGGAACGTCGCGAAGAGGATGATAAAGATCAAAAACAAGGCGATAGGCACCGCCACGATGAGTCTTTGCTTGGCCTGCTCCAAATTCTTAAACTGCCCACCCCATTCGAGGAAATACCCGGAAGGAAGTTTGACTTCCTCCTGAAGTTTCCTTTGTGCCTCCTGAATAAAGCTGCCGATATCCCTCCCCCGTACATTGCATTCCACCACGATGCGGCGGCTCGCCTTTTCCCGGCTCACCTGCGCCGGGCCGTCCTCAATCGTAATCTTGGCGAGTTCGCCCAATGGGATGAGAGTCCCTTTGGGCCCGGCGATGGGGAGCTTCTCATAATTCGACGGGTTTTCTCCCAACGGTGAACTGATTCGAATCGTCAGGTCATAGCGGCGCTCCTCCTCAAAGATCTCTCCCACCTTTTTTCCGCCTACCGCCGCCTCCAAGGCTTCGATTACGTCATGGGCGTTGATTCCGAACCGCGCGATCTTCTCGCGGTCGATGATGACGCGCATCACCGGGAGCCCTGCGATCTGCTCGACCTTGACATCCTCCGCCCCCTTCACTTCGGAAAGGGCTTTGACGACCTCATCCCCCTTTTCTTTCAGAATCTTCAGGTCAGGGCCGAAAATCTTCACCGCCACGTCGGAACGGACCCCCGCGATCAATTCGTTAAACCGCATCTCAATGGGTTGGGAGAAGGAAAATCCGATCCCGCTCGTTTCCCTAGCAAGCGTTTCCTGCATCTTTTCGACCAGCTCCGCCTTCGTCTTGGCGGTCTTCCATTCCTTCTTGGGTTTTAAGCCGACAAAAATATCGGAAAGTTCCATCCCCATGACGTCGGTGGCGACATCGGGCGTACCGGTTCGGGACACGACATAAGTCACCTCGGGAAATGTCTTCAAGACCTTCTCGATTTGAAGGGTGGTCTTAACCGACTCTGACAAGGCGACGCTCGGCAATCGAAAGGCGTTGAGGACGATATCTCCCTCGTCCAAGCGCGGGATGAATTCCGATCCCATGAAGGGAACCAAGACGAGCGAAACGAGTAAAACAGCGCCGGCGAGCCCACTCGTCACCTTGGGACGCTTCATCGTCCATTGAAGACCGGGATCGAAAATCTTATGGGCCCAGCGCAGCAAAAAAGGTTCTTTTTCGGAAATGTGTCCCCTCAATACCAGGGAGGCCAAGACCGGAATCAATGTGAAGGAAAGCAGAGAGGCGGCCGCCAAGGCGAAAAGAACGGTGGAGGCCATCGGCCGGAACATCTTCCCTTCGATTCCGGTGAGGGCCAGGATCGGAATATAAACGATGGCGATCACCATCTGGCCGAAAAAGGCGGCCCGCATCACCTCGAGGACCGAGTTTCGAACGGTGAGCGCTCGCTCGTGATCGTCGAGGGGTCGGCCCAATTGTTGTTGTCGGAGGGCCAAATGGCGCATGGAATTTTCGATGGTGATGACGGCCCCGTCAACGATGAGGCCGAAGTCGATGGCCCCGAGGCTCATGAGGTTTCCGGAGATCCCGAAATAGTACATGGCGGTGAAGGCGAACAACATGGAGAGGGGGATGGCGGAAGAGACCACCAGACCGGCGCGAATGCTTCCGAGGAGGAGAAGGAGGATTACGATAACGAGGATTCCCCCTTCGATCAGGTTCTTGACCACCGTGTGGATCACCTGATCCACCAATTGGGCCCGATCATAAAACGGTTCGATCTTCACTCCCGGCGGCAAAGTGGGGAGAATCTTCTCAATCTCCGCGCGCACGTTATGGGCCACTTCCCGGGCATTGGCCCCTTTCAGCATTAAGGCCATAGCGATTACCGCTTCCCCCTTGCCGTCTTTGGTGGCGGCTCCGATACGAGGCGGAAAGCCCACGACCACTTCCCCGATATTCGCCACCGTAATGGGCGTGCCATTCGAGGTGTGGCTGATGATGATTTTCTCGATCTGATCCTTCTGGGTAACCAACCCTTCTCCGCGAATGAGGTAGGCCTCTCCTCCTTTTTCAATATAACCGCCTCCCCCGACCGCGTTATTCTCCTGCAAAGCCTTAAAGACATCACCGATGGAGACGTGATAGGCCACCAACATCGAAGGGTGGATCTTCACCTGATATTGTTTCTCAAAACCTCCTTCCGCGGAAACCTCCGTAACCCCCGGCACCGATTTGATCCTAGGGACAATCTGCCATTTTAAGATCTGTTTTAAATCCATCGGGGAGTATCCGTCCCCGGAGACGACAAACTGATAGACCTCTCCAAGGCCGGTTGTGACGGGCCCCATCTCAGGAGTTCCGAATCCTTCGGGGATCGACTCCTTGGCCGAGGGCAAACGCTCGTTGATGAGCTGACGGGCAAAATAGACGTTCACCGAATCTTTAAAGACAACCGTCACCGCCGATAAACCAAATCGGGAAACCGAGCGGATCTCTTCCACGTCGGGAAGCCCGCTCATGGCGGTTTCGATGGGATAGGTGACGTAGCGCTCCACCTCGACCGGCCCGATCGGAGCGGTACGAGTCAGGATTTGAACCTGCACGCTCGTGATGTCGGGCACCGCGTCGATCGGTAGATGAAGGAAAGAGATCCCTCCCCCGACGATGGCAATCACCGTGAGGGCTAAGATGAGCAGGCGATTCTTGAGGGAAAAATCGATGATCTTTTCTAGCATGTTAGTCCTCGTCCTTTAAAAGGTGGGACTGAGATTCGGACTTCAGCTGAAAAGTCCCTTGAGTAACGATCTTTTCGCCTTCTTGAAGTCCCCCGGCGATTTCAACCTCGTCCTTCCCGCGGATGCCGACCTTCACGGGACGTTTCTCGAATTCCTCCGACCCCTTCATGACAAACACGGCGTAGTCCTGATCAAAACGGGCCAAGGCCCCCTCCGGAATCACGAGAGCGCTCTCCGAAATCGGCTCTAAAATCTTTCCATGAACGAACATCCCATATTTGATGTGGCTTCCTAAATTTTCCACCTCAACACCGACCTTCATCGATTGGGAGCTATCATCCAGATTGGGCGAGAGATAGACGACCCGGCCGGGGAAAATCTCCTCCTCGTGGCCGATGAGATTTACGTCGACTTTCTGACCCACTCGAACTCGGTCCATGTCTTGCGGAAAGACGTCGAAGATCACACGAATGGGATTTGTATTCGCAACCGTCGCGACGGGGATCATTCGGTCAATCTTCTGGCCCGGAAGGGCATTGATGCTGATCACCGTCCCGCTTTTCGAGGAACGCACCGCACCGCCGTTAACCTGAACAAGAGGAGCCCCCCTTTGGACCCACGATCCCACTGGAGCGATGATTTTCGTGAGAGTTCCTGCCGAAGGAGAAAAAACAAATTCCATCTGTTGGGGATCTTGTATCGCCTTTCCCGTCGCGAAAATGGGACGGAAAAGCTTTTTCTTTTGCAGAGAAAGAGTTTCCAAACCAATTAATTTCTGTTTTTCCGCGTTAAGATGAATCACGCGTTCTTCGGAAGGTTTGGATTCCGGGGTAGCGGTTTCGACCTTCTCTTTCTTGCCACAGCCGAATCCCACCGAAATAAAAAGAAGGATCAAAATAAATAAACGCATCCACATAAAGGCTCCTTAAAGGGTACATCCGACCGCGCGCTCCAGCTCGGCCTTCTTGACGAAGTAATTGAAGAGGAGGTCGTAATATTCCGATTTGAATTGATTCACTGCCTGCAGGGTTTCCAAAAACCGGAGGAAATCAGCTTTTCCCTCCAGATAAGACTGAAAAGTCGTGCGAAAGAGCTCGCCCGTGTCTTGGATAGCCTCCTTTTGCAGGCTCAAGGCTCGGCTCGTTTCCTGAATTTCCAGTAATTTATTCCCAATATCGAGCTCCACCTGTTTGGCGAGGTAGGTCTTCTGATATTCGGTCTTCAGCTTTTTCGCTTTCGCCGCCGCAATTTCTCCCTTGTTCCGGTTCCAAAGGGGAATTTCCATCCCGACGCTGGGCCCGAAATGGGTATCAGGCGCGTCTTTTTCCGCCCAAAGCCCCACTTTGAGATTAGGCTTCCATTCTTGCTGTGCCAGGCGGATTTCCTTTTCGTTTTGTTTGGTCTGCACCTCGGCGGATTGAAACTCCGGGCGTCCCCCAGCCATCGTCAGCAAAGACTCAAGAGAAGGAATTTTTACGGTAACCCGAAAAGGATCGCCGGCGCGGAAAGACGTGTTTAAATCCCGCGCCAAGACGAGGTTCATCTGTTGTTTCAAGATTTTTAATTCGCCTTGTTCCTGGACGAGATTTTTATGCTGACGGGCGAGCTCCATCTTCGCCCGGATGACGTCGGCATAGGGGGCCTGGTTCTGCTGAAATTTCATCTGGGCGCTGCCGACAAAGCGTTCGGCAATTTTGATGTTCTCTCGAATCAGGACGACGCGCTCCTCTCCACGCTGGATGGAGGCATAGAGGATTTTGATCTTTTCCTCGATATGATGGGTGGTGATCAGCTCCTGGATCTTGGAAAGAGTGATTTGATCGTCTGCGATCTTCTTTCGCAGATTTCGCCTTCCCCAAAGCTCGACCTCTTGATTCACGCTTCCGCCGACGAAGAGGCCGGTTTGGGTACCTCCCGAATCCAGGTCTTCAAAGTTGGGCCCAATACGGAATTCCACATCGGGGTTAGGGTAACGATTGGCCTTGAGACGTTCCGCTTGCGAAATAGAAGTGTCATATTTCGACAAAACGACATCCGGAGAAAGTGAACGGGCCGTCTCCAAGGCCTGTTTAAGGCTTAAAGTATTTGAGTCCCCCTGGGCCTGAAAGGGAATGAGACACAAACCCAAGAGGAACAAAAAAATTCTTCTCATGGGAGAATCCAGTTCTCTGCGCACAAATTAATGCACAAGAATTTTAATTTGGAATTTAAATTCTAGAGATAAGGAAGACGCTTTAAGCGCGAGGAGGATGAAAAACCGAGTCGGGAAGAAGGATAGAATGAGGAGGAAGCACGACGGCAAGGGATTTCGCGAATGAAGGTGCCGACGAGATTTGTCCGAGATGAAGGGCCGGCGGCGCCATATTATGACGGGGACAGCACTGCACGCAACACTCCGCCGGAGCACCGGTGGCTTGCGCCTTCTCTTCCGGGCAACCGAAAGCCTCGACAAATACGGCGAAAGAAAGCACCATCAGCACGGCAAGAGCGGTTGTTTTGAAAATCTTCTTCATCCTTATAAAATACTCTACACGAAGAAACCTTCTTTTCAACCAGTATCTTATGGATCCCCGAGCTTTTCACAAGCACGAGTTCGTGATAAAAAACGAGAATGAAAAAAATCAACTCCCTCTTCTTTCTCCTCTTCTCAGCGTTTTCTGCCATAAGCCCTTCTTGGGCGGAAGAGCCGATCCCCATCGAGCTTAAAACCCCGGAAAATTTTGCCTCCAAACTCTGCCCTACGCCTGTGTGGAATCACCTAAAAGTGGTCTGGAAAGGGGTTCAGGACAAGCGTCCCGCTCCCGATATCGGCCAAATGACCTTAAGGGGTGAGAAAGGCGTCGCCGTCATTTCCCGGCAGCCTTTGGATTCGCTTTTCGAACAGGCCTTGAAAACCCTCTTCATCCAATGCGGAATGGATCTCGTCGCGCCGGAGGACGAATCGGCGTACCGGCTTTCGGCGGAAATCGAAGAATTTAAGGTGGGTTTCGACAAAAAGATCATCACCGACAAAGGCCTCGCCAAAAGCCGCCTTCATTTCTCGGCGGAACGCAAGAACGAGAAAATCTCGGCGGAGGTGGGCTTTCAGATCGAATCGAAAAACTTCCGCTACGCGGTAGCCAAGCAGATCGAAAAAACCGCGCAAGAGCTCTTCTTAAGCACCCTCGAGCAAGTGCCGCTCTCCCCTACCCTGAAAAATTTAAAGTGAAGAATTCTAGAAGGTCTTGAGCATCACCACGGCGTCTTCGTTATTATCTGAATAATATTTTTTTCTGAGGCCAATCTCTTTATACCCGAACTTCTCGTAGAGACGAATCGCCCCCTCGTTGCTCTTTCTCACGTCGAGGAAGATCTTCTTGATGCTGCGCTCGTGCACCACGTTCTCCAGATGGTTCATGAGAAAGCTCGCCAAATGCCGGCGTTGGTAGAGGGGGTCGATGGCGACGTTGATGAGATGCACCTCGTCGCGGATGATCCAATAATCGATGAAACCCACCACTTCCTTTCCCAAACGCACGACCTTCGGGTGGGCGATGTCGAGGCCCAACTCTTCCTCGAAGATCTCCCGCGAATAAGGCTGGGAGAAGCAGGCGCTCTCGATTTGCATCACCCGATCTAAATGCTCTTCCCGCATCGTCTCGAGCACGGGGATGGAACGCATATGGATGTCGATGGAATCTTTCAAACTGAAGCGTCGATCCACCGCCAGAGCGGCTTCACGCCCTCCTTGAGCGGGCTTGAGAAAAGAAGGGTGTCTTCCTCTTCAAGCTCCAAGGCCCCTTCGATCGCCTTTTGCCGCTTGGGCCACTCGCCCCGCTTTAAGGTGTCGATCTTGGTGAGCGCTAATCGAAAGGGTTTGCCCTGTGAAACAAGCCATTCCTTCATTTGAAAATCGAGCGGGTCGGGATCGCGGCGGATGTCGTAGATCCAAATGGTTTTTTTCAGCGTGCGACGTTCTTGAAAATAGCGCTCCGCCAATACTTTCCAATCCTCCCGCTCCTTCTTGGATATTTTCGCATAACCATACCCGGGGAAGTCCACAAAAACGAGGTTGGGTCTCACTTTAAATAAAACGAGGCCCTGGGTTCGGCCGGGCGTGGAGCTGCTTCGGGCAATTTTTTGTCCAACCAGGGCATTGATGAGGGAAGACTTGCCCGCATTGGATTTACCGACGAAGGCGATCTCGGGCAGGTAGGGCTTCGGGAGGGTTTCCATCGATTTTGAATGGGCGAGAAATTCGACCTTCATGTCGTTCCCTTTACGAAGCCGAGGCCTTGGGTAAGCCTTTATAACGATAGGTAGCGAATAAAACCCAGGCCAGTTGGGTGCCGACGAAAATCATGACACCCGTGAATCCGCCGCTCGAAAAACCGTAAGAATGGAGGCCCACGCCCAACACGAAATTCACCCCGTACCAGGCCATGATGACGAGCAGAAAGGAAAGCACGCTCCACACGGCCATGCCGAAATCGCGGAGCCAACCGGCGAAACGACCGTGAAGGATCGCCAGATACCCTAAAAGCGCGATGAGGGCCCACACTTCTTTCGGATCCCATCCCCAAAAACGTCCCCAAGAATAATTGGCCCACACGCCGCCCAAGATGGTCCCCGCGGCGAGCAACACCACCCCCACTTGAAGCACCCGGTAAAGGAAAAGGTTGAGGCGTTTGATGGTGGAAGTCTCTTGCGGGCGAAAGGCGTAGTAGCCGATCGCCACTTGACCGATCCCCATGGCGAGTAGGAAAGCCGCATAACTTAAGGTGATGGTAAGCACGTGGATGGTGAGCCAGTAATTGCTGCGAAGCACGGGTACCAGCGGGTTGATGTTGGCGCTGAGCACGTTGGGGAGGTTGTCGGCCAATACGAGCCCTAACGTCGCCCCGGCGGCACCGGAAAGGAGGAAATACCGGGAGCGATAAATCGCCTCGAAAATTAAAGCGAAGATCATGGCCCCGAAGCTCACCCAAATCACCGACTCATACATGTTGGAAACGGGCGGGCGCCCCGCGATGAGGCAGCGGATGACGAAACCGTAAATGCTGATCCCCACCCCCGACACCGCGAAAACGAGACCGGCCGCATAGAAAAATTTCTTCTTCGCCGTCAACGCCAAGAGGGCCATCACGAAGGCCGCCAAGAAAAGAATCCACGCCTTTTGAAAGGGGCGAATTTGATTAAAGCACACTTCCCGCTTCATCTGCCCTTCGGTGGGATAATTCGAAACGGAGCCCGCCGTATCGCGGAGCGTTTGCTTTAAAGAAACGCTCGCCGCGGAAAAGGCGCTCACGTCCCGGGCCTTAAAGGCCTCCAATAACTTCTTAAAGTCTTGCGTCGCCTTCGAATCCACTGCGGTTTCCGACGAGGCCCACCCCTCCGACTTGCCCTCCGGAAAGATCGTGAGGGCTTCTCCGGACATGATTTGGTAGAAGAGGTTCATCCGCTGAAAAAGCTGGGCCGCCTCTTTTTGAATTGGGTCTAAACTCTCGCCTTCTTGCTGCTTTAGCATCACTCCCTTTAAGTAGAGTTTAAACTCTTTTACGTTAAGTAAATCGTCGGGCGAAATCCTCCCGTTTTGGGTGACGATCCCCGTTTTTTGGTTGAGAGGCTCATAGCGCGCCAAAAGAAGCGGCGCATGAATGGCCTTTTCCGGTTCGGCCATCCAACCGAGCAGCGTTTCCACCGGGTCTTTCCCCTCGAAGAATACGCGGCCCGTCACCGTCTGCACGCTCTCGCGGGCGAAGGTATCGAAGGGCTTGATGCGGCCTTGATCGAGGATGGGGAGGGTTCTTAAAGAGGCATAATCCAGTTTTTCCGCCGCCTGCGCGGAGAAAAAGAAGGAAGTAAAAACAACTAGGCAAAGGGCTTTGAAGATCCGCTTCATGTGATTCAACGACTCCTTTAGGAAACCTGTTCGGGAGACAAAGTTTGCAACTTTTCCCGGCGCTTCGCCTCGAGGCGCTTCTGCACGAAAAGGGGTTTAAACCAAAACATCAGGGCGATACCGCCAACGAGTAAAATGGATCCTAAATATTTGATCGGCGTTCCCGGATCCCGCGCCACCGAAAGCACGGTCACGTTGGGCTGTCCCTTCTCCCCTTCCTGGTAGCTGGCTTGAAACAGCGTGTAGCCTTCGTAATGAAGGGGATTGTTCATGTAAATTTTCGAATCGAAGCTCTCGCCCGTCTTCGTATTCTTGACCTCCACGTAGCTGGCGAAAGAGCTGGGATTATTCGTACCCGCATAGCGGCCGATTTCGAATTTCTTGAGCTTCACGTTGAAGCCTAAGGGGTGAGCGCGCAATCCGTAACGGACGAGATACGGCACCCCTCCCAAAGTCATTTCTTTCACGTCTCCCTGTTGCAGCCAGGCGTCTTCCGTCGATTGCCCGTTGTGCTCCACATGAAAACGAATCGCCGGGGGCGGGCCCGATTTGCCCACGGGCACGTTCACTTTTCGGTAGCTGAGCTCCGGCAAGGCCTTGGGGAAAAATTGGGCGACTTTAAAGCGGATCGTCATCCAACCGGTCGGCACTTCTTCGCCCACTTTAAGCGTTTTGATTTCGCTCAAATTTCCCTTCACCCTCACCCGGTAAAGGATTTCGTTCTGCGGGTTCGTCGCCAAATAAAGCTCGCCCCGGGCCGCAGGCATGGCGCTTTGGGCAGAGACGAAGAAGGCGTGGATTTTGGAAGGATTGGAATTGCCGTGAATGCCCTCCAAATCGGGAAAATTGGAGAACACCACGTGGGTTTCTTCCGTCGAAGCGCCCAAAATTTTCAACTCCACCGCGGGATTGTTCGGTTGGTCGGAACGGCTCACCAACTTGTTTTCATTCACCCGCGCGTCCGGAAGGTAACGGGTGACTTTCAGGCGGTAAGGCGTCCCGGCGATGTTCACTTCCTTCTTCAGCGCTTCTTCCACGTCCACTTCTGCGGTCTTGTCCCCTTCTAATTGCAATTTCAGGATGCCGATTTTTTGGGAAGGGGCAGAATCGGGGGGCAAACTCTTCAAGATCGACTCTTCGACGAAAGAGAAACGGGCCGGCCCGATTTGAACGGTCTTTTGGCCGAACTCGGAAGGCTTCAAGAAAAGCCATTGAGACACCTCTTGGCCGCCGCCCATGGGCAACCCGGTGAGAACGACTTCCATGGCGGGATTGTCGAGGGTCCCCTCTTTAATGGAAAGACTCGTTTGCGAGTTGACCAAGAAACGGTCGACCACCACTTGAGAGCCGTCCTTCAACTTCTTCACCCAAGTTTTCTCGGAGTTCGGCGGTTTCTGGGAAAAGCGCGCCGCCCAGGTAGCCGTGGAGGCCTGGTCGGGCTCGACCACTTGGAAGAGCGGGTCGTCCAGTGTGATGCGGTCTTCCTGTTCCCCTTCCGCGATGGCGACCGTCCCGTCGATGCCCCACTTTTGAGTCATCACCGAGCCGATGAGGATGGTGATGATCCCCGCGTGGGTGATGACGAATCCGATATGATGGCGCTTCCAAGGAAGCCGGGAGAGCGCCGCGCACAGCACGTTGACGCCGAGCAAGAAGAGGACGAGGGAGAACCACCAGGTGCCGTAAACTTTGTCTTTCGCCACGGCGGTTCCGTAAAGGGATTCGTAAATGGTGCCCATGGCGAGCACGTAGGCGAGCGATAAAATAACGACCACCGCCAGCTTGAGCGAGGAGAGGAACTTGAAAACGGCTCTTAAAATTTTCGCTAAACGATTCATCGATTCTTAAAACCGAAACACCTGCTTACCTAAAAACTCCGCTTTATCGCCTAACTCTTCCTCAATTCGGAGTAATTGGTTGTATTTGGCGAGCCGCTCGCTGCGCGAGGCACTGCCCGTCTTGATCTGGCCGGCGGCAGTGGCCACGGCGAGATCAGCGATCGTCGTATCTTCCGTCTCGCCCGAGCGGTGGGAGATGACGGCGGTGTACTGATTTTTATGGGCCAAGGCGATCGTATCCAAGGTTTCGCTAAGCGAGCCGATCTGATTGACCTTGATGAGGATGGAGTTGCCCACCTTGCTTTCAATGCCGCGGGAGAGGCGTTCCACGTTGGTGACGAACAAGTCGTCTCCCACCAGTTGGAGCTTCGAACCTAAGCGTTTCGTGAGAGAAGACCAACCGGCCCAATCGTCTTCCGCAAGCCCGTCTTCGATGGATACGACGGGGAAATCTTTCTTTAAGGTCTCGTAGTAATCAACCATGCCTTCCGCGTTGAGCACCTGGCCCTTTTGGGGATCCAAGTGATATTTCCCTTCCTTATAAAATTCGCTGGAAGCCGCGTCGATGGCGATGAGCACGTCTTCTCCCGGCCGATAACCGGCGGCTTCGATGGCCTTCAGGATGAATTCCAAGCCTTCGCGGTCCGACTTTAAATCGGGCGCAAAACCACCCTCGTCGCCTACGGCCGTGGAATAAGAATGATCGTGAAGCAGCTTCTTCAAACGATGGAACACTTCCACCCCGGCCCGCAAGGCCTCCGAGAAACGGCCGCCGCAAACGGGTAGGATCATCAATTCTTGGATCTGAATATTATTGTCCGCGTGGGCCCCGCCGTTGATGATGTTCATCATGGGGGCGGGCAGCACCCAACGGGAGTTGCCGGCGAGCTTTCCCAAATATCGATAGAGGGGAATTTTCTCCGCCTGGCTCGCCGCGCGGGCCAAAGCGAGAGAGACGCCCAAGATCGCGTTGGCGCCGAGCTTGCCTTTGTTGGAGGTTCCGTCCAACTGAAGCAGAATCTTGTCGATCTCCCGCTGATCACCTGCTTCTTTTCCTTCGAGCACCTTGCCGAAAACCGAATTGACGTTTTGAACGGCCTTGAGCACGCCTTTCCCGACGTATCGTTTCGCGTCCCCGTCCCGCAGTTCGACGGCTTCATGTTCACCGGTGGAAGCCCCCGAAGGGACGATGGCGCGGCCTAAAACATCTCCCTCTAAAATCACGTCGGCTTCTAAGGTGGGATTCCCGCGGGAATCGATCACTTCCCGGGCATGGACTTTCTTGATTTTCGGCATGGGCAAACCTCTCTTAAGTGGTTGAAAGGAGTTGCGGAGTTAGCACCTTTTGTCTCGCCGTGTCAATGTGCCCTAGAGGAGGATCAATCCCGCAACTTTTTCGGCGGTTTTTCGAGGAAAAAGAGGCCAGAACTCTCTTAATTTTTATGACGAATTCTTTAGATAATCGACCCAGCCTGTCCGAAAGCGTCTTAACCCGATTCTCCCAATCGACTCTCGGGCAAGAGACCACCCCTACTTCGAGCCAAGCCATGGTCGACGGCATGGTGAGCCATTTCGTGGAAGAGTCCACGAACTTCAGAAGTTTAGCCGCTATGGCCACCGGCTCTCTTTTTTACCGGCTGGGACGAATCGGCACTTTGGCCTTCGCCGCCCGGGCCCCGCAAGTGGCCCCCCTGTTGAATATCGCTTCTTACGGAATCGGCCTCGGCTCGGAAGTCACCGCGTTCGAAGGAACAAACCGCTTGCTCGCCACCCTTTCCGGCGACACCTCCAACCCCAACCTCTGGCGCTGGGGCGGACAAGGGGGATGGGGACGCGGTCTCGCCTCTTCCTTCATCAACTTCGGATTATTGAAAGGCAGCGGGCATTTACTGCGCCAAGAAAATGTTGTTCTTCAACATCTTTTCTCCGACTTAAGCATGGTGGGCGGCAACAACCTGGTGGGGGCCTTGGGCCTTCTGCCGCGACCGGAAGGCACTTTCGCCGAACAAATGCTCCATGCGGAAATTACAAACCTCCAATTGGGCCTTGGTATGGGCCTGCTGCACACCTTGGCCCCCGGCATGGCGGCCTTCGAAAGAAGCTTGGATCTTTCCATTCAATCCGCCCAATTTCGCCCCCTTTCCTCCCCGCGCCCCTCCCTCGGCGAAAGGCAATGGGCGGAGGCCTTTGCCAGCGGCGAAGGAGGTTTTCTCTCCGAAACCCGTGAGGCAGAGCGGGAAAAAACCCGACACCTCGTCCTCATGGCCAACGACGAGAAAGTAAATGGCCGGGCCAAGTCCGATCCCCCCCGTAGCGGCAATGGCAGCGCCTCGGAAGGAACCGGCAAACCCTTAACGCCCATTTTCCATTCGCGATTCCAACTGGGGTGGGAAAGCTTGACGCCACAAGGCCAAGAAGCCACCCGAAGGGCCATTCGCCTGCTCTTCGAATATTATCAAGACGGAGTTCGTCGACGGGGCTTGGGTTTTAAAAAGTTAGGAGGAGGACAGGAAGACTTCTACGAAATCCGCACTTCCCAAAAAAACCGGGTTTTGTTTCGGCGCAATAACGGAGACGTCGAATTCTTGTTCGTCGGCGGCCATGATGAATTGGACATGATCGTGCGAAGCAGCGCCTTAAGCAAAGACCAAGGAAGGGCTTCCGCAGATTTCGATCCTCTTCGAGTCGAAGCGGGCGAGGAAACGGCGACGGAAATTCAAGAAGCGCCGACTTCCGGCGAGAGTGAAGAGATCCCTTCCGATCCTCCTTCTTCCGGAGAGCGCGCCGAAGTTTCGGAAGCGGCCGCAATGTTGCCTGAAGACGTCATTCCCCCGGTCCTCGACCCTGCTTTCGCTTTGGAAGGCCTTGGAGAAAGGTCCGAAAAAGTTCCCCCCCCCTCCACCGGCGTAGACCCCGTCGAAACCGTCTTGGAAACGCCCTTTCCGGAAGTGGTGAAGACGCGCCTGCCCGAGTTGGCCCTCATCGCGCGCGACGACTTCAGAAGTTTTTTGCAAAATGAAAAAGACGCCGTAAAAACGATTTTAGCCCCCGAAGGGCGCGCCCTTCTCCAACTGTTGTGCCTGGTACGCCGCCTTCACGACCATATCAGCCCCGACTCTCGGGCCGATTTGCAGGCCTTCGAAGAAGAAACGCTCACGCGCCCCGGTTCCGTGGAGGCGATCGCCCACTTAAGCCTTCTTCAATATGAACGGGAGCGGGAAGCCTGGTTGCACCTTCTGCCCCTTCATGTCGTCCGGGCCTTTTGGTCGGCGGAAGAAGCGATACCCCCGTTCGAAGGAATTCCCGCCGGCTACGAAACCCAGCGTCAATTGAGCCTGCACCGTTTGAACCCCGAAATGGAAAATCAATGGCTCGCCTTATACGAGCCGACACAGCCGGGCTCCCTTGAAACCTACTTGGAAGGGGTCGCCTCCTTTTTCATTCGAAATCACGAAGCGATTGGCAGGGCCCCCACTTTCTCGCCGAGGGAAGAGACGGCGATGGAGAAAGAATTCCCCGAACTGAATTTGGTCGGGAGGGAACACGGCGGCAAGCCCTCGATCGGCGAAATCTTGGCCATTCGGGGGGAAATCCCCCTTCTCTCCCAAGCCCATTTCTCGCAAGTGGATGCCTTTTGGTCGCAAGCGTTAAGCCGCAACCTCTTGCAGGCCCGCCGCATGGCGGAATTGTACCTGCGGGATTTCCCGGCCTCTGCGCCGATCTTCAGGCTCTTCACCCACCTCTCCCTCGCCTCCGGCACGGGAGCGGACCTTGTCGCACTCGCCGAAACAGGAAACCGGCTGTTCGAATCTTCTTACCGGACGCTTCGAAAAGATATCCTTCGCCACCTCATCCGAAAAGGCGAAGGCGGCCGCTTGGTTTCCATTCTTCCGGAAGTCCAAAGCGTCGCGCTCCAAGAGCCGATCGACATCGATTTACGCGAGTTTTCATCCCTTCGGTCGCCGGCCCACGAAACAACTCAGCGAGTCGTTTCGATTTTACTCGCAGACACCAAACACGCCGCCTCGCTGGATAAATTTTGGGAAAGCTTACCCGGAGAAGAAGCGGCTCCCCAATCCCTTCGGGGGCTTTTATCGGGACTCCACACAAAGCTCTGCGGTCTCTATGCCGAACGAAGGGACAATGTCCGCGTCAACGAAGGCCGAATCGAAAAGACGCTCGCCACGCAACAAGACTCATTGGATCAGAGACTCGCCCAATTCCCCTGGGCCTATCCGGAATTGGCCTTGGTAACGGACGAGAAGGCGGCGGAAAAAAGAAGGAGGGTCGAGCTCTCGTTAGACATGGAGGGAGCAAACCTGGCCATTTTCCGCTTCTCCGAAAAGCTAGGTTTTAACGGAGAAGTCTTGACCGAACGGGAGCGGGCCGAGGAAATGGGGCGCGACCTACGCGCAGGCCGCCTGAAGATCCCCGCGGGAGACACGCAAGTTCTTTTGGATCCGCAAGCGCAGATGGAAATCGTCCCCTTCAGCGACTTTTACAGAATCCGCCGGGCCTTGGAAAACGCGTTGCCCGAAACCTTGTTCCGCATGCTCCACCTCATCGCGGAAAACGAAACGCCCATGAAACCCCTCGTTGCCCAGGAGCTTAACCGAGCCACCCTGCTGGCCCTCTTGGGCGCGCCCGCCCCTTGGCTTTACCGTCAGCTGGCCGAACGGGTGGAACAACACTACCGTGCACACCGCGCGACTTTCTTGGATCAGTTCGAACGACGTTTTCCCGAGATTTACGTCAAAACGCTCCATCTTCTTCCCGACGCGGAACTCATCGACCCCAACGGGGTGCTCGACCTGGTCCAAAAGCCGGCCCAAAAGACATGGCCCGCCCCCTTTAAGGCCGCCGTGAATGATTTCGTGCAAAGAACCCAAGAAGATTCGAGAAGGATCCCGAACCGCGCCGAATTTAGCGTCATCACGATGAAACGGCTCATCGCCTTCTACATCCACAATCGCCAAGAAATCTTGAATCAACTGGGCGTTACGGAAGAGTTAAGGGACGTTCTCTTAAACTACGAGCGCGATTTCGGCGAAGATCGCATGCCCGAGCTCTACCAAATTCCTTCGCATGTTCTGGCAGGCATGTCGCTTTTCTTCACGGCGGCGATCGACGTGATCCCTCCCGGCTCGCCGCTGGTGGACCTTTCCACCCGGGCCAACATCGCTTCGACCTGGCCTCACTTGCCCCCCGGCTGGAAACAGACATTTTTACAATTCTTAGGGCCGGACCGCTCAAAATTTCCCCACCGCAGCTTACTACGAACCTTGGCCTATTACCGGGAAAACCGGCATCGAATTTTGCCTTACTTAAGCTTCAACAACTGAAAAATGCGGATGTTCCGTTGACTTTCGGCCCTTCTTCCCCTAATTTCAGCCCCGATGCTTACGCGGGAAGAAAAGGCACTTCGCAAGCTTCTTCGTTTTTTCACCTTCCTCTTTGCCCTGGGCTTTTTATCCTTCCTTTTCTTTCCCCGTCTCCTCTTCGAAGAACTCAATTTTTTAAGCTTAAAAATCGCGCCGACCTTTTCGCCCTTGCCCGTATCCGACGACCGGTTTTGGTTGGTGCTCGCCCTGTCGCTGATGGCAATCATCACCGCCCTCTGTTATGGCGCCCAAAGCGATGTGCGGAGAAAAAAGGAGCTCGCCTTCTACGTGCTCATCGGCAAAGCGGCCTCTTCCCTCCTTTTCACCGTCTTTTTTTTCACGAAACACTCACTCCCTTATTTATTTGGCACCCTCGTTGATGGTAGTATCTTCTGGGTGCTGTTGATTTTCTACAAGAAGGCCGTGCGCAGCAGCCAACTCATGCTATGAAAGGCAAGAAAGAAAAAACGCCGAAAGAGATTCCCTACTCCGAAAGGGTGATCGCCATCATCGGAACCAACGGGTTCAAGGGGAGCCACATCATTCAAGAGCTGGAAAACGACCGGCGCGTGAAATATTACGTCATCATCGACCGCAAAAAACCCCCCATTGTTACGAGAAAAGCTAAATTCTATAAATTCGATCTCACAGAAACTTTAGCCGACGTTCGCCTCTCGGAGATCCTCAAGAAAGAGAAGGTGCATACCTTCATCGACACGGCCATCCCCACCACCCCGCCCCGCAATCAAAGCCTCTCTCACGAGATCATTTCGGTGGGTTCCATGTATATCTGCAACGCCATCGCCGACGCGGGGGTGAAGAAGCTTGTCCTTTCCTCCACCACCGACGTTTACGGAGCCTTCCCAGACAACCCCAATTTTTTGACGGAAGAATACCCGACCCGCGGGGGACTGAAAAACCGCTTTTTGGCCGACAAGATCGACGCGGAGCGTTCCGCCTTGAAGCTGCACCGCAAGAGGCCGGAAATCACGGTAAGCATCATTCGTACCTGCCACATCCTGGGCCCCACGATCCAAAGCTACAAAACGCGATATTTAAGCCGCCCGGTGATCTTGACGATGATGGGTTACGATCCCCTCATGCAGTTCGTCCATGAGTCGGACGTGATCCGCGCCTTCATGCTCGCCATCGAAAAGGACTGTCCCGGCGTCTTCAACATCGTGGGCCAAGGGGTCTTACCGCTCTCTCGCGTGATCCGCATCTTGGGCAAGGTCGAAGTGCCCATGCCTGAAATCGCCTTGAAGAACTTGGTGCAGCTCTTATGGTATTCCGACATGTCGCCGGCCCCGGCGAGCTACCTCAATTTCCTCAAATACATGTGCATCGCGGACGGAGAGAAGGCGAAAAAGCTGATGGGTTTTTCGCCTAAATATTCCACGCGCGAAACCTTGCTGTCGTTTGTCGGAGCCGAGCGCCTGAGGGAAGTGGACTTAATCGAAGCGGAACATGAAGCCGTTTAGACGGCATCGAAAAAGGGGCCTAGCGAAGGAAAGGGATCTCCCATGAATAAAAACAGAAATACCAAAATCACCAAGCTGCATCTGCTTAAGCCTCACGCGGGCGAGGCGGCCAAGACGGCGCCGGAAGAATTGGAGAAGACCAAACAGGCGCTGGAGCAGCGGGTCGGGCGGATGGAACAGGAAATGAAGGACTCCATCCTCCAACTTCAAAAAGAGTGGCAAGCCACTTTAAAGCAAGCGGGCCTTTCCCGGGAAGAAACCCATTTAAAAGCGGAGCTAGCTCGCTTAACCGCCCTGCTCGAAAACCGCATCCAAACCTTAGGCGAGATAAAACATCCCCAAGAAGAGAGGGTAATTCCGGCCGCCCCGAAAGCCGGTACCTGGAAGAAATTCAATCACTATTTGACTCGGCTGATTTCCCCCAAGACCTACAAACGGATGCTCTTCGGCGTCACCCGCGTCGAAAAACAGGATTTCGACGAGTTCGGCCGCGACCCGGATTTCGAGAAGAGGGTGAAACCGATCTTCGACTTTCTTTACCATCAATATTGGCGGGTTTCGGTGGAAGGACTCGAGAACATTCCCAACAAGGGCAAGGGCCTCATCGTGGCCAATCACTCGGGCACCCTTCCCTTCGACGGTTCGATGATCCGCTTGGCCGTCACCAACGACCACCCCTCGCGCCGCGATGTGCGCTTCCTTGTGGAAGATTTCGTCTACTACCTGCCCTTCGTGGGCACCTTCATGTACCGCATCGGCGGCGTGCGCGCCTCGCAAGACAACGCGGAGCGCTTACTCCGGAAAGGACATTTGGTCACCGTCTTCCCCGAAGGCGAAAAAGGCATCGGAAAAACCTATAAGCACCGCTATCACTTGCAACGCTTCGGCCGGGGAGGCTTCATCAAGTTGGCGCTAAGAACCGGCGCCCCGATCCTCCCCTGCGCGGTGATCGGGGCGGAAGAAACCCATCCGCTCCTTTATCGCTGGACCTTCCTCGCAAAGCCTTTCGGAATCCCCTACGTGCCCATCACCCCGACGATCCCCTGGTTCGGACCTTTGGGCCTCATCGGCCTTCCCTCCAAGTGGTCCGTCTATTTCGGTAAGCCCATTCATTTGGACCAATACGGCAAAGAAGCGGCGGACGACGAACTGCTCGTGCACCGCTTGGGTGAAATGGTGAGGCAAAATATTCAGGAAATGATCGTGCAGGGATTGAAGAAACGGCGATCGATCTGGTTTGGGTAGCTTGAAGAATTAAACCACGAATTGGTCTTTTCGCTTCACCGCTTCGACCTTCCCCTTGAATTCTTCGAATCCCGGCTTTCCAAGCAGGCCGTTGGCCAGCTTCTTTCCCAACTCGACGCCCGGTTGATCGAAGGGGTTCACTTCGAATAATTCGCCGGCGAAGGCGGTGGCTGCTTCCATGAGGAAGAGGACTTGCCCTAAAGAATACGCATTCAGATGAGGCAGCAACAATTTACTGGAAGGACGCCTGTCTTGTTGAAGCGCCGCTTCGGTGGCGGCCGCTTCGGCCAAAAGCACGTCGCTTAAGTCTTTGCCCTTAAGGAAATTGAAATTCTCGGAGGGGATGGCGGAACCGGAAATCAGGAGAGAGCGCTCGAAGCGCTCCAGGATGAGGAAAAGGAGGAACTTGTCGCGGGGCCCTTCCATGAAAAGCTGCAGTTGCGAATGTTGGTCTTGGGGGCCGCCGGCGGAAAGCGGCGTGGAACCGGTTTCGACCACTTCTCCTTTCAGGGAAAAGCGTTTGCCGATGCTTTCCGCCCAAAGCTGCACGTACCAATCGGAAAGGGGAAAAAGCCGCTCCGAATAGGGCATAATCACCAAGACGTTCTTCTTTTTACGGCACATCAAATATTGCAGGGCCCCCAACATGTAGGCCGGGTTCACCCAAAGATCGGGGATGGAAGCCCTGTTCTCGGCCCGGCGCGCTCCCGATAACAATTCCCCGATTTCGATGCCGGCTAAGGCGGCGGGAAAAAGGCCCACCGGGGAGAGGACGGAAAATCGGCCTCCGACGCCGGAAGGAATTTCGAGCGTGGCGAAGTTTTCCTCGCGGGCCCATTGTCTCAAAGAACCCTTCGTCGGATCGGTGGTCGCCACCACGTGAGACGACCAACGCAGCCCCACCCGATCCCGCAGCATTTCTTTCAAAACGAAAAACTGGGCCAAGGTCTCTAAGGTTTCGCCCGACTTGCTGATCACGTTGAATAGGGTCTTCTTGGGATCGATGCTGTCCAAAAGTTGGCCGAAGGTATCCGGATCGATGGAGTCGCAAACGAAAATACGGGGCGCTCCCTTGCGTTGCTCGGAAGAAAGTTGATTGTGATAGGGCCCCTTCAAAGCGCTCAAAAGGGCTCTGGGCCCCAGGGCGGAACCGCCGATGCCCAGTACAACCATATTGTCGAACTGGGCCTGACATTCCCCGGCGAACTTGGAAATCTTTTGGGCCCCTTCTTCCTCGAAGGGAAGGTGATAAAAGGGGAGCTGCCCCACCTCTTTCATGGCCTGGATGGCTCGATGGATCTCCTTGGCCGCGGCGCTTAAGGCATCCACTTCCTCCGTGCGGATGCCCCCCTCGCCCATCATTTCTTCCATGGCCATGTTAAAATCCAACCGAACGTCGCTATGGGGCATATACCTCTTCCTTCGATCTTAATCAGACCCTCAATAATGACAAAATATCTTTCTATCTTAGCGAGTTCCGCTTTAAAGGGGCAAATGGTTTTTCTTAAAAAGTGGTTCCGGTTCCCATCAGATAGATGCTGCCGGAGGCATAGTTGGGATCGCTCGTGCGAAAGCTCACATTCCCATAATAGGTTTGTGCAAATTGGGGGGTAAAGGTGATGGATAAGGTCCTTGATTCGTTGGGAGGGATCGTCAGTTGACCGCGGGAGACGGCGAAAACGTAGTTGTCGGAGCTAATTCCAGTCACACGAATAGGCTGGCTGCCGTTGTTGGTGAAAGTCACGAATTGGGTGCGGGGAGTGAAAACTTGAACATCGCCGAAGTTAATGTAAGTGGTGGAAAGACTTAAAGAGGGGTCCGCCGTTGGAACCGCGGGGGTTTGAGCGGGTTCGGCCTGTACCCACTCCTTGAGGCTATCGAGAGCCGAGGCAACCTGGGGTAAGCTGGACAGCTTCCAAAACATTCGTTTAAACTCCTACCCTCGTTATCGAAGAAGGACAAGGCTAATTGCTAAGTTTTTTAAATGACAAACTTCTAAATTTTCTGCTGAAAGGAGGGCTTCTCGCTCTTTTCTGCCTCGCCTCTCCCCCTATAAAGGCCTGGAATGACGACTACAACCCAGACTACCTCCCCACCGAACGAACCGTGTGCGTAAAAAATTTAGGGGCCGCCTTCCGGGACGGAAATGCCTCGATTCGCTCCACCGCTCCGGACGAACCTTGCGCCGAAAACGAGGCCCGTTTCCGTTTGGTGGTGGGGACCAACCCCAAAGGCTCCTTCGCGCTGATCCCCCTTCAAAACTACGACAAGTTCTCGCCACCTTGGGTGGTTTCGTGGCCCGCGGGGGACGATTGGGCCACGCCCCGACTTTGGCACTTCACCTGTTTCGCCAACACTAAAGTGGACGTGCTGGGCACCACCAGCAAGAACCGCCACTTTAGAGGCGAAATCACCGCCCCGTCGGACCACCAAAGCTGCGAGTCGGCGGCCACCATGGCCCAACAAGTATGCTCGGAAAACTTGGGGGGAAGCGAGATTTACGAGCAATGCTCGGGAGGGTTCTCGGAACCATGAGCGCGGCCTTTCTCATGATCGTGAGTCTTTCCCTGCTCCTTTTTCCAGCCTTAGGAAAAGCGGCGGAAGAAAAACCGGGGGAAAAAGTTTGCCTGGAAAAGGCCAATTTGCAGGCCCTCGAGTTTAATTTTTCCCTGCGTTCGGGAAAAGGCGGCTGTAAGCCGGGAGAGAGGGAGCTGGAATTTAAAAACGGCCCCAATGGATCCCTGCTTTTTCTCCCTCCCAATAAAACCGAATCGGCCCCTTCCAGTTTGCCGGCTCCTGGTCCACCAGACCTTTCCCGCCCTTCCCCCCCTTAAACCGCCCGGCGGTTGACAACCCCCGCCTCGTTTTCTAGGTTGAAAATAAGACGTTAAAAGAGTTCCCATCCATTCCATTAAAGGAGATTTTATGACTGACGTTTTCATTCTGGACGCCGTCCGCACGCCGCGCGGCAAGCGAAAAGGTTCCTTATCATTCACGCACCCCATCGATTTGGCCGTGGCCCCCTTAACCGCCTTGGCCGAACGCAATAAGTTCGACCCGAAGGAAATTTCCGACGTCATCTACGGCTGCGTCTCCCAACGAGGCGAGCAAGACAACGTCATCGCCCGTGAAGCGGTGTTGGCGGCCGGTTGGCCCTTGGAAGTGGCCGGCGCGACGGTCAACCGCTTCTGCGGATCGGGACTGACGGCGGTCAACATGGCGGCCCAAGCGATCATGGCAGGCCAAGAAAACCTCATGGTGGGCGGCGGCATCGAGCACATGACGCGCGTGCCCATGGAGATCAACTTCGACATGGTGGGCTCGCTCTTGGCCGAGCGTTGGCCCAACCTCATTCCCCAAGGCTTATCCGCCGAAATGATCGCCGAAAAATACGGCTATGACCGCAAGCGTTTGGATGAATTCTCCGTCCGCTCCCAACAGCTCGCAGCGCAGGCCTGGGAAACGGGACGTTTTAAGAAAGGCGTCATCCCGGTGAAAGCGAAGACCCAAGACGGGAAAGAGTTTTTATTCGAGAAGGATGAACACCTTCGACCCAGCACTACCGTAGAAGGGCTCGCCGCCTTAAAGCCCTCCTTCAAGCTCGACGGGGTGATCCACGCGGGCAACTCCAGCGGCATTGTGGACGGCTCCGCCGCAGTTTTGTTGGGCTCCGATAAAAAGGCGAAGGAATTGGGGCTTAAGCCCCGCGCGAAGATCATTTCGACGGCGGTGATGGGAGACGACCCGATCATCATGTTGCTCGGCCCCATCCCCACGGTGCGGAAAGCCCTTCAAAAAGCCAATTTAAGCGTGACAGACATCGATCTCTGGGAAATCAACGAAGCCTTCGCCCCTGTTCCCTTGGCCGTCGCCCAAGAATTGGGAATCGACTTGGCGAAGGTCAACGTCAACGGCGGCGCCATCGCGCTGGGCCATCCCTTGGGAGCCACCGGCGCCATCTTGCTCGGCACTTTGTTGGATGAGATGGAAAGGACGGACAAACGCTACGGCTGCGTCACCCTTTGCATCGGCTTCGGCATGGGGGTCGCGACGATCATCGACCGTAAAATTTAGAACATTTCAACTCTTTAGACTTATCCCCGGGGCACGGCGCTTTCGCCGTGCCCTTTTTTTGGGGGAGGCGAAAACAAATCTTTCGGGGAAACGATTCGAGTGGGAACCGCAAATACCTCTGAGAGACTTTTTTCCACGCTCGCCTCCACTTCCACCATTTTCACCGTTCGACCCAGCTCTTTCTCCATGGAAGTAACCGACCGTCCCCGAATGCCGCAAGGAATGATGTGGCGGTAGTGCTCGAGCGCCGGGTTCACGTTGAGAGCGAAACCATGAAGCGAAACGCCCCGGTCGAAGTGAAGCCCCAACGCGGCGATCTTCTTTTCCCCCACCCAAACGCCGGGATATTCCGGGTCGCGCCGGGTTTCGAGACCGAAATCTTTTAGGGTGAGAATTAAGACTTCTTCGACCTTCCTGACGAATTGGGGAATGCTCAAACGAAGCTCGCGGATATTGACGATGAAATATCCGACAAGTTGACCGGGGCCGTGGTAAGTGATGCGCCCTCCGCGGTTCGATTGGATTACGACGATGCCGTCTTCGAGGATCCTCCCCGGAGAGCTTAAAAAATCTTCTCGGCAATCTCTTTTGCCCAGAGTGTAAACGGGCGGGTGGGAAGTGGTGAGAAAAAGATCGGGGATTTTCCCCTCTATGCGCAGCCGCCTCCACTCCTTTTGCATTCGAAAGGCTTCTTCATAATCGGTTTCTCCAAGACGCGCGATCCAAAACATGGGTTTGCGTTCACCTCTCAATGATTTGAGACACCCGCCTCTTTCACGGTTTCCTCCGGCGAGGGAACCTCATGGAGCTTCCCCCGGTAAAGGGCGATGCCCACGAGCGTGTAATGGATGCCGCTGGCGACCGTGAATATTACGGTAAGAAGGAAACTCGCCTGATAGGCCGTCAACACCCAAGGTGAAAGCGCTTTACCCCACCCGAAGGGGAAAATCGGCAGGTAAGACAAAAGGAGGCAGAAAAAAAGCAGGGAAAGCTGAAAGAAAGTGGTCATCTTCGAAACGTAGGTAGGCCGGATATAAACTTTTTTATAGCGGAACTTCAGGATAAAAACACCGGTGACGATGTAGAGATCACGCAAGAACACCAAGAGCATCAGCCAAAAAGGGATCTGCCTCGCCCAAGCTAAAGTAATGAACATCACGAACATTAAAATCTTGTCGGCGGCGGGGTCTAAGATGGCGCCGAGCTTGGTGCGCTGTTTCATGAAACGGGCGAGACCGCCGTCCAATAGGTCGGAGAAGCCGGCGTACATCAACAGGTAAAGCGCCCAGTCGTATTGCTCGACGAGGTAAAAATACGAAATGAAAGGAATGGCAATAAGTCGCGTGAGGGTGATGATGTTGGGCAATCCCAAAGATCCCATGCTCTATGTTTACCTAATTTAACCTTCCATCAAAACCAATTTTTACGAATGCACTACCTCCCCACCGTCAAGGCGCTGACGCCAAGTGGGTACTTCTTAACAAAAGTTTCGAGCCGAAAAGCCGTTTCTTCTTATTTTAACGGCTTTTCCCAAGAATTTCAATGGCACGTCCTTTGCTTTAACAAATCATAAAAAATCGCTTTTAGATGGAATGAGGTGAGCCATGTCATTATTGGAAGCAAACCACGTGATGAAAGAATACTCTTTGGGAAAGGTAAAGGTTCAAGCTTTGAAGGATTTGAACTTGAGCGTCTCCGAGGGAGAATTCCTCTGCATCATGGGGCCCTCCGGAAGCGGAAAAACCACCTTGCTCAACATGATGGGCTTGCTCGACACTCCCTCGAACGGTGAGATCCTCTTGAACGAGCGCTCCACTTCCGGCCTCACTTATCAAGAAGCGGCCAAGCTCCGCAGCCATTACGTGGGCTTTATCTTTCAGTCCTTCAACTTGTTTCCCGTCTTGAGCGCCTTTGAGAACGTAGAATACCCCTTGCTCTTCCTTCCCCTGTCGAAACGCGAGCGGCGCGACCGGGTGTGGGAGGCGTTGAGCGACGTGCAGTTGCGCGAGGTCGCCCTGCACCGGCCGGACGAACTTTCTGGAGGGCAACGGCAGCGGGTGGCCATCGCGCGGGCGATCGTAAACCGCCCAAAACTCGTGATGGCGGACGAACCCACCGCCAATTTGGACAGCGCTTCGACGGAAAACGTCATTTCGCTGATGCAGCGGCTCAACCAAAAAAATAAAACCACTTTCGTTTTTTCCACCCATGACCCTCGGGTCATGCACCATGCGACTCGGATCGTGACGCTGAAGGACGGAGCGATCCTGAAAGATCAAAGAGAGAAGAACGAGGAGCGCCCGTCGGAAGGGGTCAGCGTTTTCCCTCCCCGAACGCTCCGGTCGCTTTAAATCAAACAAAGAGAGGATAAAGAAATGAAACGAGCTTTACTGCCCTTATGGGCGATGATCTTCCTCCTATCTGTCCCCGGCGTCTTGAGTTCCGCCGAAGATCCCGGCGAAATTGTCGCGAAAGCCGATCGGATCCGCACCCCTCAGGGAGCCTACGAATTCGAAGCCTCCATCACGAACTTCGACGGGGGAGACAAGAAAACCGAGAGTCAATATCGGGTTTACGTGAAGGACTTGGAGCACTCGCTGGTCGAATTCACCAGCCCCGCCGGGGAAAAGGGAAAAAGCATCCTCATGTTGGGAGACGATCTTTGGATCTATCTACCCAACGTGAAAAAGCCGGTTCGCATCCCGCTGCATGAACGCCTCATCGGCAACGTCTCGAACGGCGACATGGCGCGGGCCAATTTCGCAGGCGATTACACGGCCGTTCTTACGGGCGAGGAAAACGTGGACGGAAAAGCCTGTTACCTGCTCGACCTCACCGCCAAATCGCCCAGCAAAACCTACAACAAGATCAAATATTGGGTTTCCAAGTCGGATTTTCGGCCGGTGAAGGCGGAATACTTCACCGTTTCGGGCCGCTCCCTGAAGACCGCCACCTTCGAGGATTTCAAGGAAATGGCGGGAGGAATGAGACCCATGAAACTTGTTTTTCAGGACAGCATCGATAAAAACAAGAAGTCGGTTTTGACATTCGGCGCCATGACGAAGAAAAAACTCGACGACGGCATGTTCACGAAGGATTACATGAAAACGTTTGAGTAGCGCCAAAGGCAAAGGGGCAACCGATGGCCACTCTGAAAAGGCTCTTTAAAATTTCGTGGAGAAACGTCTTCCGCAACAAGCGAAGGAGCTTGCTCACCCTCTCCATTCTGACGATGGGATGCACGGGTTTGATCTTGGTGGGCGGATTCTTCGACAACATCATGGAAGGCTTCCGAGAACAATTCATTCACAGCCAAAGCGGACACCTTCAAGTCAGCCGAACCGATTATTTCGAAAAAGGGGCGACGGCTCCTTTCGACTATCTTCTTAAGGACGTCTCCGCGCTGCAAAGGCAGGTAGAGGGCCTTCCTCACGTCCTTTATACGGTTCCCCGCCTTAAGTTCTCGGGCATGGCCAGTTCCGACAAAACCAGCGTGGCCGCGCTGGTCTTAGGAGCCGACCCGGAACGGGAATATAAAATGGGCCGCCATCAGGCGCTCAACACGAAGGCGGATTCCCTTCACGTCGTGGAGGGAAAAAACTTGGACGCCTCCGACCCCTACGGCGCCGTGCTCGGCAAGGGACTCATGAAAGCATTGGGGCTGAAGGTCGGTGACACCTTCAACTTCATCACCACCCGCGAGGCCGGGGCGATCGACGGCATGGAATTCCATGTTCGAGGCGCCTTCGAAACCATCGTGAAAGACTTCGACGA
>JAXMHI010000003.1:0-275644 GCA_046346885.1 bacterium | reverse complement strand
TTGGAAAAACGCGTCATCCTCATCCCCGCCGTAAACGTTTTCGGCATGAACACCCGCCAACGCCACTGGCCCTTCGACGGCACCGACATCAACCGCATGTTTCCCGGCTATGACCAGGGCGAAACCACCCAGCGGATCGCCGCCTGCGTCTACCAAGCCACCGAGAAGGCGCACTATCGGATCGACCTTCACAACTCGAACCTGCACTTCGAGGAAACGCCGCAAGTATGTCTCTATAAGCCGACGGACGCGGAATTGAAAACCGCCGCCTTCTTCGGCCTATCCGCCGTCGTCGAGCAAAAACCGGATAAGATCATTACGACCACCTTGGGCAGCGCATGGAAAATGAGGGGCGGCGAAAATTTCGTCCTGCAGGCGGGATACGCGGGAGGAATTCAAACGCCCCATTGCGAGGCGCTCTTCGAATCGCTCGTCCGGTTTTTGATTCGAGTCGGAGCCTTAAGCGGCTGCGTCTTGGCCGAGCAAGAGCGCGACACCCATTATTTCGGCGTCCATCAAAGCATTCCCGTCCATTCAAACCAGGCGGGCGTCTTTGTTTCCAAACTCCAGGTCGGACACTGGGTGAGGCAGGGCGAGGTCTTGGGATTTCTCTACGACGGATTCGAAGGCGCCCTTTTAAGCGAAATCACCGCCCCCGCCTCCGGCTTGCTCGGCGGCCTCCGACAGCACCCCCTGATTTTTGAGGGGGATTTGATGGCGAAGATTTTCACTCCGGGCGCTTAAATTCTCGAGAGATCCTCACCTTCCTAAACCAACCAAACTTTAGAAAATTACTGTTGATATGGGCTATTTGCCTGTACTAACGTCCCGTCCACTGCGGGAGTAGCTCAGTTGGTAGAGCATCAGCTTCCCAAGCTGAGGGTCGCGGGTTCGAGACCCGTCTCCCGCTTATTTATTTTTGAAATAACGAGTGATATGAACGAATCGTCGTCGCTTCCAAAACAAAATCAAAACTCCCATCCTCATGCCCAATCCGCCACCCCCCCCTGGGGAAAATGGGAAGTGCTGCTAAATGAGGCGAGCTATAAGGTGAAGCGCATCACCATCCTTCCCGGAAAGCGGCTCAGTTACCAAAAGCATTTCAAGCGCCAAGAGCATTGGATGGTCGTCGAAGGCCAAGCATTAGTCACCTTGGACGGAAAGGAAATCACCCTCAAAACAGGCGAATACATCGACATCCCCATGGAATCGGCCCACCGTATCGCCAACCCCTTCGATACGCCGATGGTGTTCATCGAGGTGCAGCGGGGCAGTTATTTCGGCGAAGACGACATCGTGCGTTTGCAGGATGACTACGGCCGCACCGATCCGGTAAAATAGATCCTCATGGAAATTCTTCCCGCCATCGATTTAAAAGATCAAAAAGTGGTGCGACTGACCCGCGGCGACTACGCGCAGGTGACCGTTTATTCGGAAGATCCCTTAGGCGTCGCCGAGCAATGGCTGCAAGCGGGTGCCGAATGGCTGCATTTGGTGGATCTGGACGCGGCGCTCGAAGGCAAGCCGGTGAATTTTTCCGTCATCGAAAAAATCGGGAATCTCCTGAAGAAAAAGGGGAAGCATTTCGAGATCGGCGGCGGCATTCGAGAGAAAGAAGCCTTAAAAAACTACATCGAAAAAGCGGGCGCCTCGCGGGTAATCTTGGGTACCGTCGCCTATAAAAACCCAGAATTCGTAAAGGAAGCCTGTAAACTTTATCCCGGCAAAATCGCGGTAGGCATCGATTTAAAGGACGGCAAAGTGGCCACCCACGGTTGGACGGAGGTTCAAGAACTGACCGCCGCCGATTTGGCAGTCCGCTTCCAAGATGCCGGGGTCAGCTGCATCGTCTACACCGATATCGCACGCGACGGCATGCTGTCGGGACTCAACATGAAGGGCATCGCCGATTTTGTTGCCTCCGTCCCCCTCCCCGTTGTAGTGGCGGGGGGCTTAAGAGACTTGAAGGATATTGAGAATCTCCTGGCTCTAAATTCCTCCCAGATCGAGGGGGCCATCACGGGCAAGGCGATTTATGAAGGCACTCTAGACCTGAAAAAAGCGATCGAAAGAACGAGATCCGCCGCATGCTAGCCAAACGCATCATCCCCTGTTTAGACGTGAAGGACGGCCGTGTCGTCAAAGGCACTCGCTTCCTCAACTTGAAGGACGCCGGCGATCCCGTGGAAGTGGCCGTCGAATACGACCGTCAGGGGGCTGACGAGCTCTGCTTCTTGGACATCACCGCCTCCCACGAGGAGCGCAACATCCTCTTGGAAGTGGTGGCGAAGACCGCCGAACGGGTGTTCATGCCGGTCACCGTGGGCGGGGGATTGAGGACGCTCGAGGACATCCGCAACTTGCTCAACGCGGGGGCGGATAAAGTCTCGATCAATACGGCGGCCGTGAAAGACCCGGAATTCGTGAAGAAGGCCTCGGAGCGTTTCGGTTCGCAATGCATCGTCGTCGCCATCGACGCCAAACGCTCGCTGGACAGCTGGGAAGTCTTCACCCACGGCGGCCGCACGCCGACGGGGTTGGACGCCATCCTCTGGGCGCACAAGATGGAAAAATTCGGCGCCGGCGAAATTTTGCTCACCAGTATGGATCGGGACGGCACGAAAGAAGGCTACGACATCGAACTCACCAAGCGGGTGGTGGAGGCGGTGAACGTGCCCGTCATTGCTTCGGGCGGGGTGGGAAATTTGGACCACCTCTACGACGGCTTGGTGGAAGGCGGCGCCCAGGCGGCCTTGGCCGCTTCCATTTTCCATTTTGGAGAGTATAAGATTGATGAAGTGAAACGGTATTTAATTAAAAAAGGGGTGGCCCTTCGGCCTCCGCTTAAGGCTTCATAAAGCAAAGGATCTTTCATGAATTTAGAACCTATTCTTTCTTCCCTTAAATTCGACGACAAGGGCCTCATCCCCGCCATTCTCCAAGATTATGAAAATGGCGAGGTCCTCATGTGCGCCTTCATGAACCGAGAGGCGGTGGAAAAAACCTTAACCGGCGGACTCGCCACTTTCTATTCCCGCTCGCGCAACAAGCTTTGGGTGAAGGGGGAAACCTCCGGCCACACGCAAGAAGTGAAGGAAGTCTATTTTGATTGCGACAACGATTGCCTGCTCGTGAAGATCAAGCAGAACGTGGCCGCCTGTCATACGGGGTACCGCAGCTGCTTCTTCAACAAGATCGAGAACGGCAAGGTAGTCACCGTCGGGCAAAAGATGTTCGAAGAAGATAAAGTATATAAAAAGTAATAAACATGAGCGACTGTATTTTCTGCAAAATCGTGAAGGGGGAAATCCCCAGCCAGCTCCTCTACGAGGACGACGAAGTCTTGGCGTTTAAGGATATCAACCCCCAAGCACCCACTCACGTTCTGGTGATTCCCAAGAAACACTATTCCACTTTGAACGAAATCGACGCGGCCTCTTCCTCGATCCTTGCCTCCCTCTTTCGCACGGCTCAAACGGTGGCCCATCAATTGGGCATTCGCGAAAAAGGGTATCGGTGCGTCATGAATACCAATCCGGAGGGGGGGCAGTCGGTCTATCACGTCCATCTTCACGTCCTGGGCGGACGGCAGTTGGGTCCCTCGATGGTCGGTTAAACGAGTTAAGCCTAAGTAGTTAAAATCACTTCGTTCTTTTCTCTTACTTTTCCCTTGACTTGAGTCAATATCCCCCTATTATGCACCCTTTCTTTTTTCGGGGGGACGAAGGATTTTTTTTTAGAAAAATTAACCTAATTCATCTCTCTTAGAGAGGGGGTTTGTAACCGAAATGCCAGGAATTCGAATCAAAGAAGGCGAAACGTTCGAAGCGGCCGTCCGTCGCTTCAAGAAACAATGCGAGAAGGCGGGCATCCTTTCCGAACTGCGCAAACGCGAACACTACGAAAAGCCCAGCGTGAAGAAGAAAAGAAAAGCCATTTCCGCACGCAAAAGAGCCCAGAAAAAGGGCCGACGGGAATACTAAAAAACTTACCCCTTCCCCTTTCCTCTTCTTGATTTTTTCGGGGAGGGATCATATTCTCGGATGCGACTGGGGTCCATCCATCACTTTATCTTTTAGCTCTACCGCTGTGGTTTTTGAATGGGGCGCACGCGCCCTCCCAAAGCACGGGGTCCGATTTGTTCCAGCAGAAACCACCCTCATCGAAGTGAAGCCGCGTGGACTTGATCGAGCTGGTGTCGGACTTCGTCTCCCTCAAAAAAGCAGGCAGAAACTGGAAAGGCCTCTGCCCTTTCCACCAAGAGAAAAGCCCTTCTTTGTCGTCAGCGAAGAAAAGCAGATTTTCCATTGCTTCGGTTGCCATGAGGGCGGCGATATTTTCGGTTTTCTCATGAAGATGGAGGGCCTCACCTTTCCCGAAGCGGTGGAAAGACTCGCGGAACGGGCCCATGTGGCCTTAAGCCCCAAGGCGGGCCCGACTCTTTCAAAAGACGAGAAGGAAAATTTCTTTCAAGCCAACCGAGTGGCCGCTTGGCACTATTACGAAAACTTGAAAAAATCTCCCGCCGCCGAAAGAGCCCGAGCCTACTTGAAAGAGAGGGGAATCTCCGAAGCGGAAATCGAAAAGTTTCGCCTCGGCTTCGCCCTACCCCACTCCGATGAATTAAAAAACATCTTCGAAGAACGTAAAGTCCCCTTGGAAGCGGCCCTTAAGGTGGGGGTGCTGCGCCAAGGCGAACGCGGTTACTACGAAAGTTTTCGGGGACGTCTCATCTTTCCCATTTTCAACCGTGAAAATAAAGTGGTGGGACTCGGCGGCCGAATCCTTGAATCAAATCCGGAAGTGGCCAAATACATCAACAGCTCCGACTCGCCCATTTACGACAAAAGCGCCACTTTGTTCGCCTTACCTCTCGCGAAAGAAGCGATCCGCAGAAAAAACCGGGTCTTCGTGGTGGAAGGGTATTTAGATGCCATCACCCTGCACCAATTTGGTTTTCGAAGAAACCGTCGCACCCTTGGGCACCGCCTTAACGCCAAAACATATCGCGTTACTCAAGCGTTACACCGATGAAATCATTGTTTTATTCGACGGGGATGACGCCGGCAAGAGGCGGCGGAGCGCTCTCTCGGCCTCGCTAGCAGACCACAAAAATCACCCCAAAAGTTTTGCTGCTTCCGCCGGGGGGGATCCCGATACTTTTCTCAAGAAATTCGGGGCTCAAGCTTTTATAGAAAAGTCAAAAGTAAGAAACCTTTTATCGGTGATCATCGATAAGACCCTTGCAAAAAACGCCAAGGATATCTCCGGCAAAGCCGCTTCGCCCAAGTTTAAGGCCGTACTTGATGAAAATCGACCGTCCCCTCGAAAGAAACCTCCATATCCGCCGAATCGCGCAAGGTTTGGACGTCCCGGAAAGCTGGATTTTTGAGGAATTAAGGTCTTTCTCCCCTAAAAAAACCCCGTCAAATCGGGGGAAAAGGGAGCAAACCAAGACGGCGGCTTCCGCGGAAGAGCTCTTGCTTGAGATCTTCATCAAGTTCAGGGATTACCCGGGCCAAGTTGATTGACAAAATTCAACCGGATGAGCTCTTTAATGAGCAAAAGGCCCGCGGTTTAGCGGTTTTCTTGTGGGAAGAAGTGGGACTTTCCGCGTGTTCGGTCGGTGAACTCTTGCCTAAAGTTCAAGACACCCAACACCAGGCCTTGCTCACCGAGCTGGCATTGAAAAGAGACGGCGATCGAGACGGAAACGGCCTCGGCGATCGCCGCCGCGTCGAGAAGATCAAAATGGACGCCTTAAAAGCGGAAACTGGGTGATCTCTCGTTAAAGATTAAGAATGCGGAAGCCCATCACCAAACCGACCAGGTATCGGTGTTATTGAAGGAAAAACAAAATATTTTAGCCAACCTGAACGCGGCCAAGACTTGAGTGGGAGAATTTCACGTATGCAAAGAGAAAAAACTAAAGAGATCCAGCAGCTCATCGACATCGGCAAGGAAAAGGGATACCTCACCTACGAACAGGTGAACGACATCCTGCCGGAAGAAGTCACTTCCGCCGATGAGATCGACGACGTTCTCTCCATGTTCGACGACTTAGACATCGAAATCGTCGACAACGAAGACGACGCCAAAACTTCGAAGAAAAAGGGAAGCGGCGAGAAGGGCGGCGAATCTTCCGGCGGGAAGGACGATGAGGAGGAAGAAGAGGAAGAAAAAGCGGAAGAGGAAATCCCGGCGGACGCTTTCGCCAAATCCACCGATCCCGTCCGCATGTACCTCCGCAAGATGGGAAGCGTCCCCCTGCTCACCCGCGAAGGCGAAGTGGAAATCGCCAAACGAATCGAACAACACGAAGACGCCGTTCTCAACATCCTGCTTACCTCCCCCATCGGCATCAAGGAAGTGCTCGACCTTGGAGAGTCGCTCCGCAAGAACAAGATCCGAGTCACCGAGATCGTAAAAGATTTGGACGACATGGCCGCGGAGAACGAGGAATTCGACGAAACGGAACACCGCAACCGCGTGCTCAAGCAATTCGCGAAATTCAAACAACTCTCGGTGGCCCACGCCAAATTCGCCCGCAAGGTGATCACCCTGAAAGAAGGCTCGAAGGCCTTGGAGAAGCACAAAGAGTCCCTCGGCGAATCGCAAAACCGGATGGTCCAATGCATCAAGGAGATGCGCTTCAACCGCAAGACGATCAATCTGATCACCGAGCGCTTCAAAGACATCGTCGACTTGATCGAAGCGGAAGAGCGCTTGATGAAAGATCAGGGCCGAAAGCTGAAAATTCCCTACGAAGAGCTCCGCGAACGCCTAAAAACCTTGAAACGCAGCGAGTACGCGGTGCGCAAGCTCGTGAAGGATTTGAAGCTCCCAAAAGAGAGCATCCAAGAAACCATCAAGAACATCGCGGGCAGCGAAAAGAAGGTGCGTTCACTGGAAACCGAGTACGGCCATTCCGCCGAAGGACTCCGCAAGATTTACCGGGAGCTGAAGCGGGAGGAGTATTTCGCCGACCAGGCCAAGTCGGAACTCGTCGAAGCCAACCTGCGCCTGGTGGTGAGCATCGCCAAAAAATACACCAACCGCGGCCTTCAATTCTTGGATCTCATCCAAGAGGGCAACATCGGCCTCATGAAGGCGGTCGACAAGTTCGAATACAAGCGCGGCTATAAATTTTCCACCTACGCGACCTGGTGGATCCGCCAGGCCATCACCCGCGCCATCGCCGACCAGGCCCGCACGATCCGTATCCCCGTGCACATGATCGAAACCATCAACAAGCTCGTACGCACCTCGCGCTACTTGGTTCAAGACCTGGGTCGCGAGCCGACGCCGGAGGAGATCGCGGAGAAAATGGAAATGCCGCTGGAAAAAGTGAGGAAGGTGCTCAAAATCGCGAAGGAGCCCATCTCGCTCGAAACCCCGATCGGTGAGGAAGAAGATTCGCATTTAGGCGACTTCATCGAGGATAAATCGGTAATGAGCCCGTCGGACGCGGTGGTGAACATGAACCTTTCGGACTCCACCGGAAAGGTGCTCTCGACCTTGACCCCGCGCGAAGAAAAAGTATTGAGAATGCGCTTCGGCATCGGCGAACGCTCGGACCATACGCTCGAGGAGGTCGGCCGCGATTTCCAAGTCACGCGCGAACGTATCCGACAAATCGAAGCGAAGGCCCTTCGCAAATTACGCCACCCTTCGCGTGCGAAAAAGCTGAAGAGTTTCGTGGATTGGTAGAAAGCTGGGCCCATAGCTCAGCTGGTTAGAGCTCCCGGCTCATAACCGGGCAGTCCTAGGTTCAAATCCTAGTGGGCCCATCATGAGTCGAGGAAGATGAGGGTTGTCAGGGGGAGAAGATCTTCCCCTGACTTTAGCGAGGATCCGGCTTTGCCGGGCCGAGCGAATGAAACCTCCCGGCTCATAACCGGGCAGTCCTAGGTTCAAATCCTAGTGGGCCCATGATTCGTGAGTCGGGAAAAATAAATTTTACCAGGGAAGAAGTTGCCTCCTTGGCTGTGATCCCGCATTCATGGAAAAATTATTATAGGATCCCCATGACCACACCCAACGAAAACAATCTCCGAGAAGGCCTCCTCAAACTCTCCGGCCTCTCGGCGATCGAATCGAAGATTCTCAAGGTGAAACGCGAGCTGGACGAAATCCCCCAGCACTTAAACGAGCTCGAAACGAAGCTTGCCCAGCTCGAAGCCCAATTCACCGCGAAGAAAACCGCCCTCGAGGAAAGCGAGAAAAACTACCGCCTCAAAGAGGGCGAGCTCGTCGATTCGAAGGAGAAGATCAAGGTCAAGGAAACCAAGCTTTACGAAATCAAGACGACCAAGGAATACCAAGCGGCCATCAAGGAAATCGCCGTCACCAAGAAGCAAAACCAAGACAACGAAAACCAAATTTTGACCCTCATGGGGCAGATCGAAACGCTGAAAGGCGAGCTCGGCCCCCTCGAGGAGGAAATCGGCGTCTTGAAGGGAAAGGCGGAGACGGAAAAGGGCCGCATCGAAAGCGACCTCTCGGAGCTCCACCGGCAGTTGGGAGAACAAGCGGCGCTCAAGCAACAATTATTCATCTCCCTCGATGCTAATCTCGTCGCACGCTACGAAAGGGTGCTGCACCAACGCCAACCGGCGGTGGCGGCCGTGCGTGGGGGAACTTGCGAAGAATGCAACATCCACCTGCCGCCGCAACTCTTCATCGAGCTGCAGAAATATTTGAGCGTGATCAGTTGTCCCTCTTGCAACCGGATTTTATTCATTCCGGCGGAATAAGAATTTTTTAAGAAAGGAGCAACGACATGTTGCCCAAAGAAACTTTAAGCGAACTCCTCTTCTTCTTGGTGGAAAACGAAGAATTGAAATCCATCGAACGGCTCGGCTCCTTCACCCCCACCCTAGTGAAGGAATCCTTGAAGGAACTCGCCGTCCAGCTCCGACAAGAAGCCGATAAAGAACAAGATTACACCAAGATCGACTACAAGCACTTCGAAGAACTCTCGCCCCACGTCAAGCAGGTGCTTTCCACGCTCACGCCCCGGGAATTCCAAACCCTATTCAAGAACTTCGGCTTCGAAAACTCATGACCCAACCTTATCAACTCTTCTGCGACGGCGCGGCCCGCGGAAACCCCGGCCCCGCCTCGGCCGGCGCGGTGATCAAAAACGCGAGCGGCGAGGTGGTCGCCGAGATCAGCGAATACTTGGGGGAGACCACCAACAACCAGGCGGAATATCAAGCGCTACGGTTCGGGTTGCAAAAAGCCCTCGAGCTGAAGATTCACGAATTGGACGTTTTTTTGGATTCGGAGCTGGTGGTAAAGCAAGTGAAGGGCCTCTACAAGGTAAAGCACCCCGACCTCATCCCCTTGCACAGGGAAATCAAAAGCCTTCTCGGGAAATTTTCCCACGTGTCGGTGAGCCACGTCTATCGGGAGAAGAACAAGGAAGCGGATAAGCTCGCCAACCTCGCCATCGACCGGCATTTCTCCAAATAAAAAAAGAACCCCTTTTTTAAGGCGGGCCGATAAGCCGGATTCTGTCGGGGAGGATCATTTCTCTAGGCCTCGGATTACTCCAAGGCTCCAGCAACCTACCCGCCACATCCTTAAGATAGCGCTATAGCAAACTACCTCGGGACGAAACGAGCCGCTTCGCGATCCTCGCGGATCGATGTGGCCTATTTGGTCTTGCACCTCGTAGGGTTTACCGGATTTCACTACAGCATCCGCTTGCGCGGACCTGTACATACTTTCTGTTGCACTTTCCGTCGCCTTCCGGCGCCAGGCCGTTAGCCTGTACGATGCTCTGCGGTGTCCGGACTTTCCTCACTTCCCTGCGAAGGGAAGCGCGATCCCCTAGCCCGCCTTAAAAAAGGGGTCCTGATTTTAAAAGAGCGACTTTATCAGTTTCTCACTGCCTCTCGGCCGGCGCAAGGGGCGATCACTCGTCCGTCACGCAACCTTCGGATGCCGAAGAGACGTTTTTAATGAATTTGTAGAGGGTTCCCCGCCTCGCTTTCAGGGGCGGCGCCTTCCATTTTTTCAGACGGTCGGAAATCACCGATTCAGCCACGTTAAGGTTTAAGAAATGCTTTTCCGCATCGATCGTGATCTCGTCGCCGTCCTCGATGATGGCGATTAATCCGCCTTCTTGAGCTTCGGGCGTAATGTGCCCCACCACGAAACCATGGGTGCCTCCGGAAAAACGGCCGTCGGTGATGAGCGCCACTTCCTTTCCCAATCCTTCGCCCATCACGATCGCCGTCACCTTAAGCATCTCGCTCATGCCGGGGCCGCCCTTGGGGCCCTCGTAGCGGATGACGATCACGTCACCCTTTTTGATCTTTTTGGCGACCAAGGCGGCGTTGGCGTCTTCTTCGCTATCGAACACCTTCGCCTTACCCGTGAAAGAAGTGCCTTCTTTGCCCGTGATCTTGGCCACGGCCCCACCCTTCGCGATATTGCCGTAGAGGATCTGCAGATGGCCGGTCTTCTTGATGGGGTCCGAAAGGGGAACGATCACCTTCTGCCCTTCCTTCAAACCCGGCAAGCTTTCCAAATTTTCCGCCAGAGTTTTGCCCGTGCAGGTGAGGCAATCGCCATGCAGGAAACCCTCGCGAAGGAGGAGCTTGAGCACCGCGGGCACGCCGCCCACGAGACAGAGATCCTCCATGACGTATTTCCCGCTGGGCTTCAAATCGGCGATGAAAGGAGTTTTGTCGCTCACTTTTTGGAAGTCGTCGATGGTGAGTTTCAAGCCTACCGACTTGGCCATGGCAATCAGGTGAAGCACCGCATTGGTGGATCCGCCGAGGGCCATCACGATGGTCATCGCGTTCTCGAAGGCCTTCGGCGTCATGATGTCGCTGGGTTTGATGTCTTTTTCAAGAAGGTTCAAGATTGCGGGACCCACGAGCTTTCGGCATTCGTCCTTCTTTTCCTGGCTCGTCGCCGGGTGGGAAGAGCTATAGGGCAGGCTCATCCCGAGCGTCTCGATGGCGGAGGCCATCGTGTTCGCCGTATACATGCCGCCGCAGGCACCGGCGCTGGGGCAGGCGTGCTGCAAGATCCCCGTCAATCCTTTCTGGTCGATCTTTCCGGCCACGAACTCTCCCAACCCCTCGAAGGCCGAGACGATGTCCAAGGTCTTTCCGTGAAAATGGCCGGGACGGATGGTGCCCCCATAAACCATGATGCTGGGCCGGTTGAGGCGCCCCATGGCGATGACCGAGCCGGGCATGTTCTTGTCGCATCCCACGACGGAAACGTTGGCGTCGTACCAGTGGGCCGCCATGGCCGTCTCGATGGAGTCGGCGATGATCTCGCGGGATTGGAGTGAGTAATTCATCCCGTCCGTTCCCATCGAAATGCCGTCGGAGACTCCGATGGTGTGAAAGATGAGACCCACCAGCCCCGCTTCGCGGCAACTTTCCTTCGCAAGCGCGGCAAGGCCGTTCAAATGCATGTTGCAGGGATTGCCTTCGTAGCCCGTGCTGGCGATACCGACGAAGGGCTTCTTCATGTCCTCTTCGGTGAGCCCCACGCCGTAAAGCATGGCCTGGGAGGCAGGTTGTTCCTTATCTTCGGTGAGTCGAGCGCTATATTTATTTAGTTTTTTCGACATAGTGACCTCTTATTCTTTTCCCTAGCAAAGCCTTAAAAGATGCGCCAGCCCTAGTTTTGAAGCTCTCTTAGACGTAACCTTCCTTCTTGAACCAACCTAAAGCCCGCTCGAAAGTCTGCTGAAGCGGCGTCGCCTTCAACCCTAATTTGCGCTGGGCTTTTCTCGTATCGTCATGCATGCCGTACTGGAGAAAATCGATTCCCACCCTCGGCACCAGGGTACGGTCTTGGTGAAAAAGATAGTGGCTCGCGCATTCGGAGGCGAAAGACGCCCAACGTCCCAGCACGAGCGGCAAGCGCGCCATGGGAGGCCTGGCGCCGGCAAGCCGAGCAATCAAATGACTGACCGCCCAAAGAGTGGTGTTGTGGCCGCCCAAGATATAACGCTCACCGACCTTTCCCTTCTTCATCGCCGCCACATGGGCCGAGGCAGCGTCCCGCACGTCCACCGCGTTCATCTTGGCGTCGAAGATGAAAGGAAGGCGCCCCTTGGCGATCTGCACGACCAAATTGCCGGAGGTGGGTTTCACGTCGTAATCCCCGAAAACACCGGTAGGGTTCACGATCACGAAGGGAAGCCCGTGGGCCACCGCCTCGAAAATCTGCATCTCCAGTTCATATTTAATTTCGTAATAGAGCCCCTTGAAACGGTGGGTATCGTAGGGGGTATCTTCATGGGCCAACCCCCGCTTGGCCTTGCCGATGGTGCTCATCGAACTGGTGTAGACGACGCGTTCTAAAGAGGAAGTCTCCGACACCGCCTCGATCACGTTTTGCATTTGGCGGAAGGCGAGCTCTTTCTGCTTGTCCCCATCCCACGAAACGAGCGGGTAATAGCCCGCCACGTGAAAAAGGGCCCCGCATCCCTTGAAGGCTTTCTTCAAGGATTTGACGTTGGATAAATCACCGATCGTCTCCTCCATCTTCAAACCTTCGAGGGCTTTGAGGGGACTCTTAGAGCGCCTCAGGATCCTCACGTCGATGCCTTCTTTCAAAAGGGCCCGCACCACGTGAGATCCGATGAATCCCGTCGCACCGAGAACAATCGCCTTCATGCTCTATCCTTTTTTTATAAACTGTGACATGGAAGTAATAAGACTTAGGAGTTTAAAGTTTTCCCTTCCCGATGGCCAAGCGGATTTTATAAAAAGAAGCGAACGATGAGCTTAAATGATTTTCACTCGCTGCCAGCCCTTTTTAGAAAATTGAACCGCCTCTATTTCGAGGGGAAGGTGGCTTCCACCCTCGCCTGGGGCATCGCCCGCTCGAAGCGGGTGAAGAGAAGCCGACGACTGGGCAGCTACAACCCGCGGACGGACACGATCACGCTCCACCCCGTGCTCAACCAGGCGGAAATTCCCTCCTACGTGGTCGCCGCCATCCTCCATCACGAGATGTGTCACGCCTACGTGCCGTCGAAAAAGATCCGGGGACGGCTTTATCACCACACCCCCGAATTTCGGAAGAAAGAGAAAGAATTCGATTACTACCGGCAAGCGAACGAGTGGATCAAAAAGAACCTGAAATTCCTCTTCAAACCGCCGGCGCCTCGCCAATCGACCGTTTCCCGATTAGCGGCCCTGCAACTTACCCTTTTCTAAATTTCCCCCTTTCCCTTCCAGGGAGGGGGAACCGGAACGAAAACTAAAAAACTTATTTTAAAGAGAGCGCGGCCTGAAAAGACCGAAACAGCTTGTGTAACCGTGCAGGAACGTCTTGCCGTGCACCGGCCCGATCTCCCCGTTGCAGAAGAATCCTCCAAGCGGAAGGGGCCCCAAGTGGCGTGCGAACACTTTGGAATCATGGTTCGGTTGCAGGTAAAGGGCCTCTCCCCGTCCCATACAAGAAAAAAGTAAGGCCCCTTGCGGCGGCGGGATGGGAAGGTCGGAAGCGAAACGGCTTAGCAACTCATCCAGGTCTTCCGCGGAGGTTTGAGCGTCGCGGAGATGAAACTGCACCACCCAGTTTTCCTGCAAGAAGGCGCCGATTGCAAGCGCCCGCGATTGCGGGTCCATCCCCACGAGGTTGCGGATCAAAAAATCCCCTTGGGCATAACGGGGCTGGGAAGGCTTCATGACGACGCCCAAAAAGAGGGAATTGCGGAAAAGATCCTGATCCCGCGGTTCTAAATTCAAATACAATTCTTTCAGCACCTCGGTGGGAGGGCGTCCATCCACCTCGAGAAGCAGGTTCTGATCGCATTGGGTGACGAACATGGGCACCCCAATGGGCCGACACCCCTGGGCGACGATCGTGTCCACCATGATGTTGCCGCTCAACCCCACAAGCACCGCGCCCTCGCGGTGGAATTCTCCGTCGAGGAAGAGGATATTTTCCCCGGCGTCGCGTCCCCCGCTCGCCATCCCGCCGATTTTCTTGCTCCAGGGAAAGGCGGCGTCGAGCCCTTCGAGCAGGGCTTCCGCATCGAAAGTGAAAGGATCGGGCAACAAGAGAAAATGGGGGTTTTTCTCGAAGGAAATGCCCAACAATTTTTCCCAGGTTTTACGGTCGGACCTCAGAGTGGGCAGGTCGTCGTTCTCCAACCAAATGGGGGTGACTTCGACTCCCGGCAAAACCGCGGCAGTTAATGAAAATCCCGGTTTTCTCTCGATTTCCTCCCCTCCCCCGATGACCCCTCCTCCCGAGGAACCCAAGATCTTTGAGCCGGGAAACTCTTGGGAAAGGAGCGAAGGGACGTCTTCCCAATCCGCTTGATGCTCGGGGGAAACGAAAGCGATCAAAAGATCGGGAGTAGCCCCTTTCAACTCGGCGCGGACCCTCTTGGCGACTTCTCCGATCGCCTTCTTCAAATCGGGGTTTTCCGAAACCGTGGAGGCCCATTTCATCATGTCTAAATCCTTAACATGAAAGCGGAAAAGCCAAGAAGGAGAATCTCCATTTTTCTTTGGAACAAGGTTATCATAAAATAACGGAAAGGAATTTTTTAAAGGAGGCCTTATGAAAACCATCACGGCCCGGCAAATCATGAACCCCGACTTGATGACGGTCTCGGAGAATATGACGGTTGAGGAACTGGCCGCCTTCCTCACCGAGGAAGAAATCACAGGCGCCCCCGTCGTGAACGAGAAGGGAAAGCTCGTGGGAGTCGTCTCCGTCAACGACATCGCCGAAAACGCCGCGGAAGAACGGATGTTTCTACAACGCCCCTCCGAATATTACGCGAAAAGCCACGACGAGGCCTTGAACCTGAAAGCGGTGAAAAGTATCAAGCTGAAAAGCGAGCATAAGCGGGTGCGCGACATCATGACGCCCACCGTTTTCACCATTCCCCACGACACGCCTGTGCCGAAGATTGCCAAAACCCTGATCGCCAGCCGCATCCACCGCTTACTCGTCACCGAAAACGAGAAGGTGGTGGGAATCTTAACGGCCCTCGATATTCTCAAATTGCTTTGCGATTGATCCCATGCATCTTTACCTCATACGACACGGTGAATGCGAAGATTACGGGAAAACGGATGCGGACCGCGCCCTTACGGCGGACGGCGCGAAAGCCGTCGACAAAATGGCCCGTCATGTGGCCACCCTCCCCGAAAAACCGGCACTTCTTTTTTCGAGTCCCTACTTAAGGGCACTGCAAACGGCGGATTATTTTGAAAAAACTTGGGGCTTAAAAAAGCAGACGGCGCCTTGGCTCGTCCCCGGCTCGGGGGCCTCCGAAGTAGTCGAGGCTTTGCAATCCGTCGGCGAAAAAGAAGCGGCCTTGATCGGGCATCTGCCCAACTTGGGGCTCGTCCTCTCGGCCTTCCTTTGGGGCCTTCCCCCGCGCGAACTCGTGATCCCCCGGGGAGGGGTCGCACTCTTGAAGCTCAAATCGTGGGAAGCGGGAACCGCAAAATTAGAGTGGCTTCTCACGCCGGATTCGTTTTAAGGAACTTCCATGCAAACCGTCATCGAAGTCCTTCCCGTCGGCGCCTTCCAATGCAACTGCGTCATCTTGGGAGATCCCCAAACGAAAGCGGCCATCGTGATCGATCCCGGCGATCAAGTGGAGGAAATTTTGGAACGCGTCCGCCACCACGGCTTTCAAGTGAAGCTCATCCTGCACACCCACACGCACATCGACCACATCGGCGGCACGACGGAGCTGCAGAAGCAAACCAACGGTCGGGTGCTGCTGCACCAAGAAGATCTTTTCCTCTATGAGAACATGCCCATGCAGGGTGCCTATTTGGGTTTACCCCCCACGAAAGTGATGACCCCGGTGCCGCCGGACGAGTTTTTAAAGGACGGGCAGGCGATTGTCGCGGGACCTCTCGAAGGGGAAGTGCTCCACACCCCGGGACATACGCCAGGCTCTTGCGGTTTTTATTTTCCGAAGCTTCACGAGGCGGGAATCCTCATCCCCGGCGATACCCTCTTCGCGGGGAGCATCGGCAGGACGGACCTTTGGAAGGGTGACTACGCGCAAGAAATCGCTTCGATCAAGAAAAAGTACTTAACGTTGCCCGACGAAGTGGTGGTCATTCCCGGCCACGGGCCGGAAACCTCCATCGGGATCGAGCGGCATCATAATCCTTTTTTGAATTAAGACTCCTCTGTCATTCCCGCGAAAGCGGGAATCCAGCTGCATCAAATGGATCCCCGCTTTCGCGGGGATGACAAAACGGACCCTATCCCAAATTTTTAATGACGTCGGAAACGGCCAGCGGCTTCTCGGCCTTCACTTCGAGGGTAAGGCGCTCGCGCGGGTCTTCATGGCGTTTCAAATGGTAGGAACTTTTCCCGTAGAGGGCGCCGAGGGTCGCTTTCAGATCGGGCTCTAAGGCTTTGAGGGATGCCTCCGTATTGGGAGCGAGGAGGCGATCATTCACCAGCACCTGCATCTCACCGGCGTTGAAGGCGAGCTTGGCTTTCAGCGCGGGCTCTTTCTCCAATCGCTGAGCATGAGCTAAGGCGGCCTTGAGGACGCCACGTATCTTATCGGCGTTTTCCCCTTCCATCGCCGTCTTGCGGTTGTAGAGAAAACCCCAGCGGCCTTCCGTATGGTCGATGCTGAAATTGGCCTCGTGCCCGATGAGCATGACGCCGGGCCCTTCGGGAACATGGAGGTAGTCGGCCACGTCGAGGATCCTTTCTTCCGTCACCTTCTGCTGGATCCAGCGATGGAAGATCGGGATGAATTCCTCGAAGTCTAAAGTTTGAGGATCGGCGATCATGATTTTGACGTTGAGGTGTTGAAGGTTCATGGCATTGGCGCTTTCTTCTCGGTAAGTCGGTTGTAGCAACTGTAAGCCGCTTCGATAAACAGGGTGGATTCCTCGATCAGTTGGGAAGCGGTCTCGGCCGTATAGGGCGTTCCCACTTTCTTGTGGGCTAAAAACAGGTACTGGGCGAACTTGCCGCCCGCGAAGGGATCGTAGAAAAGCTGCGTGTCATAATAGCGCGTCCGGAATTCGTTCACGATCGTTTCGGGATCATCCTTAAAATCGCGGAACGTATGCTTCACCAAACCTCGCGCCGCCTTGAGCATGGCCTGGTAGGCCATTTCCGCCGCCTTCTGCGCCTCTCCTTTTTCCAAAAGAAGCTGGGCCTCGAACACTTCGCGTTCCGCGGCGGTTAAATCGAACTCGACGAGGGAGACCACTTCACCCGCGCACTCACCCACCCCGATATCACCGATCGTGTATTCGCGAGGATCGCCCCAATCGCTGTAGAAAGAAGGGTCCACATCGTGGGGCGGCACTTGCAAGAGGTCTTCCACCATCTTCTTAATCTCGGCTTTTCCGATGCGCTGAACGAAATCTTTGAAGCCTTCGCCCTTCTGCCGATCAGTGACGTAGCGGCCCGTGAGGCGAGTCACCGCTTCGGGCACGCGCTTAGAGGGCACCGCGCCGACGGCCAATCCGTAAGAACCGCCGTTATTCTCCCACTGTCCGCCGAGCACCATCTGGAAATGGGGCACCGTGTAACCCGCGATCTTGCGGCTGACGCCGTAGAAACCCAAATCGGAAATATGGTGCTGGCCGCAGGAGTTGAAGCAACCGCTCACCTTCACGTGCAGGTTTTGCACCGATTCATCGAGCAAATGGCCTTGTTCCGCGAGGCGAGAGCGGAGTTCCCCGGCGAGTCCACGGGAGGAGGAAATGCCCAGCTTGCAGGTGTCGGTGCCCGGGCAAGCCACGATATCCACGATGGTCCCGGCTCCCGGCTGCGCCAAGCAAGCCTTTTTCAAATCGGCATGAATGGCGGGCAGGTCACCTTCGGTGATCCAGCGGATAACGAAATTTTGTTCCACCGTCGTGCGAATCGTATCGTGGGTGTATTTGCGGACGATATCGGCGAGCTTACGTAGTTGGTCGGAAGTAATGTCGCCCAAGGGCAAGGCGATGATGACGGTTTTATAGCCCTCTTGCGCCTGGTGATAGACGTTCGATTTGTACCAAGTCTTGAATTCGTCCGACTGGGCGGCAAAATCAAACTTCGAAGGCTGCTTCAAAGGCTTCTCGAACGCTTGGCGGGTCTTCGGAATGAAATCCGTCCAACGGGGGTCTTCTTTCAAGACCTTCCTCTCCTTGAGCACTTCTTCCTTAAACTTATCGATGCCCCAATCTTTGATGAGGAATTTGATCCGGGCGCGGCCGCGATCTTTCTTCTCGCCATAACGGCCGAAGATACGGCAAACCGCCTGAGCCATGGGGAGCATTTCTTCTTCCGGCAAAAATTCGTCGAAGAGCTTGGCGTTTTGCGGGACGGAACCTAAGCCGCCTCCCACGTAAAAACGGAATCCCCGTTTCGTGACGCCATTTTCCTCCCGCGTGACGGCGATGTAGCCCAAGTCGTGGATGTTGACCAAGCCGCAGGCTTTCTCCACGCAACCGGAGAAGGCGACCTTGAACTTGCGCCCGAAGTCTTGGGCGTCGGGGTGGCCCATCAAAAACCAGGTGCAAGCATCGGCATATTCGGAAACGTCGAAGGCCTGGGTATTGCAAACGCCGGCGTAGGGGCAGGCGGTGATGTTGCGCACCGAATTGCCGCAAGCCTCGCGGGTGGTGATGCCGACCGCCGCCAAACGGCGCATCAGGTTGGGGGTGTCTTCGATATGAATGAAATGGAGCTGAAAATCTTGGCGGGTCGTGATGTGGCCGATGCCGTCCGAGTATTCTTCGGCGAGCTCGGCCATCACTTCGAGCTGCTTGGCGTTCATGCCGCCGTAGGGAATCTTGATCCGCTGCATGCCCGGCGCATCCCAGACGGTATGGGGGCCCTTGGTTAAGGGATCTTGGGGAAACTCGAGTTTTTGGCTGGCGACGCCGTCGTGGCGTTGTCCGTTGTCATAACGTTGGCCGTAGGCCCCGCGTCGCAGGCGGGTCTCGGCGAAAATGCGGTCGTCAATCTTGCCTTGTTTCTTAAGCTCGATCTCCGTCTCGAATTGATCGATTTCCTGGGCGAAATGGGCGGGCATTTGGCCGAGGAGTTTTTCTCTCCAACCTCTGTTGCTGGCTTTCATGGGTATTCCTTTGATTCATTCTCCGAATTTTCCCCCTCTTAAGGTAAGAGGGGGCTAGGGGGCGTTATGAGCGTTTCATAACCCCTCCCAACCTCCCCTTAACTTAAGGGGAGGAGACTTAAGGAGGTAAGGTTTTTATTCACCTTATTCCAAGGTGAGAAGAGGATGCAAGATGCTTGTTGTCAGGGCCTTTTTTAGCCCTCCGTTATTTAAGATTTCTTTGCCACCTTGATCGCCCTCCAGCGCCCGCCCTCGCTGAAGCAATCCCAGCCCCATTTGAGCCATTTCAGGAAGGCCCAAGCGATCCACAAGGCCCAACTGAGCATGACCAAGCGGTAAAACCAGAGGGAAACGGAAACCACCCACGGGCGCGGGAGCTCGCCCGAGGCAATGTCTTGGTACCATTGAAGAAGGGAGCTGGAAGAATTATTGCCTTGCACCACCATGTCGGGCACTCCCATGAGACCTTGATAAATGGAGGAGAAAAGAACGCCCACCGCGAAACAAGTGATGCCCAAAATCAGCAATTGGCGGAAGTCGAACCAGAGGTCGTTCTTGGGAAGATTCTTCCTCCGCCATCCGAGCAAGAGCAACCAGCCCGCCACGATTCCCGCGGCCCACACGGGCACCTGGGAGAGGCCGACGCCCAGCAACACCCACTCATAGGCTTTCAGCGGGGTGAGCGGCACGCGACTTAAGGCGCCCGCCACGAGAAGGAGGACGATGAAGAGGCTCCAGAACAACACCGCCGGCCCCAAGCGTGGACCGCCGACGAGCAGCACCCAACGGTCCACGCCCAGGTCGATCTGGATCTGCGAGTTCACGCTCGGGGCGCCCAATTGAATGGGTGGGATTTTATAGAAGAAACGGATGCCTTGGGGCTGCAACCACTTGAGCTCCACCTTCTGGCTGCCCGGCGTGATCGGCAAGATCACCTGTCCCTTGTCTTGGCGAATGGGTTGGTTTTCGCCGTTTAAGGAGACCGATTGCAGTTCCGCTTGCGGCGGCAACGTCAGCGTGTGCTGGCCGCCCAGGGAGCTGCGGATCTCGAGCGAGAGGGTCATCTCGCTCATGCGGAAGCCCGGTTTCACGTTGAGTTGACTGCTTTCAATCGTAAGCGTCGGACCTTCCACCCCTTCGGGCCGCACGATTTTCAAGTTCAGTTCTTCGCCCGGCCAGGGGCGCCATTCTTTTTCCCCTCCCCCGTCACCGTTTTCGGGATGGATGGCGGGAATGCCCTGAGCCTCCACGTGCCAGATGGCCGAGGCGTCGAGTTTCCACACCTCCACCCACTGGTTCGTCATAGGGGCCTTCAAGTTAAGATTTTCTCGAGGACTCAAGGTGGAACTCCACTCGAAATCGCTCGCGTTCGGGGCCAAGCTCACCTGAACTTTCCCCTCCTCTACGCGCACGTCGGCGCTGGTCACCGATTCGCCCTCTAAAAGGGGCACTTGCAACACGACGGGGCTCCCCACCGGCGTCACCCGCGAAACGGTGGTCTTCACTTCCCAGTTGAGCCCCAGGGTAAGCGTGCGTTCCACTTTCATGAAAGGCGGCAGCTCGCCGGAAACGGTGGCGGTCTCTCCCGCACCGGCACGGGAGACCGAACGGGTGAGCTGGAGGTTATCATCCACTTTTCCGCCATCATGGATGCCGTGGACGGTCCACCCGGAAAGCGAGGTGGTCACCCAGTAAGGCTGCAAGGGCAAACCAATCTGGATGGAATCTTTCTCCGACAAGGGCCCCTGCATCACGATCTGGTGGGCGCCGGGGGGCAGCGCAATCCAAAGAACTCCGTCGTCGGAACGCGTGAGGCCCGTTTCGTTCTTGCCGTCCATCGCCACCTGCGTGGGAGACCATTCGGTGGTGCTGCCGGGAAGGGGAATGGCGGTCAAGGCTTGAGCGGAGGCCTCCACCCGAATCGTGAGGGAGTTGCCGTTCGCTTCGACATGCATGCGGGAGAGGGAAGCGCAATCGGGGAAGCATTCGGGGTGTTCTAAAAGACGGGTTTTCAATTCTTCTAAAATTTCCTTCGAAGGCATGTCCGCCGAGGCGTTTTTCGAAGCGGAAAGGAGCGGAATTAAAACCAAGAAGAACATCGCTAGGGCCGCCTTCGGTTTCTTCAGCCAAGCGGGCCAGAAAGCGCCGGGGAATCCCAACACCGCCAAGATGAGGCCGGCCAAGAGAAAGACGCGAAGGAAGGCCAAGATCAAGTTGCACAGCGGCGAGAGCAGGCACAGGTGCACGGTTTGGTCTTTATTCACCGGCCCGTTCCACACGAGGTTCACCACGTTCCAATGCCAACGGGGGAGCCCCGGTCCCGTTTGAATCTTGGCGCCGGGTTGGTGTTCGAGAAGGTTAAGGCTCGCCTCATCTTGCGCGTATCCTCCGAGCTTTTTCCGCGGCTCCGGTTTCGCCATTTTTCGAAGCACGGTCGTATTGGCAGCGCCCGTCTTCGTTTCTTCCGGCGCTTCCGTCGTCGGCATATCCTTGCCGGCCTCTTGCCGCAGCTGATCTTGCTGTACGGGTGCGGGAATGGCTTGGGGAGGAGGAGGCGGAACCGCCATCTTGGCGGCGCCGAACATCACGCCGCGCGGGGCCCCGGCCGGCGCGACCGCCTCATAAGCGCCGTAAGGGAACTCTAATGCGGGATACAAACCCATCCGAATTTGATCGACCATGAAAGGCAGGGAAATAAAGACGAGTACCACGAGCGAGCCCCACTTGAAAATCTTCAGGCTCGTTTGAATCCATCCCTTTTGGATGACGCGCAACAACGCGACCGACGCCAACACGGCGAGCCATACCCAACGGGGCGAATCGTTCTCGGGGAAAATCAACACCAACACCACAAGCGCAAAAGCGCCCCATTTAAAACTCCAGAGCTTGCCGAAGGCGAAGGCAATGACGAGCACCAAAAACAAATCCATCAGATTCCATCGGTGAATCCAGGTTTCCGCGGCTTGATCGACCCCGCGGGCGGAAAAAATCCGCCAGCCGGGCGGCAAATTCAGGCGCGCCGACACTTGCTGAAAATCATGGTTCCACCCCACCGCCGAAAAAGTGGAGGCCTTCGTCTTCGTGCGGCTGTCGGCGGAAACTTGGATGTTGCCCTGCCCCACTTCCACGCCGCTTAAAGGATCGCCTTTCAAGGTCGTGATCAACCGGTCTTGGCCGTTGACGGTGACCCTGCCCAACACGAAGGGGGGATTCATCTCCAGGCGGGTGCCGCGTTGGATCGAGCCGTTGATCTGGTCTTGCACCGTTAACCCCCCGCCGTTGAAATCGAGCCAAAGATCGCGGCTTAAGCTGAGCTGATCCGGCGCGGGATCGGAATCGCCCCGCCGCTTTTCGACGAGGGTGATCGTCTCGCCGGGCTTCAGGCGGTAAGTGGGGAATTTCTTCCATTCGGCCGGCTGGGTCGTTTGCGTAGGGTCGATGGAAGGAGGCCCTTCCACGCTCACCACGCGCAGGTTGTTTTGCGCCTCAAAGGCCCAAATCTCTTCGGGCGCCCAATTTTCTTGGGCGGACGGAAGCGTGATGGCCGTCACCGGCCCTTCGTGGCGGTATTGGATTTCCACATTCCAATTCCCAGGCCTCACCTGCAACTTCAGAGCGCCGTCTTTCTCGATTTTGGCGGGCAAGGGGCTGTCGATGGACATCGGAATGAAACCTTCGGGCGCGACTTTGTTAAACGTGACTTCTTGGTTTTTTCCGGAAACGTTCAGTTCCAAACGCGTAGTGAGCAACGCGGGAATTTCATCGGAGAGCAAGCGGTGCACGCGGATCTCGAAACGGTTCTCTTCCTTCGAACCGTTCGAGCTTTTCTCCAACCAAAGTTGACCTTCTTGATCGCGCTTGGGGCTCACGATCGTTTTTCCGGAAAGAGATAATTCGACGATTCCCGTCTCAGGCGGGATCTTCAAACTCTCGGGCAACGAATCCCACGCGAAGGAGCCGGTCACTTGATGGGGGCCGGGCTTGAGAGAAAGCATGGGAGCGGAGTCTTTTTCGATGACGGGGGCCGCTTGCCCGTCGAGCTTCACGTCTTGGGGCCAGTTTTGGTCATCCCCCGGCAGCGGCACGAGGATTTCTCGGTTCACCCACCAGCTTTGAGAAAAGCCGCCTCCTTTTTCCTGCAGCTGAAGCCTCACAGCGGAAGGCCAGGCGCATTCCCGGTCTTGACGGCCCGAAAAGAAGGGGCAATCCCGGTCTTTCTGGTCGTGCAAAACCCAATCGATCCAAGGACGCAACGGCTCGGGAATTTGATCGCGCGTCAACGGCGCCGCCGTTGCCGAAGGAACGGAAGGAAAACCGAGGTAAAAAGTGAAAAGGAAAAAAAGGAGGAAAGAAAAAACCCGAGCAACGTTATTTTGTTTCATAGAAGAAGGATTGTAACTTCGCGCGGGCAAAAGGGAAGTAAAACAATTGTAAAAAATCCCCCCTCTTTTCAGGAGGATCGAGGTTCGATCACCGCCAAGGTACAGCGCGAAATACAAACCATCCTCTCTTGTTCGTCATAAATCTTGGTTTCCCAAACCTGAGACGTGCGCCCCTGATGGAGGCATTCAGCAACGGCCTTCACCTTACCCGATCTCACCGAGCGCAAATGATTGGCGTTGATCTCTTGTCCCACCACCGCCTTGCCTTCCTTCGACACCAATAGCCATCCCCCCATGCTGACCGCCGTCTCCGCCAAGGCGACGGAGGCCCCACCGTGCAAAAGTCCCAAAGGCTGGTGAGTGCGCTGATCGACGGGCATGGTGATGACCACCCGGCCGGGGACAATTTCGACAAGTTCCATGCCCAAGGTTTCGGCAAGGGTATTCTTAAAGCTGGCGGAGAGATCGTGCGTTTCCATGGGAAGCTCCTTTAAATCCAATCGAAAGTAATTTCCTGCTTCACGTCCGGGTGCAGGGATTGATGCACGGGACACGTCAATGCCGCCTTCTGTAGGAGCGACTTGTACTTCTCTTCTTTGGGAGTCGGAACCTTGAAATGCACCTCGATGGTCCCGATGCGGCGGATCGGCTCGTTCACCATGTGTTTCTTCACGGCGACCGTCATCCCTCTCAGGTCGATGTCGTGGCGCTTCGCCACGATGCCCATGATCGTCGCCATGCAGGCGCCTAAAGCGGTGGCCACCAAGTCGGTGGGGGAAAAGCTCTCGCCCTTGCCTTGGTTGTCGACGGGGGCGTCGGTCATGATCTGGGTTTTGGAAGGGCCGTGAACGGCCTTCACCCTCAAATCGCCTTCGTAGGTTAAGTCGATGGTCACCATAAACCTTCCTTTCTTCCGTGAAAAACAATAAGAATGAAAAACTCCCTCGGCTTCCAACACTGTAATCTGAAACGGGGAAAATCCGCAAACCTGTATAGAAAGGAACTTATGCCGGTGCTTCACGAAGGAAAATATCTCCGGGTGATTTCAAAAGACGGCTGGGAATACGTGGAACGCACCCACTGCAACGAGGCCGTGGTGGTCTTGGCCGTCACGGACGAGGGAAAAGTGATCTTAACCGAGCAATACCGAGTGCCCGTGGGCAAGAACGTCGTCGAATTTCCCGCCGGACTCCTGAAAGATCCGGGAGCCCCCGCGGGAGAAACCAACGAAGAGGCGGCCCTGCGCGAGCTCTTGGAAGAAACCGGCTATCAAGCGGAAGAAGCGGAACTCTTGGCCGGTGGCCCGCCCACCGCCGGGCTTTCCTCGGAGATCGCCCTTTTCTACGAAGCGGGATCGGTAAAGAAAGTCTCGAAGGGGGGCGGCGTCGAATCGGAGAAAATCACGGTGCACGAGATTCCGCTGCAAGAAGTGGACGGTTGGCTGCAGGGGATGGAGGCGAAAGGGAAGCTTGTAGACCCGAAGGTGTATGCGGGGCTTTATTTGTTGGGAAAAAGAGGAATATAAACAAAAATAATTTCACACCTTCAACAATTCTTTGAGTTGTTTTAGTTTCTTGGCAATGTATTTTTGATTTAATTTTTTTCCGAACAACTCTCGGAGCTCTTCTATATCTCTCCGATCGATCGAACGATCAGCCAGGGTTTTTAGCACGATCAAGTCTTCGGGGGTGGCTATCTTGACGTTTTTACCGCCTAATTTTTTCTTTTTGGCTCGCTTCACCACCTCTGCGCCCACATAATGGTCCGCCAAGAGCAAATCAATGGGAACCCCCTTGAAACGCGCCTTCAATTGGTATTCACCGGCGGGATGGGCTTCGATCTTTCTCTGATGAAACAGGGAAAACACTTTCTTAAGATCGTTCACTAAAAGATAGAAATCTATATCGACCGTATTGGCACGCCCGCCATAAACCATCATGGCCAACCCGCCTATTAGACAATAATCAATTTTCTCTTTTTCGAAGAGTTCAATAACTTCGAAAAGAATCTCAACCATATTTTTTCCGTAAGATATCAGACAACTTCGGCACCTTAAGGGGGCTTTTTCCTCGAAGTAAAATTAATTGATAGACCGCAAGAGGATCCATTTTATAAGCGCGAGGGGATTGTCTTTTCGCGAAGTTTTTCTTTTTTCGGATAAAGCTCGGTTTCATAATAAGGGCATCGACAGTATACTTTAAAAAAAACTCTCCCATCCATTATTTTCATGCCCGAACGAAAACACCGAAGGATGGAACATCTCGGCCAACATCTCAAGGGATTCCACCAGCCGAGGCCCGGGACGATTGAAGAACTGATTTCCGTCGGCCAAGAAGACTTTTTTATTTTTCACCGCCCTCAACTCTTTCCAGTCGGACCTTGAGGTAAGCGGCGGCAGCTCTTCGCGCGTCTTGCGGATATCATAACCGCAAGGAGAGATGACGATCACGTCGGGATCCTTCGCCTTCAGGTCTTCCCAACTCATCCAGGGGGAATGTTTCCCCGCCTCTCCGAACAAATTTTCTCCGCCCGCCTTTTCGATGAGCGTCGGCATCCAGTTTCCGCACGACATGAGGGGCTCGATCCATTCGATGAAGGCGACCCGCGGCTTTTCAGCTATTTTCTCCGCCTTTTCCGAAACGGAACGCATGCGGTCTTTCAAGCGGCCGATCAGCCCCTCTCCTTTCTCCGGCGCATCCAAGGCCCGCGCCACTTTACGGATGTCGTCCCAGAAATCCTCCAAGGCATTGGTGTTGAGCGAAACGATGGTCGGCCTCGATTCGACAAGCTGGCACACCGCCTGCTCCACGTCCTTCTCGCTCACCGCGCACACCTCGCACTGCACTTGGGTCACGATGACGTCGGGCTTCAATTCGCGGAGCTTGTCTGCGAACACGCGGTAGACGGAAAGCCCTTCCTGAAGAATGGCCTTTACGCGTTGGTCGATCTCGTAACTCGAACCTTCCACGTTGAACTTGGCCTCGGTGCATTGGGGCAATTTCTTCACCCAGGCGGGAAAGTCGCATTCGTGGGAGCGGCCGACGAGTTGGTCGCCGAACCCCAATGCGCAAACGATTTCGGTGCTGCTGGCGATGAGGGAAACGATGCGTTTAGAAGCCATAGGCAAAAACTATCGGGAAGGAATTTGAAAAGAAAGATGTATTTTCGAATGGCCCCGTCCCCATTCTTTTGCTAGCCTCCTCTCGTTCCGAAAAAACTTTAAGGAGTTCTTATGAACGCGACGCCTTCGTCCCGAAAAACGCTTCGAATCCTTTTCTCCCTTTGCGCCTTCCTTCTCTTCGGAAGCACCGCGAAAACTTCCCACGCCGCCCTCTGTTCGGCGGGAGACTCGGCCTCTGTCAAATGGAAGGGGCGCTGGTACCCGGCCACCGTCACACAAGCGGACGGCAGCCGTTGCTACATCCACTACGACGGCTACGATAACTCTTGGGACGAATGGGTCGGCCCCGGGCGAATTCGGGTGATCCGTGCCGGCTCGTTGCCCCCCAACACCCTTCAAGTGGGTGTGCCCGCCTATGCCATCGGCGACCCGGTAATGGTGTTATGGAAGGGAAAATGGTATCCGGCCTCGGTCGTAAGAACCCAATCCAACCGTTGGTACATCCATTACGATGGTTATGGAAACAATTGGGATGAATGGGTGGGACCGGCCCGGATTAAAAGAAAGTAAAAAAATTCAAAAACATTACATCTTTAAAATTCATTTCAAATCCTTCACGCTGTTTTGAAAAAAATGAAGAGTTTGACTTGCCCTCTTTCCTAACTCCCCTTAGAATAAGTCCATGCATGCCAAAGAGGGCGTCATTTCTTCCGCTTCCCCCAAGAGCCGGTACCAGCTGAAAGAGCTGTTAGGCGAAGGGGGCATGGGTAAGGTTTACCTCGCGGAAGATTTGGAACGCTCCCAAAAAGTCGCCCTCAAATTTCTACCGCCCCACTTCAATTCGACCACTTACCGCCTCTTTCGCGAAGAGGTGGAATTGCTTTCCCACCTCTCTCACGTTCACTTGATCAAAATCTTCGATTTTTACGACGCCGAACCCGCACAAGCGGGACTTCCCGAGCTGCCTTTTTATTCGATGGAATACGCGGCGGGACAAATGCTTCAAAATCTTCCGAAAGACGAACCGGTTTCCCGCTGGGTCGATTTGATGGCGCAGTTTTGCCAGGGCCTGCACTACCTTCATGTTCGCCGCATCTTTCACCGCGACTTAAAACCGTCAAACGTGATTCTCACCCCCGCAGGGGACATCAAAATTCTCGACTTCGGTTTGGCGGGGATCTTAAAAAACGAAACTCCGGGCACCGAACCCTTGGGCACCCTCGCTTACATGGCACCCGAAGCGTTTTGGGGCGACTACGACGCGCAAAGCGATCTTTTCTCGCTGGGCGTTCTTTTCTACGAAATCTTGACCGGCCAATTGCCCTTCGAAAAACCCCTAAGCTCGCTGCGCATCAAGGGAGAAGCGCCCTCACTTAAAAAACAAAGGCCGGACCTCCCTGATTTTTTCACCGACCTCGTCGACCGCATGCTCGAGCTGAAGGATACCGAGCGACCGAGTTCGGCCCTCTCGATCCTCAAATATCTCAACCAACACGTGGACACCCCTTACAAGATCGTGGAAGAGGATATTTCGGAGACGATCCTCCAAAAAGCCCCCTTCACGGGTCGCGAGAGAGAGGCGGATTTTTTTTGGGAGAAGGCGGAAGAGGCCCCCACCGCCTCCCGAGCGACTTTGATCCGCGTGCACGGGCCCACCGGCGTGGGAAGAAGCCGGTTCCTCGAGGAAATGAAATGGAAGCTGCAGTTGAACGGTTTTTCCTATTCCGCTTTTCCTTCCGGCACCTCCGCCTCGTGGCTTTCCATCCTCGCGGACCGTTTCGGATTGAATCCCACGGAAGAAGAAAAGAAGGACCCGCTCCCCCAAGCGCGCCTCTATTTCCTCCGTGCGAAAAATGCCCACGGCGCCCTCGCCTTCACGGACCTGCAAGATTGGTCCGAAAAAAGTTTAAGAGAGCTACAGCTTTTCTTAAGCCTGGCGAAACGTTCGAAATCGCCCGGCCTCTTTTTGTTGGAATATAACCAAGACCGCCTTTCGCCACCCTTGGAGGCTCTCCTTTCTTCCATTTCAGAAGAGGAAAACAGTTTTGCACTCGAGTTGGAGGACCTCTCCCCGGGCGCAACGCGGGAGCTCATCCGCAACGCCACCGTCGACCAGCCCTTGCCGGAGTCGTTTTGCGAGGAGATCGTCCCTCAACTCGGGAGGACGTCCGCTCCTCATCCTGGAGGCCTTAAGACGGGGAATGACGGAGAGGGAGCAAAGCGCCTCCGTCGTCCCCACCAGCTTTCGGGACCTGTGCGCTCTGCAGGTGAAGTCGTTGCAAGGCCCATCGCAAAAGCTTCTTTCCTTCTTGGCCGTCCACTCGGGGCCCGTTTCAACTGAACTCGCGAAAGAAGGGTGCCTCGAAACGCCGGAAACATTTCAAAAATCCGTCTTGGAGTTGGAGAATAAGAATTTGATCCGCCCCGCCCACTTAAGCTTAAGCGAACTGCGGCTCGCGCACCCCTCGCTGAAATCCGCTTTTTTAGAAGCGCTGCCCCACCCGCTGTTAAGCGAAGCGCACCGAAACTGGACGCGGCTGCTGCTGAAAAAATGGGGCCATGAACCCCAGGCGATCCCGGCGTCCACCTCTGTCGCCGAACATTCCTGGGGCGGCGGCGAATTTGAAATTTTCAAGAAATGGGCCTGGAAGGCGGCGGAATTCTCTTCCGCCCAAGGGCATGATCTGGAAGCCCTCTCCTGGTACGAAAAACTCTTCCCCCATCTTTCGACGGCGATGGAAAAAATCTATCTCTTCGCCTTCGAAGCGCCTCTCTTCTACAGACTGGGGCGGTTCGACGAGGCGATCCGGGCCTACGATCTTTGGTTTCAGGAAATCGATCCCACTCCCCATAACCTCACGCTCGTCCAAACCGTGAAATATCACCTTTACACGGGGCTCGTGAATTTCACCGCGGGAAGGGAAACCGCCTCCCGAGAACGCCTGGAGGAATGCCTCAAAACCGGCGACCACGACCAGCATCCCCGTTTGCGCCTTTATCATGTCCGCGCCCACAGCCTGCTTGCCGCCCTGGACGAAAAGGAAGAAAAACTCGAATCGGCCCGTTCCCACCTAGAAGCGGCGCTGGCACTGGCCACGGAAGATCCCTTGCTGAAGAGCGAAATCGAACAACGCCTGGGGGCCTTAGACCAACTCACCCTCCGTTACGAAGAGGCCATGGCCCATTTTGAAAACGCCCTGGCGCTTTCCCGGGAAGCGAAAAGCCCTCAGGCCCAGGCCATCGCCCACCACTCCATCGCCCTCCTCCACCGGGAATGCGGAAAGCCGCTCAAGGCGCTGGAGGTGATGGAGGAAGCGCTGCAATGGGCCCAAAAAGGCAGCGATCTCCTTCAGCAGTCCCGCTATTGCGAGAACAAGGCCCTGATCGAGATGGACTTGGGCCGCTACGCCAAGGCCTTCTCCATCATGGAGGAAGTGCAGGACATTTTGGAACAATACGGAGAAGACCGCGACCACTTCCTGATGAAGATCCACCGCGCCACCTTAGCCCTCTTCACGGGCAATTGGGACCGGGCCGAAAAAATCATCGCCCAAGCGGAGAAAGATCCCGCGTCGCGGAAAGAATCCCTCTCTCCCTCCCTACTGCTTCTAAAGGCGGAGCGCTCTTACCTCGCCCTTCGATACGCCGAAACGGCCCCGCTCTTCCGGAAATTACTGCGCGAGCTGAAGCCGGGAGCAATGAACTTCGACTTTCTCACCGCCCAAATCGGCCTTCTCCGTTGCCTCTCGCGCTCGGGAAAATTGGAAAAAAGCGAATGGATCCACGCGGCTCTCTTGTGCCGAATGGAGACCCTCCAAGACACCGCCTTCTCGATTTGGCGGAAAACTTTCTCCCTTCTTTCCTTGCCCCCGGAAGAAAGCTTAAGGGAGGCGGATTTTTTAGACTTGCTCCAATCGATCCAAAAAGTGGAACTTCCCGAAATGCGGATCGACCTTTACGGGCTCGTCTCCCTCGACCTGAAACGGCGGAATTTAACCGCGTTGGCTGAACGCCTTTGGCAAGCTTGTCGGCAAGAACTGGAAAACCTTCATCAACTTTTACCGGAGGAACTCAAAATGGATTTCGAAAAGAACCGCGACCTCAAGTCTCTCGACCAAACCTTGAACGACTTGCTCCCCACCTCTAAAGAAGAAATCCCGCCTTCCAAGCAGACGGAAGCACCCGGCGCTCGCCCGGCCTCCCAGGGACGCATTTCGGAAATACGCTTCCGGCAGTACAGTGAAATCAACCGTCAAATCTCTCAAAAAACCGATTTGAACGAAATATTAGAGCGGGTGATGGACGCGGCGATCGAAATCACCGGAGCCGAGCGGGGTTTCCTTCTTTTGAAGAACGGAACCGGGAAAAATTCCCTCTCGGATTTCCAAGTGAAGACGGCGCGGCACTTCAACCACCGCTCGCTTGAGGAAAACGAGTTCCAGTTCTCGATGAGCGCCGTCGAGGAAGCGGTGAAACAAGGAACCTACCTGCTCACCGACAACGCCCAATACGACCCACGTCTGCAGGAAAAAAAGAGCGTGGTGAAATTCAGCTTAAAATCGATCTTGGTCGTCCCCTTGGAATTGGAAGGAGAAGTGCTGGGAGCCATCTACCTCGACCATCGCTACCAACCCGACTGTTTCTCGGAAGAGGACGTGGTGCTGCTGACCGCCTTCGCGAGCCAAGGGGCGCTCGCCATCCAGAAGGCGCAAATGATGGAAGAATTGAGAGCCGCCAAGGCGAAGCTCGAGGAACAAGTGGAAAACCAGGCCCAACGGATCGAAGTACTTTCCACCGAGCTCTCCCAAGTTCGCGACCAACTCCGGTACGGTTACGAGGAGATCGTCGGACAATCTCCGGGCATGATGAAGGTCTTCCAACTGCTCGACCACGTGACGGAGACGACGATCCCCGTCTGGATCCTCGGGGAATCGGGCACGGGCAAGGAGCTCATCGCACGCTCACTGCACTTCAACAGCCCCCGCGACAAGGGGCCCTTCGTGACGGAAAACGTGAGCGCCATTCCCGAGACGCTCTTAGAGTCGGAGCTCTTCGGCCACAAAAAAGGGGCCTTCACCCACGCGGACCGAGACCGGGTCGGCCTCTTCGAGCAGGCCCACAACGGCACCCTCTTCTTGGACGAGATCGCCGACATGTCGCTCGCCATGCAGGCGAAGCTTTTACGCGTCTTGCAGGAAGGGGAAATCCGCCCCTTGGGCTCGTCGAAGAAAATCAAGGTGGACGTGCGGCTCGTCACGGCCTCGAACCGCGACTTGAACCAAATGGTGAAGGATGAAAAATTCCGCCAAGACCTCTTCTTCCGCATCAACGGGCTCACCATCAAATTGCCAGCCCTACGCGAACGCAAGGACGACATCCCGCTGCTCGTCGATTACTTGGTGAAAAAGATCGCCAAGGGCTTCAACCTGCAACCCAGCGAGGTGAGCGACGAAGCATTGCAAATTTTCCTGAGATACGAATGGCCGGGAAACATCCGCGAATTGGAGGGGACCTTGCGCAACGCGCTGCTCTTCGCAAAAGGCCGCCCCATCACGAAGGAAGTGCTTTCCACCCAGGAGAACCTTTTTAAAACGGGGCAATCGATGGGACGAGAAAGTTCCCGAAAGATCGAGGGGGTAAGCGCCGAAGAAAATTCTTCCGAACGCCAAATTATTTTGGACGCCCTCCGCCGACATAACATGGACAAGGAAGCCGTAGCGGAGGAACTCGACATCAGCCTACGCAACCTCTACACGCGCATGGAGCGGCACAATATCCCCAAAAAGAAGACAGTCTTGTCGAAATACTTGGGATTGAAATAGCGGAACGCTACTTAACCTTCTCGATCTTCTGTATCGAGTTCGAATTGATGAGATCGATTGGACAAGGGGGAATATCGTTATTCTCCGGGAAAGACGCAAAGGGGCCCTTGAAGTCGAAACCAAGCGTCGCATAAGAATCCGGGTCGCAAGGGGTTCCGAACCCGCCGCATATCTTCGTGTCGTTCGGATCGGCGGAGACATATCCCTCCGGAGCCAAGGAAACCTTGAGCTCCGGATCTCTCTTGGTGATCAAATTCACATCAAACTCGAATTGGTCGTTGATTTGGCCTTCCACAAAGCGGTGGGAAGCTTCGTCGACTACCCTCACGAACTGCCCTTGACAACAAGGATCCTTCTTTACGGTCTCGGGTTCCGAAGCAGTCTGGCCGGGAAGAGTGTTGCCGGAATTAAAGATCGGACAATCGGAAGGTTTGGAAGCGCGAACGGGCGGTTTATCCTTGTCCAAGTCCTGCACGTATCCCTTCCAATGAATTCTGATCTTCTTGTTGTCGGTAGGCAGATAACAAACGTCTTGAGCCAGCTTCTTCAACATCCGAAGACGACAATTCACCGGATCGGCCCCGGGGCCGTTGACTCCCGTCGCCAGCGGAACCGCAGCGCTCAAAGTATGGCTGGAGGGAGGAGGCGGGTTGACCGCCGAGGGATCATCCAGGTTGGCATTGTTCGAAGCGTCGGTATTCCCGTTGGACGAGGGAGCGGCGCCATTGGGCGCAGCAAGATCTCCCCCCGCAATTCCTCCTCCGCCCGATCCTCCGCCTCCGATACCGCCCACCCCGCCGCCGCCCGCACCCGTACAGGCGCCTAAGTGAAACCAGGCGACAAAGGCCGTCATGACGACTGCGAAACGAAAGATTCTACGAATGGGAAAAAACCGCATGAAGCCTCTCCTGCCTCTACCCTTATTCATTATTATCGCCTTTTTCAGGACCCCAGTTGCTCTCTTTAAAGAATCACGGAGTCGAGTCTTTCCCGTCCTCTAAATTCAAAACGGAGTCTCCGCCGGGCTTGACGCCATCCTGAAACTTGATGAAATGAGACTTCTTCGACCGAACGGGAGGAGGACAAACGGGAAAATCCCCCCCCTCAGGCACCGCGGGAGATTGCTTTTTGATGTTGATGATGACCGGCATGCTTTTCGGCTGAAGGGGGATCAAGCATCCGTCGCCCATACAATTGTTCAATTGATTCAAGGTGCCGGGGGCCGGTTTATAGCTTTCATCGGCGAATAAATAATAGAGCGTGGCGTAGCGATCGACGGTGAATTCCGCATGGAAAGCCCCCTCTTGCCCGTCTTCAACCTGGGTCATGACGTCATAATATTTCTCGACAATAATCGCGAAGGGGTTGGGTGAAGGAGGAGGCGCCGCGATAATTCTTAAAACACGGTTGCTGCAGCAATTTTCGTATTGATCGGTTTGGGGATTTTTATGTTGTAGATGCCCCTCGATTTTCATCTTCAGGTCTACTTGTTCTTTATTCTCTTCATTCGGATAAGAAATGCAGACGGGGGTCACATTGGCATCCGTCTTATACTCCACATCCTTCTCCCCGATCACGGGATCGAACGATGGTGCGACGGTCCCCGTATCCAACGTGGGGGAAGCTTGATTAGGCGCCGCAATGCCGCCCCCGGGAACGCCGACGGGAGCGGCTCCTCCGCCCATCCCACCGCTGCAGGCGCAAAGAAGTGCCACTCCCCCCCACGCGAAAAGGGTGCACGTGTACCGCCAAAATTTGTCTGTCCAATTTAGTTTCATCCTCTTAAAAGCCTTCAACCGTTTTATCGTACTCCCCTTGTCGACGAGTTGTCTTTATTTTTCAGTCCCTTCCTAATTTCTCGACTAAACAGGCGTCTTTTGAAGGTACTTTCCCTCCCCTTCTCGAAAGCTTTTTTCAATTTTTTGCAAAAATGAAAAATACAACCATTCATTTTCTTCAAAAACTACAATCATCACTTCCAATAAAAAATCAAGTGCTTGAAATTACTATTTTTTTTAATTCAGCCACTCTGGCACCCCGCTTGCTTTCTTAGAGGGTGTTCTGATTTTAAGAACGATTTTTCAGGAGGAGCCCATGAGTATCGATTCAGCCAACAATTATTACGGATCTACGAACCCCGCTGGCGGTGCGACCGACCCTTGGTCGAGTTACGGACAGTACAACAACCGGTCGAGCATCGATTCGGACATGGCTGGCTACGAACAGCAGCTGATGAGCTACATCCAAAACTTAAGAATGAGCATGGCCAACCTTCAACAAGGCACCCCCGCTTATGCGCAAGCGGTGCAGTACATGAATATGGCCATGAGTTACCTGCAACAGATTGATCCTCAAATGGCGATGGATCCCACCCTGGGGGGCACCGGGTGGGATCCCAACGGTGGAATGGGTTACGGCAATCCTTACGGCGCGCCGACGGACCCTTCGATGGATCCGAACAATCCGCAATCCAATCTCCCCTTTCCCGTCAGCTACCAGGACAACACGCACATCGTGACGGACGAAGGCCCCAGCACCAACATCCAATTGGGCGCGAACGACACGGAAACCCGCACTGTGGATATTTATCAAAAAGACAACACGGTGGTGGTTCCTTCCAACGCGGCCAATGTAACGATCACCGCGCAACCCGATGACGCCGTCCCCGGCAAAACCATGATCGTCCTTACATACACCTGCAACGGCAAAACCCAGACCTTGAAATACCACAATGTGGAACGCGACGGCTTCGGCTTGAACCTTCAGATTCCCGACCTCACGCAAGCCACCTTGGATCCTTCTTTGGGGGCGCTCGCTTCCAAAGTGAACGTGACCGAATTAGGCAGCGCCTCCAGTGTGCAAGCGGGCGATCCCCCGACCAAGATGGACGGCGGAACCCGTGTATACGACGGACAAAGCTTCAACATCTCTCCCGTGGCCGACGGAACGGACAAGAAAACCACCGTGATGGCCTCCGGAGACGTCACCCTCACCCCCAACTCGAACAGCGAATACTACACGATGGAATACGAGGCCGGCCCGCCCGCCGAATACGTGGTGAAGGTGTACAACAGCTTGGAAGACAAGACCGCGGGCAAGGTGAAGGAAACCATCACGATCGACGCGGCCTTGGTGGACCACATCAATTTCGCGGGCGACCCGAGCCGCATCGAATTCTTAGGCAAACTGGGCGATTCGCAAGATCCGCATACGATCAACACCTCCGATGAAAACGCGTCGAAGCTCGGTTTCACCGGCGACAATTCCTCGGTGGGCGCGGGCCAAGCATTGAACCCTGATTATCCGGAAGACATGATTCCCGATGAGCTCGACGGCACCACCGCGACTTACAACTCTTCGCAAGGCGGCGACATCCATGCGAACTTCGACGACAAGTACACCGAGCACGACATCACCGCCCCCGGCAAAGTGACGATCCACGGCACTTCTTACGCCGACACCATGAAGGTGGAATACGACGAGGACACCAAGACCTGGACCGTCTACGTCTACAAAGACGGCAAGAAAGACGCCGCCCACACCGAGAAATTCGTGATTCACGGCGGCCCAGACACCGAAGTGGCCTTAGACGTCATGGGAGAAAACAGCGTGAGCGGCACCGACGCGGCGAAAGCGAGCGTGGGACTGGGCACGGACGAAAAGAGCACGAGCAGCGAACAAGCGGATAAGATCATCAACGATCTGGAAACCGCGACCGGCGCCTCCGACGACGATTTCGTGAGCGCCCTCAAGAAGGCGGGTTTCTCTTACAAGTCGATGGACGAAGTGCGCGATGCGATCAACAAGGGCGAATTCCCCAAATTCCCACCGAACGGAAAGATCCTGCACTTCTTGTATCTCTTAGACAAGGGCACCTTGCCGGATCTTACGAGCGCTCAGCTCGATTCGCAAAACACCCCCAACGGGGACGTGATCGGTGCCTTAGAGCCGGTACTGAAACGCTATTGCGACCTTCTCGGCAAACTTTATCCGGATCACGAAATCCGGGTGGGTCAGCAAAAAGGTGCGACGTCTTACATCACCATGGACGGCAAAACCTATGAATTGAACAACAGCACCTACGACGAGCACACCCAGACCGTTACCGAAGATTGGAACATGGTCCAATACGACTCCAACGGAAAAGGTTCCTACGTCGAATAACAAGCTTCACCATGCCTCCCACGAAAACTACCCTTTCGTGGGACTTCCCTCTGACGGGCGGGGTTTTTAACCCCGCCCGTTGTTTTTTTTGGGCCTTCCGCCTAAAATGGTCATCAGTTCAAAAATTCAATTTTATCTACCCAATTTGCATTTTTGCAAAAAAGTAAAAAACACAGACTTCAAAAAAAACATTTCATAACAGGTGCGCATTTTTAATTATTTGATTTTATTAATTATTTTAAATTAACATCTTTGGCATCCCCCTTGCTTTATATAGTTCTTGAAAATTAAATATCTGACTCGCGTGTACAACAAAAGTCAGAAACATGCCCACCCTTTAAAGGCCTCTTTCTACTTCCTTCCACATCGGTGAGGAAGGAACAGGAAGAGGCCTTTTACCTTTCTAGGTTCTTCTTCATCTCTTTCAAAAAAATATATTTTGCATTTTCATTTCGTTCAAAAAAGACAAAAACAAGAGATTCGGAACACTAACGATATGAAATTACACTGTTTTTTATTTTAAAAATCATGGCACTTCCCTTGCTTTATTAAAGGGTACTTCCTGAGAAAAAACTCAGCGAAGGGAATAAAAAGGGAGGCCCCATGAACCAAGACCTTCAAGAAAACTTAATCGAGAACACTTTTCACTTTATCGATTTCAGCAAGGCGTCGCCGGAGGCCATCAACGTCATTTTGAACGCGCTTAATCAGGAAGTGGACGAAGCCATGACTCAAAAGCGCTTCCCTACCTTGGATGGGGCTTTCAAACGCTTAACCCATTCGTCTTCCATGCTGATGTAAGGAGAGGACGAAAGGTCGAAGCATCGTTTTCAGGAGGAGAGTCAGATGTCAGTCAATTCCACCGGATCAACGCAAAATTCAAATACGAACTACGACGATTACGAGAACGAAGACTACGGAACGGACCCCATGGGGGAAAATACCGAAGGGAATTATCAAGAAGACCCGGAGAGCCGAGCCGCCTACGATCTCACCCGCCAGCAATGGCTCGAGATTTTGAACAAAACGGACGCCCTTAATAAGCCTAATGAAAAAGATTTGCTCGCCATCATCCGCGACGCGATTCGCGCCGACGAGGCCGGAGATGTCGCCACGGAATCTCAAAAATACCAGGAAATCGCCCAAGCCCTCGGGCAAGACGCCGATTCGGTTTTAGGAACCGGCGATGCGGAAAGCGGGCAGGAAAACGCGGGGGACTCCCCCACAAAAGTGGAAAACGGAGTGAATTATTACGAAGGGCAAAAGGGCCAGGATTATCACTTAACCCCCGCGGCGGACCAAACCGAAGACAGGGTTGAAAACGAAGTCACCACCGACGGCAACGTGACGATTACTCCTTTAGACCCGAACGACGCGGTGACCGTGTCCGGATCGGGCGCTTCCGCCGTGGTCGACATCGTCCACGAAGGGAAGACGACCCGCTATACCGTCGACTTAAGCCACGTGGCCTCCCTTCACATCGCCAGCGACAACGTGAAAGGAAGCGCCGCCAACGACGACAACAAAATCACGACCGGGACGCAAAGCTCGGAAAATTTCGTCTCCGGCACCGACCGCACCACCCTTTCCCAAAAAGTGGCGAACAGCGTCAATAAAATCGGCACCTTTTCTTTCAGTTGGACGGATGATTTTGCCGACGACGTATTCGACGACGACGCCTTTCTCATTTCAGGCGATATTAAATCCTCCAACACGGGCACCTACGGCTTAGGCTGGGGCGGTGATTATCTCAAGAACATGGAAATGGACCGCGAAACCATGAAAAATTGGGTGCGCGACAAGAGCGGTACGGAAAAAACTGTCAACGCCGAAGCGGACGCCGTGAAACCCGTCTTGACCGCCATGAGCAAAGCGATGGGGGAAACGGATCCGAGCAAGCGCCAGGAGCTTTGGAAAGAAGCCTCCGACGCCATGGGACAATGGAAAACGCAGGACCAAAAAAACGGCGGAACCACCAACGACCAAGCGCAGCTTTTCTTCGACGTCCTCTACGGCGAATTGGGAGAAGAGGGATTCAAGCAAGCCATCAGCAGCGGACTGATCCCTTCCGATTTCGCGAACCAGATCTGCTCGAACCTCGAATCGGTCGGCAAAGAAAATACGGATACAAAGAAGGAAATCGACGGCTATCAATGGGGCGGCCCCGGCTGGTCCCATGAGACCTCCGCGGACTTCATCCGGAACAACAGCACCAACTCCCAAGGCGGCGATTCTTCCGAATAAACAAGACTCACTCCTGAAAAAAGGCTTCCGGCGACCTTCTTGAAAAGGAATCATTCAAGGGGTCGCCGAAGTCTTTAATTGCAGGGCGTGGATTTGGGAGCCGAATAAATCACCCAGAGCCTCTTTCACGAGGCGATGCTGTTCAAGCAACGTCTTCCCCTTAAAAACTTCCGACACGATCGCCACCCGGTAATGCCCGGCACCCGATCGCGCCCCGGCGTGGCCCGCATGGCGGGCGCTGTCGTCTTGCACTTCCAAATGAAGGGGCGAAAAACGCTCTTGAAGAACGTGTTCTATTCTTTGAAGGGTCGATAAACTCATTTTTTCACCTTAAACTTTGAATAACTTATTGACAAGACGATTGAAATACCTCTTAAAAAGACTTTAAAATCCTTAAATCAACCGTTTAAGAACGAAGGAGAAAAACCCTTCCGTGAAAACGAGCCCCGCCAAGGAAATGAAGAAAGACGTCTCCGCCCCATCGGAGCCGGAATGGTCGAACGTTAAATCGATCCAACATTACAACATCGAAAACTGGGGTTCGGGCTATTTCTCCGTGAACGACAAAGGCAATCTCGTCGTTCAACCTTACGGCCGCGAGGGACCGACCATCGACGTAATGGACGTGGTCGAGGACATCCAAGAAAAAAAGTTGGGATTCCCCTGCATCATCCGCTTCCAAGACATTCTCCGTTCCCGCGTGGTGGCGCTCAACGAAGCCTTCAACAAGTCGATTCAAGACCATAATTATCAAGGGAAGTATTTCGGCGTTTACCCCATTAAAGTGAACCAGCTGCGCGAGGTGGTGGAAGAAATCTTAGACGCCGGAGCGCCCTACCATTTCGGATTGGAAGCGGGCAGCAAGGGAGAGCTCATCACCGTTTTGGCGCTCAACACGGACCCGCAAGCCTTGACCATCTGCAACGGATACAAGGACGAAGCCTACATGCGGCTCGCCCTCTTGGGCCGCAAGCTCGGGCGCAAGGTCATCGTTGTCATCGAAAAACTTTCCGAATTGCCCTGCTCCTGCGCATCGCCGCCGAAATGCAGGTGGAACCCCTCATCGGCTTCCGCGCCAAGCTCACCACCAAGGGAACGGGCAAGTGGGAATCGAGCGGCGGCGATTTCGCCAAGTTCGGCTTAACCGTGCCCGAAATGATCAAGGCCGTGCAAATCTTGAAGGAGGCGGGCAAGGAAAACTGCCTCAAGCTCTTCCACTTTCACGTGGGAAGCCAAATCACCGACATCGGCACCGTCCGCGACGCCGTTTGGGAAGGGGCGCGCATCTATTCGAAACTGCAAAAAATGGGTTTCAAAATCGAGTTCTTCGACATCGGCGGAGGCTTGGGCGTGGACTACGACGGTTCCCGCACCACGAGTTCTTCCTCGATGAACTATACCCTCGAAGAGTACGTCGACGACGTAGTGAACAACCTGCAGCAGATCTGCCAAGAAGAGCAGGTGCCCGTCCCCAACATCACGAGCGAGTCGGGACGCGCCATCACCGCCCATCACTCGTGCATCATCATGTCGGTCTTCGGCAGCATCGAGATCGGATCGAACGGGTCCGCCGGGCCTGAAAAAACCGCTCCTTCCTCAAAAGAAGCGGAACCGGTGCGTAAACTCCAAAAGCTCGTGTCGGGATTAAACGCCAAAAACGCCCTGCAACATTTTCACCAAGCCGCGGCGAAAAAAGAAGAAGCCCTTTCGATGTTCAAGCTCGGTATTTTAAGCTTGGAGGACCGCGCAAAGGTGGAAAGCCTCTTTTGGCAGCTGTGCCGCGGCATCATCAAGATCAACGAAAGCTTAAAGCACGTCCCCGAAGACACCTCGAAACTCAAAGACCTGATGGCCGACCAATACCTGGCCAACTTCAGCCTTTTCCAAACGGCTCCCGACCACTGGGCCTTCGACCAGCTCTTTCCCTTGGTGCCGGTACACCGCCTCAACGAGAAACCTATTCGCGAGGCGACGGTCATCGACATCACCTGTGATTCGGACGGCAAGATCGACCGTTTCATCGACTTGGTCGACGTGCGCGACACCTTAAGCCTACACCCCTTAAACCCGGGGGAGCCTTATTTCATCGGCATGTTTTTGATCGGCGGCTACCAAGACATCATGGGCGACATGCACAACCTCTTCGGCCGGGTCAACGAAGTGCACGTCTTCTGCGACGACGAAGACCCCGAGGACTTTTACATGGAAGAGGTGATTCCCGGCGACACGATCGAAAAAGTCCTCTCGCGGGTGCAATACGCCCCGACGGATCTCGCCAAGAAGGTGAAGACGGCGATCGAGCAGCAGGTGCGCGAAGGGAACATCAAGCCGAAAGAGGGCGTCAGCCTCGTCGATTTTTATGAAGAAACGATGAACGGTTACACCTACCTGCAAGCTGGCAAGCCCGAACGGCCTTAACGCCCTTAGCCCTTCCAAATTAAAAGGAGAAGGACCTATGCGAAAAATCGCGTTTTCCCTCGCCTTTCTTTTGATGGCTTCCCCGCTTTCTTTCGGGGCTAGCGCCGCGAAAAAAGAGGCCGCCTCCCACGCTCAAAAGAAAAACCAAAAAACGGATGCGAAAGAGCAAAAGAAAAAGGCCGCCCCTCCCGCGGCCAAGAAGGCAACCCACGCCGCGAGCGCTGAAAAATCCCTTTATAACCGCTTAGGGGGCAAAGACACCCTTGTGGAAATGGTCGACCAATGGATCGCCAACGTGGCGGGGGACTCCCGCATCAGTAAATTCTTCGTCAAAGCCGACCTCCCCTCCTTTAAGGCGAAGTTGGTGGACCAAATCTGCCAAGCCTCCGGCGGCCCCTGTAAGTACACGGGAAAGTCGATGAAGGACGCCCACCAAGGCATGGGCTTATCGGACGCGCACTTTTCGGCTTTTCTGGAAGATCTTGCGAAGGCCTTGGACAGGCTCAAGGTCGGAAAAGCGGAAAAGGACGAACTGCTTTCCCTGCTGACCCCCTTGCGACAGGAGGTCGTCGAGAAGAAAGCGGCGGCGAAATAACGGGTTCCTGCCCGGAACCAAAATCCCGAAGGGGTATCAGCCTTTATCCCTTTACCCGAATCTCACTTGACCTCTTCCATTAAAATGAATAGTTATTCATTTTTACCCTAAACCCTAAATTTTTCTTAAAGATTCACTCTTAAACCGGAGGTCTTCGTGGAACTTTTCAACTCCATTTACGGATCCTTCTTGGGGTCTCATCTCGGTTGGGCCATTGCCGGGTCGATCCTCGTGATCTTAGCCTTGGGCTTCACCGGGTCTCCCCTCTTTTTATGGACTCTCGCCGGAGCGGCCATGCTCATCGGCTTTCACGCCCCGCTGCCTGTCCTCTACGTCTTCTTAGGCGTCATGGCAGTCTTCAACCTGCCTCCCTTAAGGAGGATAATCGTCACCTCCGGCGTGATGAAACTAATGAAAGGCTTTCTGCCGAAAATCTCGGATACGGAACGGGTCGCCCTGGAAGCGGGGGTCGTGTGGGTGGAAAAGGACCTTTTCTCCGGCAAGCCCGATCTGAAGAAAATGCTGAGCGAGCCCTACCCGGAGCTTACGAAGGAAGAAAAAGACTTCATGAACGGTCCCGTCGACCGTCTTTGCGCCTCGGTGAACGACTACCAAGTATGGGAAGACCGCGAACTGCCGCCGGAAGCCTGGGACATCATGAGGAAGGAAAAATTCTTCGGCATGATCATCCCGAAGGAATACGGCGGCTTGGGCTTCTCGGCTCTGGCCCACAGCGAAGTGATCATGAAGCTCGCCAGCCGTTCCGTGCCCGCCTGCATCACCGTCATGGTGCCCAACTCGCTCGGGCCCGCGGAACTTCTCATCCACTACGGCACCGACGAGCAGAAAAAACGGTTGCTCCCGAAACTGGCGACTGGCGAGGAAATACCCTGTTTCGCTCTCACCGAGCCGACCGCCGGCTCCGACGCGGGATCGCTCTTGGCCTCCGGAACCTTATTCAAAGGCGAGGGCGGCAAATTCCAAATCAAACTGAACTGGAACAAACGCTGGATCACGCTGGCCGCCATCTCGACCACGCTGGGGTTGGCCTTCCGTCTTTACGACCCGGACAACTTGCTCGGCAAAGGCACCGACTTAGGCATCACCTGCGCCCTCATCCCTTCCAACACGAAAGGCGTGGTGTTGGGACGACGCCACGATCCGTTGGGCGTTCCCTTTTACAACTGCCCCACGCAAGGCAATGACGTCGTTGTCGACGCGGAACAATGCATCGTCGGAGGCATCAAAGGTGCCGGCCAAGGCTGGAAGATGCTCATGGAATGTCTATCCGCCGGCCGCGGCATCTCGTTGCCCGCCCAAAGCACGGGCATCTCGAAACTCTACACCCGCGTCGCGAGCGCCCACTCCTCGATCCGCAAGCAATTCGGCGTTTCCATCGGCATGTTCGAGGGCGTGGAAGAACCTTTGGCCCGTATCGGCGCCTTCAACTATTTGCTGGAAGCCTCGCGGCGCTTCACCTGCGGCGCCTTAGACCAAGGCATCAAACCTCCGGTCGTCACCGCCATGGCGAAATACAACTCGACCGAGCTGCAACGGAAGATCATCAACGACGGCATGGACATCTTGGGCGGCGGCGGCATCTCGAAAGGGCCGCGCAACTTGCTCGCCAATCCCTACATCGCCTCTCCCATCGGCATCACCGTCGAAGGCGCCAACATCATGACGCGCACGTTGATCATCTTCGGGCAAGGGGCGCTTCGCGCCCATCCTTTCGCCTTTCACGAAGTGGCGGCGGTGGAAAAAAACGACCTGAAAGCCTTCGACAAGGCCTTCTGGGGCCACATCGGGCACGTGGTGCGCAACCTCTTCCGCGCGGTGTGCTTGAGCGCCACGCGCGGATTACTGGCGCCCTCGCCCGTGGGAGGTCCGGTTGCCACCTACTACCGCAAGCTGTCGTGGGTTTCCGCCACCTTCGCCATTATGGCCGACATCGCCATGGGCTCGCTGGGAGGCAGCTTGAAAGTGCGTGAAAAAATCACCGGACGCTTCGCGGACATCCTCTCGTGGATGTACCTCGGTTTCGCAGTGCTGCGTCGCTTCGAGGCGGAAGGGCGCAAGAAGGAAGACCTGCCCTTCGTCCACTACTGTCTCAAACACGCCTTTACCCAAATCCAACTGGCCTTCGACGGCATCTTCGAAAACATCGGAGTACCCGGCCTGGGCTGGTTCTTCAACCGCGTGGTGCGCAGCTGGTCGCATCTCAACACCCTGGCGGACGACGCGGAAGACCGCATCACCCATCAAATCGCCGTCGCGCTTCAGAAGGACGGCAACCAACGCGATCGGATGACGGAGGGCCTCTACATGCCGACCGCCGAGAAGGAGCAATTGCGCCGCCTGGAAATCGCCTTCAAGGCCATCAAGGGAGCGGAAGAGACAGAGAAAAAAATCCGGCAAGCCGTGAAATCCCGCAAACTTCCCAAGATGAAGGGAGCCAAACTCGTCGAAGAAGCCCTCAAGACGGGCATCATCAGCGAAGTGGAAGCGGCCAATCTGAAAAAGGCCGAAGAGCTGCGCTTGGACGCCATCCAAGTGGACGACTTTTCCCAAGAAGAATACTTGGGCAAATCGCTCTCCGAATCACCGGCCATGGCGAGGCGTGCCTAATTCAAATCCCCCTCCCCTTAGCAAGGGGAGGGTCAGGGCGGGGTAGAAGGTTAAAGCTCGCGCCCAACGTTCTACTTCCCTCTTCCCCTCCTTACAAAGGAGGGGATTTTTTTTGCTTATTTCCCTCCTCCCGGAGGATTACCCGCGAACCCCGCTCAAAGGTAAGATAAGCCCAGGCCCATTGGATGAAGACAAGCACCCGGTTTTCGAGCCCGATGAGGAAGAAGATATGGACGAACAACCAGACGAGCCAGGCGAAGAAGCCGGCGATTTTCGTCTTACCGAACTCGGCCACCGCGAAGGCGCGACCGACGGTGGCCAATTGGCCTTTGTCGAAATAAAGGAACGGAGGAATTTCGTTTAACGAGCCCCGAATCTTTTTACCGATCACCTTCGCCACATATCGCCCTTGCTGCAACGCCACGGGGGCCAAGCCGGGCAAGGGCTTCCCGTTTTGGAGAAGGCCCGCCGCATCTCCGATGAGGAAAATCTCAGGATGCCCCGGCACGCTCAAGTCAGGGTTCACCAAAATTCTTCCCCCCTTGTCCTTCGGAGCGTTAAGGAAAGCGAGGAGCGGCGACGCCACAACGCCGGCGGCCCAAAGCACCGTTTTCGCGGGGAGGAAACTTCCCCCCGCCCAAATGCCGCCCACCTCGATTTTTTCCACGGGGGAATTTTTCTTCACCTCCACGCCCAAACGCTTAAGCTCCTGCTCCGCTTTCTCCGATAAGGAGTCATCGAATCCAGCCAAAATGCGCGGCCCCGCCTCCACGAGAAAAATGCGGGCGGAAGTGGGATCCATATGGCGGAAATCACGGGCGAGCGCCTTGTGGGCCAATTCGGCAATGGCCCCGGCAAGCTCGACGCCGGTGGGCCCTCCTCCGACCACGACGAACTGAAGCAGTACCTTTCTCTTTTCGTTATCCTCCTCCATCTCGGCCCGCTCGAAGGCAAGCAGGATCTTGCGGCGGATTTCCAAGGCCTCCTCGACGCTCTTCAAGCTAGGGGCGATTTCCCTCCAATCGTCGTGCCCGAAATATTGGTAGCGGTTACCCGGCGCCAACACTAGGAAGTCAAAGAAAAACTCGCCTTCCGAGGTCTCCACCCGTTTTTCTTCCGCGTTGATTCGGGTAACTTCCGCCATGACCACCCGTACGTTCTCCTGTTTCTTCAAAATGGCGCGGACCGGCTCGGCGATATCACCGGCGGACAAACCCGCCGTGGCCACTTGATAGAGGAGCGGTTGAAACAAATGATAGTTGTTGCGGTCAATGAGAGTGATTTGAGCGTCAACTTTGGCGAGAGAACGGGCCGTTTGCAATCCGCCGAAACCGGCACCGACGATGACGATACGAGGGAGCGGACGTTCTTCAACTTTCATGGAAGGGAATGATAAGCCCAAACCCCGCCCGTCTCAAGGAAGGAAAAAGCGGGCTTATTTCAAAATCCCTTCCCAAAAGAGATCTTCTTCTTTTTCCAGCAGATTGACGGTGCGGGCCAAAACGAAAAGCAGGTCGGAGAGGCGGTTTAAATAAACGAGAATTTCGGATCTCACTTCTTGATCGTGGGAAAGGGTGACGACGGAACGTTCGGCCCGGCGGCATACGGTGCGGGCCAAATGTAAGAGGGCGGCGCCTTTGCTCCCACCCGGTAAGATGAATTTTTGCAGGGGTTGAAGCTTCGTCTCGATTTCGTCGATCCACTTTTCCTGAGCGGCGATGTGGCGGGCAGCCACGAAACCCGCCCTCATCTTTTCGCTCGGACTCACCGTAGCGAGCTCGGCGCCCACTATGAAAAGCTCTTCCTGTAACGCTCGAAGCTTTTCCCGCAGGGTCTTGTCCTTGATTTCCGTGATCGCACAGCCCAAAACGCTGTTCAGCTCGTCCACGTCCCCGTAGGCGGAAATCCGTTCGGCATCTTTGGGATAAGGCCCGCCGCCGAAGAGGAAAGTCGTCCCTCGATCCCCTTTTTTCGTATAAATCTTCATTTCAATTTCACTCCCTTGTGAAGGCCGCAAAGATAGAAGGGATAAAGCTTGTCGACGGCCTTTAAGAAATCTTGGGAAAGGGTTTTGCTCGTAGGCTTGAGCTCGAGGCCCACGTCGAACACCGCCGTCTTCAAGCTTTTCAGACGTTTCCCTATTTCTTCGAGGGCGGGTGTAAGGCTGGAAATGCGGGAAGGCTGATAACGCGCGTCACGCTTCGTATAATCGGCCAAACCCGAAAGCGAATCTTCGTGCTTTTGGAAAAAATTCAAATTCGAAAGGAGATTGTCGCCTAAGAGATAACGGTCTTCCGACTCGTCCTTCATCACCACCCGCGCTTGCACGCCCGCCTTGCCGACGCAAAGGGAAGCGAAAATATAGGCTTTGTAGCCTCTCGCCTGAGGCCCCAACGCGACCCAGGTTTCATCGGGAGGGTTTACCTTGCGACGCATGTGCTTGGCCGTATGCGGAAAAAACTCCGCCTTGAATTGCGTCATGAGAGCGGGCCCCGCCTCTTCTCCGAATTCCACGAGTTTGGGCCGAATCTTCCCCTTGATCGCCGCCATACGTTCCTGAAACCCCGGTATCCGGAAAACGTCCAAATCGTCTTGGGTGAAACGAACTCCCATCTTCTTCACTCCTCCTGGTATTCTGCGCAGGATGAGGGCGTCTCCCATACCTTTACGCTCGTGGCGGGAAGCCCCGTTTTTTTCGCGTGGTCGAAAATGAGCTTGGCTAGATGCTCCGCGGTGGGGTTCTCTTCCGTCAAAAAAACCGTCTCGCCGAAATCTTGCAGCACCTTCGCCAGGGGATCTTGCCGGTGCAGAATCATCTTGTGATCGAGGGACTCATCCAAGAATTTTTGGATCTTCGCCTTGATTTCGTCGAAATCGACCACCATCCCGGTGGAGTCTAATTTTTCGGAGGAAAATTCGGCCTGGACCACGGCATTATGACCGTGGCAACGGGCGCATTTGCCTTGGTAGTTCCAGAGGCGGTGGCCGTAGCAAAAGCTCAAATTCTTGATTACGCGGTACATGTTCCGACGATAAAATGGGCTCGAGGTAGGGTCAACCAAAATGCCTTGAAAAGGAGAGACTTTCCTTTTGATTGTGTTCTTTCCCCCGTCTTGCTATTTGGCCTTTTCTCGTTCTAGACTCTTTAAAGGGAGTATAAAATGGCCGAGGTATTCCGAATCACCCAACCGCGCCTCTTTTCCATCCAGGAAGCCGAACAGCTTCTTCCCGTGGTGAGAAAGATCACGAAAGAGGCCGTCGACCAATTCCTCTTGCTGGAAGAGAAGCTCAAACATTTCGAGAAAAACGAGTCGAAATGGAAGCAAGTGGAGGGGGAAATTTCAGACCTTCTGAACAAGTGGAGCGAAAAAATCTCGAAGCTGGGCGCCCATCCGAAGGGAATTTGGTTGATCGATTTCGACAACGGCGAAGGTTACTATTGCTGGCGCTACGACGAGGAGAGAATCGAGTTCTCCCACGGCTACCAAGACGGCTTCGGCGGTAGAACCGCCATTTCTTAAATCCCGCCTTTTCAGGCTATTCCACCGATTGATTCTTCACTACCTGCTTGGCGATTTCCTTGAAGGCGTCAAACACCCCTTCTCCCTTGGTCGCCACGCTTTCGAAACTGGGAAACTCCCAGGGGTTCATCAGTTTCTTCAACGCCTCCAGATTGGCGGTGTTGGGCATGTCGCGCTTGTTGTATTGGAAAACGATGGGAAGGCGGTCGATGGCGAGGCCCTCGTCGTTCAAGTTGGTCTTCAAGTTTTCCAGACTCTTCAAATTGGCGTCCATCTTTTCGACGAGCGAGTCGACGACGAAGATGATGCCGTCCACCCCTTTTAGAATGAGACGCCGGGAATCATCATAAAGAACCTGACCGGGGACCGTATAAAGGTGAAAACGGGTTTTGTAGCCGTTCACGTTCGACAGGAAGAGCGGCACGAAATCGAAAAACAAGGTGCGCTCATTGCCCGTGTCGATCGTGAGCTTGCTGGTGGATTTTCCCTCGGAGCGCTGATGGATGTATTCGAGGGAGGTGGTTTTGCCTGAAAGGGCGGCGCCGTAATAGACGATTTTGAAATTAATCTCTTTATCGGAATAATTGATGAATGACATAGTGCGTGAATTCTAGGAAGCCGGGTAAGAATCTGTCAACGAAGAAAATAAACCACGCTTTTTCGCCTTATCCGGGAGAATTTCACGGAAAAAATTTCGCCCGCTTCCGCCGGGGGTCCCTTTTTTGAAATCGAAAGGGGGAAAACGAGTGGAGAATGCTAAGAAATGCAGAAAATTTTCGGGAGGGGCGACAAAAAAATTGGCACGGGAAAAAATTTTTTTCGGAAAAATTTTTATCCATCTTTACATCCCATTTTTTCAGGCGTACCATTTTTTACAAATCACAAAATTGCTATTTGATTTTTTTCGTTCTCGAAAAAAGCAAACCTCCGCCGCTTAACGAAACGGCGGATCCGCCGAAGCCGGGCGGACGGAGCAATCCGGGGACGCAAAGCTTCTGGTCCGTGGCATTTTGAACGGATAGCAGGGTTGCCTTAGAACGCCTTTCATTCAAGACGCAAGCAGTCGTTTTATCACCCGCTTTCCGCCCACGGCATAGGAAAAGCGGGTTTTGTTTTTTTAGAATTCTTAGGTGGATTTAGCCGTCTTGAGGGGCGGCTTTAAAAAAGAGGGGGGGATTATGAAGATTCAGAGGGAGGGTACGCCTCGGTTTTTTTTCCTTTTCATCTTATTATATCTGGTGAGTTGCCTGACGATCTCGCCGTCCGTATTCGCTCATGACAACGATGACGACGACATGGATCGCTGCGATTCGTGGCACAAAACCCATCTTTTAACGCCTGACGAAGCGACGTCCCTTCAACCCTTTACGAAGGATTTTGCCTTACCCGCGGCTTTCGCGGTCAAATCCATCGCACAAGACCCCAAATTATGGAAGGACCAACGCGTCCGCAAACTGGTTTTGGTGGCGGTGGACCAAGAGATTTTTCTGTTGAATAAGATGGACCGCCGTTTCGAGGCGGTCCTTCAGAAAATGAGGCCCGTCGAACTCGCTTCCGTCGAGCTCCGCGCCGAGGCGGCGGTCTTCATCGGACAATTCATCTTGGCGCAGTCCAAATATGTCGTCGCCAGCCAACAGGTCGCGAAAGCCGACATCGTCTACGCCGTCATGGCGAAAACCATGGTCGAATCGATGAAGGCCACCCTGACCGTCGCCACCCAGATCCGGGACACGACCCAAAACCAATACGTGGCCGTGACCCAGGCGCAAGCGACGATCGACACCCTCGCCAAGACGCAAACCGAGTACCAAGCGGTCACCACCATCGTTCAGCAAGCGTCGGCTTGGCAGAAAACGGAAACGGTTCAAGCGGTGGCCGTAAAGGAACAGGCGGCGGCGCTGAAGCAAACGACCGACGTCGTTGCCGTTCTGACCAAGGCCACGCAAGCGCAGCAAGTGAAGCAAAATACGGTGGAGGTGAAACTGGTCGCCATGATGGAAATGGCCCGGGTCGCGCAAACCAACGTCACCGCCATCACCACCCAGCAGGCTCAAGCGACCTACTCTCAAGCCGAGAAAAACATTTCAGCCATCGCCGCTACCGCCATTAAGATCATTCGAGGCGACATAGCGGTAGGCGCCGACCTCTCCTTAAGCGGAAATGGCCCGACGGACGTCATGGTCGGCGACGACGCGAACTACGCTTATACCGTGACAAACCTAGGTCCCGCCGCGGCCAACGACACCCAGTTGTCGGTGGATTTTTCCGGCGAGATCGTGACGACGGATCCGGGTTGCACGGCGGATGCGACCCGCGCGGGAACCCACTGCCTCATCTCCACGGGACCGCTCCCCGCGGGAGCCACGGTTTCCATCGCCATTCCCAGCTATTGGCCTCTGCCGGGCGCCTATAAAATCACCGCTTCCCTGCCGGCGGACAACGACCCGAAACCGCAGAACAACACGGTCATCCTGAACACCAACGTGGCTGAAGCCGCCTCGGGCCCCGCCATTTCCTTCGGCAATTCGCCGACGGAAATCAGGGTCGGAGATGAAATCACCTATACCGTCTCGATCAGCAACAAGGGCCGCGCGGACATGGTCGCCGCCGAAACCCGGCTCGATTTCTCCTCGCCCGACGGCAGCGACGTAACAATCATTTCCGCGACCGCCTCCCAAGGAGACGCGCTCGTCGACCGCACCGGCGTTACCTACACCTTGGGCACGGTGAAGAGCCAGGCAACCGCGGTGATCAGCGTCACCTACAAGGCCAACCAAACGGGCACCGTGGTCACCGCAGTGACCGTGAGCGCCCAAAACTATCAGGCAACGACGAGCACTCTGACCACGACCGTGAAGGAAGCGGCGGGAGTCAACATCACTTATTCCCCCAACAATCCCGCCGTCATCAACGAAGGCGAGACGACCGCTTTTGTCACGGAAATCTCCACACCCGCCGAGGTATCCGCGCAAACGGCGATCTATACGGTGAAGGCGGTTTCTCCGGATAATTCGGCCGTCGTCCAAGTAGTGACCGTCAAGCAGGATGGCGTCGCCATCCGGCAATGCACGCAAGGCCGAGACGGATCGACGGCTTGTCCCATATCGATCGCGCCGAATACACAATCGGTGATCGAAACGGATACCGTCGCCACGCTCAACCAGGGATTCACCCAAGGGCAGATGGCCGTCACGACGACAGTGGCGACAAGCAACGGCGCCACCTCGAGCGCGACTTCGAATGTCATCAATATTCAAGCGGCCGCGACGACCTACACTTGGAGCATGAACCAATACTCGGTCGCCGAGAACGGAAGGGCCGTCATGGTAACGGCCAACCGCAGCAATGCCTCTCAAGCGGCCTCCGTCGTGGTATCAACGATCGACGGAACGGCGAAAGCCGACAAAGACTACCTCCCCGTTTCAACGACCGTAAATTTCGCGGCGGGTGAGCTCAGTCAAAACGTGTCGATCGGCATCATCGACAACGAAATCTCCGACGGCGACCGTTCCTTCTCCGTGCAAATGGCGGACGCCAACGGGAAACCGCTCACCCCGAACGCCACCGTCACCATCGTAGACAATGACGTCTGCACGCCCGCGCCCGAAAACGACGCGGCCTCTTGCTCGGACGGCAAAGACAACGACTGCGACGGATTCGTCGACTGCGGAGATCCCGACTGCACGGCCTTCTGCGACGCAGACTTGAACGTCACCGCCAAGCCGGAAAGCCTATCAGCCAGCGTGGGCGACAAAGTAATCGTCACCTATCACGTCATCAACGCCGGGCCGGCGTCGACCACCGCCACGTTCACGAGCCCGATTCTCAGGGGCTTAACCGTGCTTTCCGTGCAATCCGATAAGGGAGACGTCTGCAAAACCAACACGGATGCCGTTATCTGCACGCTCGATATGGCGTCCGTGAGTTTCTCGGATATTACGGTCGTCAAACAATACCAAGTGGAAGGCCACTTCTCCGAAGACGCCATCGTCACGAGTCCCCTGAATGATCCGAACCCCAATGACAATAAAATCACTTTTACCGCAGACGTTTCCCCTCCGGAAATCTGCAATAACGGCATCGACGACAACAACAACGGGCTCACCGACTGCGCCGATCCTGCATGTTCCACCGATCCGTCCTGCAATATCCAGTTGGTGGAAATCTGCGGGAACGGAGTGGATGACGACAAGAACGGGCTCACCGACTGCGCCGATCCCGCATGTTCCACCGATCCGTCTTGCAACATCCGATTAGTCGAAATCTGTGGCAATGGAGTGGATGACGACAAGAACGGGCTCACCGACTGCGCCGATCCCGCATGTTCCACCGATCCGTCTTGCAACATCCGATTGGTCGAAATCTGTGGCAATGGAGTGGATGACGACAAGAATGGGCTCGCCGATTGCGCCGATCCCGCATGTTTCAACGATCCGTCTTGCAATTTAACGAAAGGACCTTAAGAGTAGAGAAAAGGGAAGCTGCCCTGTTTAGGGCAGTTTCCCTATACCTCCCGCCTTCCCTCGATCGCCCGCTGGAGGGTCATCGAGTCGACGTATTCGAGGTCGCCGCCGACAGGTATGCCGGAAGCGATGCGGCTTAAGCGGATTCCTAAAGGTTTGATGAGTTTAATGAGGTAAAGCGCCGTCGCCTCCCCTTCCACGTGGGTGTTGGTGGCGAGAATCACTTCGCGGATCGGCCCTTCGGAGAGCCGAATCAATAATTCTTTGATCTTTAAGTCTTCGGGCCCCACGCGGTCGAGCGGGGAGAGGGCGCCGTGCAAGATATGGTAGAGGCCCTTAAAGCTTCTCCCTTGTTCGATGGAGCGCATTTCTTGGGGGCCCTCGACGACGAGCAAGATGCTCCGGTCGCGGGCGGGATCGGCGCAAATCTTACAGGGATCGGCCTGGGTGAAGTTTTGGCAGGTGCTGCAAAAGCGGATTTCGTTCACCACCTCGCGCAAAGTTTGAGAGAGCCCTTCCGCGTAGGCCTTCGGGGAGCGAAGGATGAAGAAGGCGAGCCGCGTGGCTGTTTTCTCCCCGATTCCGGGAAGGCGCGATAAATCTTGGATCAGTCGGTCTAAGGGAGAAGACATGGTTAAAACAGGCCGGGCATCTTTACGCCCATCGATCCCATGAGGCCGCTCATTTCGCTCTCGACGGCCTCGCGGGCGCGTCCTTGCGCTTCATTGACGGCGGCGATGATGAGATCTTGCAGCATTCCGACGTCGTCGGGGCTCACGACTTCTTTCTCGATTTTCAGCGAAACCAGGTCGTTCTTTCCGCTCACCACCGCGGTGACCATGCCGCCCCCGCTCGAGGCTTCGAAGGTTTTCTTCGCGAGTTCCTCTTGCTGTTTCATCATTTGTTTCTGCATCTCTTGAGCTTGCTTCATCATTTTTTGAATGTTCATTTAATTCACCTCTTCGATTCGCGCGTTTAAAATATTCAGGGCGGAATTCACGATGGGGTCGGATCCCTTCTTGGAAGCCGCCATTTCCATCACTTCCCCCTGCCCTTCGGGGAGCGGGGTATCTTGAATCACCACCCTCATCTTCTTGCCGAAAAATTCCTGGGCCATCTCTTCCAATTGGGCCTGTCGGTCTTTGAGCATGTCGAACCAAATGCCGCCGGGCTCCAACTGCAGGAGAAGCACGTCGTCAAGACGCCCCGAGGCCTTCACGTGGCCGAGGAGAGAACCGACTTGGGGGCGTTTGGACATCACGTGCTGGATGAAAGCCTTTAAGGAGCCTCCCGCAGGGGAAGCCGCCGGAGATTGGACGGGAGAAGACGGCCGCGAAACGCTTTCTTTCGCCTCCGAAACGGGCGAAGGGTTCGGCCGAGCGGCGGCCGCAGGCGCGGTCGGCGCCGAAAGGGCGTTGGGGTTTTGCAATTGTTCGAGAATCTGCTGCAGCCCCTTCAACTCGGAAGCGTTCGACAAACGCACCACCAGCACGTCGAGCAAGATTTTCGGAAACTCGCTCCGCGCGATCTCTTCCACGCCCCGGTGCAGGTAATGAAACCCGATATCGAGCACCGTGACGGAGGCCTGGTCCGCCTTCTTCCTCACCTCGGTGCGTTCCGTCTCGGTGAGGTCCGGCAAGGCCTTGTCGCTTCCGGTGGTTCGGTAAATGAAAAGATGCCGCCAATGGGTGAGCCACTGAATGGCGAATTGTTTGAGGTCGTGCCCCTTCTCGTAAATCTCTTGGGCGGTCTGCAGGGCCTTTTGGGTTTCCCCGTTGAGCACCGCCTCGGTGATTTGGTGGACATGCGAGGTGTTCACCAAACCCAACATGGAGGAAACGAGGGCCGCATTTAAATTACCGCCCGAGTAGGCGATGGCCTGGTCGAGCAGACTTTGCGCGTCGCGCAGAGATCCTTCCGCCTCACGGCCGATCATGAGGAGGGCGTCGGTGTCGGGCTTGATTTTTTCCCGCTCGCAGATCTTGGTGAGTTGGGCCAAGAGCTGCTCGGATGGGATGCGGCGCAGGTCGAAACGCTGGCAGCGCGAGAGAATGGTCGCGGGAATCTTGTGCACTTCCGTCGTGGCGAAAAAGAAAAGCACGTGGGGCGGCGGTTCTTCGAGGGTTTTGAGCAAGGCGTTGAAGGCGCTGCCCGAGAGCATGTGCACTTCGTCGATGATGTAGATTTTCTTGCGGGCCGCGGCGGGAAGGTATTTCAGGCCTTCGCGGAGCTCGCGCACGTCCTCCACCGAGGTATTGGAGGCTCCGTCGATCTCGTGGACGTCGAGGGAAGTCCCTTCGGTAATTTCTTTACACAGGCTGCATTGGTTGCAAGGGGCGGCCGTCGGCCCTTTCTCGCAGTTGATCGCCTTGGCGAAAATCCGGGCCAGCGAAGTCTTGCCAATGCCCCGGGCTCCCGCGAAAAGGTAAGCGTGGTGAAGGCGATTCGATGCGATCGCATTCTTCAAGGTGGCCACCACGGCCTCTTGCCCAACCACTTCGTCGAAGGTCTGGGGGCGGTATTTTCGGGCTAAAACTTGATAGGACATCCGGGGGCCCTCATCCTCAAGGAATAAACCAGGCACCCCCTCCCGAAGGAGGGGTTCCCCACGGCACAATCAGGATTCTACTACCGTTGCTTCCTTCCGGATCTGGCGGGGTTCGTAGGCCTTCTTTGCGTGGGACCTGGCGAAAAAGCTTTCTAGCGAGTTTTGATCCCGATGCGCAAGGGGGAAAAACATCGGGGGATTCGGCAGGTTTTGCCTTCTCTTAACTCCTCAACTGTTTGAACAATTCCTTATTAAACGCATCCACCTGAATTACCTCATTCTGCAGCTCTTTCGCCTCCTTCACTTTCTGGTACTGCTCTTGGGTAATGAGGCCCGCCTTGAGGGCGTTTTTCACTAAAAGGTTGCCCGGCGCCTTGTCGAGCTTGCCCGCCCGCACCGCGTCGCGGACCTGGGTTTCGACGGCCAGGGCCTCCACCGCCTTGTCGAGCGCTTCTTCCAGATGGCCCAAACCCTCTTCGGTGGGAGGAGGAATGAAGATATCCGGCGTTAAATGAATGCGTTCCTCGCGGTCTTCGAGAAGGCTGCGGGCCACCGCCGCGCCCAACTTATCGCTGGGAGGACGGCGTCGCGCCCCCCAAGGAAAAATAAGACATTTCAGGATCCAAGCCGCGGGGCGAAGAGGAAGATTATCGAGAATCCCCTGCATGGCGGTTTGAATCTGAAAGAGCGCGTGTTCGCACGACCAACGCACGATGCAGACGTCTCTCTCGGGCAGGCCTTCGTCGTGAAACTTCTTCAAGGCCCCCGAGGCGATGTACATCCAAGCAAGCGCGTCGGCCAGGCGTCCGCTGATTTTTTCGCGGCGTTTCAAGCCCCCGCCCAAGGTGGCCATCGCCGTGTCCGACAAGATGGCGAAGGCGCTGCTCATGCGGGTGAAGTGGCCGAAATAGCGGCCGATGGGCCCCGAAAACGCGGGGCGCGCGATCGCGCCGTTCGTCAGACCGAGAAAGAAAGAACGAACCGCGTTCTTGAAGACGAAATTCACGTGACCGAAAAAAGAACGATCGAACTTGGTCAAATCTCCGTCCGCGACGGAGCGCATTTCATGCTGTACGAAAGGATGGCAACGGATGGCTCCCTGCCCGTAGATGATCATCGAGCGGGTAAGAATATTGGCACCTTCCACCGTGATGCCGATGGGCACGGCCTTGTAGAGATGGCCAAGCACGTTGCGGGGCCCTTGGATGATGCCGGAACCGGCGCGAATATCCATGGCGTCGTTCACCACGTGGCGCATGAGCTCGGTTAAGTATGCCTTCACGATGGCGGTGATCACCGCCGGCTGCTCGCCCGCGTCGATGGCGCCCAAGGTCATGCGCCGCACGCCCGTCATGAAATAGGTGTAACCGCCGATGCGAGCCAAGGGTTCTTCGATGCCCTCGAAGCGGCCGATGGGCGTGTCGAACTGTTCGCGAACCGTGGCGTAAGCGCCCACGCTGCGCGTGGCGAGTTGGGCGCCGCCCACCGCCAAAGACGGCAGCGAGATGCCGCGCCCCGCTCCTAAGCTTTCCATCAACATCCGCCAGCCCTTGCCGGCCATGGAGGGACCGCCGATGATGAAATCCAAGGGGACGAACACGTCGTGGCCGAAGGTGGGCCCGTTCTGAAACGGCACGCCCATGGGGTCGTGGCGCTCGCTGATGTCGACGCCGGGCAAGTGAGAAGGGATGAGCGCGCAGGTGATGCCTACCTCTTCTTGATTTCCGAGCAGATGATCGGGATCTTTCAGTTGAAAGGCGAGGCCGATCACGGTGGAGACGGGCGCCAAGGTGATGTAGCGCTTCGTCCAATGCAGCCGCATGCCCAGCACTTCTTTCCCGTCGTAAGTGCCACGGCAGACGACGCCGGTGCTTTGCGTGGCCGCCGCGTCGCTGCCCGCCTCGGGCCCGGTGAGCGCGAAGCAGGGAATCTCGTCGCCCGTGGCCAAACGGGGCAGGTAATATTTTTTCTGCTCGTCGGTGCCGTAGCGCAGGAGCAGTTCCGCTGGCCCCAGCGAGTTGGGCACCATCACGGTGACCGCCGCCACAGCGGAACGGCTGGAGAGCTTGGTGACGACCTGGGCGTGGGCGTAGGCGGAAAATTCCAAGCCGCCGTAAGACTCGGGGATGATCATGCCCATGAAACGGTGCTTTTTAATAAAATCCCAGATCTCGGGGGGCAAATCGCGCTCTTGAATCACTTTCCACTCGTCGAGCATCCGGCAAAGTTCTTCGACGGGTCCGCTCAAGAAAGCCTTTTCCTTGTCGGAGAGGTCCTTCATGGGAAAGTCCATGAGCTTCTTCCAATCGGGGTCGCCCGAGAAAAGATCGCCGTCCCACCACACGGTGCCCGCATCCAAGGCGACGCGCTCGGTTTCGCCCATCTTCGGAAGCGCCTTCGCCAAGATCGGCAGGATGAAACGGGTGACGAGATTGCGGCGGAGGAAAGGAAGGCCGAAAAGAAGGGCCAGCGCCGCGAAAACCCCGAAAACGACTCGAAAGGCCAAGACCGAGGAAACGCCGTGATGGGACCAAGCCCCCAAAAGCGCCATGCCCGCCAAGACCCAGCCCCAATATGCCTTGCCGAGATAAAGCGCGGCCAAAAGAATCAACACCGCCAGTAAGACGAGGGCGAAGGACATAAAAACCTCCTGTTATCGGATTCCCCGAGAGTTAACGGGAAAAGGTTTTCTTCTCTTTTTCGATGACATCCTTAAAGGAAGGACGCTCCCATATCTTTTTTAAATAACGGGAAAGCTTAGGCCAGCGTTTCTCATCCACCCCGTAGCCGGCAATGAGGAGGTTGACGAAAGGCGAAGCGATGCCGACGTCGCCGATGGTGAAGCGGTCGCCGACGAGGAAGGCCCCCTCCTTTAACTCTCCCTCCAAATAATCGAAAAGGGGCGGCAGGTCTTCGGCGACGGCCTTTTCGATGGCCGCCTTCCCCGCTTCATCGAGGGGTTTTTGCATAAACAAGGGGCCGATGATTTTGGGGAAGAAAATCTTGGCACCGATCACCTGCATCAAGGCGGTGTCGCCGTATTCCTCAAACCACAGGGCGCGGGCGTATTCATAGGGATCGGAAGGATAAAGCGATTTTTCCGGATGCTTCTTTTCCAGATAGGCGGAGATAATGGAAGAGTCTGGCAAGGTTTTATCCCCGTCGCGAAAGGCGGGAATTTTGCCTAAAGGACTGATTTTTTTAAATTCGGCGCTGACGTTTAAAGGAATGACGTTTTCCACTTCATAAGAAAGGTCTTTTTCAGAGAGCACAACCAAGACTTTGCGGAAATAAGGCGAGCCGTAAACTCCGTAGACGGTAAACATTGCATCCTCCTAGGGTTAACACTTCCGAACCATGCTAAAACCAAAGAACGCCCCTGGGCAAGAGATCTTCGAAGATTTTCCGAAAAGAAGTGGAATCCCCGCTAAACGCCTGATATGTACAAATTCCATGCCCCGTCTCCTTCTCAAAACGCGGCTTTTCTGGGTTTTCGGCGGGTTGTTTTTTTTCCTCTCGTGTCCGTCCTATTCCGCCCCTTCGCTCGCTCCCCTCAACTTAAGTTTTCAAGAGGCCTTAAAGATTGCCCAAGAACGCCACGTCGAAGTCATCGTCGCCCACGAGCGGGTGCAGCAGGCGCTTACCCGCATCTCCCAGGCCCGGGCGGTCCTCTTACCTCAACTGGACGGCCGAGCCTACGAACAGCGCAAAACGGTCAATTTAAAATCGATGGGCATCGATATCCCGCTGCCCGGCTTCAGCAGCCTAGTAGGACCCTTTAATACTTTCGACGCCCGCGTCTCGCTCACCCAAACCATTTTGGATCCGGAGGCCATCGAAAGACTCCGTTCTTCCCACGCGGGGGAGCGCTTGTCTCAGGCGAATCTGCGCAAAACCCAGCAGGACGCCCTCTCGCTCGTCGCCACGCTCTACGTGAATGCGGAAAGGGCCCAAGACGCCATCGCGCTCGCCAGGGCTCTCTTGAAACGGTCCGAGGACCGGGCCCGTCTAGCCCGTACCCGCCTCGCCTTGGGGCTGGGCACCGAACTGGAAGCCACCCAGCTGAACTCGGAACTCGCCGATCAAAAGAGCCTGCTCACCCAAGCGATCGCCGAGGCCAGCGAGCGGCGTCTGGATCTCAACGCCGCGTTGGGAATCGCCCCGGAAACGCCCCTCGTCTTCAGCCGCGGCAAAAACGACTTCAGCGAAAAAATCTTCGAGAACCCTTCCCTTCCCTTCAACGGACACCCCGACATCGAACTGGCCCGCGCCCAGGTGGTGCAAAACGAATGGGAGAAAAAAGCCGCCCAGGCGCAATATTACCCCAAGATCATCGGCACGGCGGATTACGGGGCGAGCGGTTCGACCCCGGGAGAGGCCGACGGCACTTATTCGTACGGGGCGCAACTTTCGATCCCTATTTACAAAGGGGGGCTACGCCACGCGCGCGTGCAGGAAGCAACGAGCAAAATCCGCGAGAGCGAGGCCCGCCTGGCGGACACGAAGGAACAAGTAAGCGCCAAGATTTTAAGCGCCCAGGAGATGTTGAAGAAGGCCCGCGCCCTGTGGCAGGCGGCCAAAGCGGACGAAACGGCGGCGAAAAAGCAGTTGAGCGTCGCCCAAGACCGCTCGAAGATCGGGAGCGGAACGGAGTTGGAAACGGTGGAGGCCAAGGCCCTCTGGGCCCAGGCCCTCGACCGACAAAACGAGGCGAAGGCGACCTATCGTCTGGCGCAGGTGAATTTGGCGCGGGCGTTGGGAAGGATGGAGAGTTTGACGGAGTAACCCTTCGACTCCGCTCGGGGCGAACGGTTTTTCATTTTCGGATTTACGAAACCGTTTGCGCTAAGCGTCGTCGAAGCAATTTTTATGATAAAAAAATTCTCACTTCACTTTTTTGCTTTATTTCTCATCCTCTGCTCCTCCGCCTGCGATCAGTGGATGAAGCCCAAACCCGACACCTTCACCGGCACCCTGGAATTCACCGAACACGACGTCGGCGCGCGCGTGCCGGGGCGGCTTTCTTCGCTCTCCGTCGACGAAGGGGACGAGGTGAAAAACGGCCAAGTCATCGCCACGTTGGAACGCTACGACCAGAACAAGCGCGACTACGAACGCCTGCAGCAGCTCTCCGTACAGGGAGGCGCCACGCGCCAATCCGTCGAGCAGGCGCAGCTTTCGCTGGAAGACCAAAAAATCATCTCCCCGGTGGACGGCGTGGTGCTCACGAAAGTGCACGACTCGGGGGAAGTGGTCGCCGCGGGAAATCCCGTGGTGGTCGTGGGCGACCGCAAGAAAGTTTGGGTAAAGATCTTCGTGCCCGAAGGGATGATCAACCGAGTGCGGCTGAACGCGCCCGCCACGCTCAAATTCGACGGCCTCTCCCGAACCTTTAAGGGGCGCGTCGTCTTCGTGGCGCCCAAGGCCGAATTCACCCCGCGCAACGTGCAAACCGAAGAGGAGCGGGTCACCCAAACCTTCGCCGTGAAAGTGTCTTTGGACGAAACGGAACCCTATTTAAGGCCGGGAGTAACCGCCGAGGTGAGCTTGAATTTAGAATCTTCCTCGGCGGAATCGAAACCTTCGCACTAAGAAAATCATGGCCGCTTTTTTTAAAAAAATCGTCTTCATCGGGGCGCTTTTATGGCTCGGCGTCTTGTGTCTCCCGGCCTCCTCCCGCGCGGATTGTCCGCCCTCCGTCTCGGGCAAGCTCGAGGAGCTCTCCAAAGAATTTCAGGCGCTTCGTCGCCGGAAACCGCCCAATCCTTGGGGAGAATTTTACCAACATAAAGCGGACGTGATGGATTCGCTACGGCAATGCCTCGACGCCGAGAAGGCGAACGAGAAAAGAATCATTCAATTAATGGGCAAGCCGGACCGCGTGGCTCGGCGGGGAAGTCCCCTTTATGAATGGGCCTACGATTCGATCCATTACACCGAAACGCCCGTCGGCATCGAAAAGGCGAAAGAGGCCTTGATCTACGAATGGAGGGGAATGCACGATTTTCTCTTCTTCATTACCGACGGTGAAAAGGGGATCATCAGCGCGTGGTGGGCGGCTTTAGACCGCTGATAAAGAAAGTTTATGGATCATGAAATCGCCATCGAAGTGAAGGATTTATCCCGCGCCTTCGGCAAGGCGCTGGCGGTGGACCGCATCAGCTTCACGCTTCGCTACGGGGAGATCTTCGGCTTTCTGGGCCCCAACGGCGCGGGCAAGAGCACGACGATCCGCATGCTCTGCGGCATCCTGGAGCCCACAGGCGGCAGCGCGACCGTCGCGGGCTTCGACGTGGTGCACGACCCGGAGAGCATCAAGAAATCCATCGGCTACGTCTCGCAAAAATTCAGCCTCTACACGGACCTCACCGTGGAAGAGAACATGCTCTTCTACGGACGCATCTATCAAATTCCCAACGGACTCCTTCGGGAGCGTATGGAAGAGACCATGGCCCTCACCCACCTGGACCGCTGGCGCGACAAGTTGGCGGGCCAGCTTTCCGGCGGATGGAAGCAGCGCCTGGCCCTGGCGAACGCGCTGCTGCACCGACCGCGCATCCTCTTCTTGGACGAGCCCACCGCGGGCGTCGACCCGCTCTCGCGCCGCGCCCTGTGGGAAATCCTCTATCAATTGGCCGAATCGGGGGTCGCCCTTTTCATCACGACCCACTATATGGAAGAAGCCGAGCGCTGCAACCAGATCGCCGTCATTAGCCAAGGCAAGCTGCTCACCATCGGCAGCCCGGAAGGGCTTAAGTCGCATGCCTCGGGCAAACTCTTGGAGATCGAATGCCAACCGCTGATGAAGGCGTCCCGCTATTTTTCGGCGCTACCGGGCGTCACCGGAATCACGGCTTACGGCACCACCCTGCACCTCAACTTCGAGACGGAAAAAGATATCACGCCCTCCCTCTACCGGGCGGCCCAGGAGCACGGCATCCATATCCAATCCATCAAACCGATCGCGCCTTCCCTAGAAGACGTCTTCGCCACCTTAACGGAGGAAACCGATGGGCAGAATTAGGGCGGTGATGCGGAAAGAATTCACGCAGATCTTCCGGGATCCGCGCACCCTCATGCTCATCGTGCTCATGCCGGTGATGCAGTTGATGATCTACGGCTACGGCATCAACACCGACGTGAAGCACATGGCGACCATCGTCTACAACGAAGACCAAAGCCCTTTAAGCCGCCGCCTCATCGACGCCCTCGAGCAGTCCGCCTACTTCGACGTGCATTGGTATGTGCAGTCGCCGGAGGCCGTCCGCAAGGCGCTGGACCGGGGCTGGGCCAAGGCGGGGCTTCACATTCCGCCCAACTTCTCGCGGAACCTGCTGGCGGGCAGGCCTTCGGAGTTGCAGATGCTTATCGACGGAACGGATTCGAACCCGGCCAATACGGCGCTCAACACGAGCCAGGCCATCGTCACCAACTTCCTGCAAACGGAAGGGCTCATCCCCGTCCAAATCTCGCCCATCGATTACAAGCCGAGGCTTTGGTATAACCCGGATCTTAAAAGCGCCTTCTTCATGGTGCCCGGCGTGGTGGGTCTGCTCATCCAGTTGCTCATCCCCATGATCACGGCCACCGCCATCGTGCGCGAGAAGGAACAAGGCAACCTGGAGCAGCTGCTCGTCACTCCCATTCGCCCCTACCAATTCATCGTGGGCAAGCTGATCCCCTATGTGTTCATCGGCATCTTCATCGGGGTGACGGTGCTCACCACCGCGCGCTTCCTCTTTCACGTGCCCTTGAGGGGAAGCCCGTTCACGCTCTTCACCCTAACCCTCCTCTTCATCACCGTCTGTTTGGGATTGGGCCTTTTCGCCTCCACCGTCGCCTCCAACCAACAACAGGCGGGGCAGATCGTGATGTTCTTCGCGGCGCCTTCCATCTTGCTTTCGGGCTTCATCTTTCCGCGCGAGGCCATGCCGAAGGCGATCTTTTATTTGGGGCAGATCATTCCGCTCACCTATTATCTCAAAATCGTCCGCGGCATCGTGCTCAAGGGCTTGGGCTTCGCGGACCTCTTGGACCAGGCGATCCCCCTCGCCGGCATGGCGGTGTTCATCGTCGGTTTAAGCATCTTTAAGTTTCATAAGAGGATGAAGTAAAAAGCAACCTGATCGCCGAAACGCCGATAATCTTCCTAACTCGCCGGGGCACGCGCGCAGCCAGGAGTTTTTCATGGATGCCGCGCCCATCTCGATTTCTTCACAAAGCCTTCGAAACCCTTCACCTTCTCCTAATAACGAGGACGAGAATGTCTCCCGGCTTTGCGGAGAACCCAAACGCATTTATTTTGAAGACACCTCTTTAGGAATCTGCGAAATCCGCGTGCTACCTTGCGGAAGCTCTCTGCGCGCAGCGGAAAACTTTTCACGATCCTTGCAATCACCAACCGCCTCTAGAGCGAATTCGTCTTCCCTTTTCGGCCCTTCGCCGATGGCTTCTCGAAATGCCTCAAACAGGAACACGTCACCCGTCGCCTCCCGGAGCTACTGGGATTATTTCACCGATTTCGATATTCCCGTTTGGGAGAGGATGCTGACAGGAGCTCTTCTCCCGATCGCCCTCCCCGCCATCCTTCTCTCCGGATTGACGGGTTGCGGGGCCAGAACCGCCCTGGAAAATGAATCTCCCGCGCAAAGCAATGCGGAAGCGGGCTTCACGGATACCGTTCGCGAGTCTTCCGCAGAAACGGATGCGGAAGCGGGCGCTTCGGATACGGCCGTAACTGACGCTTCTGCCGAGGCGGAGACAAGCGTCGCGGATGTGGTGAATGAGCCTTACGTCCCTGTTTGCGGAAACGGGCTTGAGGATCCGCCCGAGCAATGCGATGACCCCACTCCCGGCTCGTGTTGCGACGACACTTGCCATTTATTGCCGGCGGGAACGACCTGCGACGACCATGATCCCCGCACGGTCGAAGATACTTGCAACTTCGGTGTCTGTGCCGGAAGGATGTAAATTTTACAAAAGGATTAAAATAAGGCCGTTTTACTTCAATAGGAAGTCCTTCACATCTTTTTACTCTCTTTTCTAAGCTTTCTTTCGGCTTTGAAAAAAGCCGCACCTCTTCACTAAGAAAGCCGATAATTCCTCATCGGGGCACTCGTTCTCTAAGGAGAGAGATATGAGTGACTTCATCTTTAACGTCCCCGCTAATCAAAACTCCATCATCACCCTTCACGATTCTAACGGAAACGGCCGCCTCGACCGCAACGAACAAGTCACCATCAACGGCCACGACTACCCAACCAACTCCCTTCAACGGCTCCCCCAAAATCACGTCGATCGCCAAGCCTGGGAAGCCTTAAAAAACACCCTGCGAATTTCTTCTTTCGATTCCGTCACGAGCTTGAGCGCCGCGGTGCAGGTTTTCCAAAATAGGATTCAGGCGGCGAACCATCCGGCCGCACCCCATTCGTTTTTCCAAATCGGAAATCCCCCCGACGTTCTTTCCCAATGCCGTCAGTCCGCCGCCCTTCAACAAGCCGCCAACGATTTGGCCCGACAAAACGGAATGGGAGTGACGGAAGTGCCGGTTTGCGGTCAGCTCTTAGATTCCGCCCGCTTATATTTAGGGGGGTCTTCTTCGATCGGCAGCGGAGTGGAAGTCAGGCCCGACAGACCGGCCGGAAACGTAATGATTTATCCCGTCCTCACGCTCTCGATTCCCATGGGCGGCGCCCCTGCCCCGCGCCGCTAAATTTTGCGAAGGATTAAAAAGAGAAACCATGGCTTCCTTTCGAAAAGTATCCTAGATTGTCTTTCGGAGGATTTTTGAAACCATGGACGTTCTCTCTCACGGTCTCTGGGGCGGCCTGCTGTTCGGCAAGCGCCGGTTCTTTTTCTGGGCGTTGTTGCTCGGCATGGCGCCCGATCTTATTTCGTTCGGCCCCTTCTTTTTAAACTGGGCTTTCCACGGCTTTCCGCCACTCCCCCACGCCCCAGGGTTGAGGGCGCCGGCACTGGAGGCGATTCCCCCTTACGTCTTCGCCGCATACAACGTCACCCATAGCTTGGTCGTTTGGACGGTGGCCTTCCTCCTTCTTTGGGCGATCTTCCGGAAACCCGTGTGGATCTTTTGCGCCTGGGGCTTGCACATCCTTTGCGATATCCCGCTCCACAGCTCGCGTTTTTTTCCCACGCCCTTCCTCTGGCCGTTTCCCACGCCCTTCGTAAACGGCATGCCGTGGTCGCGGCCGTGGTTTATGGTCACCAATTATTCCCTTTTAGTTTTGGGGTTTATTTTAGTGGCGTGGTGGCGGAAGAAAAAAACGGTCACTTGCCGGCCTTAAACACTTCCTGAAAAAGCTTCGTCATCTCTTGCCACGAAAGCTTATCGGCCTCGGCGTTGTAGGCGACGCCCTTCATCTTCATTTTCATCTCCGCATCGGGCACGGTGAAACTGTGACCCGCCCCGGGATAAGAGATGAATCGATAACTCACCTTGCCTTGGGCGAGCGTGTCTTTCAGTTTTTGGATGACATCCGCGGGCACGAAAGGATCGTCCGCCCCCTGCATAATGAGGAGGCGCGCCTTGATGGCCTGCGTGGAGTCGGGGATGGGTAACGAGCCGTGAAAACTCACCGCCGCCTTAAGATCCGCCCCGCTGTAGGCGAGTTGCAGGGCCGTCGCGCCGCCGAAGCAATAACCGATGGCGGCGAGCTTTTGGGGATCGACATTCGGGTTGTCTTTTAAAACCTGCAAAGCCGCGGTCGCGCGCCCCACCCATGTTTTAATATTGCTGCGCACTTCTTGCATCATGCTCTGGGCTTCTTCGGGATGCATGCTCGACTTGCCGTCGCCGTACATGTCGGCGGCCAAGGCCACGTATCCCATTTTGGCGAGCTGTTCGGCGCGCTGGCGGGCGTAGTCGTTTAAGCCCCAAAACTCGTGGACGACCAAGATGCCGGGACGTTTGCCCGACACGGCGTCATCCCAGGCCAGGTAACCTTTCATCGTGGTGCCGCCGTACTGATAATTGACGACTTGGGTTTTTACCGCGGACCATCCTTGCGAGGAAGTCAGGAAAAGAAGGAGAAAGAGGACAAATATCTTTTTCATGGGCCTTATCTTGACCTTTGTGGCCTCGCGTTTCCAGGAAAAAGTCTAAAGGGGATTCAATCGGTAATAGCCGAGGTTCAGAACGGCAGCGAAACTCACCCAGGCCCAATAAGGCAAAAGCAAATAGGCCGCTCCGGGACGAAGGTGAAAAAAGAACAAAAAAGTGAGGCCGATAGCGAGCCAAAGGAAGAAGATCTCGAAGAGGGCCCAATCGGGCCGGTGCATTCCAAAAAACAGGGAGGGCCATATGGCGTTAAGAACCAATTGGATGAAAAAACACAAGAGCGCCCCGCGCGCTTGGCGCACCCCTACCTTGTCCCATACCCCCCAGGCGGCCATGGCCATCATGAGATATAATACGGTCCAGACGGGCCCAAACATCCAATTGGGCGGTCCGAAGGAAGGGCGTTTGAGAGCGGCATACCACCCGGTGATTTCAGGATAAGTGGAGCGTCCCCCCACCCAAGCGGCAAAGAAACAAAGGAGGAGAAAAAATAGAAAAACGCCTAATCGTACTGAAAAGGATTTTTTCGCCATCTCTCCCTCTTCTTCACTCGTTCCAATGTTTGATCTTGAAACTGCCGAAATTGAAGCCGATATCGACGCCCGTTCCGCTGCCCGTCAAATTCATCGAAATGCCGTCTTTCCCCAAGGTGTGTCCGCTGGCCGATTTGACGACACCCGCGTGCCCTTCGGCCTCAGAATAACTTCCGTAAAGTTCTTTCATGCTACCCACCGGCGAGAAATCGCCGTGGCCCTTGATCGTGCTCTTGCCGAAAGTAATGCCGCCACCTTGCGTGCGAATTTTCACTTTAGCCCTTTGCCCGTTGTCGCAAGAAAGGGTTCCCGTGCCTTTGCCCGATTTGTAGAAAACGGACCAACTTTTGAGCGTGAAATCCAAGCCGCATTTCACGTCGGCTCTCGCCTTCTGCGCGAAAACGGAAAGAAAAGAGAAGCAAAAGACCGCCCACAAAAAAATCGAAACTTTCCTTCGAGAAGAAATCGCTTTCATCGACCGCTCCTTTTTTAAAATTGAAATAACCCCTCCCATCACGTTCAGCTAGAACGGAGGGAACTTAACGGTAGAGAGTTTATTCAAAGGAAGTTTTTCAAACAATCGGGAGAAAACTGATTTAAAGGTGGGGGATTCCCTTAGAATTTCAATTCCGCATCGGCGGCTTTTTGATCACCTGCACCACTTTTCCGTTCACGTGATAGTGAGACAGATCTTTAAAGTGGATGTAGATGGGAGGTAGATCTTGCGAAGATTCCGATAGAAGAAGGATCTGCTTGTTAGCCGTGTCTTTCACGAACCTTTTGATGTTCGCTTGCCCGCCCACGATGGAAAGCACGTAGTCGCCGTCTTTCGGCTTCGTTTCGCCGCGGTCGACGATGACGTAATCTCCTTCATCAATCGTCTTTCCCTCCACGTTCGCACGGTTCATCGAGCTTCCCACCGCTTTCACGGCGAACAATTCTTTTCGCTTGGGCACCATGCTGGGCGACACTTGCAAATAGCCTTCGAAAAACTCATCCGCAAACAACTGGGCCTCGCCGCAATTGGCCGCGCCGAGGATGGGGATGGATAAAAAACCCAAGGGACTGACTTTGATCTTTCCTGCGGAAGCGCCCACGGGCTGATTCTCCGCGCTTAAAAAACCTTTCGCCTTCAGCTGACCTAAATGATGTTTAATTTTTTGCGGATGGGGCTCGCCGATGAACTCACCGATCTCCCGAAGCGTCATGCCGGCCAGATCGCGCTTGGAAACCAACTCTAAAAGGGCCTTTTGAAGTTTGTGCATATCCTTTATATAGCCGAGCGTCCAACCCCTGTCAAGAATTTTTCAAATTTTCATCAAATAAATTTGACAAACTTGACAAACGGTTTAAGATGGCTTGGCTTTCATCGATCACGATGAAACGAGGGAACAAAAATTTTTAAAAGGAGAACCCCATGGCCACCGAAGACAAACTCCACCGCATCTATTTAAGCAAACGCTCCATCGACAACTGGCTGAAGCGAGAAGTCATGGCGAAAGACAACTTCTCGTGCCACTACTGCAGCGCCCCGCTCTCTTCTCCCCTCATCGCCCATATCGACCACGACGCGCGCTCGCAGGGCAGGCTAACTGACAATGGAGAATCTTCAGGCTTCTTGTCAAATGTAATTCGGAGAAGGGGAGAGGACGGAGGAGGAGTTTTTCTTTCGATGAATGTAAGGGAGGGTTTTGAAGAGGATGGAGGAGAGGTGAGTGGGAAGTGAGGAAGAATTATTGTTCGAGATTTGATAAAAATAAAATTGCAAAGAAACACTTTTTGACTATTTTTTCCACTAAGATTAATCTCAATAGTAGAATCAGCTTTTCGAAACCCACAAAATCACGTATATTGCTGTCGCTGCTTGAGCGTAGGATTTGCATCCTAACCCTAAAGGTTATGAGTAAATTAACTGCACCGAATACAAGCGCATGTTTTGGTAACGAGTAGCCGTCATAAAAACAGCTTCGGAAATAAAAGGTATCATTTTGTCGTATGTGCGCAAGATCTTCTGGATTTTTGAATCTGTGAATAATAAAATTTGCGCACTGGGAAGCACTGTACGTGACAATTCACTTGGTCTTTGCTTGATGCCAACTTGAGAAAAAGGCCATATTTCCGACCTTCTTTTGCAATTCTCTCAAAAATACGAGCAGCCTCAATTGCATGCCTTGATGGACGTTCAGCAATATAACGATGCGCCTCTTCTAATACTAAAGTGAAAGCGATTGCGAGAGATTGCTTGTCTCAAAACACGAAAAATCATACGCGCAATAACTGCAGATATAAGCTCCACAACTTCATCATCTACAGTATTCATATCTAGTATTATGATTTGATTCTCTTTTGAACAAGAATGCCTTCTCTAAGACCAAAAATTGTCTTCAAAAAAGGTTTCAACTTTTAAATCCTCATCTTTCTTACAGCGTAAAAATTCAAATTCTGCCTTTTCACATTGACTTAAAAACGATCCAACATAGATGAACGATAATCCCTAATTTGTCTATTACCATGAGCCTCTTCACATAAAATGGCAAAATCAAACACTCTCTAACTCATTGAAATTAAAGGTGCCCTTGATAAGGGGCAACACAATATCCTCATCGATATATTCTTCTTTATCCAAAAAATTCTTTTTTTGTTTTTCCTGGTGGATCAAGGTACCAAATTTAGGATTACAGCCAAAACTAGTTAGAATAGTAGAATTTAATTTTTAGTTCCATATATCCAACAATGATTATACATGAATTTTTTTGCCAACTGGTAGTCACCATCAGCTCCACAAAAACTTTCAACAATACATTTAGAAATAAAATGATTACGTACATCATCTGACTTATTATCTGACAACAAACTCATCAGTCGATGCCATAATACTGGAACTTGGGTCTTTTCACTTGTAGAAGAAGCAGCTCCCATTCGTGAATTCGAAACCAATGAGGCAATTGAAAGCGCCCAGACTCAGCGGTAATCAACTATTAAACGATTAATGAAATATGAAGAAGAAGCTTTTTCGAGGATTTCCAATACTCCTCCATTACATCAAATATGATAAATGTTGCACTCGAGCCTTATATTCACTGGATTTCTCAAACAGCGATTGAAGAATTGATGCTACCGTGCATGACACCGCTCCATGTGCCTAGAACAACCGTATGTCCGCCAAAAAAATCATCTACTCGCACCTTCACATCATAATCTTTGAAAACAATTGATTTCCCAATAGTAAGCGCCTTGTATCGTGTTGCCTTAACAGAGACTTGCGGCACGTCTTCATGAAGCCTGGAACAGCGCTTCGGCAGTATCAACCTCAAAAATCCGATCAATTCTATCAATGCATAAAGAGCGTCGGAGTATAAGAGGAAATGTTGAAACTCAAATGTAAAACATCATCCCTACGCTGAGCAACATGCCACCGGGCAAGTCGATCAGATATTTAGAGAGAGAGGGATGCTGCTTTATCTAGATCAAATTAGTTGTTATTAAAACGTCCCGCGTAAAAGTCCTTCTCACGTAAACCAGTCACTTCAGCTATTACGTATTCTGATTGAACTGGAATCATCAAAAAAGAACCAAGACGCGCAACATAATGAACATCATCAAAACCTATTACAGTAAAATTATCAGCCCCCCCCAGCAGTTCGACCACCAATTTATCAGCAGAGACTGAGACAACTTTTCCTATAGCCCTTTTTTGATCATCAGATGTCATCATGAATTCCTGTCGACTTCACCTCATCGGCGATAAGATTCTTGAGAACGTTTTTAACTGCTGTCTCAACACGATTTCCTGGTGGATCTGGCATAAATTTCTCCACAAAAGTATTGAAATAATGCGCTTTCCCTTCCGATCCTAGCCCATTTCCACCTATTATCCATATACGCGGATCACATAGGGCACGAAGTTTTGCGATAGATTTAGTTTCGGGATCTGAAAAAATAATTAATCTAAAAGTAGGAATTGTTAGTGCTTGAAAAATAATATTATTAACATGTTCGTCCGCAAATCTATATCCCAGAACAAATAGAACACTTTGCTCACGAACAATGTGTGATTGAAACTCTCGAAAAATATCAGAATAAGGCGAGCCAAAACTAGCCGCCTGCTTAGCTGGCGTTGGATAAATCATCAGGTTATCAATATTTGGGTTAGGCTTATATACTTCTCTAATTGGGAACAACCCTTCATGGTCTTCAATCCAACTTACAGAACCATGTAATTTCCCTAAATATATAAACCCATCAACAGCTGTCCATTTTCTGTTTAGCAAGTCCATCTGTTCTGCAAGCGCATATCTAAACACAGAAGGATTAAATCGCCGTTCAACCGTACCAGAAAATCCATTTGTATAAGGCAGCCCAAGACGATCCATGGCCGTTTCATTAAATAAATCGTAGTTAGTAGTAAAGACCCACGGTCTTGGCAATAATCGATCTCGATAAATGAGCTTCCTATAAAATGTTTCATAAAACGATTGCACCATCGTATTAGCATTATCCTTTTTTGAAAAAGCACCATTAGTACATTTATCAAAAATATAACGTTGTAATTTCGCGATCATTTTTTCAACAATATCAAGTGGCTTCTTGTGACGTTCGTGGATGCTGTTTTTAAAAACAAGTTTTGATGCATATAGCGTTTCCATTAGAGATTCTAAGTTTTCTTTATATGGGTTCTCCATTACATCAATGCCTAAAGAAGTTTTTAGAAACTTTCGCTCTGTAGCATTAGCAAATATCAAATCTCGCCCCTTACCTATTTTATTGGCGAACTCCTGAGCTAAAGTAAGCATGGTTGGGATTCCCAATTCTTCACCCTTTTGCGTAAAGGATGAGCAACCCGATCCAAATAAAAAAGTGACATAACGAGCGTTCATTGCATCACCTAGGTTATCTCTTATTTTGCCGGTTGCTTGATCCCAATCCATTTCTTCGTTTGGCTTATTAAGAGGAACATTATCTTTACCCTTAATAAATTGTAATTTTGGTTTTACATTTTCGGAAACTGACAAACTAATATCATCTATTTCCTTATGATTTTTAGACTCTATGCTCATAGACTCTCCAAACACTTAGATATAAAAACAAAGTTAATTACATTCACAAATCATTCGACAAGAATTTATTTTTTAAAACAACTGAATAGACAATAATTTTATTTCATACCGAAGACACTCAACACTAAATAAGTGACAAGAATAAAAATTTTCTCCAAAACAAATCTACGAACAAAAGGAATTGGTAAAAATCTTATCCACCTCCACCCCCTTGACTCCCCACCCCCAAAACAGGCATCTTCCCTCACATGCTCACCAAAGAAGAAGTAAAGCAATTCAGCCAAACCTCGGCCTTTCGCAGTAGTTTGTCGTTGGCTTTAGATTGGCTGGGAATCGCCGCCTTGTTCGCAGCACTCATTTACTTTCCTCACCCCGTCACTTACGTCATTTGCTTCATCTTAATGGGCCGACAACAGCTGGCGCTCGCGATCATGATGCACGACGGGGCGCACGGGCGTTTGTATAAGTCGCCCAAGGTGAACGATTATTTGGGGCAGCTCTTTACCGGGGCGCCGCTTTTTTTCTCGCAAGATAGTTACCGCAAGTTTCATTTGAAGCACCACCTCGAGCCGCTCGTGTCGACGGACCCGGATATTAGTTTGATCGGCGGCTACCCGATTTCGCGCGGCAGTTTTTACCGAAAGCTTTTTCGCGATTTGGTGGGCATCTCTTACTTCAAGTTTATCGGCTACTTTTTCTACAAACCGCGAAAGAAAAAGACGGGCGACGGGGCGCCGAAAGTGAATCTGCAAAACAAGCGGCTGCCCATGTGGTTTCAAGCGGGCAGCGTGGTAGTGGTGAACGGGTTGCTCTTCGCCACTCTCGCCTACCTCGGCCACCCTTGGTATTTTCTCTTCTTTTGGTTTTTGCCGATGACGACCATCCTCCAAGTGCTGCTGCGCATCCGCGGCGTGGCGGAGCATGCGGGTTATCAGCCCAACGCCAACCAAATGCTCTGCTCGCGCACGGTGGTAAACCCGCTGCAAACCTTTTTCTTCGCGCCGCATCAGGTGAACTACCACATGGAGCATCACCAATACCCGAGCATCCCCTACTTTCACTTGCCGAAAGTGCACCGCTTGATGAAAGGCCGACAAGGCTTGCCCGCTCAAAATATCTATCGCGGTTACGGCAAGGTAATTTCAGAATTACTCAACTAATTACGCCTACATTTACACCGATTATTTTCCCCTCCTCGCTAGTCATCCCCGCCCCGAGTTTTTAATGGAGAGCGGGGATCCACTCTCTGGATTCCCGCTTCTCAAGAGCCTTTCAGGCCGCCGGGGCGGGAATGACACGTGGTCTTCACAAACCTTAACAACTCTTTCAGTTTTTCCCTTCATTTTTCCACTCTCCCCGTCTTGCGCGGCCGCGGCGAAGTGCTACACTTATGTTATATCCAAACCAAAAGGGCGCTACCGCCCCGGCTTAAGGGAGCTCGAATGCGGCGCAAATTTTTGCGGGCATTTTTAAGCGTTGCGATTTTCCTCTTTTTCGGAACACTCGGAAAAGAACGGGCCCAAGCCGACGAAAATGCCGCGAAACCCACCCAAAAAGAATTGGAAGAAACGGTGAACAACGAGCTGGGCGACTGCAACTGCAAAAGGCGCAGCATCTCGCTCACCGATTGGCACGTCACGGTGATCGACAGCGGCGTTCGGGACGAAGCCACCGAAGCGGTGAAAACGGAAGGGGTCATCCGTTTCGAAGACAACCAATGGGTGTTTAAAAAGGCCCAAATCAGCGAGAAATGCGCGCCGGGCCGGGGGCATACGGACTTTTCGGAAGTGCCTTGCTCTTAGCGCTTACTTTCTTTTCTTTCCAACGCGCACTCCGCCGCCTTGCAACGCGCCGTAAAATGCGAGGCGTCTTCGCCCGGCGGGCACATGCCGGCGATATTGCAATGGGAGCCGTCGCAACTGGCCACGGCGCAAATATTTTGCTGCAGTTTGAGCCAATCGCGGTTCACCGCCCGAGGCGGCCCCTTCCAACATTGGGGGCAGGCGCAGCAACCGGGGAAATTCGTCACTTCGCAATCGGCATCTTGACGGCAAGAGCTCTCTTCTACGGCCCACGGGGCCGGCTTTGAAGTTGCGGGGGATGATGATGGAACTTGCGCCATTCCCTTCAGCGGGAAAAAGGCGGTTAAAAAAATAAGCGAAAAAACCCCGATCGCTTCCATGAAAAATTTTTGTTTTTCATGTTTCATTTTTGCCGCTCGATCTCCAAATAAGTCGGGGTTTTCTTAAGCCGCTTCATCACGTCGATGAGCTCTTGGGGCGGGGGGATGATCTTGCGCTTGCGCAGGTCGAACCAGGCCCCGTGGGTGAGCACCAGGGCGGATCTCTCGCCCTTCTCGTTCAAGATTTCGTTGGCGATGCGGAAAAGCGAGCCGTCGGGGCTCATGCCGTCTAAGAGAAAGCTGACGGTGAACTTCTCGAGCAAGCGCAGCTCTTTTTGAAAGTGCACCTCGTCTTTAAACACGATGGGCCCGAACTGAAGCTCGTGAAAACGCGCGGCCGAAAAGCCGTTGGCGTTGAAATAGCTGAAACGGGTAGTGGCCGAGTGGTCTAAATAAGCGGTGTTCTTCATATGGGCGTTAGAATCCAAATCGCCCCAGCCTACTTGAAATTCTTTTTTGTAAAGCTCTTCCATAAGTTCCTCCTTTGATTGGCATACCCCAAAACTCATTTTTGGCAAATGAAATGAGCGTTTTTTCGCTGGCGGGAGGTTTTAAAAATCCTTACCATCCCCCCCATGAAAAAACATCGCCTCACCCTCGCTGCCTTCTGTCTTTCTGTTTTCTTTTCCATTCCTCACCTTTATTCCCAAAGCGAAAGCCCCGTTTTGCGCCTCGACCTCAAAGACCCCAAAGATTTCCACCTCCGCAATTTCCGCCTCGCCAGCGACGCTTACAAAAGAAAGAACCCCTTCGACCCCGTAAGGATCGGCCTGGAAACCTTGCATATCTCCGGCAGCGCTCAGCCCACCGAGGCGGGCTTCAAGGAGTTGAAGGAAAAAACCAAGGCGAAGACGATCGTCGATATTGATTTACGGCAAGAGTCCCACGGATTTTTCGACGCCTACCCGGTGAGTTGGTACGCAACCCACGATTGGGCCAACGTGGGAAAAACGCTGAGCCAAGTCGAAAAGGACGAGAATGCACGACTGGAAGCGGGGCTGAAAGAAAAGGACGTCACCGCGAACCTCATCAAAAACGTGGGAGATGACGAGGGCGAATTGCAAGAAGAACGCATTCCCTTTCCCCTTCAAGTGAAAACGGCGCGGACGGAGCAACAAATCGCCGAATCGTTGGGAATCCAATACCGCCGCCTCCCCATCACCGACCACCGGAGCCCGACGGATGCGGACGTGGACCGTTTTCTGGAAATCGTGAAGGCCTTGCCCCAAGACGCCTGGGTCCACTTCCACTGCGAAGCGGGCATCGGACGCACCACCACCTTCATGGCGCTCTACGACATGCTGAAAAACGCGAAGCAGGTTACCTACAGCGACATCGTCAAACGACAGTGGATGATCGGCGGCTTGGACCTACTGAAAATGCCCTCGAAAGAGGACTACCGATACCCCTACGCGGTAGCGCGGACGGATTTAGTAAGGAGGTTTTACGATTATGCGCAGGGCGACCAAACTTTGAGTTGGTCCGAGTGGCTGAAAGCGGAAAAGAAAAAAGCGGGAAAGCCCTCGGAGAAGAAACCTCAAAAAGAACTTAAGAATCCCACTTCAAAACCTGAAAGTGAGAGCAAGCCTTCTTAAAAGATTTCGCTTCGAGGACTTTCCCGCCTCTTAATAGCACTACCCAATGTTTTGAGAGGCTAGCGTCGCCCCCTCCATGGGCCAAGCCCACGGAGCCTCCCCCTCTCGCTCGCATGGCTCGCTATTAGCGAGTCACCTTCCGCCGGAAGAAGAGTAAGCTTCCCATGCCTAAGAAGCCCATTCCCATCCAAGCGGTAAAAGAAGTTTGATCGGAAGACATCGTCGTCATCGAACACCCGCCCGAGTTGCCGTTACCCAAGGTAACATCAGTGGCGTCGCCGGGTGAAGAGCCCGCACCTGCGGAGCCGGTCGGACTCGTGGAAGACGTGGGAGCGGTCGGTGACGTCGGCGTCATCGGAGTACTGGGGGTTGTAGGCGTAGTCGGAGTCGTCGGTGTCGTGGGAGTCGTTGGAGTGGTCGGCTCCGTGGGCGTCGTGGGCTCCACCGTTTTGAACTCGGAAGGAAGCGCGCAATGGAACTGGGTTTGATAGCAAGAACGGATACTCATGGCGCCGCAGGCGTATTGGTATTGCAAAATGGGGATCGAATAGTCGGGATCTAAAAACCCGCCGGAAGCATCCCTTAAATCTTGAGCGCACGCCCGGGGAGCGGCGTTATTCCCGCAAATCGCGAAAAAATCCCGCAGGATCACCAAGGTTTCTTCGTTGGGAGGAACGCAAGGTTCCGTCGGTTCAAAAGGGGTCAACACCGTCGGCATCACTTGGGGGACAAAACGGGTGACCGAAGGCTGCAAAGGCTCGATATTGGTATTGGAATAAGTCTTAAAGGAAAAAAACGAGAAGAGGACGAGAAGACCGAAGAAATAAATCTTTTTCACAACAAGGCTCCTGGCGTTGTTGTGCCCTTATTCGAATTATCGGCAGGTCTTTAGAAAAGTTGTGGGGCTACTTAAGGAAGGATGGCGATGTACGCCTCGTCATTGCCGTCGGGGTTCACCCCAAAACCGACGATGACGTGGCCGTCCGCGGAAACGCCGAAGGCTTCCCGAAGGGTCCAACCTTGCAGATCTTTCCCCAACCCCGCCCCGATAAGCACGTCTTGCAGCAAACGCATGCCGTTTTTCGCGTCCCAAAGGAAAGCCACGTTAGGGCAACCCTTCGCGCAATCGCTCGAATGGCCGGTGATGACCGAACCGTCGCCGGAAACCGCCCGCGCAAAATTCACCGGTTGATTGGGAAGCTTGCCCAGCGCCGTCACTCCTTGGGAATTCCAAGAAGTAGCGAGATACGATTGGTCGCCAAACACGCAACCGCCCACGGTCACCCGGCCGTCGCCGGAAACGCCGAAGGCTTCCCCGCCGACGCAAGAAGGAAGGACGGGAAGCTCCGTCATGCCCGCCGAGGTCCAACGAAAGGGCGCCACGGCGCCGCTTGCCGTCGTGCTGCCGCCCGAAATGACGTTGCCATCCGCCGAAACGCCGCCGTCCGCGGAACTGGAAGTGCCTCCCAGGGTCCCCAAGGATTGCGCCCCGGTCGCGGCGGTCCAACGGTAGGCGTTCGGCTGAAAGCCCCCTCCCCCTCCGCCCACGATCACCGAACCGTCTCCCGAAACGCCCGAGACGGTATTGGCGCTGAAGCCCGTCGAGTTTTTCGGGGTTAACAACACGATGCCCGTTTCTTTCGTCCAACGGAAGGCGGTGAGTACGTCGAAAAAAGTGCCGCTTCCGGCGACAACAGAGCCGTCGGCGTTGGTGGCGGAGGCGAAACTGCCGACGTTATCCGGCGGGGTTCCGATTCCCAGCATCCCCGCGTCGATATCCCAACGGAAGGCGTGGGGAGTGCCCTGCGCGTCGAAGCTCGCGCCCACCACCACGCGACCGTCGGAGGAAATGCCGAACGCTTGGGAAGAAGCATCCCCATCCAATGTGCCCAAACCGAGAAAAGCCGCCCGCGCCCGGCCGGCCAAGTCTTGTTGACAGAAATTGGGAGTAAGACAGCTCGAAGAATCCCCCTTGCATCCGCCGAGGAAGGGAAGCGAGAAGAGGAAAATGAACAGCGGATGCCTCAAAAAGCGGGAGGAAAATTTCATGAATGCCTCCGGATCGAAGATAAGATTTTCTCTTTTTTCGCCCGCGAAGACAATCACCTTGATAAAATAAAAAAACGGCCGCTTGTTTACTTGACAAGGGGCGCTGAGATTTGATGAAAGAACCCCCTTTATGAACGAAACCGAAGCCCAAGAAATCGGCAAGAACGAGGAAGAACGCTGGCAAAAGGCCCACACGGCCATCTTAAACGAGATGCGCCGCACCCGGGTCGATTTCGAGAACGACCGCCAACTGGCCCGCGACCTCACCAGCCAAATCGTGGCGACGCGGCGAGGGGAAGACAAGGCGGCGCTGGCCAGCGACGAAGCGGTGGCCCACGGCCTGGCGAATTTGAGGAAAGATAAATCCACCGGCCTGGAATCCCTCGCCGAACAACCTTATTTCGCCCGCGTCATCACCTTGGAAAACGACCGACAAATCGAATTTAAGCTGGGCACGGCGAGCTTTCCCGCCCAGCGCATCATCGATTGGCGCAAAGCCCCCATCAGCAAGCTTTATTACGACTACCAAGAAGGCGAAGAGTTCTCCGAAAAAATTCAAGGCCAAGAGCGGGAAGGCATTATCGAACTGAGGCGCTCGTACCAAGGGGTGGAAAACGAACTGCACCGCATCGAAACCGCCGGCGGCGTGCTGACCCGCACGAAAGACGGGTGGAAGGTCCATTCCCTCAAAGGGCAATTCTCGAGGACCGAAGAGCACGACGGCCACCTTCCGCCGATTTTATCGCTCATCACCGCCGAGCAGTTCGGCCTCATCACGCGCAGCCCCAACAAGCCCGTGGTCATCCAAGGCATCGCCGGCAGCGGCAAGACGACCGTGGCCCTCCACCGCCTGGCCTGGCTGCTGCACGAAGACAACAGCAGCGCGAAGGAAGAAAAATGCCTGGTCGTGATGTTCAACCGCTCGCTCAAGGCCTACGTGGAAACCACGCTGCCCGAACTGAAGATCCGCTCGGTGCCCATCCGCACCTTTTCCCAATGGGCGAACGACCTCTTGAACGACCTCATCGGCCCGCGCCCCCGGGGAAGCTTCGAAAAAGGGAGGGACTTGGAGCTTTTCAAATCCTCCGCCTTCTGCCTGCAGCTCCTCTACGATTACGTGCGCGAAAAGCCCCACGGGGCGAACAAAAGTTTCGTGGAAGATCTTTTCGAATTCTACCAATCGCTGCTCTCGAAAGACTTATTGTGGCGGCGTTGGAACGTGGTGAGGGACCAATTAAAGAAGCAAGTGGAGATGAAGGTCTGCGAACTTCAAGACGATCCCCTACTTCTCCATTTGGTCTACGCGGAAAACGGTTATTACCCCACGCGGGAAGCGAAAAGCTTGGGAGAGCTCGACCATTTGGTGATCGACGAAGCGCAAGATTTCGGCGTGGTGGAAATCCGCGCCTTGCTCAACGCCCTGGGCGAAAATCGAACGGTGACCATCGTGGGAGACGCGGCCCAAAAGATCGTGGGAGGCCGCGACTTCGGCGGTTGGAGCGAGCTTTTGAAAGAAGCGGGATTTTCCGACACGACGCCCATCTCGCTCACCGTCTCCTTCCGCTCCACCCGCGAATTGATGGAAATCGCGGAGCACTTGCGGGGCGAGAAATTTTCCTCGGGCGAAAACTCCTCATCAGGCCGCAGCGGGCCGATTCCCACCTTCCACCAAACGGAAGACCCGAGCCTGCTCGTCCACCGCATCGGACAATGGATCACCGAACGGCAAAAAGACAGCGCCAAGTCCCTTTCCGCGCTCATCTGCCGTTGGCCCAAGCAGGCCGTGGCCTTGTTGGAAGAGCTGCGCAAAATCGGCTTCGCGGGGCTGCGCCTCGGACACCGGGATCAATTCGATTTTTCTCCGGGAATCACGATCACCAACGTGCACCAGGTGAAGGGGTTGGAGTTCCGCAACGTGCTCGTCGTGGAACCTTCGGAGGAAAATTATCACGCGGACAACGAAGAGGAAAGAAACCTGCTTTACGTCGCCGTCACCCGGGCGGAAGAGCGGTTGGATTTCATCGGCACGAAAGCGGCGTCTTCTTTATTGCCCGCTTTAGCGGAAGCCGAATATCCCGACGCGAAAGAAAGCGGCTCGCCCGATTATCCCTCTCTTCCTTCCGAAGGGGAGGAGGACGAGGACGGGGAAATGCTGGGGTTTCACGAAGAAGAGTAAACTTAAGCCCCCAATTTCTTCACCAACGCCACGTACTTCTTCATCGCCTGCTCTTTCGACACGCCCTTTTGCTGGCTCCAAGCCTCGTACTTGGCCTTCCCTTTCAAATCGAACATTCCCGGTTTCGAGCCGGACACGTCCCCTTCCGTCGCCTGCTTATACAAGGCGTAGAGGGAAAGGAGCTGGTCGTTGGAAAGATCCGAGAGGTTCTTCACGTCTTTGAGCGCTTGCTTGAAATCGTCTTGAGCCGACATCGTCTCCTCCTTATTTTTTATGAATCCATGCGGATGAAAAACGCCTCTTGCCGGAAATAAACGAAAAGGCGCGCGGGGCGTTTCCTATTGGCGCACCGCCGCCTTCGCGGCATCCAAAAGCAGATCGGTGTTCACGCGCACTTTATAATCCGGATTGACGTAGCTGAAATTGATGCGGCCGAATCGATCCACCACGAAGGCCGCGGGAACGGGAAGAATGTGATGCCGCTCGCCCGAGTCGGCCTCCAAATCGATCTTGTCTTCCTCCTTCCACCGCCTCACGGTGGCCTCATCCACCCGGTAAGCAATGCCCATGGCCGTCATGGCCTCGGCATTGCTGTCGGAAAGAAGCCGATAATGGAGTTTGCTTTGCTCGGCGCTCTCCTTCAACTTTTCGGGCCTATCCGGGCTGATGGCGATAATCTGATACCCCATGGCTAAAAGCTTGTCTTCGATGGTCTGCAACTGCCCCAGTTGGGCCGTGCAGTAGGCGCACCATCCTCCCCGGTAGAAGATGAGCACCGTGGGTTTCTTGCGGAGAGCGGCGGAGAGGTGAAAGGGTTTTCCGTCGATCGTCTTGAGAATCACGTCGGGCACCGGTTCGCCGAGCAACAAGGGACGGATCTCTTGGGGAGAGCGGGCCACTCGGTCGAAAAGATTTTCCACTTCGGCCCCGGCATGGGCGCAAAAAAGGAACGCCACGAAGGCGAAAGCCCAACGGCTGTGACGGAGGATTTTTTTCATGAAAACCCCTTTTTTAAGGTGGAGGAATCCGGTAAAAAAGACCCCGTCTTGCATAACTCAAAACCCGATCCATCGGCAAGGACTCTTATGAAAACACGCTGCGGCTGGTGCACGAAAGACCCTCTCTACATCGACTACCACGATCAAGAATGGGGCTACCCGGTGCATGACGACGTGAAACTCTTCGAGATGATCGTGCTCGACGGGGCCCAAGCGGGCTTAAGCTGGTTCACGATCCTGAAAAAAAGGGAAAACTACCGTAAAGCCTTCGACGGTTTCGACGTTAAGAAGGTCGCCCGTTACAACGCCAAAAAAATCGAGGCGTTGATGCAAGACGCGGGCATCGTGCGTAACCGGTTGAAAATCACCTCGGCCGTCCAAAACGCCCGGGCCTTCCTCGCAGTGCAAAAGGAATTCGGCACCTTCGACCGCTACATCTGGCAGTTCGTCGGGGGCAAAACCCTGCGCAACCAATGGAAAGAACTGAAACAGATCCCCGCCCGCTCGAAGGAGTCGGACGCCATGAGCAAAGACCTGAAGAGAAGAGGCTTCAATTTCGTGGGTTCCACCATCTGCTACGCCTTCATGCAGGCGGCGGGGTTGGTGGATGATCATTTGGTGGATTGTTTCCGGTATCGTAAACCGAAAAAACCTTAAACCCCCTTTACATCTCCCCTCCCCGATGCTCTAGTTTTTCCATGGCCAGCCGCGAGCAAAAAGACCGCTTTTTGAAATCCCACTCCTTCGGGGTGGTCGGGGCCTCCAACGACCGGGGAAAATTCGGCAACAGGGTTTTGCGGAAATATCTGGAGCACGGCCTTATCGCTTATCCCATCAATCCCAAGGAAAAGACAGTCGAAGGACTTTCCACCTTCTCCAGCGTACGCGACTTGCCCCCTGAAACGAAAAGCATTTCGATCATCACGCCTCCCGAAATCACCGAAATCATCGTCGAAGAGGCGATCGAAAAGGGCGTCGAAAACATCTGGATGCAGCCCGGCGCGGAGAGTCCCCGGGCTGTTCAAAACGCCCGAAACCACGGAATCAACCTGATCGCGGACGGCAGTTGCATTTTGGTGGAGTTGGGATAAAAGACCTCCCGAGCGTTTTCATTAACCCCCTCAAGCAAAGGAAAAAGCGTAAGTTTATGACGAAGAAAAGTTGGCCCTCAAGCCCCCGAAAGCTCCTCGAAGCCCGCTACCAAGCCTATGTGGACGGCGACATCGATTTCATCCTGGAAAGCACCCACCCCGAGGTGCGCAAACAGCACGATCCCAAGGCCATCGAAGATTGGTCGAAAAACGCCAAGTGGGGCGGCATCACCGTCGAAAAAGAGAAGGAAGAGGAGAAAAAGGCATTCATCACTTTTTCACTCGAATACGAAGAGCAGAACAAGCACGTGCACCACAAGGAAACCGCCGAATTCCGCAAGGAAGACGACAAGTGGTTCTATTGGGATTCCACCTTTCCCAAACCGGAAACCGTGCGCCGGGAAGGAGAAAAAGTCGGCCGCAACGATCCCTGCCCCTGCGGAAGCGGGAAAAAATACAAGAAATGTTGCGCCGCCTAAATCGAGCCTCCCATGCCCATTGACTTTAAAGGACGCGTCGCCCTCATCACCGGTGCCGGCGGCGGCTTAGGCCGTAGCCATGCCCTCCATTTCGCCCGCCTGGGAGCGAAGATCGTCGTTAACGACGTGGGCAGCTCCGTCACGGGGGAAGGCGCCTTGCCGAATCCCGCCGAAGAGACGGTGAGGCTCATCCGCGAGGCCGGGGGAGAAGCGGTCGCCGACGCCTCCACCGTCGATACGATGGAAGGCGCCCAGGCCATGGTGCAAGGGGCCCTCCGGCACTTCGGGCGTTTGGATGTCCTCATCAACAACGCCGGCATTTTGAAGGACGCCTCTTTCAAGAAACAAGAATCGCGAACGTGGGACGCGGTGATCGCCGTCCACCTCACCGGCTCGCGCAACGTCACCCACGCCGCGTGGGAAACTTTCACCCGCCAAAACTACGGCCGCATCGTAATGACCTTGAGCGCCTCGGGCCTCTACGGCAATTTCGGCCAGACGAACTATGCCGCCGCCAAAATGGGGCTTTGGGGATTGATGCAGTCCCTCAAAGAAGAGGGTGCCAAGCACAACATTTTAGTAAACGCGATCGCCCCGATGGCGAGAAGCCGTATGACAGAGACGATCTTGCCGCCGGAAGCGTTGGAGCGCTTGAAACCCGAATCGGTTTCCCCCGTCGTCGCCTACCTGGGCAGCGAGGCTTGCGCGGTAAACGGCCAATGCTGGGCCGTGGGAGCGGGATATGTCTCTCGCGTCGCCTTAGTGGAAAGCGAAGGCCACTTTTTCCGGGGGGAATTCGGGGCGGAGGATGTGGCCACCCACCTTGCGGAGATTACGACCCTTCAAAACGCCGTCCCTTTGCAAAACCTGATGGAAGCGGCCGCCAAGATGATGGGAAAAGAAAACTCTTAAGGGATCAAAAATTTGCCAGACGGCCTCCGTTTTAGGTAAAGTTTCCCCGCATGCCCCCTCTCCAATTTCCACCGGTAGAAAGCGCGGGCCCCGAAGGCATCCTTGCCGTCGGGGGCGACCTCACGGTCTCCACGCTGCTGCAGGCCTATCAAAACGGCGTCTTTCCCTGGCCCACCGAAGACTACCCCCTGCTCTGGTTCGCTCCGCCTCAAAGGGCGATTTTGCGATTCGACGATTTCAAGATTCCCCGCCGCTTAAGGCAGGAACTTAAGAAAAAAGAATTCCATTTCAAGATCGACGAAAACTTTCCGCAGGTCATTCGCGCCTGTTCCAAGGGCGCCACCCGAAAACAAAAGGCGACGTGGATCACACAGGAAATGATCGAGGCCTACTGCCGCCTTCACGAAGCCGGCTACGCCCACAGCTTCGAATGCTACGACTCCTCGGGGAAATTGGCGGGCGGGCTTTACGGAGTCGGCTTGGGCGGCATGTTCGCGGGGGAAAGCATGTTTTTTCTGGAGCCGGGCGCTTCGAAGGCGGCGCTCATCTTCGCGGTGGAAACCCTGCGCGAACGGGGAGGAAAGTGGATGGACATTCAGATGATGAGCCCGCTGCTCGCGACTTTCGGGGCAGCGGAGGTTCCTCGGAAAACCTTTACCGCCCTGCTTCGCGAGGCCTTGAAGAAAAAGGCCTTGTTCCCTCCCAAGTAAAACGGGTTATTCCAACACGTCGTCCCGCCACTCCTTGCGGGTCTTAGCGATGAGGGGGGTGAGCTTTTGGAAGAAAAATACCCCGTAAACTAAATAACCGAACACCGAAGCGCATTGCAGAATGGCCCAAATCAGGTGCCCGTTTTTCGCGATAAAGAAGGCGGGCCAGCGATGAAGACAATACCAAGCCGCCCCATTGAACAAAATCGTGAAGGGGACCAAAAACTTGATATTGGTCCATTGGTCTTTCTCGACGATGGGGTAAAGCCGGCTCCCAAAATGCCCCGCGCTGTCCCGGATGCGGCGGTGAATCAAGCGAAGGTCGCAAACGAAAAGAAGCCACACGAGGACGCTTAAAACCGCGTAGCAGAAAAACCAATTCTCCGCGTGATTCACCTGGGTAAAGGTCACCGCCTCCATCAAGGTACAGGCGATGTAGAGGAAATTGTGGGTGAACTCGAGGGGCCACCGAATCACCGTGAGCGTATGAATGAGCGAGCGGGACCAAAAGAGAAAAATGGAAAAAAGCCCCGTGAGCACGTAAGGCAGATACGCCCATTGCCTCTCGACGAGAACGGCCCGGGAATTATCGGTGAGAAAATAAAGGCCCACACCCTGGATGATGCTGATGAGGGTCAACTCCACGTTGAGCACCACGCCGTCCAGCTCCGTCTGGGTCGCCTCGGCCTCTTTCCGGTCGGAAACGTTCGTTTCGTTTTTCATGGGGGAATAAAATACCCTTCCGGCCGCTTTTTTCAAAGCACTCGTTTCCTCTTCCCAAGATTGTCGGAAAACCGTTTGAGAGGACGATCCGGCGGGATCACGCGTCTTCAGGGACGATTCTTAAGGAGGGATTCCCCTTTCTCTTAAGGGTGGGCCACGATTCGATAAGTCACTTTCAATTCATTCTTCACCTTCACCATCCCCCCCGCTCCAGAAGAGGGCTTCATGCCGAAATCTTTCTGTTTGATCTCAAACTCGCCAGATGCTTCCAACCTTTTCTCCTCCAGATGCAACAGGGCGGGAAGCACGAGGGAACGGGTCACTCCAAGAAGCGTGAAGTCGCCGGCGATTCGGAGTTTATAGTCGTGTTCGCCCGTTTTTTCGACCTCGATCCCGGTGCTTTTGAAGGATACTTCGGGAAATTCGCGAGTCTGAAGCACTTTTTCCCTCATGTTCGATTCGATTTCGGCCTTATCCTTCTCGCTGACCTTGTCGGTGACGGCGAGAGAAGCGGACTTGACGTTGATTTCCAAAGAGGATTTCGAGAGGTCTTCCCGAGAAAGCAATACCTTCCCTCCGATTTCTTTCGCGAGAATGCTCAACTTATGCCCCATGCCGGCGAACAAACCGGAGGTCCCCGTGTGAATGACGAGTTCGCTTTGGGCGGGATCTATCGAATAAACGGACCTGGCATCGCGGGAAGTCAAGGCGGTAAGTCCTTTCGCGGCACGCCCCCCCTCTCGGGCGAAACCGTCACCGGCGAGAACGCTTAAGGCCAATAATACCCAGAACGCTTTCCGAAAGATAGATTTACGAATGAATGAGTATAAAACCGTCATCATTTGTCCTTTCTAATGGGATGGCCGATTAAAAAACATGACGAGCATCATGAAACTCCGTCTTATTTTATACTAGTCAAAACCGTCTTAAGTGCTATCTCAGATTCATATAGGTTTGATGTTCTTAATTTAGTTTTTTTATTTTCACAAAAATTTCGGAGGTTTCCTCATGAAAAAAATCTCTCTTATTCCTCTCCTCCTCTTTTCATTCGCCGCCGGCCGCGCCGTTCAAGCGGCTTCTTTCAATCCGGCCACGTCGGCCCAACTTCAAGCGGACTTGAATACCGCCGCAACCAACGGCGACGCCAGCAACACCATTACTTTAAACGCCAACACGGTTTACAGCACCTCCGGCAACGGCAACGCGCCTTTTTCTTATTCTTCCTCCAACAATAGCGCCTTAACGATCGCCGGCGCCGGAGCCGCCTCCACGGTTCTGGACGGCGGAGGAATGGGCGGCTCCCAAGTCATGAATCTCAGTTTGGGGGCCGGGGCCAATTCCCCAGTCCTTATTCAAGCCCTCACTTTTCAAAACGGAAATGCAACGACGAGTGGCGGCGGTTTATTTTTTAATTCGCAAGACGCCTCCCTCACCGTTCAGAACTGCCAGTTCACGAACAACCAAGTCTCCGGTTCCATGATCAACGGGGGAGGGGCAAGCCTCGCATCCACCAATGCTTCCATTACCTTCAACTCGAACGTGCTCACCGGCAATCAAAGCGCGGCGGGAGAAGGTGGCGGAGTGATCATCGTCGGAAGCAACACGGGTGCCATTACTTTTAACCAAAACACCTTCACCGGAAATAAAGCGGTTGCGGGCGACGACGGCGCCGCCGCCGTCCGGAACGATAATGGAAGCATCACGGCCAACGGAAACACGTTCACCGGAAACAGTTCCGGCAATACGGGAGGCGGCCTGGAATTGCAAACCGACGGGGGAAACATCGTCTTCAATCAAAACAATGTTCTCCATAATACCTGCGACGGAAATTATGGGGGCGCCCATCTTCAATCGAACTCCGGCTCCATTTCCGCCGACGCGAATACCTTTCTAGGCAATACGGCCAACGGAATGGGCGCGGGGGGATTGATTCTGGGCACCAACGGCCCCATCGCCTTCACCAACAACATTTTGAGCGGCAATAAGGTGCCCAGCGGCAATGCGGGCGGGGCCTTTGTATACCTCAGTTCCACGGGCAACACCCAGCTCATCAACAACACCTTCACCCAAAACTCCGCGGGAGGATTTGGGGGGGGACTGCAAATCAGCACTTTGGGAGGCCCTGGCTTGGTGAACTTGTATAACAACATTTTCTTCGGCAACGGAGGCACAGCGGGCGAAGGCAAAGATCTCTTCGCGGACATCCAATTTCAGCCCACGACCGTGATCAAGCTCTTTAATAATGACTTAGCGGAAGGCTGCATCCAAACCGGTCCCGCAACGGTGAATTGCGATTTCGTTTCCTTCTTAGGGGCAAACCAAGGGAACAACATCAACCAGGATCCGCTCTTCATCGACGCCGCGGGTGGCAACTTTTACTTAAGCGGGAATTCTCCGGCCGCTGCGACGGGAGACGTGAACGCCCCGGCCCTGCCCGCCAAGGATCATGACGGCAACCTCCGGACCACCGCAGGCACGGTTAATATGGGCGCATTGGAAGGCGCGCCGAAGATTTTAGTAAATCCGTTGAGCTTAGACTTCGGGCAAGTGGCCCAAGGTCAAACCGGTGAGCAAACGGTCAGCATCGGCAATCAGGGATCCATCCCTCTTCAAGTAACCGGGCTCACGCTCTCCGACGCGCAGAACTTCTTCCTCGATGCGCAAGGGGGCGCCTCGCCCTGCGGCACTTTGACGCCGCTCCTTCCACCGGGGCAATCCTGTACGATCGGGGTGGGATTTTCACCGACCTTGAGCCAAGCGCTGACGGGCATCCTCACGATTGCATCCGATGATCCCTCCCAACCGACGGTTTCAGTCGCGTTATCGGGCACCGGCACGGGAATCTCCGCCAACTTGGAGGGAAGCGGTTGCTCCATGGGAGGTCCCGCTTCGGCGACGGGGTGGACCCCTTTCCTATCGCTCCCTTTCATTTGGAGCGCTTTGCGACTCCGTAGGCGCTCTTAGCGAACAAATTCTTTCTCTAAAAAAAGCTCCCGTCTCTCAAAGAGGCGGGAGCTTTTCATTTTCAAAAAAGACCCTTATTTCGGCAGACGCATTTTAGCTTCCCCTTAAATCCGTTCCACCCGGAGTCGTAGGAGCCATGGGAGCGGGAAAATTATTACCGCGTGGGAAAGAGGGCATAGAGGGAATCTCCCGACTTCTTTCCCGCAACTCGGGCGTCCACCGGTTGGAAAAATAATGGGTGACGAAACTTCGCCCTTCGGGCGACATCAAGGCTTCTTCCACCCCACCGTAACGTTCGACCAAGGGCCGAAACACCTGAGCGATGCGTCCCAAATTCAATCTCTCTCCCTCGTGGCTGGTGGGCAGAGAGCCGGGATAGGTCAGTTCTTGGGAGAGAGGAAACCCCATCAAATTTTTATAGAGCGTGTCTTGGTTGAGGATATCGCCGATCGTGGTGGCGACCTCTTCCGTGGCGCTGTCGACGGGGGATGAGATATGTTCCCGATCATGAGGACCCGTCCGTTGCACGTGACCGAGCTCATGAATGGCCACTAAATTTGCGGGGAAATAAAATTGATCCGCCCCCTCTCCCTGGGTGATGCCCCGCACTTCCACCACCGAATGAGCGGTGGCGCTGCTCTGCCCTTCCGTCGTGGCATAGAGATACGTCACCCCTTCTCGGAAGTTTTCATAAGACCAGTCCACGGCGGTTTCCGGATTGAGGTGGTGAAGACGACAATACTCTTCGTACATCTTCCGCGATTCGGCATCCGCCCGATCACGCAGGCTCGCCGGAATCATTTGATAGATCACCCGGTGGTTGTCGCTCGCACCGGGGTTCAGTTCCGTATCGTTGAAGTAAAGCGCCGAACCCAGGCGCAAAAAAGCGGGGTTCACCCTCGCAAAAGCATCGTAGCTCCGAAAGGCCTGAAGGCGCATGGCGAAAAGGGGACTTTCGGCATTATGCCTTCCGGGATAAATCTCCTCGTAAGATGGGGGCGGATCTTGGTGAACGGAGCAAACATAAGCGGAAGGCGCCAAGAAAGGACGGAATCGACGAAAGAACTGCTGACGATCCGAGTCGGGGGTATTGGTGTAAAGCCGTTCCTGAAGGTGAGCGGGAAGGTGGGAATAAAAATCGGCCGCTTCTCGGCCAGTCCCCTCTTGGGGAAGTCGGTTAAAAAAAGAAAGACTTGCTGAATTTTGATAAGCCGCGCGCTGAACTTCTCTCACCGTCAATTGGCCGTCATGGTTTCGGTCGATGAGCGAAGAAGAAACATCATTTCCGACCTTTAAAGTAATCTCTTCAGGAGGAAGGTGAAAAATTCGATTTAAAATTTCGCTGAGCCAACCCATAGCGCTTCCTTTAGGTGCCCAGCCCGGATCATAGAGAAGCAATCGGAGTGCCAAAACGAGCGGTTAAAATAATATTTTAAGACTTTGAAATTAAATAAGAAATTTCGATCAAAAAATCTCTTTTCTGAAAAAAAGAGAAGGAATGAAAAGCTCTCCCCACAATTTCAAAGAAAGCTGGAGAAGAGAAACCCCACAAAATTTAATCAGCAATGTCTGAAGCGATAAAGATGAAATCCCGCGAATAAAGCTTTGCCCGTTTTTTCTTCGGCCTTATAATAAAATTTCGCTTCATTATTTTTTGAATCAATCATGGCGCTCGGAAAACGCAAACGAAACTTCTTTAACCCCGATTCGGAAAAATCCTTCCAGATCAGCCGATCGAAATTGGAGGATTTCATCCGCTGTCCCCGCTGCTTTTACCTCGACCGACGGTTGGGAATCTCCCGCCCCTCGATCCCCGCCTTCACGCTCAATTCGGCCGTGGACCATTTGCTCAAAAAGGAATTCGACCATTACCGACGCAAAGAGGCGCCCCATCCGCTGATGCGGCAGTACCACATCAACGCCATCCCCTTCTGGCACCCGGAGCTCGATGAGTGGCGTGAAAACTTCAAGGGCGTGCGCGTTCACCACGCGCCCACCGGGCTCACCGTCTTCGGGGCCATCGACGATCTTTGGCTGCACGAAAACGGAAACCTGATGGTGGTCGACTACAAATCAACCAGCAAAGACGGCGAGGTGGCCTTAGACGACCCTTGGAAAAGCGCCTACAAGCGCCAGATGGAAATTTACCAATGGTTGCTCCGCCAGAAAGGGTTCACTATTTCGAACACGGGTTATTTCGTTTACGCAAATGCCCGACGCGATCCCGTTCACTTTCAAGGAAACCTCTCCTTTTCCGTCTCGATCCTCCCCTACGAAGGAAATGCGGATTGGGTAGAAAAAACCATCTTCCAGGCCCACGAATGCTTAAACTCGGAATCACTGCCGACAGCGGCCGAAGATTGCGAATATTGCGCTTATCGGGCGGCGGCAAGGGAGGTGGAATAATGACTTTGAAAAAAAGAGAATTTATCCTCATTAATTTTTAGGAAACATTTTACTCAATATACGCCCTTCGAAACCCCTCTTGTTGCGCAGGATTTCATCAATCAACGCCTTCCAACCAACTTTTTTAAGCTTCTCCAACATCAACCGAAAACCGTTGCCGTAAACCGGGTCGGGGTTGCGCTTCATCTTCTCTAAAAAATGCCGGGCGAGATCGGAGCTATCCTCGGAGTAAACTAAAAATCCGCCGAGCTCGCACAAGCCTTCCGCATACATCGGCGAAAAGTGGATGCCGTTCTCGTGCTGCCAGACGTGGAGCAGTTCGTGGGCCATTACCGCCTCGAACTCCACTTTCGGAAGACCGTGCAAAATTCCGATTTGGTGCGTGGTTCCCGATCTCTTATAGTTATTGAAATGGAAATGCGTCAGAGTAAGCCCCGAAGTCGGCCTCCCCCGCGCGTGGGCGGAGAGACTTCTAGGATGCGCGAGCACGATCTTGACGTTTTTGGGAATGCCGAGGAAGCCGGCCTTCTCCAGCAAGTCGAGCACTTTTCTTCGGCCGCGATTTGCTTCCACCGAATCGGTCACCGCGATTTTCTTGCAAAAGCCGCAAATAAGGCGCCCATCGGAATATTGATAGGCGCCTCCCGAAGAATACGGAGAGAGGATCCGTTCGCAGCTACCGCAAAAGGAAATTCGGTGAGTGAGATGGGCGGAATTTCCCCAAGCGTCTTGCGCCACCCTCCCGCTTAAAGGTTCCCGACAGAGACAACACTCATCCGCCTTCGGAGGGGAAGGTGAATCTCGTTTCTTTTTAAAAAGGGAAAGCAGTCGGGCCAGGGACATCGCATTTTCTCATTTAAAAAGGTTTCACCGAGGCTCCATCATAAAAGCATTGCCTGGCCGGTTCAACCCGGATAAATTTATAGGTCAGTTTTCACCGTTGTTTTAAAATCTCGAGGAGAGAGACCGATGAAGAAGCCCTTATCCCTATTTTTCCTCTTTTCATTTTCCCTTTTCCCGCTCGTCGCCCGGTCGGAAAACGTCTTGGAAAAAAGCCTCTGCATTAGCTCGGGCGCCAATTGCGTGCCGCTGATTAAGAAGGGCACTCCCCTTCCCACCTCCCACAGCGAAACCTTCACCAACCAATCGGACAACCAAAGCGCCGTAAGAATCTCCCTTTACCAAGGGGAAGACGCGAACCCCGAAAAAAACAAATTGATCGGCAATTTCGACCTTCCCATCACCCAGGCGGCCAAGGGCAAGGCCCAGGTGCAGGTGACCCTGATGATCGACGCCTCCAAACGGCTCACCATGGCCACGACGGATTTGGAGAGTAAAAAATCTCAAGGGTTGGTGGGGGGATTCGTGCAGTAAAACCCTTAAAAAGCGCCGCCTAAAATAAATTTGAGTATTTTTTAGAAGTCTGACTATAAAACGGGTCCCCCTTTCCTTAGGAGAGGCGGATGCTTTTAAAATCGGAGAGATGGCCGAGTGGCTGAAGGCGCACGCTTGGAAAGCGTGTGTACCTTAACCGGTACCGTGGGTTCGAATCCCACTCTCTCCGCCAGTGTTTAAATAGGATGATCGAGTGGGAGGCGAACCCACTTTCCAAAAGACGGGTTCGTGACCGAGGCTTGCCGAGAAAATCCCCAGAGGGGGAATCCTACTCTCTCCGCCAATATTTAACGGAAGGATGGCCGAGTGGTTGAAGGCGCTCGCCTCGAAAGCGAGTGTACCTTAACGGGTACCGTGGGTTCGAATCCCACTCCTTCCGTTTTTAATTTCACCCCAGAGTGGGATGAGAACCCACAATCCAATATCAGGTTCGTGACCGAGCTTTGCGAGGAAATCCCCGGAGGGGAAATCCCGTTCCTTCCGTTCTTTATTTAAGATTTTTCGTTCGACTTTTTCGCTTTCGATCCCTCAGTTTTTTGAAAAAATCGGAAAGAATTTGGGAACATTCCTTCCCCATTACTCCCGATGTCACCTCCAAACGATGGTTGAGGCGGGCATCTTTCGAAAGATCGTAGAGAGACCCGCAAGCCCCCGCCTTGGGATCGAAGCATCCGAAAACCAAACGGCCGATCCGAGCCTGCACCATGGCCCCCATGCACATGAGACAGGGCTCGAGCGTCACGTAAAGGGCGACATCATTTAATCTCCACCGCTTGAGTTTTTTGGAGAGTTTCGAAATCAGGTAGATTTCCGCGTGCCCCAAGGGATCGTTCTTGCTCTCTCGAAGATTATGGGCCCTCGCCAAAACTTTTCCCCCTCCCACCGCCACGGCACCCACCGGCACTTCGCCGCGGCACGCGGCTTTCTCCGCTTCTTTCAAGGCGAGCTTCATCCAAACGGAATCTTCGGAGACGGAGGATTTCATAGGTAGAAGCTCCTAATTCATTTGCCCAGGCACGGCAAGAGAAGCCTCCTCAAATCCCTCTCAAAAAAGAGTGTTTACAACCGGATAGCAACTTTTTGCGAGGTGCCCCGATAATGAATATTGAGGGCGACAGGCATGAAAAACTGGAGAATAAAATGCTGACCGCGATTTTCTTGATTTCGACCCTGGGATACTGGGCCTTGGCGTGTAATAAAAACCACAAGACCTATATTCGGAAGTATAGCTAATCCCTCCCTCTTCACCTTCCGGCAAAACGCAGAACCTTCCTTTTCTCACCATCCGTGATAAAGATTGCTGTTTCGATTCACCCCTAAACGTCGGGCCGCCGAAGCGCCCGGGCCGTAGATGTTGTCGACCACCCCGGTATCATTGATGATCACCGGCTGCACCATTGTCGGGCTCACCGGATAAAAACCGGGATAAAATTGGTTGGGATAATAACCTCTTCCATAAAAACCGGGGGCGCCCACCACGACGGGTCCTTGGGGATAAAAATAACCCGGTGCTACCCTCCCGCCGCCATAAAAGGAGGGATAAACTTGGGAGGAAGCAGGGGTCGTAAACAACGTAACCGTGAGAATTGATAAAAACAGTGAAAGCGCCGCGAGGTATTTCATAAACCGCTCCTTTTTCTCATTCTAAAGAAAACAACGACTTAAGAAAAGAGGCTGATCTATTTTTTGTGGGAGAAGTTTAAGAAAAGTTCTAACAAATGCCGCAAATATGGCAACGGGTCGGCTCGCAAGCGGGAATGATGATGCTTTTCGCCCCTCTCTCCCGTTCCTTTTCCAGATATTTCGGTTTCATGCCGTGATTGATGAACGACCAGGGCAGGGTTTCCTCCGCCGCGAACTTGCGCGTAATGAAAGCATCGGCGTCGAAAGAGAGGTTTTTGAGCGCCTTTTTCGCTTTCCGGCCTTCTTGATGATATTTCCAAACGAATTCACTCACCCGTTCGTCGCCACGGGAAAGTAAGGTTTCCACGTAAGCATCTAAATTGGTCTCTCCCGTAATGGAAATATTGCCGGCCTTCTCAAGGCGGATCTGGATGCGTCGCAGTTTTTGGTTGAGCGACTCCCTCCCTTCATAGGCCTCCCGCTGATAAGGCGTCGCCGGTTTGGGAGTGAAGGGGCTGAGCGAAAGAGTGAGCTTAGGAATGACGCCCGTTTTCTTGGCCGAAGCCAAAAGCGCGTGCGGGTTTCCAAGGTTAAGCGAATGAGTTGTTCGATATCCTCTTCGGTTTCGTCCGAAGCCCGATCATGATGTATTTTACGTTGGAAATGCCGCCCTCGGCCAGCAAAACGGCGGCGCGAATGACTTCTTCATCCGTAAAGGTCTTGTTGGCGTCTCAGACGCTCGCTTCCCGCCTCGGGGGCGATGGCGATGGTGCGTTTCGACTTCCCCTCAAGAAATGATGATCTCGGGAGTAAGCAAGGCGTTCAAACGACGGAGGAAGGAAAAACCGCCGCCTTTCTCGTCGATATAGCGAAGAAGTTCAAGAAGCCCGTCACCCCAGCAAATCGCCGGCGATGAGCCCCATTTTCTTTCGGTATTGAAAGCCCAAATCCACCCGGCGCTTCAACTGCTCCAAAGCGGAATAACGGGGGTAACGGTAGATATAGCCCGCGGCGCAAAAGCGACAGGCCCATTGGCACCCCCGTTGCACTTCGATCAAGAACAAATCCCCGAACTCGGTGTGGGGAGTGAGAATTTTCGAGTGAGCAAGCGGCGGTTGCAATTGGTCGACCACCCGACGCTGCACGCGGCGCCGGGAAGGATCCGAATGGACGGCGGGCACGAATACGCCTTCTAATTTCGAAAGGGCTTCGAGCTTATGCGATTTGGAGCCGCCGTTTTTGAGCACTTCCGTAATTTCCGCGGCCACTTCTTCGCCTTCCCCGATCACCGCCACATCGAAGAAGGAAGCCACGGGAAGCGGGTTGATCGTCATCGCGGGACCGCCCGCCAAAACAATCGGATGTTCCTCTCCTCTGTCTCGGGAGAAAGGCGGCAACTTCATCAGCTCAAGGATGGCGGGGAGATTCAACACGTCGTTCTGGTAAGAGATGGAAAACGCGACGAGATCGAACTCCGTCGCCGGCGTATCCGAATCGACCGACAGAAGCGTGGCGCCGCTTTGACGGTACTCGTTCCATTGATCCACGTCGGGCAAGAAAAAGCGCTCGCAATTCTGACCTTCTTGGTTGAAGACGCAGTAGAGCGACTGGAACCCCAAGTTCGACATGCCGAAATAATAAAGGTTGGGATAGACGAGCGCGATGTTGAGCGATTTCGACCAAACGGCGGATTCGCGCCCTTCCTCGGCCTCACGCAGGCTCTCGTGATATTTTTTAATCTTCCAACTCATGCGTTTTTTTCGCCGCCCTCCTCTTCTAAAGAAGGGGCGTAAAATTTATTTTACTCTTCCTCTTTTTTTCCTTCACCGGCAAAGAAAGTTTCCCCCTTTCCCTTCCACCTAAAGATTTCTTTTTTGACGCGTCGCACACAAAAATTAACGCACTCATTTCATGAACTTCAAAACACGAAAAAAAACTCCCTTTTTTTAAACCTTAAACCTTGTGAGAAAAAACGAGGCTCGATATACTAAATAGATAAACCGGTAAGGGAGATTTCTATGCCTCCAAAGACCCTAGAGGCCCAAGAAGAAAATCAACTCTTTACGCAGGTTCCTTTTCCGCTCGCGAAAAGTCAATCCCCTTCTAAAAAACCCGTCGGCTCCCTCTCGGTTCGTCCTCCTCAAAAAATTCCCCGCAAGGTGCTTCACTTTTTTAAATACGATCCCAAAACCGGCGCCGCCTTGGGAGAGGAAAAAAGAATTTTCCTGGCTCAAGTCTTCATGCACGAATTGGACGAAGGCATCCGCATCTTGGAGCAATGCGGAAGGAGCGAACAAGCCCGACTCTTGAAAATTTCCAATCCGAAAGTGCACTTGAGCAACCAAATCAAACTGCTCCGCGAATGGCTCGACCAAGAACCGATCCGCGACCGTCCGCCGGAACGCGTTTCCTCGGGATTCAAACTGCGCAACAACCAAAACGGTGAATTGAAAGCGGCCTTTCGGGAAGGAAAAGCCTTCGGCCTTACTTCCCACGGCTTGCAGTATAAAGACCGCAACGAAGACGCCCTGCTTTTCGTCCCCGAGCGGGGCTTCATGGCCGTCTTCGACGGCATGGGCGGGCACATCGGCGGCAACATCGCCTCGGGCACTCTGGCCGATTTCATCGAATACGGCCTGAAAGCGGGGATGACGGCGGAAAAAGCCATCGACTTCGCCAACGAGGCGGTCTTGCAACGCACCCGAAACGATCCGCGCTTGGGCGGCGTGCACGCCATGGGCAGCACGCTCAGCTGCGCGGAGGTCAAAGGGAGCTCGCTCAAGTCGCTTCACGTGGGAGATTCGAAATTGCTCGTCATCCGCAAGGGCAAGATCGTCCACGAATCGGCGGACCACACCAACGGACAAGAGCTGCTGCGGGGAGGATTGATCGACGAAGAAACGGCCCACGCGCTTAACCATATCCTTTCTCGTTCCTTAGGCTGCGACTCCATTTTCGCCAGCCGCGACCTGGAGCGCTCGGAAGTGACCTTGCAACCCCGCGACCGAGTCCTACTCGCCTCCGACGGCATCACCGACAATTTCTACGCAGAAGATTTCTCCCTCTCCGAACTGGCCCAGATGGCGTCCACCGGAAGCCTGGAAGACGCCGCCCACCGGATCCAAACCGCCTGTTTCGACCGCGTCCGCAAGGGAGAGCTGCCCAGCGGATTTAGGGCAAAGCCGGACAATGTCACCGTGATGCTGTACGAGCATGGGGCCTAAAAGCACTCTTCCGTTTCCCCTCTTTCTTTAAAAAGCTTCTCCTTGCCATCTCCCTCTCTCCTGGGATATGCCTATTTTTTGTGCAGATATCTTAAGGAGGGATTTTGCAGAATCCCTCCCATCATTTTATGGAATTCTTACTCGAACAAGTCTTGGGGGCCCTGCCCGAGGGCCTTTTCTTGGTGTCGCCGGAAAATACGGTGAAATACCTGAACCCGTCGGCGGAGAGGATCGCCGGCGTTTCCCTTTCGCACGCGGAGGGGCGGCCGTTTTCCGAGTTGTTCCCCGCCGCTCCGGACCTTCAGCAGCGCATCCGCAATACGCTCGCCACGGGACACGGCTACACCATCCGTGAGGATGAACTGCTCAACCGCAACGGCGAGGCGTGGGTGGTGGAAATCCACATCGAACCGGTTCACGACGTGAAAGGGATCATCTCGGGCGCCATGCTTCTGCTCCGGGATCTTTCCGCCGTCAAAAAAATGGAAGAGGAACTGCGCCACGCGGACCGTTTGGGCGTCATGGGCACCATCGCCTCGGGGCTCGCCCACGAGATCAAGAACCCCTTGGGCGGCATCAAGGGCGCGGCGCAAATGCTCAGTCGCGAAGTGAAGAACAACGACCTGCGCGAATACCTGCAGATCATCGTGAAAGAGGCGGACCGGGTGAACGAGCTCATCTGCGAGCTGCTCACCTTCGCAAGCCCGCAAAAGACCCGCATGGCGGCGGTGAACATGAACAAGCTGCTCGACGAACTCGTACGTCTCGAGCAACAGGCGACGGGGGGCCAAGAAGTGAGGATCGTGCGACACTACGACCTCAGCCCGCCCAAGGTGAAGGGCGACGAGGGAATCAGAATTGAAGCAAGCCTTCTTAAACTCATATCAAGAATGCGCGGGAGTCGATCAAGAAAAACGGCAGGTGGAGGTGATGACGAGGCTCGTCACCGATTATCAATTGAAAACTCCAGAAGGCGCCCGCCCGCATGGTGACGGCATCTCCGACACCGGTTGCGGGATGGACGAAGAGGCTTAACGCATCTGTTCGCCCCCTTACACTACTAAAAAGAGAACCGGCTTAGGACTGGCCATCAGCCACCGGATCGGCCTACCGAACACCAAGGCTTCATCCAAGTGGAATCGGCTCCCGGAAAGGAACCACGCCGTTCCGGACGCCGCATGGGCGGCGAGTTAAGCATGAACAAGAACACCCCTATCCGCATGCTCAATGCTGATGAAAACCCGTTGGTACCAGCCGAAGAAGATGTTCATTAAAAAGCCCGAAGTGAAACGGCCCCGACGGTGAAATGGCGATCGCCAAAATCCGGAAGGATCCCTTCGACGTGGCGATCGTCGACATCAAGATGCCCGAGAAGAGCGGCTTCGAGGTGCTCGCCTTCAGCCGCAAGGAGCAACCCGAACTGCCCCTCATCATGATCACCGCCCAAGACACCATGAAGAATGCGGTGGAGGCGATGAAACAGGGCGCCTCGACTACATCACCAAGCCTTTCGAGCTGGAGGAAATCGAGCTGATCGTCGACCGCGCGTTGGAGACGAGGCGTCTTTCGGAGGAAGTGCATGAGCTCCGCGAGGAAGTGAAGTCGCAGAAATTCGACCGCCAGGCGAAAATCATCGGGCCAATCGAAACTCATCCGCGAAATCTATAAGCTCATCGGCAAAGTTTCCGCCTGACGTCCCCGTCCTCATCACCGGCGAATCGGGCACCGGCAAGGAGCTCATCGCCAAGTCGATCCACCTCTCCAGCAGCCGCGCCGATCACCCTTTCATCGCCGTCAACTGCGCGGCCATTCCGAAAGATTTGTTGGAAAGCGAGCCTTCGGCTACCGAAAAGGCGCCCTACCGGCGCCATCGAATCCCGCCCCGGCTATCGAGGCGGCCCGCGCGACTCCTCTTTCTTGACGAGATCGGCGACATGCCGCTCTCCCTGCAATCGAAACTACTGCGGGCGTTGCAGGAAAAAGAAATCACGCGCCTGGGCAGCACCGAGCCCATCTCGGTGGACGTACGGGTGCTGTCGGCCACCAACCAGGATCTTCCCGCTCGGCCGGGCAGAAAATTCAGGGAAGACTCCTCTTTTCGATTGAACGTCGTGCCCGTCCGAGTTCCCCCTGCGGGAAAGAAAAGAGGACGTCGAGATCTGGCCTGACATTTTCCGACCGCTTCAGCGCCGAGCTTTCCTCGTTCTCGAAATCCTTCGCCCCTGACGCCTTGAACCTCTTACGGAGTTATTCATGGCCGGGCAACGTGCGGGAGTTGGAAAACGTGATGAAGCGCTCGCTGGTGCTCACGCCTGCTTCGGTGATCTGAGAAAAGGATTTAAAACCGATCATGAACGAAAATCCGGCGGTGTTGAAAACCAAGATTTGGAAGACGTCCTTGCCTGAGGAAATCGTGCGTGAAAACCTCGTCCGCTTCCCTGGCAAATTCGATCGCCCGGAGCCCATGGACTTACGAAACGATCTTGCAAATGGTGGAGAAGCCGCTGATCACGCTCAAAGCAAAAACCAGCGTAATCAAATCCAGGCCGCCCGCGTGTTAGATTAACTGAACAGCTCCGTAAAAAAATCAAGACACTCAAAATTCAAGCCGTCCGCGGTTCCGAGGAGGAGGAATGAGCTCGGCCTTAACGTACCCCTACCGGCGCCTGCGTTGAGCCGTCCTGTTCGGGGGCATCTTGCCCCTCACGCACCGTTGGGAAGGGGCGAAGGTTCCCCTGTTGCTGTCCCTCGCCGCGGGGCTCATGCTGGGATCGAGTTTCTTCCACCTCATCCCCGAATCCTTCGATCTCATCGGCCCCCATGCGAGCTTCTACGTTCTGCTCGGACTGCTGTTCCTTTATTTCTTCGAAAAATTCATCACCGTGCACATTTGCGAGATCGAGACGGACGCCCACTGCGAGGTCCACAAGAAACTAGGCGTCTCCGCCTTCATCGGGCTCTTCCTCCACGCTTTAACCGACGGCGTGGCCTTGGGCGTCGGGCTGCTCATCCCGAAGCTGGGTTTGGTGGTTTTTTTGGCGATTTTCTTTCACAAAGCGATGGAGGCCTTCTCCCTTACTTCGATCTTGCTCCACGAACATAAATCAAAAGGCCGAATTTTGCTCGCCAACTTCGCCTTGCTCATGGCGATTCCCTTGGGCGCGCTCCTCTCCTTCCTTTTCGTCGGAGGCAACAACCCCCGGATGGCGGGCATCGCCCTGGCCTTCTCGGCGGGCACCTTCCTTCACGTTTCGCTTTCGGATCTTCTCCCGGAAGTACACCGGCATTCCAACCTGAAGAACAAGGCCTTCGCCTTTTTCGTCTTGGGTTTGGGCCTCATGTTCGCGTTGGAGAGATATTTAGGGATATGAAATCCATCTTAAAACCTTCTTTGAACTGGCTGCTCCCCTTCGTACCCCTCACGTTGGCCTTGAATATTTGAAGCCGGGCTCCTACACCTACATTTTCATCTGCTCGTCATCGGTCATCCCGCTCGCCGGATGGCCGGGAAAAGCTACCGAGTACTTGGCTGAAAGACGGGCGAAGGCGGGCGGCTTGCTCAACGCCACCTTCGGCAACGCCGCTGAACTTGCCATCATCGCCCTCATGGCCTTGAAAAAGGCCTAACTGACGTGGTGAAGGCCTCGCTCACTGGTTCTATTTTGGAAACATTCTCCTCGTGATGGGCATGGCCTGCCTTACGGGGGGCTGAAACACAAGAAATAGAGCTTCAACCCGACCGCGGCGCGCTCCCAATCGTCGATGCTCATCTTGGCGGCCATCGCTCTCATCATTCCCGCCGCATTCCATCACTTGGCGGGGAAAGAGGGGCTTATCTTCGAACGCAATTTAAGCCTGGATATTTCCGTCGTCTTGCTCGTCACCTACGGCTTGAGCCTGTTGTTTTCGCTTCATACCCACAAACAGCTCTTCATCGGCACCGCCGCGGAAGCGAACGAGGTGCAGGAAGCGGGGCATCCCGCTTGGGGCCTCGGCAAATCGCTCGCCGTCCTGCTGATCGCCGCTTTCTTCGTGGGATGGGTGAGCGAAATCCTCGTCGGCTCGGTGGAAGAGGCCGCCCACTCCTTCGGGATGAGCAACGTCTTCATCGGCGTGGTCGTAGTAGCCATCGTCGGCAACGCGGCGGAGCACAGCACGGCCATATTGGTGGCGCTGAAAAACCGCATGGATTTATCGATCGGCATCGCCGTCGGAAGCAGCATCCAAATCGCCCTCTTTGTGGCGCCCGTTCTCGTCATTGCGAGTTATTGGATCGGCCCCGTTCCCATGGATCTCGTTTTTTCTCCGGCGGAAGTCTTGAGCATCGCATTGGCGGTGGCCGTGACGGCGGCGATCGCGGGGGACGGTGAATCCCATTGGCTGGAAGGGGTGCAACTTCTTTCCGTATACGCGATTTTGGCGATGATTTTCTACTTCCTCCCCGAAACGACGCCTCATTGAGATATTTTTTATCCCTTTTCGCGCATTCAAATCCTACCATCCCGCCGCATTTCTTTACTTCATCAAACGTTCCTTACAGCGGACTTTCGTTGTCCTCCTTTTGCGAAACCCTTAAAATAAATGGAAAAAAGGGAGGGCATTATGCGGCGTGGATTTCAGATCTTGTTTTTCCTCAATCTTCTTGTCTGTTCCGTTTTATTGGCCTGCCGGCACGTGGATGACGGTTTCACAATCGACGACCCTTCTTCTTCCTCGAAAGACCAACCCCAAAATCCCCCTCCTTCCGCCCAGGGTATTTGCGGGGACGGAGTGCTGGACGCGGGTGAAGAATGCGACAACGGCAACGCCAACAGCAATACTGCGGACCAATGCCGAACGACCTGTAAGCTGTCCGCCTGCGGAGACGGCATCGTGGATACGGGGGAAGAATGCGATAACGGCCCGAACAACGGCAATGCGCCGGATCAATGCCGAACGACTTGCAAGAAGCCCGTCTGCGGGGACGGCATCATCGATAGCGGAGAACAGTGCGACGGGGGCAGCGGCTGCGACGCCGCCTGCCAACTCGTTACGGCCCAATGCACCGAATATGTGGTCAATGCGGCGAGCGGCGGTTGCAATTTCGATAATGAATGCAACTCGGGGGAAGCCTGCGCTCAGCAATCGAGCTTCCCGAGAAAATGTGTAACGAAATTCACCTGCGGCAACGACAACGACTGCCTAACGTCGATAACTCAATGTAGCTTCCGCATGTTCTGCCTCGTGGGGGTATGCCGATAATTTTCTGGCAGAATCCTATCCACCCATCTTTAAAAGGGGCTTCCAAAGCCCCTTTTTTTTATCCATTCATTTTTTGATTTTCACAAAAAGATCGAATATCTTCCGGTAACCCATGGAAAACGCCTCCTCCTTGCCCAAACGCTTCAGCGCCTTCATCGCCACCCAAGCCTTAGGCGCCTTGAACGACAATCTCTTCAAGATGCTCCTCCAGCTTTTCGTGCTGCAAGAGTTCGTCTCGCAAAGTTCCGAAGAAGTCATCGCCACCGCCTCCCTCATTTTCACCGTCCCTTTCGTTCTTTTCGGGCCCGGGTCGGGTTACGTGGCGGACCGCTTCTCGAAAAGCCGACTCATGCGACTCATCAAATTCGCCGAGATCCTCATCATGGGCGTGGGGGTTTTGGCAATCAGCGTGGGGAAACTTCCTTTCCTCTATGCAGTCCTTTTCCTCATGGCGACGCACAGCACCTTCTTTTCGCCGGCGAAGTCGGGCTTCATCCCCGAGATCTGCAAGACGGAATCGATCACCGCCGCCAACAGCTGGCTCGAGATGACCACCTTCATCGCGATCATCGTCGGCACGGCCATGGCGGGGCCGCTCGTCACCCTGCACGGGAAAGTTTTGGGTGCCTCGTTTTACTGCATGGGTGTCGCGGCGCTGGGCTGGGCTTTTTCATTTTTCATCCCCCCCACTCCGCCCGCGGGGGGACACGAACGTTTTCCCGTCAATCCCCTCACGGGAATTTTCCGCGACTTGGTTTTCTTGAAGCGGCAAAAGGGGCTTTTCCTGGCGGCGCTGGCCAACAGCTACTTTTGGCTTTTGGGCCTCATCTTCACCACCAACATTTTAGTCTACGGGAAAAAGTTTCTAGGACTCACCGAACACGACAACACCTGGCTCACCGTGCTGCCCGCCTTTTTGGGATTAGGCATCGGCTCCGGCTCGATGTTGGCGGGAAGGTGGTCGGGGAAGAAAGTGGAATTGGGCTTGGTCCCGCTGGGAGGCATCGGCCTCTCCTTGGGCGGCATCCTCCTCTTTTTCACGAAAAGCTCCTACCTTTTCACTTCGACGACCCTTTTTCTCTCGGGTGTCTTCGGAGGGCTCTTCATCATTCCCCTCTATGCCTTCCTCCAATTCGAGGCGAAAGAAGACGAAAAAGGCCGGGTGCTCGCCACCACGGGAATTTTGAACGGCTTATTCCTGGTTCTGGGCTCCCTTTTCTATCGGGTGCTCGCGGTAGAGATGAAGCTTACCGCTCCCACGCTGTATCTCATCATGGGGCTCGTCACCTTGGGGGTTGTCATCTATATCTGCACGGTCATCCCCGAATACCTTATCCGCTTCCTCTGGTGGCTCCTCACCCACACCTTCTATGACATCAAGATCGTCGGCGCCGAAAACGTGCCGTTTTACGGGCCTGCCCTGCTCGTGCCTAACCACGTCTCCTTCATCGATGCCCAGCTCGTGGGAGCGACGGTGCAGCGCTTCATCAAATTCATCATGTATAAGACCTACTTCGAGGTGCCCGTTCTCAAGCAGATTTGCAAGATCATGGAAGTGATCCCCATCGCCCCCTACGAAGGCCGCGATTCGGTGATGGAAAGCTTGAAAATCGCGGGGCAACGCCTGAAGGAAGGCGAAGTGGTCTGCATTTTCGCCGAGGGGAAGATCACCCGCGACGGCAACATCAACGAATTCCGCCCCGGTTTCGAAGCGATCATGGAAGGGGTGGATTGCCCGATCATCCCCGTTTACCTGCATAATGTTTGGGGAAGCATCTTCAGCTTCGAGCATAAAAAAGTGCTTTGGAAATGGCCCAAGCGCATTCCCTACCGGATCACCGTCGTTTACGGGGCTCCGCTACCTTCCACCGCGAAGGCGCCGGAGGTGGAAACGGCCGTCCGGCAATTGGCCGACGCTTTTGCGAAAAAGGAACCACAAGCCTTAAACACGGCGCCTTCTGGAGAAAGAGAATGAAAAACCTTCTTCGTCCCGTTTTTATCTTTACATGCGCGATGCTCGCCTTTTTCCCTCTCCCTTCGGCGAAAGCCGAAGAGGCGGTCTTAATCGATACCTTGCCCGCGGGGATTCAAGAATTCCAAACGAGCCGCGACGGGGAACGCGTCGCCTACCGCGTGAAGGAGAAAAACACGGCCTTCTACGTGATCGGGAAAGAGAAACAGAAGGCTTACGACGACGTTTCCGGCTTCGAATTCAGCCGCGACGGCAAACACTTCGCTTATTTGGCCAAGGTTGGAAAGGGCGAACGAATCGTGTTCGACGGACATGAGGAAAAAATCTTCCCCGCGGCGGGAGAGCCGATTTTCAGCCCCGACGGCCGGCACCTGCTGTACAGCGCGAAGGTCGGGAAGGAAATTTTCAACGTGATCGACGGGCAGGAGGGAAAGAAATACCCCGCCATCTCCCGCCCCGTCTTCAGCCCGGATAGCGCGCGAATCGCTTTTTCCGTCCACCGCGACGAAAAACAATCGATCGTGAACCAAGACGAAGAAGGGAAAGCATACGACGAAGTGGGCTCCCCCTTCTGGAGCCGCGACGGGAAAAAACTGGCCTATGAAGCCAGGGAAGGCAAGCAATGGCGGGTGGTGGTGAACGGCAAGGAAGGAAAAATCTATGATGAAGTGGGGCTCTACGGCTTCAGCCCGGATAGTCAAAAAATCGTCTACTCCGCCAAACAAGACGGGAAAGAAAGAATGATCGTCGGCGAAGAGGAGGGGAAAACCTACACCGGCGTCTTCTTCCCCAATTTCAGCGAAGACTCGAAGAATTTCGCTTATGAAATTAAGCAAGGGGGCCAGTGGCGGGTGGTGAAAAACGGGCAAGAGGGGAAGACGTATGACCTCATCATCTCACAACCGATCTTCAGTGCCGACGGAAACAGCCTTGCCTACTTGGCCAAGAAGGGATCCGACCAATTCATCGTGATCAACGGCAAAGAGAGGGGCGAAAAGGACGTGATCACCCCCCCCACTTTAAGCGCCGACGGAAAAGAATTGGCGTATGTCGTGATGAGAAACGGGAAGGAAAGGCTCGTCTGGAAAAACAAGCTCGGCGCGCCTTTCGAAAAAATCACCGACGTGCTTTTAAGCCCCGACGGGCGTCAGGCGGCCGCCCTGGTGCAAAAGGAAGGCAAGTCTCGAATTCTTCTGCAAGATCGGGAAGGAAAAGCCTTCGACGAAATTTCAAGACCCGCCTTCAACCCGGACGGGAAATCGTTCCTCTACACCGCCCGTTTGGGCAACGGGATTTACCGCGTGACCGAAGAGGTAAAATGAACGCCGTCTCAAAAATAAAGGGGCTCTATGCCCTCTGCGACGCGAGCTTTTCCCCGCAATACTCCCACGGCGAATTGGCGCGCCTGCTCTTGCAAGGGGGCGCGCCCGTTTTACAGCTCCGCATGAAGGACGAGAAAGATTTAGGCAAGGTCGAAGCAGTTGCCGAAGAAATTTTGGAAGAGAAGAAACGGCATTCTTTCGTTTTTATCTTGAACGACTACGTGGAGCTGGCGGAGCGATTGCCCGTCGACGGGGTACACGTGGGAGAAAATGACTTGCCCGTCCCGGAAGTAAGAAAAAGAGTCGGGAAGAATCTACTTATCGGCTACTCTTCCCATTCTCTAGTTGAAGCGGGGAAAGCGGTAGGGGACGGGGCCGACTACGTGGCCTTCGGCGCCATCTTTCCCACGAAGACGAAGGGCCCCGGGCATCCCGTGCAAGGGTTGGAGAAACTTCGGGAGCTCGTGAAGGCGATCTCCGCCCCTCTCGTCGCCATCGGGGGGATCACGCGGAACAACATCGATGCGGTTCTTCAAACGGGGGTCGCCTCGGTGGCGATGATCACCGCGCTCACCCAAGCGCCGGATGTGACGGAGGCCACGCGCTGGTTCGTGGAAAAATTGAAGAAGCGATGACCCAAAAAATTAAACAACTGGTGATCGTCATCGGGGGTTCCGACCCCTCGGGAGGGGCCGGAATTCAGGCGGATCTTTTCACATTGCAACGTCTGCAGGTGCCTGCCCGATCGGTGGTGACCGCCGTGACGGCGCAAAAGGAAGACCGCTTCCTTTCTTATGAAACGGTTTCCGTCCGCAACTTCGAGGATCAGTTGAAATCGGTCCAAAAAGAAGCGGGAAGCGCGGTGGTCAAAATCGGAATGTTGGGCGACGGACGGCTCTTCCGCCCTCTCGTGGCCTGGCTAGAACGGTCGAAACCCGCCTTCGTCATTTTAGATCCTGTTTTAAAATCGAGCACCGGTTTTCCGCTCCTCGATCGGGAAGGAATCCGACGTCTTCCCTTCCTTCTCTCACGCGTGAACCTCATCACCCCCAATCTTCCAGAAATGGAATTTCTCGGCGCTTCAAGCATCGGTAATCAAGATCGAATGGAGGAAGAAGCGAAGAAGTTTTTAGAGATACAACCTCCTTCGTCTCGACTCGAAGCGATCTTGCTGAAGGGGGGCCACCTCCGGGGAAATCCCGTAGATCTTCTGATCGCGGAGGGAAAAACGACTTTCTTTGCCGGAAAACGCGTCCCCGGAAAGGGAGCCCACGGCACGGGATGCGCCTTGGCATCGGCGATCGCCGGTTTCCTGGCCCGGGGAAAAACGTTGAAGGAGGCGGTAAAAGAAGGAAGGAAAGTAGTGTTAGACAAGCTCCGGCATGCCCGCCGCGTCCGATAAATATTGTTCCACCTGCCACTGCACCCATTCCCGGTAAGAAGTGCGCAGCCGCTCGGTAACCGGGCCCATCCCTTGGGAGCGGACTTTCTTCCCATCCACGCTCGAAACGGGCATCACTTCCTTTAAGGTGCTCGTGAGAAAAAGTTCGTCGGCCTCCCACAAATCGCCCGGAAGAAGTTTCTTTTCTTCGAGCGCGATCCCTTCCCTCTCAGCCCGTCCGAAAACTTGGGCGCGCGTGACGCCGGCGAGCAGGCCCGAAGAAAGCGGGGGTGTGTAAATCTTGCCCCGTTGAACCACGAACAGGTTGCTGCCAGAGCCTTCCGTCACTTCCCCTTCCGCATTGAGTAAAATCCCCTCGAAGGCCCCTTGCGACTTGGCCTGCCGGCGGGTGAGCACGCGGGTCAAATAGCTTGTGCTCTTCATCTGGGCGATAAGCCCCATCTCGGCGTATATTCCCTTGGCGATCACGCAGGACACTCCTTCCCGATAATAGCTTTCGGGAAAAGGGGTGAAATCCCGGCAAGAGATGAGGAGGTTGATCTTTTGGGGAGGAGAATCCAAATCGCCGATGCCGCTTCCCTCGGGCGTGATGAAAACTCGGATGACGGCGTTGGAGAGCCGGTTGACGTGCAAGGTCTCGTAGATAAGGAATTTCAGCCGCGCCATGGAAACGGGAAAATCGAGGCCCAAAACCGAGGCGGCTTCCGACATTCTTTTGAGGTGATCGTCGAGAAAAACCACGTGGCGTTCATAAGCCCTTAAGGTTTCGAATAAGCCCTCCCCTACCAGGAAGGCGCGGTCGGCGGCGGGGATCAACGCCCGATGTTCGTCGAGATAAAGCCCGTTGTAATAAACCTGATAAGCCATGTTTAAACCTGTGTTTTACGCTCTCTAGTAAACGCAGGAAACCGTGAAAAAGAGCTTCAGCCGGAAAACACTTTCGCCTTGGTCAAGGTCTCTTCGTATTCGGCCTTCGGGTCGCTCTCCGCCACAATGCCACCTCCCACGCCGAATTGAAAGTTTCCATTTTCATAGACGAGGGTTCGGATTGCGATGTTCATCTGCGCCATCGACGAATAATCCACGTAGCCTATGACGCCGGTGTAGACTCCCCGCGGAGTCGGCTCTATCTCTTGGATGATTTGCATGGCACGGCGTTTCGGGGCGCCCGTGATGGAACCGCCGGGAAACAAGGCTTTGAGGGCGCCGAAGGGGGTGACGCCTTCGCGGAGCTCCCCGACGACCGTGGCGACCAAATGGTGCACGTAGTCGAAGCTCTCCACTTCCTTAAGCCTCGGCACCTTCACCGAGCCCGCCTTGCAGATCTTGCCCAAGTCGTTGCGCTCCAAATCGACAATCATTAACAGCTCCGCTTGGTCTTTGGGTGCGCTTTCCAACTCGGTCAAAATTCTCAAATCTTCCTCGGCGTTCAAAGAGCGCTTTCGTGTGCCCTTGATCGGCCGGGTCTCGATTTTGTTGCCCTGGATCTTGAGAAACTCCTCGGGAGAGAGGGAAAGGATCTGCAGGGCGCCCGCGTCTAAAAAGGCGGAAAACGGTGCGGGATGGGCCTTGGCCCTTTCCCAGAACAAGGAGAAAAGATCGGGGGAAGGGGAAAAGTCCGCGCTAAATTGTTGGGAGAGGTTGACTTGATAACAATCCCCCTCGGCGAGGTAGTCCAAGATCCGGCGGACGGCCGATTCGTATTTTTCGCGGGTGAAATTGGACCGGAATTTTTCCCACGGGGGAATCACCGCCGAAGGCTCAAGGGGAAAAGAGTCCGGGAACGATCGGCACCGGGAACTCAACTCAAACACTCGTTCTTTCGCCAAACCTTCGTGGGAAGAAAAATCCTCCGCCAAACCCCACGACGATGCCCAGGCTTCTTTTTTCTCATGATCAAAAACGAGGAGGGGATCGTAGAGACCGAAGCTTCCCAACAAGAAATCGGGAGGCAGTTCCCGCCGAGGCAACACCCCGTCGGCGAAAGAAGCCATCTCATAAGCCAAGAATCCCACCCAGCCTGAGCCGAAAAAATCTTGTATAGAGGGAAGAACGGAATGAACAAACTTTTTTTCCATCCAATCGAAGGGGTTTTCGCAAATCGTTTGCTTTTTTTCGCCGCCTCCCCAACGGATACCATCCGGATAAAAATCGACCTTCAAGAGAGGATTGAAACCCAAATAGGAATATCGTCCACCTCCTCCCGAATAAAGGCAGAAGGGTTCCTCCGCTTCGTGACACAAGCGTCGGTAAGATTCAGGCCCCTCGCGAAAGGGGATGGGTTGGGTAAAAGGCGATTTCATGGGCCTCGCTTAAGTTGACTCCTCCTGCACCCTATGACAAGCTCGAACATTGCATGAAGAAAATTCTCCTCCTTATCTCGCTCTTCGTCTTGTCCGGCGCGCTTTCCCCCGCCTGGGGAAAAGTCTCTACTGCGAAGACGGTGAAAAAGGAAGTGGCTCCCTCTTCCGTCGCCTCTCGACACGCGATCCTCCTCGTATTGGACGGCGTGCGCGCGCAAGACCTTTATCCTCTTCTCGAAGGCGGCCGGCTTCCCCACCTTAAAAAACTTTTCGTCGAGGAGGGGGCCCGATTCGAGAAGGCGACCTCCGTTTTCCCTTCCACGTCGGTGTCCGGCCACCAGAGTTTTTTCACGGGTCTCATGGCGGGAAATTCAGGAACCCCGCAACTGGAATGGTATAATGCCGCGACGGGCGAGCACATCGATTACCTCACCCGCCAAGGGGTGAAACACATCGATTGGGACCTTTTCAACGATCGCCTACTGACCCAACCCGATTTCCCGGTGGAAGTGGACCGCCTCGCATTCACCCTCTTCGGTCTTCTCAACCCCGATCCCACCCTTTCCGTCTACGAAATCGTCACCGCTGGCGCGACGGAAAAAACCCATCACTTGCCCCTCGAAGCCCTCTGGCCCGGCCTCGTCTCCAAACGCTTCGAAAACATCGACCACTTGGCCATGAAAACCTTCCTGAAAGTGCTCAAGGAAAAATCGGCGGAGAACTTCCCCCGATTCGCCTCGATCGCCCTCTACACGGGAGATTTCATCGAACACGAGGAAGGCGCCGATACGGAGCGCATGCGCGACGCGATGAAGCAGCTTGACGCCTCGTGGGTGAACTGACGGCCCTCCTCGAGGAAAAAGGACTTCGGGATAAACGCCGATCGTCCTCTCGAGCGACCACGGCCATCACGACACCGGACACGGTGAATCCTATCCCCCCCTCGAAGAATGGGGCTTCACCTATCACCGCAGCTCCGACTCCGCGAAAAGGTTCTGCGGCGCCGCGATATCGGAATATGGCCTGCGCTCCGTCTCATCCGCCACCCTATTTCAAAAACTCCCCGGCCTGCACCTGAAAGGGAAGAACTGCGCCATGTCGGCCCCTTCGGGGAAAACGGTGGATCTCATCGAAGGATTCTTAAATTTGAGGGAGTCGAATCGGCCGTCTATTCCTTGAAAAAGAAGGCCGTACGGTGATCAAAACCAAGCGAGGCCGAGGGATCATCGACAAGACGGAAATTCTAGGGGCAACCCTAGCCTGCCAGCCTCGGTAGTGGAAGATCCCTTGCGCTACGATACCCTCTCTTAAAGGAGGGATCGAGCATCAATGCTCTACACCGCCGAAGAATGGGGTGCCGGCGGAGCCGCGATTTGCCGTACTCCGACGCCGTCGGACCTGTCGGCGTCGTTTTCGGATGACGGAAGGGCCGGGGACCTTATCTTAATTTCGTCCGCCCACTATTTCCCTCAACTGACAAATCGCTGGTACCCGAAGGCGGCTGTGCCACGGCAGTTCATGGTACCGCCTGGTCCCCCTTCTAAGCGGGGAGGCGCGGGGGTAGTGCCCGGCACTCATCCTTTCGGGTCGGACAATCGACGTGGCCCCCACTTCCTTGAGCTGGCTGGGGGCTCCCGCTCCGGCCGGGCCTGGCGGACGGCCGCGTGCCGTCTGAGGTTCGGAAAACGCCGCCCACCGCCCCAACGAAAAATCCTCTTCAAGAACTGGCCGCCCCGGAATATGCCCCACCCCATCCCTCTCTGCTTCCCCTTGCCCGACGCGAGGAAAAACGGCGAATCGCCGTGCGGGAAAGACTGAAGAAAATCATCGACTCCCTGGGAAAACAGTCCCAAGCTCCCACCCTCTCCCTCGAAGAAAAAAAGCGCCTCCAAACTTTGCTGGCCGTCAGTTGCCTTCACGAACGGGAAAACGCGGAGAGGTTGGAGCGTCTGGAGCGACTCCTCTCCGCTTTTCCGTGAAAAACCCTTTGATTTTTGAAAGTCATCTATCCTAGGCCTAAGCCATGCTTCGCTTGTTTTTCAACCGCAACAGCCTCTGGGTGAAGGCCGCTTTTTGGGGAGGGGCCTTCCTCACGTTTCTTTTTTTCTATCAAGGCCGTTTTTCGCCTTTACCGATCTTGCCTAAAATCTTCTTCCTCCTCTTCCTTCTGCAAATCCTCTTCGCCAAGGCGGTGGATCTTTACCCCTGGTACCCGAAAGGGGCCCTGGGCCCCGGCATCGCGCTTCAGTTCCAAAAGGCCATCGTCCCTGGTCTCTTGTATCTTGACCTTCTCGGTGGCCGGCCTTGGAAGGCCTCGACTTTCCTTCTGATTCTTCTCAACCTTTTCCTGCTTCCCATGGGCGCCGTTGCGTGCATCCTTATCCACTTCCACCGCAAGGATCCGGACCCCTCCCAGCCCAACATCTTGAGCGGAAGGGAAAAGACGGGGAAAAGCCCGGCCAACTTAGGGGGCAGGAGATTACGCAAGCTCCTTAATCTCTTAGGATAGACAGTTTTATGCGGCGTGTTAGCCGTGTTACATCTTTTACAGGAGAATGAGCTTTTTTATGACGCACCTTTACTCGGAATTGCGGGCCTGAAAATGGGCGGAATTGGTGGTGATTCTCATCATCATCCTCGTGATTCTCGGAGTGGGAAACTGCCCGAAATCGGTTCGGGGCTCGAAAGGAATCCGTAACTTTAAAAGGTGAAGGGCGACGAAAGCGATGGAGAAGAGAACCCGCCTTCCAGCAAAATCGACTTCGAAGGCTTCTTGAAAAGTTCAACCCTTCAAGTTTTGACGCACATGAGCAACGATAAAAAATCGCGCACCATCAAGCGCTACCAAAATCGGAAATCGCATGACACCTAAAATAGCCGCTAGCGTTACGCTGACGACATCGCCAATTTTATCAAGGAAGGCGAAGACATCGTCGTCATCGACAACAAAAGCCAGGAAGACTTAACCGCCGTCACCTTAACCCAAATCATCTTTGAGCAAGAGAAGAAGAAAAAGAACGTCTTGCCCTTGACCGCCCTGAAAAACATCATCCAAAGCGGCGGAGAACAGATCGTCGATTTCTTCCAGAAGTCCATCCAAAACGTTCCCTCCATCTCGAACGTGAAGGACGAAGCCGAGCGCGTCATCGACAAGATCCGCGACGAGATTGAAGACGGCAGCAGTTATCTGAAAGAATTCTTTTCGAAGACCCACCAGGGTGTGGACGAAGCCTCCAAGAAACTCGAGGAAAAGTTCAAATCGCTCGGGCGGATCACTAATATTCCCCTTTTCCGCACCGAGATAAAGTCCCTTCGCAAGAAAGTCGCCGACCTGGAGAAAAAGCTCCGTCTTTTCGACAAATAGAAGGCTTTTGAATCATTAGCATGCCCCGTGGCTTTTCATGGGGTGTACCATTAAACAATGGGGTTTCCAAAGGGGAGCAACGTAGTGCTCGCCCCTTGGTCAAGTTCGGGGATTCATTCCCCGGACGCGAAGTCCAATGACTCTCGATGAAATTTTGAATCGCCGTTTGCTTATCGTCTCCGGTAAGGGAGGCGTCGGGAAAACCAGCGTGTCGGCCGCGTTGGGCTTGATCGCTTCCCGGGCCGGCAAAAAGACGCTCATCGCCGAGGTGAACGCCGCGGAACGTATCTCGCAACTCTTCGGGGTTCGCGAGTTCGGCTATGAGGAGACGCCCCTCTCCGAAAACCTCTACGGCATCAACATCGATCCCAAATCCGCCTTCGAGGAATACATCCTCGAACAGATCCACAGCAAAAAACTCTACCACCTCATTTTCGAGAACCGATTCGTGCGGGCCTTTCTCGATGCGACTCCGGGCTTAAACGAGCTTTTGGAAATCGGCAAGATCTGGGCCTTAACCGAACGCGACCGGGACGAAACGGGGAAAAACCCCAAATACGACCTCGTCATCGTCGACGCCCCGGCCACCGGCCACGGCCTTGCCTTTTTAAACGTGCCCCAAGTGGTTTCGCACGCGGTGCGCATGGGCCCCTTAAAAACCAAGGCCGAAGAAATCGTGAAGCTCGTGCAGGACGTGAAAAAGACCCTCCTCATTTTGGTGACCTTGGCGGAGGAGATGCCCATCAACGAGGCTCTGGAAATGCTTCAAAGCGCCAAAAAAAATGTCCGGATCGCCACGGGCCCCGTGATTCTGAATGGAATTTATCCCCCCCGGATGGAAGAAGAGGAATGGAAAGAGGCGCGCCAAAAATTGAAGAAGTATGAAACGGAAACCTGGTACCCTCCCCTAGAACAAGCCTTGCACGGTTATTTGAAAAAAGTGATGCTCCAGCGTTTTTACTTGAACAAGCTCAAGTTGGGCATCGGAAACCATACCCTTCTGACGCTCCCCCACCTATTCCGTCTGAATTTCGACCGGAACGCCGTGGAAGAGCTTTCGGAAAACTTAAAGGCGTCCTTCAAAACCAAAGAGAAGAACCCTTCTTCAGGACGGCGGGAAAAATGAGCGTTTCCGGACTGCTAGAAACCGAAAAGCTTTTGGTCTGCTGTGGGTCGGGTGGCGTCGGCAAAACGACGACTGCGGCCGCCTTGGCGGTGAAGGCCTGTCTCGCGGGTAAAAAGGTGGTGGTCTTGACCATCGATCCCGCCCGCCGTTTGGCCAATTCTCTGGGTCTCTCCCAATTGGACAACGAGGAGCGGGAGATCCCCTTGAAATCCTTCACGGATGCGGGCCTGCACCCCCAGGGAAAGCTCTTCGCCCTCATGCTCGACACCAAGCGCACCTTCGATAAAATCGTCGAGCGATATGCTCCCAGCGAAGAGTCGAAACGGTCGATCTTAAACAACGCTCTTTACCAACATCTCTCCAACATGATCGCCGGCTCACAAGAATACATGGCGATGGAAAAGGTCTACGAGCTCTATCAGAAGAAGGAGTACGACCTGCTCATCCTCGACACGCCGCCCACCCAGCATGCCCTCGACTTTCTGGACGCCCCGCAAAAGATGATGCACGCCATCACCGACAGCATGCTCAAGTGGTTTTTGAAGCCGTCCATTTTCTTGGGCCGCACCTCCTTCCGATTCCTCGAAAAAGGCATGCGCCGAGTCTTGAAGGTTTTTGACAACGTGACCGGCTACGAGTTTTTGCAGGACCTTTCCACCATGCTTCTCTCCACCGCCGGCCTCCTGGAGGGCTTCAAAGAAAGGGCCGAGGAGGTGTCGGCGCTGCTTCGCAATTCGAAGACGGCCTTTTTACTCGTCACCTCCCCCCAAAGCATGGTGGTGAAGGAGGCGCTCTATTTTCATGAGAAGATCTTGGAGTATAAGCTCCCCTTCTCGGGCTTCATCGTGAACCGGGTGCACGAGATCAAGGGGCTTGCTTCGCAACTGCCGGCCATCTCGAAGGCGCTCGCCCATTCTTCCCTTTCGAAAGAGGAGCAAAACCAGGTCAACCGGGTTCTGTCGGATTACAAAACCCTGATCGAGCAAGACCGCGCCCAACTGAAATTATTGGAAGAGAAAATTGACAACCGGAAGATGCTTACCTTGGTGCCCCACTTGGACAGCGACGTACACGATTTAGCGGGGCTGGCCGAGTTGGGAAAATACCTTTAGGGAAAATCAATAAACGTCCTCGCGCCTGGCCTCGAAAACGGGAAAGGAGGCGCGAATCTTGATAAGCGAGTTCAAATCGAGGGTCACCTTTAGAATCCCCTCTTTTTTCTTAAGCTCCCCCAATTTTCTCCCCCAAGGGTCGTAAGCGACGCTGTGACCGCCGTAGACGATCCCCGCCGCATTCTTTCCTACCTTGTTGGCGCTCACCACAAAGCAAAGGTTCTCGATGGCCCGAGCCTTTAGCAAGCTTAAATAGTGGTCGATTCTCTCCCGCGGCCAGGCGGAAGGAATCGCCAAAATTTCGGCGCCCGAAAGCACTTGCTTGCGGATCAGTTCGGGGAAGCGGATGTCGTAACAAATGGAAAGGCCCACCTTGGCCCAGGGGAGCTTCGCCACCGCGATCTTGCGGCCGGGAAGAAAGGTTTTATTCTCTCCCCCCAATTGGAACAAATGCACCTTATGATAACGGGCGGCCAAACGTCCGCGCGCGTCGATCACGGTCGCGGTATTGTAATAGCCCCCCCTTCCCTTTTCGAGATGAGAGCCGATAAGCGTCGCCTTCCTCTCGCGTGCGTACTCTTGAAGGCGGGCCAATACCCGTCGCGTCTCGCGCAAGAGAACGCTCCCTTCGATCACGCGAAACCCGGAAGGCCACATTTCGGGGAGCACGATTAAATCCACCGGCGCTTTCAGCTTTCGAAGGAGCCGAAAAAGGGTCCGCTCGTTTGCGGCCACCGCCCCGTCCACACTGGCGAATTGCAATAAGGCCACCCGGATTTTCTTACGTGAGGAGTTTTTCATCGTCTCTCCATTCCCAAAATATTCTTGACTTACCGCGTAAAGATAGGAAAATTAATATAAATTAAGCTAAATTTAACATCCAAATACTTTTCTAGCGCTTCTGGAAGGGATTTGAAGCCATTTTTTGCCTTCCTTAAGAAGCCATCCATATAAAGGAGGATTTATGAGTTGGAAAAAGCAAATTGTCTATTTGGCGGCAGGACTCTCCTTAGTCACCTTCGGAGCAGCCTGCTCGAAAAAAGGACCGACGACGGGGGGAGAAGTGAAAACCGAAACCACCGCCGCCTTAAAGACCATCCACTTCGATTTCGATAAATATAACATCCGCTCGGATGCTGCGGGAATCCTCCAACAAAACGCGAGCTGGTTGAAAGCCAACCCCAACGTTAACGTCATTGTCGAAGGCAACTGCGACGAGAGGGGCACCAACGAATACAACATGGCCTTGGGTGAACGCCGCGCGAACGCGGGCAAAGATTACCTCACGAACCTCGGAGTGACCGGAAGCCGCATTTCGACGGTGAGCTACGGCGAGGAAAGGCCGGTTTGCCAGGAGCATACGGAAGAGTGCTGGGCCCAGAACCGCCGCGACGACTTCGTCGTAAGGAAGTAATTTTAGCCTGGAAAAGGCTTGGTTTTTCGTTTTAGAGAACCACTTTAAGGGTCAACCCCGTTGATGCTTGAAGTGGTTTTTTTTTGGAGGATCCCGATGCGTCCCTCATTCGGCAAAATCATTTTCTCCCTGCTGTTATCGACCTGCTTTGCCTCCCCTCTCCGAGCGGCAAGCGGAGACATCGAGCAACTGAAACAAGACGTGAGCTTGATCAAAACCAGCGTGGAAAATTCTAACGTAAAGCTGGCGGAGGCCATGAACCAGCTCATGACCCTACAGCAAGAGATCAACACCATCAAGGGAGTGAGCGAAAGCGGCGGCCATTTCTACGAAGAGCAAAACCGGGCGCTTAGGGAATACGACCAACGGATCACCGCGCTGGAAGACAAGATCAGCACTTTGATGGCCCTTCTGAAAGAAATCAAGGACAACGCGGGAAGCACGGCGGCGCCCAAAACCGCGGGGGTGGACGAGACCCAAACGCGGGAGTTTCAAAGGTTGCTCGACAACGTCAACGCCTCCGATTACGCGAAGGCGATCGGCGGCTTCCAAGCCTTCCTTCAAAAATATCCCAAGAGCCCCCTGGCGGAAAACGCCCAATATTGGCTGGCGGAATCCTATTACGGCCTGAACGACTTCAAGAAGGCCATCTCCGAATACCAAGTGCTTATCCAAAAATATCCCCGTTCCTCCAAGACTAAGGCGGCCCTTTATAAACAAGGGCTCTCTTTCTACGGCCTGAAGATGTACAATGAGGCCCGACCCTTTTTTGAAAAGGTGACGACGGATTACCCGAACACTTCCGAAGCGGCCAAGGCGAGCGCCAAGATCCAAGAGATCAACCGCATGTTGAGCGCGGCGCCGGCGGCCGGAGCGGCTCCCTCTGCGGGAGTCCCGCCCCCTCCTTCGCCTCCTTCGGCACCCGGCATGCCGCCGGCGGCCGCATCCCCCACTACCCGCCCGGCGCCTCCTCCTCCCCAGCGGCCTGTTTCCGGAGGCATTTACGACTGAATATGCGCGTCTTAGGCATTGAATCCTCTTGCGACGACCTGGCGGTTTGCCTTTTGGAGGGAGACCAAATCCTCTCCAGCCGTGTGGCCTCCCAAGAAAAACTGCACGCCCTCTACGGCGGCATCGTCCCCGAAATCGCCTCTCGGGAGCATATTTTTTCGATCTCCGCACTCGTGGAGCGCGTTTTGGCGGAGGCCCCGGAAGGCAAAAAAAGCTTCGACGGCGTCGCCGTCACCGCCTCTCCGGGGCTCGTCGGCTCCCTGCTCGTAGGACTTAATTTCGCCAAGGGGCTCGCCCTTTCGCACGGCGTGCCTTTCATCGGGGTCAACCATTTGGAAGGCCATTTGATGAGCGTGTTCCTCGAGGAAAGGAAGCCGAAGTTTCCGTTTTTGGGGCTCGCCATCTCCGGAGGACATACCAACTTGTATTGGGTGGAAGGCATTGGGAAGCGCAAACTGCTCGGCATGACGGTGGACGATGCGGCGGGAGAGGCCTACGACAAGGTGGCAAAAATTTTAGGACTCGGTTACCCGGGCGGCCCCATCCTCGACAAGCTGGCAAAACTGGGAGACCCCAAGGCGGTCCCCTTCGCCCTGCCCCGCGTGAAACGTGGAAAATATTTCACGAGCTTCTCGGGCCTGAAAACGGCGGTGATGGAATACGTGAGAGACCACGGGCTGGACGAACTTTTGAAAAAAAAACCGGCGGCCGAATGCAAAAGCGCCCTCGATCTGATCGCCTCGTTTCAGCACACGGTGGTAAGCATCGTAGAGCGGATGTTGATTCGGGCGGCGGACGAGTTCGAAGCCGCTCAATGGGCGGTGGCCGGAGGAGTGGCCTGCAATTCGGAGCTCAGGGAAAGGCTCTCGAAGGCGGCGCAAAAACGGGGCATCGAGCTTTTCATCCCCCGCCCCCTCTTCTGCACGGATAACGCGGCGATGATCGCCTACGTGGGCCAAGAATACCTGAAAAAAGGGATTCATTCCGACTTAAACCTCAACGCCGTCGCCTCCGAAACCCTTTCCCCTGAAGCTTCTTAAGCTATGAGCGACTTCCTCTTCCATCCCCTGGAACTCAAAAACGCTACGCGTTTTGGCGAAGAAATCGTTGGGACAAAACTTCCTCGTCCACGGCCCCATCTTGCAAACGATCGCGCGGAAAATCTTGGAGAACCCGGCCCACACGATTTTGGAAATCGGCCCCGGCCCCGGTTCCTTAAGCCAGTTATTGGCGCCCCACGTGAAACGATTGTTGCTCGTGGAGAAGGACCTTCAATTCAAAACCCTTTTGGAAGAAGTGCTCGTCCCCTTGGGAAACGTGGAGATTCACGTCGAGGATTTCTTAAAAACCGATCTTAAGTCGTTGATCTCCCCTCGAGACGTGCCGGCCCTCGCGGTGGGCAATCTCCCTTATAACGCCTCGGTCGCCATCCTCCAAAAATTATTGGAATCGCGCGCCCTCTTTCAACGCCTCTACCTGATGTTTCAAAAAGAAGTCGCGCAACGCTTAACCGCCCGGCCAAACACCTCAGCCTACGGCTCCCTAAGCGTTTACGTGCAGATGCAGGCCGACGTGAAGACGATCTTGCCGATCCCTCCCTCGGCTTTCGATCCTCGGCCCAAAATCCAATCGGCCGTGGTGGAGATCACCCCATTGCCCGCGCTTCGTTTTCCGGATGTGGATTTCGACTTTTTCCAAAAAGTCACTCAAGCGGCCTTCAACCCGCGTCGAAAAACCCTCTCGAACACGCTGAAGGGGATTGCCCCTCCGCAGGCACCCAAAAAAGGCCTGGAAGAACTCCTCGAATCGATCCGGATCGACCCCAAACGGCGTGGGGAAACCCTAAGCCTCCAAGAATTTGCCGCCCTCTCGGAAGCCTTAAAAAAATGGCGGGAAGGCTAGACTCCCGCGTTTTTTGTATGCTATCCGTATTTCATGTCGAAATCCCTCCATTACATCGCCATCGAAGGCCCCATCGGGGTAGGTAAGACCACCCTCTGCCGGCTTCTGGCGGAAGAGTTCAATTTCAAGCTCAATCTGGAGGACGTGCACGGCAACCCTTTCCTCTCCGAATTCTATAAAGACCGAAACAAATACGCCTTTCAAACCCAGGTCTTCTTTTTGCTCTCCCGCTACCAGCAGCAAAAGGAGCTCTCTCAGCACGACTTGTTTCAACAGGGCTTCATTTCCGACTATATCTTTGCCAAAGACCAAATCTTCGCCCACTTGAACCTATCGGAAGACGAACTCTCGCTCTACGATTCTCTCTACAACCTGCTCGACGCGCGCATCCTGAAACCCGACCTCGTCATCTTCCTGCAGGCCTCCACCGAAGTGTTGAAGGAACGCATCAAAAAGCGAAAGATCCCCTACGAGAAGAACATCGACGTGCAATACCTCGAGGATTTAGCCCAGGCCTACAACCGCTTTTTCTTCGCTTACAACGAGACGCCGCTGCTCGTCGTGAATTGTTCGGAAATCGATTTTGTGGAGAAACCGGAAGATTATCGGAACCTCCTGAACGAGATCGTTCAAATGAGAAAGCAAAAACTCCAAAAGCATTACGTATCGATTAGCTCGAAGTGATCATGGCCAAGAAAGTCACACCTCCCGAATTGATCGCGATCAAGAAGGACGGGCGCAAGATCAGCATGGTCACCGCCTACGACTTCACGATGGCGAAGATCGTCGACCAGGCCGGCGTCGACGTGGTGCTCGTGGGCGACTCGCTCGGCATGGTGGTGCAGGGCCGCAAAAACACCTTGGGCGTCACGCTCGACCACATGATCTACCACAGCCACTGCGTCTCCAAAGGCATAACCCGCGCCCATCTCGTCTGCGACATGCCGTTTTTAAGCTACCAATCCTCCATGGAGGAAGCGGTGCGAAATTGCGGCAAGGTGCTCAAGCAGGGTCGGGCCGAGGCGGTGAAGCTGGAAGGCGGAGAAGAAATCGCGGACACCGTGAAGCGCCTCACCGAGCTTGGCATCCCCGTGATGGGGCACATCGGCCTCAAGCCCATGCACGTGCACCTGATGGGCGGCTATAAAATCCAGGGGCGCGACTCGCATAGCGAAAAGCAAATTTTGAAGGACGCCAAAGCCCTAGAGAAGGCGGGCGCCTATTCGATCGTGCTCGAGGGAATCCCGGCCGCCTTGGCGGAAAAAATAACCCGGCAGATCAAGATTCCCACCATCGGCATCGGCTCGGGCCCCGGCTGCGACGGGCAAGTGCTGGTGATTTATGACTTGCTCGGGATGTATCAAGAAATTCGGCCCAAGTTCGTGCGGCAATACGCGAACCTTCACGAAACCATCTCGGAAGCCTTGAAAAATTACATTGCGGACGTTTCTTCGGGTAACTTTCCCGGCGAAAAAGAGAGCTTTTAAGCGCACGCGACATGCAAATCATCCGTTCCATCTCCGAAATGCAAAAACAGGCGGAAGCATGGCGGAAGCTCGGCAAACGCATCGGCTTCGTCCCCACCATGGGTTTCCTCCATGAAGGCCACCTGCATCTCGTAAGTCTTTCGAGGCAAAAAACGGATTTCACCGTCGCGAGCATCTTCGTCAACCCGACCCAATTCGGCCCTCAGGAAGATTTCAGCCGCTATCCACGCGATGAAGAGGGAGATTTAAAAAAACTGGAGGAAGCCGGAACGGACCTTGTCTTCTTGCCGACGGCGGAAGAGATGTACCCGGAAGGATTTCAAACCTCCGTTCACTTGAAACAAATCACCCAAGGCCTTTGCGGGCAGTCACGGCCCGGCCATTTCGACGGGGTCGCGACCGTGGTGCTGAAACTCTTCCAGCTGGTGAAACCTCACGCGGCGATCTTCGGGGAAAAGGATTACCAGCAATTGACCGTCATTCGGCGGATGGTGAAAGACTTGAATTTAGACGTGGAAATCGTCGGCGCCCCGACGCAGCGCAGCCCCGAAGGGCTTGCCCTCTCTTCCCGGAATAGTTACCTAACCGAAGAGGAAAAAAAGAAAGCCCTTTCCCTCTCCCAGGTGCTTCAAGCCATAATGACCGCTTTCCAAAAAGGGGAGCGTCGGGTATCGGAGCTTCTCCAAGAGGGGAAAAATCTCTTGGAGAAAACGGAAGGAATCGATTTGGAATATCTGGAGATCGTGGACGCCTCCACGCTAAGCCCTTTAAAAATTTTGAATCGACCCGCTCGCGCCTTGATCGCCGCGAAGATCGGGAAAACGCGGCTCATCGACAACGTCGCCCTCGGAGATTTTTCATGAAAAAAGCTGTCCCGTTCTTCCTTTTGTTCCTGCTGGCCTCGGCCTCCTCTTCCGGGTCCCCTCCCAAGGGACCCCCGGATTTCGACCTCTTCGGCTTTAAAGCCTCCCAACTTTCTCTCCCCCTGAATCAAGCGGGAAAAGCGTTGACGGAGGTTCTTTCCCAAAAGTTCCAAATGAATTCTTTCAAGAAACAACCCAATCGAGGGGCGGCTTGCCTACAGGTGGAGAAAAAGCCTTATTCTTTACTTTGGTACGACTCGGAGACCGAGGGTTTCGGGTTGAGACTCTCCGTTGCTGAAAAAACAGACTGTTCCGACTCGGAGCAAATCGAGAGTTTGGGGAAGACCCCTCTCGCTCCCTCCCAATTCGCCCCCCTCTCGAGCGTTTTTCCCTCGCTCCAATTCGGCGTATCGACCCCGGCATCCGTCCAAAAAATATTGGGGAAGGCGACTTTCGCCTCTTCGGAAAAAGTTTCTTACGCCCTGAAGAGGGACCTTAAAAAAGAAAAGGGCTGCGGTTATTCGGGAAAAAACGGCGACTTCTCCGCGATCGAGATCCGCTTCGAATTCAAGAAAGGCGTCTTAACGGGAATCTGGCTTATCAACGGCATTCGGGGGGAATGTTAAATGGCGATTCAACTCTACCTCGCGAAATACCTCCTTCCGGTCTCTTCCGAACCCCTTGAAAACGGCGCGCTCGCAGTGGACGGCGACCGGATCCGCGATTGCGGGCCCGCCGAAAAGCTCACGGCGAAATATGCGCAAGCGGAAAAGATCGATTTGGGGGACGCCGTGATGATGCCGGGCCTCATCAACGCCCACTGCCACTTGGAGCTGGGCAAAAGCCCCCCTTACGACCTTTCCGTCTATACGGAGCCCTCGGGAGAACCTAATTTCATCCGTTGGCTGATCCGCCTTTCCCAATACCAAGACGACTTGAAGCCCCAAGAGAAGCGCGCCGCCATTCAAGAAGGCCTGAAGACCCTCCTCCGTTCGGGAGTGACCGCCGTCGGGGACTTGACCACCTATGAAGGCGCCATGGCTTGTTATGAGGAAAGCGGACTCCGCGTCGTCACCTATCCGGAGGTGATGAACTTGAACCGAAAACTCTCTCAAGAACGGTTCGAGTCGGCGCTCGCCTTCATCGACGAGGCGGTTTCTAAAACGCGGCCAAAGGTCAAAGTGGGGCTCGCCCCCTTTGCGCCTTACACCTTGTCGAAGAACCTTCTCAAAATTTTCTACCAGCACATCAAGCAGCTGGCGATTCCCTTACAAATCCATACCAGCGAAAGCTTCGCCGAGATGGAATTTTTCTACGATTCGAAGGGAGATATCGCCAATCACCTCTTCCCCCACGTGGGTTGGGGCGAGAGTCTGCCGCCGCCGCATCAAAAGACGCCGATTCAATATTTAAACTCCATCGAATTTCTCGAGGTAAAGCCCGCCTTGGTCGGCTGCGTACACTTGGGTCCGACCGACCTCTCGCTCATCGCTCACTCCGGTTCCACCGTCGTCTATTGCCCGCGCGCCAATGAAACGCTCCGCCTGGGCAAGGCGCCGCTCCGAAAAATCCTCTCCCACAAGATTCCCGTGGCGTTCGGCAGCGAGAGCCTCGCTTGCAACCAAAGCCTTTCCTTGTGGGAAGAAATGCGCTCGGCCTTGGAGCTGAACTCGCAAGACCCCGAACCGCTGACGGCGGAGGAAGCATTGAGGATGGCGACGCTCGGCGGGGCCTGCTCTTTAAGCTGGCAAAAGGATTTGGGCTCCTTAGAGAAAGGGAAATACGCCGACTTCTTGGCCGTACACGCGCCCCAAGGAAGCACCTTGCAAACCATTACGGCTCAGGTAGTGAAACACGGGGGACCCGATTCGATCTTAAAGAAGTTTGTCGGGGGAGAGCCGGTTTAAGAATTATTCGGCGGGATTCTCCGACTCTACTTGAGTCAGCAAATCAAGCACCGCTTGTCGGATATGGGCTTCTTTCACGGTGATCACAGGATCGTCGTAACGCTGCCGCACCACCTTCACCAGGCGGTCGAACTCGCCGTCGATGTAATCCAAGTCCGAATCGGTGAGTCGTTCCCATTTCTTCAGCAGCAGGGGACGCATTTCCTTCCAGAAGGTTTCCATACGGTTGGGAGTGGACATACGTTTTCCTATAACCGGGAAGGTTTTTCCGAGGCAAGCCTTTTGATGAATCCGTTATCCAGCCTTCTTAAGACGTGGAATGGCGAAGGCCACCCATAAAACGAGCGGGAAAAGGGTCAAGGTCATTTCCTGGGGAACTGAAATTCCCAACAGGCGAAAAAGAGGAGCGAAGGGAAACTGGTAGAGTAACTGCCCTGCATCATTTCTCCAAACCGTCCAAAGAATCCAACCGACCAAAGCCAATATCCAATCGAGGAAAAAGAATCCCATGAGCAAGTTTTTTCCCCAATTTTTCGCGAAAAGGCATCCGAGACTTCCGGCCGCGAGCAAAAGGCCAAAAGGGATGAAAAGAACGAGATAAACGTACCCCTCTAAGCTCTTTTCCATCAGAAGCAAAAAAACTGCGACGGAGACCAAAACTAACAGCAGGGTGAAGGCACCCAAGGCTTGGGTCATCAAACGGCTGGGCATTTCTCCAAGGCCTTCGATTGCCTTCCCCGTGAAAGGCAACAGAAGGAAAACGAGAGACGCAAAGGCCAACGCCTGAAAGATCAAACTTTTGCCCCATTGGCCCGACGAACCGTAAAGAATAAAAAGAGGAAGAACCGCCAAAATCTGGAACAACGGAATCCAAAGGAGCTTACGTCCCCAATCTTGCAACAAAAGAAGCCCGATCCCGCCCGCAATCGTCACCATCTTCAAAAAAACCTGCGTGCCTAAGACTTCTGAGTTGTACATTGAAGAGGATCGTAAGAAAAACAGAGAAACCAACCCCGCTAATCCCCAAAGAGAAAAGAGGCCTCCCAATCCTTGCAACACCTGCTTAAAGGGAACGGCTCCCATAAACGGATCTCCTTTTCTAGGTGCCCGCCGCTCTTTTATCAAAAAGAGCGACGAAAAGAGATGTTTTTTTTCGCTCTTCCCGATAAAATCACAGGGAGCAATTTTCATCAGACCGACTCGATCGCCATGAACCCTTTCACCCTTCAAGAACTCGAACGCTACCGCGCACTCTTTCCCGTTACCCGTAATTTCGTCTACCTCAACCATGCCGCTGTGGCGCCCTTAAGCTTAAATACCGCCGACGCCATCGCCCATTTCACCGAGCAAGCCCTTCATTTGGGCTATACCGCGGGCCCCGAATGGCACGCCCGCATGGAAGGCGTGCGGGAAAAAAGCGCGACCCTCGTGGGGGCGAAGCCTTCGGAGATCGCCTTCACCAAGAACACTTCCCACGGGATCTCGCTGATCGTCCGCGGCATCAAATGGAAACCGCGCGACGAGATCATCATCAGCGATGTGGAATTTCCCGCCAATGTCTATCCCTGGATGTCGCTGGAACCCATGGGCGTCATCCTCAAAAAAATTCCTTGCGAGAAAGGAGAGCTCCAACTCGACCGTCTCCGCACGCTCGTCACCTCGCGCACGCGGCTTGTCTCCTTAAGCTCGGTTCAATACGGCAACGGCTACCGCCTGCCTCTCGCCGAAGTGGGTAAATTTTGCCGCGAACGGGGAATCTATTTCCTGGTGGACGCCATCCAAAGCCTGGGGGCCTTTCCCCTCGACGTGCAACGGAGCTCGATCGATTTCTTAACCGCCGACGCCCACAAATGGATGCTGGGCCCGGAAGGCATCGGCATTTTTTACATGCGGGAGGATCTCATCGAAAAGATCGAGCCGACGCTCCTCGGCTGGAACAGCGTGATGGATCCCTTGAGTTTCGACAAGATCGATTTCACGCTGAGAAAGGACGCGAAGCGCTTCGAGGAGGGAAGCCACAACACCCTTTCCCTTTACGCCTTAGACGGATGCCTCGACCTGCTGTTCCAAGTAGGCGTCGACCGGATCGCGGAGAGGATCTTATACCTGACCGATCTTTTGATCCAAGGCTTGCAAGCCTTGAAACTGAACGTCACTTGCTCTCTCAAACCGGAATACCGCTCGGGGATCGTGACGTTCCAGATTCACGGAGACGAAAAAGGAAAGAAGCTCGCCCAACTCGAACGCCACCTTTTCTCACAAAAAATTTACGCATCCGTTCGACGAGGCAACTTGCGAATATCCCCCCACTTTTATAATTCGGAAGAAGAAATACAAACGGCGCTAGATCATATCGCCCAATTTTTACACGCTTCTTCCCCTACTCCCGCCTTTTCCTCCTAATTATTTTGTGACGCTTACCGCCCCCTCCCGTCTCACTCGGTGAATCATGCTTTTAAAACTTCAACACCTTCACACGGAGACAAGGAGGAAACCATTTATGAAGCTTATTAAATTAGGGACTAAACTTTTAAGCCTGATCTTTCCCATTCTTTTCCTGACCCATTGCGGGGGAGGTGGAGGCGAAACGGGACAAGTAAAGATGAGCTTGACCGACGCGGCGAGCGATCAGTACAAGGCGGTCTACGTCACCATCGATTCGGTGGAAATTCATCCAGCGGGCGGCGCGGACGATGCTTGGCAAACCGTCGGTAGCCCGCACAAGACGTTCAACCTTCTCGATTTGGCCAACGGAGTGAGGGAAGAGTTGGGAATCGCCACACTGGGAGCGGGGCACTACACTCAAGTGCGGCTCCTTCTGGGCGCCACCCCCGACAACGGCATCAATCTCTTAAGCAAAAGTCATCCCTTCGCAAATTATGTGATCGACACGACCGACACGGTTCACGAATTGAAAGTCCCCAGCGGATTTCAGACGGGGATTAAAATCGTCCACGAATTCGACGTGAACGCCAACGACACCACCGAACTCATCCTCGACTTCAACGCCACGGCCTCCGTCGTAATCGCGGGCAACAGCGGAAAATACCTTTTGAAGCCGACGATCAAGATTCTGGAGTTGGTCGATTTCACCGTGCTCAGCGGAACGGTCACGAACGCCGGCGACAACAGCCTCATCGGAGGTGCCTTGGTGAGCGCCCAAGTCTACGATCCCGCAGCCCCCGACGCGAAGGATCAAGTCACCGTGGAAACGGCCACCGTCACCAACCCTGACGGCACCTACAAGCTCTTCGTAAAACCGGGAACCTACAACATCGTGGCCGTGAAGAGCGGCTTTAACCCCGCAGCGCAAAAAGTGACGCTTGTCTCCGGCACCACGCCGACTCAAAACTTGAGTTTAAGCGCAACAACGACGGGCACGGTCACAGAACAAGCGACCATTGCGGGAGCGGACAATGAAACCTTCGTCACCACCAGTTTCCGGCAAGCCTCCCCCACCTCCACCGACCTGATCGAAGTGCTTTCGGTGAATGTGGCCAACGGAGCCGGCGGCACCTTCACCTTAAACAGCGGCAATTTCAACGCGGTGAGTTCCACCTTCGGGACCTCCACCCAAACGGCTCCGGTGACCGTCACGGGGGGCGCCGACACGCCTCTTGCGGTTCACTTCTAAAAGCCGCATCCGACTCGTTACTTTCAAACCTCCCCCGCCGCGCGGGGGAGGTTCTTTTTTTACGACACCTTTAAAAATGCTGGCAAAACGCCCTTTTTTCGGCAAAGAAAGAGGGCAAGAAAACGTAAAAATCCTTTTATTTCGGCCGCTTCTCCTGTGACTTTCACCCCGCGCCCCTCGTCTTAAAGTGAAAGACGGCCGAATCATCGACGAGATTCGTCCTTTGAGCATCTGGAATCCAAATCGTGATGAAGAAGATCGAAAGATCTTGGACCTCTGCCGAGAAGGGGAGACGGAGTCGTTCGCCAGGCTTGTCGAAGCCTACAAAACCCCCATTTACGGGATCATCTTCCGGTGGGTGCAAGAACCCCAGAGAGCCGAAGAGATGACGCAAGAAGTTTTCTTAAAAGCGTTCCGCCAGATGAAAAATTTCCGCGGCGAATCGAAATTTTCAACCTGGCTTTTTCAAATCGCCGTCAACCTCTGCCGGGATTTCTCCCGGAGCAAGAAGGTGAAGAAGGAAGAGAGCCTCCCCCCGGAAAAACCGATCGAAGACCCCCACCCCCAGGCGGACGAAAGGGTGAATCGGAAGGAAGAGATCCGGCTATTGCAAAACGCTCTTCAAACGCTCGCCCCCATTTACCGCGAGGCCCTGCACCTTCGATACTTGAACGAGATGAGCCATGAAGAGATCGCGCAAACCCTGGGGGAAAGCTTAAGCAACGTAAAAATGCGCGTGGCGAGGGGGCTCATCCAGCTGAGGAAAAAATTAGAAGAAAACCGCATTCAAGTTGCGAAGGAAACTTTATGAAACCCAACGAAAAAGACGCCCTCCGAAATCTCTTGGGCCCGGAATTCAGCGACGAGGAAATCTCCGAAATCTTGAAGGAAGACCCTTCCCTCGCCTCTTCGGCGGAAAGCTTGTCTCAACTGCTGGAGCGCGCAAGGCAGGACCCGATCCTCCCCTTAAGCCCCGACTTCACGGCGCGCACGATGGAGAAACTGCACGCTCCCGGTTTCTGGGAAAAGTGGGTTACCCCTCTCTTGAACCTTCGGGTGCTGGCCTCGGCCACCGCAGGCATCGCGCTTTTGGCGGGCGGTCTTTATATCGCCCCCCGCTTTTTTCCTCCCTCGCCGGGCCCCGGTCTCGCCCTTCGGGAAGTGGTGGGTCCCCATCAAGAAAAGATTTTCTATGTGCGTTTCGCCTTAAAAAATCCGGGGGCCCGTTCGGTCTCCGTCTCGGGGGATTTCAACCAATGGGAAGAAACTGCCCTTCAGAAAAGCGGCGGCGAAGACGGCGTGTTCACCTTGGAGTTACCCCTGAAGGAGGGGACCTATACGTACGCCTTCTTGGTGGACGGTAAAAAATGGGTGGCGGATCCTTCCGCTCCCCGGTCGATCGAAGACGGTTTCGGAAACAAGAATTCGGTGATCAATTTATAAAACGATGCGTCGCTTATTTTTCACATTTTTATTTTTTTTAAGCGTAGCCGCCCGCGCGCAGACTTCTCCGGCCGATCTCGCCCGCTACGCGGAGGCCTTCGGGGAAGAGAAGCCGTTCGCTCAAAGCTTCATCGAGAAAGCGCAGCGAAAAGGAAGCGACCCCCGATTCATGATGGAAGTCCTGGGACAGGCCAAATCGATGCGCGACCAAGGATTGCCCGCAGAACCTTATCTTTTAAAGGCAAACGAAGGCTTAGCGAAGGGCGTAGCCGCCCCTCAAATGCTCCCCGCTCTGCGGAACACCCAAAAACAAACCGAAACCGCGGGAGACCTCGTCCATCGGGCCCTGGAGAGAGGGGCCGTCTCCCCTTCCCCGCAAAGCCAACGCCAGGCCGTCTTGAATTACCAGAGGGCCCTGCTCAATCAGGTTCCTTCTTCCGCCTTGCAAAAACTCTCGGAAAGCGTGGATCCCGCCTCGAAACGCAAGATCCGAATCGACGAATTGGGAGGCGCCGCCCATGAGTTTTCGAAGATGAACCAACCGGGCGTTTCCTGGGAAGAAGCGTTGGGGAAAGTGAAGCAATCATGGAAATCGGAAAGTCCCCGTCCAGAGGGTGGCGAAGAAATTAAAAAAGGTAAAACGGGAAATCCCCCCGAAGAAATATTTTGGAGCAAAGAAAAAGTAAAACCGCGGAAGGCGGAAAAGGAAATAAAACACAAAGAAGACAAATGGGAAAAAAACGAAGAGAAGGGATGGAAAAAGTTCGAGAAGGAAAACCGGAAGGAGGAAAAGGAATGGAAGAAAAAGGATTTCGACCACGGAGGCGGCCCTCCTCCCTTCTCTCATGGAAACGGGAAGGGACACGGCAAGGGGGATTAACCTTGTTTTTCCGGATAAAATCGGGGTAGTTTTCTCCCCGAACGCCCGCAAAGCGGGAGGCAAAGGGAGAATTAGCGTGCAAGCCATTTTCGAAAACGCCTACACGTGGTTCATTTTCAACGAAGAGAAAAAACTCAATTTCAACGGGCTTTATTTAAAGGTTGGCGCGTCCTTCGCGCTCGTCGATCCCCCTCCCCTTTCGGAACAAGACCAAGCCTTCATCTCCGAAACCGGAAAACCATCTTTCATCTATCTTACCAACAAGCATCATACGCGGGGGAGCGCCGACCACCGAAAACGCTGGGGCGCCAAGCTTTTCATCCATAAGAAAGACGCGCCGCTAATGGAAATCCCCGTCGACGGCACCTTCGGGGACGGGGAAACCTTATCGGGAGAACTACAAGTCCTCCGCATTCCCGACGCGAAAACGCCGGGGGAATGCGCTTTTTGGTGGAAACGGAATAAAACCCTGGTCGTCGGCGACGCGGTGATCGGGAAACCGGCGGGGGGCCTTTCGATGCTCCCGGATGAAAAATTCAAAAATCCGATGCTGGCTCGCCAGGGGCTTAGCGTTCTTCGCGAATTCGACTTTGATCGGCTTTTGGTGGGAGACGGAACCTCGCTTCTTGGAAATGCAAAGAAGATATTTGAGAATTTTATCGCCGCATCAAACTAGAAAATTATTTTGAAATATAAACTCTCGGCTCCAAGTCTTCATAAAGGGCGCCACTGAGCTTAATGCGATCCGTGTACTTGGCGGACATGGCGCGCAAGGCCGGATCGTTCAAAAGAAAAACCCTCGCGGATTCGTAATCACACTCATTCACTTCTCCTACCCAATCCACTCCGCGACAATGCCCATAAGGACCCGGAAGCGTTTGCTGCGCCATTCCCGACGGAAAGGCGATTTTCTCGTCGGCTTTCGTTTTCCTTTCCCCTTCCATAACGAGCAACTGATTCTGGGGGAGAGCAAGAGTTTTATTTTTTAGAAGAATATCCGCCAATAAATCGAAACTATCGGATAGGTAACCAATTCCCGGATCGTGCAAGATCACCAAATCCGCCGCTTTCAAGTATTCATCACGATAATAATTCTCACCGCTACGTTTCACTGCAAAAAGAATTCGGACGGGGCGCCCTTTATAAGAGATTTCTAAACTTCTTTCGGCCCCCTCCCCGGGAAACTCAGCCCATTTCTCTGCCGTTATTTTATCAAAAACGCCTTTCGACACTCCGTAACTTAGGATGACATCCAAGACTCCATAATGGGTCTTCTCGAGCTCCGTATAGGTAAAGGTCGCTTGATCAATATGACCTTGATCGATCAGTTTCAAGGCGGTCATCAGGGGAGCCACATGGGAGCCCCCTCCCGGATATAGCACCTTCAAGTCGCGGCTTGTTTTCACTCGGGGAAGTTGATTCGAGACCACGTCGGCGAGACGGTCAAAGGCCGGCAATCCCCGAAATCGATCCATCCGCTCCACTTCCACCGCATCCACCACTTGAGCAAAGGGATGATTGACTTTGGAGAGCTGAAACCCACTCTTAATCTCCTCTCTCTTTTTTCTCCAAACACCTCTATTCGTTTCGACCGAATAGAGATCGATGTCTTCCGTCGTGATCCTGATTCTGAACGGTAATAAATTCGGGTAAGAACCTTTGACGCTGCTGTTAAAAAGCGCGGCCACCATGACGGTTTCGATGCCGGGATCAACTCGCTTCGGGTCTCCTCCCAGAATGATGGAACCAAGACGTCCCATGACCTCTTCCTTTTCAGGCCTTTTAGGAAGGTCTCTTCGAAAATCATCCAGGGTCAAACCCTCGAAGATCCTGACCCTTCCTGCGTCAGCGGGTTTTGGGATGGAATCGTCCGGAGGAGGCGGAGAAAACGGAGGAGGAGCTTGAGGTTTCTCTCCTCCAAAAACGGCGCAGCCCGAAAAAAATAGGCCGGCAGCGGCAAAAAGAAGAACGGGAATCACTCTTTACTCTCCTCTTCAAAAAGAAACCCTCTCAAAACGGTAGAAAGTTTGTCGAAGAAAGGATAGAAAAGTTGCCATGAGAATCGTCACCCTTGGTACATCCGCCGGCCGCCCCACGCCCCATCGTTCCGCTTCCGCGGCGGCGTTGGAATTCGACGGCGACGTGTTCCTGTTCGACTGCGGGGAAGGGACCCAGGCCCAATTGGCCCGCTCCCCTCTTAAATGGGGAAACATCCGCGCAATCTTCATCGGCCATTTGCACGGCGACCATGTGAACGGGCTCCCCGGTCTGCTCGGAACCTACAGCTTGGCCGACCGACAAGAACCTCTGCATCTCTTCGGCCCCCCCGGCTTGAAAAAATATCTTCGAGTTCTGCAGGAGGTAAAAACCCTCTGGGTCAATTTTCCCTTCCGCGTCACCGAGATCACCGCTCCCGGCGTGATATTGGACGACAAAAAATTCCAGGTGGAAACGGCGAGGCTCGATCACGTGATCGAATGCTGGGGATATGTATTCCGCGAAAAACAAAGGCCCGGGGTTTTCGACGAAGCCAAGGCGCAGGCGATGGGAATTCCCATCGGACCGCTGCGGTCCAAACTCGTCCATGGAGAAAGCATCACCTTGGAGAACGGATTGGTGATCCAGCCGGGAGAGATCGTCGGACCACCCCGTCCGGGCCGCAGCGTGGCCTATTGCCTCGACACCTGCCCCTGCCAAAACGATTGGAAACTCGCGAGCGAAGTGGACGTGCTCATCCACGAGGCGACCTTCGACGATTCTTTAAGGAATGAAATGAAGAAATGGGGTCATTCCACTTCGGCCCAAGCGGCGGAGGTGGCCTTGAAGGCCCGCGCGAATCAATTGATTCTCACCCACATCAGCCCGAGATACGCCAATCCGGACTTGCTTCTGAAAGAAGCCCAACGGGTCTTCAAAAATTCGGAAATGGCTTGGGACTTGTCAGAATTTACGGTGGAAAGGAAGTAACTACACCGCCTTCGACATCTGGATCATCTTCGGAAGGCTCGAGAGACCGTCGGAAACGGCGGTGGGCTCGTAACCGCAATGGGTCATGCAATTGGCGCACTTGGGGTTGCCCGAACCGCGGCCGTATTTCTGAAATTCCGTCGCTTCCATATATTCCTTGAAGCTCTTCGCATATCCCTCGTTGGTAAGCAGATAGCAGGGCTTTTGCCATCCAAACACGTTGTAGGCGGGCATGCCCCACGGCGTGCACTCGTAATCGCGCTTACCTTCCAAAAAGTCCATATAGAACGGGCTATTGTTGAAGTTCCATTTCTTCTTATGCTCGCGCTTGTAGTCGAGAAGCTTCTTAAAGAATTCGCGAGTACGCTTGGGCGAGAGAAAATGATCTTGGTCCGGCGCCTTCTCGTAACTGAAGCCCGGGGAGATGCTGAAACCTTCCACGCCGAGTTCCGTCATGTGGTCGAAGAGCTTGGCCAGGTTCTCGATCGTCGCCCCCTCGAAGAGGGTCGTGTTCGTAATCACGCGGAACCCTTTTTCGATCGCGGCTTGGATGGCCTTCGCCGCGACATCGTAAGTGCCCTTGCGGTCGACGCAATGATCGTGATGTTCGCCGTAGCCGTCCATGTGCACGCTGAAGGTCAGGCGCTTGTTGGGCTGAAACTTGTGAAGGCTGCGTTCTAAAAGAAGGGCATTGGTGCAAAGAATGATGTAACGCTTTTGATCCAAAAGCCCTTGAACAATTTTCTCGATTTCCGGATGAATGAGCGGTTCTCCCCCGGGAATCGTGACCATCGGAGCTCCGCACTCTTCGGCGGCCTTCAAGGCTTGCTCGACGGTTAAGTGTTTTTTCAGGATTTCATCGGGATATTGGATCTTGCCGCACCCAGGACATGCCAGATTGCAACGGAAAAGGGGCTCAAGCATCAGGTTGAGCGGATATTTCTTGCGGCCCAAGATCTTCTGCTTAAATAAATACGCGGCAATGGAAAACGCCTGATGGGCGGGAACAGCCATAAATTACTCCGATTTTATCAAATGAATATCGGGTAGGGTATAGTGCCTTTAGATTCTTAAAACAATAGCTTTTTCGGGTCTTCCGAAAGGGTGACTTTATGGAGTATTTTCGCTAGCAACCTCCCCCTTAGGAAGGCGATAAGCCCCCAACTCTTAAAATTTTTCTTAGATCCTCTTTCCGGGGCACACGGGAAGAAGGTTCGTCGCCTTGACTCGCGTTCGGCTGGATTTTTCGGAAATCTCCCTCTTAAGCCTCTACCAAGGCTTGCTCCAAGAGGGGCTCTCCCCCGCATCGATGGACGAAGGCTCCCGCCGCATCGATTATTTTCAGGCTTCCTTAAGGCCCGCGACCGGCGCGCGGGATCATCTTCTTCAATCCGACGAACTTTTCCAAGCAGGGCTCACCCGGCTTTCTCTTGCCCGCTTTCAAAACCTTTACCGAACTTATTCCGGCGAAGCGCTGCCTTGGTTCATTCAAGACGCGGCCGTCCTTCAACGTTTTGATGACCATATCGCCCTTTGGCGCCGCAACCATCCGGACTCCACAGGTGCCACGGAAGCCCTTGCCCGACATATTTATTCTTGGGTCACCGATGCGAGCGGGCTGGGAATCGTTCCCCAAGAAGGGGGGCCGGAAAGAAGCGCGGAGCAAACCTTGGCCGCTCACAGCGGAGATTGCACCGAATTCGTCAAAATCTTCTTGGCCTTGCTTAGCCGTGCGGGTTTTTCGCCTTTTCCCGTATGGGTGAGCGGAGACCTTCAAGGAAACAACGTGCACCACTTCTCAACGGGAATCGAGATCGACGGCCGAACCTTCCTTCTCGACCCGGTTTACGGAACCTTCAACGCCCCCCATCGTCGCTTCACCCGCATCGACCTTCGGGAATTTTTAGGCTGGCACTGGAACAACGTGGCTCTCGACGAAGCCCAAGCGGGTCACCCGGCGGCTTCTCAAGCTGCCTTCCAAAGGGCCCTTCAAATCTCACCCGACAATCCTCACCTCTATTTAAACCGTGGGATTGCCTCGGCTCGATCCGGAAACACAGCTCAAGCCCGAAGGGATTTCTTGAGGTCTCTCCGAATCGATCCCCAATTTCACCCCGCTCAATATGAACTCGGCAATCTTGCTTTCGATAGCGGCCATTATGAGGAAGCCACAAGACGTTATCGTTTCGCCATCCGAGGAGCACCGTCGGAGGTTGATTATCGAAGAAATTTAATCCTTTCCCTCCTCCATCGCCGCCGAATGGACGAAGCACGCGAGGAACTCTCTTTTTTAAGTCTGCAAGGCTCCTCTCAGCCGGATTTAATGAGTCTTTTAGAAAACGATGAACCTTGAGAAACCTTCCCTCCACCGATAAATGCCGTTTTTGGTGTCCGCAGACCACGGTGTGCCGGGAGTCGGAGGGTCTTCTCCCCTTTTTTAACTTGTAAAAACGGGGACAAAACCCGTTTTACCCCTTTCTCTTTTTTAACAAAAATTAACAATTATAGACGGTTAAAAGGTCAAAGCGCTTTTAATGGCCATTGGCACGAGGATTGCTTTTTTAAATTCCTGCACATCGCTTCTTTTTCGAAGATTCCTACTCGTGTGCTGGGGGCGCACCTATAAAAGGAGAACTTTTATGGGTACGACGTCTCGACCCACCTTAACTTTAAGCCAACAAGCCATCGCGGATGCTTATCAGCACGTTTTCGGTAGCCACCACCGCGAAGACCTTTTGCGCCGCGCGGATGCCCTGGCCCCCTTACACGTCCGCACCCCCCACGCCGCTCCTCGTTTGAGATACACGGATGACGCGCCTGGGGCCTCATTAGCCTCTCTTCGTGGAGGACATGGTTCCGGACACCGCGCCGATAGCCATGCCACCCGTCCCGCAGGACGTGGGTTGACCCCCGCGCGAGGAACCCATTCCTTCGCGGAGCCGGGCCTTCGCATGGATTACCGTTTCGTTCACGTGGGATCCGGTTTAAGCCATCATGTGGAACTTCAGCCCCGTATCTCAGAAGTGAGCCATCCGCGCCGTCCTGCGACCGCTCCTGTTCCCCCAAACCCCGGCCGTTTTCCCCGCACGACCGAAGGCCGAATCAACTTTTACGTAGCCCAGGCCAATTACTGCCTTTCCCGGGGCGATCAACGGGGTGCCGAGTCGGCCATTGACCGGGCCCACCGCATCGCCAGCCGCCATTCCGGCCTCAGCGTCGAAACCCTACTTAACTTGGGAGAAACGAGCGTGGCGGTCCTTCAAGGCCGACGCTCCGTCTAAACCTTAATTCTAGGGCTTTTGAGGGTCCTGCCTCTCTTCAGAGGCAGGACCCTTTTATTGTTTTTGGATGTGTTCACACCCCTCTCCCGTGCTGGAAGTGGGAGACAAACTCCTCATTTTCCCTCTTCCTCGCCTTTACCCATTTTTGACGTTCCATAATCATATTGTCGTCTAATTCAGTACTTACAGGCTTTTTAAGCAATTGGAACAAGCTTTGCTCATATAGCTCTTGCGCAAGGCATTGCTTTGCATAGTGAGGAGAGAGCATATGGCACCACCTTCTGGTAACGTAAAAACTTCCCCCACGCCTGATTTCGGGCGTTCTTGGGAAGGCATCGGCTTGTCGGATAGCGGTCCTAACGCCGCCAAGTCAGGATCTTTCAAGACATTGGATAAACCGATCGGAACGATTGGGCACGGGACAGGGCAAATCCCTTCGGGAAAAGGTTCAGGCGGATTCATTCCCACAGGCTCCGACGCCCACCCGGGCGCTTTCGGAACCCGTCTCGCAGGCACCCATCATGCCGCTGCCCCCAAAGTAAGGTTCATGGCCGGAGCGGCGCCCTTAGCGAAACCCGCCAAGGCGGAACCGCCTCCTCCGGGACCCAAAGTGGCGACCACAGGCGTGGAAGGGGGCAAACGAACCTACGGATTGACGGAAACGCCCGCCCAGGTAACTTTGAAAGGCAATAACGGGGCTAAAACCCAACTGACCGCCACCTATCACCCGGATGCGACGCACACGGAACCGCTCAAAGCGGGAGGTAGAACGGTTTACTTAACAAGTGACGACATGACGACCTACAAACTCATGTCTCAAATCTACGGCAAGTCCACGACTCGCGTGGCTTAACGACAGAATCATCCGCTGTTCAAAATGCGAAGGCGACTCTTCTTTGGGGAAGAGTCGCCTTTTTTATTTCTTGAAGAGTTTGGTCGATCGCCGCTTGAAAAGTTAGACCCGACACCTTCCGATATAAAAGAAACCGCCTAACACCAAAAGGAAAATGACCGCCGAAATGGGCGACCCTCCTTGCCCATACCGATTCATCGAACATCCCCCACTCGAAACGGAAGCATTCGCAAGTAGGAGGCCCGCCCCCTCGGTGGCTTCTGAAGGACCGGCCTTTCCTTTCGCAATGGCAGTCGGAATCAAGCCTCCCACTGCATCGGCAGAATCGGAAGCGGGAACGGAGGAACCGTCCGCGACACCTCCTAAAGCCCCTTCCAAGCGTGGAGCTTCGGACCTCGCAGTACCCCCCTCGTGGCCGGAGGCGGTCTCCGAAGCCGGATCCGCCGGCAACTCCACCGCATGCACATCGTCTCCATAGGGAAGAGGGTGGGTGGGGCCTCCATCGTCCACGGGAGTGAGCGACGTTTCTCCAGGCACCAACTCCGCGCGGTGTCGGCAAAAATCCGCTCCGCAGCCTTGCGTATTGACGCAATCACAGGGGGCCTTATCGTGACACACGCGGGGATAGTCACTGATGATGGGATCGGACTCATTCAAGGCCCGGCAACGGGCCGAAGCGCTGCTGCGATAATTCGCCGGACTCACGTCATAACCGCAAATGCCTCGGAAGCGGTCGACCGCATCCACCACCGAGGAAAGAAAACAGGCCCTCACTGTCGCCGTTCTCGTAGCGGGATAAATTGTCGCTTCGGGCCTTAAGGGCTGTACCGTGGCCGTTTGCTGAGTGGGAAAGAGTTCCGAGTAATTAGAACGGCAGGTATCCGCAATTCCGAGCATTCGAAGGCATTCGTGGGTGTTGCGGTTCTCCCCTTGCCTTAAGTGATCCAGCGGGTTGGTGCTGCCTTCGATGGGATTGCAAAGCTCTTGGTAATTATTCCAAGTGTCCCGGTGGTCTTCATTGGTTTCATAGTCATCCAAGAGGTCAGAACAGGTGCGGGGCCGGTTCCAGCTGCAGGCCCGCTCGTATTTTTGAACCACTTCGCATTGAACGCCTCCCACGGAAACGGCGATATTAAGTCCAGTCGTCGTTTGGGCCGAAGAGGAAATCCGCGGAACAGGGCGAAAAGACTCGCCCAAAACCGTATTCGCGAACAACGAAAGCGCTGCGGCTAGAAAAGAAATCAAAAGATGTTTGGATTTGTAAAAACGACGGTTCACACACGCTCCCTGACGAAAAGGAATGTGTGCCCCCATTCTTTTTATCGCTTTTTCCCCAACCCTAAGTTGCCTTCTCACGTAAAAACTTTTGCGTTTTTTTAAAAAACGAAACCAAAAGCTTAATTTTGAGCAAAATTGCTTCATTCCGAGTTCAAAAAAAGCTAGGATAGCGCTGCTTCTCCCACGAAAGGAAACTCGATGAACGAAAACCTGAAACGAACGGCAGGTCTTCTCCTGGCTCTTTTTTCCCTGGCCGCCTGCTCAAAAGCGCCTTCACCCACCGGTGACATCACCGCCTTAAGCCCGGGCGCCCAAGGAAAACCGGCCAAAGACTACCCTTTCGTGAAAGTTCCTTTGGGATTAAGCGACGACCTGAACGTGCCTGCCGAGAATCCCCTTACTTTAGACAAAATCGAATTGGGAAAAAGGCTCTATTTTGACAAACGCCTCTCGGTGGACAACACCGTTTCCTGCGCCACCTGCCATCTCCCCGCATCCGGATGGGCCGATCCCAAGCCGGTTTCCGAGGGCTTCCACGGCCAAAAAGGAGTGCGAAACGCCCCCACCGTGGTCAACGCCACTTATCTGAAACTGCAGTTCTGGGACGGTCGCGCGAAAACCCTCGAAGACCAGGCCTTAGGCCCCATCGCCAACCCGGTGGAGATGGGAAATACCCACGAAGGGATGGTGAAAAGCGTTTCCTCCATCAACGACTACCAACCCCTCTTTCAGAAAGCTTTCGGCGGCCCTCCCACGAAGGAGCGGGTCGCCCAAGCCATCGCCTCTTTCGAACGTACGCTCTTAAGCGGCAACTCCAAGTATGACCGCTTTACGAACGGGGACAAAAGCGCCCTGAACGATTCAGAGGCCCGCGGAAAGGACCTTTTCTTCGGCAAAGCCAAGTGCGTGGTCTGCCACAACGGCCCCATCTTCAGCGACAGCGCATTCCATAACTTGGGTGTGGGAATGAACCAACCGAAGCCCGACGTGGGCCGCTACCAGGAAACCAAAGAAGCCAAGGATATGGGCGCCTTTAAAACTCCCATGTTGCGTGACTTACAAAAAAGCGCCCCCTACATGCATGACGGTTCCGAAAAGACCCTCGAGGAAGTGGTCGAGTTCTACGACAAGGGCGGAAATCCCAATCCTCACCTAGACCCCTTGATGACCCCGTTGAATCTGACGCCCGACGAAAAGAAGGATCTCGTCGCTTTCCTCAAGGCGTTGGAGGGAAATCCTTATCCGCAAGTCAAAGAGCCGGAACCGTCCAAGTAGGCGGCATCTTCTTTCGGCGACTTTCCTCCTCATCTCTCCCTGAGGTGGAGAGTGTTGTCTTCACGAAAAGGGCTTTCGAGCCGAGCATTTCTTTCCAAAATCCTCATTTTTTCAGCAATTCGAAGGTTTTCTTACAATTGGCAACCCTTTTGCTTCTTCATGACGTGTTTTCTAAATCGTCACCCCTTTGGAGGAGCCATGAGAACAGAGATTCTTTCCCAGGAAGAGAACTACGCCACCCTACTGAAGCCACTTTTCTTGAAAGACTTGGCAGAACAAGCCCGTCAGGGAAATGAATCCGCCTTCTATCAACTTCTCGAAAAAGCTTTTGACGAGGAAACGGGGGCCTTGAAGGCCTTTCACGAGGTGGTCTCGACCCATCCTTCCCACTTCTCCCGCCTGATCCAACTCCTCTCGCACCCGCAATTCTTCGAGGTCGCCTTGAAGATTCTCGAAAACCCCTCCTTTGATTTGAGCTTTCTCGCTCCTTGGGTCGAGACCGAACCCGCGTTCTTAAGCGTGCTCAGCGGGCTCGCCTTCGAAAAACATCACCCCTTGGCCCTTCGCATGCTTCCCCGTTTGAAATTCGACGCCTCCGTTTATCAAAAGACGGTGGAGAAAGATTACGCCTTCGCGGTTTTTTTGGGCCTGCTCGCGGGCGAAGGTTACGACAACGTGCAAGAGCTTCTCGCCAACTTGGTGCGGGGCGCCTCTCAAGAAGTCTTTTTCGTTTTCATGGGAATGGCCGCCGAAGGCAGCGAAGCCGCCTTGAACGCGCTGAACGAAGGGATCACCCTCGCCCACTTGACGGCCTTGGTCGATTTCTTGCGCCGTTATGAGAATCATACCGAAATCGTGGGGCCCCTCCTCCGCGTAATTCGTCACGGCGCGTTTTGCCCCGCGGAACTCTGCAATCCCTTCACGCAGGAAGTGCTCAAGAAAATCGGCATCGAATCGGTCCTTTTCGAGAAAGAATGGGACCACGTCTGCGAAAAAGAAGAGAAAGACTTCGTGGACGAAATCAACGAATCTTGGAACCGCCTTTCCCCTTCCCAGCAATTAAATTATCAACATGCCGCTTCCGCCCACCATCCCATTCCCCTCTCCTTCATCGAGGAGAAACTGGACGAAATCTTAAGAGCGCCCCAAATGAGACCCTTGCAGGCGGTCAATCAATTTTAATCCGCCCGCTAAAGTCGCCCCTTTCAAAAAAATGACGCGGGGTATTGAACCTTTCCGCTTTTCTGTTATTTAAATGGAGTCCTCGTATGGTGGACCCTGCGGTTATGGCGGAAAAAACCTCTAAAAATCGTGATATCGGCATGTCGCGGCTCGCGCTGAAGATGCTTTTTCGCGACCGAACGCGCTATCTGGTGTTGCTCGGGGCCTTCGGCTTCGCCACTCTGCTCATCACCCAACAGGCGGGTATTTTCTGCGGTCTGATGCAATGGACCTCGGCGACGGTGCGGGTCTTGAACGTCCCCATTTGGGTCATGCATCCGGACGTGGAACAAGTCAACGAGGCGAAACCGATGGAAGACACGGACGCCGATAAAGTACGCTCCGTACCGGGAGTGGCCTGGGCGGTCCCCATCACCTACGACCTCCTCAAAGCGAAGCTCGCAAGCGGGGATTATAAACAAATCGTTTTGGTCGGCTTGGATACGGCGACCTTGGTGGGCCGCCCTTCGAAGATGCTCGCGGGGAAGATCGAGGACATTCGGCTCCCCGACGCCATTCTCATCGACGACTTGGCCGCCACGCGCTTCTCGCTGAAAGTGGGAGATCGCATGGAGCTAAACGACAAGGCGGCGCGCGTGGTGGGCATCTTCCAAGCGGACCGAAATTTCACGGGACTGCCCTACTTTTTCACGACCTTCGACCGAGCCGTGCAATACATTCCTCCCCAACGCAAGGTGGTCAGCTATGTATTGGCCGCCCCCCTCCCCGGCGAAAATCCGACGGCCCTCGCCCGACGGATCGGCGAAAAGACAGAGTTGCGCGCCCGTACGGCGGAAGAGTTCGCTTGGGACACCATCGGGTGGACCATCCACAACACCGGCATTCCCGTGGCCTTCGGCACGACGGTGCTGCTCGGCTTCATCGTCGGCATCGCCGTTTCCGGGCAAACCTTCTACGCCTTCATCATCGACAATTTACGCAACCTGGCGACTTTCAAGGCCATGGGCGTCGAAAACCGCCTCATGGCGAAAATGCTGCTCCTGCAATCGTTCACCGTGGGGATCTTCGGTTTCGGCATCGGCATCGGAGCCGGTTCGTTGTTCGGTTGGATGGCCCTTTCCAAACAAGAACCCCCTTTTTTCCTGCCCTGGCAATTGGTGACGATGACGTTCGCCATGATCCTCGCGATCTGCGCCTTTTCGTGCTGGCTGGGTTGGAGGCGCGTGCATCGCCTGGAGGCGGGGATGGTGTTCCGTGTCTGAGAATCAGACGGCGGCCGCCGTTTCCACGCGTCAGCTCGTGAAATCCTTCGAAAACGGAGAGCTCGCCACTCCCGTCTTGAAGGGGATCGATCTCGATTGTCGGGCGGGGGAAATTCTCATGATCGTCGGCCCTTCCGGCTGCGGAAAAACGACCTTGCTCAGCTGCGTGGCGGGAACTCTCGACATCGACTCGGGACGGATCTTCGTCTTCGGGGAAGAAATCAGCGCCATGAAGGAGAAGACCTTGCTCGATTTCAGGGCTCAAAATTTGGGCTTCATTTTTCAAAGCTTCAACTTGATTCCCACCCTTACCTTGGCGGAAAACGTGGCGGTCCCGATGTTCTTGAATGGTTACGACGAAGAGGAGGCGCGGGCTTCTTCAATGGAAATTCTGGAAAAAGTAGGATTGGGAAAACGCGGAGACGACAAAGTCACCCACCTTTCCGGGGGGCAACAGCAGCGGGTGGCCATCGCCCGGGCCCTCGTCCATCAGCCGCGGCTGGTGATTTGCGACGAGCCGACCTCCGCGCTCGACGGAAAGACGGGGGCGGGAGTCGTCGCCTTGCTCAAGGACGTCGCAAAATCCGAGGGGCGGTCGGTGATCTTGGTCACGCACGACCACCGGATCTTCCATTTCGCCGACCGGATCGTCGAGATGGAAGACGGGCAGGTCTTGGCCATTCATGACGATCCAAAAAACTTCATCGGAAAGCTCGTTTAAACTTATGTGGAAACTCATCTTGAAAAAGAAATCCTTCCTCTTCGGCGCGGCCGGTCTTGCGCTCACCCTCGTCCTCGTAATCCGAACGAGCCAACCGATCAAGGCGGTGGCCCCGCTCTCGCCCCCGACGGAGAACCCCTTCTCGCGGGCCGTGGCGGCCTCCGGCATCGTGGAATCCATCGATGAAAACATCCGTCTGTCACCGGCGGTCTCGGGGCTCGTAAAAAGCGTGAAAGTAACGCCGGGGCAATCCGTCCACGCCGGCGATTTGCTCCTCGAGCTGGACGACCGCGACCTCTACGGCCAATGGCTCGTTCAAAAGGCCAACCTCCAAAAACTGAGCGCGCGCATGGATAAATTGAACGCGCTCAAAGCCCCCGAGGCGTTAAGCGCCGAAGAGCGCGACAACATCCGCCACGACTTCAAGATCGCCCAAGCGGATTTGAAACGCATCGAACTCTTGCTCGACCGCCTGAAGTTGCGCTCCCCCATCGACGGGAACGCGCTCCAAGTGAATACGCGCGTCGGAGAGTTCATCGCGACACCGGTCAATCCCAACGACAGTTACGTTCCCCCCTTGCTTTTGGGGAGAAGAAAGGGGTTCCAAGTGCGGGCGGACGTGGACGAAATCAACGCCCGCTATATCAAGGCCGGCGCCAAGGGAAAGGCCTTCGTGAAGGGAGAAGGGAACGCTCATCCCATCGACCTCACCTTCGTGCGGATCGACCCTTACGTGATCCCCAAGAAATCCTTAACCGGAGAAAATACGGAACGCGTCGATACCCGCGTCTTGCAAGTCATTTTTCAGACGGGGGAAGTGCCCGATCTTTACGTGGGCCAACAATTGGACGTTTACATCGAATATTAAATGAATTTTCCCATGGACAAACGGCTCGGCACATTCCTGCTCTTCCTAACGCTCGGCACCGCCGCCTGCGGCGACGTGGTGCGCGTGAAAGACGCCAACATTTCGATACCGGGCCGCTTTAAAAACCGACAATCCGGCGACGGTTTCGTGCTTACGGAAAAATATTGGGAGTCTTGGAAGGATCCGGAGCTGAACGCTCTCATCGAAAAGGGCTTAAAGAACAACAGCGATCTAAAAGCCGCCGCTTTCCGCATCCAGCGTGACTTCGCCCTGGCGGGCGGGAAAAAATGGGATCTGATCCCGAGCTTAAGCGCCAATCCCCGCTACCAGCGTTTGATGACGAGCAAAAATACGGGGCAACCCATCGACCTCTTCGGAATTCCCCGCAATCAAAACCTCTACACCCTCCCCCTCGACTTCAGCTACGAGATCGACTTCTGGGGCCGCGTGCGCAACCGGGTAAAAGCCGCCCGCGCCCAGGCGAGGGGAACCTACTATCAATACCTCGACACTTCCCTTTTGCTCACTTCCGAGATCGCCAAAACTTATTTTGCGCTGCGGGAAAACCGACTGAAGACGGAAAGCTTGGAGCGCATCGTCGCCCGGCGCAATGCCCAAGCGGAACTGGCGGCCTCGTTGCGCCAAGCAGGCTTCAATCCCGAGCAAGAAATGCTTCGGCAAGGGGAGCTTTTAAACCAAGCCTTAAGCGACTTGGAAATGGCCAAGGCCGAACGCCTGAAAAACTTAAGTGCCCTCGCCATTTTGGTGAACGAGAACCCCAGCGAGTTCGAATTTCAACCGAAAGCGTTGGATTTGGCCGAAGAAATCGCGGCGCCGCCGGAGACCTTGCCCAGTGAGTGGATCCGCACGCGGCCGGACATCTTGGCTTCCGAGCAGAACATCTTGGCGCAAAACGCATTGGCGAAATCCGCCTTAGCCGAGTTTTTCCCCAAGTTCACCTTCAACGCCCGTTTCGGGGTGGAAAGCTTGAGCCTCTCCAACCTCGTCAGCCGAGGTAGCACTTTTTTCGGGCTGGGCCCCACCGTTTCGATCCCTCTTTTGGACATCGGGCGAAACCTTGCCAACTACCGGGCCCAAAAATCGGAGGCCCACGTCTCGCTCGAGGAATATAAAAAGACCGTTCTCACGGCCTTTAAAGACGTAGAAGACCGCCTAGCCGAATTCAACGACGCGCGGGCGGAGTTTGAAAATTATTTAAAGTCTTACCGCTACAGCGACCGCATCGCAGCCTTAGACCGCTCGAAACGACGCGCCGGTTTCTTAAGCGAGAAGGATTTTTTGGAAACCGAAACCCAGGCGGAAAACGCCCTCTTGATGGCGGCCATGAAAAAACGCCAACTGCTCGCCTCGACGGTGGATCTGTTGCGAAGCTTCGGCGGGGGTTTGAGGGCCGAACTCCTCCTGAAAGCGGACCCTGCCAAAATCCCCACCTCCCGCAAATAGGAAGGAAAATTATACGGGCGGACTTAAAGGGCCCGACGGATTCGACATCTGCGCCAGGGCCTTTTGCTTGATCTCCTTGAATTTCCCGGAAACCGACTCGAGCTTTTGTTCCCATCCCGGGTCGGGGACCTTGCCTTCCGTCTCTTTCACGTAAAGCAAGATCATGTTGGTGAGAGCGAACGGATCGAAGAAAGCCAGCTTCACGACAGCCGCGAAAACGAAGGCGGCGATAATCCAGACGATAAGAAAGTTGGAATGTCCCTTCCCAAAAGCGAAGGCGGGGATCAAAAATAAAATGAGCAAAATTCCGTAACTGGCGATCGACATGAAACCCAAGAGAAAAGCGGTCTTCAAAATCTCTTTCCAACATTGGGCGTAGAGCACGAGGCCCGTCTTCGCCGATTCCCAAACCGGCTCCCCATCGCGCAAAAAATTGCGGGCGAGAACGGCTTCATCCACATAGGTGAGACTGAAGCGGAGCACTACTTGGGCGAACTTCACCAAGCCTTCCATCCCGGGAATGCCTGAGAAGAGATTTCCGATCCCCTGCATCATGGCGTTCACCGAACGGATGACGCCGTTCACCAGTCGGTCGACGACAAAGAGCACCGAGGTCTCCTTGAAACGCTTCGTCACCTGATCTTTCCCCCACTGAATTTGATTCGTTCCTTCGGGCAGGGATCCTTTAAAGGCCAATTGGGCGATGACCGCCACGTGGCCGGCCTTCACTACGTAGAGGAAATATTCGCGGAAAAGCTTGATCATGGGGAAAGGCAGAAGAAAGGCGACGATCCAAACGACGACACGGGCCACGTCGTGGATGTGGGCGGCCCCTTGGCCGATGAAATAGACGACGATCCAATAAAGGAGAAACACCACCCCGAAGGCAAAGTAGAGAAGCATCCTTAAAACGACATAGGGAAGGGTACGGAATAAGATGGAACTCGCTTGTCCCACATAGAGCGGCATAAAAAGCCTCCTGATTGGCTCATCCCCCCTTCTTTCCTTATCACAAACCTCCCCTTGCGACATGGAAAATTCTGGGTTGAATTGGGGGTGGGGATTGCATAAAGACAAGAGAAAATAAAAACCCAAAGGAAATCACCATGACCGACCCCAAATTCCAAGACGCCAAAAAGAAGTGGGAAGAAACCGTTCTCGCCAAAAGCCTAAGCCGAGACCCCGAACGCCAAGCAAGTTTCGAAAATTCTTCGGGAATCGAAATGGAACGGGTTTATTACCCGAAGCAACCCGCAGAAGAATACCTGCAACAGGAAGGCTTTCCCGGCGCCTACCCCTTCACCCGCGGCGTCCAGCCGACCATGTACCGGGGGCGTTTCTGGACCATGCGCATGTACGCCGGTTTCGCCACCGCGGAGAGAGTCAATGAACGCTATCGTTACCTCATCGCCAACGGCGGCACGGAAGCTTATCCGTCGCCTTCGACCTGCCCACCCAAATGGGCTACGACAGCGATTCGCCCCGCGCCAAAGGGAGGAGGTGGGGAAATCGGGCGTCGCCATCGATTCGCTGGAAGACATGGAGATCCTCTTTAAAGAGATCCCGCTCGACAAGGTCTCCACCTCCATGACCATCAACTCCACCGCCTCCATCCTCTTGGCCCTCTACATGGGCGTGGCGGAAAAACAAGGCGTCTCCTTCGATAAGATCAGCGGCACCATCCAAAACGATTTGCTTGGGGAATACATCGCGCGCGGCACCTGCATCTATCCGCCGGAACACTCGATGCGCATCATCACCGACGTCTTCGCCTACTGCAAAGACTACGTGCCCAAGTGGAACACCATTTCGATCTCCGGCTACCACATCCGCGAAGCGGGCTCGACGGCAGTGCAAGAGGTGGCCTTCACCTTGGCAAACGGCCTGGCCTACGTGAAAGCCGCGGTGGATAAGGGGCTTAAGGTGGATGATTTTGCCTCGCGTCTCTTTTTCTTCAGCTCGCACAATAATTTTTTGATGGCCAAGTTCAGGGCCGCGCGGCGCCTCTGGGCAAAACTGATGAAAGAACGCTTCGGGGCCTCCGATCGGAGCTGCGCCCTGCGTTTTCACACCCAAACCGGCGGCTCGACGCTCACCGCGCAACAGATCGACAACAACGTTGTGCGCGTGGCCTACCAAGCCATGAGCGCCGTGTTCGGCGGCACGCAAGGTCTGCACACACCCAACTCGCGCGACGAAGCATTGGCGTTGCCCACGGAGGCCTCCGCCACCTTGGCCTTGAGAACCCAGCAGGTGCTCGCCTACGAGACGGGCATCGGAGACACCCTTGATCCATTCGCGGGATCTTACGTGGTGGAAGCCTTAACCGACGAGATCGAGAAACGCGCCACGGAATACATCGAACGCATCGACAAGATGGGCGGAGCGGTGAAGGCCATCGAAGGAGGCTTCCAACAACGGGAAATTCAGGAAGCGGCGTATCATTATCAAAAGGCGATCGAGGAAGAAAAACTCATCATCGTCGGCGTCAATAAGTTTCAGATGAAGGAAGAGCCGGTAAAAGACATCCTCCGCGTGAAGCCGGAGATCGAGATCCGCCAATGCCAGAAGCTAAAAGCCCTCCGAGAAAGACGCGACAACGCCGCAGTGAAACAAGCCCGCGAGAAGCTGGCGCAAGCGGCGAAAGGCAACGACAATTTAATGCCGCACATCCTCAACGCGGTGAGGTGCTACACCACGCTCGGCGAGATCAGCGACACGCTGCGGGAAGTTTTCGGGCTTTATAAGGAGAAGATCGTCGTTTAAGGATTCATGAAAATAATTCCCTTTTTTCTCTTCGCTTTCCTCTCTTTTATCTTTCCAAATCCCGTGGCGCGGGCGGCGGAAAAGGTGCGGGTCTGCACGCCCCGAGCCCTCGCCGTTTGGAATCAAGTGCCAGACTTCAAATACGAGTGCGGCGGCGATTTCATCGACCGCGACGATCCCGTCCGCCGAGCGGCCCTTTCCGGTTACGCGAAAAAGCTGGCCTCGCTTTCCGAACGTTGGTGGTCGATTTCGACAGAGGAACTGAACGCCTGCGCCGTTAAAAAAAAGAGCGGGACCATAAGTAAGGAAGAACGGGAAGATTTCTCTCTCATGCATTGGACCCTGCAAGGAGATTCCGAACTCCGCTTCGTAGGAAGCGCCGACCCCTGCCTAACTCCGGGCACCAGTTCCTTCCCGTTCAACGGCTTTCTCCTCTCGCGCCGCGAAGATAAGACGGTCGTCACGCAAGTCCTCGATGAAGGACGCTCAAGCAACGAGTATGCGCCGGTGACGTTGGGAATTACCTCGGAAGGGGGAAAAAAATTCGTCATCTTAAAAGAGTTCAGCGGAAGTTTACATCCCGCATGCAAGTTTGACGCGTTCCAGATTACGAATTCGGGAAAAGCGGAGCCGGAAAATCTTTTTTGGACGGGGGCCGGAAAAGTCGCGTCCGTTTCCTCCCTTTGCGATCTTGAACTTTATGGCAGCGACCGACGTCCGGAACCGGAAGTTCTTAAAAAAGGAAAACTAGCGGCTCAATTTTTCACCTATTCGGAACGCGAAAAATGTGCCGACTCCAACCAACAATGCCCACCCGTCCAGCGCCGCTTCACATGGGCGTCGGACCACTATGTGATCGACCACTACGAGAGCGAGCACGATAAGTTCGAGAAAGCGGATCGCGAACGGCGTGAGAAACTCGGAAAGTTACGAACTTGCCTAAAGGAAAAATTCGACCCCAAGACGGGGGAATCCCCCTGCGAAAATCTCTCTGAATTCACCTGCGAAAGCGCCAACGACCTCGCCTGGCTCAATTGGAAAGCGGGAAATATGGAAATCGCCCTGCGCCACGCGAAAAACGCCGAAAGTTCCTGTCATCATTCCGGAAGCGATCAGGAACTTCAAGCGGCCCGCTACAACTACGAGCAAATCCAAAAAGAACTTAAAAAAGGAAAATAAATTCTAAGCCTTCACGAACCCCACCAAAGTATTCCGGGTGGGATCCCCCTCCTGCAACAATTGTGGAGCCTGGGCTTGAAAGCCCCTCTCCTTCAAATACGCCTCTAGCTGTGCGCGCGACCAAAAATTGCGGATCTGCTCGTGGTTGAGTTTCCACGAAATATCCAAACCCACGTCGAACACGTCGTGAGCCAAGGCGACGATGCGGTTCATCTCGGGGCTGTCCACATCGTGATCGCGCACGATGAGGCGTCCGCCCGGTTTCAAGACTTTTGCGATGGACCGCACGAATCCGTCCAAGCGGTCGCTCGGCGAATGGTGGAAGCCGATGAAATTAGTGACCAGATCCAGGCTTTCTTCGGGAATATCCGCTGGAAAAGGGGCGTAATCGTTTAAGGGGATGAACTTGCCATACTTGACGAGCTGACCGCGCTCCATCAAGTCGACGGGGGCATAGGTGGGCGCCAAGTCGTTGATTAAATAAACGGGTCCTTTCACTTGCAGGGAGTGGCGCAGTTCGCTGATATAGCGGCCGGTCGTCCCGATTTCGAGGTAACCCTTCACCGACTTTACCCCGTCCAAAAGCACTCTCGTCTGGCGGGCCATCTCCTGCTTTTGCTTCCGAAGGGCCGGCAACGCATACGTTAAGGAAGACAAGAAAGGTTTGATCTTCGGGAGAGCGGCTTGAATTTTTTCGTAAATCTCCCGATCGGTTGCGTATTGAGAGGAGACTTCCCCGATCAGCTTGTGAAACTCTTTTTCTGGAAAAAGATGAAAGACGTTTTGAAGGAAGGGATAAAAAGCCTCTTTCAACTTGGGATTTAAATAGATGTAGCGAAAATTTCCGGGATCGGATTCGGGAGAAGTAGGAGATTTCAGGGAATCGGCGGCGCGAATAAGCGATTCGAAATCGAAAGAGGAAAGGCGATAAGAGAAGGTGTAAGCGAATAATACCAAAGCGGATCGTATGAAGTCTCGTCGGGTTATCTTCATGGGCCTCTCGTCTTCATTTGGTTCTTAAGATTAACATGCCTTCCCGTCGCCGAAAAGGGAGAGTTATCAAATGGACAAGAAGGCTCATCTCACCTAGAATCGGCATCCTTGAACTTCCTTCTCTCATTCCTTCTTTGCTTATTCTTTTTCCCGCCCGCCTTCGCGGCGCCCGCCACCGTCAATGACGTCACCCAAATCAACCCGATCGTGGTGGATGAAATCGTCAAGCCCCATTCGATTGCGGAAATCCAAGAAGCGGTGAAGAACCATCATGGCCCCATCTCCATCGGCGGAGGCCACTTCAGCATGGGTGGACAAACGGCCACGGAGAAAAGCCTTCATCTCGATTTGAGGGAATTCGACCAAGTGGTGGATTTCTCGGCGGAGAAAAAAATAATCACCGTGCAAACCGGCATCACATGGAAAAAGATCCAGGAGAAAATCGATCCCCACAACCTCTCGCTCAAGATCATGCAGAGCTACTCGAACTTTACGGTGGGCGGCTCCTTAAGCGTCAATGTCCACGGGCGTTACGTGGGTCAGGGACCGCTCATAAAATCCGTTCGCTCTCTCAAAATCGTCTTGGCGGACGGGTCTCTCGTGGAGGCGAGCCCCACTCAAAACCCGGAAATCTTCTACGGCGCGATCGGCGGGTATGGCGGCTTGGGCGTGATCGTGGAGGCGACCTTGGATCTCGCCGACAACGTGCGGGTGGAACGCCAAACGGAGCGGATGCCGGTGACCCGTTACAAAGACTTTTTCTTCGAAAAAATCCGAAAGGATCCCAAAGCGATCTTCCACAACGGCGATCTCTATCCGCCGGAATACGACACGGTCACCTCGGTGACCTGGGTCGAGACGGAAAAACCGGTGACGGAAAAGGAGCGCCTCATTCCGCCGAATGCCGACTACGGGTTCAACCGCGCTTTCATCCTCTTCATCACCGAGTTTCCCCTAGCGAAGGAAATTCGCGCCTGGCTTGTCGATCCTTGGACCTATCGTTCCCCCAAGGTAGTCTGGCGCAATTACGAAGCGAGCTACGACGTAAGCGAATTGGAGCCCACATCGAGAAAAGACTCGACCTACGTCCTTCAGGAATACTTCGTTCCCGTCGAAAACTTCGACGCCTTCGTGCCCAAGATGCGGGGGATCTTTCAGCGCCACGGCGTAAACGTCCTCAACGTCTCCATTCGCCACGCCCATCCGGACCCCGGCTCTTTGCTCGCCTGGGCTCCGAAAGAATCTTTTTCTTTCGTGGTTTACTACAAGCAGGGAACGGGAGAAGAAGACAAAAAAGAAGTGGGCCGTTGGACGCGGGAGCTGATCGACGCAGTCACTTCCGCAAACGGAACTTATTATCTTCCCTACCAGATTCATGCGACGGACGCCCAATTCTTGAAGGCCTACCCCCGCGCGACGGAGTTTTTCGCTCTTAAGAAAAAATGGGATCCCGGCAACAAGTTCCGCAACAAGCTTTGGGACCGGTACTATTCGAATCCACCCGAAGAGATCCAAAAAAGGCTGCGCGCGATGAAGGGTTATGCCCGCAGCGAGGAACAAACCTTCCTAACGCTGCCCGAATGGTACATCGTCTTCGCCTACGACGAGCTGGCGGCCTTCTTGAAGAATCAATCCCCAAGCGATTTTCCTTACTTTCAAAGCATCGGCGAGTTTTGGAAGATCTACCGCAACGTCATCGCCGTCACGAAAGGCCGCTATCCTTTCAACTGGGGATACCATGTGATGAACGCCGTCATCGGCGTGAGTTTCACGGCGGAATACGCCATCAAAGGCATCTACGAAGACACGGTGGGGCGTTTTACGAGGTGGGCCGCCTCCGGGGAGACGGAGGAAGACCGATTCATCCAAAAGGTCTCCCAAGAATACGCGAATTTCACCCACCTGCGGCCTTGGTATGAATTTCAGTTTTTCCCAAAGCTGAAGGAATTTTGGGAAACCACTCCCTTATGGGGAAAGAACGTGCTGAGAAAATGGGAGCGAAAGATCTTCCTCACCCACGAATTCACCTACAAAGCGGTTTACGGTTGGTTGATCGGAAAGGCTACGCAAGCCGGTTATGGAGCCGAAGACGACGTGATTCTCGTATGGGCCAGAAACGTGCCTCCGGCGGCCTTCGAGAAAGATTCGAGAATCAAACTTAAGGAAACTTTCCCGGACGGCTCCCAACTCCTCCAAGTTCCCCGCTACGAGCCGTTTAGGGGGATCATGACCGATCTCTCCAAAGGCGGCGCCGAATTCATCGAAATCGCCGGCAATGGACGAATCCTCCTCACCCTTCTCGCGCCTCGGGGTTGGCAAAACGACACGAATGTGGGAGACCTTCTTTTTGAATCGAAAGCGGTCATTCAACCCTCTTTCAAGAGAATGGCCTTCGACGTGCCGGTTCGTTTTCTGAATGAAAGGTTGAAAACTTTAGAGCGGGCGCCGGTGATTCCGGAGCACCTTTACGATTATTAAATAAAAGGAGGGGTCATGAAGAAACGATTTCTTCCATTCTTATTTTTGCTTTTTTTATTCACCAAAAACGCGGCGTCTCTCGAACCGGGCAAGGCCGGTTCGGCGGCAAACTCTAGAACCACCTTCGGCCTAAACCTCGTCAAAGAAGAAGCGAGCGGAACGCTTTACCACGACCCCCGGGGCAACGCCGACGTCTTCGTGCCGAAGGGTTATCAATTCGCCCTTCCCGTCTCCAATAAGCAGGTTTCCTACAATTTCGGGTTAAAGAACCAGACGAGGCCCTATGAAGTCCGCTTACGCTTCGATCCTCTCTCGCCCACGCTTCAAGAACATGCGGCCTGCGAGAAAAAGAACAAGGAAAGGCCCGGCAGTTGCGTCATGGTCAATCCCGACAAGATGACGCCGGTATGGGCTCAAACCATGTTGATGAATTTGGACGGCGGAAAGCCCGGCAACTTCGAGTCGTTCCCGGAGAAGGCCGTCAAGCTTGAGTTCGGCGCGGACTGGGGCTACACCTCGGGCGTCTTCGAGTTGAAAGATCGCGACTTCGCCGGATCCTACCGCCAAGGTCAAATCGTCCAAATACACAAGAACGGCGTCGGCACCTACACGATATTTTTCCTCTTCCAAGACCCCAAAACCCATTTGGACGTCTTTCAGAAAATCTTTCACCTGGTGAAATTCAAGTCTTGAGGGATTGCCAAAAGTCCCCTAAGCATCCCTTATGAACGGACCGGAGCTCTACAACATCGCGCTCGACTGCGTCGACAAGAACGCCCAGTCACTGCATAACAAGCACAAGACGGCGATGATCGCCGTCGGAAGAGATTTCACGGCGAAAAAACTGACTTTCTCGAACCTCGAAGGACTCACCAACCGCATCGCCAACGCCTTACGCGAACTGGGTTTTAAACAGGGAGAAAGGCTTTTGCTCCGTTTAGGCAACGGAATGGAGTTTCCCGTCACCTTCTTGGGCGCGATCAAGGCGGGGCTGATCCCCATTCCCATTTCTCCCCTCCTCACTTGGCATGAGCTTCAATTTCTTTTGGAAGACAGCGAAAGCGCCGTTTTCGTCACTTCTTTAAGCACTCTTCCCCCGGAACTTTTGAAAGAAAAACCCGAGTGCTTGAGAAAAACCCTTCTCTTGACTCCACCAGGGGCGCCTCTGCCTCCCGATTGCCATCGCTGGGAAGACCTTTTAAAAAACGCCTCTTCCGATTTTAAGACGGAAAATACGCCGGCCGACTCCCCCGCCTTCTGGCTTTACACCAGCGGAACGGAGGGCAAGCCGAAGGCCGTGATTCACGCCCACCGCAGCATTCCCGCCCACGACGGACGAGCGCGTCTTTGGCAAGATGTGAAAGCGGATGACCTCATCTTCAACACCAGCGCCCTTCATTGGAGCTATGCACTGACTTGCGGAATGTTGGACCTCTGGCGCCACGGCCTACCCACGTTGATTTATTCGGGAGAATTGAGCGCGGAAAAAATCACCCGTCTCGTGAAACAGTTCGGGGTGACGATCTTCATGAGCGTACCTGGAATTTACCGAAGGTTAGGGGATCATCTCAGAGAAAATGACGACGCTTTTTCCAAAGTGCGCATCTGCCTTTCCGCGGGCGAGAAGTTGGGGGAAGAAACCCGGAAACGATTTCGCACCCTCGCCGGACTCGACATCTACGAAGGGTTGGGCATGACTGAGCACAGCGTGTATCTCGTACAACGTTATGGTGATCCGATCGTCCCGAAATCTTGCGGGCAAGCGGTCCCCGGCGCGACGGTCTCCATCCTGCGGGAAAACCTCTCGGAAGCGAAGCCGGGAGAAACGGGAATTTTGGCCTCCCACCGCTCTTGCCCCGGCCTGATGCTAGGCTATTACCGCAGGCCGGAAGAAGAAGCGGCCGCCTTCAAAGGAGACTGGTTTTTAAGCGGCGACCTAGCCTCGCTCGACGAGGCGGGAAATTTCTTTTTCGAAGGACGCCGCGACGACGTCATCACCAGCGGGGGCTACCGCATTTCTCCCCTGGAAGTGGAACGCGTGCTGAACGAATGCGACCTCGTGCAAGAATCCGCCGTCGTCGGCGCGGAGGGGGAAGCGGGGCAGACGTGGGTGAGAGCCTTCGTCGTCTTGAATCAAAAAGGAAACCTTTCAAAAGAAGCCGAAAATCAAATTCGCCTTCACGCCGAAAAACACTTGGCTAAATTCAAGACGCCCCGCGAAATGATCGTGGTCGACTCGTTGCCCAAGACGGAGAGCGGGAAAATCAAAAGAAAAGAACTTAAAAGGAAAGGGTAATCATGGAAATCGTCTTACGGATCATCGGAGGCATTTGGGTGCTGCTGACCTTCGCCGATGTTTTATCGATTTTGCGGCGCATCCTTTATCAAGGAGCTTCCATACACTTGGGCCTTTCCAATCTTTTGGATATCCTCTTGCTGGCGGGAGGAGTCGGGCTTTTGATGTTGCGGGAATGGGGCCGTTGGCTCATCCTGGCCGGCTGCATCGCCCTGCTCGTGCTCAAAGCAGGGGCTCCCCTCTTCCACCTTCATTTTCCCCCTTGGATCGTGAAGCTTCTCGTATTCTACGGAATCTTCATCGTGCTCTTGAGCTTGCCCCAAGCCAGAGCGGCCACTCGAAAATAATCCCTTATTTAAAAACGTAAAAACGCAAGATTACCGCGAACTCCACGAGCAGGATGAAAGCAATGAAGGCGGTCATTCCCACTCCCACGAGGGAAACGGGCTCGCCTCCGGGGTGCTGGATCGGACTGAGCAGCCTTAAGCTCGTCCCCCGAAACTTCGGATAATAAAGCCAGCCCCAAATGGGATTGTCCTTCAGGTAAACCGCCGTCTGGCGCTTTTGATCGAAGGCGGAAGGAAGGTAGAAAAACGCGAACCTCACTTTCGGCTTCGTCTCGATCAGGACGCGCGCGGCCTCGTCGATTTCGTCCGCGACGTAGAGGACCAAAACGGCGACGCCCTTTTGAAATCCGCGGGGAAGAAATGAGGTGTCGAGCTTCTTTCCCTCTTCGACGAGGCGTATCCGATCCGACTCAACCCTTTCCGCGGTAAGGCGAGATACCCTGTAAACGAACACCACGTAGGATATGCGGGTGAAGAGACAATCCCAATGCCACTTTTTTCGGGTGGCGGCGAGGGAATCCTCCGTCTGCTGGACGATCTTGAAGCCCAGCTTTTCCAACTCCACCCGTTGGGTTTCTAAGGCCATGCTCTCTCCTTTTCCGGATTAAACTAAACGATTTTTCTTACGGCCCTTCTTGAAGGCCTCGATGTTGGCGGCGATTTCATTCAAGAGCCGCTGGCGCGACTCGCGGCTGGCCCACGCGATGTGGGGTGTCAGCAATACTTTATTCTTCAAGGCTTCCTGGAAAAAAGGGTGGTTCGGCGGCGGCGGTTCGTGTTCCATCACGTCGGCCCCGTATCCGGCGAGCCGCCCCGCTTGCAGCACTTCGGCGACAGCCCACTCGTTGACGACGGGCCCGCGGGAAAGATTGAGCAGATAGGCCGTTTTTTTCATGATGTTCAACCGCTTCGTGTTCATCATCGAATGGGTCTCGGGCGTGAGGGCGCAGTGCAGACTGACGAAATCGCTCTCTTTGAGGACCTTATCCAAAGGCTGTCTCCCCTTTCCTCCTTGGGGATATTTCCGCCCCGGTATTTTGGCGACGAGCACGTTCATTCCGAACGCCTTGGCAAGCGTCGCCACCTTCTTTCCGATGGCACCGAAACCCACAATTCCCAAGGTCTTCCCTTCCAGGTCGGAAAAGGGAAAATCAAAAAGGGCGAAATGGGGGGAATTGCTCCACACCTTGGAAACGACGGATTGATGGTGTTCGAAAAGCCGGTGAGAAAAGGCGAGCATCAATAGGAAGGCATGCTCGACGACGGAGGGAGTGGAATAGCCCGCCACGTTGGTGACCGCGACCCCTAAACGCTCGGCCGCTTTGAGGTCTACGTTATTGACGCCGGTGGCGGCGACGCAGATGAGGCGTAGGTCCGGCAGAGACTTCAAAATCCCTTCATCCAACACGCACTTATTGGTGATTACCACGTGAGCTCCGCGGCTTTTCTCCAAAACCTCTTCCGGAGTGGAATGCACGTGAAAATTCACCGTCCCCGCTTTTTTAAGGGCCGACAAATCCACGTCGCCCAAGTCGACCGTGCCCGCATCTAAAAAGGTGATCTGAAGTTGAGAATCTCTTGCCATTTTCGTCCCGAAAAAATTAGGATGACCGGAACTTGAAGACGTTCCCTAAGGATACCTGAAAATTAGATTTTATAAACCAAAAGAAAAGGAGGGCCTTATGAGCATCCTAGAAGGGGCTTTAGCTCCCGATTTTTCGGCCAAAGACGACCAAGGCCGCACGGTGAACCTGAAAGATTTCAGGGGCAAACAAAACGTCATTCTCTATTTTTACCCCAAGGACGATACGCCCGGTTGTACGATCGAGGCCTGCAACTTTCGCGACGACATTACGAAATTTCAATCGAAGGACACCCAAATTTTGGGGGTCAGCTTCGACGACGCCCAAAGCCACCAGGCTTTTAAGGAAAAGTTTCACCTCCCCTTTCCGCTTCTGGTGGATACGGACAAAAAAATAGCCAAGCTTTTCGGCGTGCAAGGCGATCAATACGCGGCCCGCGATACGATCGTCATCGACAAGAAAGGCAAAATCAAAAAAATCATCCGCAAGGTGGATCCCAAGTCCCATTCGGGCGAGTTGCTGAATTTGCTGGGGAACTCATGAAAAGTCTGGCCGAAGCGTTCAAAAACGTTTTTCACCACCCCGACAACTTCGGAATGCTCTTGGGATACGAAGTGCAAGAGATTTCCGCGGGCCATGCCCGAACTGCCATTACCATCGAAGAAAAGCATATTAGTCCTTCGGGGCTGACCCATGGGGGCGTCATCTCGGCTTTCGTGGATTTTTCGATGGGAGCGGCCTTGTTCAAGGCGTTGCCCAAGGGCGCACTCTGCTCTACGATCGAGTTCAAGATCAACTACATCTCTCCCGTCAAGCTGGGCGAAACGATCGTGGGAGACGCCAAGATCAAGTCGAAAGGAAAATCCCACGCGGTGATCGAATGCCACGTATTCCGACCGAAGGAAGAAGACCGGAAGGACGTCGCGGTCGCATTAGGCACCTACAACATTTACCCAAATAAAAAAGGCGGGTAAAAACCCGCCTTTTTTATTTCCTACCCTCATTCTTTTATCGGGAAACACATCCCACCGCCGGGCAATTGCTCCAAAACCCTCTCCCATCGGCCATGCAAGCCTCCACCGATTCTCCTCGGTAGGGCATCCCCTTGCATTTTGGGTCCGCTCGGCACTCCTTCTCGTTCTTGTGCGCTCCGCAGGAATCTCCCGCGGGAGAAGGGCACCAATCGGTGGGACTGATTCCGCAAGGGTTGGCGGGCGTCGGAGTCTTTTTCGAAATGGCCGAGCAATGGGAACAAAAAAAGCCGATGAGGCCCACGAAAATAAACATGAACATCATCGGCTTTAATTTCTTCATGCGATCTTACGCCTTTTTTGATTCTTCCAGGTTTTTCAGGCCTTTTTTCTTGGCGTTGACCAAGATCGACATGTTGCCGTGGGGGTGCTTGTTCTCCCGCATCAACTGATGGGCGTCGCCGGTCTCCTTGAATTCCCAAACGCGGGACATGCAAGGGTCGACTTTTCCGTCGAGTACCAGCTTGTTCACGCCAATGGCTTCGTCGTCGTTGGCGAAGTGAGAACCTTGGAAGCGTTTCTGACGCATCCAGTGATAACGCAGGTCGATGGTCGCGTTGTAACCGGTGGTTCCCGCGCAGATCACCACCATGCCGCCCGTGTCGCAGACAAAGATGGAGGTGGGCACGGTGTCTTCCCCGGGATGTTCGAAGACCAGCCGAGGACTCCTCTTCTCGCCGAGCACGTCCCAGATGGCCTTTCCGAAGGCGCGGGCGCCTTGCAGCCAGGTGTTGTATTTTTCGTTGTCCTTCCAGTGGGGCAGCATACCCCAGTGGTTGAACTTGCGGCGGTCAATGCAGCCGACGGCGCCGAGCTTTTTGCAATATTCCACTTTATCTTCGCCGGAGACGACCGCGATGGGTTTCGCGCCGTGGGCCTTACAGATTTGGATCGCCATGCTGCCTAAGCCGCCGGCGCCGCCCCAGATGAGAACCACGTCATCCTTGCGCACTTCGTGTTCTTTCCAGCGGGTGAGCATGCGGTAGGCCGTGGCGGCCACAAGCATGTAGGCGGCGGATTCTTCCCAGCTCAGATGTTTCGGCTTCGGCACGCATTGATGGGCTTGCACCTTGGTGTATTGGGCGAAGCTGCCCCAGTTGCTCTCATAGCCCCAGATGCGGAAGGAGGGGATATACATGGGATCCACCCCTTGCTTCAGGAGGGGGTCGTGGACGTCCCACATGCCGCAATGAATGACGACCTCGTCACCCACCTTTATATTCTTCACGTTTTTGCCGATTTTCCAAACGATGCCGCTCGCATCGCTGCCGCCGATGTGGAATTCTTCCTTCTCGCCGGCCTTGTTGCGGGCTCCGATGACATTGACCGGAATGCCGAGCGCCGCCCAAACGTTGTTATAGTTGATGCCGGCAGCCATCACGTAAACCAAGGCCTCGTCGTCGCCGATCTCGGGCACGTCGATTACTTCCGGTTGAAACGCGGTTTTCGGTTCGCCGAAACGCGAAGGCCGAATCAACTGCGCGTGCATTTTCTTGGGAACAACACCCAATTCGGGGATTTCCCCCAACTCGTAGAGGTCTTTTGCCATGTTCTTCTCCTGTATGGTTGCTAGCGACGGGGCATGACCACGTCGACGATTTCTTCCATGATCTGGTTCAACTCAAAATCTTTCGGGGTATAAACTTTCGCCACGCCCTGTTTGAGCAATTCCTCCCGATCGGACTCGGGAATGATTCCGCCGGCCACGATGGGTAACTGAGCGAGGCCCTTCTCTTTGAGCAAGCGCATCACTTCGGGAATGAGGGAAAGGTGCGAGCCGGAAAGGATGGAAAGCCCGATCACGTGCACGCCCTCTTGCAGGGCCGACTCGGCAATCTGCTGGGGCGTCAGGCGGATGCCTTGATAGATCACTTCCATTCCCACGTCACGGGCCCGCACGGCGATTTGTTCGGCGCCGTTGCTGTGGCCGTCGAGTCCAGGCTTACCGACGAGGATACGAAGTTTTTCCCCCGTCTTTTTCTGGAACTCTTCCACCTTCGCCCGGGCTTTCTGGAGCCCTTCCGTGGTGGTGGCCGCACGCACGCCGCCCACGCCGGTGGGCGCCCGATATTCGCCGAACACTTCGCGGAGCGCGTCCGCCCACTCGCCGGTGGTCACGCCCACCTTCGCGGCGGCGATCGAGACGGGCATGATGTTGGAGCCGCTCTTCGCCGCTTCCTTCAAGGCTTGGAGGGCCGCTTTCACTTCATTCTGATTCCGTTTTTTCCGGAAGGCCTGGAGAGACTGAATCTTTTCCTCCACCGCCTTAGGGTCGATCTTCAAGATGCCGCCCTCCGCGTCCGCGGTGAGGGGCGATTCAGCGGTTTCCGTATAAAAATTGACGCCGACCACTTTAATGTCGCCGCTTTCGATCGCATTGATGCGCTTGGCGTTGGAGGCGACCAGCTGTTGCTTCATGTAGGAAAGCGCTTCGACGGAGCCGCCCAACTCTAAGACTTTCTTGAGCTCCGCATCGGCCGCCTCGGTCAACTCCTTCGTCTTCGCCTCGATCACTTTCGAGCCTTCGAAAATGTCGCCGTATTCCAAAAGATCCGTTTCATAGGCGAGCACTTGTTGCATGCGAAGGGACCATTGTTGATCCCAAGGCCGCGGTAAACCTAAGGCCTCATTCCAGCAAGGGAGCTGAATCGCCCGGGCGCGGGCGTCTTTCGAAAGGGTAACGCCGAGCATTTCGAGCACGATGCGCTGCACGTTGTTTTCCGGTTGCCGCTCGGTGAGGCCCAAGGAGTTCACTTGAACGCCGTAGCGGAAACGCCGGTACTTGGGATCTTTCACGCCGTAGCGTTCTTCGGTGATGCGGTCCCAGAGGGCGTTGAAGGCCCGCACCTTGCAGATCTCCTCGACGAAGCGGATGGAAGAATCCATGAAGAAGGAAATGCGGCCGACCGCCTTGTCGAAATCGTCCCCCGTCACCTGCCCGCTCGCCTTGAGATGATCGAGCACGCAAATGGCGTTGGCCAAGCCGTAGGCCAACTCTTGCACCGGCGTCGCCCCGGCCTCTTGGAGGTGATAAGGGCAAACATTGATCGGGTTCCATTTGGGGATGTGCTTCACCGTATAGGCGATGATGTCGCTAATGAGCCGCAAGGACGGCTCGGGAGGAAACACGAAGGTGCCCCGGGAAAGGTATTCTTTGAGGATATCGTTTTGGATGGTTCCTTGGAGCACCTCCGACTTCACGCCCTGCTTCTCCGCCGTCGCCACGTAGAGGGCCAAAAGCCAGGCGGCGGTGGCGTTGATCGTCATGGAGGTGTTCATCTTGCTCAAGGGAATCTGGTCGAAGAGGGTCTCCATGTCTTCGATATGGCAGATGGGGACGCCCACCTTACCCACTTCCGCCTGTGCGACGGGATGGTCGGAATCGTAACCGGTTTGGGTGGGCAAATCGAAGGCGACGGATAAGCCCGTTTGGCCCTTGGCCAGGTTTTGGCGGTAGAGTTGGTTGGAGGCCCGGGCGGTCGTGTGGCCCGAATAAGTCCGCATGAGCCAGATTTCATCGCGTTTTGAGGTCATGCCCATTTCCCTATTCGGTTTTACGCACTGGGTCAAGTAGGCAATAGAAGCGGAAAATAAGGGAATTCTCGATTGCCATTCGGAAGCGGTAACCCTAAAATTTTAGATAAAATGGTCCTTTCTTTCCTCCAAACCGAACGCTTGTTCTTAAGGTCCTGGATACCCGAAGACATTCACGCCTTACCTCCCTTGGCCAATAACCCCAAGATCTGGAGAAACGTTCGCGATCTTTTTCCTTATCCCTACACTCTTCAAGACGCACAGCGTTGGGTATCGCATTTCGCCGACAATCCCTCTCACCACAATTTCGCCATTACTCGGCTAGGGGTGACGCAAGAGGGAGAACTCTTGGGCGGCATCGGCCTGCACCAATTGAGCGACGTGTATCGTCGGGTGGCGGAAATCGGCTACTGGCTCGCCGAGCCTTTTTGGGGACAAGGATACGCCACCGAGGCGGTGAAAAAGCTCACCGACTGGGGTTTCGCGAAATTGGATATCGTGCGGATCCAGGCGGGTGTTTTCGAGGGCAACCAAGCTTCGATGCGGGTCTTGGAAAAATGCGGCTACCAGCAGGAAGCACGGCTAAAGAAAGTTCTTACCAAGGACGGCAAGACCTTTGACGAGTTTTTATACGCGGCCTTTCGGTCTCCAATATAAAAATCGGGGGCTCCTCCTTTTTCAAGGGAGCCCCCGGCCTTCCACCGAACCGATCGTGCCAGTTCAGCTTCCTTCATAATGAGAGACTTCCTCTAAACCCTTCTTCGCGGTTTCTAAGGCTTTTAACCTTGCAGGATCTCGGACGGATAAAAATAGGCAAGAAGACCCGTCTCCTCCCCCTTCCTCACGAATTTTGAGGATTCCTTCTCTCAATAAAAAATACAGGTCCTGCAATTGGGCTACCTGCTCATAATCGATCGGAAAACGAGTGGAACCCGAAAGTCGACAGACCATCTCGAGAAACACATCGAAAGTTTGATCCGCATAAGCCCTAAAATAAGGCCCCACCAGAATTTCATGGCATGTCAGAACTTTGATAAACATATCACGACCACCCCTCTTCTTTTCAAACATTTTTTGTTTTAATTCAAGATTAATTTTTAATGATTAATAAAAAATACAAATAAAATGAATAGTTAGGTCTTAAAAAACAACAAATTTAGGTTTTTATTAAAAAATAATTAAAACTACCCATCCCTATAACATGATGATATTTAAAAAGAATTTTGAACAACCCACTTCACGATATTTTGAACCGGGCCCTCCAAAAACAAGAGACCCATTCCTCTTTAAGGTCTTTTTACGCCCAACACTCCTTCTCCTTTAGTTATGAATATCTCCGAAAAACTTTTTCCGGAGAACGGGTCCCGAATGCGAAAAAAATCGAGGAAATCGCAAACGCATTGAATCTTGATCCCGCTTTTTTGCATCGGGCGGCTAAAAATACCCGGTTGGAAAGGAAAATCCGCGATCACTACCGCCTTCCTCCCACCGCCACCTTGGGACGCTTCTCGGAAAAGATCAAAACGTACCGGCGGGAGGGAAAGACCGAATCTAAGATTCTCGACCTGTTGGAAAAAGTCGGAGAAAAAGAAAAGGATCAAGTACTGCAATATCTCAAGTTTTTGAAAAAACAATGCCGTCCTCGAAAAAGAAAAACCCGAAAGTAACCTCTCTGCATCATTGGCCTCCCGCGGAAAGACCCCGCGAGAGGCTCTTCCGACACGGCGTGCAATCACTTTCCGACGCGGAACTCCTGGCGCTCTTCATCCGCTCCGGCCTACCGGGGGAAAACGCCCGAGACCTTGCCTTACGACTGCTCAAAAACTCCGAAGGGCTTCGAGGCCTGGCCCGAAAGTCACCGACCGAACTGCTCGACGTGGCGGGATTGGGGCCCGCGAAGGCGGCCGCCTTGCTTGCCTCTTTCGAAATCGGAAAACGCCTCCTTCAAGAAAGAACGGAGCGGCGCCCCTTCATCGAAGGAGCGGAAGACGTTTTCGAATTGTTGAAACATTCACTTTCCCACGAGCGGGAAGAGATCTTGATGGGAGTGCTCTTAAACGGAAAAAACGAAGTTATTAAAACCGTGGCCTTTTCAAGGGGCGACTCGACGCAAATCGTAGTTTCCGTTCCCTCCGTTATTCGCCGCCTTCTTCTCGAAAATGCGTCGGCCGTGGTTTTCGTGCATAACCACCCCTCGGGCGACCCCACCCCCAGCCCGGAGGATGTCGCTTTAACCGAACGGCTGGCCCTGGCCTGCCGCTCCGTTGAAATCTCTTGCCACGACCACCTCATCTTCGGAGACCGCCGTTTTTTCAGCTTTGCCCGGGAAGGCAAAATGCCCGAAGAATCCCTTTAAAATTGTAAGGAAATTGGAGTCACCAAGGTGGATCCGTCCTTTCCGACCCCTACGGCGAAGGTTTTTCCTTCCCGCACCGCAATCTGCTTTAACTCCTTATACTCGGAAGGAACACGATTCAGCGTGGGACTCATTACGGAAAATTGTCCCCGTTTCAAGTCATAGGAAAGAAAATGGAAAGAACGCAGGGGAATTAAAATCTTTTCCCCTACCCGTACCGGCGGCAAGAAGGAATCCCCCAAGCCGAAAGGGATCTCGAAGCGGCCCCCGGCTTTCAAGGACGTGGACGAATCGCTGAAACGATACATTTGGATGGAAGAATCGCCAGAGGAACCCAAGACGATGTATTCTCCCGCCTGCGGTCTCAAGACATGGAACGGAACGAATCCCTCCGGCGACGGCCATTTTTTCAAGATTTTCGCCTCGCCGCTCGAAGGATCGAATTCTTTCAACTCGATCGAACCTTCTTGCCTACGAAAATAACGCAGTTTCCCTTCGCTCTCGAAAAGGTCGCCCAAGAAGACTTCTCCTTTCGAGTAGGTCGGCATTTTCTTCCCGTTCTCGGCGTTGAAAACCAAGAGCCCCGTACCGCTGCCCCAACTGGTCCGATCGAAGTATCCGTTTCGATTCACCATCACCCAGTAAGGCCCGGCCTTTTGTAATTGGGTCAGAGAAAGATCCCTGTCGTCCATTTTGGACAACTCGGGGACGGCCTCGACCTTCGAAGGATCGGATAAGTCATAAGAAAACCATCCCGCGTGCGATCTTTGCACGTAAAGGCGTCCCTCTCGGCTCAGTTGAATCTCCGAGGAAGGCAAGACGACGCTCTTTCCCACTTCGATCCGGGCGTTTTCCGTCTCCAACCGGAGGGAGGTATGGAGATCGCGATAGAGCAGATCTAATTTTTTGCGGAGAACGGGCGACGGCTCCAGTTGAGGAGGAAGATAAACCCTCAAGCCCACCTCGAGGGGAGCGACATTGACCGCCGCGAAGGTTTCCGCCCAGTCTTCCTGGAAACTCGAAGAAGCATAAAGGGTGAAAAAATCGTCCGCCCCCTGTTTCGGCTTGAGCTTCCCGAAGGCGTCCTGAGCCCAACCGATCTCCTTGAATTCGCGCACGGTCGGAGCCATGAGACCCAGGTTGTGGAGATGGTGACCCATCTCATGGAAGAAGATAAAGCTGGAATATTGGTCGATGCGGATCACCCGCTCGGAAGCGGAGTAATGGGCCGCGTGATCGGGGTTCGTATCCACCTTTCCAAAGCTTTCTTGGTCTAAGATCTCGATGCGCTTCAGCCCGCAAAGAAAGAGGGGATTCAACTTGCGCACCGAATTGAGATCGCGCTGCAAGACCTTCTCGAAGGATTTACGCTGGTCGGGGTTCCACTCGGGATGGGTGATGACGATCTCCGGCTCCTTTTGCACGGAGCAAGGGTCATGCGAGAGCACATCATCCGGTTCGGGATTTTCGGGATAATTTTCGCGCACGCCCTGCGCGGATGACGAGCAACCGGCAAGCGCCACGAGGGCGATACCCGCGAGAATAAACGGTATCATCCGAACTCCTCCTCTTCACTTCAGCCGATAGGGATTATCGGCGGGTTTTGGGAGAAGTTTCGAGCGGAAACCGTGTTTTATCTCGGTACTCGTTCTAAGGTCGTGTATTGCAGGGAGGGGGCGGCAACCGAGAGGGAGCGGGAGCAGGAGTAGGGGGAGCCGGAGGCGGTGTCGGAGACTGCCCTTGATGAGTTTGCCCCGGAGACGGTCTTCTCAAAGGAGACCAGGCGGGGGGAGTGCGAGCGGGACCGCAAAACAGACATGGACCCAATGGCGCCTGGCGACTTTCCCTGAGCAGGCGATCCACCTCCCTACGCATTTCTTCAAATCTCCTTTCCTCTTCCTTGATCATCCGGTTCAAATCGAAGTTAGGAATCCGAAATAATTCCGTCTCAATATAGATATAACTTCCCGACTCCGTCATCTGTTCCGGAACATCTGGAGCTTCTTCTGCGTGGGGATTGGGAACGGGAGGGGTGGGGCGAATTTGGCAAACGGGGCCGCGGTCAGACATGGGAATACTCCTTATTTAAAAGTGGCCCCACTTTTAACAAGTTTCATTATCGGGATTTTTTCAAAAAGGTTTCTTTTTAATGAGCACCCGCCGCTCGATCTCGAAAATCTTCTCGGGAATTTTCTCTTTTCCGAGCTTCTTCTTGTCGTTCTCTTTGATGAAAAGATCGACGCCGAACTTCTCGAGAGCCTGGGCGGCGCGGATGTTTTTCACGCCGATCAACTGGAAAGTGACGATCCCCGCCTTCGACTCGGCGGGACCTTCCGATTTGGAGAGAACACGGGAAATGGCATACACCGTGTCGCCGCTCACCGCCGGCTGGGTGTGGTAGCCTTCCGTATAGCCGAAGTCCGCGATGGCGTTTTCCGTAGTATCGCGACTGGCCAAGCCCGCGAGCCAAGCGAAGACGAGCCCGCCGTACACGATGGGCTCGCCGCTCATGGCGCCCGTGCGGGCGGTGGAATAGAGACGGTCGAAATGGAGCGGATGGGTATTCATCACCCGGTACGTCCAGGCGTAATGCTCGTCGGTGATCGTGCGGCCGTTGGCGTGGACGATGATGTCGCCGACGTTGAAATCCTCGAAATAGGTGCGAATGCCCGTCAAATTCTTAGGAAAACCGTTGGGCGCCGTGGGAACCGTCATCATCAACTCGTTCGCCTCGGGAAATTTCTCGCCCGCGATTGTCGAGGGATCGCTCTTCTTGCCCGCCGGGGCCACCATGATCTTGCGATCGTATTGAAGGACTAAGTCGCCGTTTTGGTCGAGGGAGATGGTGCGGATCGTGGCGATACCGGGCTTGCCGCCCTCTTTCACCTCGCGCTTGAGTACCTTGGTGAGGGAGCGGAGCGTATCGCCGGGATAAACGGGCTTCACGAAACAAACATTGTAATAGCCCAAGTTCGCGATGGCCTTTTCCGAATCGTTCTGCACGCCCAAGGACAAGGCGATGTTCATCACCATGAGGGGCGAGACGACGAGATCCTTAAACCCGTGAGCCTTGGCGTATTCCGCGTTGAGATAGAGCGGATTGGTCTCCATAAAGTTCGTGGCGAACTCGACGGCGAAGGCCCGATCGATCGTAACACCGCGGGGATGGCAGAACACCTCGCCTTCGTCGAGATCTTCGAGCACGCGGCCGTATTGCGGAGTTTTCACTTTAGAGAGATCGGCCGCTTGCTTGGGAGCCGATTCTTCGAACTTAGGGTAGGGAATTCTAAGCGACATAAGCAAAATCCTATAAATATTGTTTCAACAAAGCCGGCGCGATCACGCGCAAGGCAAGCACTTCCTCGGCGCCTTCGAAGATGGAAAAGACGCGGGCGTCGACGAAGTAGCGGCTCACGGGATATTCTTCCGCATAGCCATAACCGCCGTGGATTTGAAGGGCTTCGCGGGTGACCCACTCGCTGATTTTCGAGGCGTAGAATTTCACTAGGGAGGCTTCCATCTGCCCTTTGTGCTCATCCATCAACTTGCAGGCGTGGTAGGTCGCTTGACGCGCCGCTTGGAGCAAAGCCGCCATGCGCACCAATTTAAACTGGGTAATGCCGTAATCGAAGATGGGCTTATTGAACACCTTCCGCTCATTTGCATATCGCAAGGCCGCTTCCAGCGCCGCCTGCATCACGCCCGTCGCCCGGGCCGCCGTTTGCAATCGCCCGCCGGCAAAGCCTTCCATCTGCAGGTAGAAGCCTTTTCCCAGGCCTTCTTCTCCGCCGATTAAATTTTCTTCAGGCACCCAATAGTTCTCGAAGGCAACTTCATAGGAATGCATGCCGCGGTAACCGATGGTGGCGATGGCCTTCCCTTCGATGTGACCGCCGTGCTCCGGCTGGTCGTACTTGAATTCGTGGCCGTCGAAGCTGGGCTTCTCGGCGATGAGAATCGACATGCCCCGATGCTTCTTCGAGAGATCGGGATCCGTGCGGCAGAGCACCATCAGGGTGTCGGCGTAACCGGCGAACGTGCACCACGTCTTGACGCCGTTGATCACCCATCCCTTCTGTCCCTTCGACTCTTGCCGTTTCGCGGTGACCTTCATGCCCGCCACGTCGCTGCCGAAGTCGGGCTCGGTGACGGCAACCGCCGCCATCCGCTCGCCGGTGGCGAGCAAGGGGAGCCATTTATTTTTCTGATCTTCAGTTCCACCTTTCAAGATGGCCTTGGAAAGAATCTCCGGACGGGTAATGAGGCTACCCGCGATCCCCAACGAACCCCGGGAGAGCTCTTCGGTGACCACCACCATGCCGGTGTTGTCGGCCTGGGCGTCGTCTTGGAAACCGCCGAATTTTTGAGGGATGGAAAGGCCGAAGCAACCGAGCTCTTTCAAGCCGCTCATGATTTCTTGGGGAATCAAATGATCATGACGATGCACCTTTTCGGCCAACGGCATTACCTGATCTTCGGCGAATTTCTTGAAGGTTTGGCGGAACATCTCGTGCTGCTCGTCGAGGCCGTATGCGCCGCCGTGGCCCGCTTGGTGAAGGGCTTGGGCGATGCGCGCGACATTTTCGGGCTTGAAGACTTTTTCGACGTCCTTCGTGACCTCGGGCTTCCAAATGGTCTCGCGCAGGTTGAGCTCGTTCACTCCCCATTCATGGAAACGGTAACTCACCTTCTCGGAAAAATGCGTAATCATTTCGGCGGTGAAGAACTCGGCCAAGCCCTTCTCGATCTCCCCCGGGTGCTTTTGCGAGTACGCGACGATCTGTTCGGCGGCGTAAAGCTCGGAGGCGATCCACGCCAAGTCGTAAGCGGTCGTCTGGAAAGTATCGAGCTTGGCGGTGGAAATGTCTTTGCCGTCGGAAGCCCGATGGGCCAGGTGACGACCGACGTGAGTAAGAAGGGTTTTAGCGGCTTGTAAGGCTTGTTGGGTATTCATAGGCCCCCTCTTTAGCGATTCTGGGAATGCGCTGTCAATAAAAGAGAAAAGGCATTTTAAAATGGATTCGGGGGAAAATTTCAGGTAACTCCTCGATGAAATCCCCCTCAACCCAGGCATGGTGAGGAGAAAGAAACCTATGTCCTTTTTCAAACGCATTTTCCTGCTGATCGTCCTCTTCGCGTGTCTTTCCCCTTCCCTAGGGGCGGAAGAAAGCCCGGAAGCGCTTTTCCAAAAGTGGGTATCCCTGGCCGCCAAAGGGGACGTCGACGGCGTGATCGCCCTTTCCTCCGCGGCGAAACGGAAGGAAGCGCAAGAATCGATGAAAACCATGCCCCACGCCCAAATGGCGTTGATGCTGAAGGCCATGAATCCCGACAGCTACAAGGTGCTCAACCAAACCGTTTCAAAAGACCAAAAAAAGGCCTCCCTCTTCATTGAAGGCGTCGTCACCGACTTGTTCACCCTGAAAGGGGAGAAACCCAAAAAGGTGAAGGAGAAGGCCGAAATTCGCCTCGTGAAGGAAGACGGACAGTGGAAGATGGACCAACAATGCTGGGGCATGGAAGGCAAGTGCGAGAAGGGCGAAGAAAGCGCCCAGAGCGCCTCGTGGGGCAAGAAAATTCCCTTAAAAGGCGGAGCAACCGTCACCTTCCTGCGCGGAAGGGAAAAAGACTTCTCGAACGTAAAGGTTCAAGGCAAGCCCGCCGCGGTCGAGTTGGTTTTCGAAGCCAATCAAGAAAACCCCACTCTCAATTACTTCTTACACAAATCCCCCTCCTTCGCCGATTTCTATTATAAGCTCGGGGATCAAAAAGTGCCCCCCACGGCGGTGATGGAAGAGAAGGAAAGCGCTTCCCTCCACGAGGCGCCGAAAAAGGAAGTGAAGATTTTGGAAGAAGGGACCTCTTATTCGCGCTCGAGGACCTTCAGCGGTAAAACGAGCTTCTCCATCCTCTTCGACCTTCCGAAGGACGCGACCGGACCCCAGTCGTTTTGGGCCAACTTCACGGTGGCGGATCAAAAATACGGGTTTAAACTGGAAAATTAACGTGAAAAAAAGATCTTACTTCGGCAGCGTCTTAATCATCACCGTCACCCTCGTCTTGTTCGCGATCGCGCTTTACACCAAAGGCTTTACTCACGACCTTCTTTTGGAAGCGGGCGTCTTTCTGGTTTCGGTAAAACTGATTCTTCTCTCTTACCAGCAAACCACCGCCACCGATTCGTTGGAGAAAAAACTCGACGCCATCTACGAGCGGCTGAATCCGCCCCAAGATCTTACCGATAAATAAAAAAGGCATCCTGAAACGAGGATGCCTTTTTTCATTCTGTTTATTCGAGAGAAAATTAACCGAAGAAAGCCTTATCGGCCGCCTCGGGCAACTTTTGCCCGGAGACCTTGGCGGTTTGGACCAACTCCCAATAATAACGGTAGGTCGCCCGGTCGTGCAGCTCGCCCTCGAACTGGATGGGACCCCAGTTGGCCTCTTGTGCGGCGAGTAGGATTTGGCTGCCCTTCTCCACCATCGTATGATCGGGCGCCATGGCCTCGACGATGGCGTCGATCTGCGTGGGATAGATCGACCACATGCGGAGGAAACCAAACTCGTTACGCGCACGCTTGGCGTCCGCCAGGGTTTTCTCCCGATCCTTCAAATCCAGGGTGACGTTGTGGGCGGGAATGATGCCGTTGGCCAGCGCCGCGGCGCAGACCGTCGCCTTCGCGCGGAAGATAAGGGCGTGTTCGAACTGCCCCGGCGAGCGCATGCACGAGTCGGGGATGGCTCCGTGATGGCCCGAAACGAAATCCATGAGGCCGAAATCGAGAACCTGCATCCAAGGTTGGGCGGCGATCTCGAAGGCGTCCTTTAAAGCCCCGTGGGTTTCGATGAGCACGTGGATAGGAATCTCGCGCTGAATGTTGTTCTTCTTGGCCACCTGCTGGATGTAGGAAATCATCTCCTTCACCTGCCCCACCGCGGTCGGCTTGGGGATGGTGATGTAGGCGAGCTCGTTCCCCGCGCCGGCGACCAGGATGTCGATGTCTTGCCTCCAAAACTTATTCGTGTAGTCGTGGATGCGGGCCCCGGCCATCTTGTGCTTGTTCAAAGCGCCCTTCGCCATGGCCACGATCATCTCCGCGTGTTCCTTCTCCTTGCCGGTGGGTGCGCCGTCTTCGCAGTCCATCGTGATGTCGAAGACGCCTCCCTTGGTGTTCTGCAGCTCCATCGCCTTGGTGATCAACTTCTCGGAACCGGCGAAATGCTCGCAGGAGGGAATGATGGGGAAAGGCTTTTCGCCCTCGAACAGGGCCTCGCGGGGATGGGTCAGTTTGCTCATGATACAAGTCTCCTTAAAAAAATGGGTGGTTCGCTATTTGAGGATTTCGAAAGAATTCACGAAGGCCTTCGCCTCGGGAAAGTCGGTTTTGCCGTCTTCCGAGGTGACGATGGCCTGGTAAAGCACGTTCGTTTGCGGGTTGTAGAACACGCGGACCAAGACGCCCAACCCTTGGGGATTTACGAAGGCGAATTCCCGGCCGGGGATGCCGCCCTTCTTGATCTTCAGTTCATTCAAAAGCTTCGATCCCGTGGAAGCCACCACGCCGTCGCGGGCGCCGTCTAAAATTTTTTCAGGATCTGTGACCAAGCTCTTGTCGATGGAAAACTGCCCCTCGCTCGTCACGAAAGTACGCCGAGCCGCTTCGTCCAGATAGGTGGCAAGCTGGGTTTGCACGGGGCCCGAGGCCGTATCGGTGGATTTCATCTCTTCCTTGGGGGCTCCGGGAAACTGGGCCTTATAATCCCCGCTTTTTACGCGGAAAAGATAGCCTGCGGGAGCGGCCTTGGCGCTTTCCGGTTTAGGCGTGTCGGCAAGCGCCGAGGCCGCGGGAAGCAAGTAAGAAAAAATAAAAAAGATTCGAAGAAAAGTACGCATGAATATCAATCTTAGTGGTCTTCCATGGGCTCGGAGAGCTCCAAGAGAACTCCGCCCGTCGATTTAGGGTGAACGAAGGCGATCCGCTTGCCGTGGGCTCCGATACGGGGCTTTTCGTCGATGAGCTTCACGCCCTGTTTTTTCAAAGCTTCCAAGTGACCTTCGAGATCCGAAACTTGGAGACAGATGTGATGGAGCCCGCCTTTTAGGTTTTTCTGCAAAAAACCCGAGATGGGACTGTCCGGGGAGGTGGGGAATAGCAGTTCCAAATTGGTTTCGCCGACCCCGAAGAAGGCCGCACGCACCTTTTGATCGGCCACTTCCTCGATATGCTCGGGCCCGCTGCCCAATAGGCTTCGATAAAGGGAAACGGCCTCCTCCAAGTTGGGCACGGCGATGGCCACGTGATCGACTTTTTTAAACGCCATAAAAACCTCTTTTGCGGATGATCTTATTTAAAGCGCGCGCTGGCTTGAGGACTTCTTTAATAAAGCGGGCCTTAGCTACTAAACGGCAAGAACCGTTGTCAAACTCAAAAACGGAACGCCTCACTCCTCCTTCAATCTAGAACTTTGCTGTTGCGTTTCGCAACTTTCTCGGGAAGAAAGCGAAATTTTCCGTCTCGTCCCGTTTTCAACCACCTTTAACCCTTAAAGGGCGCACACACTATGTCGGACACCGTCTTGTCCCGCGTTTCCCGTCAATCCCTTCTTTCGGAAGCCTCCTTAAGCTCGGCCCAAGCCCAGGTGGATCAACTCGTCGGCAGCTTCGCCGAGGAAACCTTCAACCTGCGGGGATTGGCGGCGATGGCGGTGGGCTCTTCCTTTTACCGGCTGGGACGAATCGGCACCCTGGCGATGGTCTCGCACGCGCCTCGAATGGCTCCTTTGCTGAATTTAGCGTCCTACGGGGTGGGGCTCGCCTGCGAAGTCACGGGCTTTCTTGGAGCAAACGACCTGACGCAAGCCCCCTCTTACCGCGCGCGAGGGACTTATTTCGAACGCTGGCGCACTTCCTTCGTTCAATTCGGCTTCTTAAAGTTTGGGGCCGCCGCCGGAGGCGGGCAAAATCTTCTTACCCGACATCTTTTCCAAGACACGTCAATGGTCGTCGGCCATCAATTGACGGCCAGATGGGGATGGACGCCGGATCCCCAGGGAAACATCGCCCAGCAATTTCTCCACGCAGAGGCCCTAAACCTTCAAATGACCGCCGGCATGGGGCTCGTCTATCACGCGGCCCCCACCCTGCCTGCGTGGGAGAGAGGACTGGACCTCGCCCTTCGTTCCCAACTTCATTCACCCCATCTCCCTTCATCGTTTTTCGGAAGACCCGGTGCCTTCGCCGCCGCGGAGGAAACGGGAAGGGCTGAGATTCGGCTCCCTTCCGAAGCTTTCTCAAACCGCGCGACCCCTTCATGGACCGAAGCTTGGATGAGCCAACTCAGCGAAGGCGGCGGGCGAAAACCGGAAAGCCGAGATTTCGTCGCGGAGCTATACTGCCTCTTAAGAGAGCATTACCTGATCGCCCTCAACCTGAGAGATGTCCCAGGCACCGATCCTATTTTTCCCGAACGGGAAATGAGAAAGCAAGGCATTCAAGAAAGGGTGATTACCCTGCTCGCCGATTTGGAAGCACAGCAAAGGAAAGGAGAAGTGGACTTCTCCTTCCTCGGAGAAATCCTCCGCCACGAAAGTTTTCCCGTCACCCTTCTTTGGGAAATCTCACGCCTCCATCCGAGCCCGCAAATTCGGCATATGGCATCGGAAATCATGTCTCGGGTAGAAGAAGGGGACGATTTTTCCGGATATAAACCCCTAACGGCCCATTCGGCGCTGGTCGACTCCACCCCCGAAACGCGTTATGGAAACCCCTCCCTGCGCTTAAATTTGAGGCTGACCCTTTCTTCGATGGAACAAGCCCGAGAACGCTTTGGCGCCATGGTCGACACATTGCGGGTGATGAAAGAGGACATCCGCGCGCATCAAATCTTGCTCACCGTCCCCAAAATTTCCGGAAAAGATTATCACGCCTACGCGTACGGGATCGCCCAAGAGGTCACTCGAACCCTCGAACAACACCCCCACTTTCCCGACTTCTCCGAGCTGAGGTATGTCACCTTGATCTTTCAGAATAACGACCGGGAAAGCCTTGATTACTTTCACTTTGTTCCCGTCTCACCGACCGGTAATAATTTCCGTTTGATCCGTTCGGACAATTACAGCCGCCCCTAAAAAGATTTGTTCTTGACGGAAAGGCCGATTCTGGGGAAATTCAACCTCCCCTATGGCTTATAAACAAAAGATCATCCGCACCCTCCGTTGCAAAAATCGAAATAAAGTGGGCGTTTTGGCGAAACTGATCGGCACGATCAGCTCCCACGGCGGCGACATCGGCAACATCTCGACGGTGAGCTTGGGGGAATTCCAGAACATCCGCGACATCACCATCATCATCAATAACGAAGATCATTTGAACGAAATCGTTCAAGAAATCCGAAAGCTCGGCGAAGTGGAGCTGGAAGCGGTCATCGACGAGGTGCTCGAAATCCATCGGGGCGGGAAGTTGCTTCAAAAGCCCTCTCATCCCGTGCAAACTATCGACGACTTAAGAAAGGTCTATACCCCCGGCGTTGCCAGCGTTTGCCGCCTCATTAAGGAAGATCCCCGCAAGGCGGAAGAATATACGACAATCTCGAAAACCGTCGCCCTCTTCACCAACGGGAGCCGTGTTTTAGGGTTGGGCAACATCGGTCCGGTGGCTTCCATGCCCGTCATGGAAGGAAAGGCCGCCCTCTTCAACCAATTCTCAGGCCTCACCATGGTGCCTCTTCTCGTCGACACCCTGGACCCGGAACAATTCATTGAAACCGTCGTTCGCCTGGCCCCTACGTTTGCCGCCATTCACCTAGAAGACATCCGCACCCCCGACTGCTTCCGCGTGGAAGAAGAATTGATGAAGCGCCTGTCGATCCCCGTCATGCACGACGACCAGCACGGCACGGCCACCGTCGCCCTCGCCGCCCTCATCAACGCCTGCCAGCTGGGCGGCATCGACCTGAAGAAAGCGACCGTGGGGCAAATCGGACTCGGCGCCGCGGGACTCGCCATCACCCGGCTCATCATGGAATATACGGGCAACACGGTCCTCGGCTACGATGTCAACCCCGAATGCTACGTGCGGCTGAAAGCGGGAGGCGGCGAACCGGCCGAGCTTCCCGACCTCATGAAACGCTGCCAAGTCGTGGTGGCCACCACCGGCGTGCCGGGCCTCATCCAACCCGAATGGGTGCAAAAGGGGCAGGTCATTTTGGCCTTGAGCAATCCTTATCCCGAAATCTCCATTTCCGACGCCCTCCAAGCGGGCGCGGCCTTCGCCAGCGACGGCACCCGGGTGAACAACCTCATCGGTTATCCCGGTATTTGGAAAGGAACCTTAGACAGCGGCGCCACGAGAATCACCTCCGAAATGTATATCGCCGCGGCGCTCGCCATCGTCCATCACACACCGGAACGGGAGCTTATCCCCGACCCGCTGGATACCGTCATCCACCACGCCGTCGCCAAGGCGGTCGCCAAAGCGGCTATTCATTGCAAGGTGACGCGGAATTCTTGACGCTTTTCAGAGCCTCTTCTCCGCAAATTGTGCTTGACCCTTAAGACTCCGAAAAAGTAGACCGGAAGCCCCTTTCGAAGGTAGGGAATGTCTCAACACGCGTTTGACTCGCAAGTTTAAGCACAGGAACCGTAATTCGCATGGCTACAAACAAAGAAACGATTGAAATCTTAAAGAAAAAACTCGCCGAATCGGAACTGGCCGGAGGCGCCAACCGGATCGAGGCCCAACATAAAGCGGGTAAATTGACCGCCCGCGAACGGGTCGATTTTTTGCTGGATCCGGGCAGTTTCGTAGAGATGGACCGCTTCGTCACCCACCGCTGCTCCGATTTCGGGATGGAAGATAAAAAGATTTTAGGCGACGGCGTCGTCACCGGGCACGGCACCTTGGACGGTCGTTTGGTTTACGTCTTCGCGCAAGATTTCACCAGCTTCGGGGGATCCCTCGGCGAGGCCTTCGCCCGCAAGGTTTGCAAGATCATGGATCTCGCCATGAAAACCGGGGCGCCTGTTATCGGACTCAACGACTCCGGCGGCGCCCGAATTCAAGAAGGCGTCATGTCGCTGGCCGGTTACGGCGACATCTTTCAGCGCAACGTCATGGCCTCGGGCGTCGTCCCGCAAATTTCCGTCATCATGGGCCCCTGCGCCGGCGGCGCCGTTTACTCGCCCGCCATCACCGATTTCATCCTCATGGTCGAGAACACGGCCCAGATGTTCATCACGGGCCCCGACGTAATCAAGGCGGTCACCCACGAAGTGGTGACGAAGGAAGACTTGGGCGGCGCCCTCGCCCACAACAGTAAGTCGGGCGTCTCATTGCTGCGCGCCCCCAATGACAAAGCGGCGCTCCTTATGGTGCGCGAATTGATGAGCTTCATCCCCTCCAACAACCTGGAGGACGCCCCGCGGGTGGAATCGAAAGACGACCCGAACCGCATCGACGAAAAATTAGATGATTTCATCCCCGACAACCCCAACAAGCCCTACGACATGAAGGCCCTCATCAAGAGCACGCTGGACGACGGCTACTTCTTCGAGATCGGCCCCGATTACGCCAAGAACATGCTCGTCGGTTTCGGGCGCTACAACGGCCGTTCCGTGGGAATCGTCGCGAACCAGCCCAACGTTCTGGCCGGCTGCCTGGACATCAAGGCCAGCCTGAAGGCGGCCCGCTTCGTTCGCTTCTGCGACGCCTTCAACATCCCGATCGTGACCTTCGTCGACGTGCCGGGATTCTTGCCCGGAACCGACCAAGAATATGGCGGCATCATCCTTCACGGAGCGAAGCTACTTTACGCCTACTGCGAGGCGACCGTGCCCAAGGTGACCGTCATCACCCGCAAGGCCTACGGCGGCGCTTACGACGTAATGAGCTCGAAACATCTGCGCGGCGACGTCAATCTGGCCTATCCTTTCTCCGAAATCGCCGTGATGGGTTCGGAGGGAGCGGTCAACATCATCTTCCGCAAGGAGATCGAAGCGGCGAAAGAGGTGGAAAAGGAACGCGCCCGCCTCACCCAAGAATATAAGGAAAAGTTCGCGAACCCCTATAAGGCGGCGGAGCTCGGCTTCATCGACGAGGTGATCGAACCGCGGGAGACGCGCAAAAAAATCGTTCAAGCCTTGGAGATGCTCAAAAACAAGGTGGATAAGAACCCGTCGAAAAAACACGGCAACATCCCGCTATAAGAAACAGCATGGCAAAAACCCAAAAAATCAAAAAAATCCTCATCGCCAACCGCGGAGAAATCGCCATTCGCGTGATCCGCTCGTGCCGCGAATTGGGCATTAAGACCGTCGCCGTCTACAGCGACGCCGACCGCGCCGCGCTGCACGTCATCCAGGCGGACGAAGCGTTCCATATCGGCCCCTCGATGCCCGGCGAGAGCTATCTGAATTGGAATAAAATCATCGAAGTCGCCAAAAAATCCGGGGCCGACGCGATCCATCCCGGATACGGCTTCCTCTCGGAGAACGCGCCGTTCGCCGAAGAGATCGCCAAAGCGGGCTTGATCTTCATCGGTCCCGACCCCAAGGTGATCCGCGCCATGGGCTCGAAAATCGAGGCCCGGAAAATCGCCATGGCGGCGAAGGTCCCGGTGGTGCCCGGCATCGAGCATCCCTTGAAGGACGTGGCGGAGGCGGAAAAAGTGGCCGCCCAATTCGGCTACCCCGTACTGCTCAAGGCTGCGGCGGGAGGGGGCGGAAAGGGCATGCGCGCCGTCCACGCGGAAAAGGATTTGAAAAGCGCCTTCGAGTTGGCGCAAAGCGAGGCGTTGAAATCCTTCCGCGACGGCTCGATCTACATCGAAAAGCTCATCGAAGGCCCCCACCACATCGAGGTGCAAGTCTTCGGCGACCATCACGGCAACGTCATCCACCTGTGGGAACGCGAATGCTCCGTGCAACGGCGCCATCAGAAGGTGATCGAGGAATCGCCCTCCCCTTTCATCACGCCCGAGACCCGCAAGAATCTCTGCGAGATGGCGGTGAAGCTCGTAAAGTCGGTGAACTACTTCAACGCGGGCACCATCGAATGCCTGGTGGATAAAAACCAGAATTACTACTTCCTTGAAATGAACACGCGCTTGCAGGTGGAACACCCCATTACCGAATGGGTCACCGGCGTGGATTTGGTGAAGCTGCAGATCCAAGTTGCCCAAGGAGAACCGCTTCCCTTCAAGCAGGAAGACATCCGGCAAACGGGGCACGCCATCGAATGCCGGATTTACGCGGAAGATCCCTTTCACAACTTTTTCCCCTCCCCCGGCAAAATCCATTTCCAGCGCCTACCCAGCGGACCGGGCGTGCGGGTGGACAACGGCACTTACCAAGGTTACGAGATTCCCATGGAGTACGACCCCGTGCTGGCGAAGCTCGCCTGTTGGGGCCGCGACCGTAAAGAAGCGATCGAGCGCACACAGCGCGCGCTTTCCGAATATCGAGTGAGCGGACCCAAGACGAACCTCTATTTTCATCAACGGGCCCTCGATGTGGATGATTTCGTGAAGGGCCAGTACGACACCCATTTCGTCGACAAACATCTGGCGAAAATCTTGGAAATCTCCCGCGAAGATAAAACCGTCGCCCTCATGGCGGCGGCCGTGGCCAAATTCTTGGAAGAGGGAAAACGAAAGCCCGCCGCGGGCGGCGCCCCCGTTCAAGACGCGTCGAACTGGCGCCTTTCGGGAAGAAGAGAAGGATTGAGAAAATAAAATGCCCCGAGAATATAAAATTTTAATGGAAGACGAAGAACGGACGGTGGAAATCACCCCCGATGGCGATCAATTGGTCGTAAAAATGGGCGATCAGACCCACCGTTTCACGCCCCTACTCAACCGTTCCCCCCTCTACAACTTTCTAGTGGACGGAACCAAGGTCTTGGAAACGGAGATCGTGCTTGATCAGGATCGATGCGAGATGACGGTGGGGCACCTGCCCTACTCCCTCGAAGTATTCGATCCCCGCCAGCAGCGCGTCTCCCAAAGCCAATTCGATCATGGGGGCGGCCACGGCCTCATCGCGGCCCCCATGCCCGGAAAAGTGGTGGAAGTGAAAGTCGCCCAAGGCGCAGCGGTGAAAAAAGGGCAGGCCGTCGTCATCGTCGAAGCCATGAAGATGCAAAACGAGCTGGCCTCCCCCTTGGACGGAGTCGTGAAGGAATTGGTGGTAAAACCGGGGGATACGGTGGAGTCCGGGCAGAAAATGCTCGTCATCGAGAAGGCCTAAAAAGCCTTTTTTCCTTAACAAAAGCCGAAAAACGCATTTTTTTCATCGAGTTGACGAAACGGGATCTCTTGCGCTAGAGGCTTTAAGGAAACCTCTTTGAAGAAGAATCGATACCTTCTTGAGAAGAACCCATTAAGAGATCATTAGGAATGAAGGAGCCTTCGAATATGTCGTATAAAAAGGACGCACTGGAATACCATGCCCAAGGGCGCCCCGGAAAAGTCGCCATCATCCCGACCAAACCTTGCAACACCCAACAAGAACTTTCTCTGGCCTATACCCCCGGCGTCGCCGAGCCTTGCCTGGAAATCCAAAAAAACCCCGCGCACAGCTATACCTATACCGCGCGCGGCAATCTGGTCGCCGTCATCTCCAACGGCACGGCCGTTCTGGGACTGGGCAACATCGGTGCCCACGCGGCCAAACCCGTCATGGAAGGCAAAGCCGTCCTCTTCAAGGAATTCGCCGACATCGACGTCTTCGATTTGGAAATCAACGAAACCGATCCCGACAAATTCATCGCCATCGTGAAATCGTTGGAGCCCACTTTCGGCGGCGTGAACTTGGAGGACATCAAGGCCCCCGAATGCTTCTACATCGAGCAAAAGCTCGTTCAGGAAATGAAGATTCCCGTCTTCCACGACGACCAGCACGGCACCGCCATCATCTCGACCGCGGCGCTTCTTAACGCGTTGGAGATCGCGGGCAAGAAGGCGGAGGAAATCAAGGTCGTCTTCTCGGGAGCGGGCGCGGCGGGCATCGCCTGCGCCAAGATGTTCCTGGCGCTGGGCGTGAAGAAGGAAAACGTGCTGCTCTGCGACCGTCAGGGCATCGTCACGAAAGATCGCCCCAACTTGGAGCCGGTCCGCGGCTTTTTCGCCCAAAACACGGACAAGCGCACTTTGGCCGATGCTTTAAAAGACGCGGACGTTTTCGTCGGCGTCTCCGACAAGGGCCTCGTGAAGCCGGAAATGCTCGCCTCGATGGCGAAAAACCCCATCGTGTTCGCCATGGCGAACCCCGACCCGGAAATCGGCTACCATGAAGCGCTCTCCGTGAGAAAAGACGTGATCATGGCGACCGGCCGCTCCGATTTTCCCAACCAGGTGAACAACGTGCTCGGTTTTCCCTTCATCTTCCGAGGGGGCTTGGACGTGGGCGCGACACAGATCAACGAAGCCATGAAAATGGCCGCCGCTCGCTCCTTGGCGCGCCTCGCCAAGGAGAAAGTCCCTCTTTCCGTCTGCCAGGCCTATCAGGTCGATGATTTAAGCTTCGGTCCCAATTACATCATTCCCAAACCCTTGGATCCCCGCGTTCTCCTGCATGTGGCGCCGGCGGTGGCGAAAGCGGCCATGGAATCTGGAGCGGCCACGCGTCCCATCGCGGACTTCAAGGCCTACCATTCGAAATTGCTCAAGCTGATCGAAACCAAATTCAAACGCGATGACAGCATCGAAGACTCGGTCTTCACCCAAGAGCTGCCCGTGGCGATTCAACGCTAATCATTCACTCTTCAAAGGGGAGATCCCATGTCGAAAACCGGTAATCAAAGCCTCATTGAAAAATTGAACGAAATTTTAGAGCTCGAAATCTCGGGCGTCGTCCGCTATCTGCATTATTCCTTGATGATCATGGGGCCCAACCGGATCCCCATCATCAAGTTCTTCCGAGAGCAGGCCTTGGAGGGTTTCGGCCACGCAGCGATCATCGGCGAGAAAATCACCGCTCTGGGCGGGCACCCCTCCATCAAGGTCAAGCCGGTGCCGGAAACCAACAAGCACAACGTTCTCGACATTCTCCGCGAAAGCGTGGATTTCGAGAAGGCCGCCCTGGCCAAGTACTACTCTTTCCTTCCGCATTGCGGGGAAGACGTGGCGCTGGAGGAGCTCATCCGCCAGCTCATCAAGCAGGAGCAGGAACACATTGAAGAATGCGAAAAAATGCTGGTGGTCACGAAGTAAATGACTCCGAACAAACTCTCCCTCATCGTTTTTGATTTAGACGGAACCCTGATCGATTCGAAGGCGGACATCGCCAACTCGGTGAACGCCGCCCTCGCCCAGGAGGGCTTTTCCACGCTGCCCGCACCGACCATCCAAGGCTTCGTGGGACGCGGCCTGCTCCACCTCATCCAAGACACCCTCGGCAAGCCCACCGAAGAGGAAGTGAAGCGGGTTTCGCGCGCCTTCTGGAACCACTATATGGAGCACCTCTTGGATGAGACGGTCCTCTATGAAGGCGTGGAAAACTTCTTGGAAGCAACCGCCCACTTGGACCGAGCGGTAGTCACCAATAAGCCCCACGCGTTTTCCAAGAAAATTTTGGAAGGCTTCAAGATCGACCGCCATTTCCGATGGCTGATCGGGGGCGATTCGCTCCCCGTCCAAAAACCCTCTCCCGACGTGCTCAAACCCATCTTTCAAGATTTAAACGGAAAACCGAACGGCATCCTCATCGGCGACTCCCAAATCGACGTCGATTGCGGAAAAAAGGCGGGCCTTCTCACCTGCGGGGTTACCTACGGCTATCGCCATCGGGACGAACTGGTCGCCGCGAAGCCCGATTACTTGGTGGACCGGTTCGAAGACTTGAAAAAACTCCCTCTTTTCAACTCCTAAAAATTCATACCGCCCCCTTGACTCCTCAAAAATCGGCCGCATTTCTTTTTCAATACGGTTGAAGGATCCAGAGCCGATTCAATTTGTAAATCAAAGTTAAAGGAGGATTTATTTATGACAACGCTACAAGTGTATCGACCCTTTAAAGACCTGTTCCGTCTCTCGAGCGAACTCGATCGCCTTTTCAATTATCGCGGCACGAGCGCGGAAGACGAGGAGTCGCCTTCCACCTGGTCGCCCGCCGTCGATATCTCGGAAGATAAAGAAGCGGTGAAGTTTCGCGCCGAACTGCCGGGCCTTAAAAAGGAAGACGTGAAAATCAACGTGCGCGAGGGCGTGCTTACTTTGCAAGGGGAGAGGAAATTCGAGGAGGAAAAGAAAGACGAAAACCATTACCGCATCGAAAGGAGTTACGGCGTTTTCGCGCGTTCCTTCACCCTCCCGACCTCCGTGGATGAATCGAAAATCCAGGCGACCATGAAGGACGGCGTCTTGGAAATTCGGGTGCCGAAAAAGCCCGAAGCGAAAGAAAAAGAGATCTCCATTGAGGTCCATTAAAAGGGACGTTGGTACCAGCTCCGAAGGGCCGCCGTAAGGCGGCCCTTTTCATTTTTTGCCGCCTCCTCGGGAATAAATGAAAGGTTGGAAAAGCAAGATCGATCTGTTACCTTTCCTATTCCAGATGAGAGCGCAAAAACTTTTCATCCCGCTGTTTTTCCTCCTCCTTTTCTTCGCCCATCCGAAGACCTCCTTCACCTTATGGGCCCAAGCCCCCGAAAGTAAAAACTCCGCGGCAAGCCAACCCGCCTCCAAACCGGCGGAACCGGTAATTTCCTTGGAAAGCCCGGAGGACGCCAAGTTTCGCGAAAAATATAAAGACCGCCTTTCTTCCCTGCAAGACGACTTAAGCCGCCTCAAATCCCAATTCGACGAAGGGCAAAAGGAGCTTACCGCCGAGGCGGAAAAGGCGGTCAATTTTCTGCAAATCGAGGAAATCTCCCCGGACGAATTCAAACCCTACCTCGACAAATGGCGCCTCATGCGCGATTCGTACGCGGACGTCTTGGAAGACATCAACGGCCAGATCGACGAGGTAAACCAAATTCGGGTGAGTTTGGAAAGCAAGCTCCGCTTGTGGCAGTTGAAGGAAGGAGACCTCAAACTCCTTCGGGATCAAGCTCCCAAGGGCAAGGCAGACCCGGAGGTGATGGAAAAGCTTTCCCAAATCCGAACGATCCTGAAATCCTATGAAAGCGAAAAAGAACAGGCGGAAGCTTTGTTCTCAGACTTGAGCAAATTCAAGCCTCAGCTGGCCGCATCCCTGGAAAATTGCCGAAAAATTTTTCACCTTCTCGCCCAGCGCTGGAAAACGGTTCAGTTCTCCTATCTGAAGATCCGCCAGCAACCCAAGTTCTCGGGGGAAACCCTGAAACTCGCCGCGCAAGAACTGAATTATCGGTTGCGTGATTGGCGAACGTATACGGAAGGCGCGAAGGACTACTTCAAAGACCTCTTTTCCCTATTGGCGGAAAAGCCCTTGAAGGGCTTGCTTACCGCGGGCCTCCTCATCGCCGCCGGCTTCGGTCTCCTCCATTGGAAGAGACGGGTGAAGACGACGATCGAAAAACCGGAAGAACACACCCTGTTCGAGCGCTTCGGCCGCCAATTTTTTCGCCTCTTCACCTCCCGACTCGTTCCGTTCTTGCTTCTTTTTGCCTTCGGCCTAACGCTACTGAACTTCACCGAGGCCCGCACCCCCGTCGGGCTTTTCCTCTTTTATTCGCTCACCGGCGTCTACCTCGTCTGGTTGCTCAGCCGCTCGCTCAAGATTTTACTCGTCGACCACGGCGAACAAACCAATTTGCTTTCCGTGTCGCCAACCGCAGGAAAATCCCTGCATCGACGATTTCTGCTGCTGCTCGTCCTCATCTACCTTTTCATTCTCTTGGGACTCGCCACTTCCTTCCTAGGCTACAACACGGAGGCGAGCCGCCTGTTCAAATGGCTCCTCGAGATCTTGATCTTCGGCTTGCTCATCTCCATCAGTTCCTCCAAGTGGGCCGGGCAGATACTTCCGGATAACGCCCCCCATTTCCGCAAGGTGCTGCGCAACACCCTGCGCGTGGCTCTCTTCATCCTTCTCGCCGTGACCATCGGCGTCGACCTGATGGGTTATACCAATCTCTCGGACTACTTGGCCGAATCGGCCTTGAAATCCATCGCCGTGTTCCCCTTGATCCTCTTCCTCAAGAAAGGCCTCATCGAGCTCATCGACTACAAGCTCTTCGCCCGCACGCTCACTCAACTGCGCGTGCAGGAAGATTTGAGGATCAAATGGAAAAAAACCTTACGGCAGTGGGTAAGCTTGGGGCTTTGGGTGGTGCTCATTCTTTGGGTTTCCTCCATCTGGAGGCTCACCTATAATTTGCGCGACCTGATCCAAAAAGCGCTCTCCCAAGGCTTTTCCATCGGCTCCGTCCATATCACGGTGGGGCTCATCTTCTCCGTCATCCTCACCTTCTACCTTTCCATCCTCCTTTCGCGCTTCATCCGCGCTTTGCTGGAGCGCGACGTGTACCCGCGCTACGGCTGGGATCCCGGCATCCGCAACGCGGTGAGCACGGGCATCCATTACTGCATCATCCTCTGCGGCTTGGTGATCGCCCTCAAACTGCTCGGCTTCGACATCCGCAACGTCACCGTGCTGGCGGGGGCCTTCGGCGTGGGCTTGGGCTTCGGCTTGCAGAACCTGGCCAACAATTTCGCGAGCGGCATCGTGCTGCTCATCGAGAGGCCGGTGAAGGTGGGAGACGTCATTCAGATCGGCAACATCAGCGGCAAGGTGAGGAAGATCGGCGCCCGCTCGACGGTCATCGAGACGGGAGACAAGGCGAGCATTCTCATCCCCAACGGCGAGCTTCTCTCGGGACAAGTTACCAACTGGACCTATAGCAACGCCATCGCCGGCATCTCCGTGCCCGTCGGAGTCGCGTACGGGTCGGATGTGGAAAAGGTGAAGGAGCTCCTTCTCCAAACCGCCCAGTCGCACAAAAAGATCGTAAAAGAACCGAAGCCCAACGTCGAATTCAAGGGCTTCGGAGAATCTTCCGTCGACTTCGTCCTAAAAGCCTGGGTGGCGGACGTGGACGACCGAACTAACGTACAAACCGACCTTTTCTTCGCTATCGAAAAAATCTTTCGTGAGAATAAGATCGAGATTCCTTACCCCCACCGGGAAGTCATCTTTCGGCAGGAAGAGAAGACCGAGGCTTAATTTTTCCCTGCAACCTTTTCCCCAAAGCACCGAAAACCCGCTGCTAACGAATCAAGCTCGTTCAGGGGGCTTATGACGGACTTTACGGCGTCCGCGGGGCGGGTTTTTCCGGCCTTGGGGGATGCTCCTCAAAATTCAAGCGTATTGGACCGCTTCCGCGAGCAATCGCTAGCGGGAGAAGCCCGACTCACCCCGTTTCAGCGGCAAGCGGACCAAATGGTGGAGGGCTTTCTCGCCCAAGCCACCGATTGGCGCTCGCTCACCGCCATGATGGCGGGGGGGTTGGCTTTCCGCTTGGGAAGAATCGGAACCCTCGCGCTTCCCCTAGGAACCCGATGCGCCCCTTTCTTAAATCTCGCTTCTTACGGGCTGGGGCTCGTCTCCGAAGTCACCGCCTTCGAAACGACGCATCGCGCGCTTCTCTCCGCGCAAGGCGTCGTCGGATTATGGAATTGGGAAGGTCAGAGCGGTTTCCGCGAAGGTTGGCTCTCTTCCCTCATTACCTTCGGCATGCTCAAAGGCGTTGGCCACGCAACGCAGGCGCAAAACGTGCTTTTCCAACATTTGTCTTCCGACCTCGCCATGGTGGGGGGGCATCATGCCGCTTCCGAGTTGGGATTCATGGCCGCTCCCGAAGGTTCTTTCGCCGAACAGATGCTCCACGCGGAAGCGACCAACCTTCAGTTGGGCGCGGGCTCTTCCCTTTTTCACACGGCCACCGGAGGGCGACTTCTCGCCTTGGAAAGAAGTTTGGATCTTGCCTTATCCACGAGAATTCCCCTTACGCGCATTTCATCCCTCCCTCGTTCTTCACTGCGAGAAAATTTCTCACGCTTCCGGCAAGAGTTGGCGAACCAAAGCCTGCAAATCGCGGGCAGCCTCGTATGGCTCTGTATGGGAGTCGGCGGGGGAACGATCGGCAGAGGCCCCCGCAGGGGTCCTCGAACGACGGAAGAAATCGTCGGCGCGATTCGACGGGAGATGGCGGCATTCGCCCGCCCCCTGGAAACGGCTACGGCCGAGCAGTTCGAGAAGGACAAGGAGTTTCTCAGAAACCATCCGGTTTTGGGGGGCTCCCCTCCCGTCACGGCGCTGGAACATTACGTCGCCTCCTCATGGACTGAAAACGGCTACGACCCCTGGATGGTCATCCACAACACCGGAGCGGATCCGCTCCAAATGCAGCGCATCATCAGCGGGGATGCGAAAGGGGGATTCCCCGTCAGCACCTTCGGTCGAACGGAAGACCCCGCTTATTACGCCCATTCCGTTCTACAATTCGCCGCACAACGGAATCAACCCTACCTCACGTTGGAAGCCATACTGCCTGCATCCCGCCTAGCCCGTTGGTTGGTGGAACACTCCGCTTCGTTTCAACGACCCAGCTTTCACGGAGGCTCCTACGATATACCGGCGCACCTTATGCGCTCGCTTTTGGAAACCGCCCGCGAGGAGGGGTCCGTCAAGATCCTGGCTTTGCCGGGAACCCCTATGCGGGATCCCGCTTGGGGCAAGTTGGAGGAAAGCATTCGAAAAGCCGGTTTTTCTCCCGACATCCTCATTCAGGCGGAGGGTAGAAATTTTTGGGACATTCAAAGCATGCCCCACGCATACCCGTTTCTACCCCATATCGAAGCCGCCGCTACGGAGTGGGTGAGGAACTTGAGCGAGGCAATACGGCACTCGAGGGAAAACTACATCGAGAATTGGGTGCAATACATTCGTCGACGCCGGAGAGGAATCAACACGGAAAATTATTCGGGCGGCGAACTTCTAAACGACCTTCCCCTCTTAGCAGCGGAAGCCCGATTACCTCCGCCGACCTTCGGTTTGTCGGAAGCCATCCGGGGACGCTTGTTCGCCCGTCTTGAAAAGGAGGCAAGAGGGAAAAGATCCGGCCCAACCGGCGGAGCTCTTTTGCTCGCCCTGGCGGCGACCGGTGCGGGACTTACGCTACTGGATCCCAGCGTCGTTTATGGCGCCGTTCCCGGGGAAATGCATGGAAGCGATCCGCTTTCTTATCTGCGATGGGGCTTGGGCGTGTTCGCGGTGGGAGGGATTTTCAGCCGAGGCATAGGAGTATTGAAAGATTGGTGGGGAAGGGTGACGCAAGAAAGAGATTCTCCCCCGCCAAACCCCTTCCCGCTCCTCCCCTTGAATGGCGCACGAAACGCGCTCGATCCCTACCGCTCCGGCCCCGACGACCCCGTCCCCCCCTTTTTAGAACCTTGGCGAAGAACCGCAGTACCCGCTTGGCAACTGGCCACGGTGGAACAAACCTTCAAAGAGCATTGGAAATCGGAGCACGCCCGCGGCGTCATTTCCTATTTGGCGCAGGAGGGTGGAAGAGAAACAATTTTAAATATTCTGGAGCAAACCGGCCTGCAAGACCCTCGAGTGCGCGCCTTACTTGAAACCGGCATCGTGCAAAGAATCGTGAAGGAATACGTCCCCCGCGAAAAGGCCCTTAAAATATTGGAAGAAACCCGCCAGTTGTTGGTGCCCCATCCCAATACGCCCAATTGGGTGATTCCCCTGCGGGAGGTGGCGGAATATCAAGTGGACTCGATGTTGCCGGTGGCCGACTTCCCTTTCTCCGCCGGCGTCCGCCAAAAATTATACGACTTCTACGAAGGGCTTTGCCTCTACCGGGCGACCACCAACGGGACCCAATTGGAAAATTACGACCGGCTGGTGGAACAAGTCCGCAAGCGGACCTTGCACAGCACGATGGGTTTTAATACTCCCCTGGGGAATTTCGGAATGCACTTTCTCCCCGACAATGAAATGACGGAGGAGAACCTAACCTGGAGACGAGCGGCCATCCTATCCGACTCCGTCCGTTTTCTACTGGAAGATTCGAACCTCGAAGTGCGCCGCGAGGCCCTCCGCGTTTACTTGGGCTTCTTGAGAAATTACCGGCCGAGAAATGACCGAGAGAGAGAACAGATGGCCCACCCCTTAAATCCCCTCTTCTTCGACAAGGATCCGGAAATTTTGCAAAACGCCAAAGAGGCGTTTCGGCTGGTTCAGTTGGGAAGGCCTTAAAGCACGCTCCCTAACTCTTCATACAAATACACCGCCGATCGCATTCCCTTCTTCCAATCGGAAAGAGAGAGGCTCTCGTTTTCGCCGTGCGCGTTGCAGGCGGGATCTTCGATGCCGATAAGTAGCGCGGGAATGCCGCCGAAGACCTCGGCGATCGGTTTGACGAAAGGGATGGAACCACCGCAGCCGATGAACGCGGCGGGTCGACCGAAGCCTTTCTCCAAGGCACGCGCCGCCGCTTCGAAGGCGGGGCCTTTGGGGTCCACCTTCCAGGGGTTGCCCGCCGTGCCGGGCGTCACCTTCACTTGGGCGCCCCAGGGAGGGTCTTTCGCCAAGAAGTCGCAAAGTTTTCGAAGACAGCCTTGGGGATTTTGCCCGCTCGCAATGCGGATGGACACCTTCGCCCGCGCCCACTCGACGATTTTATTGCTCGTTTCCTGCACGGTGGGTGCGTCGATGCCCAAAATCGCGACGGCGGGCTGGCACCAGATTTTTTCGTAGACGGAAAGGTTCGAGTCTCCCGCAAATTTCAAGCTCTCGACGGAACCCAATTCTTTTCTGAAAAGTTCTTCTCGAAACGGCAACCGGGAAAGCAGCGCCTTTTCATGGGCATCGGGAATTTCAAGACCGTCGTAAAAACCGGGGATGGCCACTTTCCCTTCCGGCGTGGTGAGTCGGGCGAGAATCCGGTTTAATGCGGTGAGCGCGTCCATCACCGGCCCGCCCCACATGCCGCTGTGAACGGGATGATTCAAGGTGCGCACTTCGACCACCGCGTCCACGAGCCCCCTCAAGCGATAAGTGATGGAAGGAAGGCCCTCTTCCAAATTGCCCGTGTCGGTCAGCACAAGGACGTCCGATTTTAATTTTTCACGATAGAGCTTGAGAAAATCGCCCAGGTGTTCACTGCCCGTTTCTTCTTCCCCCTCGACGATGAAACGCACGTTGAGCGGCAGCTTGCCTTCCGATTTCAAGATCGCCTCCAGAGCGACCAAGTGCATCATCACGCCCGCCTTGTCGTCGGCGACGCCGCGTCCGTAAAGGCGACCGTCCCTTTCGGAGGGATCGAAGGCGGGGCTCTTCCAATATTCTTGTCTTCCCGGCGGCTGCACGTCGTGGTGACCATAGAGAAGCAGCGTGGGCTTGCCCGGCGCGCCCATCCATTCCCCGTAAACGTAGGGATGGCAATCGGGGATCGTGAGGATCTCGACATTTTCGAGCCCGACCTCCCGCATTTTTTGAGCGGTCCATTCGGCGGAATGTCGAAGAGGATCGGGAGGGAACCCCTCGAAACTCACGCTGGGAATCTTGGAATAATCGACGAGCTCTTGAGTGAAGCGTTTAAAATGCTCTTCAAGATAACGAAGGGAAGCGTCCGGGGCCATGGTCATCCTTTCTTATTTTCGGTCTCCGACTTCATGAATGGCGGTTTCTCCGAAAATCGCCGAAGCGAAACGGTAGTGCTTGAATTCGAGCAAGTTATGGAAGGGGTCTTCGAGAAAAAAAGTGCGGTGTTCCACGGGAGTTCCTTCAAAGCGCACTTTCGGTTCTTGGTAAAACGGGAGATTTTTCTCCCGACATCGCCCCACGAGCGCGCGCCAATCTTCCTCGTTTTCGAAAATGAGCCCGAAATGGCGGGGATAAATCCCCTTTTGCGGTTTCAATTCTTCAAGGGTTAATTGAGCCACGATTTGGTGGCCTCCCAAGTTAAGGATGAGAGAGTGAGCGGAGCGGCGACCCGGCTCACACCCCAGGCCCTCCACGTAAAAACGGGCAGCCGCCTCTAAATCTGCGACGGGAAAAGCTAGATGGAAACGGGTTTCCGCCATATTTCCCTCCTTTAAGGAAAAGCCTTTTCATGAAGCCCGTTTTATTCTTATCTTAACCGCCAATGCCTCCCAAGTCATTTTTAAAGAAACCCGCCTCCCTGGCAAAGGGACTCGACCGATTTCCGAGGGAAAGGCTCCATCGCCTCTCTCAATTGGAGAAATGGCATTTTTGGTTCGTCGGACGAAGGGCATGGCTCGACTCTTTCCTGCAAAAGCATTTCAAGGATAAAAAGAAGCGGATATTGGACTTGGGCTGCGGAACCGGTTTTACGCTGAAGCACCTCGCCCAAATGGGATATCGGGCGGTGGGAACGGATTTCCGTTTCGAAGGCCTTCATCGCGTGCGGCGCACCGCTACTTCCCCCGTCGTGCAAGCGGACGCGACGCGCCTGCCCTTCGCCGACTTAAGTTTCGATCTTGTCGTGGCGCTAGACGTCTTGGAACACGTTGAAGACCATGCCGCCCTCGCGGAGATAAAAAGAATATTGAAGCCGCAAGGGCGGCTCGCCCTAACCGTTCCCGCTTTCCGGTGGTTGTGGAGCGTACGGGACGACGAAGCGGGGCATTTGCGGCGCTATACGCGCGGGGAAATGCAAACCCTTCTTCGTTCTCACGGGTTCGAAAAAATCGAAATTCATTTCCGCAATTTTTCCTTTTTCCATGGGTCGTCTTGAGCCGTTTCTTGGGACGAAACCGTCCCGCAAGCGGGGACCGGGAAGAAACCTTTCCCGCTCCTCAATCGGGCGCTTGCCTGCGTGAATCAAGCGGAGGTGCTTCTCGCCCCTTGGTTTCGGTGGCCCTACGGTTCTTCCCTCTTGGTTCACTGTCGAAAGAAAAACGATGCCTTCTGACTTTCAACTTTTGCTCTTCTCCGTCGACCCTAAGCTCATCCCTCAGGCGGTAGCCGCGGGGGTGAAGGGCGTTTTGGTGGACTGGGAATCGATCGGGAAGCGGGAGCGGCAGGCCTCTGCGGACACGGAAATCAACCGCGCCACGCCGGAGGACCTCGCAAAAGTGCGCGCCTGCACCGAAGCGCTCGTGATTTGCCGCTTGAACCGCTATGACGAATCGAGAAAGGAGGAGATCGAGCTTGCCCTTCGGCGGGGAGCCGACGAAATTCTCCTTCCGATGGTGCAAACGGCGGAGGAAGTGGAAAAGGCGATCGAGCAGGTAAACGGCCGGTCGCGGCTGGGAATCCTGGTGGAAACGGTCCCGGCCCTCCGGCATCTAAAAAGGCTGGCGGAGCTCCCTCTCTCCCGCGTGTACGTGGGACTTAACGACTTGGCCATCGAAAGAAAATCTCCCCAATTATTCGCACCCCTTCTCGACGGAATTTTGGAGGAAATACGCGGGGCCTTTTACACCCCTTTCGGGTTCGGAGGGCTCACCCTTCCCCACTTGGGCGTCCCCGTCCCTTGCCGCCTGCTCCTCGGAGAAATGGCGCGGCTCGATTGCCAATTCACGTTCTTAAGAAGGTCTTTCTACCGCGACACCCGGCCGGAACGGTGGCCTTCCCAAATTCCCTCCATCTTGGAAGCCTTCGAACAAGCCCGGAGGCGATCCGCCGATCAAATTGAGCAAGACCGCACGGAGTTGCGGCAGGCGATCCAGTCTTGCCTTGAAAACCCTTCGCCCCTATGAAAAGGATTTCTCCATGGCGCTTCTAAAGGGAAAACGGGTAATGGTGACCGGCGCCGCGGGCTTCATCGGGGCGAATTTAGTGCGGCGACTGCTCCTAAGCGGCGCGGAAGTGCACGCGCTTCTTCGTCCCACTTCCCGGTTGTGGAGGGTGGAAGACCTTTTTCCTTCACTCCGCCGCCACTCGGTCGACCTTGCGGACTTTTCGACTTTGAAGGAAACGGTCCGCGCCGTGAAGCCCGAAATTATTTTCCACCTGGCAACCGAAAGCGGCCATCCCGCCACGGAATCCGAGAGGGATGCCGCGCTAAAATCCAACCTGCTCGGAACAGCCTACTTGCTGGAATCCGTCGAACCGATTCCCTACGAACATTTCATCCACTTCGGCAGTTCGCTCGAGTACGGCCCCAAAAATCACGCCCTACGGGAAACAGACCTTCCCGAGCCCGTCACCTACCGGGGCGCCACCAAAGCGGCGGCCGCTTTGCTGTGCCGACAATTCGCATGCGCCGGGAACCGGCCGATGGCGATTCTGCGCCCCTTTTCCGTCTATGGCTGCTGGGAGGGCCCGAAGCGTTTCATCCCCACCGCCTTGGCGGCGTCCCTGCAAGGCCGGGAGATTTCACTCACCGCACCCGACCTTCGGCACGATTTCATTTTCGTGGAAGACGTCCTCGACGCCTGTTTCTTGGCCCTAGAAAAACCCGATCTAAGGGGAGACATATTCAACATCGGGTCTGGACGGCAGGTCACGAACAAAGAAGTGATAGAAATCATCGAAAAAATCGCCCACCAAAAAATAAAAGTGAGCGTGAAATGTTACCCCACGCGCCTCCATGACACCGATTTTTGGTTGGCGGACATTCAAAAGGCCAAAACGATCTTGAATTGGTCGCCGCGATACTCTCTGGAAGAGGGGCTTCAAAAAACGCTCTCTTGGTTGGAACGCCACCCTTCCTTTTATTCGGGAAACCCCGCATGATCTCTCGAAGAAAAAATTCGAGCCCCCCGGAAGTGAGCGTCGTGATTCCCGTTTACCGCAACCGGGAAACGCTCTCCGAGCTTCATCGACGCTTGAAGAAAACCTTGGGAAACCGGCGCCACGAGATGATCTTCGTGGATGATCACTGCCCCCGGGGCTCGCTCCGGCTCTTACGCACGCTTGAAACGAAGCACCCCGAGGTGAAGGTCATCCCGCTTAAAACGAACCGGGGGCAACACCGGGCCGTCTTACAAGGGTTGTCGCTCGCGCGGGGGAAGAACGTCGTAATCCTCGACGCCGACCTGCAAGACCCGCCCGAAGCGATCCCTCAACTGCTCGAAAAATTACGGGAAGGTTTCTCCGCCGTGTTCGCGGGCCGAAGGGGACGATATGAATCGGCCTCTCGGCTTTTTACCTCGCGCCTTTTCAAGACCCTCCTGCATTGGATCACGGGAATTCCCCGCGACGCGGGCATGTTCGTCGCAATGGATCGAAAGATGGCCGACCGCCTGCTCCGCTTTTCCGCCTCCCGTCCTTTTCTGACGGCCATGATGGGCTTGACGGGATTGCCGACGGTCTCCCTTCCCGTCTTAAGACGGAAACGGCCCCGCGGCGTTTCCGCTTACAGCGATTGGAAGCGTTTGGAGACGGGACTTTTCGCCGTCGCATGGGCGCTCCGGCAAAAAGGTCTCTCCCTGGCCTTTCTCCAAAAAATTCAAAAAGGAGCCTTTTCGTGAAAACTCCCCACTTCGATTTGGAAATCCATAACGCCGTTCAACGGGATTATTTCGAAAGGAGTCAAAAGCGGGGCATGAGACCCGTCTTTAGCCGTTACTTGAACCGGCAGGTGGAGGAAGTCTTGAAACATTGCCCCGTCGAACCCGGCCAGAGGTTGTTGGAAGTGGGCTGCGGCATGGGACGCTATACCCTTTTGCTGGCCGAGCGCGGTCTCGCGGTAGAAGGCCTGGATCTTTCCCCCGTGCTCTTAAAGCGGCTGAAATCTTACAATCGCGGGAAGTTCAAGATCCCCCTGCATTGCGCCGACATCCAGAATCGGCTTCCCGACTTGGAAAACTCGTTCGACGTCGTCATGGGTTTTTTCATGCTCCACCATGTAAAAGACTTAAACGCCTGCTTCTCCTCGTTGAAGCGACTCTTAAAACCCAAGGGTCGAATGATTTTTCTCGAACCGAACCCCTACAATCCCCTTTATTACCTTCAAATCCTCCTCACGCCCGAAATGACATGGGAGGGGGACAAGGGAATCATTCAGATGCGACGGACGGTCCTTCAAAAAGCCATGAAAAAGGCGGGACTAAAAAATTTCAACCTTTCCCGCTTCGGCTTCTTCCCCCCTTTCCTCGCAAACGCTTCTTGGGGAAGCGTTTGCGAAAAGGCGCTGGAGCGATTCCCCCCTTGGAAAAACCTTCTTCCCTTTCAACTCATTCAAGGGGAGCGATGAAAGATTCCCCAATGGCTCGAGAATGGAAATGGGAGAAGATTTGGGGATGGGGTTTCCTCACCGCTTTCTTCTCATACTCCCTCGCCCATTTCATCGTGATCTGCCGAATGGCGGTGGACGTTCCCTTCTGGGACGAATGGGAACTTTTCGTGGGCTATCCCCGCTGGTCGAAAGATTTCCTATTGGGCTTTCAGGCCGAGCACCGCAGCCTCGCCGCCAAAATGCTCCTACTGCTCAATCTTGATTTCTTCCATCTGAATTTTCGTTATCAGGTGATCTTCAATGCTCTCCTATATGCGGCCCTCGTCTTTTTGATTTGGAAAACGGTCGCCCGAAAAATTCGGCCGGGCTTCTTTCCTCCCGCCTTGATCGCCATGCTTCCCTTCGTCTCGACCTTGGCGGTGGAATGCCATATGATGGCTTTCTTGGGGGGAAAGCATCTCTATCTCATCACCTTCCTTTTGGGAACCTACGCCTTATTCTTCAAAGATTCTTTCTTATACCTTGCCGTCTCGTTAGCCCTACTCACATTCTCGCTCTATAGCTTCGCGGGATGCATATTGGGGGTTTCCGCGGTCTGCGTCTTCTATGTGATGCGCCTGACCTTCACCCGACCTCCCCTCTTCATCCAAAAAATATCGGTCACCACACTTACCTTGGCCGCGGCCGTTTTCTTCTGGTTGCAAGGTTTTCGTCGGGTGCCGGCTCACCCCTCCAGCCCTCCCTGGCGCTTCAGTTTCATCCGCTATTTCGGCGAAGTCGTTTCCTTGGGCTTCGGATTCACCGACGTCAACCCCTTTGCCGCCTTTGCCTGCCTCGCCCTCCTTTTTTTCGCCCTCGCCCTTGCCCTACGCAGGACCTTCCGGGAACGTTTTCAGGACCGGCAATACGATTTTCTCATCGCGCTGTCGCTAGGGGTTTTGGCCATGCTCTCGCTCATCACCTTCGGGCGCTCAGGCTTCCCGCTCGACCAGGCGAAATCTTCCCGCTATGCCGAAATCGCCGCCTTCCTGCCGCTTCTCGGCCTCGCCCTCTTTCAGAGATCCTCTAAGCTGCGTGTCGCGGGAAGCGCGGCCGTGCTCCTGTTGCTTGCCTTAGGCCTTCATGACAACTTCGGCTTCAAACCCTATCAGATTTATTATGACTGGCGGATGGAGGGAAAACGATGCGTGGAGGAAATGATGCAACATCCCGATAAAAACCCGAAGGGCATGTGTCCCACCGTTTATCCCCAAAGCATTACCGAAAAGTTGATGCGAGCGAAAGAGATGAAGGTCCACTTCACCCAAATCCCATTTGAAAAATGAGGTTTTAGGAAAATAAGTATTCCAAATCTTCGTAGGAAAGCTTCTTGCCGATGGAAGAATCGATCCCCAAAACGCCCTTCACGAGATCGCGCTTGCGTTGTTGCAGGCCCAATATTTTTTCTTCCACGCTGTCCTTGGTGATGAGCTTGTAGGAAAAGACGTGTTGCTTCTGTCCCAGGCGGTGGACCCGGTCGGTGGCTTGGTCTTGCACGGCGGGGTTCCACCAGGGGTCGTAGTGGATGACGTAATCCGCCTCGCTCAAATTCAAGCCGGTTCCACCCGCCTTCAGGCTGATGAGGAAGACGGGGATTTCCGGAGTACTCTGGAATCGCTTGATGCGTTCTTCCCGCTTGCGCGTGCGGCCGTCTAAATATTCGTAGGCGATTTTTTGCTCGTCGAGCCATTCCCTCAGCAAGGTAAGCATCTCGACGAACTGGCTGAACACGATCACCCGGTGTCCCTCGCTGATGATCTCGTCGAGCAATTCTTTAAACATCTCGAGCTTGCCCGAATCCGTCTCCTTCTCTTCGAGCGCTTCCCCCAACAAGCGGGGATGGCAACACACCTGCCGCAGGCGGAGCAGCGCGGTCAAGATGGAGAACTGGCTCTTCTCGATGCCCTTCTCCTCCACCTCGCTCAAGACCATGCGGCGGCAGGTGACCAAGATTTCCTCGTAGAGTTTGCGCTGTTCGGGAGTCATCTCGCAGAATTGCTCGATCTCGGTTTTCGGCGGCAACTCCGGGGCCACTTCCTCTTTTTGGCGCCGCATCACGAAGGGGTGCAGCCGTTTTTTCAAGCGACTCAAGGCCTCGGCGTCTTGCGATTCTTCGATGGGCTTTTGGTAACGGCGTTGAAAGCCCAAAAAACTACCCAAAAACCCCGGCATCAAAAAATCGAAAATGGACCATAATTCGGAAAGTCGGTTTTCAAGCGGCGTTCCGGTAAGCGCCAGACGCTGTTCGGCGGAAAGCTCCTTCACGAGCCCCGCCGTTTTGCTGCGATAGTTCTTGATGTATTGGGCCTCATCCAAGATGACGGAACGCCAGGAAATTTTTTGAAGAAGCTCCGCATCCCGGCGAAAAATCGCGTAGCTGGTGAGCACCAGATCGGCGCCCTCGATCTGATCGTAGTTTTCCTTTCGCTCCGCGCCGGTCAACTGCAACACCCTCAGATCGGGCGTAAACTTTTGAGATTCGCTCGCCCAGTTGAAGACGACGGAAGTGGGGGCGAGCACGAGATTAGGTCTGGACCCCTTGCGCTCCTTGAGGTCGCGCAAATAGGCGAGGGCTTGCAGGGTTTTGCCGAGCCCCATGTCGTCGGCCAAAATGCCGTGAAACTGATGCTCATGGAGAAATTGCAGCCAATCGTAGCCGTGATGCTGGTAAGGGCGAAGGACCGCCTCCATCCCCTGAGGCAATTCGCGGCTGGGAATCCCTTGAAGCTGGCGAAGCGAGCTCAGGGTTTGGCTTAATTCCCCCTGAGCCTTCCAATCCACCTTCAACACTTCATCTAAGTAGGGAGCGTGAAAGGTCTTGAAGCGCAGTTCTCCCTGTTCGGTCCACTCGCCTTCCAACTCTTCGAATCCTTCTTCCAAGGCCTTCAGCTCTTCGGTGCGGATCCGGGCGAAGCCCTTTCCGGGAATGGGCAAGTATTTCTTGCCTTCCTGGATCCATTTGCGGAGCACTTCGAAGGGGATCTCTTGCCCTTCCAGCTCATACCTCAAATCGAGGGAAAACCAATCGACCCCTCGAGCCACCGCGCGGGCCTTCAGGTTGCCGCGTCCAAGCTGGGCCAAGACGCGAAATTGCTTGAGCGACTCTTCGCCTTGCAACCCCGCTTCTTCTTTGAGGGTAGGCAGTTGGTCGGACACGAAATCGAGGGCGCTCTCGCCGCCGGTTTCGAAACGGCTGGGCCCCACCCGTTGGAAGCCTTGGGAATAAAATTTTTCCAGGGTTTCTTTTTCGAAAGGAAGATTACGATAAAGAAGTAAGGGTTTTTCGGCGGAAGGAAGATAAACCAGCAAGTCGCTTTCCCGCTCGTACGGGGGGAGAGTGAACTCGCCGTATGCGAACTGGATGTGCAGGCAAAGTTTGTCTTTGCGCGAATCCTCCGTCACCGAATACTGAACTTGGGGATCGAATCTCACCACCTCGGGAATTTGAAAGCCCGGTGGCAGGGTGACCTCGCCCCGTTTGACGAGTGCAGAGAGATCTTGCTCTAAAAATTCAACCGCCCGCTCCCCGGAAAGGTTGACGTTGCCTTCCCCGTCCAAGTCGTCGAGCAGCACGTTCGCCTCGGTGCTCTTAAGCGGAAAAAAAACACCGTCGCGAAGCACCCAAGGCCGATTACCGGGGAAAAGCACGCTCTTCTCCCACGCGTATTCTTCCCCCGATTCTTCCTCGCGGAAACGCAGGCGGAAGGAAAGGTGGCTGAAATTATCGGCCTTCAGGTCGAAGAGCGGCGTCAAACTTTTCTTGGAAAAGGGAACCTTTTTGGAGGCCTGAAACGACTTCACTTCCTCGAACTTAGAGAGGCGCTGAAGGAAGTATGCCGTGTGCTTGCGGGGGATCAGATAATACCCCTCCCACGAGTGGAGGTGGGCGAAACGAAGCAAGTGTTGGATGAAATGGCGGTGGGCCGGATCCAGCCGGCTGCCGGCGATGTAGCGGTCTTGCAGGCTCAAAACGTGGATGCCGTATCGCTCAAAGCGCGTCACCGGCTTGTCCTCATCGAAAATCTTGAGCAGCAACGCGCCCTGCTTGGGGTCGAAGGCGACTTGATAACGGAACCTAAGCCCCGTTTCCTCGGCTTCTTTGTCTTGAATTAAGTCCCGCGTTGGGGGATCCTTTGTGGGTTCCATCAGATTTTTCAGGTTATCTAAGAAAAATATTTTTTGCCAGAGGGAAGTACGTTCAGGGAGGTCTTTATGCCGCCAAGCATCGTCGCCAAAAACCCCGCCACTTTCGAGGAATTGGGCACCTTGCAGGCCGCGACGCCTCAGGAAGTCGCCCGTTTAGTGGAAGAAGCCCGGAAGGCCCATCCCGCCTGGGCGGCCCTTTCCTATTCGGAAAGGGGAAAATACCTCCTGAAAGCCCGCGAATACCTTCTCGACCATGTGGATGAAATCGCCCGGGTGATTTCGGAAGACAACGGGAAACCGTTGGTGGAAGCCCTCTCCTCCGACATCCTCCCCATTTGCGATTTGCTCGCCTATTTCGCGAAAAACACGGAAAAACTCCTGAAACCGGAAAAGATCCCCATTGGTCTCATGGGGGTTTTAGGGCGCAAATCGAAGCTTTATTACCAACCCCTTGGCCTTGTCGGAATCGTCTCCCCCTGGAATTTTCCCTTCTCTATTCCCACGGGGGGAACCGCCATGGCCCTCATGGCGGGCAATTGCGTCCTCCTGAAGCCCGCGGACGCGACGCCTTTAGTCGGCCTTAAAATCGAGGAAATTTTCCGGGCCTCCGGCCTTCCTCCCGGCGTCTTCACCCACCTTCCCGGCGGCGCGGAAACGGGGGAGGCTTTGGTCACCTCCGCGATCGACAAGGTCGTCTTCACGGGAAGCGTGCGGGTGGGCAAGCGCATCATGGAGCTGTGCGCGAAAAACCTCACCCCCTGCACGCTGGAGCTGGGCGGCAAGGACCCCATGATCGTTTGCCACGACGCGGACCTGGAAAACGCCGTTCAAGGCGCCGTTTGGGGCGCCTTCTGCAACGCCGGGCAAGTTTGCGCCTCGGTGGAACGGGTATACGTGGATGAACGGATCGCCCCTGTCTTCATCGAAAAGGTCGTGGAAAAAACCCAAAGGCTGAAGCAAGGGCCGGGCACGGACCCAAACCACGACGTGGGTCCGCTAACCACCGAGGCCCAACTAAGGATCGTCGAAGAGCAAGTCGAGGACGCCCGGCGAAACGGGGCTAAAATTTTGACGGGGGGCGAGCGAAACCATGAGTTAAAGGGCAACTTCTTTAAGCCGACCGTGCTCACGGAAGTCGACCACCGTTTCCGCTGCATGCGGGAGGAAACCTTCGGCCCCCTCATGCCCATCATGACCTTCAAAACGGAGGAAGAAGCCGTTGCCCTGGCCAACGACTCGATCTACGGCCTGACCGCCTCGGTTTGGACCGTCGATTCGAAACGAGGGGAGCGCATCGCGCAGAAACTGAGGGCAGGCACCGTCGCCGTCAACGAATGCACCTACATGTATTACATGTGCCAGACGCCCTGGGGAGGAGTGAAAGACAGCGGATTCGGCCGCACCCACGGAAAAGTCGGGCTTCACGAACTGGTCCACCTGCAGCACGTTCACGAAAACATGTTTCCACGTTTCCCTGATTTTTGGTGGTACGGATACGACGCGCGCCTCTACGAAACCTTCAAGTCCCTCTGCCGCAACATGACCGGCACCGTCTGGGAAAAGACCAAGGGGGTCGTCTCCGTTTTGGGCGCCACCCTTCGGAAAAAGCGCTCGCCTTAAACGTAACCGAAAGCCCGGATGATGGGATAATGGCTCACCCGGTAGGCGGGCACGATGGCGGAAAGGACGCTGGCGACCATGGTGACCGAAAAGGTATGGAAGAGAAGCCGGGGCGTGAGGGAGATGGTGCAGATGTAGTCTCCCGCCGCCTGCGGGGGATGCATGGGAATTCCGAAGGCCGAAACCACCTCGGAAACCCCGCACCCGAAGAGGATGCCGACCCCCGAACCGATCACCCCCAACAGCACCGTCTCCAAGAAAATCATGGAAAACAACGTGACCCGGCTGTTGCCGATGGCCATCATGGTGCCGAATTCGCGCATGCGCTCCAACACGACCATATTGGTGGTGTTGGCGATGCTGAAGAAAAAGATGACGCTGATGATGAGTTGAATGGTGAGATAGATCTGGCGGATGAGCTCCTTACTTTGCCGATAATACTGGCCTTGCTCTACCCACGTGATGAATTCCAAGGAAGGATGGAAGGATTTCAGCGAGGCGGCCAATTGATCCCTCACTTCGCTCGTCCTCGAGGTATCGCGCAAGAGGACCAAGAGATTATGAACCTCATCCTGGATCCCCAACACCTTTTGGGCGGAGGCCAGGTTCATCTTAAGCGCCCGGTCGTCGAAGTCCTTGATGAAAGTCTCGAACACGCCCCTCACGTGGAACTCCGCTCCGTCGATGGCGCCGGCCCGACGGGTCGTGATGAAGGTGAAGGAATCCCCCACCTTAAGCCCCAGGGCCTCTAACAATCCCCGCCCCAACAACACCCCATAGGGATCGGAATCGTCCAAATCCTTGCCTTCCACGATGTTCATCGAGGGAACGTTTTCGCGGGAAGTTTGAAAGCTCCCCATCTTTTTCTCCAAGACGGGATCGGCCCCCACGGCCATCACGGCGATGGCCGTATCCCCTGAATTGGCCATGCCTTGGAACTTCAGGCGCGGCACCGTGTATGCCACCTGGGGATTCGCCTCGATCTCCTTTTGGAGACGCTTGACGTCGGGAAGCAGATAATCAAACGGGGCCCTCGCCCCTTTCTTCTGATATCCCCGAACGTCCACTTGGATGTGCCCCGTCTGGCTGTGAATGAAGACCTCCCCGAAGCCCTCGATCATGTTGTCGAAAAACCCGCCCACCAGGATGAGGCCGGTGGACCCCAAAACGAGGATGGAGAGGGTCAAAAATGCCCGCCTCTGGTTTCGGAAAATGTTTCTCCAGGCGATGAGTAAAATGCGTCGGAAAGCTTGCATGGCACACCTCCTCAATGAAACCCTTGAACGGAATCTTTCTTCAAAACGTCGCCGATCTGTTCGGCCAATTGTTCCCGCTTCACCTTGAGGGACGTGGTCCGGGGGAAATCGCGGTCCCAGATCAAAAATCCCGAGATGCGTTTGTAGTCCGCCAAGGCGCGGTTGCGGATTTTCAATTCCTTCACCAACTCGCCCGGCGAAAGCCTCTCTTGAGGGTGGACGACTAAAATGAGTTTATCCTCTTTCGCCGAATGCTCGGGCCACACGTAATGGGCGGCGAACACGCACTGTTCCTTGAATCCCGGCAGGTCCTCGAAAGCCATTTCGACGTCCTCGGGGTGGATGTTCTTCCCTCCGTCGGTGACGATCATATTCTTGCTGCGGCCGTTGATCTTGAGAAATCCATCGGGATCCAAGCTTCCGACATCGCCGGTCTTCAGCCATCCGTCCACCAGAACTTCCGCCGTCAACTCGGCATCCTTGAAATACCCCTTCATCACGCTGGGGGAGCGGAGCCAGATCTCTCCCACCCCGTCGGCATCGGCGTTGCGGATCTCCACGCGGGTGTCGGGCAAGAGCTTGCCCACGTTGTCGTCGCAAAAACGCGACCAAACGGGGGCGGAAACGGTCGTACCCGCCTCCGTCAAACCGTAACCGATGCCCACGAAAAGCCCCACATCGTAAAAAAATCTCACCAACGCGGGATCAATGAAAGTGCCCCCCGTCATGACCAGGCGGAGCCGTCCGCCGAAGGCCTCGTGAATCTTTTTAAACAAGCGTCGCGAGAGCCAATGCCGGGGACGAGGCGTGGCGAAGCGGTTGAGACGGACGAGGCCGCTGAAAATCTTACGTTTGAACGGCGGAAGCGCCTCCAATTGCGCTTGGATCTTCTTCTGGATCTCCTTCAGAATGAGAGGCACGAAAGTCGTCACGTCAATGCGGTAGCGCCGCAAGGTGGAACCCAGGTATTGGGCCCTCAAAGTGCGCTGATGCACGACTGTCGCGCCCCGCAAAAGGGGATAGAGAAAACCGAAGACGAAATCGACCGCGTGATGGGTCGGCAAAACCGAAAAATACCGGTCGTTCTCGCGCATGCGGGCGTGGCGATGAAAGCGCTCCACCTGGCTTAAGTATTGCCCGTGGGTGAGCATACAACCTTTCATGCGCCCCCCAGTGCCCGACGAATAAAGAATGGCGGCCACATCGTCGGAACGCCGCGGCTCGCGGCGGAATGACCCGACGGGCTTCGATTCCCACCGAAGGGCGGGAGAAGGATCTTCTCCCGCGGGCGCCTCCGTCACGTAGATCGACAGCGAACCTCTCCCTTCTCCGATTTCGTCCCTCAATTTTTCCCAAAGAGCCCATTCGACGACCAACGCCTTCGGCTCGCAGTGCCGAAGCAAGGCCGCCTGCTCGGACGGCGCCGCGCGGGAATCCAAAGGAACCACCACCCCTCCGGCCCAGAAGATGCCGACCGCTGAAAGGAGTAACTTCGACTGGTTGGACATAAGAATGGCGCAGCGCTCTCCCGGAGCGAATCCTTTGTCCTGAAGCAACGAGGCCACCCTTGCGCCCTCGTCCGCCGCTTCTTCGTAGGTATAGCGAACCCGTTCTTCGTCCCGATCGCCCTCGATCAAGGCGGTCTTTTTTCCGAAACGTTTGAACCGTTCCCAAAACGCGGCGCCGATGCTTTCATAAGAGGAAATTTTAAAATGCATCTTCTCTCCCTCCTAAAGCGGCCGGAAGGCTTCCTCCCGACGCAAAGCCCCCTTCAGGATCTGGGCGAACTGCTGCCGTTTCACCTTCAGGGTCGAGGTGCGCGGAAACTCCTCGTTCCAAATGACGTAACCCTCGATGCGCTTGAAATCGACCAAGGTCCGGTTGCGCCGCCGAAGCTCCTCCACCCAAGAGCTTCCCCCGCCGTTTTTCGCGGGACGGACCACCACCATCAATTTTTCGCCCGTCAGTTTCTTCTCGGGCCAAACGTAATTGGCGGCAAAGACGCAAAATTCTTCGCAACCGGCAAGGCCCTCGAAGGCGATCTCGATGTCCTCCGGGTAGACGTTCTTTCCCCCCTCGGTGACGATCATGTTCTTCGAACGGCCCAAGAGTTTCAGGTGCCCCGATGCGTCGAACTTGCCGAGATCTCCCGTCCGCAGCCATTCGTCCACAAGCACTTCCGAAGTGAGGTCCGGATCCTTGAAATACCCTTTCATCACGGTGGGTCCCTTCACCCAAACCTCCCCCACCCCCTCCGGATCGGGATCGCGCACCTCCACTTCCATGCCGGGAAGCGGGCGCCCCACGGAATCTCCCCGAAAGGGCTTCAAATCATTAAGAGTGATCGCCGTTCCCGCTTCCGTCAGTCCATAGCCGATCGAGACCGGAAGTCCGATTTGGTAGAAAAACTCGGCCACCTTCCGGTCGACGTAAGCGCCCCCCACGATGATTTGCCGGAGTTTTCCCCCGAAACCGTCGTGGATTTTTTTCAACAGAAGCCGGGAAAGCTGCGGCCGTGGTTCCTTTCTCGTGAGACTTTCATTCAAATGCTTCAAGCCCCGAAAAACCTCCTTCTCCCAGGGGGAGAGTGCCTCAATCTTTTCCTCGATGCCCTCCTTGAACATCTTCAAAAGCAGGGGCACCAAGGCGACGAGCGTCGCCCCGTAACGTTTCATCGTGGAAACCAAGTATTGGCTCCTCAAAGTCCGTTGATGCACCACGCTGGCGCCGCAAACGAGCGGCATCAGAAAACCGCACATGAAGTCGATGGCGTGGTTGGCGGGAATGATCGAAAAATACCGGTCTTCCTCGGTCGGCTTCACCACTGCGGCGAGCTGCTCGATCTGCCGGAGGAAGCCCCCGTGGGTCAGCAGGCATCCTTTTGTTTGCCCACCCGTGCCGGAGGAGTAAATGAGGCTCGCCACGTCGTCGCGCTCGCGCTCGCGAAACTTAAAAGCCGCCCCCGGTTTTTCTCCCCAAAGAAAAACATCCTTTCCTTTTCCTTCGGCGGGGGGCTCGGTCAAAATCACGCGAAGACCGCGGGGGAATTTTTCCCCTTCCTTCTCAAAACGCTCCCAAATCGAAGCGTCCGCGAACAAGACCTTCGGCTGCGAATGGGCAAGAAGGGCCGCTTGCTCGCGGGGGGTGAGCTTGTAGTCCAGGGGAACTAGCACTCCTCCCGCCCAAAAGATTCCCAAGGCGGACAAGACCCATTTGGACTGATTGGGCATCAGGAGGGCCGCCCGGTCCCCGGCCTTAAAACCGAGCTCTTCCAGGAGAGTCGCCACCCGCTCCCCTTCCCGGTGCACTTCGCGGTGCGTGAGGCGCGCGGTCTCCGTGTCGCGGTTCGCCTCGAGAAGCGCGAGATTCGACTTGAAGGGAATCCCGCAATCGCGGATGGCTTCCCCCAAAGACCGCATCTGAGAAAGGTTCAAGGTCATTGGGCCCTTTCGATCACTTTTGCGATGCCCTCGAAGGTGGTGGTCTCTTTCAGCGCGTAGTCGGGCACTTCCACTCCGAACTCCAACTCCAAATCGCCGAGAAGATCCAAGGCTTGAAGACTGTTGATGCCCAGCGTCTCGAAAAAATCGTCGTTGGGTTTGAGCTTCGAGGGATCGACCTTAAAGCGTTTTCCGACGTACTGCATGACTTGGCTTAAAACCTCACTCATCGTTTACCTCCCATTTTTCTTATTAGAGGGGGCTCGCCCCCCGAACAGGACTCATAACGCTTCAGCAGCCCTTCCACCGTGGGGGAAAGGGAAGGCAGGAAGTGCTCCCATGATTCGGGCACCTTTCGCCTCGGAAATTCGGGATAAACCCTCTCGATTTCGCGGACCAGACCGATCCCCATCTCCCCCATGAGCTTCAATTGGGGAGGAATGAATCGGCCCAGATCGTCGGCGATTCGTTCATTCTCCCGGTCCAGCTTCCGAAAGAGGGAGAGCAGTTTTTCCTCGAGGTCCTCTTGGTCGACCGTGAGCAAGAGATCGGGATGGCCACGGTCGACGAGCAGATTGCGCAGCCTCTCGTCCATCGTGATGCCGAGGGAAGGCACCTGCGCGGGCATCGTTGTGACCACCGCATGGTAGCGCGAGCTGGCCAGGTAAGAGGCTTGCCGCAAGACGCTCACCAACTCGTACATGTCGTATTCGTCGCTGACAAATAAGGGAGCGGGACGCGTGAGAAGCGCGTTCAAGTCTTCGCAGGCACGACGGTCGAGCTCCTCCATGCCGACCAAGACGGGAAAGAGATTTTTCTCGCGGGAGAAGGCGTTCATCGCCCCCGCCAAGGCATTTAAGTAGCGATGGTACTTCCGCTCCGAAGTCTCGGAAGCGGCGTGAAAATAAATCGACTGATGATGTTCCTTCTTATATTCGCCCAAGAAGCGCCAGGCGAGCGCCTTGGCGAGATCCGGACGGATGGGCCACCAAAAGGGATTGATGGGGCAGACGATGAGCACTTTCCGCTTCCCGTCCCAACCGGCTTTCCGGAGGAGCTCGGCGCCGCGCGCCCGAGGCGCGGGCTCGAAGGTCCAAGCCGTGTCGGTGCCCCCCGTATTCCGGATGCCCAGGTCGTCCAAGATTTTCCGGGAGGCCTCGTTCCGGCAGAGCACAAAGGAACGGGCGCAATATTTCTCGACGAAGTCACGCAAGCCCCCGTCCATCTCTCCCGCCTCGGCGCCGTATCCCACGCTCAACTTGCCTTCGGCGGTCGCCAATCCCAAGGCCCCGGCCATCATCGTGGAAAGGGCGCTGGCGAACTTGGATTTAAACATCGACCCCTCGCAAGCGATGACGCCGTGGTGTTTCGGGCACTCCTCGAAAAGAAATTTGGGATACACCATCGGAATCTTCACCTGCCGCACGGCCCGGAAGTAACCGGCCGTCTTGGCGGGATTGACCGTCATCAGGGTCATTTCGAGGTTCTCGTCGGTGAGAATCGAGCGGAACTGACGGATCATTTCCTCCACCCGCACGTCGGCCCCCGTGTTGCGGGCGCCGGAATACCCGGCCAAAAGAAGCTTGAGAGGGCGGCCCGGCCGCCACTTTTCCCTTTGAAGCCCCAGCGAGCTCTTGGCCTGGCAGGCGTCGATCAGCGACCCCATGAGGCGCTGAAGCGCCCGGTCCGGGTCCATCCAATCGGAAACGCGCTTGAGGAGGGCGTTCATCAAGCCACCTCCCGTTTGGGCGTTTCGGTCGGAAAGGGAAGATAGGGATACTTGAAATCGTTTTGGCGCGCGAAACGCAGAAGCGAAGCGGCGTAACGGCTGAAAGGCGCGGGAATTTCTCCCGACTCCTCGACGATCCGCCGGTTCTCGAAAACGGTGTCGGCCACCAAATGCGGCTTGAAGACATCGACCAGCAAGGCAGGCCGTGAAAGGCCCCATCTGGGGTGACGGCGGGCCAAATAGGAACAAAGTTTCAAAAAGGGCGCGGTAAGCCGGGGAGCGAAGGAGGGGGATCCTTTCGAGGGATCGGCGCGAAGGCTCTCGGCGATCTCGCGATAGCTCAAGGCTCCTTCTCCTGCGCTTACGTGGTAGGTTTCGTGGCGCGGTTTTTCCTTCCGGTGCAAATCCACCATGACCCGGCTGACGTAGTCGGCGGGAACAATGTCAATCCTCCAACGGGGATCAAGCGGGAGAATCTTCAACCGCTCGATCCAGGCGAAGGCGCGGACCATGTCGAATTGGGTGGTCCGGGGGAAACGGGTGTCGCCGATGATCGCGCTGGGTCGGAAAACCGTAAGGGGAATCCCCTGTAATTGCCGCCTCACCATGTGCTCGGCGAATTTCTTGGTGCGACCGTAGGGATCGGAATCGGGACGGTTCCAACGAACGGCCTCGTCTTCCCTGACCGTCTCGTGGAACCTCTCCCCGGAGACCGCGACGGTGGAGACGAAGCTGAAGCGGCGCAGCGACCGCTTCTTCTCAATTTCTTGGGCCAAGAGGATGACTTCGAGGGTTCCCCGAAGGTTGACGTTCAAACACATTTCCTCCGATTTTCGGTGAAGCGAAGCGGCGCAATGAAAAACGGAATCCGCCGATTCGACGATCCGCTCCCGGTCTTCGGGGGAAAGGCCGAGCCCCGGACGCGTGAGGTCGCCCAGGCAGATGTCGATCCGCCGTGTTCTGAAATCCCAGAAAGCGGAAAAATCCATGTGAAGCTGAAGAGCGCGCCAGAGCCTCTCTTCGGCCTCCCGCACGCTTCTGGAGCGGACCAGCAGCTGGAGGCGGTCCGAATGGCGCGTTAAAAAATCCGCCACCACGTAAGACCCCAAAAAACCCGTCGCTCCGGTAATGAAAACCGCCATTTCTACCCCCTGGAAACCCTTCTAGGAAACTCTCTTTCTCCCCCTTCCTCCGACAAGCGAAAGGGATAAGAGAGATTTAATTTCTCCACCGGCTTGTTTTCGATGAGCGGATAGCACCACTTGCGGATGCCCGGCTCGTGGATGTCGAGAATATAATGCCGCCAATCGATCTTCCCCGGTTCGAAACGGAACTCTTCTTCCCTCACTTCATGTTTTTCGAGGTTCTCGCAGACGAAACGGAAGTGGTTTTCGTAGATGAACGGGAGGAAAATCCGGATAATTTTTTCCGCTTTGATGAGCGCCCATTTGGCGCGGTGGGTGAGAACGGTGGCGGAATGAATCCACTCTTTCAAAAAACCGGAGGTCTTTGCCTCCCACTGCTTCGCGAACTGGTTGAGACGGACGGCCGCTTCACGCAAGGAACCGACGGAAAAAAAGCTTTCCTCCGAAACCGTAACCGCATCCCAGCGGGAGAGGAGCAGGCGCTCCGTCGTCGTGCCTCCGTGGCGACGGTAATGGGCGCGGTGAGCCAGGGCGATCAGTTCGAGCATGCGCCCGATCTTGAGGGGGTTCCGGAACGAGGAACCGCATTGATAAACGGAAAATGCGACGCCGTTCAGCAGGGCGGCGCCGGCAATGGCGATCGACTCGCAAACCGCGTCCACCGGCACGATGTCGAGCGTGTAGTGCTTGCGGGCGGTGAAATGCTTGATGCCGTTGCCCGCGAGGTAGGAGATCGGCGTGCAGGTTTCCGCCCCTTCGTTCCATCCCGGAAACGGGAATTTCATCGCGCTCTCTACGATGGCGGGGCGGACCACCGTATAAGAAAGGTTTTCCGCGCGGTTTTGAAGAAGGGATTCGGCAAGGCTTTTCGTATAGGTATAACCGTTGGGCCACCCCCAGCGGAGGGCGCGGTCCCGGCAAACTTGAAAGCGGTCTTGTCCGGGAGGAGCTTCCCTTCCGGCCGCTTCAAGGGCTTCTTCGTATTCCCTTTCAGCGGAGAAAGTTTCCCCCTTCGGGTTGTAATCGGGCTGAAGCGTCTCGTTCGCATGTCCCCCCCCTGTTTTGCCGCATACGAAGCACGTCGAAATATGAACCAAGCGCGCGCGAACAGCTTTTGCGAAATCGACGACGTGCAGAACGCCCGTGACGTTGGCGGAAAGGGAAGGCCTGAAGCTCCGGTTCGAAATCCACCAACCCGGCGCAATGGACGATAAGATCGATTCGGCCCCGCAATCGCTTTTCCTGCTCAGGTCCTAGCCCCAAACGGGGAAGGGAAACGTCCCCTTCCAGCACTTCCAGTTTCTCGTTTAAGAAGGAAGGAAGCCGGTCTCCATATTTCTCATGAAGGGGGAGAAAAGCGGGAGAGCCGCCCAAAATTTCCTCGAAACGCTCAAAGGCGCTTTGAGACTTTCCCCTCCGGATCAGCACGTAAATGCGGCCTATCTCCGGCACTTTCGAAAGCATCATCGAGAGCCACACCTTACCCACGAAACCGGAGGCCCCGGTCAAGAGCACGTGTTTCCCTTCGTAGCTTTTTCGCACGGAAAGCATTTTCATCTTAATATTCCATCACGGGCCAATCGGCCTCGCGGGCGGTCCTCCTCAAGACAAAGTCGGGGTTGACGGCGCAAGGATTGCCGACCGATTGGAGCAACGGCAAATCGGCGCTGCAAATCCCGTAAGCGCTGGATCGCGCCAAATCGATTCCCTCGTTTTGGGCCTTTTGAAGCAAGTCCCGGTTTCCATTGAATCCACCGATGATCGGCTCCTCCAACCTTCCCGTGGCGATTCCGTCTTTGAACTCGAGGCGATTGCCGAAGAGACGGCCGATCCCCTTCAAGCGTGAGGCGAACGGTAAAAGGGTGATTTCCAGCTCGTCGCTATAAAGGATAATCTGATGCCCCTCTTTTTCGACCCTGCGTACCAGGTCGAAGCCGTCCTCGAGGACCCTGTCCTTAAGGATGCTCTCGAAATATTCTTCGGCGAGCACTTCGATGCGGTCTTGGCTCAAGTCTTTCAGGATCAGGGCGTTTAAACGATTGGAGAGGGAGCGGTCCCCGGTTTCGATCAAGCGCGAAGCGGGAGCGAGAAAGAGAGCCTGGCCGAGCTTAAAAACCCGCTCGGTGAGGCCCGGAGAATTCGCGGCAAGGTACGCCGAGAAGGAAAGGAGGGCTTTTTTAAAAAGAATCCCCTCTACCCGAATGAAGGACGCCGTTTTCTCACCATTCACCTTGCCCACGCCCACCTACCTGAAATAGAATGAAAAAATTAATAACTAGTTAATCAAGCAAGTCTTATACCAAATAGAGATTGTAAAAATTATTCCGTAAGCCTTTGATTTTTACAAAAAAAGGAAGAGGAAGGTTCGAAGGGGGCAATTGGGTTTCAGGCAAAATTAACCCGGAATCAGTTAGTTTTTTGGCGCTTTAAAAGTGTGAAAAAGTTCATTACTCTTTCGAGAAGTATGCAAAAGAAAAACTTTGAAAAGAAATGATGAGGAGAGTGAAATAAAATGGCCCTGCTGAATTCTGAGAACATTCGTTTGGGAACTCCCGCTCCCGATTTCAAATTAAAATCCGTGGACGGCAAGACGGTCACCCTCGAAGACTTTAAGGACAAGAAGGTGCTCGTGGTGATGTTTATCTGCGCCCATTGCCCTTATGTGGTCGCCGTCGAAGACCGTATCATCCAGCTGAGAAGGGAGTGGGAGGGAAAATCCGTCCAGCTTTTGGGCATCTGCGCCAACGACCCCACCGATTATCCCGACGACCAACCCGAAAATTTAAGGAAGCGCGCCGAAGCGAAGGGATACGGATTTCCCTATCTCATCGACGAAACGCAGGAGGTCGCGAAGGCATACGGCGCCGTCTGCACGCCCGACATTTATGTTTACGGACAAGATCGAATGCTTGCCTACCACGGCCGCATCGACGACAACTGGAAGGAACCCTCGAAAGTCACCCGCCGCGAGTTAAAGGAAGCGGTCGACGCGCTGCTTACCGGAAAATCCCCTTCCGACGAGCAAATGCCGTCGATGGGATGCTCGATTAAGTGGAAAAAGTAATTTTTCAGAGGATGACGAAGTCGTTCATCTGGCGGGAGAATTCTTCATCCATGAAGTGAGGATGGGTGTCGAAAAGGGGTTGAAGGGCCTTGAGCATGAGCAAGGTTCCCAATTCTTCCCGATGCGCCGGATGAACCGGAGCGAACGCCCCTTGCAAAACGGCGGGAGAGTCTTCGGGGTTTAAATTCTTCGCCACATCGTGGTCTAGAGAAGACATCCAAAACATCGCCTTCGCGGCGCTCATCAAAGTGGTATTCAAAAACCAATTGTTCTCCAAATTTTTCAAGACCGACTCGTGTTCTTCCGTGGTCAAACGGGCCACGCTTTCCTTCAGTCGCGCCAAGCGGGTGCGAAAACGTCCCATCTTTTCCTCGGTGACCTTTTCCTCTTGAAGCTCCTTGATCTCCACCATCACGTCGAGAAGGGCGGACGACGCTCTTTCGACGGGCGTCCCTTCCGCCCGAGAGGGAAGCGGGGCGTCTTTCCTCAAAAAATCCAAGACCTCCAAGATTTGGCGCGGATCCAGCCGATAAGGTGTCTCCCTTCCCTCGTAAAATCCGTATTTTGCGATCATGGCGGGCAGAAGGGTGGAGTACCGCATCGATTTTCCGCTGTCGAGGTTGACGATTCGAAGGTCCATGGACGCGCCGTCCCCGTCACGAAAGGGAGATTCCTGGGAACCCAAGTATATGATTCCTTTCACGGCAAACCTTCGGCCCCGGTATAAACCCAGCTGTCCCGCCGCCTCTACCCTCCCCAACTCCAAGGCGATTCGCCGGTGCGTCAACCCTTGGGAGAGGACGTAATCGTTATCCTCCGCCATCACCCGCAACAAAGATTCGTTTTCTCCTAAAAAGCCCTCCGTCGAGGAGGCACCGGGTCTCATTCTTCTTTCCAGCACATCGACGCTTTGGCCGTTGATTTCCTTCAACTCCAAAATCGCCTCGGTGGAATTCACGACGCCCGTCTCGAAAGGGCGTGCGCGAAAGCGTGGGCCCGTCTCGCGCGAAGAACCGGTCTTGTAATAATCGATCTCCACCTTCCCGGAGCCGGTGTCGAAGCGGATTTCTTCGACGCCGTCATGCAAGGGAAGGTCGCGGACTAAAATTCCCCGCTCCTTCAAGGCGCCCAGCGCTTGTTCGCTCCAACGGTGGGTGGTCACCTCGGGTTCTTGCCCGTCTTGAAAATCGGGCAGATCAAGCCCGCTTCGAATCGTGATCGCCGTGATATTTTTCCGCTCTCCTCCTAAAAGATCCAAAGTTCTTTCCATTCCTTCGTCCATCAATTGCCGAATTTCGGCGACGGTGGTGACGCCGCGTTGGATGACCGGGGGTTGAATGTGAATCATCGCGCCGACTTTTCGGATCGGGTCATAGAGAAGGACGGCCGTGCAAGAGGTGAGGCCGGTGGTGAAGAGGGTTCCCCCTTCCGATACTCCCGACTCGTTCACGTTTACCTGATTGGGCTTTTCCCACGATTGGCGGGGCACGAGTTTCGTCGGCGCGCCCGCGTTCCCACGTCTTCCCGTTCGGATGCCTAGCAACGAAAAAATGCGGGCCTCTCCGCTTTCGCGGGACGCCTCTGCAGAACCTCCACCGCCCTTGGAATCGGAAATACTCATCTGCAAAATCAAGGGTTTTCCTTCAGAGAGCTCCGAAGAAGACAGTGTCATCTCGTGAGAACCGGTTCCCGTTTCAAAAGCGGGAGCCAATGGTCAGGCGAAAAAGGGAAGGCCTTTTCGGTAAATTCTTTTCGCGGGCGCGAAGGGAAAGGTCCGCTTCTCGAAACTCATCGCACTGGCGCCATCGCATCCAGCCCATGCTGGCGCCCAGTTGTAGGTTCGTCACCAGTGTGAAGCAGTTGTTCCGCGAGGCTTCCTCTCCGAGGCGGCGTCCATCCGAGCTGGCCCGTTACTTGGTGACCGGCAACGACCGCAGCGGCCCCGAATGACAAGCACGATCTGCAAGCGACCGCCGCGAAGCCCCCGCCCATTTTCAAAAGGCCGAATTGAACGAACGAGGTGCGCCAACGCTCCCAGGTAGGAACGCTCCGCCAGCGCTTCGTGCGAGATAAGAAATCATTCATCGCCCTGGAAAGGCCAGCTATCGTGCGAGGTTCTACGCCAAGAGGCGGCTTTTCTGAAGAAGAGGTGCCGCCTGACCGGCACGCGACGCCAAGGCCAAGGTGCCCAAGCGGCCAGCGAGGTGCAGCGGAACCTGTCCTTGATCGCTGCCAAGGTTTGCACGTTGCTCGCCCTTTTTCGACGCTGGCTCACGAGCAAATCCACTTGCGCCTGCGTGGAAGTTAAATTCGTGGAGTTTAAACTTTATAAAAAACGTGAGAACGCTTAAAGAAAATCCCCACAGCAGCGTATTCTCTAATGTTGTGTTTTCTCGGAATACCCATACCGATGAACTCTCTTCTTATCCTCACCCAGTAGTAGGATTTATCGGCGGTTTGAGGGAAAGGTTGTGGAAGGGATTTGCCTTAAAACCCGCTTATTTTTAACGGGAAAGAAGTCGTCCCCTCTCGTCGAACTCCACCTTCTTTCCCCCGCTCAAGACGGGGTTCCTTGCCGAAAGGGTCGATGATCATCGCCGATCGCAGCTTCCCGTTGCGGTGAAAATGCCCAAGAACCTTCGCGCACCGGACCCCGTCAATTTCAAGACTTCGGAAAGCAATGCGAATTGAAGCCTGCCTTCTTCGTCGAATCTCCAGACGGCTGAACCGAGGGAATCAATCCCCCCCAACCGTATGGGAAGCGGTGATTCGGATGGACCTCTAACTTACCGTTGATGAAAGCAGGCCCAATTTCCGAACCCGGATTCAAATCCTTCGACGGTTACCCGCCGATTCAAGACGATTTTCTTAAGGATCCCGTTCCCGTGATACCCGGGATTGGAACCACTTTGAAGCAGTGGATCCTCGTTCGTTCCCTAAGATTCGCTGAACGGAGGTCCGATAGGGCTGCTAATTTCGGCAACTAAGGGTTTCTCTTCTCCCGATCGCATCCCTAGACAGCATCTTTATTTTCCCGGCCGCCCAATGAAACATCCTCCCAAAGCGAGCGTCGTCAGCCCGAGGGGTAAAAGGGAAGGAGAAAGGAATGCTCCGAAACCAGCGCCGCCGCATGGGCCACTCGGGGGTCAAGAATAAGGTCTAATCCCAAACCAAAGGCAACCCAAGGGGCGAAGGAATTCAACGAATCCCCGTAAATATTACCGACGAAGGGTTTCAACTCTCCTTTCAACCACCGGACGGCGGCTTCCGCGTCTCCCCGTCGGTATTCTTCGACCGCTCTCCGATGGATGTGTCTTCCGCCTGTTCCTGAAATGGGAGCGGAACGCCTGATCCTCTCGTTCCCAATTTCCGCCATGAAATAGTATCCTTTCAGTTCTTGGAAGGTCTTGGGGGCGGAAGCACGGGAGTGGGCGGCGTCCCAGAAGGCCTGGAAATCGCGAATGGGAATTCGAACGCCGCAACTGGAGAGGTAAATGCCGGGCCCCGAGGTGTAGACGGCGCTCAAGCAATCGGAGGAAAGCATCCCCTCAAACGAACGAGTCTCGATTTTCCCTTCGGGATTGGTCTCCCAATGTTCCAGTGCTGCAAGTTTCAAGATGGTTTCCGAATATTCATCGGGGTTGATGGAGCGGGAATTTTTTTCAATCCCGCCCCCGCTTTTTTTCCCAGAACCGCCTCCTCTCCTTCCGCCGACATTTAAAAGGTAGTAGGCGAATTTCAAACGCTCCTTGTTTCACCGCGAAGAAAAGTACGGAAAGCCCTTTTGCCGACCGGCAAATTTAATTCCCTCGAACGGATCTCAAGATCCAAAGCGGCTTCAAACGCGACGAACCGCGCGGCGCCGTATAGAAACCTCAAGCCCGCCTTCATCTGCCAATTCATCGTTCCCGCCAGGAAAAATGCTGAAACAATCTCTCCTCGGTTTCTCCCTGCCTCAACTGTATGCCAAATGGCTTCCCGCAATCATGCCGACATCGGCGAGAAGATGGCGAAGGGGAAAAATTTGCTCCTGAAATAAGGCGGGTAGGATTTTAAGAGGAGCCAAAAGTGAGCGCAGCGTGAGCCCACTTGTGAAAAGCTTAAGACGGGAGTTTTGCCTTCCGCTTTTTCAACGCCTGCTGCACCCTGCGAAAACCATGGATTCAGTCCCGAATCCTGCCAGGCAAGAACCGCCCCGAACCAAAAGGAAAAAGACCGCTTCGGTTCCTGAAATGAAGTGAGTAGTAGGGTACCGATTCGGCCGAATCGGTAGGCAAGGCCGCCCATGACATCGGCGAACAACGTCAGGATCTGCCGTCGCGCCTTCCAAAAAAGAAGAAACCGCTCGATCGGCTCCTTCTTGAGCCGCCGTAAAGGAAGGAGCTTGGGAAAGGTTAGAGGACCGCGTGAGAATGTTTTCCGAATTTTCGCCGACCCCAAAATAAAAGGCGGGATTAGATTTCATACCTATGCCCCTAGGTAAAATCTAAGCCCGCCTCGAAAAGCCATATCGGATCACATTTTAAGAAGTTGCGGTCGTTTCGAATCAGGCAATTTTCTTAGTCCCGGTCCGCAACTTTTCGCCGAGACTGCCGATAAAGCTTGTTGGTTGGAGAGAGACAAAATCTCTTGAGGAGGAATTATGGCCGCCGCCATTGCACAGAACGATCGCAATAACATCCCGCCCGTTCAAAACCATTCCCAAAACGACCATTCAGACGACTTCGATCCCAGCATTTGCGGAGAACCCCGCCACATCTACGGAGAAAACGAAGAACTCGGCATCAGCTACGACGTGGTCGCCCCTTGCGGAACCAGCCGAGAGGACGTTTTGAATCGTTTTCGTGAATTAACCGCCTCTCAAAATCAAGGCTTCATTTCGAGTTTATTTGCGTACTTCCGGTAAAACGTACGCGAATTTCCGTTTTTAACGCCCCTTGAATTGCGGCTTTCGTTTCTTTACGAAAGCACTCACCCCTTCCGTAAAATCGGGGGTGGTGGAGGACCAGGCGATCGCATTCTTCTCCGCTTCCAGATGGGAGACGATGGGAAGGCTTAACGAGCGGTTGAGCAATTCTTTCGTGCGGCCGATACTCAAAGTCGGGCGGGATGCCAAATCGCGGGCCCAATCCGAAAGGGCTTTTTCGAATTTCCCGTCTTTCACGACCCGGTTCACAATCCCCCATTGCAAGGCTTCCTTCGCCGTCAGCACCCGTCCCGTAAAAAACAATTCGGAGGCCCGGTGGCATCCGACGAGACGCGGCAAGTAAAGCGTCGCACTGCCGTTGGGAGTCAGGGCCACATTGATGTAGGAAGCGGAAAAGGTAGACGATTCGGAGGCCAAAATCAGATCGCAGGCGAGGGTGAGCCCGAAGGCCGCCGCGAAGGCGGGGCCGTGAACGCCGGCGATCACCGGTTTGGGCATCGTGCGGATCGTCTTGACGGCCGAGTGAAGCAAGGCGCTGATTTTATGGAAACCTCGGTCCGCGCGGGGAAGCATGCGGTGGAACATCTTCAAATCCCCGCCCGCCGAAAAAGCGCGGCCCTCTCCCCGAATCACGACGGCGCGCACCTCTTTCTCTTTTGCCGCCCGGTTCAAAGCCCGGCCCAATTCTTCGGCCAATTCGACGTTAAAGGCGTTCAGCGCCTCCGGGCGATTCAAGCGGATCTCGGCGACCGCTCCCTCACGGACCCAATTCAGGCAGTGAAAGAGCCTCTTTTTTAAGACTTTTCCCATCGGAATTTCCCCTTTGAAATAAGAAACTCCCTTGTTATAGTTTTTTCTTCGCGTCAGGCAAATTCATTATCCTATTACCAAAGCGAGGAAAACCAAAATGCTTCAAATCACCTGCACCTCCGATAAACCCGAAAAAATCCCCTCCGACATTTTGGCCTTAGGCCTTTTAAACGGTAAAATCGAGAAAAACTCGAGCTTAGACCGCCTCGACAAACTCCTCGCCGGCATCGTCTCGCAAACCTTGAAGAAGGAGGAGTTTAAAGGCAAAGCGGGCGAGATCAAGGTTTTCCACACCCACCATAAAATCAAGGCGCCTTACGTATTCATCGTCGGTCTGGGCGAATCCAAAAAATTCAATTTGGAATTTTTAAGAAAAGCGGCCGGCAAATTGGCCCAGGCGGCGGAAGGTCTTAAGGCGAAAAAGGTGGTGTTCAACGCTCCGGAAACCTGCAAGGACTTAAGTTCTCCGGAAGAGATCGCCCAGGCGCTGACCGAAGGCTTCGTACTCGGCACTTATCGTTTCACCCGTTACAAATCGAAAAAGGAAAACGGCGCCACCTTAAGCCAGGTTCTTCTCACCACCGCTTCTTCCTCCGAAAAAGCCGCCCTCACCAAGGGGATCTCCGTCGGCCAAATCGTTTCCCAAGCCACCAACTATACGCGGGACCTCATCAACACACCGGCGGCCGACAAGCCGCCCGAGTTCTTGGCCCGCGAGGCGCAAAAAATCCCCGGAATCCGCACACGCGTCTTCAAAATCTCCGACCTAAAACGGATGGGCATGGGAGGCATTTTGGGAGTGGGCAAGGGTTCCCGTTTTCCCCCAGTGCTGATCGAGATGGTGTACCGGCCTTCCGGCAAACCGAAGAAAAGGATCGCGCTGGTGGGCAAGGGAGTCACCTTCGATTCCGGCGGCTTGTCGCTCAAGCCCGCCAAGAGCATGGAGACGATGAAGGACGACATGAGCGCCGCGGCGACGCTGCTCGGCGTGATGAAAACCCTGAAAGCCTTGAAGCCGAAGGTGGAGGTGCGCGCCTACATCCCTTCCGCGGAAAATATGCCGGGCGGCGGCGCCATGCGCCCGGGCGACGTGTTGAAGATGCACAACGGAAAAACGGTGGAAGTGCTCAACACCGACGCCGAAGGCCGCCTCATTCTGGCCGATGCCCTGGCCTACGCGGCCAAACAAAAGCCCGACTGGATGATCAACCTCGCCACCTTAACCGGCGCCTGTTTGGTGGCTTTGGGCGATCTTTATTCCGCCATCTTGGGAAACAATCCCGAGCTCATCCAAAAAATGATCGATACGGGCAAAAAGGCGGGCGAGAACCTTTGGGAACTTCCTTTGGTGGAGGATTATAAAGAAGAGATGAAAAGCAGCGTCGCCGACATCCAGAACATCGGAGGCCCGTACGGCGGCACCATCAACGGCGGCCTTTTCCTGCAGGAATTCGTCGACGACATCCCCTGGGCCCACATCGATATCGCCGGCCCCAGTTGGGCCAATAAACCCTGGGCCTATGCCCCCAAGGGGGGAACGGGGATTATGGTAAGAACCCTCTGTCGTTTACTGACCGGAGTCTAGGGAACGAAAAAAGCTCTCGGTTTCGCCGTAAAAATAATCCGCAACTTCGCTTTCGGACGACCGAGCCTTACCTCAATCTTTTTCCAACTTAAAAAGCAAGGCACACGGATAACGGTGAATTATGTATTTTAATTCCATGAACTCCGATTTGTCTTCGAGCGTTCTTCATCGATTCTCCAATTTCGAACTGTCCCAAAGCGAACCTTTGTCTGCATTTCAAAGACAAGTGGATTCGGCGGTTTCGAGCTTTACGGAGGAGGCGGGCAACTTTCGAACGTTGGCCGCCATGGCGACCGGTTCTCTCTTCTACCGCTTCGGGCGCCTGGGCGTCTTGGCTTTGGCGTCGAGGGCTCAACAAGCGGCGCCCCTGCTCCAGGTCGCTTCTTATGGAATCGGACTGGCCTCCGAAGTGACGGCCTTTCAAGGGGTGAACGATTTATTGTCGCCCGAACAGTCGCGGGCCGGGCGTTCCTACTGGGAGCGTTGGCGCACCTCGTTCGTCCAATTCGGCCTTCTGAAAATGGGCGGAGCCTTCGCGGCCGGCCAAAACGTGCTGGTGCGACACGCGTTTCAAGATGCGGCGATGGTCGCCGGCCATCAAGCGACGGGGCAGCTCGGATGGACGCCGGCTCCGGAGGGGAGCCTCGCGGAACAACTGCTTCACGCGGAAGTGACGAACCTACAACTGGCGGCGGGAATGGGATTGGTCGGAACCGCGGCCCCGACAATGGAACTCTTAGAACGAAACCTCGATCTCTCCCTACAAACTCACGGTCGCCAACCTTTCGGAGTTCCCCCTCACTCTTTTGCTCTCTCCGAATTCACCGGACCGGAAAGGGCTTTCGCAGGCGCGTCGTCCCGCCCGGATACGGAGGCGATCCCTTTTCTTCCCCACGACACCTTAGAACCGCAAAAGCCTTTCATAGTGGCCATGTCCTCTGAAAACCCCGCCGGGGGGGGATCCCGCTACTATCAAGACATCTTCAGAAACGCGGAAATCCTTACGTTGGAGGAGGACTCGCAAGAGGCTATCCAGAGCCTGCACGCACGGGTCGAACAAGGTTTAAAGAGCCGCTCCCAACGCCCCATGCTGATCCATTTCAAGATGGAGAATTGTAATGCGGCGGAAAGACAGTCACTCACCGACGGGATTCGCAGAATGCTCGCTGAACAACAAAAAAGCGGCCGCCTTCCTGAAGGAACCGTGATTGGTCTCGCTTTCAGAGCCCGTAAAACAGCCTATGCTCTCTCTCCGCGAAGATCAGAAATAGGCATGACCATCATCCCTTTCGAAAGCACCGGACTCGATGCCGACACGAGCGCCGCTTGGTTGGCTAAAACCCGGCAATCGCTCTCCACGATTCAAGGCCCGTCACAACCCGGAACTCCCGTCTTTTCCGTCGAGCTGAAAGACGGCACCACCGCACAAATCGAAGGAGTGCCTCCCCATACCCAGCTTAAGGCCGTCATCAGTACCTCGTCGACCGCAACCCAAGTCATTCTTCGGGCTTTTGAGGAACACCTTCGGGAAAATCCTGGCTCTCCGGTGGTAGTGGCCCATGCCTCTTCCGGTTCCAACTTGGAGAATCAACAAATTGTTCAAATCCGCATCGATGTGACCCGTTTTTTGCAAAATAACAGCATTCCAGCAAACGTCGTCCTTTGTGTCGCGCTGATCGGACCCAACACCGCCTTTCTCTTCGAAAGGACGCAAGCTGACCGATCCACCATTCAAGTGAATCGAGCGAAAATAGAAATTCGAACACCGGCCCCAGATGCCGGCCCTGGAGCACGGCCACCCGTCCCTCCTCCGTCGCCCGCACAAGAAGAGGTTGCTCCCGCTTCCACCGTCATACAAGTCTTCGAACACATGCAGAAAAGACTGGAAAACAACCAATGGAACCCCGTCATTTACACGGGCTCCCATCTCCACCCCGAAAATTATGCCAAGTGGCTTCAAAGTTCGCGGCACCCCCTGCCCCAAGGAAAGAACATCATCATTGAAATGCCGAACGCGACGGATCCGCAGACCCGGCGCCGTGGGCAACGGCTTGTTTTCTTCTGGCAAGGCAATAAAATTAATTGGAGAACCGAAGCCTTGTGAAAATCGACCTTCATAGCCACACGAGCTTCTCCGACGGGCGCCTGTCCCCTGAAAAATTGGTTTCTTTGGCGAAAAAAAGAAAAGTCGACGTCTTAAGCGTCACCGACCACGACACCGTGGAAGGTCTTCCGCAAATTCAACTCTTCTGCGAAGAAGCGGGCATTGAATGGATCCCCGGCATCGAGATCTCCTCCCGATGGGGGGAAGAAGAAGTTCACCTGCTCGCCTATTTCATCGATTGGCGTAACGCCGAATTTTTAAATTTTCTCGAAGAACAAAGGAGAGACCGATTGACGCGCCTCGATGCGATGATCGCCCGGCTGAACGAGCACGGCGTGTTGATCGAAAAAAAGGACGTGGAAGCGACTTTAATCGACACCCGTACGCCGGGCCGTCCCCACGTGGCCCAGGCATTGGTTCGCTTAGGCTACGCGCCTAACATGAAGGAGGCGTTCCGCCTTTACCTTTCGCCCGGCAACTCCGGTTACGTGCCGCGTGCCTTTCCGGAGGCTTCTTCCGTCCTTCAAAAAATTAAAAATTGCGGCGGCATTGCTTCTCTCGCCCATCCCGGCTTACTGCGCAACAAATCGATTCCGGATCTTCTCAAGAACGAGGGATTACCCGCCATCGAGGCTTACCACCCCAACCACAAAAAATCCCAAATGCAAGCCTTCGCCTATTGGGCTAAAGAAAACGGCCTCCTCGTAACGGGCGGATCGGACTTTCACGGGCTGAAGGGAGAAAAAAATTCGGCCTTAGGCAGCTTGCCGATGCCGGTAGAAGCCTTGGAAAAGCTTCGAAACGCTGCCCATCGACAAAATCACAAAATGTGAATTATCAGATCAAATAACTTCCCATTGTACTCAATTCACCATTTCCTCTTTTTTTTCTAAAATTTAAAAAATATAATAATTTCAAATAATTAAATAATGGCATTCCGCTTGCTTTTATTTCTCTCGAAAGCCCGCTAGTGGGCCGATGTTTAAAAAAGGAGAGGAATATGACGAATGCCGTGAATGGAAATCAATACCGATCACAACCCCAAAACGACGACTGGGAAATGGAGGATATTGGGGAGTTAGACGGAGACTTCTTGAACGATATTGAGGACGGAGATTCGCAAGACCGATATTCGCAAGGCGATTCGAAAAAAATCGGAGGCACCGTACCTCTCACCTACGAAGACGCAAGAAGTTTATTGAAGGATCTTCAATCTTCAGCCCCTCAAAATCGCGAAGTCCCGAAACTTCTGGCGGAGATCGGCCACCAAAAAGGTCCTCTACCCCAAGCCTTGGCGGGGAAAATTTATGCGCTCCAAGCGGAGAGCCTGGAAAGCGGGGAGCGTGACGGTGTTTTTCAAGACAGCGCCGAACAGTTTATCTCAGAGATCGAAGGCATGAAAAACTTGGACGAAGAAGAGAAAGAGGCTTTTCAATCGGAGGGGCGAAAGCTTCTTCACCAGATGGAGCTCCATCCGAACCGAAAGGACGTGCAGGAACAATTCAAGACCTTCCAAGAAAAAGTAAACGCCGCGAACACAAAACCTTCGACGGTTAAAAAAATGGAAGAAACGACGGGCCTTTCTCACGAAGAAATCGTCGACCTTTTCAAGAAATACGATCTCGACCCTGCGAATCTCCCCCAACCTCCCAATGCCCAAGTGGCGGCGCTTTTAAACGATCCCGCCTTCGAAAACTTGACGCAGATGAGGGACGAAGTGAAATCGGCCTCGGCGAAGTTTGACGAAGCGACCGGCAAGCTCAAGGACGAATGTGAAAAATACAACGACAAGGCAAAGAGCGACGATCCGGAAAAGGAAGTGTGTCCCTCCTTCAAAAAACTCTACGACGAAACCCAAGGCAAGGGCCCTGCCGGAAAGGCCCTAATGAACGCCCGTTCGCAGTTGGCGGGAGAGACGGCCAAAATTCTCACGGTCCTGTACGGCACAAAGGCGACGGCGGACGACAACAACCCGGGCGTGGTGACGATGGGGCAATCCTCTTCCAACGTCGTCAATAACTCCACGGGACAAATCCAATTCAGCAAGGAGCCGGGCTGGCCGCAAACGGAGTTGCCCAAGGCGGTGATTCCGCATGGAGTCGACAAACCTTCCTGGATGAACGAAGCCAAATACCCGACGGAAGATGACGACAACCGAAGCACTTTCAAAAAAACCGTATCCGCGGCCGTTGACGCCGGCTGGGAAGGCGCCGTCACCGGCTTCGTCCTGGGCGGCCCCGTCGGCGCCTATGAGGGAGCTCAAGACGGCGCCATGATCAGCGTCGCCAAAGACGCGGCGAAAGAGGCTTGGAAAGACATCAAGGATCTTTTTTAAAAACCTTAAACCCACCCTTACCCTGAAACGTCCCGCGAATTTTCGCGGGACGTTTTTAAAGACTCCCGAAGGATCAACTAAATTTTAGGAGGATAAAATCATGAGTTCCGTTTCAGCATCCGTTTCGAATCCAGCTCCCGATTATGGAATGAATCCTTACGACACCGCCGGATACGCAGGCACAGCACCTTCTTACGGCCGCTACGATGCCTCGTACGGCTCGGGGGACTCCACCCAAGCGTACATCCAATACATGCACCGCTACGAGGCGATGCTGCTCTCTTACCGACAGACCCACTTGAATGACCCCCAAGCTTTGGCCACGATCGACTCTTATCTCGCCACGGCCCATCAGTATCTTCAGCAAATGGGCGACGATTCTTCCTCTTGGGATCCCCTGGGAGGTCTTATGGGGGGCGGTCTCGGAATGGGAAATGCTCCGATGGACCAAACGGGAGAAGTGATTTGGGGCGATAACACCCGGATAAAATACGACGGGACCGACGGCGCCGACGTGACCGTACGACTTCACGACGGCGATTCGCGCGAGAAAGATTTCTTTCAAGACGATCTCACCCTGCGCATTCCCTTTCATGCGAACGGCCAGTTGGAGCTTTTGGCGGACGATTCTCTCCCCGCCCCCGCCAAGATGCTGAAAATCACGGTGAACCTGCCCGACGGCAGTCGCCGCGTATTCGTAAAGCATGATTTCAAGGAGACGAGCAACATTCGGATTCTCACGCCGGATGGAGACTCAAAGCCCTTCACCCCAGATACGGCTCTCGCTTCAAGCCCTCTCTCCCAAAAAGTGAATTTCGGAAACTTGACGGACGAGACATCCGCCACAACTCCGCAAGGAGATCCTCCCACTAAAATGGAAGGAAACACCCGCGTGTATGACGGTAAAGATTTCGACATCTCCCCCGTTCCGAGCGGCAGCGGCAAAAAAACCCGCGTGAAGGCGAACGGCGAGGTGACGATCACCCCCACGTCGAACGACGAATATTTCCGGATGGATTACGAGAAAGGTCCTCCCTCGAAATATGTGTTGAAGGTGTACGCGAACGACGAGGATTACAAAAACAACAAGGTAAAGGAAACGATCGACATCGACGGTGCCTTAGTGAAAAAACTCCACTTCGCCGGCGACAAAAGCCGAATCGATTTCGGCAACCTTTCGAAAGGCACCCCCCCTTCTCTTTCCGGGAAAGGGCGTGCACCCGATGCGGTCGCTAAAAAAGCCGTCTTCGGAACCTCCGCCACTTCTCCTTCCGCTCCCGCAGGAGCAGGATCGACGGCACCTTCGACGACGCCTCCTACCGGTGTTCCGGCGCCGGAAAAATCGAATCCCTCCCATGAGCTCGATCCTTCGAAACCGGGCGCCACGAAGGTGGATGTCGTAGGAGATTCGAACGGTAAGGGAGCAGGAGGTCCCGATGCGCCGGTCAATCCTCAATCAAAGGACGATAATATCCCGGACGCCTTGGAAAACGACGTGGCCATCTATGACGGCTCGAACGGCCAGGATTCAACGAACGTCAGCCTCCACACCTATTTCGACGACCCCCTCACCGTACGGGAACACGACATTTTCACCTCCGGAGAAGTTACGATTTTTGCGTCGAGTTTTCGAGACGTGGTGAACGTAACAAAGGATGAAAAGGGGCGTTACAAGGTGGAAGTCTTGAAAAACGGCGACCCCAAAAAGACGGTCACTTATTTCATCACGGGGGATGCCAAGAAAATCAAGATCAAGGGGGCCTTACCCAGCCAGGTGAATAATTCCGCAAAGAAAGCTTGGTCGGAGACGAAGTACGTGCTGGGCGCGGACTTTCCGAATCTCCCCGAACGCCAAGAAGTGTGGCACGAGGATCCCGATCCCAAGGTTGAGGTGGAATAGGGATCTCCCGCATCAGCGACTTCCCCCTCCCGTGCTGGGAGGGGGATTGAGTTTTTCTTTAAAAAACGAAACTTGATGCGACAAAAAACGGATAATAGAGATGGGTGAAACACGGTATAATAAGTTAAAAAGGGGGGACATGTTTCGAAGGTTTTTCACTTTTTTTTCGGTTTCTCTTTTGGCCGCCTGCCTGGTGGTAGGTTGCGGGCAGAAGTCCCCTTCTCAAGGGGAAACCCCTCCTTCCAACAAATCCCTTCCGGCGACCCAAGCGATTAAAACCTCGTTGGAAACTCCGCGAAAATCTAAAACGGTTTTATTGGAAGAAAAGAAAACGAAGGCCTCTCCATTAGAAATCAAAAAAGAGGATTCTTCCGCCCCCCTCGATGCGCCAACCCCTTCCAGCTCGGATCGGCCACCCCCCACCGTTTTATATAAGGTTCCCACGGTCCCTCTCCGTTATCAGACAAATAATGTTCAACCTTCAGCCGACAACGAGGTGATCGCCCTTAAAAATGGGGCGCCTCCTTTGCAAATAGGAGGAGCGGGAGAAACGCCCCTTACTTCTCAAGAACCGGTAAAGGGCTCCAATCTCCTCCTGACTTCCCAAAATAATTCACCTCCTTCGACGGCACCCGTCCACTCCGCGGCGACTCCCACGCCCGTCAATCCACAGAAGGCGGAAGTGCAAGTTTTAAACAAATCCTCGGGAATTCCGGCCGTTTCTCCCGTCGTGAACTCGGGAGTTTCGGTGTCTCTAAAGGTTCAACCGGATTCCGGAAAAGAAAACGCGACGAACGCGCAAGGCGGAAAAGACAAAGGCGCAAGCGGAACGCCGAGCGGCGGTTCCAACGCGACGGTCTCGCCCGGCGCAGGCGGCGGGGTCTCCTCCAACGTCGGAGGTGCCGGCGGAGGGACCAGCAGCGTCCGGATGATGAAAAAAGAGGTCGGCCCCGGAGAAGTGGCCCATAACGGGCAAGGCGGCATTCTAGGTTCCATTCCCGATGTGGGAAAGGCGGGATCGGACCGAATCCCCTATCTCGTTAGTTTCGTCGGAGACGGCGCATTCAAGGACGGCGACGTGGTCTTGCCCTTCAACCCTTCCAATGCGAAATTTTCGGAGGCCTTGCTCAAGAAAGTTTTTTGGAACGAGCAAAAAGAGGTCGACGAATACCGACCCGTGGAAGCGGGAAAAATTCTTAAAATGCGCGTCGTCTATTTCGAGAAAGCGCCGGCATTGGAGGCAAGAAGCCTTTCACGGCAAGACCATCTCTATAGCGCGATGAACTCTTTATTGTCGCTTCCCGCCGGCGCCCTCAAAGACAGGGGATTCGGCCCCGCAAAGGTTTGGGAATTCCCCCTCGACCCCGCCTCCGACCCTCGTTCGGAAAAAAACATTTCCTTCCCCAATCTCTCGATTAAAAAAGGGCTCTTTGTTTTTCTTCTCCACGATCCCGAACTTGAATTTTTGAACTTGGGCAAAGAAGACTCGGACCGTTCGCGATGCCAACTAGCCCTTCAGAAAATCGGTCCCGACGGCGCCATGGAATTGTCGAATGAAGATATCGACTGCGCGATGAAATCTCAACTCTTCGTTCGGGCTCTAATTTTCTCGGAACCTCTCTTAATACCTTAAATAAATAATATATTTCATATAGTTAAAATCACCACTCGGCCATTAGATCACAAAATGTGAATGATGGACTCCCTATCCTATTCCCACTAAAATAACCCCATGTCTCAAGACATTCTCACAGTGGACCGACTGGTTGGGTCGGGGGCCATGGGTTCCGTCTATCGGGCTTATGATGGGCAAGGAAAAGTCTTCGCCTTAAAAATTTTAGAAAATTCTTCCCCCACCCTGCTCCCTTTGTTCGAGGGCGAGGTTCATCTTCTTTCCAAACTCAAACATCCGGGGCTTGTGGAAATCATGGGGTTCTCGAAAACAAGTGAAGAGATGAAGGGGTTGGAACCTTCTTCCTCAAGGGAAAAAAAACCGAGCTTTTGGATGGAGTACATACCCGGAGCTCCGATCTTGGACGCGGCTTCCTCCGCGGAGCCCCGAACGATGGTTCGCTGGCTGGAAGAAGCCTTGGATGCGCTGGAATATCTTCACGGACAAGGCGTTCTTCACGGGGATTTGAAACCCGGGAACCTCTTGATCGATGAAAAGGGGCGTCTCAAATTGGTGGATTTCGGCTTGGCCACCGTCTCGCACCATTTCACCTCCCCTCTTCCCTCCCAACCCCGGGGAACCCTTCCCTATATGGCCCCCGAAGCGATGGACGGCGAGCGTTTGCCGGCGAGCGATCTTTTCTCGTTGGGCACCGTTTTCTACCAAGCCTTTACCGGGCGACACCCCCGCGGCGACGCGAAAGACCTAAAGGGTTTGTTCTCTTCCGAGGTCCAAAGCCTTAAAAAATTATGCCCCCCTCTGTCTCCCACAGCCGCTCGAGTGGTGGAACGGATGATCGCACCGGATCTTTCCTCACGTCTTCAATCGGCAAAGGACGCCCGGGAGGCGTTGCGGCAAGAGAAGGAGGAAAACGAAGAGGAAAGCAAGGCAAACGTCCTCCATTCCTTTCAAATGTTCGGAGTGGAGAAAAAGTGGGAGGATTTCTTCAACTTCCTTCAAAAAACAAGGCTGGAAAATCAGCGGGCCATCGTGTTGCTCCACGGTTTGACGGGGACGGGAAAAAGCCGTTTCTTGCGCGAGCTATTTTTCCAACTTTCGCTTCAAGGAACCCGGGCCACGAAACATCCCCCTCACGCGAAGAAAGAAATCCTGGAAGGTTTTGCGGAGGGGGAAGTCCGCATGATTCCATCCGCCGAAACCTTAAAACCCAGCCATCGGGAAGAACTGTATCGGTTTCTGCGTTCCTCTTCGAAACCTTCCGGCTCCGTCGTCTTAGAATACAACGACGAAAAAATAGAGCCTACGCAGTTGGGTTCTTTCTTATATTTGGCGAGGCAGCCCCATGTCCTCGACCTCAAGCTCGAAAATCTCGACGTTCGAAACACCGGCCTGCTCTTCAAGGCTCTTTTGAACCGCGAGTTCCCGCCCGAAGCACTTCAAGAACTCCAAGCGCTTTCCCAAGGAAATCCGCAGGTGATCACGGATCTGGCGCGCGGAATTCAACTTTCCGGAATTTTAAAAAAGAAACGCTTTACCGTCTCAGAGCTGCGACGAATCGGCCTCTCCAAGACTTCGGAAGAGCTCTTTGAGGACCGGTGGAGTCGGCAGGGCGAGAAAGAAAAAAAGATCCTCGCCTTCTTGGCCGCCGCATTCCAGGGTGCCGCTTTCGAAGAATTACTGATCCTCACGGGTCTTAAGCCGGCGGAACTCCGTGAAAAGCTACAAGCCCTTCGCCATTTAAGCTTCATCCGGACGGATTTTGAGGGAGAACGCGAAGTCTATTGCTTCGCCCACCCCCCTCAGGCGGAAAGGGTCTTGCAAAGCTCCCCCGTTCCCCCGGAGGTTCCGCACGAAGCGTGGCTCCGCCTTCTGGAAAAAGAAATCCCGGCGAATCAAGATCTCCCTCCCGATCTTTGTCTGGCCTTGGCCCATCACGCCGTACGAGTTCCGCATCATCCCCAGCGGCTCTCTTGGGCATTGCGGGCGGGCGATGTTTACACCCTCCGCGAGGAAGATCCTTCCGCCATCGCACTCTATGAAAAGTGTTTTTCCCTCACCGAGGAGTGGACGGGTCAGGAAATGCTCTTGCGCCTCATCGCCAACGCCTATGGTCGGCTCGGACTTTTTTCGCAGGCCTTAAATACTTTGGAACAGTGGTTCGAGAAATTTCCCACGGATCCTTTGAGGCTCAACCCGATAAAGTATTGGCAAATTACCGGTGTACTTCACCAAAATATGGGAAACGGGAAAGAAGCCCGGCGACGATGGGAAGAGTGTTTGAAGGCGGGAGCCCCTCAAAGCGAATCCCACCGCCCTTTTCTCGCCCGCGCCCATGCCTTACTCGGACGTTTGGATCTGGAGAACGAGGCGCTTTCATCCGCTCAAGAACATTTCGCCGCGGCCCTCGCACTTCTTCCTGAAGAAAGCGCGCCCCAAGCGGAGGTACTGCAATACGAGGCCCTTTTGGCGGTTCAGAGGAAAGACTGGGAAGGCGCCTTAGGTTTTCTGGAGACCTCTGAAAAAATCTTTCAATCGCTTCAAAATCATAAGGGTCTTTTTTCGATCGCCCTCGAACGCGGAAACTTAGCTTTAAAGTTGGGAAAAATGGAGGCGATGGACCATGCCTACGCCCGGGCTCTGCAGGTCGCTTTCGAACACCGGGACGACGTTTCGCTGGCCCGCGTCCATCAAAACATCGGAGTCATGGCCTGCCGCAGGGCGAATTTCCATTTAGCCTTGGAGGAATTGGAGAAGGCCCGTGAGATCTTCGCCTTCTTGGGAAATGCCTTCGAAAGGGGGTTGAATCTTCTCCAACTGGCCTTGGCGGAAGCCTCGATAGGGCGCTTCAAAAGATCGGAACAAGCTTTCAGCGAAGCCTTGGCGCAAAAAACGGAAGATCCGGCCTTTACGCAACGGCGAAAGGAAATAAGGTTTCAAATAGACCTCATCAAGGAAGGAGACGATTTTCTCTCCCGCCTTCCCCGGATTCCTTTTTCCTTCGACGAAAAGAGACCCGCCGAACCTTGGGACTTGGAGCAACGACTTTTGAGGGCTTTTTTGGAAAAAGACTCCCCTACCCTTCAAACCCTTTTAACGGAAACTTACCAAACTCTTCCCGATCCCTTTAAAATCTCTTTCGAGGAACGGGCGGATTACCAGAAATATATTTTAGGAACGGAGAAAACGTCGTCCCCTCTTTCAATGGGGAGCTCCGGGAGAAAAAACATGGACGCCTTGCAAAAGCTTACCGCTCTCACGAGAGAAATCTTAAGCTCCACAAACTTAGACGAGGTCTTAATCCGCCTCATGGACGCTGCAATGGGACTTTCGAACGCCGAACGGGGGTTTCTCGTGATCCGAAGCGAAAATTCGCGGGGGCCCCTCCCCGGTTTCGAGGTGAAAGCGGCCCGCAACGTGGCGAAGGAGCTTCTGGAAAGCCAGGATTTCACGTTGAGCTTATCCTCCGTCCGCGAGGCGATGAAGACGGGCGAGGCGGTGGTGACCGACAACGCCTTGCAAGACCGGCGCTTCGAAGCGGCGCCCAGCGTGCATCAACTGGAGTTGAAATCGATCCTCGCCCTTCCGCTGAAAGGCACGAAAGGAATCCTCGGCGCCTTGTATTTGGACCACCGCTACGAAACGGGGCTTTTTCGGGGAGCCGACTTGAATCTCCTTCAAATGTTCGCCGATCAGGCGGCCTTGGGTCTTCAAAAAGCCCAGATGATCGAAGAACTGGAAAAGGCCAACGAAAGTTTAAGCCGGGCCGTGGAAGTGCAGGCCTCCGAGATGATCGCCCTGAAACGGGAAGTGGAGGACCAGCGGCAGAAACTCATCCATCAATATAAAGACATCGTCGGCCAATCGCCCGCCATGCTCGAAGTGCTGTCGCTGGTGGACCGGCTCATCGAAACGAAGGTGCCCGTTTGGATCTACGGAGAATCGGGCACGGGAAAAGAGATGATCGCTCGGGTGCTGCACTTCAACAGTTCCCGGGCGAAAAAACCCTTCGTCAGCGAGAACTGCTCGGCCTTGCCCGAGACCCTTTTGGAATCGGAGCTCTTCGGCCACAAACGCGGCTCCTTTACCCATGCGGACCGCGACAAGAAAGGACTCCTCGAATACGCGAACGGCGGCACGATTTTTTTGGACGAAATCGCCGACATGAGCGGGGCCATGCAGGCCAAGCTCTTGCGCTTCCTTCAAGAGGGGGAAATCCGTCCGCTCGGCTCCAATGAGGTGATCCGGGTGGATGTGCGCGTGGTTTCCGCTTCCAACCAAGACCTGCAGGCCCTCATCGCCGAGAAAAAATTTCGGGAGGATTTATTTTACCGTTTAAACGGCGTAACGGTCGTTTTGCCCCCCTTGCGGGAACGGCTGGAAGACCTTCCCCTGCTCGCCCAACATTTCTTGAAGAAGTCGGCGAAGGAAGAAAAACGCGAACCCTACGAGATGGCGCCGGAGTCCTTCGAACTTTTAATGGATTACCCCTGGCCGGGGAACGTAAGGGAGTTGGAAAATACGCTGCGCACCGCTTCCCTCTTTCACCAGAAGGGTAAGATCATCCCCAAGTCTTTCCATTTCAAGAAGGTGCTTTTCGGGGGAGGCGCGAAAGTTCCGTTTGGTGTCCCCAAGAAGGAAGAAAAAACCCCCTTCATCACCGCTCCCTCCTCCGCTTTGCCGGAAGAAAAACGCCTGCTGCTCAAAGCCCTTTACGACAACGGTTATCACAAGGGGTTCGCCGCCAAAAATTTAGGAATTTCTCGACGCTATCTCTATACCCAGATGACAAAACACGGTGTGCCCACGAGTCGAATGGAGATGAAAGCTTATATTGAGGAAAGAATGGGAAAAAAATAGGAACCATCAAAACGTCGACAATCCTTCTTGCCAGCCCTCTTCAAACAAGGCAGGATGCCTATCACCCATGCGCCTTAAGAAAGAACAAATCGACAAAATTTCCCGTCTCGTGGTGAGCGCCCTGCAGGCGAAAAAACTCGCCACCTTCAAGGTGCCGGAGGAAAAAATCCTTTCGCGCATCGGCGAGATCGTCACCAAAAACATGCTCGAAGAAGACAAGATCGACGAGCAAGTACGCAAGCTCATGGAACAATACCAGGCCCAAATCGCCAGCGGTCAGATGGACCGGCAAAAAGTGTTTCAGATGATTAAAAAGCAGATCGTGAAGGAAAAGAATTTCATCGTATAATAAAGATATGAAACTCTCCGAAGAAAGAATTTCGCATCTCTGCCATTTGGTCTGCGACGGTCTTTATAAAGACGACTTGCTTGATTATTCCGACGAAGACGAAGCCTTAAAGGTGATCAAGCAGACCGTTCTCCACTATCTTCAGACCGACGACCAAATCGACGATGCGGTTCGGCAGAAGATCGTTTCTTTAAAACGGGGCGTTCCGGAAGGATCCCGCGAGTGGGAAATTTTATATAAAAAATATTACGAGGAAGAAGCCCAGAAACGGAAGTTTTAGCCCCCTTTCACCCCCATTATCACCTCAAAAAAAGCCGTTTTTTTGCCCCACAAGCCCTCTTGACAAGCCCTAGCAAATGTTTATATCACCCTCGGCTCGGTGTTGGAGCGATTCGTAACTTGAATTCCGATCGACCTTAAAGAATCAAAGTTAGATCTATCAACCAATTGAAAGCCTTTAAGTTCCGCCGAGTTAACCTTTATCTCTGACAAAAATAAAACCGGTTATTAACCCAAAATAGTGAAAATTCCTTTAAGGAGGAGATGCCCTATGGCTAAGAAATTCAACATTCGTCCCCTTCGCGATCGGCTCATCGTGAAACGGCTCGTGGAAGAGGAGAAGACCAAAGGCGGAATCATCATCCCCGATTCGGCCAAGGAAAAACCCCAAGAAGGCGAAGTGGTCGCCGTGGGAAGCGGACGCATCAATGAAGATGGGAAAGTGACCCCCTTGGATATCAAGGTGGGTGATAAGATTTTATTCTCGAAATACTCCGGGACGGAGGTCAAGGTGGAAGGCGAAGAATACATCATCATCCGCGAAGACGACGTCCAGGGCGTGATCGAATCTAAGTAAATCAAACGGCAGGCGCCTTTTGACGCGCCCGCCTTCTAAGGAGGAATGGATTATGGCTAAGACATTAGTATTCGGAGAAAAGGCCCGCGCGGCCGTTCTCAGAGGCGTCGACGTGCTCGCCGACGCGGTGAAAGTGACCTTGGGACCCCGCGGACGCAACGTCGTCCTCGACAAGAGCTTCGGCTCCCCCTCGGTGACCAAAGACGGAGTGACCGTCGCGAAGGAAATCGAACTCGAAGATAAATTTGAAAACATGGGCGCCCAGATGGTGAAGGAAGTCGCTTCCAAGACCTCCGACACCGCCGGAGACGGTACCACCACCGCCACCGTGCTCGCTCAAGCGATCTTCCGCGAAGGCGCCAAGATGGTGGCCGCGGGTCACAACCCCATGGCCATCAAGCGCGGCATCGAAAAGGCCGTGGCCAGCTCGATCGAAGAGTTGAAGAAACTCTCCAAGCCCACCAAAGACCGCAAAGAAATCGCCCAAGTCGGCACCATCTCCGCCAACAACGACGACACCATCGGCAACATCATCGCCGAGGCGATGGACAAGGTCGGCAAAGAAGGCGTCATCACCGTCGAAGAAGCCAAGGGCATGGAAACCAGCCTGGACGTCGTCGAAGGAATGCAGTTCGACCGCGGCTATCTCTCCCCCTATTTCGTCACCGATCCGGAAAGAATGACGGTTACCCTGGAAAATCCCTTCATCCTCATCAATGAAAAGAAAGTCAGCTCGATGAAAGAGCTGCTCCCCGTGCTCGAAAACATCGCGAAGCTGGGCAAACCGCTCGTCATCATCGCCGAAGACGTGGACGGCGAAGCCTTGGCCACCTTGGTGGTCAACAAGCTGCGCGGCACCCTGCACGCGGCGGCCGTGAAGGCCCCGGGCTTCGGAGACCGCCGTAAAGCCATGCTCGAAGACATCGCCACCTTAACCGGCGGGCGCTGCATCGCGGAAGAGCTGGGCATCAAGCTCGAAAACATCACCATTAAAGATCTCGGTAAAGCCAAGCGCGTCGTCATCGACAAAGACAACACCACCATCGTGGACGGCGCCGGCAACAAGTCGGACATCGAAGGCCGCGTGAAGCAAATCCGCGCCCAAATCGAAGAGACGACGAGCGATTACGACCGTGAAAAGCTGCAAGAACGCTTAGCCAAGCTCGTGGGCGGCGTGGCCGTCATCAACGTCGGCGCGGCGACCGAAACCGAAATGAAGGAGAAGAAGGCCCGCGTCGAAGACGCCCTGCACGCGACCCGCGCGGCCGTGGAAGAAGGCATCGTCCCCGGCGGCGGCGTGGCGCTTATCCGCTGCATCCCCGCCGTGGAGAAGCTGAAGCTCTCCCCCGAAGAACAAGCGGGTGTGAACATCATCCGTCGCGCTCTGGAAGAGCCGGCCCGCCAGATCGCCGAGAATGCCGGCGTGGAAGGCGCCATCGTGGTGGACGAAATCAAGAAGAACAAGGGAGCCTACGGCTACAACGCGGCCAACGAGAAGTTCGAGGATCTCTTGCATGCCGGCATCATCGACCCCACCAAGGTGACCCGCAACGCGCTGCAAAACGCGGCGAGCGTGGCCGGGTTGATGATCACCACCGAGGCCCTCATCGCCGAGAAGCCGGAAGAGAAAAAGGAAGGTCCCCCCATGGGCGGACACGGCGGCATGGGAGGCATGGGCGGAATGATGTAAACCGTCCCCCTTCAGCCACGGAAGTATCCAAAACCAAAAGGCGTCCGTCTCTATCGAAAGACGGACGCCTTTTTTATTGAAGTTCTACCAATAACTCATTGACACCCCTAGGTTTTCCCGTTACAAAAGGATTTAATTTTTACCTAGCCCTTAAGATTCATAAAAATTTTTAAAGCATCGTAAAGGCCTTTCAAACGACGAGTGGAGGTTGTTGATGAAGAAGTTCCTTATTTCGCTTGCAGCACTGGCTTCCTTATTCGGGCCCGCTTCCTCTTTTGCCCTCGATTTCTCGGCCCACGGTTACTACCGACTCCGCCTAGAAGCTTCGCACAATCTGGATTTGCAGAAGGGCTCCAACATCAGCCAAGGGCTGCAAGGCGACAACAACCGCTTCGGCACCCTCTTCTACGGTATCCAACGCTTCCGCTTGGATCCCGCCCTGAAGGTGAGCGACAACATCTCCTTCCAAGCCCAAATCGATTTCTTGGATGACGTCATGTTCGGCAGCAACGACACGCGTCAGCTGAACGTCTTTAACCCCATTACCGGTACCTTAAGCCTTCCCGGCGCCAACGGCGCCTTCGGCGTGACGGGCGGCCGGGGCGGTGACATCGTCACCGGCGGCGGCGGAAACGTAAACCTTCGCCGCTTGTATGTCGACTTGCTCACTCCCATCGGGAAATTCCGCTTGGGCCGTCAGCCTTCCCATTGGGGCTTAGGCATCTTCCAGAATGACGGAAACGATTGGGACAGCCTCTTCGGAGACACCTTCGACCGCTTCCTCTACATCGGCAAATGGGACTTTAAAAATGGCTCCAACCTGGCCTTCGCCACCTTGGTCGACTTCGCCTTCCAAAACTCGGGCGTGCCGGCCATCAACCTGCTGGAAGGCCCCGTCACCGGCGCCGCCCACGACACCTATCAGTTCACCCAAGCCTTGCTCTATCAACGCCCCCACTTGGAAGTCGGCACCTATGCCGGCTTGCGTTTGCGCGGCGGCACGAAGGGAACGACCACCACCGCGTTGGACGCGAGCGGCAACCGGATTCCCGCGGGCAACGACGGCAACACGGCGGCCTTCTACATCGATGGTTACGTGAAGTGGGAACATGACCCCATCAAGATTCAGGCGGAATACGTTTACCTCGGCGGAAAGATCGGCACGGGCGTCTGCATCGACGCGGTGCAAGTTCCCGCCGGCTTCCAAAACCCCCTCCCCAACCCCGTTTGCTTGAAAGGATCCAACGATCTTTCGGTGAACATGGGCGCCATGGAGGTGGAAGGCAACCACGGCAACGAAGAATGGAAGTTCATCTCCGGTTTCGCCCAAGGCGATTCTTCTCCGCTCTCCAACCGCATCACCCAGTTCGGCTTCAGGCCCGACTATCACGTCGGCCTACTCCTCTTCCAAGAGCCCCTGGGCACTTCCCCCGCGATTCAGGTGAACGGCCAAACCAAGCTGGGCAACAAACCGATCACCTCCAACTTCGTGAACAACGCGGTTTATATCGGCGCCACCTACAAGCATAAATTCGACCTCTCGCGCGTAATTCCTCAAGCGCAATGGATCAAGGTTGGCGCCCACGTCGTCACCGCTTGGGCCCCTTCCCGCGCCTTGGATTTGAACTTCGCGGAGATCACCGGCGTGCCGACGCTTCCCCGGGTGGTCAACAACAGCAAGTGGTACGGACTTGAAACCGACCTCATCGTCGAGGCCAAGTTCTTGGATCACGTCTTCTGGAACTTAACCGGCGCCTTCTTCCTCCCCGGCGGCGTCTTCGACATCAAAAATGACGACTTGGGCAACACCACCCTCACCGGCAACCCCATAAACCCGATCATTTTTGACAAGGCCAACCCGGCCTTCGCCCTTCGCTCGACGCTCATGTTCGAGTTTTAGGGATGAAGCTTCCGTTGACTTGGAATTAGAAATTTAGTACTTCCGATCCGTTTTCGGACGGCTTATCATCATAAGCCGTTCTTTTTTATTCCGGCTTAGCTCAGTCGGTAGAGCAAGCGGCTGTTAACCGCTAGGTCGCTGGTTCGAGTCCAGCAGCCGGAGTCAGTTGGACAAGAAGGCCATTTCGGAGAATATCCGGAATGGCTTTTTCATTTCCTATCGGACAGGTGGAGAATCAAAGACGCGGTTCGAGAGTATCTTTTCCAGAAAACCTCGCTGCCCCCGGGTGCGAACCTTCTTCTTCCATTTCTTTCATTCTCGTTTAAAATGTGTTATTAATCTAAGGTTTAGAGGGAGGGCATGCTATGAAAAAAGTTTCATGCATCCGCAACGGGGCCATCGGTTTTCTATTGGTTTCGGTTTTGGGCGTCATGCCGGTGTCAGCGCAGAATACCTGGACGAGTCCGTTTACCGGAAATAGTTTCAACAATCCGATGTCGGCCACCCTCGACTCCTCCATTATGTTCAGCATGCAGCGGAGACTCACTCAGAGTCAGCTGCTCGGGACGCTGCCTTCGCAGCGGGGTCGCGCTTCCAATACAAACCTTTTTGAGCAATATCAGCATGGCATGCCGGATCGACCGATGAGCACCGCGCCTTCCTATTCCAGCAAGCCTGAGTATAATAATCCCAATTACCGCCCGGCTCCTACGCCGGCCTCACCCCCCAATTCTCCCTCTGCGCCTATGTCGGCCGCGCCTCCCCAGCATTTCCCGATTAGCGCCAGCGATTTTTCGGGGCAACAGCGGGTGCTGCCCGCGGTCTATGCGGCAAAGGGACCGCAGGAAAATCAGGCGCAACTGCTGCAGACCTTCAACGGGATGATGGATGCCTTCGAGAAGGAAGGGCGGAAAAATAACGTCGCCTATGCGATCGGATTTATGATCGGCGTGAGTGCTCAGGTACACACCGGGAAAGATATATCGGATACGGTGATGGAGAAATTCATCTACGACGTCAATGATATCCTGGCGGGGTCTCCCAGCTTCCGTGCCCTCCCGGCCGCTAAGAAGCAGGAACTCTACGAGAGCTCCGTATTAACCGGCGCAATGATCGGCAACTTGGCCAAAAACCCTCAGACCCTGGCGGACAGCAAGGCGCTGGCGAAGCAGGTGCTGCAAGGCGTCGGGGCGATCAATTAAACCTGTAGTTCAGAAATGAAACTCACCACTTCAATTCTCCTGTTGGCGGTGACCTTCGTGGCATTACCGTCCACGGCCACAGCCAAGGGCAAAGACAAATGCGATTGCGGAAGTCTTAAGTCCCTACAGGCCGAGTTGCGCAACGCGATGAAGCTGCAGGAGGCTTTCCGCAACCAGGCGAATGAACTTCGCAAGCTGGGCAAAGGTGCGTCGACCATCGCTCTGCAGAAATTTGCCGACGGGGATGCGCGCCATGGCCTCGAAGCGGTTCCTGGCAATAAAGGACCGGGGCAGGTGGATTATATCCCCTCGGGACGCGATCTCTATGATGCCTCGGCTTCGGCGAACAAGTATACCGTCGAGGAGCTTTGCCGCATGTCTCCATCCTCAATCGCGGCATTGGCGGCTGCCACCGATGGCGCCGAATGCCCCGGAATAGCGGAGGCGATTCGGGCGCATGAAAAAACGCATATCAACTTTTGTCAAAAAATAGGCTTTCTACCTTATGAAGATATGCATGGCGCCGATCGGGCAATGGAGGAAGTCGAAGCCTACGGTGCGCAGATCAAGGCGTTGCGCACCGCTATAGCGAGTTTACGCTGTGGATACCAAGCAAGTGGAAAAGTCGCGGATATGGTTTTCTCTGGGACTATTTGCGACCTGGAAAAACCCTTCACGGTGAATGGCTCGATCATCGGTTACAAATTCAATTTTACTCCGTCTTCCACCAACGCTGGAACCTTTAACGTGTCTGCTGCCGGAATGTCAGTGACGGCAGAGGGGGGTGGTTCCTACCAAATCGAAGGCATCGATACGGACAAACCGAGAATTGCCACCATGGGAAGCGCTACAGGCCACTCTCCCGTCGGTTCGCGTACCGGCTCGGGAAAAATCTACATTGATCTGACGCCGCTTTCGGATTCATCGGAATGCGGTGGGCAGAAATAAAAAAACGGGCGAAGCAAACTCCTATTCTCACCGCAAATTGAACCCATTTGGATCAGGGGGGATTTATGAAATCAATGTGGATCGTACCGGCGCTGATTCTTTTAACCATGGGCTGTTCTGGAAAGAAGGGTTGGAGTCAGGGAGACCGGGATCATTTGGTCAACGGTTGCGTGACGGAATCCTCGAAATCCGGAAATCTGGACGCAACGAAGCTGAAATCATATTGCAGCTGCTACGAACAAAATCTCGAGAAAAAATATCCCAGCCTCGTTGATTTGGCGAAGGCCAGCCAAGACGATATGATGAAAGAGGCGGAACCTTGCCTCCCCCTCATCATGAAATAAAACCGATGCTTCAGAACCTCTTCTTGTAGATCTTCAAAAAGACTAAACGGTAAACGATGGGTAATTTTACGAAGTATAAGTAAGATTTTATGCTACGATGCCGAACATGTTTCGCATCGCCTATTTTGCCCTTCTTTGTTGCGTCTTTCCTTTCGGCCTGCCCTTCGCCGCATGCCTAGCACAAGACCCCGCCGTCGCCTGCTTTACCCCCGATAACAATTGCACCTCGCAAATCGACCGGGAGATCGATCAAGCGAAGGAAACCCTCCAAATGCAGGCCTTCTCCTTTACCTCTTATCCCATCGCGAAAGCCTTAGCGGCCGCTCAAAAGCGCGGGGTGCGGGTGGAGGTGATCCTCGACCGCGATAATTTCTTAAAAGAATTTACCCAAAGCAAAATCCTCCTCGAAGCGGGGATTCCCCTTTATCTCGACGGGAATCATCAGACGGCCCACAATAAAGTCGTGATCGTGGATGGAAAAACGGTCATCACCGGCTCCTTCAACTTCACCAAAGCGGCCCAAGAGAAAAACGCCGAAAACGTGCTCATCCTGAGGGATCCACAGCTCGCCAAAGTCTATTCGCAAAACTGGCAGACCCACCGGCAACACTCGGAACAATTTTCTAAGTAGAGGGAATATTCACCTGCGTCGGCGCGCAATCGGGGCAGGGGCAGACCTTACGGAGATGGTCGAAGGAATAAATGCCCGTGTCGTGGCCGTCGTTGAAGGCGAACTGAATGGCATAGCGGCCCACGGGCTCGCTCTTGACCAAGTCGAGCGGCGGACCCGCCTGAAAGCTGGGGAGCTCCACGCCCCCGTCGGGGCTGCGCTGCGGAGCGTTCTTGCACATCACGCAGGGGCATTTTCGGCGCAGATAGTGCAGTTCGTAGACGCTTTCGTGCCCGTCTTCCCACACGATTCGGACGCAATTTCCATCACGGGTTACGGAGCGGGGTTGCATGGTTTACCTTTTCTTGAGCATTTCGCATCCCTTCAAGAGCATCTCTTCCGTCGTCTTCCAATCGATGCACTTGTCGGTTACCGAAACGCCGTATTTGAGTTGGGAGAGGTCTTGGGGAATGGATTGATTGCCCTCTTCGAGGTTGCTTTCCACCATCATCCCGACGATCGATTCGTTGCCCTTCACTACCTGTTCGATCACCGACTCGAAAACGGCCGGCTGGCGGCGATGGTCCTTGTTGGAATTGCCGTGGCTGCAGTCGATCATGATCTTTTTGCGAAGACCCTCTTTCTCCAAGGCCTCCTCGCACTTCTTCACGCTTTCGGGATCGTAGTTAGGCTGGCTGTTGCCGCCCCGCAATACCACGTGGCTGTATGCATTGCCGCGGGTCTTGAACACGGAGATGCGCCCGTCCGCATCGATGCCCAAAAAATGGTGGGAGCTCAACGCCGATTTCATGGCGTTGATCGCCACCTGAATGTTGCCGTCGGTGCCGTTCTTGAATCCCACCGGCGTGGAAAGGCCGCTCGCCATTTCCCGGTGGGTTTGCGATTCGGTGGTCCTCGCGCCGATCGCCGACCAGCAAATCAACTCGGAGAGATATTGAGGGGTGATGGGATCGAGCGCTTCCGTGGCCGTTGGCAAACCCATTCCCGTAATATGCAACAGCACCTTGCGGGCGAGCTTGATGCCTTCCTCGATCTTGAAGGAGTCGTCCATGTGGGGGTCGTTGATGAGCCCCTTCCAACCGACGGTCGTCCTCGGTTTTTCGAAATAAACCCGCATCACCAAGAGAAGGTGCTCTTTCACCCGGTCGGCGATTTTTTTCAATTTTTCCGCGTATTCATAGGCCGCCTTGGGATCATGGATGGAACAAGGACCGATCACGACGAAGAGCCGCTTGTCTTTTCCGTCCAAAATCTTCTCGATGTCCTTTCGCCCCTCGAAAACGGTCGTTAAGGAGGTTTCGGAGGGCGGCATGGCCTTTTCGATCTCGTTGGGGGAAGGGAGCAGGTAATAACCGCCCACGTTGGTATTCGTGATTTTTTTCAAGTCCATGGATTTCTTTCTTTTGGAGTTCCTCCCGGGACGGGAGAGGCCTTGCATCAGGCGCTATATTCAATTTATCTATCATAAAAGGATTTTGTCCACATTGCAAATCCGGCGTTTTTGAGAACTTTGGCCGCCTCGAACCCCGGCCATTCGCCTAAATTGCATGTTGCCTCCCGGGAAAGCTTACGTTAACTATGAGAGAAAAGAGGAGAGATCATGGCCATTGAACAAATTCGGCCCGATAAAGCGAAAGAAATGCTCGATCAAGACCACGAAGTCATTTACGTCGACGTCCGCTCCGTCCCCGAATTCGTCCGGGGGCATCCCGTTCGGGCCTTGAATATTCCCCTCCTTCACTTGAACGAAAACCAACAAATGACCCCCAACCCCGACTTCGCCAAGGTGGCCGCCGCCGTCTTACCGAAGGATAAAACCCTCATCGTCGGGTGCATGGCGGGAGGGCGCTCCCAAAAGGCCTGCGAGGCGCTGGCCCAGCTGGGATTTCAAAATCTTTTCAACATGCAGGGCGGCTGGGGCGGCGGCAGGGACCCCATGACGGGGGAAGCCGTCGCCGGCTGGGCGCAACATGGATTCCCCGCCAATACGGAAAACGGAGAGGGAGTGGGCTACGAATCTTTATTGGCGAAGGCGAAATAACAGACCTCATTCACCATTCATTCGAAGGACCTCATCATGTCGGCATCCAATTCCCAAGATCATTTCAAGACCAAAACCCAACTGAAAATTAAAAACGATTCTTACGAAATCTTCAGTTTAAAGAAGCTGGCGGCGCAATTTCCCGAGGTGGAGCGCTTGCCCTTTTCGCTGAAGATCCTCTTGGAGAACCTCCTGCGCTACGAAGACGGCCGCTCGGTGAAAAAAGAGGACATCGAAGCCCTCATCCGCTGGGACGCCAAGGCCACGCCGACGAAAGAAATCGCCTTCCGCCCCGCCCGCGTGCTGTTGCAGGATTTCACGGGTGTGCCCGCGGTGGTTGATCTGGCGGCCATGCGCCAAGCGATCGTGAAGCTGGGCGGCGACCCGAAGAAGATCAACCCCCTCCAACAAATGGACCTCGTCATCGACCACTCCGTGCAAGTGGATTTCTTCGGGAACCCCGAGGCACTGAAAAAAAATTCGGACCTTGAATTCGAGAGAAACCAAGAACGCTACCGTTTTCTCCGTTGGGGCCAACAGGCCTTCGACAATTTCCGAGTGGTACCGCCGGATACGGGCATCGTCCACCAGGTGAACTTGGAGCACCTCGCTTCCGTCGTCTATACTCTCAAACTGGGACAAGCCTGCGACGGCAAGACGCTCGCTTATCCCGACACGCTAGTGGGCACCGATTCGCATACGACCATGATCAACGGCTTGGGCGTCGTGGGCTGGGGCGTGGGCGGCATCGAAGCCGAGGCGGCCATGCTGGGCCAACCGATCTCCATGCTCATCCCTCAAGTGGTCGGTTTCAAACTGCACGGCAAATTGCCCGAAGGCGCGACGGCGACGGATCTTGTTCTCACCGTCACGGAAATGCTGCGGAAGAAGGGCGTGGTGGGCAAGTTCGTGGAGTTCTACGGAGCGGGAATCGAAAATTTGAGCCTGGCCGACCGCGCCACCGTCGCCAATATGGCCCCCGAATACGGCGCCACCATCGGATTCTTCCCGGTGGACGAAGAAGCCTTGAATTATTTGAACTTGAGCGGTCGCGGCGCCTCCGCGGATTTGGTGCGCGAATACTCGAAGGAACAAGGATTGTTCCGCACCCGGGACACGAAAGATCCCGTTTTTTCCGACACCTTGGAGCTTAACCTCGCGACGGTGGTTCCCAGCCTGGCCGGCCCAAAACGCCCCCAAGACCGCATCCCGCTCGATCAATCAAAACCTTTCTTCCGGAAGGCCCTCTGCGAATTCTTGAAAGGAAAGATCGAAGGCGTCAAACCCGCCGCCATCGGCGCTTGGCTGGCCGAAGGAGGGTCGCAGACGGAAACCGCCCGCGTGGTTTCCGCCGAATTGGGAGAGATCTCGAAAAAAACGCCCGTAGACGACGGTAATGGAGGCACTTTCCATCTCAAGCAAGGATCGGTCGTCATCGCGGCCATCACGAGCTGCACCAACACTTCCAATCCTTCCGTTATGCTTGCCGCCGGGCTCCTCGCTAAAAAAGCGGTGGAAAAGGGTCTACGCGCCAAGCCTTGGGTAAAAACCAGCCTCGCCCCCGGCTCGAAAGTCGTCACCGATTATTTGAAGAAAGCGGGACTGCTGACTTATCTCGAAAAATTGGGATTCGACCTGGTCGGCTACGGCTGCACCACCTGCATCGGCAACAGCGGTCCGCTGCCCGAAAAAATCGCTCAGGCGGTGGAGAAGGAAGACCTGGTCGTCTCCGCCGTTCTCTCGGGAAACCGGAACTTCGAGGGCCGCATCAACCCTCACGTGAAAGCCAACTACCTCGCTTCGCCCCCGCTGGTCGTCGCTTACGCGATCGCGGGAGACATGGACGTGGATCTCTACAAAGAACCCATCGCGACCAACTCAGAAGGCAAACCGGTCACCTTGAAGGAAATCTGGCCCAGCCAGAAAGAGATCGAAGATGCGGTACGCAGCTCCATCCAAGGCAACATGTTCCATAAGACATATTCGGAAGTATTCCAGGGAGATGAAAACTGGCGATCGCTCAAGGTGCCGGGCGGCGAAACCTTCGCGTGGGACGAGAAATCCACTTACGTGAAACATCCCCCCTATTTCGAAGGGATGAGCAAAACCCCGACGTCCGTCGAGGATATCCGAAACGCCCGGGTGCTCGCCCTGCTGGGCGATTCGGTTACCACCGACCACATCTCGCCCGCCGGCTCCATCAAGCCCACGAGTCCCGCCGGCAAATACCTGCAATCTCTTGGCGTAAAACCCGAGGACTTCAACTCTTACGGCGCGAGACGCGGCAACCACGAAGTAATGGTGCGCGGCACCTTCGCCAACATCCGCATCAAAAACCAACTGGCCCCCGGCACGGAGGGCGGCGTCACGCTGCACCTGCCGGACGGGGAGCAAATGTCCATTTATGAAGCTTCCATGAAATACGAGCGGGAAAAAACCCCCCTCATCGTGCTGGCCGGCAAAGAGTACGGCACCGGGTCTTCCCGCGATTGGGCCGCTAAAGGAACCCGCCTACTCGGCGTGAAGGCCGTCATTGCCGAAAGCTTCGAACGCATCCACCGCAGCAACTTGGTCGGAATGGGCGTTCTTCCCCTCCAATTCAAGGAAGGGGAAAGCTGGAAATCCTTAGGCCTCACCGGCCACGAAACCCTCTCTATCGAAGGCATCGCGAGCGGGATCAAGCCCCTGCAAACGCTGGAAGTAAAGGCAAAAGGCAAAGAAGGGGAGAAGAAATTCTCGGTGACCTTACGCATCGACACGCCGGATGAGGTGGAATATTACCGACATGGCGGAATTTTACCGTACGTGCTCCGGCAACTCTTGTAATCTTCTTACATCAAACGAAAATGATGTGGTCCACCTTATGGAAAGGGACGAAAACCTGTGAAAAAGGCGGGTTTTTATCCGTCCCCTTCTCGGATCCGATGCTCTTCACCGTCATCAAGACGCCGGCCTCGTATTCTTGAACAATCTTGCCGTTGAGCTTCAGTATATTGTCGAGGATGGGGCGGGAGCGGATTTCCTCGCGGGTGGCGGTCGATAATAGGGGCGTGTTGAGCAACACTTCGACGTTTTGGTCTTTCATAGAGGCCTTTCCTTAAACCTTGGAATGGGGGTTGAACAATTTATCGTGTTCCTCGAGGGCGAATCGGTCGGTCATGCCGGCCACGTAATCGCAGATCACCCGATGGGGATCTTCCTCTTCCGTCTTCTTATACACTTCCGGCGGTAAAATGCGAGGGTTGTGCTCATACGTGTGGAAGAGGTCTCTGAGGATGCGGTTGCCCTTATCGGCCATGCGCTCCACGCGGTAATGGCGGTAGAGGTTGGCGAAGAGAAATTTCTTCAACTCCGAAGTCTTCTTGCGCACCTCCGGACTGAAAGAGATGACTCCGTCTCCGCGCTCCTTCACGTCTTCGTAGGTGTGAATCTTCTGGCTCTTGATCTTCTTTTCCGCCTCTTCCACCAAATGGGTCACCAAAAAGTTGATGAGCGCCTTCACCGTCGCCTGGGCCTTGAAGGCCTCGGGGAAATCTTTCAAACGATGTTCCGCTTCCTCGTAGAGCTCCTGCCAAATTTCCACGTCGCGCAGTTGTTGAAGGGTAATCATTTGGGATCGCAACCCGTCGTCTAGGTCGTGATTGTTGTACGCGATCTCGTCGGCCAAGTTCACGACTTGCGCCTCCAAACTGAAGCATCCCTTTCTCTCGAAGAGATTACCGTCGGGCAGCTCATACGATTTGGTGTGCTTGCAGATGCCTTCGAGCACTTCATAACTTAAATTCAAGCCGTGGAACTCGGCATAGGAATGTTCGAGGAAGGTGACGATGCGGAAGGATTGACGGTTATGCTCGAACCCCCCGTGTCCCTCCATGAGGGAATTGATCACCGCTTCTCCCGAATGGCCGAAGGGAGGATGGCCCAGGTCGTGGGAAAGAGCGATCGCCTCCGCCAAGTCTTCGTTCAAGCGGAGCATGCGGGCGACCGAACGGGAAATTTGTGAGGCCTCGATGCTGTGGGTTAAGCGGGTGCGGTAGTGGTCGCCCTCATGGTTAACGAACACCTGGGTTTTATATTCCAAGCGGCGAAAGGCCTTGCTGTGGATGATTCGGTCGCGATCGCGTTGGAAGCGGCTGCGGAGCGGGTGCTCTTCTTCCGGATGGATCCTGCCCTCCGAGCGCCCCGAGGTACTGGCGTAGGGCGCCAAGAATTGCCCCTCCAAAGCTTCATATTTCTCCCTCGTTTGCATCACGAAACTCCCAACATCTTGTGGGTTTGCGGAATGACCCGTACGCCTTTCAAAGCGGACCGCGCAATTTCCGAAAACCTCCCCAATCGGCTTAAACTCAAACCTCCCTTGAACGATTTCGTGGCGGAGGCCGGTTGCAGAATGACGGGGATCGTTTCCTCCACCTTTTTCACCAAGTTTAACGCCCTTTCGAACTCTTCTTCCAGCGTTTCTTCAGTAACGACCAATTTGACGCTGCATTCTGGCGCTTTCACGGCGATTCTTAGAAACTCTTCGTGCTCCTTCCAAAATTCGCCGGTTTTCGCGGAACTCGGCAGCTTCATATCCATGCTCACCAGCCGCACATACGGAAGAACCCGCCGAAGGGCTTCCGGCAAAACGCCGTTCGTTTCCAGCAGAAAATCGCTTTTTTTCGAAGCGCTCGGGAGCCACTCTTCCAAGAATTCCACCTGTTGCAGCGGTTCACCGCCGGTGAGACTCACCCACGTGTCGGAAAAGAGGGAAAGCCATTTCTCGATTTCTTTTCCCGATACCGGATTGGAATATTCCCGCCACTCGCCCGAGAAGGGAACCTCTTCGACGCGAAACTTCGCGTGAGGCGAAAAACTCTCGGGAGTGTCGCACCAGCGGCACTTGAGGTCGCAGGCCTCGAAGCGGACGAAACTCATGCGTTCCCCGACGCGGGTGCCTTCCCCCTGCAAAGAGGAGAAAATTTCGACCAACTTCGCCCGAGCGGCTTCGGTCACGGTACCCCCCTCACCTTCCAAGTCGCGCGCGCGGAGGACTCCGCCTCGAAGGCGAAGGCCTTGAGGATGGCTTGGGAAAAATCGACGGGATCAATGCCGTAATCTTGCAGCCCTCGCGTGGGCACCGGCGTGTTGCGGGAAGAAATATTGACGCCCAAATGGATGACGCCGGAAACGGGGGTGAGCGTAGCGATGGAGACGGAGAGTTTTTCCTTTCCGTCGTAAAGGTCATCGCCGATTCGACGGAGGTCTTTTCCAACTTTCCGTTTTGTGAGTTCCTCAAAAACGAGCGCGACCCAAAGGCGTTGAAGCAGCACGAGACGGCTCAAATCCATTCCGAAAAATTCAGCGAGGAAATGCACCATTTTTTCGGAATAGATGGGGCTTTTGCGCTTCACATCCTCCAAGTCGACCATCCGTCCCAAATCAACCCGGCAAGGGCCGAGGAATGCGACCGCCGCATCGCCCAAAAGATCGAAGCAGTCGTAGATGAAATGGGAACGAAGCTCCGCCCCCGTATAGGGAATCTCTTTCTCAATGAATTTCGTCGTGAGGGAATACATCTTTCACCCGTGGTGGAGGAAGCGCCCCTTCATTGTCTCCCAAACCCCGTTGTTTTGGAAGGCCCGCCGCGTACGTAAGCAAGATTCGCAAGTGCCGCAGGGCCTCTCTCCGCCTTCGTAACAACTCCAAAGATTCTCCAGCGGGAGTTTCAGCTCGAGGGCTTCTTTCACGATTTGGTCCTTCGTCATGTTCTGGGTAAATGACTCCACTCGGGTTTTCACCTCGGTGGAATAGAAGAGACTCTTTGAGACCGCTTCGGTGAAGGCGGCGGAGTTGTCAGGAAAGGTCGCCGCTTCTTCCTCATTAAAACCGGTAATCAACACCTTCGCGCCGTAGCGGTCGGCAAAGCAGGCGGCCACATTGAGAAACAAACCGTTTCGGTTGGGCACCCAAACCGCATGGGCCGACGCCGAAGCCACCGCGGGGTTGTCCAAATCAAGGAGGGGAATCTTGGGAATTTCTTTGCCCCGATTGACAAGCGAGGTATTCGTCAATTTCGCCAACCAGGGCAGATGCAACACTTCGAAGGGAATCTTCTCCCTCACGCAAAAATCTTCTGCCGCCTTCATCTCACGCGCCGCCGCCCGTTGCCCATAATCGAAAGTAAGCGCCAAAATCACCTCATAAACCTTTAAGGCCTTGAGAAGGCTGACGGAGGAGTCTAATCCCCCGGATAAAATCGCAATCGCCCGTTCTTTCGCCATATTAATTCACTAACTTAAGTACAAAATGGAAATCAATGGGAAGGTTACTGGCAAAAAAAGCTGCCAACTGCAATGCAGAGTATGCTTTTCAATCTCCTCCCCAAATGGCGTTCGCCTTCGGGGATGCGTTTAAACAAGGCGCCCGACTGAGGCGTACTGAAAGTACGTCGCAGGGAGGGCAACGCAGTATAAACGCATCCCCGAAGGCGAACAAAAAAACAAAAAGGGCCGCCCCTTTCGGAGCTAGCCCTTTTTCGAGGGAGGTAAGCTTGTTAAAAAAGATTTAAGCGGCCCGCGAAGATAAATTCACTAAGCGCTTTTCCAAACTTTGGATCTTTTTCTCCAACTTCTCCACGTCCGTTTGGGAAGGGATGCTGAAGAAAGAGAGAATTTCATTTCGGGTGGACTCGGCCTTGTTCTTGGCAAGAGAAAGTAAATCGCTCTTCTCCACCAAGTTCACGAAACCATCCAGGCTCTTGCGGGCGTCTTTGATCAACTTTTTCGCGGTGAAGCCGCTCGGCCCGATTTCGAGACCTTTCACTTTGCTGACGACATCGTCAGCCAAGCGACGGAACTCGCGTTCCAAGTCTCCGGTTTTTTCTTGGGCTTTGGTGTAAAGGTCGTTTTTTTTGATTTTTTTAAGGACTTCGTCGAACTGACGTCGAAGATCGCGACTGGACCGCTCTCCCTGGCGTACAAGACGCTTGACTAAAGATTCCACTTCCCCTTCGACTCGATTGAGGACCGTGTTGATCTTATCTAAACGGCTCTTCAAAAAGTCTTTTTTTCTACCCTGACTTTTTTTGGAATTTTTGGATGGCATTACCGATCCCTCCTTTCGAAAAAACAAAAACAAATCGATTTCGTAAAAAGGGGTAACACGTCGCGTCAACTCATGTCAACCCTCTTTTTTGCGCATTGCGTTATTTTTTATTTTTCAAAGGAGAGGAGAAAAAACACGAGGAAAATCAATAAGTCGGAGTTGAATTTTTCTTTCTCCCTTCCACTCATTGAACTGGCAGGAAAAGACACACTCCAACGATTCGGGGGACGAAAATTCGGCGCTTCCCATCCCAAATCCAATGGCATCCAAAAAACGCTTGGGCGTGCGAAAGGTGAGTTTGAGATGGTCGCTTCCCACCCTTTGCTGATTAGAAATCTTTAAGTTCTTTCCCCAAAAAATAGGCTCTGGGTTGCCCATCCCGAAAGGGGCAAGCCTCTCCAAAGCCTCGACAAATCTCTCTTCGATGACTTCCGGATCGATCGCCGCATCCACTTTCACTTGGGGAATGAATTGCTCCTCGGTAAGCCTCGCCCGAACGCTCCGATCGAAGGCCTCCCAAAACTCCTCCCGCTTGGCATGCAGAAGGGTGAGTCCCGCCGCCTGACGGTGCCCCCCAAACTTCTCGAGATACTCCCCGCACTCTTGCAAGGTTTGGTAAAGGTCGAGGCCCGAAATGGAACGGGCCGAGCAGCGAATTTTACCTTCTTCGAGAGTTCCCACCATCGTCGGCAAATAATATCGATCCACCAACCGGCTCGCAACGATGCCGATGACGCCCACGTGCCACGCGGGATCGAAAACGAAGATGGAGCGCTTCTTTTGGGGAATGCCTTGCGACTCCACTTGCTCGCAAGCCTGTTTAACAATGGTCTCTTCCAAGGCTTGCCGCTCCCGGTTCGCTTGATCGAGCTTTGCCGCGAACCCCCTCGCCAGGCTTTCATCTAGGCAAGTGAGCATCTCGAAGCCCACCTTGGCGGAATCCAAGCGGCCGGCGGCATTGATGCGGGGACCAAGCCGAAATCCCACCTGTCCCGGCGTAACGGGGCCTTTCACACCGGCCACTTCCTTCAAGGCCATAACGCCCGGGTTTTGGCTGTCGGATAAAATATCGAGCCCCATTTTGACCAAGATCCTATTTTGACCGGTGAGCGGTACCAAGTCGGCGATGGTCCCGAGTGCGACGAGGTCTAAATAGCGCTTAAGATTGGGTTCGGGGAAATTTTGAAAAAACCCCTTTTTCCGCAAGTGATTCCGCAAAGCCAAGGCCAGCTGGAAGGCAACGCCGACCCCGGCCAGCTCCTTGCCGGGATGGGAGCAATCTTCCTGTTTGGGGTTTAAGATCGCGACGGCGAACGGCGTCTTCGGGGGCACTTGATGATGGTCGATGATGATGAGGTCTAAACCCAAGGTTCGGGCCCGCTCCGCCTCGTTCACCGAACTAATGCCATTGTCGACGGTGACCACCAAGCGCCGCCCTTGATCCCGCAATTTTTCGAGGGCCTGCATGTTGAGGCCGTACCCCTCTTGAATGCGGTGAGGGATGTATACTTCCACGTTGGCCTTCAGCTCGCGCAGAAAAAGATAAAGGAGGGAGGAACCGGTGGTTCCATCCACGTCATAATCCCCATAAATCGTGAGGGGCTCCTTCTCGACCAAGGCCTTCTCCAAGCGAACGACCGCCTTCTCCATGTCCTTCATGAGAAAGGGATTGGCGAGATCTTCCAGGCGGGGATTAAGAAATCGGTGGGCGGCCTCCAAATCGGTGAATCCGCGATTGGCCAAAATCTGACCCAACAAAGGGGGAAGGCGAAGCGCCTCGGCAAGCGAACGGGAAATTGGCTCTTGAGAGGGATAAAGCTGCCAGCGTTTGATCGGATGCGTACGCACCTCTTGTTTAAGTCGAGGCCGAGGTAAGGCCGATACGATGGCCGTGCTTCTTCAAGAAGATGTAACAAGGACAAGCGATGAAGATGGAGGAATAAGTGCCGGTGATCACGCCCACGATCATGGCGAACGCGAAATCGCGGATATCCCCTTCTCCTTTGAGGAAAAGCACCAAGACGACGAAAAATACCACGAGGGAAGTGACGATGGTGCGCGACAAAGTTTCATTAATGCTTTTGTTCACCAAGTCGGAAAGAAGCAGCGACTTGTACTTCCGCGTATTTTCGCGGATGCGGTCGTACACGATGATCGTATCATTGACGGAATAACCGATAATCGTGAGAAACGCAGCGACCACCGTCAAGTTGATCTCCCTTCCCGTAACGGCGAAAGCTCCCAAAACGATGATGATATCGTGAATGAGGGCCAAGATGGCGCCGGGAGAAAAATAGAAATCGAAACGATATCCCAAGTAAATCAAGATCAAGACCCAGGCGACGATGACCGCTAGCTCTCCCTTGCGCCTGAGCTCTTGTCCCGCCTTAGGGCCCACCGCCTCTTCTTTAACGAGGGTAGCCGTACCCGCCCCCAATTGGGAATCGAGGGCTTTGGTGACTTCTTGTGAAAAGCCGGCGATCTCCTTGCTGGGCTTCAAGATCTCGACGCCGAACATGTTCTGAGTCGGGTCGCCAAACTGCTGGGCGACGGCCTTCTCATGCAGCGTCTTCTCCACCGCCTCTTGGATTTGCCCGCTTTCCACCGGTTTGCTGAACTTATATTGCAGCTTGATCCCACCCTTGAAATCGATTCCGAAATTAAGGCCGTGTATCGTGATGAACACCAGCGACCCGACCGTCAGAAAAATCGAGAGGATGATCAAGAACATCTGATTCTGCATGAAAGGAATTTCTTTTTGTGTAACTTGCATAATCTTCTAAATGCTCACCTTCTGGATCTTCACCTTCGCCAATAAATAATCGTAAATTAAATGAGTCACCCAATAAGCCGTAAACAACGTGGTCACCACCCCGATCATCAGCGTCACGGCGAAACCGCGGATGGGACCCGTCCCGAAGTTGTAGAGCACCATCCCGGAGAGGAAGGTGGTGAGATGGGTATCGACCACGGCGCTAAAGGCGTTGGAGAAACCGGCGTCTACCGCCGCCTTGACGGATTTGCCGCTCTTGAGTTCTTCCCGGATGCGCTCGAAAATGAGGATATTCGCGTCCAGCGCCATTCCCATGGTCAAGACGATACCCGCGATGCCGGGCAGGGTCAGGGTCGCTTGGAAAAGAGAAAGCGTACCCAAGATGAGGAGCACGTTCAGACCTAAAACCAAGTCGGCGATCAAACCCGAAGCCTTATAGTAAAGGATCATGAACACCACGACGGTGATGCCCGCGATGAGCGCGGCAATGAGCCCGTTATGAATGGCCGATTTCCCGAGGGAAGGGCCGATGACGGTCTTGGTGATTTCCTTCAAAGAAGCCGGCAAGGCGCCTTCCCTTAGGACCAGCACCAAGTCTTCCGCTTCTTTGATCAACGCTTGATAGTTGCCGAAACCGAGGGTGATTTGCGCCTCTCCGTTGGGAATGGGGCCCTTGATGACGGGCGCCTTCGTCACGTTTCCGTCTAAGATAATCGCCAGGCGCTTTCCCACTTTCGCGGTCGTTAAATCGCCGAAGGCCTTGGTGCCGGTGTTATTGAAGGAGAGGCTTACGTACGGCTCGTTGTTCTGCACGCTCACCTGGGCGGCGCGTAGCATGTCGCCGGTCACCTCCGCCTTTCGCTTGAGCAAATAGGGGGTGCCTCCCACTATTTTTCCGGTGACGGGATCACGCTGCACCTCAAAGAGGATCTCATCTTCGGAAGGAATCTTGCCCTTGGCAGCCTCATTGATCTTGCCCACGATCTCTTCGGAGAAACCTTCGGGGATGTTGCCGTCTTTGCGGAGTTGGGCGACGAGCGTCTTCACTTCCTCTTCGTTTTTCGACTCGTCGACGATCTTGAACTCGAGCTTACCGGCCTTCTTCACGATGCTGATGGCGCGGTCCGGGTCGGTGACGCCGGGCAATTCCACGGCCACCCGATTGTCGCCCAGTTGGCGGATGGAAGGCTCGGACACGCCGTAACGGTCGATACGGTTGCGGATGGTTTCCACCGCCTGCTTCACCGAGTCGGCACGGAATTTTTCCACGTAGGCGTCAACGGCCTGATAAATCACCTTGTTCGAATCGGTCGTCTCATGGAGCGAGGGGAATTTGGAGGAAACGAGTGATTTGACTTCGGCCGCATCCCCTCCCGATTTAAGCACGATGCGGAAAAGATCCGATCCGCTGGAGCGCTCCACGTCGACCACGCCGTTCTTTCCGTTCAAGGCGGTGAGAAGCTCGTTATAAAACGCCTGGAGTTTCGCCTCGTCTTTCTCGTCGCTCTTGTAGACGAGTTCGCCCACTCCCCGCTCCTCGTTCAGGGCTCCCCGATAGAAATCGGCGACGTGATTCTTCAGTTTTTCCATCGCGGAGGAATTCGGCAGCAGCACTCGAATGCGGCGCGTCTTGGGAATACGGTCGGCTTGCGCCCCTTCCACATTCTCGCCTTTCAGGAAGCGGTTGATCTCGCTCGCCATTAAATCGAGGCGGTTATTGATGGCCTCTTCGACGGAAACCTCGAGTTCGAGATAAATGCCGCCTCGAAGATCGAGGCCCAGGTTGAGTTCCTTTTCGGGAAACCAACTCATGTACCAAGGAGTCCCGGTATTTTTCTTCTCCGCTTCTTCCCGGACCGCGTTGAAGCGCCCGAAAGTCGGCACCAACGCATAAATGGAAAGCAATGCGAGGAAAAGGGTGAGATAAACCTTTAAACGCCACGATTGAGACATATGAGGAAGAGACAGTTTCTCATTCTTGCATCGCCAACCTAAAGAGGGAGAAGGAATCCTTAATTATTTGTTATTATTTTCAGAACTGCTCGCGGGGTTGCAACTCCCCTCACCGCTTCCCGATCGACCTTAACTTTCGTGTTATCCGCAATTTGTGGGTGAGGATTTTATCGGTGACGCCGACCACACGCGCGTATATGCCGGAGGTGGTCACCACCGGGTCTCCTTTTTGCTTCCCAGATCATCTTCATTCTTCCTTCTGCTGCTTCTGCTGGGGACGCACCATGATGAAGTAAAAATCAAGAAGATCGGGAGCATCAAAAGAGGGGGCTCTCGGAAGATCGAAGCCGGTTGTCCTGACGCCCCGCTTGCGCTTGAGCCCACGCCGTTGAAACGAAAGAACTCACGATACCTGCAAAACCATGTCATGGAAAGCCTTTCAAAAGAATCCCTTCCTTCGCCAAAAGCTCATCGAAGGAAGAGGAAGGATGAATTTCGTCGCGCGAAAAATTGCCTTTTGAAATCCGAAAAACGATCCTCGGCGATCGCGAGGCGGATGTCGCTAACAGATTAAGATAATAAATGTAAATTATGAATTGAATTGAGGATGGCCGACAAAATCTCTCTTGCCATGGAAAGGTGCCTTAAATAGGCCCTGGAAAAATTCTTACAAGTATAACAAGTACATAGGGGGTCAACGGGGCCTTCATCTTCCGTATAAGCGGCGTTTCGGAGATAAATGAAGCCGTCATGGGTAAACAACATCCCGTTGCGGGCGTTTCGGGTAGGAATCACGCAATCGAACATATCGATGCCACGGTCAATGCACCCACCATGTCTTCGGGAAGTCCCACGCCCATCATGTAGCGGGCTTGTTTTCGAAGCTGCCCCGCGCAATGTTCGCCCATCTCGTAGGCGAGTTCCATGGGTCGGCCGACGGAAAGCCCGCCGATGGCGTAACCCTCAAAACCGCGTCCGGAAGCTCCCTCCCCGATTTCGAGAAGCCGCTCCGTGCATTCCCTCAAATTTTTATACATGCCCCCCTGCACGATGGCGAACAGGGCGTTGTCGGACTTGCGTGCCTTCAGGCACTTACCCGCCCAGTCGAGGGTTAAGTTCATCGATTTTGCGGGCCTCCCCTTCCTCGGCGGATAGGCCAAGCACTCATCGAGCACCATCATGATGTCGGAGCCTAAGGTCTCCTGAATTTCCACGGCCAGCTCCGGGGTGAGGAAATGGCGGGAGCCGTCCAAGTGAGACTGGAATTCGACCCCGTCAGGCTTCAACTTCCGCAGCTTTGCTAAGGAAAACACTTGGTATCCGCCGCTATCGGTTAGGATCGGCCTCGGCCATTTCATAAAATGGTGGAGCCCCCCTAAGCGGCGGATGCGTTCGTGACCGGGTCTCATATAGAGATGATAGGTATTCCCCAAGATAATCGGGGCGTTTAATTCCCCCTCCAGCTGATCGGGGCGGATCGCCTTTACCGTAGCCTGTGTGCCCACCGGCATGTAGACGGGGGTCGAGATCTCCCCCCGGGCGGTCCGGATCTTCCCCAGCCGAGCCCGGCTGTTCGTGGATTTCCTCAAAAGTTCGAATTGAAACGCCATAAAATTTCCTCGCACCTTCTCTTAAGCGTTGCCGAAGAGGAAGGGCAATCGAATAATTTTTTATTTTTCAGGCATTTCCCTTTTTTTCTTATGACGGAAACGGTTCTTAGTAGGCTGTCTTCTCACACGCTGGCCTCTTATGCGGAGCCGAGTTCCGCCCAATCTCAAGTGGATGGCTTGGTCAGCGGCTTCTTGGAGCAGGCGAGCGATTGGAGAAGCTTGGCCGCCATGTCTATAGGCGGGCTTGCCTACCGTTTCGGTCGAATCGGCACGATGGCCTTGGCCTCCCGGGCGGGGCAAGCCGCGTCCCTCATTCAAACCGCTTCCTACGGAATCGGATTAAGCGCCGAAGTATTGGCCTTTGAAACCAGCCACCGCTCGCTGCTCGGCCTATCGGGCGAAGGCGCCTCCAACCCCAATCTTTGGCGTTGGAACGGCCGGGGCGGATTTCGCGAGGGGCTCGCCAACTCGTTCGTCAGTTTCGGAACCTTGAAATTCGCCGGCCACTTGGCCGAAGGCCAAAACGTCATCCTTCAACATTTCGTGCAAGACACCGGCATGGTGCTGGGCCACCACGCCACCGCGGCGTTGGGAATTTCTCCGGGGCCCGAAGGCACGCTCGCCCAGCAATTTCTCCACGCGGAAATCACCAATTTGCAATTAAGTTTCGGCATGAGCCTGGTGCACACCTTCGCGCCGGGGCTTCCCGCCTTGGAACGGGGCTTGGAACTCACCCTTCGAACGCCCCAAACGGAAGGAAGAAGTTCCTTTTTCGATTCGGAAGGCGAAGGAGCTCCCTGGGCTCTCGCCACCGGACAGAGGGGGAACCTCGAAGGACGAAGAAGCGGAGACCGAGTTTTTCCGGAAAAGGGTCCTCTCATCGTCGCCATGTCCTCCATCCATGACAAGGATAAGCCCGACGGACCCGCGGACAGCGGTTTCCCCACGAATCGCGACGCACCCGCCACCACTACGATGGTCGGCGGTCCGCCCGAATTGGCGGGGAAGGACTCTCCTCCCTCACCCCCTCGTCCGGCGACTCCTCCCGCCGATCCGAAACTCGCAACCACGTTAGACGCTCCGGCGGCGGAAGTCGTGGAACAACGCCCGGAAATTCCTCCTCCTTCCCCCGCTGCTTCCCCGGCCAAAGACCCCCAAGAAGCCCAAACACGAGTGGCCGTTCCCGTTCCTCGGCAAAAAGCGGCCCCTTCTCCAGCTCCGGAAGCCCCCCAAGACCCGACCGACGTCGACCATGACACTCGAAAAGAAGCCCAATCCTTGGTCACGCGACTTCCTCCGGAAGAAACCGGCTTGCAAGTGGGAATGGAGTTGGAAGGCCGCTACCAAGTATTGGATTATCTAGGCTCCGGCGGCTACGGACACGTGATCAAGGTAAGAGACCTGCAATTGGAGCGTCTGGCGGTGATCAAAGTGCCGCGCCCCGAACGGGATCGCAGCCAAAAAGATACGGTGGAAGTGGACGCTCGTTTTCGCAACGAGGTAAAAATTACCGCCAATATGGATCGACGGCACGTGGTCGTGATCTACGACTTCATCACGCTCCCCAATGGCCGTACCGTTCCTGTGATGGAATACCTGCCCGGCAACGACCTCTCGGACGTGATGTCGACGCTCAGCGCCCAAAGGAAGCTCGACATCTTTCTACGCATTTGCGAGGGGATCGAATCCGCCCACCGAGACGGCATCGTCCACCGCGACTTGAAGCCCGGCAATATCCGTATCACCGATACCGGCGAGGTCCGGATCGTCGATTGGGGCTTGGCTAAAGCGTTCGAGGAACTTCCCGCCGAACCCCGACCAGAAGTTTCTCCGGAACTTTTTCACCGCCTTGAAAAGGACATTACCCTGGTGGGCGTCTCTTTTGGAACACCAGGCTATATCGCCCCCGAGAGGTTTCTAAACCGGAAAATTGAAAACCCGCGCTCCATCGACGTTTTCGCCTTGGGTGCCATCCTGTATGAAATGATAACGGGGCAGAACCCGTTTACCCATGGGAGAAACGGGTCACAGGCACGCTTCTTCTCCACCCATCCCGACTTCTTCCTGCAGCCCCCGGCCTTTCGGGACGTCATACAGGGAGACTACCCACTCGAACTTTACGATAAAATCGAGGAAGTCTGCCGAAGGGCCTTAGACCCGGATCCGACCCGACGCTTTGAATCGGCCGGCAAATTACGCGAGGCGCTTTTGCTTGTTTGGGGCCGCGCCGAAATGATCCGTATCCGCCGCCTGCTGGAAAGACGCAGGTCTCTGGAACAAGAACTTCACGCCGCTTGGAGTGAATATCGCACCGACCGTCCGATCACTGAAGACTTGGAAAAACGCATGTTGGATCCTCTGTACGCCCTCAAGAACATTCCGGCGGCCTTCGACCAGGCGGTGGAAAGCGCGGTGCAGGAACTCAGACGCTTGACCGATTCCGATCCCGTGCCCGAGGCGAGAAAGATGATCGCCGAACTCTCTTGGATGAGGCTCGTCAATGCCGACAACACGATGCCCGACGAGGTGCGCCAAACCCTCATCGACCGTATCCGCGAATACGACGTGGCGACGGAAAACGAGCGCACCACCAGCATGAAGGACGCGCTGGAAGGACAAATCCGCGTTCAATTAAAAATATCCGACCACTTAAACCCCCAAATGACCCCTGAAAATGTCCAAGCGCGGGTGATTCCCATCGAAGAATATGAAAAAGATTATTTCCGGGAAGGGGCTCCCCTTCTGGAAGGAAACTTAAGCGACATTCAAGACCGACTCAACTTGCCGGCAGGGTACTACGTGCTCGAGCTATCGCATCCCGATTATGCGTTTATGCGTTATCCTCTGCGCATCACACTTCCGCAAGTTCGACAAGGAATCTTAAACCGGGGTTCGGCCACTCGGGGTTCCCTAAACTTGAACCTGCGCTTGACCCCGCCGGTTCCCGAAGGCTTCTCACTCGTTCATGGCGGAAAAGGCGTCATCGGACATAATATCTATCGCTTCGACGACCCCGCCCTCGTCATCAGTTTTCCGGAACGCCCCCATTCCTTCAACACCTTCGCCATTTCCAATCCCATCACCGTGGGGGAATACCGCCTCTTCATCGAAAGCCAATTGAGGGGAATCAATCATCTGGTCGGACAAGGGCGATTCGAAGAGGCCTTCCGACACATTGAACGGCTGAGAAATTTGATCCCGCGGGATCAACCTCGGATCTCTCCCCGGAACCTTCCCGAAAACCCCGACTGGGAATCGGTTCTCGCAACCGCGTTCGAAGGCGCCCGGTTCCACTGGAGGATCCGGTCCGAAGGAGAAGGTCAAAATCGTATCTTTACTCTTGCGGATCCCACGAGTCATCCCTCGCTCCGTGGCGACCCCATCTTGAACAATCAACCCATTCATGCAATTCCGTACCGAGCGGCGGACGCTTATCGATACTGGAGGTCGGTGCGCGACCGACGGAATTACAAGATCGTCTCTGCGGAACAAAAAGAGATCGCCGCCCGCAACACCTTCGATTGGTCCTTCCCATGGGGTTACCGTTACCGCAGAACTTTCTTCGCTTCGCGTCTGGTACACGCCGATCTAGATAAAGGAACCCATTCCCACCCCATCGGCACCCATCCTTTAGGCCCCGACCTTTACCGAGACTTTTCCATTTTTGGATATCGGGACGCGCAGGGCCGGATTCAAAGACTACTGGATTTGATTGGAAACGTGCGTGAGTTTACTTCCACGGTGGCGGAAAACGATGCGATCGTCATGTCCGGTGCATCCGTGAGAACTCCCTCAGGCAATCAACCCCTCCCTTGTTCTCGAACTTACGTCCATATGGATGTGGCCGATGAATACAATGGAACCTTTCGTTTGGTGATTGAGTTTCCTCCTCCCTAATCCTCTCTCAACCTCTTTAAATCTTTCACTTTTTACAAAAAGATATCTCAAAATGGGGTGTATGCCCATCATTTTCATTTTTGCTCAATTGTGAACAAAAAACAACTTAACTATATAATATTATTTATTTATTAACATTTTGGAACAAATCTTGCCCTCCTACCATGGGGAACTCACTCCCCTTTCCCTTTTCTCCAAAAAACTCATAACTAATTAAAATATATCATTTTTTAAAAATAAAAGTTTTGGCAAATTATTTGCTTATGCAATGGGGAGCAGTTGATTTTGATAACCCTTGTTAAAAGGAGAAGTAAAATGGTCAGGAAGTGGTTAGTTGCAGTAGCTTTAGTGGTTGCGACGGTGGGAGCCCAAGGAAAAGCCTTCTCAGGACAAGCGACGGTTCGGGCGGCGAAACCGACTCTCTACGGCGCGCTCAATCAATTCTTTTCGGATCCCCAAATGAATAAGGCGGTGCGGGCTTATTCCGATCCTCAGATGTTGCCCTTGGAAAAGACGGTGGAATCGGATCCCCAAATGATCAAGGCCAACGCCGTTTCTTCCGATCCTCAAATGCTCGTCGCGTCCGATCCTCAAATGTTGACGGCCTCCGATCCCCAGATGATCAAGGGAGAAGAGTTCGCTTCTTCGGATCCCCAGATGGACAAGGATACCGCGGTGAACACCCTGCTCGCCGACGAGAAGATGTACAACGTGGTGAAGACGATGGCCGCTTCCGATCCCCAAATGATCAAGGCCTTGCAGACGGTGCTTTCCGATCCGCAAATGCTCAAGACCTTGAAAGCGACGCTTTCCGATCCGCAGATGTAACGACGTTGTTTAAAACCCCTCTTTAGAAGGTCAGGAAAAAAGAGAAAAGTTTTAGAAGGCCCCGCAAGGGGCCTTTTTTATTTTCAGAAAATCCACATGCAGTCGCCGTAGCTGAAGAGGCGATACTTCTCTCGGATCGCTTCCGCGTAGGCGCGGAAGAGGAATTCTTTTCCCGCGAAGGCGCTCGTCAAGAAAAGGGGAGTCGATTCCGGCTGGTGGAAATTGGTGAGAAAGCGGTCGACGATTTGGAAAGAATAGCCGGGATGGATAAAAAGCCGCGTGGAGAGAAGCGTCCCCGGCGATGGTGGAACGACGGAAGGATCTTGAAAATAAGACTCTACCGCCCTCACGCAAGTGGTCCCGACGGCCGTCACCGGGCGGCCTTCCCGTTTTGCCCACCGAACGGCCTCCGCCGTTTCTTCGGAAATCTCGTAAAACTCTTCCTGCATCCGGTGATCCTCCACATTTTCCGAGGTGACCGGCTGGAAGGTGCCGATGCCCACGTGAAGGGTGAGATATCGAATTTCCACTCCCTTCTCGGAAAGCTCTTTCAAGATTCGGGGCGTAAAATGGAGCGACGCGGTCGGCGCGGCGATCGCCCCTTCTTTTTCGGCAAAGACGGTTTGATAGCGTTCGCGGTCGCCGACTCGGGGTTCCGGACGCTTAATGTAAGGCGGGAGAGGGGCCGCCCCTTGCTCGCGCATGAAATCGAGAACCGGAACGTCGGGAGGAAACTCGATCGTCTTTAGGTTCTCTTCCGGCTCGAAACGCAATCGGGCGGCGAAGTCGGCGCCGTTTCTTGAAAATAAAATCTCGCTTCCGTCTTGCAAACCCTTGAGAGAGCGGACCCAACACTCCCACGCCTGCCCTCGCCAAGGGCGGATGAGCAAGATCTCCACCTTTCCGCCGGACTTTTTCCTTCCCCACAGCCGGGCGGGCAGGACTTTGGTGTTGTTGAGCAAAAGCAGGTCGCCTTTATTGAAGTAAGAAGGTAAGTCGCGAAACACCCGATGGGCAATGGTTTGACGGCCTCGGTCGAGCGCCATCATGCGCGAGGCGTCGCGCTCGGCGAGGCCCTCTTGGGCGACCAATTCTTGCGGGTACTCGAATGAAAAATCTCGTGTAAACATTTTATGAACGAGCTGCTATGCTTTTCTCCGCTCCATGGAGACCATCCTTCAACACATCGGGGACTATCATTATCAAGGGCTTTTTGTCATTCTCCTGCTTTGCGGCGCGGGCCTTCCCCTGCCGGAAGACCTGGTCATCATCACCGGCGGCTACCTGGCCTATTTAGGGGAAACCCGTTTCTTGCCTACCCTGATCGTTCTTTACGCGGGAGCCATGATCGGCGACTTCTTGCTCTACGGAATCGGCCGGCGCTACGGCTCGGATATCATCGCCCACCGGCGCCTCACCTGGCTTTTCACGCCCAAGCGGGTGAAGGCCATCAACCACTATTTCCATCAATACGGGAGCCGCACGCTTTTTTTCGCGCGCTTTTTGGTGGGGCTCAGGGCGCCGATCTTCTTGAGCGCCGGAGCCTTCAAGATCCCCTTCTCAAAAATGGCCCTTTTCGACGGAGCGGCCGCGTTGCTCTCCATCCCGCTCCTCACCTATTTGGCCTACCATTTCGGGGGAGAATTGGATCAACTGATCGTGTGGGTGAAGCGGGTGGAACACGGCATTTGGGTGATCGCGGCTCTCTTTTTTCTCTTCATCGGCTTCAAAGTCATCAGCCGCTTGCGGCAAAAAGCCCCCGAACCGAAGGAAGAAGACTTCGAGATTCCCGTCGAAAAGGAAGAAAATTGAAAAACCACGCCCACAAAAAAAAGAAGCCACTCCCCTCTTCGCATAAGAAAAAGAAGGAATGCGGCTTGGCCCTTTTCCTCCCCTCGCCCCTTCACGGCCCTTGGAACCGCCGCTCCTCCACGCGCGAAGGAAATGAAGAGGCCATTGCCCATTTTTTCGAACAAGCGAGCAAAACATTCCTCGGCTGCCGGCCCGTCGGAAAAGAATATGAAGCCTTGGCCTTCTATGACCCGCGTTACCCCGTCGCGGAGTACAAGAAAATGGCTTTCAGTCCTCGCCTTTCCCCTCAGCGAGGGGATTTTCTCGGCAACCGGCTCGAAAACATCTTCAAAACCATGTTCGAACGTTACGAGAGGGTCGTGCTCGGCGCCTCCCACCGGCCCTCCATCGGCCGACCTCATTTCATGCAGGCCTTCGAGATTTTAAAAGACGAAGACGCCGTATTCGGCCCCACGCAAGAAGGAGGGTTTTATTTGATGGGGTTCAAGAAGCTTTACCCGGAAATCTTCGATCGAGCCCTCTGGAAAATCCCTTACGCCTTCGACACCACCTTTAAAATCCTCACCGCCGAAGGCATAGATCCTCATTTGCTCCCGGTCCTCATGGAATAAAAAAGCAAAACCCCGCGAACCATACGATTGCGCGGGGTCTTCTTAGCAAGTTTCCTTGCCGCTACCTGACCATTCAAAAATTAAGCAGACTTCTTCGCGTAGCCGATCGAGGTGCCGTGGGCGAGCGCGTATCTCGTCATCGGGGTGGGCGTCACTTCGGGGGCCGTGAGCGGTTTCACCACGGGAGCATCCACCTTGCCCTTTTTGTTGGGAGTCGCATTCGCCTTCACGTCCGCCATGAAAGTCGGCGAAGCGAACTGCGGTTTATGGTGCTTAGGATCGAAAAGATTCTTCTTAGGGGTGGTCGCGGGTTTTCCGCCGCCCACGAGAGTGGAAAGTCCGCCCTTGGCCTTCGCCATCTCCGCCGATTTTTTCTCCGGCGTATGCACCACCGGCTTGCCCTTCGCTAAATCCCATTCCACTTCACGATAATCTTTTCCGCCTTTTCCATTATCCACGAATTGCTGCGCGTAACATTTACCGTCATGAAAGCTTAAACCCATCGTTTTCGTCGCCATAATTTTCTCCTTCTCTTTCTTGTCTCATGTGGAGACACTTTTCTATAAAGCAACATGGATGCCAAATTTTAACTTATTGATTTTATTCGATTTATTAAAATTATTAGATTCCATAACGCACAATCTATTTACAAAATGTATAATTCGAGTGCACAAGATAATCCAAAAAACAAAACGGCCTTTGCTTTTGACAAAGGCCGTTTTCAGTGAGGAGGGCTTAGGTTGTTTTTTTCTGTCCGAGCCTTTCTCGGGCCAGAAACTTCTCAATTCTTTTGCCATCCTTCTATATTTTCCCCAGGCCAGTTTTTTCCATCCAAAGTCATCCCCATGACTTTGCGTGTGCACCCCTTCTTAAAAGCAATGGAAATGCCAAAAATTAACTCATTGAAAATATTTAGGTTTTTAAAAATAAGGCGGGGATGAATTACTTTTATCGCGCGGGTTGTAACCTTTAAGGATACAAATTGTAAAGGTCCAGGAAAGTTAAGAACGCATCCACTGATACACCATCCCCGGACTCACTTTCAAAAGGCGGGCGGCTTGATAGGGGCTGTTCTCACAATATTTTAAAGCCCCGCAAACACTTGCCGCTTGAGGGTTTCCAAAGAAGCTCTCTTGGGAGAATAAATGAAAGGATGGGTTTGAAATTCATCTTTCCGCTTTTCGAGCCCGTACTCCCGCATCCGCTGATAGAGCTTCGAAACCGCGCAGCCTAAGGCCTCCGAGGCTTTTTTCACGTCGAAACCAAAATGGAGGAGGGATTTGGCGAGGGCCACCGTCTCCATTTCTTGCCAACTTTTTTTCGGGTCGAACAAAGTGGAAGGAGAGGCGTTTGGGGAAAAGTCGCGAGGGGTTCCGGCGGGGAGATCGCCGATGCCTTTTTCTTCGCATCGCCCCACGAAGCCCGCACGCTTTCGGGAACGTCTTCGGTGTGCAAAATGCTCCCTTTGCGCAGCGCCGTGGCGACGCGAATCACATTTTCCAACTCCCTCAGTTGCCGGGCCAAGAATAATCGATGAGAAGCTTTAAGAGATCCCTCCTTAAACGCACCTCTCCTCCTCCTCCTTCTTCTCTTTGCGCCCCCTTCTTTGCCGAGATATTCGTCGATGAAGGCCTGAGCCAACAGCGGGATATCTTCCTTTCTCGCGCAGCGGCGGAATTTTAGCTCGATCTCACAGATGCGGTAAAAAAGATCCTCGCGGAATTTCTGCAGGACGATCTCTTCCTTCAAGTTCCGGTGCGAAGCGGAAATGAGGCGAAAATCGACGGCAACGGGTTTCACGTCCCCCAAGCGCGTCACCTCCCGCTCTTCGAGCACGCGCAGCAGCTTGGCTTGCAGGGGCAATTCGAGTTCGGCGATCTCGTCGAGAAAGAGGGTGCCTTCGTGGGCCGCCTCGATGAGCCCTTTCTTGTCTCGCGTGGCCCCGGTAAAGGCGCCGGCCCGGTAACCGAAGAGCTCGCTTTCGATGAGGTTGGCCGGCAAGGCCGCGCAGTTCACCGCCACGAACGGCTTCGCAGCGCGCCGCGACTTGCGGTGGAGGGAGCGGGCGATAAGTTCTTTGCCCGTCCCCGATTCGCCATGAAGCAACACGGAAAGATCGGTGTCGCGCAGACGTTCCACCACGCTGAACAACTCGCCCATCGCCTTGTTTCCGCTGATGAGCTTCTCGCCGATGAAACGCTTGAGCACCTCGGCCCCGGAAATATTCCGGCGGACCTCATCCAGCTCTTCTTGGGTTTGTTGGAGATCCCTAGACAGGCGACCTTGCGCCTCTTCCAAGCTCTTCACCAAACGGGCGTTCTCGAGCGCAATCCCCGCCTGGTCGGCGAAGGCGAGCATGAGCTCGAGAGAGACGTCCTGAAATGCGTTCATCCGGTGGCGGTGCACCAGGGAGAGAACGCCCATCACCCGATTTTCGCTGCGGATGGGCAGGGCGAGAATCGATTGAAGCCCCAAATCCACCACGGATTCGTAAATGCGGAAACGGTCGTCTTGCTGGGCATTGCCCGTCTGCAATACCTCTCCCGTAGCCAGAACCTGAGCGGCCATCTTCTGGCTCATCTGGGCGAGCGTTTCGTTCAAACTCAAATTTACGCTCGCGCGCGGGACCATCTTGCCTCCCGCGTCTTCCAAGAGCACGACCTCGCCTCCGCCCCGGAAAGCTCGGTTGCCTGGCGGATGATGAGGGGCAAGAGCCGCTCGGGATCCTTTTCGGAGGCGAGCCAGCGCGCCACCCGAATCAAGGCCTCCAAGGCCCCCGAACGGGAAGGTGAGGCGGGAATGGCTTCGGCGCGGGTGCGATGGATTTCTGCAGGGGCCACTACCGGCGTCATCGTTTTGTCCTGCAGCAACTCGCGGCAACGATCCCGCTTCTCGCCGTCGTCGGCCAGAGGCATCAGCTCGGCCATGAGGTCTTTGAGTTTCTCGAAATTCCCTTGGTCTCTTTCCAACTGCGACTGGGTGTAGAGCACCCAGAAACGGAACGAAGCGAGGGAGCTTTCCTGTTGGGTGAGCTGGAAAGCGTCGCGGATCAGCTCTTCCGCGTCCTTGAATTTCTTCTGCTTGCGGTAGAGATCGCCCTTCTCCAGCAAAGCTCGGCAGATGAGGTATTTGGCGTGGGCGTTCAATTGGGAAAGCTTGCGCAGCATCTTGAGCGAAAGCTCGAAGTGGGCATCGGCGGGTTCGAAATCCCCACGCTCCGACTGGATGGAACCGATGTTTTGCGCGATGGCCGCGGCGCTCAAATAATCTTCGAGATAGCGGGCAAGTTCCAAGGCGCGCTCGTAATAACTCAAGCCCTCGTTGTAGTTCCCTTGAAGGTGGAAAGTTTTCCCCAAGCCATTGTAGGCACGCAGCAAAAGCTCGAAGTTGCGGTGGAATCGCGACATCTCGGCGGCTTTCAGATAATACTGGATCGCCCTGGAATAATCTTTGGCCTGCGCGTGCGCTTCCGCCAAGTTGTAGAGCCCCTTCATGCGGCTGGGCAAGTCGCCGACCTTCTCGTAAAAATCGAAGGCCGCCTCGAGGAAGAAAATCGCCCGCTTCAGATCCCCTTTCATCAAATACGCCTGCCCCAATTCGTTATTGAGGACGCGCTGCTGTTCGGCAGGGGGAAGTTTTTCCGCACGACGCTGCTGTTCCTCGAAGAGCGTGATGGCCTCGTCGAACTTTCCCTCCTGGCAATAGAGCCAAGCAACGAAATTATGGAGGCGGATTTCAAGCACCTCGTCCATCACCGTGCTTTCTTCCAAGAGGGCGAGGGCCCGCTCCATGCGGTTGTGGGCCTCGTCGAAGTGGCCTTCGCGGATGAGCTTCCACCCCTCCTTCTCGTAGATGCGCGAGCGGAAGTGGAGTTTTTGGGAGAGGTCCTGAACCTTTTGGGTTTCCTCTTCCGCTTTTTTTAACGACTCGCTCGCTTCGTCGATCAAATTCTTTTTAAGGAGCTCTTCGCTGCGCTTGATCCACAATTCGGTGCGATTCTTGTGATCGCCCGCAGGCAAGATGACCAAAGCTTGGTCGATCTCGGAGAGGTCCAAGGGCAAGGGTCTCAGATCGAAGCCGCCCTCCTTGAAAATGGAAAGGTTCCAATGGCCGCGGGCGTCGACCAGCCGTTTGTCCGCGACCAAGTGTTCAAGCAGGCCGATCACCAGACGGGGATTGCCGTGAGTCTTCTCCCACAAGCCGTCCAAGAACGGATCGGGAACCTCCTTCACGTCGGTGAGCTCCTTCAAAAACTCGTTTAAGTCCTCGCGCGTGAAGGGGCGAACGGTGACGCTGGAAACCTCGACCCCCTTTTTCTCGAAGTCGGAAAGGAGATCTTCCCCCTCCTCCGGCAAAAGGGAGAGAAGCGCCGCCCAAGACGGGGAATTTTTTTCCATCTTGATTAATATCTGCGACCGCTCCTCCGGCGAAAAACGCGATCCCTCGTCGACCACCCATAGAAGAGGCTCTTCCGAAGACGGGGGAAAGAGGCTGCCCGGTTTCGACTCGAACACTTCCACTTTCTCCATTTGGAAAAGATACTTCACTTCCTGTACGATGCGGCTTTTCCCCACCCCTTTCTCGCCCAAGAGCAATAAAACCTTCGCGGGGCCGTTTTTTTTCTCGAAGAACGCCTTCAGCTTCCCGCTCACTTCCTCAACGATCTTTTCGCGCCCCACCCAACGCTCGGGCCGCCAGGGCTTTACTTTTTTCTTCCCCGCTTTTTGCGGCTTGGCGAAGTCGATAGCCTCGAGCAGCGCGCCCGCGTCCCGGTAGCGGTGGGCGGGGTTCTTCTCGAGCAGGCAGTCGAAAATCTCGTTCCAATAAGAAGGTACCTGGGGATTTTTCAAGGTGATCTTGGGCGGTCTCAGAGCGAGATGGGCTTGGTAAGTCTCCTTCACGTTTTTCCCGATGAAGGGATTTGATCCGGTGAAGATCTGGTAGAAGACCACTCCCAACGAATAAAGATCGGAGCGCTCGTCCACGTGGTCTTTCAAAATCTTCTCCGGCGCCATCGTCGAGGGCGTACCGGCGGTAAAGGGAAAACGGGGATCGGAAAGGCCCAAGTCGATGATCTTGATAACCGGACCGCCTTCCTCTTCGATCACCAGAAGATTGCTGCCTTTAAGGTCGCCGTGAAGAATATGGGCCCGATGAATTGCTTGGAGTCCCTCGATCGATTGGATGAAAAGGTTTCCGATCAGCTCGGGGGAGGCGCCCTTGCAAAAATCGTTGAGCGGCTTCCCGTCGAGATATTCTTCGGTAAAGTAAAACCGTCTTAGCGTATCGTCGAACCCGAAATCTTGGATACGGACCACGTTCGGGTGTCTCAAATCCTTCAAAAAACCGAACTCGAATTTAAAAGCACGGATGATGCTTTCCTCGAGACGCCGATCGGAAAAGGGCTTGAGAAGTTTCAGCGCGAAACGGCCTTCCGAAGACTCCACTAAATATACTTCTCCCGTGAACCCTTCACCCAACATGCGGATAACAGAATAGCGGTTGTCGATTTGACCCGTGACGGGACTCATAGAAGGAATTTTAAATGAACATTTTTAAAAGTAAATCGCATTCAAATTTAAATTCAATAAATGTATTTTATAAAAAATAAACGTTTATTTTTAATTTAAATTTATTCTTAATTTTAAAAATATAACTAATATCAATTAATTAGATTTACTGGCATTCGGCCTGCAACCCCCTCCTTTTAATCCTATAAACACTAACCCATTATCAGGAGGAGCTTATGTCCATTCAATCAAAAATTCGAAAAGCCGTGGCAACGGCGCTCATTCTTTATACGAGCCTCGGAAGCGTGGCCACGTCAAAGGCCGACGGTCTTTGGAATGAAGCCAAAAGCTACACGGCTTACCTCGCGGATGCGGCAAAAACGGCTGCTGCCGCCGTCGCCACCGCGGCGGCAGCTCTCGCTGCGGCTAAACAAGACTTGGCGACGGCCCAAGCGGCCTTCGCCGCTGCGAACGCCGCCGCCGCAACCACGGCGGAGACCGTCGCGGCTATGGAATCGGCGGCCGCAGCCGTCACGGCGGCGGAAGCCACGCTGGCCACCGCCACCACCGTTTCCGGAGTCGCCGCGGCGGTCCTTGCCGGAGCTACCGCCGGAACACTCATCGGACAAGGCGCGGACTGGTTGATTTCCTGGTGTTGGGATCCCGTTTGCGACGTCAGCGCCATGAACGTGGGCAACGGCCCGATCTACGTCCCCGCCACCGACGACGAGGTGAACCAGCTCATCCCGGAATTGGTCTCCATCGGAAGCGGCCAAACTATGACGGTGGACGATTTCCATGCAGCGGGCGACATGGGAGACAAGTCCCTTCAATTCTTGTCGCAGGAAGTTCGGATGTTCATCGGGTTTGCGAGGGGCGCGGCCGCCTATTCCGCGGGACGAGATCAAGAAGTTTTGAATGCCGTCAGCGACCTGAAAACGGAACTTAACACCTTTCCATCAAACCTCGTCGCATTCTCGGATGTCTTGCAAAACACGGCTCTGCAATCTCCCGTGGACGGCATCGGGCAGGCCGGATCGAATCTTGAAGTCGCCGTCGAAAAGGCCTATCAAGCATTCGAAAAGGAACGAAGCCTGCCCGGAGCGGATCAGAACAAGATCACCGAAGCGGAAAATCTTTTGCAGCAAGGCATTCAGTCCTTCCAATCCGCTCAGCAAAAAATCGAAGCGATCAACTACCCGGCGCTCGTGGGACAAAATGCGGCTTTCCCCAACTTGACGCTAGACCGCTTCAATAAATTCATCTCCGATTGCGGAACAGAGGGAAAGGCCTGCCTGCCCCCCGAGGAAGTGGACCTCGTAAGCCGACTGATGAAAGCCTCGGGCGTCTACTCGCCCTCCACTCCCGACTACGGCGTCGAAATCGCGAAATGGGACGCCTTTTTCGGCGACAACAGCCATGAAATCGCGCTTTTTGGTTCCTCGGGCTCTCTAAACCTGGCGGAGCTTTTGAGAAAATCAGCCACGGAACTGACTCCGCAAGGAGGATCTTGGCTGGGAATCGATCTCGAGCAATCCCCCCTCACCATCGCGGCCAGAAAGACGATTCCTGGAAATCCCTTCGACGGAATGAGCAGCAGCGGCGGCTGTTCTCTGAATGCCGGAAATCCGGTGTCGGCCAGAGGCTTGACTCTTCTCTTCGGTATTTTCATGTCGGTCCTGGGATTCTTCCTCTACCGTCATAAGACCGGGCGCTCCCTGTCTTAGGTGAAATAGCGAATCCCTTCTTTAAGGTCCCTGTCGACAAGACAGGGACCTTTTCTTCATTTTATGTTTGGTGTTGGAATTTAATCAGTTTAACATGGTGTTGAAACGAGGTCGGTCATGATGAAGAAAACGCGCGTCTTTTTATTCATTTCGTTTTTCTTACTCCTCTTAAGTCATGTATTCTCGTTAAGCGGTTGCGGAGGAGGAGCGGCGCCTCCCGCCTCGATTCCCGCGCCCGTCGCCAACCTAATGACCGCTTCCCCGCCCGATTCCACGGGAGCCGTCACCATCAACGGCGCTCCGGGCGCCATTCCCACGCCCGTCCAATCGGGAGCCGCCGTCCAGGCTAACAACTGCAATCACACGACTTGTTCGCTTTGGAAAAAGATCTTCTTGAGGCCGGCCCTCGCCCAAACCTTCACGGCCGAGGTGCCCGTAAATCCAGACGGCTCCTTCAACAATTTAAGGGTGGACGTCGTTCAACCCAACGACATCATCGGCCTTCGGCAAGTGGTGGGAGCGGAGTTCAGCCAAACGACCGCCATCGCCGTACCTTGCGGCGGAACCTTCCCGCCTTGCGTAGCGACTATTCCTTGAAGAAACTACAAGCCACGGGGTTGGTTAGGCCCGAAAAGGTTTGGCAGTTGAAGCCTTTCACCTCCGTCACGCAGGCATTTAATTCCTTTTCGGTCACTTTTCCGCTTTTGCCGTGGGCCTGAAGGGGTTTTAAGAGGGAAACCTTAAGCATATTGGTGCAAGTATCTCCCGGCATGGCCGCTTGAGGGGAGCATTCTTTCATTTTCGCGCAGAGCGCCTCAGCCACTTTGGCGGTGACGTTTTCATCCGTGGCTTTCCGCGAGCAACCCGCGGCGGAAAAAGCGGCAAGCAAACACAAAAATATGACTTTTCTCATGTTGTTCTCCTCTTCTTTTTGAGATTCTGAAAAGCAAGAAATTAAGATATAAATTAACCTCCATCTTTTGACGAGAAAAAAGGAGGCCGCGTGAATACCCCGAAAAAAATACTGGTTCCTTATGATTTTTCCGAAAACAGCCGCCCGGCCCTCGATACGGCCTTGCAATTGGCCCTGAAACACGAGGCGAGCCTGCTCATCCTCACGGTCATCGAAAGAACCCCCGACGACGAGGTGCTGAAACTGATCGTCCTTCCCAAAGACCTGCAATCGCGCCTGAAACAGAAGATTCACGAGGAAATCCATTCGCTCGTTCCCGAAGCGCAGCGCTCCAAAATTCATTTTGAAGCCGTGGTGAAAAGGGGAAAAGCCCCCGTCGAGATCCTGTTGGCCGCCGAAAAGGAAGGGGCCGATTTGATCGTCATGGGCACCAAGGGAATCACTGGTTTGAAACACGTCTTATTGGGGAGCGTGGCGGAAAAGGTGATCCGTCAAGCGGGCGTGCCCGTGTGGGTCTGCCGCGGCTCGGGAGCGACCCTGCCCAAGAAAATCCTAGTCCCCGTCGACTTTTCCGATTACAGCCGTGACGCCTTGAAGCTGGCAATGGAATACGGCTCCCATTTCGGAGCGGAGCTCTTCCTGTTGCATGTAGTCGATCTTCGCGATCTCTACGCCTTCGACCTCGTCGCCTTGGAGACGAAACCCTCTCTCGAAGACGAACTGAAAAAGCAGGCACGGGAAAGGCTTTCCCAATGGGGAAAAGCGGTCACTCTTTCCCATCATCCGGAAGTCCGCCTGGGAAGCCCGGTGGTGGAAATCCAGGAGGCGGTCCGCCAAAACCAAATCGATCTCGTCGTACTCGCCACGCACGGACGAACGGGCCTTAAGCATCTGGTGATGGGAAGCGTAGCCGAACAAATCGTACGCTACAGCCCGTGCTCCGTGCTGACGGTTCGTCCCTCGGAATTTTTCCAATCCACAAAGACTCTCTTCGATGGGGAGGAGTCGTTCGAAAAGTACATGAAGAGCTTTCGGGATTAACCCCCGTAAATCACTCGCACTCCCCCTTCCGGCAAACGATTTCCTTCACCGTCTCCTGCTTCGAATTCAAGAAGGTGAAGGTGTATAGATCCCGCTGGGCGTCGAAAACCATCGAAAGTGTGCCCTCGACGTTGGAAAATTCGCGGATGAGGCTGCCCTCTTCCCACTGGGTTTTCTTGTAGCGCAGGCCCTTGTCTTCGCCCTCCATATTCCGCCACACGAGGGTGCCTTGTTTATCGTAAGAATTTTCCTCTTTTAAATTCGGGGAGGCGTAAACGACGTTCTTCGAACCGTCGGGATAATCGGAGGTGGTAACCGTTCCCCCTTCCGGTGTTTTCTCTTCGCTCACCTTGCTCGGCTGCATGCCGGAGCTCTTGAGCGGATCCCCGCCGGTGGCCAGTTTGATCTCGCGCACTTTTGGGTTTTTATAAGCGAGCGGCGCCTTCTTCTTACGCGTACCGCCCAAATCTTGTTCGATGATCTGGCCGCCCAAACTTTCCTTTGCGCCGGGTCCTTCGACGGATTCCTTTAAATTGACGGGAAGGGACTTCTTTGCATCCTTCAAAGTGATCTTCGAACCAAACCATTCCGCGATTACTCCGCCTTCGAAATAGATCGTATATCCGTTGCCGGACACGCCGATTTGTCCGGGAACGCCGCCCGTTTCCGGGGTTATCTCTTGAGATTTTTTGTCTTTAGAAAAAGCCGAGAAAGAGAGGGAAAGAAACAAACCCAAAAGGATGATTTTTTTCATAAGGCCCCTTTTCTAAAACAGTTATTTTTTAAACGCAACTTTGTGCGGGAGGTTGCGAAAATGAGCGAAATCTCTTACGAATATTAAAAAATCACGAACCGCCGGGGCACACGGTCGAACTTCGCATGACTGCCGGCACTTCACTTTCTTTCTCCGCTTCCGAGACGCTTCTTCTCCGCTTTTCCCAAACTTCCCTCGCGCAAGAATCCCGCCTCTTTTCCGCGCAAGCGCAAATGGACGGCCTCGTGAGCCATTTCGTGCAGGAAGCCACCGATTGGCGCTCGATGGCCGCCATGATGGCCGGGGGAGTGGCGTACCGTTTGGGGCGCATGGGAGCAATGTCCATTTTAGGATCTCAAAGATTGCCCCTCCGTTTGCTTGCCAATACGATCGGATTGGCGAACGAAGTGACGGTGTTTGAAGCGATGAATGGAATTTTACGTCCGGAATCTACTCCCTCGACTGGAGAAGGGGGTTTTTGGCATCGATGGCGCGCCTCATTCCTCAACTTCGGCCTCCTCAAAATCGGCGGCGCCGCGGCGGTGGGACAAAACGTGATCGCACAACATCTCTTTCAAGATACCGCGATGGTGGCGGGCAATCATCTCACGGCGAGGCTTGGGCTCGGCCCCGCACCCGAGGGCACACTGGCGCAACAATTCCTTCACGCGGAGGCCACCAATCTTCAGTTGGGAGTGGGAATGGGTTTCGCCCATTTCGTGATGCCGGGGATCCATGCCTTCGAATCCGGGTTGGAAACGCCGGAAGCCCCCCTCCCCCTACGTTCTTTGGAAGGGCCACAAGAAGGGTTTCAACCCGCAACCGGCTCCCTTGAGATTTCTTCCACTCATGAAAACCCTTCTGAAGTTGTGAACGCCCCCTCGCAGGTCTGGATGAGCTCCATCAAAGACCCGACCCAAGAAAACAACGCCCTTCCCCGCCCTCTTTCGGAAGCGTCTACGAAAACACCAGTGAGGCCCGAAATCCCACTTCCCGGCGAGCGCTGGGGCGAATACTTAACCCGCCTCGAAATCACCCGCGGAGAGTTGAGCGCGGCGGATTTGGGTGTCACCGGCGCCACGATTTTCCATTGGGGTTCCAAAGGAAAGGAAGGGGAACGGCCGCACGTTCCCGGCGATCTCCACCTTCTCTTAGGCGTACTCCGCTATCTTAACGGCGGATCGCGGGGTTTCGAGATCGACCCCTTCGACGCGCTTCGCCTCACCCACCCTGAACAATTCCGAGGTTTCGAACCGGACGAAAACGGCGACCTCATTCTTCGCTTTCCCCAAGAAATGAAGGAGCTCGATTACGCCCATCTCAATCTTGAAACCCTCCTTCGCGGACGCCTGCAAGCGACGGAAAGGGCCACCGACGGAGATTTGGCGCGCTCCTGGAAAGTGAGCGAAAACACCGCGTCCGAATACCGGCAGGGCCGGACGAGAAAAATGCACTTGGAAAACTTGGATCGCTTGGCAGAAGCGCTTTCGACGAACGGGGAACAAAGGGAAGAAATACACCGTTTCCTCACCTTCCTGCGCTACCGGAATTATTTCGAGACCACGATGCCCATCGTGGGAGCCGACGGCGAATCCCTTCACGCACCCTCCGAAAAACCTTCCCGCTACCGCATCGTCCTGGCACCTAGCGGCGAAACGTTGCGTTCCCTGGATACCACGCGCCGCATTCCTTTCGAGCGGGAGCCCTTCGCTTCCGCCGTCGACGGCACGGTGGACGAAGCCTTTCGCTTGTTGGACGGAAGAATGCGCGAATTCGAGCTTACGGGCATGGAAGAGATCCCGCTCCCTTCCGGGGAAATCACGCGGGAAAATTTATCGGGGCGGCTGGAAGAGTTTCGAAAGTCTCACGCGGAACACGCCTCCCTCCTCGCGAACCTTCGGCAAAACCCCGCCTGGGTTTCCCCCCACCGCGTGCGGGCGATGCAGAATTTTTACCGGGAATTTTTTCGTTTTTTCGAGGCGACCTACGTGCACGCCCGCACCCGCGGAGAAATCCGGCTGAAAAACCAAACCATCCGCTACGAGGGCATCTCGCCCACTTCCTCCCAACCGCTCGGCGTCCTCTTCGCGCCCGCCGACCCTCTTTCGGCGGAAATTCGCGCAACCGTCGTCTTGGGAGACTTGGCCTCCCGTTCGGGTGAATTTTCGCCGGCCCAATTCCAGGAAATCGTCCGGCTGAGGATCCTCCGCTCCCTCATGACGGAGCGTTACCTGCTATTGCCCGGGGGAACCCATCCAAAATTTCACCGAAACCTGATGGAAAGCTTCCTCAATTCCCACGGTCTCCCGTTGCCCTCTCCGGAAACCTGGCAACGTTTCGAACGAATGGAGCGGGAAGGCGCCTCTTGGAGCGCGCCGGTCATCGACCCCTCTTCGCGCCTGCTCTTCCACCGCCTCACCCGGGGAAATTCGGAACCGGCCCTCCCCGCGCATGCATCCGTAAACTGGAGGCGGGACCTGGCCTTCTTCGCCGGCGAGGAAAACTTAGGCGAACGGACAGTACCGTTCATCTCCGCCTTCGAGCATTATTTCGCGAATGTGCGCCATCCCTTTCTTCGCTTCGAAGGGGAGAAGTTAGACGAGGCGATCGTTCGAAACCTTCCTCCCACCTCGAATTTCGAACCTTCCGCTCTCCGCGCACCGCTCTTGAAATTCATGAGACGGGTGGGGCTTCCCACCGGCGAGAACGGACAAGCCGCTCCTTTAAGCCTCGAGGGCTTCTCCGACGCGGTCTTCGCCCATTACCTCCATCAATTTTACCGCCTCCACCCCTTTACCACCCGGGGAGGATTGGTGAACGACGCAGCGCTGATTCATCAAATATTAGAAGAGAGGCTCCCGTCTTTTCCCCACTTCGAAAGGGAAAACGTTCTTCGACAGCTCGATCAAAGGATCACCGAATACAACTCTCGAAATCCCGTCCTCCGCATCTACGGATTGGAGGCGAGAAGGACAAACGACTCGGATCCTTTCTTGCCGCAAGGCTTGGAGCGTTGGGTGCAAGGCCGAATCGGAGAATACTTAAGACAATTTCCGGAAGCGGAAGGGACGCTCTTCGAACCGCTCCTGTATGCCGCGCTGCCTCCTCTGCTGAAAACATTGGAAACGGGGGAACGCCCCGCCCCGGCCCAAATTGAACATTCCCTGCGGGAAGCCCAAGAACGATTGTCCGAACTTCAGATCGTCGCGGAAGACTCACCCTACGCTTTGGATTTGCTCCGGGTTCTGGTGAACCAAATCCACCTCCACGAACGCAGCATGGAAGCCCTTTCGTGGCTCATCCCCGAATTCGTCTCCCTTCATCGTTACCACAGCGGCTTTCACGACTCCGCGCAATTGGGACGGGATCTTCAGCGAATTTTTCGGGAGCACACCTTCTCGCACCTCTTCCGACCGGAACCCCTTCCGCTGAGAGCCCTCATCCTGCGGACGGTCGGCGACCGCTTCGCCCCGTACGATTCCATCCGGGAAGACGTGGCCAAGGGTTACGAGGTGATCTATCAAGAGCTCTTGAACCATTTTTCGCACCGATACCGAAGCTTGGAGGAAAATTTCACGCTCGCCGTCGATGCGGCCGTCACCCACCGGGAAACGGCCCAGTTTTGGAAGGATTTTTCCGATTGCGCGCGAGTAGACCAGAAAGACTTGACCGATTCGCACGCAGTGGTCCTTCGCCTGCGGGATTTGGAGCGATTTTTCGATCACTTCCTCCACCGTCCGGAAAGGCTCTTATCGGAGCGGATTTTAGAGGCCATCGAGTCGTGGGAAACCGTCAGCGAAGCTCAAGCCTCCTCCGAAGAGGGCGAGGCCCCCGTCGCCATTGCGGAGGCCGTCGCCCCTAACACGGAAGTTTTCCCCGTCGAAAATCCCCCGTCGCTTCCCGCTTCTCTATTCGATCGCTTGGGAGCTCTCCCGGAAATCCGCGGAGACGGTCCTCCCTTGCAAGGCGCGAAAGCGGCAAGAGCGATGAACCGCTTCATCACCCGAAGAGAGATCCCTCGGGAGGCGGAAAAGGAGTTGGTGAGGGCCGCCCGGCAACACATGACGGAAAAGGACATGTCGGGAAAATCATTTCTAGATCTGATCAGCGAGAAGTTCGACGCCAGGGGTTTCGTGGAAGGCAAACCCGCCCCGTTCGCGGAGGATGTCCAAAAATGTCGACAGGAAATAGAAGACCTGCTGATTCCCCTTTTTGAAAGACAAACCGAAATTTATTTGAAACACCGCGAGGCCATCTTAGCTTCGCCTGAAATTTCCTTTTCCGACGCCGAACAGGCCCCACTCGATTTATCCCGCCCCCTCCCCGCCCTGCGCGAAAAAGTGGAGCGGGAGATGCCCGAGTTGGACTTTCAGCGGACGGATGCCCAAATCGAAAAGGGAATTCCTATCCTACTGGAGCGCTTCCGGGGCTTCGCGGAAATCGAGTTGCCTCAACTGAGCTATCTCTTTTTAAAATTGAGCTATCTTCCCGTCAATCTCTTAACCCGAGATCAGGGCGCCCCCCGAGACGTTCCCGCGATCTTCCGTGAACTATGGGATGCGGGCCTGGCCGCCGCGCAAGGGGTGAGCCTGCCCCACTACCTCCACCAAAGGACCCGGGAGCTGACGAGGATATATGAGAAGGCGCGAGGAGAATATTTAAGATCTCTCTCCGCCTCTCCCGAAAAACTGCAAGCCTTGCTTTCCGCCTTCCCCGAAATCCGAGGGATGAACGACCGAGGACCTCTTTTGCCGGATTTCTTGCAAAACGTGCCCACCCTGCGCATTCCGGGCATGGAAACCACGGTAAAAGCGGCCCATCGTCTCTTAAGATTGGAGGAAGGCCACCCTGCGAGAAACGCTTTCCTACAAATGCTCTTTACCGTGCCCGCCGGGGAAAATCCCGCGGGCCTCTCCCATCGCATCCTCACCTTTTACCTCAAGAACAGGAGCGGAGTCTGGAACACGCCCCTCCGCGACATGCCTTACCTCGAAGAGTCTTGGCGGGAAGACGAGAGAATTTTAGGAGATCTGTGGGAACTCCCCCATTTTCAACCCAGCTCGGAGGAGGATATCAAAAACGAAAGGGCATACCTGATCGAACTCTGGAGAAAACCCTCTCCCACGGAAGACGACCTGCGAACTAGAAAACAAACGTCGTTCATGGTGTATTTTTCAATTTCTTTGATGCAGCTCATCATGGCGACCAAAGACCAAAAGCACGCCGCTTCCCAATTCAGCCGCGCCTATTACCCCCTGTGCGGGCGCTTAATGTATTTGGGGGTTTCTCCGAGCCTGCTCTTGCCGGCCTTTCGAAACCGATTGATCGCCGCCTATCAAGGGGAAAGGAGAAAATTCTTAAACGGCTTGAATTATCCGGCCATTCTCGCCTCATTACCCGAGATTGAAAGAATACCCATGGGAGCGCTTCAAATGTTCGAAAATCGCTATCGCGATGCCCCCGGCTTCCGTGGCCGAAGCGAAAATTCGCTTTATTTCAGCCTGCTTCTAACCTTGCAACTCCTCAAAAAAGCAGACTTATTGGATCTCCCTAACATGAATAAGGAGATTGAATTGTATCAAAAGAACGCGAGGCAAGGGTTGCAATCCTTAGCCATTTTCTACCTCGAACACCGCCAGGCACTCCTTCCTCAATTGGAGCGGATGGAAGTGAATCACGACGACCACTTTAACGATTTGCTCGCCGATTTATTCGGCCGCAGATTGCCCCACTGATCTCTTCGGTGAATCGGTCGCCTTTTCCTCGAGGGAATTTCGCACAACCTTCCTTCAAAATCCCCGAAAACGCTTCTATAACCGTTTTTCATTTTGCGTCACCCGAAGGCCGGGCACAGGGGTGATCCGTGGAATGCCACTCGACACCCAGAACGTTTTTTTAGACTCAAACTCGCCGCTTCTTGCGAGATGCTCCCACCTCTCCCTCGCGGAAACTTCACGGGTTTCTTCCACCCAAGCGGAGTTCGACCGTTTCACCAGCGAGTTCATCCAAGAAACGACCGATTTAAGATCCGTCGCATGCATGATGCTCGGCGGAATCGCCTTTCGCTTGGGGCGAATCGGAGTTCTCTCGCTCGCTCCCCTCGCCCGAAGCACCCCACTATGGCGGCTCGCTTCCTACGGCGCGGGTCTGGCGATGGAAACGACGGCCTTTGAGGCGGCTTCAAATCTCACATCCCCCGAGGGGTTAAGAAACGCGGAATTCTCGGA
>JAXMHI010000025.1:0-2786 GCA_046346885.1 bacterium | reverse complement strand
TATGGCGGGAAAGCACCGAAAAAGCGGCGCTCTCATCGTTCACGATCTGCACGGCATGCCCCTTCTGAACTCTGAAATGAATGAATTGAAAATAAAATATCGAGCTTGCTACCTGAAAGCCCGTTTAAAAAGAAATAGAAAAAGAAGATTTCCAAAAACTTAAGGAGTTCTCCGCCCTTCCGGTACTTGTGCCTCGATTTCCTCCAACGAGGGGAAGCGTTCTAAATCCCAACGCTTGCGAAGCGCAATCGGCAGTTTGGATACCAATTCGTACCCACGCGCATAAGACTCCCGAACCGGAAGAGGAGATTCGTATAAAAGATTTTTTAAGAAGGTTTCATAAAAAATACCACGGCCGTTGGTTAAAAGGCGGCCGATCTCGGGCAGTGAATCCAAGGCGGATAAAAGATCTCTTCGAGCGTCGGCTAACTCTCCTGAAAGAGAAGTTTCGGGATCGAGCAAAACACCGAGATCTCTTCCTTCCCCTGTCTTCTCTAAAAATTCCCGATTACTAAGGATTACTCCGATCAAATTATTGATCAAAGACTTATAGCATCCTCCCATCGAACGAGGATCCCTTAAAACCACTTGAACTTGGTCTGGGGAATTCACGTCGACCATCTGGCGTGTTAAACCGTCGCGCAAGATCTCCGTTTTAGGAATCAGGGAAGCGGCGGGAAGATCCAACGTCATTTCCTCGAGGGGGATGAACGGATCCGTCGCCCCTGCTCTGTTGTTGTGGGTTTGGAGGGCTTGCGCGTAAAGTTCCGTCTCCTTCAGGTGCTTTTGATAGTGCTGAACCGTTTCAAAATCTAAACGGACATATGCTTGTTGAACAAAGCGATGCACCTCTTCCCACTGCTGAAAAAAGTTGGGGAGCTCTTGATTTTTCAACGCGGCATGGGCGATCTCCGCGAAAAGGCGGCCGCGAACGGCCGGACTTTGAATCACCGTTTCCAAAGGCAAGCCCGTACTGAGGCGGGCACCGGCGACTTCACCGATCTCCCGCCGACTCATGGCCCCTCTCGCCAGCTCGGCGGCCGCACGATGATACTCGCGCAGGTCCACATAATCAAAGGAAGGGAGTTTTCCGCCCTCCCGAACGACCCATCGGTGCGTCAGGGGATCGGGAAGCAACACAAAATCTTGGGAAGCCTCATGGGTAGGGGAAAGGCGGGCGGTGAGGCGGTCATTGATTCTTTGGATCACCAGACGATCTTCCCGGCCCACCTTGAAAGTAAGGGTTTGACCGTCACCGATCATGTGGTCGCTTAAAAAATCCGCCAAGGTTTCCAAGGCCGCCCGATCGTTCCAATCACCGCCCAAATAAGTGATCACCGGATTCTGGCTTCGAGCTTCCCGGTGAGGAAAAAGGAAATGGCTTAAATTTTGGGCCAACTCGCCCCAATGACGCACTGACAAGTTGGCGAAGGTCGGCGCCTCCGGCCAAGGCAAGTCGGAAGAAACTAATTTTCCGTTTTGCCTCGTAATCTGTCGGCTTTGCTGAAATTGAGTCAAATAAATCCTGACGTTCTGCCCTTCGGAAAGATTCGAAAGGGAAGATTGCAAGCGCTCGAAATCTCCCTCCCCCGGCATTCGGTCCCCCGTGTAAAAAACTTCCAGCGGGGCCTCGGAAGCTTCCTCCGCCCAACGGCTAGCTCGACTGAGCAGCATAATGAAACTGGGCTCCACGAAAATCGGCGCCCTTACGGCGACCGGCGCGGTCTTCGGCGGCGGAACGGGAGAAGCGGGAGCGACGGGTCTTTCAGGGGGAAGCGTCGGTTTTTCCGATTCTCGAAGAGGATCGGAGGGAAGAGGAGCACTCGGGGGAACGGATGAAATTCTCTCTTTTCGAAAGGAAACCGAATCCCCCTGACGGGAAAAAACATAGCGTTGGTTTTCCCTTGGAACCATCACGGTGGCCATACCGCCCTCGGATAATTGGTCTTTCCCCATTCCTAACCAGCGAGCCACATCCGGGGCTTTTGCCTCGAAACCGGAGGGGCTTTCGAAATGAACGGTGGCATCCCCCGCTTTCAAGCCTTCTTTCAAGGCTTCAAATAACTGCATCACCGTCGTGGCCACTCGTGTCTGAGGGGGAAGAGAAAGGCGAACTTGTTCCGCCTGAGCCTCCGCCTCCGGATCCGGGGTATCGTCCATCACGAGGGAGCCCTCTTGATCTAAGATCCGCGTCACACGCACTTGAGCTTCTTCGGAACGAAAGACCCAAGTAATCTCTCGATCTGGAATGACGAGCTTTAACACCCAATTTTCCGGAAGAGGTCTCTCCCTGTGCAGGTTCTGCAAAAGCTGGTGCAATTCATCGCGAACGGAACGCTGTTGGGCTTCGTCGATCCCCGAGAATCGGACCTCAAGGCCCTCGAGACTCTGCCGAGCCAGCCGCAAACGGATGACGGTCGAGAGATGGGAACGGGTGCTTTCCGTCCACCGCTCGAACTGCAAAAAAGAGGAAGCTTCCGCGGAAGCTTCGCCGGCGGTCGAAGCATCTTTCGAAATCGCCACGCGGACCGTTTCATCCCCCCGCGACCGGTTTCCTGCGGCCCCGTCCGCTTCTTTCCTTCCGTTTCCGGGGCCCTCTCCCATCGACATTTGAAGAATGTGTGGTTTTATCGGAGAGGACGCTGCCTCCCCCGGTTCAGAAAAAATATCGGGTCCATCCGCCAGTGCATGGCGTGGGCCGAGGTGAATTTCATTCGAAAGGGGACGAAGTGAACTCTCTCGTGCCCGCAATGAAAGATCCAAACTTCTCTCCCAAGACACCAAGC
>JAXMHI010000024.1:0-19696 GCA_046346885.1 bacterium | reverse complement strand
CCGGCCGCTTGAGCGTGCGCAACCACCAGGGCTCGCTTTTTTTCATCGAAGAGCTGCCGATGGAAGATTACGTGAGGGGAGTCCTCGAATCCGAGATTCCCTACGGCTTCCCCTTGGAAGCCCTGAAGGCACAAGCCGTCCTCATCCGCACGTTCGCCCTCTCACACATGAATCGCCACGCCAAGGAGGGCTTCAACCTTTGCGATCTCACCCATTGCCAAGTCTATTCGGGACGCGAGTTCAATTATCGGGTCTTCGAGCAGGCCATCAAGGAAACGAAGGGTTTGGTGCTTGCCTACGAGTTTAAGCCGGTGGAAGCGCTTTATCATTCCAGTTGCGGGGGGCATACGAGCGCCTTCCATAAGGTCTTCGGCGGCCCCATGATCCCGTATTTGATGGGCGTCAACGACGAGAAATATTGCGCCAAGTCGCCGCATAACGATTGGGACAGCTCCGTATCTCTCAAGATCATGGAAGAGGTCTTGAAAAAAGACCCCCAAACCGATCCGCGGGGCCCCATCGACCTTTTAAAACCGGCCGATCGTGAAGCGGGCGGCCGAATCTTTACCCTCGCGTTCGACGGCAAGCGGCATTTTGAATTGCCGGTCAACCAGTTCATGTCGGTGATGGGACATTATTTGGGTTGGGGCAAGATCAAGAGCAATTGGTTTGAAGTGGAGGTGAAGGACGGCGAGGCCCATTTCGTCGGCAGGGGTTTGGGCCACGGCGTCGGGCTTTGCCAGTACGGCGCTAAGGGCATGGCGGAGGCGGGCAAGAAATTCGATGAGATTTTATTTCATTATTTTCCAAACACCAATTTGATCGAGAAGTGAATGAGGTTTTTCAACCTGGTCTTGTTCATCCTATTTCTTGGCGTCCCGGCGTTCGCCCGAGATCCTGCGTTGACCCCCTTCGAGAAAATCCGCTCCGACCCCCAGTTGAGAGCCCAGTTAAAAGAAATCATCACGCAGGCTGTCGTGGATTTCTTCGATCGCCAAGGGGGGCCGCGTCCTCTTCAAAAGACGGATCCCGTTTTTCGTCAATCGATCCCCTTGTTCGTCACCGCTAAAAAAGGGGAGGAAACTCGCGGGTGCATGGGGAGTCTCGAATCGAAGGAAGCTTCCCTCGCGGAAGAAGTCCGGAACAAGGTCAAGCTCGCATTTTCGCTGGATCCCCGCCATAAGCCCATTCGGAGGGAAGAGGCGCCGGGCATGGAGGTTTTTGTGACGGCGGTGGGCGAGCCCAAGAGCGTGGATCGTCCCGAATACCTTTCTCCCGCCCGCGACGGGATTTTGATCCGCAGCGGCGGGAAAGAGGCGGTGGTGTTGCCGGGGGAGGCGAAAACGTTGCGGTATTTATTGGCCTTCGCCAAGGCCAAGGCGGGAATCGGGAAGGGGGAACGGTACCAGCTTTACCGGATTCCCAGCGTCACGGTTTCCGTTACGCTGCCCGTCGACCTTTTCGGAAAAGCGCCCACAGAAGGGGGGAGAGCAAAATCAAATCCGCCGCCGCCAACTTCCACAAGCCCAGCCATACGGTGATCCCCCAATTGAAAAAGAAGACTCCTAAATAAAGGGCCGTTCCCAGCCAGCCGCGAAGCCCTTCCCATCGCTCTGTTTCCACGATATCGCCGGCCCGCTGGAGGGCCCCATCCAAAAATTGGAAGAGGAAGACGATGACGAAAGCGACCAGCGCCCAACCTAGGAAATTGGTAATGGGCACGCCGAAGTAGAGGCCTCCGTGCGGGTAATAGTAAATCCTGCCGAGAAACCATTGGTCGCCTAAGGCGGTTAAGGGATCGATGATGACGTCGATGCCCATCATGAGGAGGGTGGAGAGGAGGAGGACTTTCCAAGAGCGGCGGAGGTTGAGGAAGGATTCATTACTTCCCCCTCTCCCTAACCCTCTCCCGCCAGGGGAGAGGGGAGTCTTAGGAAAAAAAACGAGCGTTGCGGTCGTGAAGCTCGCATAAGCCAAGAAGGTATAGGAAAGCGAATCCCAGAGGGGGACGCCCCAGAGCAAGAGCTCTCCTTTTAAGTTTTCATAGACATATTGGTAGTCCCCATAAGGAAAGCCGTTGCGGATGGAGGAAACTTCCGACGCGAAGGCGACGACCCAACCGAGGCTTAAAAAGAGCAGGGTGCGCTTTAAGCCCAGCTGCAGGGTTCCGAAGACGAGAAAGCAGATCAAGAAGGCGAACACGTAAGGCCGGTGCCCAAGCGTCGTCAAAAGATTGGGGAGAAAGGGGGAGAGTTGGGTCATGGGGTAGAAGCTGTATCTCGTCGGGCCTTCCGCCGCCATCATTTTTTACCCCGTATTTCAGGTTTGAAAGCCCCTTGCTTCTTTCCGCTTTTCTTGGTTAAACCTTGCCCCATGCCATTCGACCTCAAGCAACTCATGGCCTCGAACCGAGGCAGGAATTTCACGCTTCACGAGCAGTTCATCAACCCTCAATTCGTCCGCGTGCTTCGCACCATCGGCTTCGACAAGGTTTACGAGCGCGCGGAAGGGGCCTACTTTTACGACGGGGAGGGCAATTCCTATCTCGATTTCCTCTCCGGGTACGGTTCCTTCAACATCGGTCGCAATCATCCGGTGGTGCGCAAGGCCTTGAAGGACGCTCTCGATCTCGAGCTCCCCAACATGATTCAGATGGGTTGCACGCTTTTGCCGGGGCTTCTCGCAAAGGAGCTGACCCGCCGCGCACCCGAATCCCTCGATACGGTTTTCTTTTCCAACTCGGGCACGGAAGCCAATGAAGGGGCCTTAAAGTTCGCCAAAGCCCACACCAAGCGCGATAAGATTTTATATTTAGACCATGCCTTTCACGGTCTTTCCATCGGATCCCTTTCCGTCAACGGCAATGAAGAATTCCGTAAAGGGTTCGGCAAGCTTTTGGAGCCCACCGAGTCGGTGGTGATGAACGATCTGGCCGGCTTGGAGAAGGCCCTTTCTAAAAAAGACGTGGCTTGTTTCGTGGTGGAGCCTATTCAGGGCAAGGGCGTTTACGTGCCCGATGAAAATTATTTCGCGCAGGCCCAAGCGCTTTGCCGGAAATATGGAACCCTCTTATTCTTCGACGAAGTTCAAACGGGAATGGGCCGTACGGGAAAATTCTTCGCGTTCGAACATTGGAACGTGGAGCCCGACCTAGTAACCCTCGCCAAATCATTGGGCGGCGGTTACGTGCCGGTCGGCGCCATTCTTACTCGCCGCGAGATTTACGATTCGGTCTACAATAAAATGGATCGTTGCGTGGTGCATTCTTCCACCTTCGGCAAGAACGACCTCGCCATGGCGGCGGGCCTGGCGACCCTTTCCGTGCTCGACCAAGAGAATCTCGTGCAGAACGCGGCGGAAGTGGGAGAGTACCTTATTGGCCGCTTGAACGAGCTCAAGTCCAAATATGAAATGGTGAAAGAGGTGCGCGGAAAAGGCCTCATGATCGCCATCGAATTCGCCGAGCCCAAGTCTCTGAAGCTGCGCATCGGCTGGAATTTGGTGCATAAGGCTTCCAAGGGACTTTTTGGGCAGATGGTGGTGGTGCCCCTTTTTACTCAGCACCGTATTCTCACCCAAGTACCCGGGCACAATATGGACGTGGTGAAGATCCTTCCGCCCCTCATGATTTCCAAAAAAGAAGCGGATTATTTCGTAGAGGCCTTCGACCAAGTGGTGGGCGAATGCCACCGTTTCCCGGGGGGCGCCTGGGAAGTGGGTTATACCTTGGCGAAACAGGCCTTGAAGGCCCGCGGCGGCGGCGCGAAGGAAGATAAAGACTTGGAAGCGGCGTTGGAAAGCGCATAAGGGCTTGCGATAGGGGGAAATGGGATGGGGAAAAAAACTTTCACGCGGTTCGGCTTTCCGTTTTTCTTAATTCTCGCCCTTTTTTGCGAAACAGCATCCGCCCGTTCCCCGCGTCCGCCGGAGTCGAAGCCGTCGACGGCGACCGCCGAGTGTCCCCAAAGCGCTCCCGCTTCCTTAGAGAAGAACGCAGAAATTCCCCCCGGCCTCGATTTCAAAACCCGTAGAGCCCAGCGCCGCCTCATCGAATTCGAGCCCTTCGGCGGCGAGTATTTGGGAAATTATCTCAACAATAGTTTCGTGGTGGGCGCTCGGCTCGCCTTCCGCATCACCGAGGCGATCAGCATTGGCGCCGAATTCAACTATAGCAATGCCCAGTTCCGATCCCACCGGCAGTCGGCAGATCCGTCACCACTCGGAAAGAGTTCATCACGGATGCCTTCTTCGATGCGCCATCCATCCTCCAAGGCAAAAGGGCATTCAAGAAGCGATCTTTTCACCACCGTGGGCATCGGGGACATTCACATCAACGGAAAAGACCGCGTGGTGGGGGTGCTGGGCGGCGGTTTGAAGCTATTCTTCAAGCCCTCGTGGTTGGCGCTGCGGTTCGACATCAATACCTACATGTATAGCCTTCCGCGTCTGAACGATTCGAAGTTCGCCGACGATTGGAGCTTCACGCTTGGGCCTTCCTTTCTTTTTGTTCCTAAAAAACCGAAAATTTAAGAAAAAATCGTCGAAAAAGATTTTTTTCCCTCTTCCTTTCCTTTTTTTACGCCCGTTTGCAGGCGGAAATTAAGCAGGTCTTAACAGCGTTTAACAATCCTTAAAACGTTTAAGCAGACACTCTCTATACCTAGACGGGGCCTTCGGCATTCTGTAGAATTTTTTTATCCAGTCTTTTTCCAACAAACAAGAGGGCACTTCATTTAAGGGAGGTAGGTATGCAAAAGTTGAGAAGGGGAATTCTGTTTTTATGCCTTTTGGCGTTGATGGGTGTTTCCGGAATGATGAGTTGCGGCGGTGGTGGCGATGGCGGGAACGGCCCGAATCCTCCTCCCCCCGGATTTTCATTCGACGGTTTTTATGCGATTACGCAGCTGGTGATTACCAGCACGGACGGCAGCATCAGCCAAAATGGGGATGGCTTGGGCCTAAGCGGCTTCTTGACGGCCAACGCCGACAACACCTTGACCTTCGTGGCTCAAACCGCTTCTTGTCCCCATGCTTCGATGTCGAACACTTGCAGCGGCCCGAATACCCCGATCAATATTGCAGGGACTTGGAAGGAGAACAGCGACGGGAGCTTCGAGTTAGACCTCAATATTCCCGCGGACAGTAATCCCAACGCCACGGAACTTGCGATCGTGACGGGAACCGTCAGCTTCGCCAATAACATGATCACGTTCAACGGCAAGCAGACCGGAGGGAACTTTTTCGTGAACGTAGGAAGCGATCCTAACCGTAAGCAGGGGACCTTTTCCACCTTCAACTTGCAGAAATATACGAGCACTTTGACGACCGCCAGTTTGGCGGGGACTTTCAACGCCATTCCCGCCACTTCGGTTGCCATCAGCAATGCCGACAATAGCAAGACTAAACCCTTGCTGGCCGCCAACGCGACGGCTTCGATCACGTTGGACGGGCAAGGCAATTACACCTTGAAAGTGACGGGGAACCCCGATCAAAACGGAAACTACAAGGTGATCGACCAGTTCCACATTCAAACGATCGATGCTTCTTCGCCGAATTCCACTCAGAAAACACAAGTTTTCCGCTTCTTGGTGGAGCAGGGGCAATTTAGGATATGGGACTATAACGACACCAACAGCTTCGGCACCACTACTTCCGAACCCTCCACCACCGTGATCGACCTGCAGAAGCAATAATCGGCGTCTTTAAAAAGGCGAAAAACCCCCCGGGATTCCCGGGGGGTTTTTTATTTATCCTTTGATTTTCCAGGGGCGGATTATTTCTCCGCAAAACCTTGGCTTTTCTTCACCAGGTTGATCCACTGCTGTACGAGCTGCGGATCCCATTGCCCCATTCCCATTTCCCGCTCGAAGATCTTGATGGCGTCGCTGGGAGGGATGCCCTTGCGGTAGGGCCGGTTGGAGGTCATGGCGTCGTAGGCGTCGACGATCGACACGATGCGCGCGCCCAACGTGATTTCGCTCATTTGAATGCCGTCGGGGTAGCCCTGGCCGTCCACCCGTTCGTGATGGTGCCGGATGATGGGGAGCGAGTTTTGGAGCGACTTGAGCGACTTGCAGATCTCGCAGCCGCGGGCCGGGTGGGAGCGGATATGGGCGAGCTCTTCCATCGAGAGGCGGTCGGGCTTGTTGAGCACCGATTCTCTCACGCCGATCTTGCCGATGTCGTGGAGCAGGGCGCCGCGGCGGATCGTCTCGATTTCCGCCTCGGGCAGCCCGATGAACTGGGCCAAGGCGACGCTGTAGCGGGCGACCCGCTCCGAATGGCCGCGGGTATAGATGTCTTTGGCTTCCAAAAGGTCGGCGAGCGTGAAGATGATGTCTTCGCTCATCTCGATGTCGTCGTAGAGGGTTTTGAGCTTGAGCAGAGACTTGATGCGGGTTAGCAGCTCCACCTTGTTGAAGGGCTTCATCAGGAAATCGTCCGCTCCCATCTCGATCGCCTTGATCTTGTCGTTCATTTCCTTAAGAGCGGTGACGACGATCACGGGGATGAGCTGGGTCTTCTTGTCCTTTTTGATTTTCTGGCAGACTTCGTAGCCGGAAACCCGTGGCATCATCAGATCCAAAAGCACCAGGTCGGGCGGGTCTTCTTCGATCTTCCTTAAGGCCTCGTCGCCGTCGTAGGCCACCTGGAGGTCGTAAGGATAGGGCTTCAACTGGGCGCAGAGCAATTCCACGTTGGTGGAATTGTCGTCGACGATCAGGATTTTTTGGCGTTTTTCGGAGACTTCCGGAGCGAGATTCATCCGAATCATACTAGCAAAGCCCCTTTAGGCTGTCTAGGCGAATGGATGACGGGAAGCGTTATGGGAAGAACGGGAACTTGACATTCGGCCTTAATCTTACGATACACAGGGGGCCCCATGTTTAAGCTCTTCAACAGACTTTGGAAGCTCGCCTTGATTTTGGTTGCCGTGGCCTTGATCTTCGATTTTCATTATAAGGGAAGATCCACCCGCGATTATGCCAAGGAATATGGAATGAAAGCCTTCCACTGGGCTTACGGTTTCACCAAGGGCTTGATCGGGAAAGATATCGAAGACCTGCCGAAAACCTTCAAAGATCTGCCGGATCAGTTGAAGTCGGGCGGAGCCGAAAAGCCGAAGCCGGTCGAGTTATCGAAGGGGCCCGCTCCGACGGCGAAAGAGGAGGCGGCCGCGAAGCCCGCCGAGGCGAAGCCGAACGAGAAACAGGATTCGATTACTCCCGAAGACCGGGAGGCTTTGAAGAAGCTTTTGGAAAAGAAGATGAAATAGATTTTTAAGGAGAAACAATGTCGGAAGCTAAAAAATGCAAAATCAAAGATTGTAAGCGACCCTACCGGGCCAAGGGCTATTGCAACGTTCACTACAAAAAATGGCGCGGGGGCGAGTTCGGAAAGATTCGCTACAAAATCTGCAGCAACGAAGGCTGCAAGAAACCCATGCACAAGAAGGGCATGTGCGAACAACATTACGGCGCCTGGAGCGCCTCGAAGAAGGGAGCCACCGCCGCGGCGGCTCCTGCCGCCGCTCCCGCGGAAGCCGCGCCGGCCAGTTGATGAAATCTTAAAGGAGGAGGGAGAGAAACGTGAACTCTCGAACCTCCCGGTTACTCAACGAAATCTACGAAAAAATGTACGCCCACTTCGGGCCCCAGCATTGGTGGCCCGGAGAAACCCCTTTTGAAGTGATGGTGGGCGCCATTCTCACCCAGAACACGAGTTGGACCAACGTCGAAAAGGCCATTTCCAACCTGAAAGCGCAGAGGCTCTTAAACGTTCTGTCTCTGGAAGCCCTCGACGTCTCGCGCCTCTCCGAGCTCATCCGACCCGCCGGTTATTTCAACGTTAAGGCGAAGCGCCTTAAGAATTTCATCCATTTTTTGATGACGGAATACGGGGGCGTTCTTGAGAAGATGAAGGAAGAATCCCTTCCCGTGTTGCGGGAAAAGCTTCTTTCCGTAAAGGGGATCGGCCCCGAAACGGCCGACTCCATCTTGCTTTACGCCGTTCAAAAAAACAGCTTCGTGATCGACCAATATACATATCGCCTGTTAAGCCGCCATTTTTTGGTGGGGGAGGACGCCACGTATGAAGAGATGCAGCAGTTGATGGCGGGCCATCTCCCGGAGGAGACGGCCCTCTATAACGAATATCACGCCTTGATCGTGATGATCGGGAAGAATTTCTGCAAGAAGACCCCGGTTTGTGAAAAGTGCCCGCTCAATGGGGTGAATTGGTAAGCAGAGAAGCGTCAGGCCCCTACGACGGATAAGATGTACTTATCCAAATCCAAATATTTTTGCGCCACCTTCAAGATATCCTCGCGGGTGACCTTGGCGATTCGCTCCGGAAGCTGCCGGTATTCCTGCGCGCCGATGCCGTAGATCTCGTTGAAGGCCAAGTGGGTGGCCACGTTCGAGTTGCGCTGCAGGTCGATTTCGTAAGAACCCATGATGTATTTCTTGGCGCGGTCTAGCTCTCCCTCGCTCACCGTTTCGGAGCGGATCTTTTGAAGTTCCTTCAAAATGCCCTCCACGGCCCTTTCCTTTTTTTGCGGCTCGGTGGCGATGTAGACGGAGAAGAAGCCCCGCTCGACGCCTTCTTGGCTGAAGCTGGTCACCGAATAGGCGAGTGATTGCTTGTCGCGAAGCTCCAAAAACAACCTGCCCCCTTGCCCGGCCAGGATGTTGTTGAGCACGTCCAAGGCGTAGCGGTCGCGGCTGTTGATTTGGGTGCCCAAGAAGCCCAGCACGATGTGTGTCTGCATCTTCGATTTTTTCTGGATCGCCAGTCGGACGGGGGCGTCGGGGGCCTTCGGGATCGGCAGTTTCAGGGTCGGCGGCCGGGTGGATTTCAATTTTCCCAGCTTTTCCGTCAACAGTTCTTCCAAGTGGGAAGCGTCGAAATCTCCCACCATCGAGATGACCATATTCCTGGGATTGAGCATTTCCCGATGGGTTTCCAGCAGATCTTTCCGCGTGATTCCCTTCACGGTATCCGCCGTGCCGATGACGGGCATGGCGTAGGGGTGGTCTTTGTAGAGCTCCCTTAAAAAATTCTTGTAGGCGATGCTGGCCAACTGGTCTTGCTCGCGGCGGATCGCCTCCAGCGTATTGCCCCGTTCCTTTTCGATTTCAGCAGGATCGAAGGCGGGATTCAGCAGCACGTCGAAGAGCAGATCGAGGCCGACTTCGAGCTTTTCGCTTAAGAAGTCTCCCTGCATGCCGTCCAGATTGCGGCCGGAAAAGGCGTCCAGCGAGCCGGCGATCTGTTCGGTTTCCAAAGCCAACTGTTCGGCGGAGCGGGTTTTGGTGCCCTTGGTGAGAGTTTGGGCGAGCAGGTGGTGAACTCCGTTTTTCTTCCGCGATTCGTAGCGCAGCCCCCCGAAGTTCACCAGGCGCATGGCGACCAGTGGCAGCCTCGGGCTTTCCTTGAAGACGAGTTTTAGGCCGTTTTTCAACTTCACCAGCTTCACTTCCTTGCGGGGGGGCTTCTTTTTCGGCGGTTTCGGGGAAGACTTGGCCAGCACCGAATCGGGATTGAAGATCTCCGAAGTGATCTTGCTGCTTTCCGGAATGAGCAAGGCCAAGTTGAGCTTTTGCTTCTGAAAATAGCGTTGCGCGACTTCGTGGACCGCGTCCGGATCCACTTCGTCGATTTTCTGATAATATTTGCGGTCGAACGCATAGTCGCCCACGATGGTTTCGAAATAACCGTACTTGCGGGCGAGTCCCTCCACCGTTTCCCGTTCGTACCAGGCGTCGCTTTTGATGTTGATGCGTGCCCGCGAGAGCTCCTCGTGCGAGATGCGGTCGTGGTCGAGATTGAACACTTCCTTCAAGATTTCGGTGGCGGCGGGGAGAATCTTTTTCTCTTGCGCCGTGAAACCGATGACGAAAAGTCCGGGAGAACGGGGCGTATAGGCGTAGGTATAGACCGAATCGACCAGCCCTTTTTTCTCTTTGATCCGCTGCTCCAAGCGGGAGCTTAAGCCTTCTCCCATCAAGTGCGACAACGTGTCGAGCACGGGCAGGTCCGGATGGGTCAAGTCGGGAATGGGAAAAGCCATCTGAACGTAGTGTGATTCGATGGGTTTGCGCACGAGGATCGAGCGGGATTGGGTTTGTTCGGGTTCGACGGGAATTTGAAGCGCGGGAGGAGGTACGTCGCGGAAAGACTCGAAAATGCGGGCGACTTTTTCTTTCGCCACGTTCGAGTCGAAGTCCCCGGCGATGACGAAGACGAGATTTCGGGGCACATACCAGCGCCGGTAAAAATCCGTCACGAATTCACGCGTGAAGCTGTTGACCGTCTCTTTGGTGCCGATGATGGGCTTGCCGTAGGGGTGCACGTGAAAGGCGGTTTTAAAGAGCGATTCGGAGAGCACCTTGCCGGGGGTATCGTGGGAGCGGTTGATTTCCTCGATGATGACGGGTTTTTCCCGCGCCATTTCCTCTTCTTCGAAGAGCGGATTCATCACCGCGTCCGAAAGAACGTTTAAGCCTTCCTCGAAATACCGGGAGGAAACGGTGCAATAGTAGACGGTTTCGTCGAAGCTCGTATAGGCGTTGATTTCACCGCCGGAGGCCTCGATGGTGCTGGCGATCTGGCCGGCGGGCAGACTCGGGGTCCCCTTGAAAATCATATGTTCGATGAAGTGGCAGAGGCCGGCCTCCGCCTCGTTTTCGACGACGCTTCCCACCCGGAAACAGGCGTTGAAGGCCACCACGGGGCTTTGATGCGATTCGATGAGGAGGACGGTCATTCCGTTGGGGAGCACGATTTTTTCGGGTTTGATCATAAATCTATAGAAACCAGTAAAATGAAAATTAGTAAATCTAAATTTATGAAATTGCTTCGGACTTGGGCGGGTGGATGGTATAAATAGGTCTCTTCTTCCATTTCAAATAGCGAACAAAGTGCGCGAGAGGGGGAGGCTCCATGAGCTTGGCTCATGGAGGGGGCGACGCGAGCCCCTAAAAAAAGAGGGGGAAAGATGCTCGAATTTACGGTGTTCGTGCTGGCCGTCGTTGCAATTGTCCGCGCGTTTAAGCTCCGAAAGATTTCCCAACAATACTCAGAATTGAAAAAAGACGTGGAAAGTCTTCACGCGCGCGTTGGGAAGTTGGCTTCCGCCTTAGGGGAGACTTCTCCCGTTTCTCAGAAAGTTCCACAAGCGATCCCGATGGGAGCAGAGGAGGGAAGGGAGCTTCGAGAAGAAAGCGTTCTCTCGAAACCCGTGGAAATTCGGGAAGACCCTTTAGCGGGAATGGACGTTTTCGCCCCCACCGCGAAGGAATCGCTTCCCGAACTCCCGCCCGTTTCGGACGCCGAGTTAGAAGCCCAGGCTTTAGGGGGAGCACCGGCTTCCGAGCCTGTTTCTCCTCCGCAGGGTATTCCTGTGGAACCTCCGATTTCTCCGCCAAGAGAATCCGCACCTCCGCCGCCACCCCCTCCGCCCAAACCTCCCAAGCCGCGCATCGAATGGGAGCGTTGGATCGGTGTCCGCGGCGCCGCCTTGTTGGGCGGCATCGTATTGGCCATCGCGGCCTTCCTTTTCTTTCAGTATTCCGTCGAGCAAGGGTTCATCCGCTTCACGCCCGTCGTTCGCGTCGTCATGGGCACCGTGGGCGGGCTTCTCTGCTTGGTTTTTTCCGAATGGTTCCGAAAGAAGAAATACGCGCAGGTTCCCAACGCCCTTTCCGGGGCGGGAGTTGTTCTGCTCTACACCTCGTTTTGGGCGGCCCATACCCTGTATCAACTCATCGGGACGACGCCTACTTTCGTCCTCATGATCTTGACGACCGTCGTCTGCGCGCTCCTTTCCATCCGCTACCAATCGCTTTTCGTGGCCGTCTTGGGCTTGGTGGGCGGCTTTCTCACGCCGCTCCTTCTTTCGAGCGGAAAGGATAATCCCATCGGCCTTTTCACCTACGTGCTTCTCCTCGACGTGGGATTTCTTTGGGTGGCGCAGAAGCAGCGTTGGTCATTCATTTCGTATCTCGCCATGATCGGGACCTTCCTGCTCGAGGCGGCTTGGATCTTCGCGAAGATGGGGCCGGACCGGATGTTTTTGGGAATCGGCGTTCTCATCCTCTTCGCCCTCTTTTTCGCCTTCAGCGGACTCCGGGCGACGAAGAAGGGGCAGAAGGGCGGGGCGGGGCAGCAGGCCTTGGCCGTTCTTGTTCCTTTTCTCTTCTCCCTCTATTTCGCCGGAGACGCCCGGCTGGGAGAGCATCTCTATCCCATCTCGGCGTTGCTTCTCGTGCTGTGCGGCTTAGCTTTCTGGGTGGATCGAAAGCAAGGTTACGCCTTCCTGCTTACCAGCGCGGCGAGCGCTACGATGACGACGATCGTCGTATGGCTTTGCAGCCATACGCTTTCGTTTTCGAAGGCGTGGGAGGTGCTGGGTTCTCTGGCCGTTTTCTCGCTCCTCTTCAGTTTCGCTCATTTCCGCGTGGCGGAAGAAAAAAGGGCGGCTTTGTCGTGGGGGCAAGTCATCTCGCTCTCCGTTTCTTTCGTGCTTTGTTTCTTCTTGGCCGGAGCCCGAGTTTGGGACGGGCATTTTTACCCGATTTTCGCTTTGCTTCTCCTTTTAAACGTTCTCACCTTCGGGCCTTTGCGTCCTCTGTGGGGACGATTGATCCTTTCCTTGACGACCGCTTCCAGCCTCTTTGTCACGGCCGTCGTGTGGTTTTCTTTCCAAGGAAGCGAGTTGGCATTTTCCGCAAGGCTTTGGGAATCGGTGGGCCTCATGGCTGCCTTGGCCGTGATGATGGAATTTTGGGTGGAGAAAGAACCGGAGAACCTGCAATTGACGGGACCACTCCCCGCCGCCTTCGCCTCTTCTTTCGGCTTTCCGCTCGTTCAGGTGGTTGCCTTCCATTTTCTCTCGAGTCTTTTCTTAACCCCGTGGTTGGCGGGATGGGCGCTGTACGCGGCGATCCACGCGAGGCGGGGGAGCTTGCCGAGGCGGGGCATCGTTCACCTGTTCTCCGCCCTCTTGTTCGGCATTATTTTAGCGAGCGCTTGGGATCGAGTGGTTCATCTCCCCGCGGAGGTGGCCTGGCCTCTTCACCTCTACCTTTTAGTGCCCGTGGCGTGGGCGTTGGCCTATCAATTTTTAGCCCTTTTGCGGCGGGGAAAGCCGGATGGGGTTTTGCTGGAGCATTCCGCCGCCCTTTTCTCGGTTTTGCTCCTCTCCTCCTTTTTGAATCCCGATTTAGCCCCGGGGCTTTCGTTTTACGCCCTTCTCGTGGTGCCCGTCTTTTTCGGCTGCTTGGCCTTGCTCGTCTCCACCCGCTTGGGACAGGGGGTGTGGGCTCTCGTTGCGATTTTGGTGACGGCCTTTGTTCACGCCGATTGGACCTGGAGCTATCCTCACCTGCAGTTTGAAAAGGGGTGGATCTTGGGCGGTTTCATCCTTCAGGGGGCGACCGTGCTCCTTTTCACCTTCTGGCCTTTCGCTTTCGCGAAGCGTTTCAAGGAAGATCGATGGATTTGGATGGCGGGCGCGATCACGGGCCCCCTGTGGTTTTATCCCTTAAAGAAGCTTTTCGTCGATTTGTACGGGGACCGCTTCATCGGCATCCTACCCGTGGCCTTAGGCTTCATTTCGCTTACCGCGGCCTCCCGCGTGAAGGCGATGGGGTCGATCGACGACCCGAAACGGAAGAACCAGCTCGTGTGGTTCTTGGCGGTCGCCTTAGGCTTCGTGAGCGTGGCGATCCCGTTGCAACTGAAGAACGAATGGATCACCATCGGCTGGGCGATCGAAGGCTTCTTGCTCGTCCTCTTGTGGAAGCGCCTCGATCACGCGGGGCTTAAATACTTCGCGGTGGCCCTTCTTTTCACCGTCACCGCACGACTCATCTTTAATTCCGAAGTCTTGCTCTACCACGAGCGCTCCGCTTGGCGAATCGTGAATTGGCTGATGTACACCTACTGGGTACCGGCCGTGAGTCTCATCGGTTCCGCCCTCGTGCTAAGCCCCTTGGAAAAGGATCGGGCGAGGCCGTGGGAGAGGCCGCTTTACCTAAAACCCTGGCCGATTTTTTCCATCCTCACCGGCATCTCGGCGATCGCGGTGATTTTCGTCTGGATCAACCTGGCCATCGCCGATTGGTTCTCCACGAACTCCTTCCTCTCGCTCCAATTCGAGCGGCATCCGGCCCGCGATTTGACCACCTCCATCGCCTGGGGCGTATACGCCATCATTCTCCTCGGCGTGGGGATGGCCCGCCGCAGCCAGGGGCTGCGTTGGGTGAGTCTCATCTTCCTCGTGCTCACCATTGGCAAGGTGTTCCTCTACGACCTAGGGGAGCTCAAAGACCTTTACCGCGTGATGTCGCTCGTGGGGCTTGCTTTCTCGCTTCTCATCGTTTCGCTCGCGTATCAACGCTTCGTATTCCGCAAAACCGAACCGGAGGCTAAATGAGATTCCGTCCTTTTTTGATCATTGCCGCGGGGCTTATGGGCTTTTTTTCCGCACGCACGCAGGCCGCGCCCGGCCAGGATTTGGCCAAGCTCTTTCCCGAAGAAGCGGAGGTGCGCATTCAAAAAGGGGGAATACAGCAGTTGCCGCTTCCTCCAGAGGTGGTCACGCAATGTCGGCCGGACTTATCCGACCTGCGCCTCTTTGATGCGACGGGCAAGGAAGTGCCTTACTTCGTCGGTAGCGGTTTTCAGATGCCCCGAAAGGAAGCCACCGGGGAGATTTCCGCGAAGGTCGTCAACGTGAAACGGGAAGAGGTGCGCATCGCCGGCAAGCCTTCCCGTTTCGTCGAGACCTACGAGATCGAGTTCCCGAAGATTCCCGAAGACATCCGCTCGTGGAGTTTGCGTTTTGAGACGCCGAAGAATGATTTCGTCAAACAGGTGAAGATTTCGGAGAAAGGGGAAGACGGCTCTTATAACCGAGAGTGGGTTTCCGCCTCGGTCTTCCGTTTCTCTAACTCCACCGAAAACTTAAACCTTCCCCTGCGCGACAAGACGGAGCGCCATTTGCTTGTCACTCTCGAAGGGGAGGAAGCCTATTTAGAGCCCGCCTTGGCGTATGAACTTTCCCGCGAAGCGCCCCCGAAGGCGCCGGAGCCTCTGGAAATCACGCTGAAAGAGCTTTCCCGCCAGCAAGAAGGCGGTAAGACCGTCCTCGAATTCGCGCGGCCCCGAGGGCTCATTCCCGACCGCTTGAAAATCGCCACGTCCGCGCCTCTCTTTTTGCGTCCCGTCCGGGTGAAAGATAAGGGAACGGGGGCCGCCGGAGAGACCCTAGGAGAAGCGACGATCTTCAGACGCGAGGGAGAGAAGGTCGTGGAGAACCTCGAAGTGGGCCTAAGATCGGCGCAGGGCGATCGCCCTCGGGTAGAAATCGAAAACGGGGATAGCCCGGCGCTCGAAGGACTCATTGTCACCGCGATCGTCAGGCAACCGGTGTTGTTTTTCTCGCTGGCTCTTCCTTCGCCGCTGCCGCCCTTCGCCGATGAATCAGAGGGAAAGAAATATTATAACGCGGGCCTCTTGCGTTTCGGAGGGGGGCGCTCGCCTTCTCCCCGTTACGATTTGGGCGGCCTTTCGTCGCTGAAGGGAGGAGGGGACGAAGGCGCCTTCGACTTTTCGAAGACTTCCCTCGCCCGTTTGGGGGAGGAGCGTTCGAACCCTCTCTTCGACAATACTTCGCCCTTGAAGTTCGCCATGTGCCCCGGGGCTTTGCTGGATCCCCGGCCTTATACCCAACGGCGGATTCTCACCGTGGAGAATTCAGGGGACGGGTTGAATCGCTTGGTTCTGAAGGCGGAAGACTTGGCCGTTCTCAAAGCCGACGCGGCCGACCTGCGCATCGTGGACAATCAGTCGCGGCAATGGCCTTATTTCCTTCAAAACGAGGGAGAGGAGGATGTCGTCGCTCTCAAGTTGGATCCCGTGAAAACGGAAAAGGGAGAATCCCGCTACCGCCTTCATGCCCCATTCAAAAACTTGAATCCCCGCGAGATTCTGGTTTCGGCGGACGCCCCTTTCTTCGACCGCGCCTACCGATTGTCGGCGGGCCCCGGTACGGCTTCCGAAGAGGTGATCGCCCGCGGGAGTCTCACGCGAAAAAACGGCGAGAAGGAAGACTTAAAAATTTCCCTCCCCTCGACGCCTTTCGAAACTTTGGAGCTCGTCGTTCAAGACGGCAACGACACTCCCTTGAAAATCGACGCCGTTCAGGCGAAAGTAACCGTGCCGACCATGTACTGGGTGGCGCCCGGCGGCACTTACACCCTGCTGCTCGGGAACGCCAAGGAAACGGCTCCCCAGTATGACTTGGCGCAGGTCAAGGAAACGGTGATGGCGGTGAACCCCGCGGAGGCTCAAGCCGGGCCGTTGCAGGCGAACCCCGAATTCAACGACCGCCCGTCGATCAAGACCGAAGAGGGACAGCAACAAATTTTGCTTTGGGGAGTGCTGGGAGCGGCCGTGCTTCTCCTCACGTTCTTAAGCCTCAAAATGGCCCGGTCGAAGCCGACGGGCGACTCCCCGGAAAGTAAGTCTTAAGGGAATGACATGCTCGAAATCCTTCTCATCCGCCACGGCGAAACCGATTGGAATCGGGAGCGCCGCATCATGGGCGACGGGCCCATCGGGCTCAACCTCACCGGCCAGCAGCAGTTGAAATCCTTGGGGCAGCGTTTGGCACCGCTTAAAGTGGAGTCCCTTTACGCCTCGCCCCTTCAGCGCACCATGGAATCCGCCTCGATCTTAAACCAGCACTGGAGTCTTCCCCTAGAGCTGCAACCCGCCCTGCGGGAGATCGAATACGGCCAATGGATCGGCAAAACCTTTCACGAAATCCGCTCTTCACCCGATTACGTCGAATATTACAAGTACCCGGAAAAGGCGGTCGGGGTGACCGGCGAGTCCTTGCAGAACGTGAGGGAGCGGGGAGTGGCCTTCATCGAAGAGATCCGGAAGGGTAGGACGCACGGTAAGGTGGTGTTGGTGAGCCACGCCGACTGGATCAAGTGTATGGTGCTCCATTATATGAAGCTTCCCTTAAACCAGCTCTACCAACTGCGCATCGACAACGCCTCGGTCACCTACCTTACCTTCGAAGGGCATCGGGAGCGGGTGATCGCGGTGAACCACTGCATCGAGTTCGACAAGATGTTCATTCCCCGGGGGCCCTTGTGAAAAAGCTGTCGCAAAAAGAGATCGATGCCTTCTCCGTGCCGGAATTGGAAAAAGAAATCCGCCACCACAACAAGCTCTATTTCGAAGATCAGAAGCCCGAGATTTCCGATTACGATTTCGACCGGCTCGTCGAGCGGCTCAAGAAAATGAAGCCCGATTCGAAGGTGCTCTTCGAGATCGGGTCGGATATTCGCAAGGGAGTGGTTGTTCCCAAAATCGCCCATACCTCTCCCATGCTTTCGCTGGATAAATGCTACAAACTCGAGGACCTCGTCGATTGGGCGGGCAAGTTCGAGGGAGACGTGGTGGTTTCCCCCAAGATCGACGGGGCCGCCGTCGAAATTCGTTACGACGAGCACGGTAAGCTGGCTCTGGCGGCCACCCGCGGGGACGGCGTGAAGGGCGAGGATATTTCGGCCAACGTCCATTTCGTTCCCGACATCCCGAAGAAGGTATCCGAGCCGGGCATCGAGGTGCGGGGCGAGGTTTACATGCCGTTGTCCGTCTTCAAAACCTTTCAGGAAGAGTTCGCCAACCCGCGCAATCTGGCGGCGGGGGCCATCAAGCAGAAACAGCCTAAGAAGACGGGCGAGTATCGACTCTCGTTTTTCGCCTACGACGTGAGGGGGAAAGAGTTTGAAGAGGAGATCGAAAAGATCCGCTTTCTCCAGAAAATGGGTTTTAAGACCGTGGAGACCCGAGTTCTCAAGAAGGACGAAGAGACCCTCCAAAAACCGTGGGACCGTTTCTTGGGAGAGCGCGACAAGCTCGATTACGAGATCGACGGCGTCGTTTACAAGGCGAATTCCTTAAGCGAACAAGAACGCCTTGGATCCTCCGCCCATCATCCCCGATGGGCCATCGCCTACAAATTTCAGGGGGACTCGGGCGTAACCACCCTGCGCGAAGTGGAGTGGAGCGTCGCCCGCACCGGCGTGATCACGCCCATCGGCATCGTGGATCCGGTGGAACTGTCCGGCGCTCAGGTGAAGCACGTTTCTCTGCATAATTTCGGCATACTGCAGAAGCTCGGGGTGACGATCCCCGCGAAAGTGGCGATGGTGCGGGCCGGGGGGGTCATTCCCTATCTGGAGAAGGTGCTGGAGAAGCAGGGGAAGCCCGTGAAGGTGCCCGAGAAATGCCCGTCTTGCGGGCATCCCACCGAGATCCGCGACGACTTCCTCTACTGCACCAACGTGAAAAACTGCCGCGCCGCGAAGATGAGCGAACTCGAGCATTTTTTGAAGACCGTGGAGATCGACGGCTTCGGGGGCGTGCTCATCGAGAAGCTCCACGACAGTGGCTTGGTGGAAGATCCCGCCGATTTTTACACCCTCACGAAGGAAGACCTGCTTTCCTTCGAGCGCATGGGCGAAATTTTGGCGACCAAGCTCATCGGCAACATCCAGGGAAAGCGGGAAATGCCCTTGGAGGTCTTCCTTCAATCCTTGGGGATTCGCGAACTGGCGCGGCATTCTTCGAAAATCTTGGTGAAAGAATTCGGGTCTTTAAAGAAAATATTTGAAGCGACGGAAGAGGAGCTTTCCGCCATCCACACGATTGGCCCCGTCATCGCCCGCGAGGTGAACGACGGGCTCCGGAAAAAGCGCCCGCTCATCGACAAGTTGCTCAAGTATGTGAAGGTGAGCGAGTCTCCCGTGGAAAAGAAAGGGCCGCTTACCGGCAAGAGCTTTCTCTTCACCGGAAAGCTCGCCGCCATGGAACGGAGCGAGGCGGAGAAGCTCGTGGAGAAGGACGGAGGCGAGGTTGCCTCGGGGGTGACGAAAGATTTAAACTACCTTGTGATCGGTTCGGAGGGGTATAAGAACCGCGAGAAGGGAAATAAGTGGGTGAAGGCGGAGAAACTCATTGAAAAAGGGGCCGCATTACGGGTTATTTCGGAAGAAGAGTTTTTAAAGATGGTGTCTCCATCATGACAAAGAACAAAAACATCGTCGTTTGCCGGAGCGACCGGCTCTATTTGTCACCCGTGGACGAGAAGCACGCGCCCGCCTTGACGAAGTGGATGAATGATCCCGAGATTTTCGGCCATTTACGCGACATGAAAATGGTGACGACCGTCGAACAACACCTGGAGTGGGTGAAAGTGGCCAGGCAGAGCGCCGTCGATAGGATCTTCGCCATTTACTATCTCTCCGAAGACCAGTTGATCGGAGACGGCGGAGTGATGAAGATCGATTGGGAAAACCGGAAGGCCGAAGTGGGGCTCGTGATCGGAGAGAAAAAATATCAAGGAAAAGGGTTGGGCAAGGAAGCCGTTTGGCTTTTGTGCCATTATGCCTTTCAAGAACTGAAGCTCCATAATCTGATCGCCGAGATCATCGGGAAGAACGAGGCCTCCTTCCGCCTGCATGAGGGGCTGGGTTTTAAGCCCGTGGGAACTCGGCGCGAGGCGATTTGGTTGGGCAACCGTTGGGAAGACGCCCATTATCTGGATTTGCTGCCGCAAGAACTCGTAAAACCGACCCGCGTTGGATAATTTTTTTCCAATCCCCCGCAA
>JAXMHI010000023.1:0-21754 GCA_046346885.1 bacterium | reverse complement strand
TCGCGAATAAAGTTGAGCACGCGAAGGTAAGTCTCGTCTTCGGATCTCAAGATGCTTTTGAGGACGGCCGGCGCGAATCGCGATCTCTCCCAAGCTTCATCTAAAAAAGCCCATTCCTTTTTTCGGCTGTGAGGATTCACGGGAGGCAATTGGGCGAAATCTCCGACGGCGATCACACGGGCGCCTCCCCAAGGCAAGGAATGATCGCGCACCTTTCGGCAAATGGTTTCCGCCACGCTTAAAGTGGGCCCGGAAATCATGGAGACTTCGTCTAAGACGAAGCCTTCCATTTCGCGCAGGCGCTTCACCAAGCGCCGGTCCGCAAGCGCCTTTTCGATCGTGGGACCGGGTCCTCCCTCTAAAATTCCCAACCCGAAAAAGCTATGGAAGGTCCGGCCGCCCACGAGCACGGCCGCCGCCCCGGTGCTGGCCACCACGGGAAATTTTTTACGGTCTTTATCCTTCAAGAAGTGACGCGTTAAAAAACTCTTCCCGCTTCCCGCGTGACCGGTGAGAAAAACGTTATCTCGGCTGTTTTGAAGGAGTTCGTGCGCCCTCTCTTGACAAGGGCTTAAAGAGTGGAGAGGAAAAGGCATCTTTCATTTTTTAGCCTCTGACCTCCCCGTTGAAAAGGGATAAATTTGAAACCTCATTTAAGCCATTGTGGTTTTCTCCGATTAGGCTTAAGTCTCGCTATTATGACGACTTATAAAATGCTCGATGAGATCATCTATTATTGCTCAAAATGCAAACTGGACCTAAACCACCGGATCATCCGCGTGGAGGAGGGAAAGCCGAAAAGGCTCCTTTGCTTCACCTGCAAGACCGAGAGGAACTACCGACGGTCTGACCCAGACAAGGTTGTTCCGGAAAAGACTCGAAAGTCCCGCACTTCTCCTTCAAAGAGCGAGCAAAACGAGAAATGGCTGGCCAAGCTCGAGCGGCCCGTCAGCATGCCGAAAGTTTACGCCATGAGCCATGCTTACGACTTGAATGACTACGTCGAGCACACGGTTTTCGGAGTGGGCCTCGTCGTAAGCGTCACGCCCCCCGACAAGATGAGCGTCTTTTTCAAGGACGGCTTGAAGACCATGAAATGCGGCGCCGTGAAATAAGGGACCTCCCCTTCACCTTACGCCACTTTCACTTTCACCTTACGGCCCTTAATCTGTGTGCGATTGAGCTTGGAAATGATGCTTTTCGCATGCTCGCTGGCGACGTCCACGAATAAGTGGCGCTGGCGAACATCTACCTTTCCCACCACTTTTCCCGGTAAACCGGTTTCCCCCACTACCGAATTGACGACGTCGATCGGCGTGAGGCCCATTTCTTCACCGAGGTTCATCCAGAGCCGCGTTTGCCCTTCCGGCGTCGCCCGGCTGGCTTTTTTCTTGGGCGCCGTCGGCTCTGGTTTTGATGCTTTTTTCGAGACGACGGGCGCCGGGATGGGCTTGGCGGCAATGGGCGCAGAAGCGGACTTGGCGGTGGCAGGCACAGGACGGGACGGAACAGCGGCGTTTTTCGGCCGCGGTGTGGGTTCCGCTCGGCGCGGAGCATTCTCTTCGCGTTGGGGCGGTCGAGCAGGGCGCCCTTCTTCCCTCGGCGAGGCCTTGAGGGCGGGAGCGGTATCTCCGGCCTGAAGGTGGTGGATCAGCGCGGAAGCGATATCGGTGGAGGCGAAGCCTTCTTCGAGGAGATTCTCGACTAAAGAATCGAAACGTTTGTAGCGGCCGCTTCGAAGGGTGTTTTTCAGCTTGTCGAGAAACACGTTAGCCCGCGCCTCTTCCACCTCGCTCATGCTGGGCGGCCGACCCCGTTGAATTCTCGTCTTCGTATAGCGTTCGATGTTACGGATCTGAAACACCTCTCGCCCGGCGGCGAAGGAAATGGCGATGCCGCTGCGGCCCTTGCGGCCCGTACGGCCGATGCGGTGGACGTAATCTTCCCCGTCGTAGGGCAAGTCGTAGTTGAACACCACCTGCACGTCATCCACGTCGATGCCGCGGGCGGCCACGTCGGTCGCCACGAGGAACTCGAGGCCCGACTTTCGAAATTTGTTCATCACCCGGTCCCGCTGCGCCTGGTTCATGTCCCCGTGCAGCCCCTCGGCGGAATACCCGCGCGCGTTGAGCTGATCGGCGAGGATGTCCACCATGCTCTTGGTATTGCAGAAGATGATCCCGAACCTTAGGTCTTTCAGGTCGACGAGCCGCGTGAGCAGCTCCACCTTGTAGCGGCGGTCTACTTCAAAGTAAATCTGCTCGACGGTCGGCACGGTCATCGCCGTCTGCTCGATGCGGACTTGCGCCGGGTTGCTAGAAAATTTCTCGATCAACTGCTGGATAGGCCGGGGAATCGTGGCGGAGAAAAAAACCGTCTGCCTCGTTTCGGGAGTCGCTTGAAGGATGAGCTCGATGTCTTCGCGGAAACCCATGTTGAGCATCACGTCCACCTCGTCGAGAACGACCATCTTGAGGGAATCGAGCTTCAGGGTACCGCGGCGCATGTGGTCCATGAGGCGCCCCGGAGTGCCGATGACGACGTGAGCTCCCTGTTTCAAACCGGAAATCTGGCGATCGTAAGATTGTCCCCCATAGATCGGCAACGCGACCAGGCCTTTCTTATAAAGGGCGAGCTTATGGATCTCCTCCGAAACCTGCACGGCCAACTCGCGGGTAGGGCAAAGGATCAGCACCTGCACCGCCCGCTTGGAAACTTCGACCTTTTCCACGGCGGGAATGCCGAAGGACGCGGTCTTGCCGGAACCGGTCTGCGACTGCCCGACCACGTCCCGTCCCTCCATCAACAGGGGGATGGCCCCCGCTTGAATGGGGGAAGCCTGTTCGAAACCCATTTTATCGACCGCCTTCAGCAATTCAGGGGAAAGGCCCAATTCGGAAAATAATTTTGACGTCATTTCAACTCACCTTTTTTCTTAAAATTTTTCATCCTCTATTCATTTCCTTTTCATCGTATTTTCATCGCGAGGGCGTTTGATGGGGGATATGCCCTTCACCTTCTCTCATCCCGCCGCCATCCTGCCGCTCCGGAAACTTTGCCCCCGTTTCCTTCACTTCGAAGCCCTCTTTTTAGGGAGTATAAGCCCGGATTTAGGCTATTTCTTCTTTCGCTTCCGGGAGGCGCGTTTCGCCCATACGGCGGCGGGGAGCCTATTGCTCGACGTTCCCTGCGGCATGTTGCTCTATTTCGTACTGAAATCGCTATGGAAATTTAGGACGGGAAAGGCTCTCCCCTCTTCCCTTTTTCGGCCCCGCCTTCTTTTAAAGCTCGCCCTTTCCATCCTCATCGGGGCTTGGAGCCATATTTTATGGGATGCTTTTACCCACCAAACGGGCATTTTCGGCTCCCTTCCTTGGGTGAATACGACCCACGTCATCTGGTTGGATCGTCGCCTACCCCTATACGAGTTACTTCATTTGTTTAGCTCCGTGATAGGCCTTTTCTTCGTTTCCCATTTTTTCTGGAAGCTTTGGAAAGGGGCGATGATTCGTTACTTCCGCACCCATCGGTGTTTCGTCACTCTTTGCCTACTGCTTCCGGGGGCCTTCGGTTTTCTCCGAACCCGCGAGTTCCACGATTTAAGCCCCGCCATCTTTTACTTTCTGATATACGCGATCGATGGCACCGCAATCTTGATCTTATTTAAAGTTATTTTTCCTGGTTTCCGAGGTAAGGTCCTCCATACGGCTTCTTTAGAAAATTTCCCATCTTCCTCCAGATTCTTTCCGAAAAACATAAAAAAATCAGAAACTTCTTGATGAAGATGCCGATGATTTTCTATCCATGAAACGGGGCATCCGAACACGAAGCGATGCCCCTTTTTTCTTTCAATCTTAACGGGAATTCTCACTCGATCTTTCCAGAATCAAGCGAAACGCTGCCGATTTTTCCGCGCAGCTCTCTTTCCTCTTCTTGCGACATCCCGACTTCAAACCCCCAAATTTTTCTCTGCCGCTCCCCCGAACCCGTGAAATGGAATCCCCTGCTAAACAACAATATCAATGATTATCTTCGCGATTGGCAAGCCCAGGTAGTCGCGGAAGCGATGCTTAGGCCTGAACCGCTTTATCCCTCCGAGCGCCACGACTGGGTCGACGGAGCGGTCTCCCTCTTCCGCAGCATCGGCCGACAACTGCGCAACATGCGCTATGGCATCGATCCCCCACCCTCTCCTGAAGAAGTGGCGCTGGGGCTGGGAGGCGCGATGTTTGGCTGTTCACGCCGGAGACCCTCTACTCCGGGCCCCACGCTGACCGTCGAAAATTTACGTTCTGAAGGGATTCGGAGGGTTCAAACGGACTTGCCCGGAGACCCGCGCGTGGGCACGGTGATTTTCATCCGCCAGGCCCACTACAGCCGTTGGGATTTGGAGGAAGATTTCCTGAGGCGTGATCCTCAAGCTTACTTAAGACACCAATATTATACCGAGGCCTACCAATGGGAAATTTTGAAGTTCTTGGAGGCCCTGCAACCGCGTCACGTTTTTTCCGAGGGGCTCGATCGAAATTTAACCAACCCGAATGAGGTCAACCACTACCTTTCGACCGCTTTGGAACGCGCCGAAATCGAGCCTCTCCAAGAATCTCTCGTGGGCCCGCTTCCCCCGCGGCCCCAAGGGGAGCTTCTCGAAATCATCATCCATCATGAAGCCGTCAACCTATACGCGCTCCGGCACCCCCAGCTTCAGTGGCACCAGGTGATGACGAACGCGGAAAGTCTCATCGACAATCTGCACTACGAAGCCTACTCGCAATGTGTGCTCCGAAATGAAGAAGGATGCTCCGAAAGGGACGAGGCGTTCGTCATGGCCACCCGCGAATCGTGGGCCTCCCGGGAGCTAATGCAATTCTTGAGGGCCCACCCTGGGGAAACCGCCGTGCTCATCTACGGCGCCGCCCATCAGTTTTGCGACGATCTTCTCCGGGAAAATTTTAGGCCGAGGGTGATTTCCGTTTCCTTCGACGTGCCGAACTCTCCTTACCACACCCCTTTCCCGGGGCCGTGCGGGGAGAGATAAAGGATTCCACCAACTTTAACTTTCCTCCTTGCCCCGCAAGATCTTGAAACTTCCGTTTGCTTTCCCGAAAGCGGAACCGATAAAATTCACCCCATGAAAAAATCCAAGGCCTCCGGTCCGCGACCGCGTTCCGCTCCTTCCTCCCCCTTCGTCCGCAAGGTATTGGAAGTCGTTCGCGCGATTCCACACGGCAAAGTGCTCACCTACGGGCAAGTCGCCATCCTAGTCGGCGCGCCCCGGGGGGCGAGAGCCGTCGGCGGTGTGCTGTTCGGCTTAGGTCCCGAAAGCAAAATTCCCTGGCAACGGGTGATCAACCGTGAGGGCGGCATCTCCACCTACCGAATCGGCATGGGGCATTGGCAAAAGAAAAAATTGAAGGATGAAGGGATAAAGTTTTCGCGAGCCGGCCTTTTAGACCTGAAAACCCACCAATGGTTTCCCCCGCCCCGCTTGACGAAAAAGTGGGAATTGCCGGAGCGGCTTCTCATCGAGTTTCACGAAAAATTGGGAATTTAATTCAGCTTCACGCTGACCGTCTTGGAGACGCCGGCTTCTTCCATGGTGACACCGTAGAGCACATCGGCCATCTCCATGGTGCGCTTGTTGTGGGTGATGAGAATGAATTGGGAGCGGTCCATCATCTGGCGGACCAAATTGTTGTAGCGGTCGACGTTGGCGTCGTCGAGCGGGGCGTCCACTTCGTCCAGGATGCAGAAGGGGGACGGCTTGAAGAGGAAGATCGAGAAAATGAGGCTCACCGCGGTGAGGGCCTTCTCTCCGCCGGAGAGCAAGCTGATCGACTGAAGCTTCTTTCCGGGGGGCTGGGCGACGATCTCGACGCCGGTCTCCAAGATATTGGCTTCGTCGGTGAGCACGAGCTTCGCCCTCCCGCCTTGGAAAATCTTCGGAAAGAGCTCTTCGAACTGCCGATTGACGGCCTCGAAGGTTTCCTGAAACCTCTTTCGGGTGCTGCGGTTGATTTTTTGGATGGTGCGGGACAAAGCCTCGAGAGAGCTGTTCAGATCCGCCGCTTGGGCGGAGAGAAAATCGTGGCGGGATTTAAGCTCCTCGTACTCGGAGATGGCGCCCAAGTTCACCTCGCCGATCTTCGACTGCTTCTCTTTCAACTCTCTCAGCTCTTCTTCTTGAGCGTCGCGGTTTTCCAGAGGCTTATCCTTAAATTCGGGAGCGATCATGGCAATGTCGGTATGGTAGCGCTCGAAAATCTGCTCCTTCAGGAACTGAAGCTTCCCCCGACGCTCGGTGAGCCGCACCAAGATACCGTTCAATTCCGTCTTCACCTCGTCGTGATGCTTGCGCAACTCGCGAAGCACCATTTCCTTTTCCTTGATCTGCAAGGTATGCAGTTCGTACGCCTCCCGAAGGGCTACGCTCTTGGCGTTCAGCTCCGAGACCTCGGCGATGAGCCCTTTTAAAGCCTCTTCGGATTCGACGATCTCTTTTTTCAATTGGGCGGTCTGCTGATTGCCGTGACTTAAGGCCCGCAAGCCCTCTTCATGGCGGGTGGTGTATCCGATCTTGACGTCGAGCAGGCGTTTCAGTTCCTTTTCCACCTGGCTTTTCTTTTCGTGAATCGTGTCGGTCTCAAGTTTTATCTTCGTGAATTCTTCCTTGGTGAGGTCCAACAGCTTTTGCTGGTCGGCTTCCGCCTGTTTCGTTTGGGCGAAGGCCTCTTCCTTTCGTTTCTTCTCGTCGGTCCATTCGGCTTCCTTGGCCGCCCAATCGAGAAGCTCACGCTCCAAGTCCTGCTCCTCCTCCATCCACGCGGCGATCTCCAGGGAGAGGGCGTCGCGGCGGGCGCTCAAGCGGTCGAGTTCCGCCTGAAGGTGGGTTAAGTCTTTTTCGAGGGTGAGGATCTTCAAATCTTCGCTGTGGGAATCTTTCTTTAAATTCTCCAGGGAGTGAACGAGCGTCTGGATGCGGCCTTCGCTTTTCTTAAGTTCCTCTTCCTTGACCCGAACCTTGCTTTCCGCGATTCGGGCCTCTTCGGCAAGCACCTTGATCTCGTGCTTCTTCTCGAGAAGGGCATGGGCCTGGTTTTCCGGGCTACCGCCCGAGACGATGCCGTGCGGGTCCACCACTTCTCCGTCCAAAGTGACGAGCGTTTTGCGGTGACCGTTGGAATTCCAGATCTGAACCGCCCGGTTGAGATTCTCGATCAACCAAACGTCGCGGAAGAGATAATCTCCCACGCTCTGGTAATCGGAACGCACTTGGACGAATTCTTTGAGGGGTCCGAGCACGCCGTCCTGGCCAGCCGCCGGGAAATGATCGTCTTCATCGTAATTGCGCAGTTCTAGGGGGACGAAGGACGAACGGCCCACGGCCTCCGTCTTCAAATATTCCACCGCTTGGAGACCCGCCTGCTGGCTTTTCACCACCACGTATTGGAGTTTTTCCCCCAATACGGCGCCGACGGCCATTTGATAACGGGGGTCGGCTTCCACGATATCCGCCACGGTGCCGAAAACTTCCTGCAGATCTTGGCCGGCGGTGCGTTTGAGCATTACGTGACGCACGCCTTCTTTATAACCTTCGAAATTTTTCTGAATCTCTTCAAGGGAAGCCAAGCGGGACCGTTTATGGGAGGCTTCCTCCTTCAACTGAAACAATTCGGCCTTGTACCGCTCTTGTTCGGCTTTCTCCCTCTCCAGGGCCTCGGCCACCGAACCGGACTGGGTGGTGAGATCGAGCTTGAACTGGCTGAAGTCGTTCAAGTTTCCTTCGAGACCTTTCTTGCGTTGGACGAATTGACCCAACTGCCGGTCGATTTCCTCGATCTCCGCCTGGCTCTTGCCGATGCGGCCCTTGATCTCGATCTTCTGGCGGCCGATCCATTCCTGCTTCGAGCTGGATTCGGAAAGGGATTGGACGATCTTCAGGATCTCTTGCTGCAAGCGCTCCAACGTGCGGTCAAGTTCTCTCTGTTTTTCCTCGTTCTCGCTCAAGCGGGTCTGAAGGATGGAAAGCTCCTCGTCGGACTGGGCCACTTTCAGATCGATTTTGACGTGCTCAGAATTGATGGAGTTGAGGTCTTCTTCTAAATTTTTCGATTTTCCCTTCAAATCCTCGAGCTCGGCGATAAGAGCCCCTTCGCGCTCCGCGATATTTTTCAGTTCTCGGTCTTTATATTGGATAGCTTGTTCGTGCAGGCTGATGGAGTTGTTCTTCTCATAGAGCCTTTCCTGCAAAACCGACAGATCTTGCTCTTCGCTAGTGACGGAAAGCCTTAAATTTTCCACCTCCGTCTCCAACGTGGAAAGCTCCGCGGAAACGGAGGCTTCCCGTTCGGAAAACTCCCCGAGCTTCCTCTCGCCCTCCTCGGTTTCCTGCGTGAGGGAGAGATAATCGACGGTGGCCAAATGGCATTCGAGAACGCGGATTTCGTCGCGGAGTTGGCGGTAACGCTCGGCTTTCTTGGCCTGCCGGTCGAGAGAGGCGATTTGCCGGGTCAACTCGCTGAGCACGTCCTGCAAACGGGTGAGATTGCCCGTGGCCGCTTCCATCTTGCGCAGGGCCGCTTCCTTGCGGGCCTTGAACTTGGAAATGCCGGCGGCTTCTTCGATGATGCGGCGACGATCTTCGGGCTTGGCATTGATGATCTGGCCCACTTGGCCTTGCTCGACGATGGAATAGGCCTTGGTTCCCACCCCGGTGCCCAAGAAAAGATCGTAAATATCGCGCAGCCGGCAGGTAACTTTATTAATGGCGTATTCGCTCTCGCCGGAACGGAAGAGACGACGGGTGATGGCGATTTCGGAGAAGTTGGAATAGGAAGCGGGCGCTTTGCCGTCTTCGTTGGAGAGCACGAGGGTTACTTCGGCCATTCCGCCGGGGTTGCGCTTCTCGGAACCGGCGAAAATGACGTCTTGCATCTCGCGACCGCGCAGATGTTTGGCGCTCATTTCACCCATGACCCAGCGAATGGCGTCGACGATGTTCGACTTGCCGCAACCATTGGGCCCGACGATGCCGGTAATGCCCGTTTGGAAATCGACGACAGTCCGATCGGCAAAGGACTTAAAGCCCTGAATTTCTAATCGTTTAATTCTCAACTGACCCCATCCTTAAACGCAATCAACCGAACGGTTTTTTAGAAAGGAAATATAAGAAGGATCTATCACGGGGGTTTTGGGCTGTAAAGGGGGGAAATACTATCCCTAGGGTATTTTTTAGAGTTATCCACAAGTAGTTGGGGCAAAACCTCCTTCCCTCACTTTGAAAACTTATCCACAACACTTCTTCTTTAAGACCGATAATAAAATTAGGCTGATCGGAAGGAGGTGTTCTTTTCAAGGAGCACCTTCATGGACACTCTCTCCTTTTCCCCAAAAATCCTAAGCTTTGAAATCGTGGCCTACCCCTTTGCGCAGGCCGAACTTTCGTCGAGAGGGCCTCAATAATGCTGCCTTTACTTTTAGGCATTGGAACCGTCGCAGGCTTTGGCCTTTTCTCCCTAGGTTGCCGCGCTCGCGAAACGCACCCCGAAAGCGGCGAAGGAAAGGCCGCCCGTGAAACCGTTTTAACTTTCGAGGACGAAAGTTTAAGCCCGGAGCGGCGGGAAGATTTACTCAAAATCCTCGCCGGCTACGAGCGATTGCCCCGTTCGTTCAACCTGGGGCTTTTCCGGAACTTCAACGGCTGGACGGTGATCACGACGGAAGAGATGGATCGCCGTAAGCCTCCCTCGCCTACCGGGGGCAAGGTGCAAGCCTACTTCCACCCCGAAGAAGAGAGGATTTTCATCAAATCGAGGGGCTACGCGCACGGCCATGAGTTCGGCCATTTCGTAGACCACGACTATTCCCTTTCCTTCGGGGAACGCGCCTCCGACACGCGCGAGTGGTCCGCGATTTCGTGCTTTCACCATCCGGAGTTTTCCTCGGAAAACTGCGTCGACGAGTACGGCAACCGTCGTGTGTCCTCGAGCGAGGAATTCGCGAACATCTCGAGCCTCGTGTTGGCCAACCCTTTGGGCGCCTTCGTCACTTATTCGGTAAATCCCAATGCCCTCCGCCAAGCCCTTTTCGTGGCCGGTGTCGCGGGCTTTCCTCAACGTTTCACCGAAGAAGTCTTGAAAAAACAAATCCAATCCCCCTCCCACGCAAGTATCCAAGGGCCGTCGAAGCTGGCCCTCTCGGAAGTGGCTTTGATCGACGGAAAATATCTTTCTTTTCGCATGGTCCGCCCCCTCGGCGAAGGCCCTTTCCTGTTAATGAAAAATTCGCGGGAAATTCTCGTCTCGAATTCTCCCGAAGAGCCTCGAAGCAAGCTTGTGCTGCCCGAAGCGATCGATGGGGAGAAGGAGTTCCAATTGGATTCCACCGACGAGACCTTCGTTTTATTCCAGAACGACGCCGTCTATCGGGGAAGCGCGCAAGGTTTCCGGAAATGGGCGAATGCACCGGAGATGCCCGATGGGCGGTTAGCGATCGTGGAAGGGACTTCCGCATTGCTGTCCCAACAGCGCTACGTCCTTTTCAACGCGAAAGGAAAGGGTGAAAAACGGGAATACCCGCCCTCCCTCGCGGAGGAACTCGCCGGCGCGAGCGGGCATAACGTCGTCCGGGAGGGCACGGAGCGTTTCTTGTGGATCCGCGAGGCCTTCGTGCCGGGATACGGCAAGGTCTCGAAGCTCTACCGACTGAAAGATAAGAATGGCGGTCTTGAGTTCAAGAAGGAATGGGAGATCCCTTCCCCCGTCGACTTCGGCGGCGCCCTTTCCTCCCCCCTTCCTTACCGGGGAAATTGGTACCTCGCGGTCCACCTCTTAAACAGCCACCTCTCGGACCTTCACAACGCCGGCAAAGAACGCGTCTGGAACGAGGGTTATCCCGCCTTTTACCGGATCGAAAACGGTGGGCGAAGGATCGCTCCCGTCGAAATCCGGTACCCGCGAACGCCCGAAGGCGTCTTGCTGCACGACCGCTTCAGCCAACACCTTCCCTACACCTACCAGGTTTTGGGGGGACGATTGGCAGCGGTTTACGTGGAAAAAGGTTCCGCGTCCCTCTCCCTGTTCGATTTGGCGGAAAGCGCTGCCCCCTCCTCTTCGAACTCCGGGGAATAAGCCTAATTTGCGTGAAACTTTTCCGAGTGCTTGCCGATAATGCAAATAGGGACAGGCAAAGAGAGGGTCAGGAGAGAGCGACATGGTGAGGGGGCTTTCCATTGCGCGCCGTTCTTCGGGCGCGTTCCTATCTTTTTCGATTCCAACGATCCTTCCTTTTGAGCTTCGATTCATTTCATTCGTCGCGTTCGACCCTTCGTTTCTTTCGGGAGGGCGCAGATGAGCGGCATTTCCTTAGGCCAAATCCCCGTCTGCGTCACGGGCCCCACGGCCGACTCCACCGGTTCGCTGCGCGACTGGTTGCGCGGGATCGACCGGAAAATCTCCGAAGAGCGTCAAGCGAGCGCCGACGACGTCTTTACCGAAGAAGAATTCCGCTATGCCCAAAAACAACCTTGGGGCGGCTTGTTTAAGAACTTTTCCTCCTTCGAAGATTTGAAAGGCAAACTCGAAGCTTCCATCTCCAGCCAATTGAAGGGCCCCGGGTGCCAAGGGGAATGCGCGGAGCGCAGTGAAGACGGCTCGTGCCGCCGCCCCGTACCGCCCCCGAAAAAGGAGGCGCCCAAGGCGCCGCCTCCGCCGTCTAAAAAAGCGCCGCCTCGCAAAGCGGCGCCTCCGAAACCCTCCGTCACCTTACCCGAACTGTCCGCCCCGTGGTGGACGGAACAGAAACCGGCTCCTGAAGGGGAGAAGAAGCCCGAGCCCCCGAGAATCGCGGAATTGAATCCCAAGGACTTTAAGCAGGGTGCTTCCCCCTTTTCGGGCTTCATCGGGGAGCTTCCTGACAAATCGGCGGGTTCCACCAAACCGATTTTCAAAGCCCATTTCGACGGCAAATTTTTCATCATCGATATTCACGGCTGTTACGTCTCCCTCTCGAAGCCGGAGGAATGCCAAGCCAACTGGCCCCTCTTTTGGCTGCACCTGCTGAACGTCACTTCCGGCAAGCAAGACCGCAACAAGGCCGACGTGGAAGGTTGGGGACGCATCAAAGTGGCCGCCAAACCGGGAGACCGCTTGAATTTCTGGGGCGTCGACTCCTCCGGAAAAGGCATGTCCATCAACCGCCTCATCTTCGAAATCACCCTAGATGGAAAAGTGAGATTCCTCGAAAGCGTTTCGCTTGTGCCTCCCCGCAAGGCGAAATTGGGAATCTTAGAAAACATCATCCCTCAATTGGGAGGCATCATTCGCTTTCTGGAAGACCCGCTCGCTTGGGGAAAACAAGGCGGAAATTAAGAGAGACAGAGGAAAGAAGGAGCACTTATGGGAAACTTCTCATTGAGAATCATCAAAGAAGCCGACTTTAACCAAGACGGAAATTTAGACCGCGTCACGGCGCAATGCGATGAGAACCAGTGCAAAGATTATCAAGTGGAGTTGAAGACCGCCGCGGGAAACTACGTGGAAGTCTTCAACCGAAGCGCTATGGCGCCTTATACGCCGCAGGCGGGCGACAAGGTGGTGTTGTCGCCCGAATATTACGCCCTTTACACCGAATGGCCGGCGAGCCCCGGTGCCCCCCTGCCTCATGCCGTGAAAATTTTCGGCGAAAAAAGACGCCTCTTATCCGCCGCGGAAATCATCGAAAAATGCAACGAGATCGGCAACGCGGAAGATCGCCATTCATGCATCCGCCAGGCCTCCCGGCGGGATAATATGGATCCCCACTCTTATTACCCGGAAGACCACATTTTTCAGACAAAACCGAATTTGGAAGAATCCGTCAATGCCCACCTGGTTTTCTTCGAAGAGAACGACCCCGCGATTCCCCGGAAATACCTCCAACGATTTTCTTCCCGCTTGATCAATCCGGCGGTCTACAATTTAGAGGCCCCCGAAAAACCGGCGCCCTCCGCTCCTGAATCGGCGAGCCCTTGCCCCGAAGACGATATCTGCACGCAGAACCCCCATCTCTTAATCAAAAAACTCTTGGGCATTAAGGCCTCTAAACTCATCCAACTCAAAGGGCTCGAGCAAACGGAGCCGTCCCGCTTGGATCAGAAGAAAAAACCCGCCGAAGCCATGGCGAGGCAGGAAAAGAAGGCCCAAAGCTACCTCAAAATATTGCAACGCCTGCCGGAGTTGCCGGTGGAAACGATGGTCGTGCTGTTGGATCTGCTCTTGGAGAGCAAGAGGCCCACGCGCAGTTTCGACGCCGCCACTTATCAAATCGCCGCCAAGATCTTGGAGGAGCGGTTTAAAAATCCCACTGTTCTCCGGCAATGGGTGGCGTACTTGGACGAGAAAGCGGCGGAGTCCCCGAATTTCGCTTGGACTTGGCGCGAGAGGCTCGACATCTTGACCCCCGTCCTCCATGACTCGATCTTGGCGGACCAAAGCTCGCTTCCCTGGATGATGGAGCAAACCTTCTATGACCAGTTATTTCGCTTGGCGGGCCGCGTCACTGAACTGAAAGGCCCCGCCCTGGTATCCGCAGTCACCCGGGGACACAAAAGGCCCGAGATGGAGGCGATACTGCAAGAATTACTCAAGAGCCCCCTCAAGAAAGAGCGGTTGATGGCGGTATACGCCTCTCCCCGTTTTTACCAAGACGAGCGCCTCTTTCCCGACCTGCTCCGATTGGCGAAAGACTTGGATGAAGACGTGAGGTTCGCCGCCTTTCAAATGCTCACCCACGTGAAACCCTCGAAAGGCTGGGCAAAAGAAGTGAGGGAAACGCTTTGGCGGGGACTGGAGGATTCTTCCTTAAAAATTCAAATCCTCAACGCCATGTTCTGGATCGACGCGAAGGATCCCGCCATTGCCTCGCGTCTCTATACTAAGCTCAAAGCCTATCTGACGGACCCGATTTACTCGGAGAGAAAAGTGTCGATCGTGCCGGAAAACAAGCCGCTGCCGGGAGGCTTAGGGAAAAGGAGCGGCCCTTCCTTTGGGATCGACCCGGTGGAATCGCTGGCGCGGGAGTACCGAATTCAGCTTTTTCAAAATCGCCACAAGATGGAAACCGAGATCGTTTTCGCCCAGAAAAGCGCCAAAGACGAAACCCCTCTCAGCTTGCGCCTGCTGGCCTTAGACGCCATTGCGAAGTTCGGGCTTCCCGAGCTGAAAGAGGCGGAGATGAAAGAGGCGAAAGAATTGCTCGCAAAAGTCTTGAAGGAAGAAACGAAAAACCCGGGCGTGATCTTGGCCGCGCAGGCCTTGGCGCAGGTGATGGAAAATAAATCCGTCCCCGTCTTGATGGCGCGCCTGCAAGAAGGGGCGCCGGACGAACTCTTCTTATTCACGATTCAGAAAGTTCAGGAGTTTAAAGCAAGGCAGGAGATGCCCCGCGTTTACGCGCTCATCCTTCACCCTAACCGCGACGTGCGGAGGTTCGCGCTGCAAACCATGAACCTATTCGACGGCGAGCTCACCCTGCGCTCGCTACTGCGCGACAGCGCCGGGGCCAACCCGGCCGTTCGGCAGAAAGTGGCGGAGGGCTTGGGTCTCATTTCCGATCCCCGCTCCGCCGAACGCCTCCTCGTGATGACGAAAGACAGCGCCGAAGGCGTGCAGGAAGAGTCGCTGAAAGCGCTCGCGCGCCTCATGAAAAGCCGGGATGAAAAAGTGAAAAAGGTGATTACGGCGGCTCTGGAAAAGAACCCCGAGTTGCAGAAAAAATTAGAAAGGGTTTAAAGACAACTCATGCCATCCCCTCTCCCTGGACGGGAGAGGGTTAGGGAGAGGGTGATCCCATCCGCTTATTTATTGCACTTGAGTAAGCTTATGCGGGGGCACCTTTTCTTCCTTAAATTTGTCCCCGTCTTTAAATTTCACAACGGCCTTGCCGTCCTTCGCCTCGACGAAAGCGCCCGGCCGATAATGATCTCCGTCCATCAATTCCACGGCGTCTCCCGGCTTGAGTTCGGTGAGAATGACGGAAACCCGCTTGGACGGCTTGCGGATATTACCCACCGGCACAATCTCATCGCGGCTGTGCCAATAGCCGTCGTAATGCACTTTGTAGAACCCGGGCTTCTCCCGGTACATAATTTCCCCTTTGTACCAACCGCCCTGCCAAAGGATCTCAATCTTGTCCTTAGGATAATAAAGCCCGGAGATGTCGATCTCTTCCGGCTGCGGTTCCGCCGGCTTCGTCTCCGCCTTGGTGGAACCGGCGGAGCGGGCTTTCTTTTTGACGGCGGCGTGAGTGAGGGGGGTGAAAAGAAAAAAGAACACAAATCCGAGAATGGATATTCTTTTCATAGGCCCCTATTGTTGGCACGAGTCGGGGCTTTTTTCAATCGAGAGTTTTTAACGCCCGGAAGGGGGCGTCCAATCGCGCAATTCGCCCGACATCCCCAAACGAAGCCCCCTTGCGGTCAAAAGGGTCCGAATCTCCTCGACGATCGCCGCCCCGAACCGCTCGGTAAGGACGGCCTCCTCGTAACGGACGATCTCGCCCAAATATTGGACGTTAAGTTGCATGAGGGCACGGCTCGCCCGCACGCTCATGGTGAGGTCGTCGATGGAGGTGTTGAGTTCCGAGTGTGAAAGTTCGGGAGCAATGGACATTCCTAAATGCAAACTCAATTGGGACAAAGCCGTTCGGATGGCTTGCAAATCCATCTCCGTGAAGTTTGGATGGGCCCTCAATCTTTCTTCCGTTAATAAAACTAATTGGCCCACATTGTGGGCATTCAAACTCCTTAAAAGATGAATCGTTCGGACGGCGATGGGAAGATCCTGAATGGATCGATCTAAAATATTCCTAGAAGTTTCCGCTTTCCATCGGGAGAGTTCTTGAAAATTCATTCCCAACCTCAAGCCCAACTCATCCAATCGCTCCGACAAATGAGCCACTTGAGCTCGACTGACCCTCGCCACACGACACAGGTCATAAAGAGAAAATTGGACGATTTGCCACACATATCGAAGGCGATATCGATTGAGCGCATCCAATAAAAGACGCCCTCGGGGGGTGGAAAGAACTTCGCTCAATTCGCGGTTCAAGGTCGAAAGTAAATTAGGATCCAAACCGTCGGGAAGGGGTTGAAGCCGGTCTAAAAGTGAATCCTTCAAATTGAAACCATTGGCTTGCAATACCTCCTCGATTTTCTCCAAGTCCGCCCAACCGATACCGTGAGTCGCCAACACTTCATGACGATCTTTCGCTAGCAAATCTCCGACGGTTTGAATGCCCTGGCCCAAGAGAGCCCTGCGGGCATCAAGGGGTAGTTTCAATTGCCTTATCGGAGTTTGGGGAAATGCCCAAGCGGCCAATTCCGCCTCCGTCATTCCCAAGCGAAGGCCGCGCAATCTCAAAGCCGTCTTCAATAAATCCAAACACTTCGGACCCAAACTTTCATTTCGGTATATTTCGCCTTCTGTTTTGAGAACCAGCTCCCTCACCGTTTCAATACCTTGTTTTTCCAACACGGTTAGGGTTCTGGTTTTTACCCTCGGCACTTCCGGAATTATTTCTTCGACAGGTCGATCCAATATATTTTGATCCGTCACGCGGGTGGAATCCAACGGAGATAAAGCGATCTCCGGTGAAGCTTGTTGACTGGCCGACGCCCAAGCAGTCAATTCCGCTTCCGTCATTCCAAAGCGAAGACCAAACGGTCTTAAAATCTCTTTCAGCCAATTAAGGCTTTTTCTTCCCAAGTTTTTATTTTTATAGATATCCTGTTCCGTTTGAAGAACGAGATCCCTCACCGTCTTAATGTCCCTCTGACGCATTATGCCCAGAACTTTGCGTGTTGCGTATGCCACCTGCGGGATTATTTCATCAATAGAGCGATCCAAGAAATCTTGACGAGTCGTTTCGACAGAGCCGGAGGCGGACACACCCCCTTCCGGCGCGGGAGTAGGAACGGCGCGATTTTCAGGGGCGGATGAAGGCCGAGGCACTTCATTCTCGGAAGAGGTTCGTTGATCGGGCGGCACCCAGTCGTCCACACTCATCGATAAAGTAAGATTGTACCGAGACAACAACCCTCGCACTTCCCGCAAACTGCCATGGCCAAAACGGGACACCTTTAACAAATCAACTTCGCTAAGACGCACCAACTCGCCTATGTAACGAACCTTCAAATTTTCCAGCGCAGAAACGACCCGAGCACTCATTGAAAAATCTTCCACGGGCCGGTCCAATATTGCCCTTGCCTCGAACGACAAGGGAGATTGCTCGACCTGAGAGGTATCCTGTCTCATGGACTGAAAACTCATTCCCAATGAAAGATTTAACCCCTCCAACTTTTCTCGAATGGTTTGCAAATGTCCTCTCCCAATACTTTTAAAACTCAGCAACTCTTCCGGTCTCAGTTGAATCAATTGCCAAACAAAGCGGATTCCATAACCGACCAAAGAATGACGGATGGTGTCATTCGAGGAAAAGATTTCTTGAACCTCCTGATTCAACCTTAAAAGTAAATCTGGGTTTAAATCCGCGGGCGGGGGATTCAGTCTTTCTAAAATTGGGTCTCTTAAACGTAATCCCAACGTCTCCACGCTCTGTCGAATATTTTTCAAATACGCCAAATCAATACCCGGAAGTTGTGCGATCTCCAGGCAATCCCTCGTCATCAAATCTCTCACGGTTTGAATCCCTAATTGATGAAGGGATTTCAAGACACTTGAATGGAGATCCAGCAAATGAATGGGACAATCCGCAACGTCGGAGGAGGAGAGCCGATTCCTCAACACTTGACGGACGAACACCTCCCTCAACCCATCGGTGTAATATCCACTTCCTCGGAAGGTTAAATCCGGATGATCGGATACCAGACGCTCGTAACTTTTTGGGGTTTCTGCCAAGACATTTTCTTGGAAAAACTTGAGCGAGGCGGGATCGACAAGGCGTGTGCCGAAAACTTCCGTCTGCTCCGCGAGGATGGCGCGCATTTCTTCCTCTCCCACATCCCGGCCCGCCCTCTCGCGAATCTCGGCCGTCGCCCGTTGCATCCAAGAGGAATGCCGCCTGGGCTTCGGAGGCTCGAGGCGAAAGTGGGTTCTTAAAAGTGCGTCCAAGGCTTGAGCCCTGTCGGAAACATCGCCGCCGGCTCGCCTCCAAGAATCCAATTGGCCGAGCAGCCCCTCTTCCACGCTTTGAATACCGCCGGAGACTTCCTCCACCACTTCGTCCCAAGCCCTCACCCACTGCTCGCGCGCAGCCGCCTCGCCTCCCAACATATTTTCCAAGCGTTGAGCCTCCGATAATTGCAAAGGCAGGGCGCCTAAGGCCCAGCCGGCCACTCGATCGGGAGAAATCCCCGTTTTCCGGGCGACCTCCCCCACTCCCCCTTCTTGAGCCACCCTTTCGGAGAAAAATCGCCTCCACGATTCGAGGAGCGGGACCTTCGTGAAGAGGGCGGAAACCTGGCCTGCGGAAATTTGCCGGCGTACCGCCTGCACGTTTTCCCGATGTCGCTTAACCGCTTCGTCCTTTTCCCGAATATCGCGGGTCGAGAAATTTTGCCGCGGGTAATCAACCAAACCGAAGAGCCGGGCCAAATTGGCGAAGACAGGTCTGCGGCTCCATGTCGCTTCGAGCACGTAGAGTTCCCCCAACGCGCCCCGCTCCGGCTGTCCCCAGCCGCGCCCGGTGGTTTGAGCGAAGGCCTCTTGGCTCTCTCTCTGCCAAGTATGAAAGACAGCTCCAATGCCCGTGCCGCGGAATCCGCGGGCCAGTTGGTTGATGGAAATCAAGGGACGCGGGGCGGCGCCCTCCTGGTTTTGCCAAGCGGTCACGGAGGCGTCGACATCCCCGTCTTCCATGTCGGAATGAGACATGAGAGGAAAGCCTTCCCCATATTTTCGTTGAAAGGCCTCGAAAAGAAGTCGGGTGTGGGCAATGGTTGGGGCAAACACTTTCGGTTTCGGATATCTACCGTGGATGTGTTGGTCGTAAACCGTCACCAAGGCATCCGCCGCTTCCGCCGTGGCGGGCCACCAGATCATGCGTTCTCCGGCGTTCTCCTTTTCCTCCGCCTCGAACTGCATCATTACCTGCTCGCCCCGCATGTGGCGAATCCAACCCGCTTCGATGGCCTCTAAAATGCCCAGCTGACCGCTCACATGGTAGCCTTCTAAACCGTTTCCCGTCCCGGAGAGCCCAATGGCCAAATTCCGACCCGCCTTCGGGCGGAGCACCCGGCGGCCGTCCTCGGAAACGACTTCCCCCACGCCGAAATGCTCATAAATTGCCCGATAAATGGGAGCCTGGGTGAAGAATGCCTCGTCGTTGATCAACACGGTAAGAACGGAGGGATCGAAATCCACCAAATGCCGGGCCAAACTGTAGACGCTGGCCACCGTGATCCTTTGCGGATCTTTCACGAGGCCGTCGTATCGCCCCACCTCGCTCTCGGGGAAACCGGCGAGAAGATCCTCCCTCACTTGGGTGGTGATCCTTCTCGCGGAAGACAACACCACGAAGCGGGTCCGCGGGCCCAAGAGATCTTGAAGCATGCGGATCATGGGGCCCGCCAAATAGCTCTTGCCCGTTTGCATGGGAGACGCCACCCCCAACCAAGGGGAAACTTCATTCACTACGTCTTCGCGCACATTGCCGATCATTTGTTCCTGATAATCTCGCAGGTTCCAGCCGGTGAGAGGGCGGTCGACCGTCGTCGGGCGCGGGGGCCTTCGGGAGGTAGAGCCGAATTCTTGACAAAAATCCCTCACCGACCTTTCGGCCATGAGGCTGCCGCCGACAAGGCTTAAGCCCTGCTCAATTTGATCGAGAATTTGCGACAAGCGAGGGAAGGGAACCTTGCCGCTCCAAGCCCCCACGGCCCGGTAAAGCTGATCCGCCGCCCGATTGAGGCGCAGGGAAACGTCGCCGGATTCCGGAGAGGATTCGTAAATTCGATCCAAGATGCGACGCACCTGCGCATCCAACGCCTGCAATTTGGCGAAGCGGTGAGTGGAATTGCGGATGCCTTGGGCGAAGTTCGCCAAATGCTCCTCGATCAAGGGCCGCAAGACCTGCCGTCTTTCCGGAGAAGGATCGCTTCCGGAGGAGGTTGTTTCCATCCGACCTTCGCTTTTGGATCGATCGGAAGGCGTGCCGGTCATGAAAACGGGGCGTTGAGCGAGATCGCGAATCGAATCTCCGGGCTCTCGAGGGGAAGCGGAACTTAATTCTGAAAGCGTTCCGTCGGCGGTTTGCAACGCTTCTCCCAGGGAATTTTCAACTCCCGGCCCTTCACCGACCTCCCCTGAACGGGATTGCAACGAAAGCTCGAGAGAGCTCTCCAAGGCGTGAACACCGGGCATCAAACGATGGGCCAAGGCCATCCCGGCACCCAATTGCAGGTTGGTCGCTTCCGCATGGAGGAATTGTTGAACGAGCGTCCCTTCGGGTGCGGGGGTGAAGCCCAATCGAGCCGTCAGTTGATGCCCCGCCACCATAGACACGTCTTGAAAGAGATGTTGGACGAAAACGTTCCGCCCCATCGCCGCCGCCCCGCCCATTTTTAAAAGGCCGAATTGAACGAAAGAGGTACGCCAGCGGTTCCAAAATCGCCCCTCTCCCCGACCCTCTCCCGCCTGCGGCGAAGGAGACAATAAGCCATTCATCCCTTCGAAGGTCGTGACCTCTGCCGCCAACCCCACCGCCCGGGAAGCCAACCCTAGTAAAGGCGCCGCTTGCTGCGCCCCGGAAAATAACATCGTCCCCATCCTGCCGAATCGATACGCCAAACCGCCGGCCATCATCGCCGCCAGCGACCGCCAGTTCGTCGATTCTTGCACGAAGCTACTCGCCAGGCCGTCAAAAAGGGCCTGAGCGGAGTTTAAGGAAGACGCTTCTTGAAGGGTGCTTTGGGAAAGGCGCTCCAAAGAGGAAGAAGACAACGATGAATTATGGGGACGAAGGATCATAAATCTTATTTCCTTTTCGTGTGCCCCAAAAAAATAAGAAATCTCAAAACAACAAATTCAATTTTATTTCCGCATGCTTTTTAAAAACTATTTCACCGACCCCGTCGACCGATAAAAACCGTTTCACGCCTTTGAAGGTGCCTCATAAAAGCTCGCTCATCGAGCGCCTCGTCGATTTGAGTGACGACTACCCTCTTAAACGCCTTGGGAATATTGGCGGTGATCTGGCGATTCGGCGGCGCCCCCAAGTAAAGGCCCAAAAAAGAAGGGGCGTGCGGGGCAAGCGCCTCCAAAAGAGCCCTTAAAGTGGCGCCGGACTGAACGTCGTCTTCCACCACCAACACCCGTTTTCCCTTTAGTGCTGAAAGGTCGTCAAACGACTGAAAAGACCGCGGACCGTTAAAATCGGCTTCGGGAATGTTCACGGCGATTGAGGGCAATCCCAAATCTTCGAAGATCGGTTCATAGGCGAATCCCTCCGGTCCCACAATCAAGGCTACATCGTATTTTTGCCGGAGCGCTTGTTGGGCGGATCGGAACGAAGCGGTATAAGAAGCGGGAAAATGCGGATTTTCCACTTCCCTTTCCTTCGCAAGATCGAGAGCCCGTCCGTGATAGCGGCCCCTCGCCAAGAGCTGGGCAAAATCCAAAGGCAAAGAGGACGACGTCTTGACCAGGTTGATCAAATGCTGGGCGGCGCCTTCTTCTCCCAAAGAGCGGATTTCTCGGTAAGTATTGAGATACCCTTGCAATCGCAGAGCGATGAGCTCCCGAACCTCCTCGACACCGGG
>JAXMHI010000022.1:0-28582 GCA_046346885.1 bacterium | reverse complement strand
GACTTCCCGGACCCCGTGGGCGGTGAAAACAAACCTCGGGGCGGGGCTGCCCTCGGGAAAGGGATCGTTGAAAATATTATAGACGGGCGTCGGCGGCTCAAAATGCCGGACCTCCCGGTGGGCTCGCCGATCGAATTCGAGTGAAAAGTTCGGCAGACGAATCGACTCGGGTTCGATCGCGATACCGATAGAACCATGATCTAGATTAGAAGGGGTCGGGGAGAGATTCGGATGTTCTTCCTGCAGTCGGAGCAGATCGGAGACATCGCGATACAAGCGGGCATAACTTATCTCATGGGGCGTCCGATCGCCGCGGATCCTTTGCGCCAACTCCAAAAAGTAAGGAAAAGCCCGGTAAGAACCCGGAGAAGCCTCGTACTGCGCCAAATTTCGGGTCTGTCCCCGGGAGGAATCGAAGGCGACGGGGAGAAGGTCGACGACTTTGTTTCGAGGATCCTTAAAAAGATAGGCGGCGAGCGAGTTTGTCGTGAGGCGTCCGTCGCCGATCCAAAAGGTATTTCCGATATTCAGGGTGCTGTCGCCGATGTAACTGTGTCCATCGTGAACATATACGTTCACCGTACCTATCGCATGGCGCTGAATCCAAGGCCCAACGCCGGAACTTTGGTCATCCACCTCCAGCAAAGGAAAACCGGTCAACGAAAGGGAATCGTCATCCCCCGTCACGAAAGTGCGGATCACCGTTCCGTCGCGCATATAAAGATTCGCGGAAATGGAGAGATATCTCAGTTGGACGGGAAGCTCCTCACGCGCGGCCGCGGGAGACAAGATCGTCCTCATTCGGTTTTCATCCCGCCACCAGGAAAAGGCGGAGGGATTCTCCGAAAGCTCGGGAATCAGCGGAGTCAAATTTTGGGGCCAACGGTTTTCAACCTCGCAACCCAAAACCGAAGAAAGCAAAGGGCCGCTGCTCTCATCGTGGCAATTGGTGCAGTTGCCAGCGGCGGGGGTGAAAAGAAGAGGATCGGGTTGGGGCTCCGTTCGGGGCCTCACTCGACCGCATTGTCCGAAGAGAATCATGGTGTCCTCCCCGAAGAGGGCGCGCGGGGCCCTTCCAGTTCGCGACGGCGTTCTTCTAGAAGATTGCCGAAAAAGAGCCGTTCCACGAAACCGTACCCCTGTCCGCTGTATGGAAAATTGTTGTGCGACATGCGGCCTCTGGCGCGCATGTTGAGGTGGATGCCGAAGTAACGCAGCAAGCCCCAATCCACCGTCGTGTCCAAGAGAAAATTACCCCATAAAACCCCATGCGCCGCATCGACCCGATGGATGGAGGAGACGCACCAGCGCGTATCGGCCACCAACGGGTCCGGGACGAGGCGACCGCGGGAATCCCGGAGCATCACGTCTTGAGAGTCTCCGAGCAGACAAAATTGACCCCGGCCCGCGCCGGAACGGGTATCCATCGACCAACGGCCGCCTAAACGGCCGTCCAATTGAATGGAACCCACTTGAGGCCGTGAAGCGGCGCTTTCCCGAGAAGCGTCGATCAAGGCGGGAACCGCGATGCGCGAAAAGAGGAACTGGAGGCCGAAACGACGCACGTCGAGGCGATGATCGGCGGAGGAATAAGTCGCGCCGAAAAGAATGCCGTCGCGGGCGGTGGAGGAAACGCGCATCGAACCGGGCAAGATGCCGCCCCTCTGAGCGGAACCCCCATTGGCTTCCACTTGGAAGGCGGAGGCCTGGAAATCACAAACCCCGGGTTCGGAAACCTGCCGTTCAAACGCGAAACGTCCGTGAATTTCTTCGAGAAGCAAGGACAAGCCGGCGGGCAAAGACCAGGAAAAACGGTCCGCGTTGAAAAGGGCCTCGTAACTTCTCGTATTCTCGTCCAAGGCGCGAGTTCGGAAGGAGAGGCTCCCGTTCGCGTCGGAAACCGTCCTGCCGCCGTCGAGATGGAAAAAAAGCTCCGTCCCGAAATCGGAAAAGGAAAGATCGGGCCGATAGTAGGCTCCGCGCGGAGGACCGAACCAAGAAAACTCCATTTCGGAAAAATACGTTTCCGTCGCCGGATCGTAGGCGCTGAGGGGCACGAAAAATTCGACTTGGCCTCCCCGGTAAGAAGCCGCCTCCAAGGCGGGAGTTATAACTTGCACCTGAAATCCCGTCGGCGCGCGGGATCCGGGCGGCGGCAGATCGTGGATCGAAACTTGGGCGCCGTTTAAAAAGGAAAAACCGGAATCGCCGCGAGAGGGCACTAGCGGTTCCAGACGGATCTCTTGCAAAAGAATGCGGGTTGTTCCCACTTCCGGCCCCAAACCCGACTCCGTCGGCACGAGCGTCCCCGAGGCGATGAGATGCCCGGATAGGCGAAACGCCCGTCCCTCCGGGGTCTCGAGGTTGAGCGAGATCCTCAAATTGGCCGAATAGCGCAACGACTCGTTCATCGCCCCTTCCAGATGGAAACCGGGGGGAACGGTTTCCGGACCTTCCGTATACGCTTCTCCGTCCACTAAACTTCCGCCGGCAATGTGAAAAGGACCCCGGTGGGAGGGATCTTCCTGGCCGACGTCAAAAGGTTCGATTTGGGCATCCAAATCTTGCAACGAAAGATTCAAGCGGGGGCCCAAGGCCTGAAGATGCGCGCGCGTCGGTCCCAAATGCAAAAAACCCGGGATAAAAAGGCGGTCCAGACGAAGATCGGTTTCCACGCTCACCGATTGAAGCTCATGGGGGCCGGCCACCACCCGCAAGGGGATGGAAGGTTGGTCTTGGCTGAATTCGAGCAGGAAATTTTCGAGCGAGACGCGCTCGGGTCTTAAAGTCCAATCCACTTGGGCCGAAGAGAAAAAATCGACGGAGGCGGATGAAGCCGGCTGCGCGGGGCGCGGCAAGGCGCGAATTCTCAAAATCTCCCGGTAAAGGCGCTGCAAGTCCAAATGCCCCGAACCCGGGCGACCCAAGATGAAATCGAGGGCGTAATGAAACAAGTAAGGCAAGCGAACGGGAAGCGCGGGCGGTTCCGAAAAGCAACCCGCATCCCAGATACCGGTGCCGAGATCCGAGCCCATGGCGGCGTGGGTCATGTCCTGAACAACGCCGGGATCCTCGCGCCACCCTCCCCCGTCCATGGACGATTCCCGAATGGGGGCACCGCCGTCGAGGAGGGGTGTGCCTAAAGCTTCGGGATTTTCGGTAAAAGCGCCGCAGGGACGGTATGAAAAATATTGCCTCAGGTAATCGCGAAGGTTGTAGAGCGTCCCGTCTTGCGGATCATACGCCACGGGAATGAGCGCGAGCACGGCGTTGCGAGGTGAGACGAACCAGTTGGCGAGCCACGAGTCGGAAGTGAAGGACCCTTCGTCGAAATAGACGCTAAGCGATCCGAGGAGGCTGGCGGGGGAAATGCTGACGAGCGGATTTTGGTTGAGCGAAAGGTCGAGACCGTTGCCACGCAAATGAAGGTTGATGCGGCTTTCCGCGTTCATGATCGCGCTTAAGCCGGGGATGTTGTTTTCGATGGGATCGACCTGAACCCGCAAGTCGTGCTCGGAAAGCAACACGGGAAAATCGCCCCTCCGGTCGCGCTGGCGCATTTGGGTACGCAGATGATTTTCATCGACCCACCACCGGAGCGATTCCGGATGGGTTTGCAACGCTCTTAAGGGACGGGAAAGGGAAGAAGGCCAAGCCTCCGCCGCCGGACACACGGGGACCTCGGGTATTTCGCGATGGCAATTTTGGCAGGCTGCTCCCTCCGAATAAAGGGCGGCATCGGAGGAAAAAGACTCCGGCACACGCGAGTTTGGCGGCGGGCATAGCAGGTCGAACAGGCCCATGAAAGGGTTCCCCTCGTGCTCGTGTGTGCCCTTAATTTTTTATCGTCTAATGAAGGGGGAAGTTGCGAGAAATGCTTAAGAATGACGCACCGTTACAAAAACGAACTTCCCTCGAAAAGTCAGCGTCCCCTTACCCCTTTTAAGCCTTTTCATTCAACCAAAAAGATGACATATCCGCTTTTCATGGACGAATTTCTCTCCATTTGCCGCCAAACCTCTCAAGTTTTATCGAATCTATCACCGAAGGAAGCGGCTCTCCGCTTTCTGCGAAAAAATCCCCCCCTTCAAGAGCAGGTGCGGAAAATTGAGCGTCAATTGCACATGGCGAAGGAAATTTATCGACCTTTTCATACACTTCCCTCCCCTGGCGTCGCCATGAAGGCCGTCGCCTGGAATATCGAGCGGGGAAAACACCTAAACGCGGTGATCCAAACTTTAAAAAATCACCCCGCATTAAAGGAGGCCGACCTCTATTTTTTGACGGAGGTGGATTGGGGCATGGCTCGCTCGGGCAACCGCAACGTGGCTGCCGAAATCGGGGAAGCATTGGGGCTTTATTGTTACTTTGCCCCCTCTTACTACAATCTCACCAAGGGGCACGGATCGGAGAGGCATCTCGCCGGGAAAAACGCGGAAGGCTTGCACGGCAAAGCCCTGCTCTCCCGTTTTCCGCTTTCGAATTTGCAGGTCGTGAAACTCCCCAACGCCACCGACAAGCTTAGGTCCCAAGAGGCGCGGCTCGGAGAGAAAAGGGCGCTGATGGGAAGCTTGAAGATAGGAACGGAAACCCTCTCTCTCGTCTGCACCCACTTCGACGCCTTTTCCTCGCCTGAAACAAGGGCGGCACAACTGAAACCCGTCCTTAACCTCTGCGCTTCCACCTCTCACGCACTCATCGCCGGGGATTGGAACACCAACACCCTCAACACCACGAACGGACTCATGCTGACCTTCAGCGTTCTCAAACAGATCCTCCTCACCGGCCCTCAAAAAATGATCCGCGAGCACCATCCCTTTCCGGAACGCCGCTTCGAAAAACCCTTGTTCGACCTTTTAAGGCGAGAAGGTTTCGATTTCGAACGTTGCAACGAACCCGGCGTCGGCACCTATGACCTGGTCTCCAATGATGAAGACTTGGGCCGAATGGCCCGCGACCAGTTTCCCCAATGGATTTTGGAATGGATCAACCGCCAGGTGGAAAAAGCGGGCGGTCACATCAGTCTCAAGCTCGATTGGTTCGCGGCGAAAAATTTGAAGTGCGGGAAGAATCGAGTGATTCGCTTGAAAACAGGGGAAGATTACGACCCGAAGGAGAGGCCGAGCGATCATCACCCGATCGTGCTTGAGTTCCGGGTTTAAAAAAAGTGAAAGGCGTATTGAATGGTGATTTCCAACGCCTTGAAGTTTTTCCCCTTGTTGGAGAACCCCCGATACCCGCCGGCGATACCCACCGAATTGGATCCGAAGATATAGTCGAAACCGCCGCCGCCCATATAGGTGAGATTGGTATCGCGCTTCACGAGCGGATCACTCCCGCCGAAATCGAGAAAGTAGAAACCGACTCCGCCGACGATAAAGGGAGAGAAGGCCTTCCTTAAAAAATTCACCTTCACTTCGGCATCCGTCATGAAAAAAAAGGTGCTCGAGCTGTTGCGCTCGAGCCGCCCGTTGGCCTCCAAGATGCGCAGTTGCAAGTTGAGGATGCGCTTAAAGGAATATCCTCCCTTGGCGCCCGACAAGAAGTGGAGACTGAAGATATCGCTCGATTTGCCCAAGGGCACCAAAACGCCCGAATCGCCGCCCACGAAAAAGCCGGAGGTTTTCTCTTGCCCGCCCAGGTTCGAACCCTTGGGGCCGGAAGCCTCTTCATCCAATGCGGCGAAAACGGAGGGGGAGAAAACAAAAGACGCAAAAACCACCCAGAAAACCACAAAACATTTTTTCATGGAGACTCCTTGTTTAAGCTTCAAGAGAGCGGACGATTTTTTAAACCGTAAATTCGGTGGAAACAATTCTGTGTTTTGTACTAGATTAACTTCATAACCTAAACGGAGGGGGTTTCTTCAATGATAAAAAATGACTTAACGCGTCGGCATGTTTCTTTCGGCTTTGGCTTCATTTTCCTCTCTCTTCTGTTATCAGGTGCTGTTTCCCCGCTCCAGGCGCAAGAAAAACAGATCAGCAGCGGCTCCCCCTACGGTATGTACGACCAAGTGGAGCAAAGCCTGACGAACACCCTGCCCGACTTCAAACAGCAACTGGAAGCGATGATCGGCCGATTTCAAGAAGGAGAAAAAACCGGAGACGCTTCAAGCGGTGAAAGAGCGGATCTCCCAGCTCAACGCCATCATCGACCCGATCCGGCCCGACCCCAATTTCGACCAAGTGGAAGACTCCTTCGACCGTATTAAAAATTCCTTGTTGAAAGCGGAGTCGGCCCTTCAAAAAAAGAATTATGCAGCCGCGCGTAAGGCCTTGCAGCAAAGCGATATCTACGCCAAGGTCCTGCTCGAATCGCCAGTGCTCCACATGACGCTGGCGGAGATCGACCTCGACCAAGCCTCTTTAAGGATCGCCAACAAAGATTACATCGCTTCCGGCTTGTTTCTGGAAAAGGCCTTGGACCACATCAAGGCATTGGAGGTAAACGACAACCCCAAGCTCACCTCGCAAATCAACCAAATCAAAAACAACATCGTAGTGCTCCACCAACAAACGATTTTGGGTAAATATAAGGACGAGCTCGCCGGGCGCTCCATCTGGAGGCAAATGCGGCAAGCCCAGGTGGAATCGATGTCCCATTACTATGATATGTGGAGCCGGACGTATCATCCTTGGGAACCGTAAGGCCCCCTTCTCCGCGTAATTTCTTTTACCTTTTTACTTTTTTCCCTCCTCCCGAGAGAATGGGATCACGCCTAATTTATTGAAATTCATAAAACTTCCATAAAACTATAAATGGCACATGTCTTGCGATTGTTTGGGACGTAGGCCCGAGCGGAAGGTCACGGATTCGCTCCGCCTGGAACAAATAAAAATAGAAAAAAGGAGTATTCTTATGACGTCCCCCCTTCGCATTTTAGCCCAAAGTGTTCCTCCCCCCGCGAAAAAGGAAGAGAACGTATCCCCGGAATTGAAAACCGCCCAAGACCGCCATCGCAAGGCCGGCTTCGCCCGCAACCAGGCGGAAGCCGCTTATAAGCAGGCTGTGAAAGAGCACGGCGCGAATAGCGAAGAAGCGAAAGGCGCTAAGGAAGCCCTCGGCAAGGCCCAGGCGGAAGTGGAAGCCGCGCAGAAGGAAGTGAGCACATTGCTGAAATCAAAGCCCACCGCCAAAGCCGACAAATCTGCTTCTACTCCCCAAAAGAAGGCCGGAGAAAAGGGTTCCGCGAAAACGGACAAGCCCGCGCAGACGGGAGTGAAAAAGGGTGAATCTGAAAAGGATATTCTCTACCGCTTCGAAATAATCGAAGAAAGAGTCATCGAATTTAAAATCGATGAGAAGGTCTTGAAGGACTTAGAGAAAAGGATCAAGGATTTGCTGCGGCAGACGGAACCGAAGAACCATGGAGAAATGCTGCGCCGCTCATCCTTTCGAACGATGGAGATGATGCGGAAATAACCCATTTCAAAATCTGTCTTACGTAAAAACCGATAAGGGCGCAGCTATGCGCCCTTATTTTTTTGAAAGCTTAATAAATCGGATTTTGCCCGCCGAAGATCCCCTGGTCGTTGCGCGAGCCATTCAAGTTGTTGAACTGCGAGGCGGGATCGCCCGCGTTGCGGGCGGGGGAGCTGGACTGGAGAGAGTAATCGCCGTTCGTCGGGTTATTGAAGAGGGGATCGGCCGTGCTGTTGTTGGAAAATTGATCGCTCCCCGAGAGCGCGTTCGCCTGGGCGGCGGTGACCGAGTTGCCGCCGACGGAAATGTCGTTCTGCACGTTGCCGAAGAAAAGATTGTAGGCCACCTTCGTGTTGCCCGAAGGGGTCGTGTCGTTCAACCCGAATCCTTGGCCGTTGGAACCGTTCTTATAAAAAATATTGTTCTCGAAGGTGCCGGTCGCGTTGTTGTCGAGCTGCAAACCGTTCCCGTCGCCGAAGGAAACGACGTTGTTGAAGAAGGAAACTTGGCTGTTTGAAATTTGCAAGGAGGCGGGTGTCGCACCGGAAGACCCCCGCATGTTGCCGTCGAAGAGGTTGTTTTGGATCACGACGTTGTTGCCGCTGTTGGTGATCCATAACGCGCTGCCGAGGTTGGTCGCTTGATTCCCCTGGAAGACGTTGTCTTGCAAGGTGAGGTTGGAAACGTTGGAAAGAAAGATGCCGCCTCCGTTATTGGCGAGCCCGTTGACGATCGCAAGCCCCGAAATGGTTCCGCCGCTATAGTTACTGACGTTTAATACTCCCGCCGAATTTTGGGCGTCTAAAAGCACGCAGTTGGAAGAAGATCCTTTTAAGCTCACTCCATCGGGAATGAAGAGGGGAAAAATCTCGCCGGTTTGGGAAGGGGAATAGGTGCCGCAATCGACGGTGACCGTATCGCCCGAGTTGGCGAAGTTCAAGGCGTCTTGAATGAAGAAAAAATCGCCGGGAACGTTGAGGGTACTGCGAAAAAATCCGCAACCGGAAAGGGTGAGAAGAAAGAGTAGAAAGCAACGTTTCATGAATTTGAAGTATGGCGCCATAGGGAAAGACCTTCCTTTTTTTTAAACGGGCCCCCGAAAAGATTGGGCTTTCTCTTTTTCGTTTTATTTAAGGAAATCTTACCAAAGGCAAGGAGCGCGGGAAGAGAAAAATTAAAACGGGGTCCCTCGCTTAAAGGGACCCCGTTCTTCAGTTTACCTTCATGTCAAAAGGAGGGAAACAAAGCAATGACATGTCAGGAACAACCCATTGAATTTCCACAGTTCAAGCATTTATAGCAGGCGCCGTTGCGCACCGTGATGTGTCCGCAGCTATCACAGAATGGGGCATCCCCCATCATGGTGGAGAGCTGGTCGCTTAAAGCGGAGGCTCCCGTTCCCGTCGCGAGGGAGGGGCCTTTTCGGTCTCCCTCGATCAGGGCAAGTTTCGGGGGAAGCGAAGGTTTCTCCTCTTCCGCCTCCACCACCTCCCGGTTTTTCATCTGCTGTTCGAGAAGGGCGTTGTGCAGCAATTCACTGTCGGCGGGCTTCACTTGGACGAAATCCGTGCGGCCCATGTATTCCATGCCCAACACGCGGAAGACGTAGTCGACGACGGAAGTCGCGAACTTGATGTTGGGATGATCGACGACGCCTTGGGGCTCGAACCGGGTGAAGGTGAAGCAATCGACGAATTCCTTGAGGGGGACTCCGTATTGCAATCCTAAGGAGACCGCAATGGCGAAGCAGTTCATCATGCTGCGGAAGGCGGCGCCTTCCTTATGCATGTCGATGAAGATTTCGCCCAACCCGCCGTCTTCGTATTCGCCGGTTCGCATGTAGACCTTGTGGCCTCCCACGCGGGCTTCCTGCGTGAAACCCCGCCGTTTAAGGGGTAAACGGCGGCGCTTGAGCGCCTCGGAGGAATTCTTGGCGACCGCTTCCACGGGAGCGGGTGCGGGAGCGGCGGAAGAAGTCTCGGAGGACTTTTTCGTACCGCTGGAGAGCGGTTGGGAAAGCTTGCAACCATCGCGGTAGAGAGCGATGGCCTTTAACCCCAAGCGCCAAGCCTGCATGTAGATTTCCTCGATGTCTTCCACCGAGCTCTCGTTGGGCAGGTTCACGGTCTTGCTGATGGCGCCCGAAATGAAGGGCTGGGCGGCCGCCATCATCTTCACGTGGCTCATGGGCGCCAGAAAGCGAGTGCCCGTGGCGCCGCAGCGGTTGGCGCAGTCGAAAACCGGCAGATGCTCACTCTTCAAATGGGGAGCGCCTTCGATCGTCATGCGGCCGCACACTACCGCGTTGGCCTCTTCGATTTCCTCGGCGCTGAAGCCTAAGGCTTTGAGCAGATTGAAGGAAGATCCTTCGTAATCGCTTTTCGCGAAACCCAAACGGTCGAGGGTAGTAGATCCCACCGCGTTGGGGTGGAAGGCTTGGGAAATATCGAAGATCGACTCGAGCTTGCCTTCGATCTTCTCAATCTCGTCGGGAGAGAACCCTTTGGAAGCCAAGCTCTCCGGATTAATGTGGGGAGCCCCTTTCAAGCTTGCCGTGCCCCGGATGTAGGCCACGATCTCGCCGATCTCGCGGGGGCTGTAGCCCAAGCGCTTGAGTGCGGGAGGGATCGATTGGTTGATGATCTTGAAATACCCGCCACCGGCGAGCTTCTTGAATTTCACCAGGGCGAAGTCAGGCTCAATACCGGTGGTGTCGCAATCCATGAGAAGGCCGATGGTCCCCGTGGGAGCGAGCACCGTGGCTTGCGCGTTACGATATCCGAACTGCTCGCCGAGCTTCAGGGCTTCGTCCCAATCCTCTTGAGCCGCTTGCAGCACCGCCTTCGGACATCGGGAATCGATCTTGTAAGAGTCCGCGCGGTGCATGCGGATGACGTCAAGCATGGGCTCGCGGTTCAAGGCATAGCCGCGGAAAGTCCCCTTCTCGCGGGCCATTTCGGCGGAAACCCGGTAGGCGTGGCCGCAGAGGATCGCGGTGAGCCCCGCGCCGATGGAGCGACCTTCATCCGAATCGTAAGGAATTCCCAGTTGCATCAAAACCGAACCCAAATTGGCGTATCCCAACCCTAGGGGCCGATAGTCATGGGAATTGCGCGCGATGTCCAAGGTGGGGTAGCTCGCGAAATCCACCAAGATCTCCTGGGCAACGAAGAAGATCCGGATGGCGTGCCGATATCCCTCCACGTCGAAGCTGCCATCGGGCCTTAAGTACTTGGCCAAGTTGATGGAGGCCAGGTTGCAGGCGCTGTCGTCCAAGAACATGTATTCGGAGCACGGGTTGGAGGCGTGGATACGGTCCGTGTTCTTCGAGGTATGCCAACGGTTGATGGTGGTGTCGAACTGCAAGCCGGGGTCCGCGCAAGCCCAAGCGGCATGGCAAATTTGCGAGAAGAGGTCGCGGGCCTTGAAAGTTTCACAAATCTCATCCGTCGTGCGGAAGGTCGTCCTCCAATCGCCGTCGTCGATGACGGCCTTCATGAACTCGTCGGTGATGCGTACCGAGTTGTTGGAGTTTTGTCCGGAAACGGTGTGGTAGGCCTCGCCATTGAAATCGGAGGAGTAGCCCGCGTCGATGAGCGCGGCCACTTTGCGTTCTTCCTTCACCTTCCAATTGATGAAATCGACGATCTCGGGATGGTCCATGTCGAGAGTCACCATCTTGGCGGCCCGCCGGGTGGTGCCGCCCGACTTGGTGGCGCCCGCGCCTTTATCGAGAACTTCGAGGAAGCTCATGAGACCTGAAGAGGTGCCGCCGCCCGAGAGCTTCTCTTGGCGGCCGCGGATGCGCGAAAAATTGGTGCCCGTGCCCGATCCGAACTTGAAGAGCTTGGCCTCGTTCTTGGCCAAGTCGAACAGGCTCATCAAATCGTCGTCGACGCTTTGAATGAAACAGGCGGAACACTGGGGCTTTTCATAAGAATTTTTGGTTTCTCGGAAAGAATCAGTGCGAGGATCCCAATAGAAATTGCCGCCGGAGCCTTGAATACCGTACTCGTGCCAGAGCCCGCAATTGAACCAAACCGGCGAGTTGAACGCGCCCCGTTGGGTCATCAACAAAAATTTAAGCTCGTCTTCGAAAGCTTGGGCGTCTTCGGCGGTGGCGAAATACCCCCCCAACTCTTCGCCCCCCTTGCGGATGGTATGAGCCAAGCGGTGAACCACCTGTTTGGCGCTCACCTCGTGGCCGCTACCCGGCACACCCGCTTTACGGAAATATTTCGAGACGAGAATGTCGACGGCGAGTTGGCTCCAGTCGGCGGGCGCCTCGACCGAGTCCATCTTGAAAACCACCGAACCGTCCGGGTCGGTGATGACCGAAGACCAACGCTCGTATCGAATTTGGCTTAAGGGATCTTGTCCCTTTGCGGTGTGAGCCCGGGAAATCTTGAGGCCCTTCATGCGGGCCGACGGGGAACTTCCCGCCTTACGACGTTCGATACGCGCCTTCAAATCGGATGACTTGACCGCCATATTTCCTCCCAGAAGAGACGTGCAAACCCGATCGATCCGACCGGATCGTCTTTTCCCTTCATCAAATTGTTTGATTGTTTAAGACCCCAGTAATTCCAAAAATTAACCGTTTAAAAACTTCTTAAATCCCTCTTAAACCCCATTTTCGGCATCTCTTTTGCTTATCTCGCCCGATTTTCAATGTCTTTTGGATCGTCAAAACAGCACTACATCTTGTGTAGGTTGTTTATTACAACCCAATATATAGAAAAGTCAAACGGATTTTGGCTGTGAATTTCTTTTTTTAAAAAAAGGTTGGCTCAAATTTTAGGCAAATCAGAGGAAAGCCTCATTGAATCAAACTAAACTAAGGATACGGAAAGTGATTAAACGGAAAAAAAAAGTTTTTTTTCCACAGGGGAAAAGAAAGGAAAGGAAATCTCGCACACTTTATTCACTCTTGAAGAAAGGAGGAAAAAACGGAACTTCAGAAGTTCCGCTCATTCGGTAATGAGCTTGAAGTCCCCATCCTCCGTGGCTTGGAGGGGAATTTGGTGTTTTTTGAAATAATCGTTCACCTTGTTGAAGCGCTTTTCGCGGGTCCACTTAAGAATCGTATCCGGAGCGCCGCCGCCGAAAACTCCCCGCTCTTGAGCCACCCAGAACACTCCCAAAAGCGTCTCTTCCTGCTCCGGATCGGCGGCAGGATTCAAATTACCCACCCACTTCTTCAAGTCGCGGATACGGCGGTCAAGTTTGTCGGTGACCGTGACGGAACGGATGCTGATCAAATGGTTGATGAGCTGGCCCAAGGTTTTTTCCGCCGTTTGAATCTGACGACGTTCCAACAAAGCCAGATCCCATGAAGCGGGGGTCAGATGGGTGGGATAGCCGGGACGGAAACGCTGCGTCCAGCCTGCATTGTCCTGCCAACGGTGATTAAAATGCAGGAGGGCCCCTTGCGAGAAAAGATAGGTACCCCAGTAAAGGCTCTTGCCGGTGGTGCGGAGAGCGAACCATCCGGCGCGCTTATAAAACAATTCGGAAGGAGTCGTTTGGACGGGGAAGAATTTACGGTAGAGGCGTTGCGAGCCGATTCCCAAGACGTTGGCCAAGCCCACCACGATCATGTCGCAACCGAATTCGCGGAGCTTGTCGGAGGCAGAAGTGGGCGCGCCGTTGTAGCCCATGGCCCAGAGGGTCGATTTTTCGACGGCATAATAAGTAGCCGTGCCCGCGAGCCAAGAAACCCCCATGCCGAGGGCAGTTTTCCAGAGGGGCATCTTGGTGCCGAACCAGCGAGTCCAGAGGGCCCAAGTGCCGCGCGTGGCGAAACGCGCGGGGGCGAGCGCGATCAGAGAGGCGAGAAAATAGGTACCTCCCCCGTCGAGCACCTCCATGGCGATCGCTCCGTGCCAATCTTCCTTAATGCCTTGCAGCTTCAAAATCGTGTCGGTGGCGCTTTTCCCGACGAAGCGGTCCTTCTCTAAAATCTTCGAGATCATGTAGGCCGTGCCCATACGGTGGTTCGGAATGAGGCTTTTTTCCACCAGTCCGTACCAGGCCTGCACCCGCATTTGATCGAGCTGAAAACGGGAAGCCTTTAAAACGTCGCCACCGATCCCATCTCCCAAGGCTTCCACCTGAGGAATTAAGTCGGAATAATTTTTCGTGGAATCGGCGCTTAAACGGGTAAAGGCATTATCGAGTGAAAGTCCTTCGTCTCCCTTGAGCAATCCTTCGGCTTCTTCCAAGAATTTTTGGATTTGCTCCAGCTTCGGGTCGCCCTTATGGGTCGATTTTTCGTCATCGCAAAGGGCCTTCAGAATGTAGAGGGTCTGGAGGGACACCATTTTCTGATCGTTTTGGTCGATCAAATCCAAGAGGGTCTTGGCAACGGGATCGCTCTTGATGGGTTCCAAATAGGTCTTGGCGTCTAGGATTTTGCCGTCGGAAAGAAGAAGGAGACCTCGGGCCAGCAAACGCTCTTTAGGGTCCTTTTTCGCGCTGACATCGTCGCCGTAACCGGTAAAAACCTTTTGGGCGTTCTGAGGATCATTTTGGGCGAGATAAATTTGCCCCGCTAAGAGCTTGGAATCTTTACAAAAAGAATCGGAACAGCCTTGGGAGAGATCGGAAAGGCTTTGAGCCGTGGTGCGGTCGTGATCGGAAAAATCGGAATTTTCCGTAGGATCCGCGAGCGGAACTGGAAATGGAAAAACCGACCCACTCCCCAATGGGGAAGCGGTCGCCTTACCTCCTGGCGGAGTCATGTGTGCCCCTCTAAAATCAAGTACCTACGCCATTAATCGGTGTTCAATACAATTATCGTACCGTGAAATTAAAGGTTGTTAATTATTGAGGGAGAAACAATTCTTTACGAATTTTTTGCCTTCGATTCGGTAGCGGAACCGCTCGTTTCGGAGGAAGGGGTACTTTTCTCGGTTTTTTTCCGCTTTTCCTTCTTTTCCTTGTCTTTTTGGGCGTAATCCGTGACGTACCAACCGGTGCCTTTCAATTGAAAACTCGAGAGAGAGACCTTTTTTTCGGCCTTACCGCCGCAGGAGGGGCATTTCTTTAACGGAGGATCGGAAAATTTTTGGATTTGCTCGAATTCAGATCCACAATCTTTGCACACGTACTCATAAATCGGCATTGAAAACTCTCCTCAAAAGGTCTCTTTTTCGACAATTAGGATCTCTTTCCTCTCGAGTCAAGGGGTTCACTTCCGCCCAAAGGCCTTGAAAGTATCCTGATATCCTTGTTCAAACCCGGCCTTGATCTTGCGGGGATTCCGCGTCGTTCGGGTAACGGCCAAGTTTCCTTCCGGGCGAATTAAAACCACCCGTTTGTTGGGCGGAGGATTCTCAAGCCAATCGAGGGTTTGATTGTATTCGATCCAACGGTCGTTCAAAGCCTTCACCATGTTGGGATAGCGGGGAAAAAAGACGTAATTCAGCCAGGCGACCGGGTTCTTCTTCTTTCTGTATCCCGCGGGACGGGTGCAGATGACGACAATTTCGTCGCAACCCTCTTCCACCACCTTTTGAATGGGAATGGAAACGGAGACGCCGCCGTCTACTAAACGGTGATTATTATGCACCACTTTTCTCCGGTAAAGGTACGGCATGGCGCACGAAGCCCGTAAAGACTCGATAATGTTGTCCCGATGAAAATCAAAATAGATGGGCTCGCCGGAATGGCAATCGGTTGCGGTAATATAGATGCGCGTCGCCGTCGCCTTGGCCTCTTCGATGGGCAGCGGCACGTGCTTGGAGATCACCTCATCCAATAAAAAATCAATGTCGATGATATTCTCGCGCGTAAGCACCTTCGAATAGCGGATAAAGCGATCGTTGCAGAGGTAGTCGTGGAGGATCTTGAAATTCCGCATGGGGTGCCCCCCCACGAAATTCACCGCACAGCAGGCGCCCGCGCTGGTGCCCACGACCACGTCGAATCGGGTCTGCCCGATCTCCTTCAAGGCGACGAGAGCACCGGATACGTAGGCGCTGCGCATCCCTCCTCCTTCAATGACGAGACCTTTTTTCATGCGGCAAGCAACTCCTGTGACACGGTTTTCCTCAATTTCTCCCAGTCTTCGGCGTCGGCGTCTTGGAAAGCGAGTTGAGTCAAGGCGCGGAGGTACTCGTTCCAACGAGACTCGGGCAACGCATAGAGCCGATCTAAAACGACGAAAGGCGCGATATTTTCCGTCTCGTCGGCCCGCTCCAAGTATTTCTTCAAGAGAGAGATCTCCTCCTTCGTGAGACGGGGATCTTTCAGCACCCGATCCATCAAGGTGCGGTGGCGGCCGATGGTCTTCTCCATTTCACGATCGATGAGCAAATGAATCGCCTCAATCTCGTCCAAGTAATTTTCTTGGGCTTCGTTGGAAGGAGCATGCCCTTGCGGGTTCTCGAGCGGAATTTCCCGGGGCAACTCCACCTTCCACAAACGACCGATGCGGAAGGTAACTTCGGACTCGGTTTGAATTTTGAAAGAGCCCTTCGGCCCCACCGTCGCCGTTCCGTCGATGCCCACGAAAAGTACCTGCAAGGGCTCCTCACCCTTTTCTCGAAGCCTTAAGGCCGTGTCGAGGATGAGCTGGGCGGTGCCCGCCTTCAAGTGACCACGGGGATCATTTAGCGTCTTTTTGTTGACGGTGGTGTAATAGCCCGCATCGATGCGCTCGCCTTTTTCATTGGTTAATCCCCAAGCGCGGGTGCCTTGCGGATAAACGGCGACCTCCACGTCGGCCTCCACCAGTTTGTCGGCGGCCTCCTTCATGGCGAGCCAGCCCTTACCCTTTTGACGGTTGATGAAGATCATCCCCGCCCGCTCGATACATTTCCCGAGCCCCAACCAAGAATAGATAACCGGATTATCGATGAAATGATCCTTCGCCGCGATGAAACGGGGGCGGAGGTGCCGCTTGCCATGATGAAGATTGCCCAACGCGAAAAAATTGAGCGCAAAATCCAAATAACTCTTGTGGTTGAAAAGAAGGAGGATCTTACCCTTCAAGGGGGAAAGGGACTCTTGTCCCAAGGTATGCAGCTTCAGGTGAGCCCGGGCCACGAAACGAGCGCCCCAGATGCGGGCAAAAGCGTCGAAGGCGTTGATGCCCTCTTGGCCTTCTTTTAATTTCATCGCCAAGATGGCGAGCTTCGCCAAGGTTGCGGTGTCGTAGGCCCCGCAGATCAACGGCTTGAGAGTTTGCCGGACGGGATTGCCTTTTCGGTAATCAAGATAGGAATAATTGGCGGGCGGAATGCTCGCCGGAATCTGTGGGGAGAAGGACCCCAAACACCGGTCATAAACGTCGAAAAAGGCATTAGGCTCCACCGAGTCGAACTTGAGCACCCAATCGCAAAGGGCTTTTCGGAATCGATGTCGGTGAAGAAAATTGACGAAGGAGAAAAGGGCCAGAGAGAGATAAAGCGGTGATTGGACGGAATAACCCGTTTTCACCCATCGATGGATTCCCACGAAAAGAAGAACGGCTGCGAGCAAAGTATCCCGCCCAGGCGAGAGGAAATATTCCACACGACCGATAAGAAGCGGAAAGCCTTTCCACATCCGATCCAAACGAAGGAGGGAAAAAAGACCCTTAAGTAGGAGTGGAAAATAAAAAATGAAAATGCAGCCGAACACCACAGGTCTTTCTAGCGGTCGGATCTCTTGAAGTCAACCCCAAGGGTATCTTTTTCGTTTAGAACTTTTTAAAAGAAAAACATGCTGTTACGCGCTAAGGCGTTGCGGGAGCTGTGGCCGGAAAATCGGTCTTGAGGCGGGCGAAAAATTGTTCCTTCGTGATCTTTTTATCGCGAAATTCGACGAGCAATTGTTTCATGCGGGCCTGTTCGTCGGGCGTCTTCAAGCGGGCGATCACTTCTTTTACCTGGTTTCTTTCCGCCTCCGTCAGCGTGGGTTTCGGATTGGCCGCGGCACGATAATCGAATGTAGGAGTCGAACCGGGCGTCAGAATGAGCGGGGAAACGGTCTGTTGCCCCACCCGCGTAAGCTGCACTTCCCGGGTTTGACCGGAACCGGGCGTCTTTAAAATGAGGGTCAGCGTTTCCCCCGGATTTCCGCGAATGCGCTTGCCCAAGTCGTCGAAACTCATACTGGAAGTGCTGGTGCCGTTGATGGAGAGGATCTCCTCGCCCGGCTGAATCTTCGCCTTGGCGGCGGGAGAGCCTTGAAAGACGGCACGCACGCGGTGCACCTTCTTATCGGGAAGAAATTCGAGGATGACACCGATCCCACCCGTCGGCTCCGCTCGCGCTTTGAAGGGAATAAATCCCGCTAAAAAGAAAAAGAGGAGGATGAGGAAACGCTTACTGTTTTTTCGCTTTAAGAAACCCGCCATACCTTTATTTTAACGAACGAAAGCGGAATTCGGTAAGACTTTCTTTGCGGCGACATTTCCACTAACATAAAACGATGCATCCGACCCATCGCCCCAAGGTATTTGAGGAATGCGCAGGCCACTCCCCCGAGTCTCACGCCCATTCGCATAAAACCCAAGAACGCAAAAAGCTCCTTTTCTGCATGGTCTTAACCCTTTCGATGATGGGAGTGGAAATCGCGGGCGGCTTCCTTTCCGGTAGCCTTGCACTCCTCTCGGATGCCGGCCACATGTTCACCGATTTCTTCACCCTGGCGATGAGCTTTTTCGCCATCCTCATCGCTTCCCGCCCCGTAAACGCTCATAAAACTTACGGCTATTTCCGGGCGGAGGTCATCACGGCCCTGTTTAACGGCATCCTCCTCATCGGCGCTTCGGGATTTATCTTCTACGAGGCCTACGAACGCCTTTCGGAGCCCGTGCCGGTGCACACGACGGAAATGCTCCTGATCGCCCTTCTTGGGTTGATCATCAATTTACTGAGCGGCTATCTGCTCTTCGATGTACGGGGAAAAGACATCAACCTTAAAGGGGCCTTTGCCCATGTGCTTTCGGATACCTTAAGCTCGGTGGGCGTGGTGATTGGAGCCCTCGTCATCCGCTTCACGGCATGGACCCGAATCGATCCCTTGCTTTCCTTCCTCATCGGATCCCTCGTTCTTTTCTGGGCGGGAAAACTGGTACGGGATTCCATCCACATCCTCATGGAATCGACCCCGAAGCACATCAACCTCACGGAACTGGTGGAAATCTTAAAAAAAGAGGTGAAAGGCGTGAAAGAAATCCACGATGTCCACGTTTGGGAAATTACGACCCACATGTACGCCATGACCGCCCATGTCACCACCGACTGCAAGCTGCTTTCCGAGTGCATGGGGATGACGGAGAGGATCAATCAAGTAGTTTCCGAACGCTTTCACATTGAGCACGTGAATTTGCAGTATGAGTGCTGAGCAAAGTCGATGGATTCGGAAAACAATAAAAAACCCGCCTTGGAAAACCAAGGCGGGTTTTTTAAGGATCTATTTTTCCTTCAAACTACTTGGCGATGAAGGTGAAATTCGCGGTCGCAGTACCATTCGAGATATTTCCGCTCACTTGAGTTCCCGCCGCGGGAGCCGGGCTCAATTGCAGGATCGCGGTGTTAAATCCGCTGATCGTGGCGCCAGCGATGGCTTGGAAAAGGGGCGTCAGCGCCGAAGCATCGGTGGCAATCGCAAAGATGCCGCCGTTCGCGTTGGCCATTTGTTCCAAGGCGTCTTGTCCCGTAGCGCTGATTCCGGAACCACCCGGAGCGAGACCGATCGTATAAGCGACGATATTACCAGTCTTCAAGCAATTGACGACATCCGTCACCGTGTGGGTGCTGGAGTTGTCATCGCCGTCGGTCAAGATCAACATAGTTTTCACGTTCACCGAATCGATCGTGTTCGAATGGCTCACGGCGTTCGCGAAGTGGGCGTTGGTGCCCGTTGAGCTCATATCTTCGCAAATTTCCAAAACAGAATCGAAAAGGTTGGTAGAACCTCCGTCTTCAACCACTACCGCTGCTTTCGCGTTACTTGCGGCGGTCGAGTCGGTTAACACGGTCCAGGCGAAATCCATACGCGAAGCCGTGAAAGGGGCCGTCACGGGAATACCCGAGAAGAAGTCAAAAATAGAAACTGCGTTCTTGTTGTTTGCTTTTGCAAGTTCATCGATGAAGCTTTGAGCGGCAGCTTGTCTCAAATGACTAGGATCCGTGCCAGCCATGCTTCCCGTATTATCAATATCGATGCCGGTAGCGATCACGCCGCCAGTTCCCGCTTTAGAGGGAGTAGAAGTGATATTGGTAACATCGCAGGTGGTGCCGCTGGGAGCCGTAATGGTACAGGTGAGTCCCCCTGAACCGCCCGTATCGGCAAGGGCGTCAGGCATGATGATGTCCATCAACGCGACTTTCACTGCGGAATTGGATTTTAATGAGGCGATAATAGGGGCACCATTCTTGTCCGCCGCGGTAAAACTGACATTACCGGTACCGGACCCAGTACCCACCGCATTCAAAACGGTAAGGGATTGGGCGTTCGAAAAAGAACCCGTTCCTCCCCCTCCTCCGCTTCCACCTCCACATGCCGCCGCCGTCATCAACAATCCCATCGACAAGGTAATGCCGATGGCACTTCTCAAACTTAACTTCTTCATGGCCATGCCTCCTGAATAAAAGTTAATTACAGTCCCCCTCCACTATGGCGAGAAACTTTTCATATTTCGGGTGAAACGTTTGGAGAAAGATTCTAGTTGTAACAAAGCATAAAGAAAAGAAAATTTACCGTAAAAAAATAAAAAAAGGGGGTGGGTTTTGGGGACTACGCCACCCCCTCTTTATGGGGTCAGGAAGGAACTGATTGATTCGACTTATCGAAATTCTGAATTTACTTTCGCTGTGGCTTCGATCGGTTTTCCATCTTTGGTCGCTGCATTGATCGTGACCGTCGAATTACCTTCTGGGAGGTATTGTATCACTTCCCAGCCGTCAAATTTATAGTCTAATTCTTGTATATTATTTTTATCGTGGTCTGCAACCTTTATTTTATCACTGGTGGGAGCAATCGGCTTGGGTAAAACCACATCGTTCACCTTCACAATACGAATGGATTCTTCATTTAAATCAGCCACTTTTAAACCATTGGGAGGCTCTAAATAAATATCTAATTTTGCTGGATATTTCAACACTCCCACTTTCACCGAAACCGTTCCGTCCGCAATCGCCGCATTGGAGGTTAAAAGACCTTTTGCAGGCTTGGCTTTCTTCGCAGGAGCGGCTTTTATGGTCACTTTTTTAGAAATCGAAACGGGCTGTTTATAACCGGCCGCCATGAAGACGTCTTTTCCGCCCAGCTCATCCTTCCCCTTTTCGCGAATGACTTCCACGACACCACTGAAAGGGGCGGCGCCTCCTCCCGGCAAGGCGATGCTCTCTAAATTGATTTTCAACTTACCGGGCTGATCCTTCTCCATTTTTTGAATCTCGGTGATCTTTCCGAGGATCAAGGTTCCCCGAGCGGGACCGTCGGCAACGGCAAAAAGCACGGGTGAACCCACTTCATTTACCTTCGAGTGGACGAATTGCTTCGATTCAACTGTTAAGTTCTTCGAAACCTCCGCCTTGGGTTCCGCAGTAGCCGCCTTTTTAGGTCTTTCGGCTTTTGCCGGCTTCACGGCGGCTTCCTCCTTGGCTGGTTTCTCCACTTTCACGGGCTTTTCCGTTTTAACAGGCTTTTCCGCTTTAACCGGTTTTTCGACTTTCTCAGTTTTCTCCTTCTTCTCCGGTTGTCCCGGTTTCACTTGGTCACCCATTTTGATAATGGGGATTTCAGTGGAAGAAGACTTTCCGGAAGGCTGAGGAGCCGGGGTGGGTTGCGGAGCAGGCTGTGGTTGAGGAGCGGGGGTCGGCGCCGGAGTCGGAGCGGGTGCCGGTTGAGGAGCGGGCGCGGGCGTGGGTTGCGGAGCCGGCTGCGGTTGAGGAGCGGGGGTCGGCGCCGGAGCTGGAGCCGGCGCAGGTGCTGGCGCGGGCTGCGGGGCCGGTTCTTGGCTATACGCAGGGCTTAACGAACTGAAAATGAGGGTAAAAGAAAAAAGAAAGGCCAAAAACGATCGATTCCATCTCATTCAAAAAGCTCCTTCTAAAATTCCGTTTTAAAACTAAAACGGGACCTACATGCAAAAACCACGTCAAATCGATTATATACAGGACAAAACGGGTGGCAATGGGTTTTTAAAATTTCTTCCCGCAACCTTTCCAATTGTCGGTCGATAAATTCTGTCGGGTATACGGGTGGGCCTTCTTTGTAGAAAGGGGCACACAATGGGGGACACATGCGATCTGATTACTTCTTCCAGTTCTAAGGAAGATTTAGCCTGCTACGGCACGTCTAGCGTAGAAAATCCTTTAGAAACAAATAGTTGTAAATCCATTCCCGAAGCGGATCCCTTTGGCAATCCGATGGACGCCTTTACGTGTTCGGCGAAACCGAACCCGTTGTTTACCTCGACGTCGGCACCTGTCTGCCGGGCCTCTAGCGATCCATTCGAGGCGTACAACCAATGGCGACAATCGATGCGGGAGTCAAAAATTGGCACTTATCTCGCCTCCATGCCCCCTTCGGCGGAAGAATCCATCGCCACCGATCCGAAAGTAAAAATTGCTCCGGGAAATGTTTATACCCTATCAGATGCTTGGAAAGGGCTCCCCCAACAACTGCGAGTCTATCTGGATCAAATGGGCCTTAAAAATTCCGCCGAATTGGGTGTCGCTCTTGAAGGGCCGTCGCTTGATGCTGGAACGCCTCAACGTTGGCGCATTTTTCAAATGAGCGATGTGAATAATACTGACCCTGTCGCGCCTCAAGGAGGGAGCGGCACTTGCAAGATCACTCCCCCCGAAGGCAAACCCACGATGAACGTCTCCATCGGTTCTTTCGTCGCCGGAACAGCCATGGTCGTCGGCATCGACATGGGCATCCGCAAACTTTTTCCAGATCTGCCCGCCCAATTGCGCCTTCCCCTTAATTTAGGATCCATTTACGCGGCGAATTACGCCCTTTCGAGCTTAGGCATCATCAAGGGTTTTGATCCCAAGGCAATGACCGCCCAACTTCCCATGATGGCGAGCTTGGGCACGCTTTCTTCGATCCTGCTCAACTTCGTCGGCAAGGCCACGGGCGCGAAACAATTGGAGTTCGGAACCTTAGGCAACGAGTTGGGTTCGATGGGGCTCACCTTGGGAACCTATTATACGATCCTTACTACCCCAAAACTTGCCGGTATGGCCGGCGGCTTGATCAATAACGGAGCGCGTCTCTCTTGGGCGGCGCCAGCCGGAGGAGCGGGATTCGCCGGCGGAGTGGGCCAGGCCCTGAACGTGGCGGGCGTCTTCTTGATCGGCAATCAGGTGATCGGGGGATTGAAGGAAGGACTCTTCTACTTCGGAGGCTATAGCAAAGATCCCGATGCGCGATTGGCCAAGCTTGTCTATGAATTGGAACTGCGGCAAAACGCGACCGGCGTCTTCGGTGAAACCGCCGGCGGCATCATCGACGGACTGCTCGGCCATTTGGAAGACGGAATCCTCTGCATCGGGGAATTGGTCTCCGACGACGTCGCCAAGGGCCGTGAGTACGCACGGGAAGAGGTGAAACAGAAGCTTCTCGATGACTCCGAAAAATTCGGAGTGTGGGCCCGGGGCAATTTGGTCAGTATTGTCGCCGAATCCACCAAGATGGAGACGGGCGAAATCGATTGGAGCGCCGTGGAAAGCAAGATGAAGGATCTTTACGGTAAAAATGCGGGATCCGTATCGGCAGCCTATCAGCTGTTGGGATACACGGGACACATTTCCACCGATGCACAAGAAGTGAAGGGCCTCTTGGGGGCCGACGGTTCGATCGAATATTCGAACCGCGAGGGCATCAAAAATCTGGTCGTCTATGAACTTCGAAAACGGTTCACCCAAAGAAACAACGCCCTCAACCGCTTGGTGTTGTCGATGGGCGTCGCTCAAACGCAAGGGAACGAAACGTATTGGACTCCTCCCGAGCTACTCACCCCCCAACAAAAGAGCACCATGGAAACCCAGGTGAAACCGCTCGCCACCGAGGTCTTATGGCTGCAAGGAGCCATCAACGTTTTGGACCCGAAAAAATAGTCCGACGGGGAGCAACCTCTCCGTAAATAGGACGATAATCATGATGCACACGGGGACCTTCGCCAGAAGATCCGATTCTTAAGGAAAGGGGCACACACATGTCGTTCACACTGGAAAGACTCATCGCTTACGGAACCGATGTCCTCGGATTCGTCGTTCTTCCCAACTACCTCACCAATAAAGCCATTGAGCGGGCCGCCAAGACGGGCCTGAAGAAAGCCATCCAAGACAAGTGCGGCGACGCCGGCGCGGTGAACGAAGCCGATCTGCAAAAGCAGATGGACGAGGCGCTGAAAATCCCCCGTTTTCAGACTTACCGAACCCCCGGATTTAAATTTCCCGAAGCGCTCCCGGGATTGGGCGGTAAAAGCTTCCCCCGCATTCCGTTTTTCACCCATCCCAGCAATCCTTACGTGCTCAGCCTTTTAGGGGTCTACTCCGATCACGACGTCGCCTACAGCGTTCCCCTTTACCTGGGACTTTTCGCCTATGCGGACGCGCAACGGGGCTCCGCCATCATGTCTCAACTACCGGGATTCGGAAAGATACCGATCATCAAGAACGGAAAGTTCCAGAAGACCATCAACGATTTCGACATTCAATGCAAAGGCCCCTCGAACCCGGGAGTGGATCCCGACGAGGTCTTGGAAGCGGAAGAAGTCACCAACCCCGGCGTGCAGGCGGCCCCCGATGCCAACGCTTCCCAAATGAGCATCTTTAATCCTTTCGAAACGAGCTTCGATTATAGCCAGATGGTGTGCACCGCCGACCCTTCGGCAGCCTCCAGCATGGAAAGTTCGGCCCAAATCGCGGGAATTCCCGGATCGGGCGGCAGCCTCGCGGCCCAGATCAACAGTATTTACGGCGGGGGAACCCCTCCTTCCGACGGCACCCCAGGCGCGGGTCCCGGTGGCATGAGCTTGTCTGCCACTCCTCAGATTGGGACCATTCCCATCCTTTCAACGGCGCCGATCGGGCTTCCTCAAATTAAGCCGATCACCATTCCTGTTGCGCGACCGGTGGTGGTGCCTTAAGAATTCTTTAAATCTCTTTCAGTTTGAATCCTTCGGGCCGCACGGTCACCACTGAACAGGGGGCATGGCGCACCAAATGGGTGGTCACGGAACCCAAGTGCTTGTGGAATAAACCCGATCTCCCGTGGGTCCCCAATACGACCAGATCAAAATTCTCTCGTTTTAAAACTTCGTCGATTTTTCCCCGCACGGAACCCTCTGCCAGTTCTTGGCTTACTTCCACCTTCGAAACATGGGCTTCTTCCACCCATTTTTGAAATTCCTCACGCACCATTTCTTTCATCTTCAACTCGTATTCGGTGGGGTCGATCATGGTGAAGGAAGGAATATAGGGTTTTTCAAACACGTGAAGCAAATGGACGGCGGCCCCGAAGATCTTGGCCAAGAAAAGACCCAGTCGGAACCCCCACTTCCCGTTCTCGGAAAGATCGGTCAGCAAAAGGATTTTTCTCGGCGGTGAGAAAGCCCCGCGCATTACCCAGACCGGGCATTCGGACTTGCGAACCGTACTTTCGGCCACGGAACCCAATAAGAGTTTTTCCACGCTTCCCCTGCCGTGGGTCCCGACGAAAAGAAATTGCGCCTTTTGCTGCTTGGCGAAACGCAGGAGGTCGACGAAGGGAACTCCCACCGTAACCTGGTCGATCACTTCTAGGTCTTGTCCGACAATATCTTTCACCCGACGGGTGAGTTCCTCGGACGCTTTCCTTTCGATTTGATTGACAAGATCCACGCTGACGGGACCGAAAAAATGCCCCTCAAAGGGAGTTTGGCTGACGATATGAAGGGCGGTCAAACGGCCCTTCAGCCGGTGACAGAGGAAAGCCGCGGCTTTCAAAGCCTCTTCAGAGGAGGATTCAAAGTCGTATGCGACGAGCACTCTTTCGATGGGTTTCATAGTCGTTCCTCGAAGAAAGATGAAATGTCATTGTAACGATTTCGGAAGAATTCTGCCAAGCTTAACCGACCTACCAAAAAAATTAAAACCTTCCCGAAAAAGAACCCGTTTACTGAAATATCAACACACACATTCCCCCTCATTATCCGCCTACCCGCTCTCCGAAGACAAGGGCGGGTGAGTGATGATGAATCCCCCAGTCCTTCCCGGCGAAAGCCGGGGAGGACTACTCCTTTTTACCGCTTGATGACTTAAGAATTATTTGGAGACGGGAGGCTGGGCTTTATGCGCCTCGAGTCCCTTTTGATAGAGGGCTCGGATCGATAAAAAATCAGAATCGTAGAAATGGTTCTTAAAATCCGCATAACTCCAAGGAAACGGCTGAATCTTATCTTTCACGAAAAGAGCGGCGTTATCCAGATAGATTCCCGCCGTATGGTAGATTTTTGGACCGGAATAACGCGTCGAAGTAAGAACGATTTTATATAAATCTAAATAACCGGGATCGAGATTGACGCGCCTTTTCCCCTGATAACGAAATCTCTCCTCCAACCCTAAACAAGCCATTTTAATCAGGGCGACTTCTCCAGGATCCACAAGTCGAGCAAAAGAAACGAAGGTGCGAAAAAGGGGAGTTCCCATCTCTTCCCCCAACGTATCGTTCGACGTGAAGGGAACGGGATCCGACTCATAATCGATTAAGCCCCAGCGGCGCATCATGAACTCCTTCGCATCGCTGCGAACCGGTTCATCACGATAGATAATGCTGGCGAAAAGCTTTACTGGGTCGACGGGATACACAGAGGATCCTCTTTTTATACCATCACTGTTTTCTCTTCATCTTCTTCGGAAACTTCCCTGAAATCAAGCGATTAAATAAAAAGGCCGTTTCGAAAAAATCGAAACGGCCTTTTCTTTCCCGCATCAGATATCTTGCTTACTTGGTTTCCGCGGGAGCGGCTTCAGCATCGGCTTTCTTGTGGTGTCTCCGATGATGCTTCTTCTTCACGGGCGCCGAACCTTCATCGGCTTTCGCTTCAGTCTTCGCGGCTTCCGGCTTGGCTTCCGTTTTCGCTTCGGTCTTCGCCGCAGGGGCCTTCGTATCGGCGGCGCGAACGCTGCCGGCGAATCCAACGCTACCCAACACGAAACTTAAAGCAACGGCATACGCCATTAATTTCTTCGACATAGGAATTCTCCTTATAAAAAAGGGGTTAAAAATTTCCTGCTATATTGAATTTAAGAAGCAGCTTTTATGCCACTTTTTCTTAAATCGATAAGGTGCTGAAAATTAATTATCTTTCTTTTTTATATAACCCCAAAGTCTCCTTTCACGTTTCATAAATGAGGAATTTTTCTACTCCTCTCGGTAAATTTTCCACACTGGCTTCGCATAAAGAAATTATTATATAAGGATGGAAGCTTAAGGACAGAAAAGGCACGAGCTTCACTTTCTTTCATATGACAATCGGAAACCGGGTTTTAATCAATATCCTTATCCTAGGGGCCTTAGCCGCCTCCCTTTACGGCTATTTTTTCCTCCGGCAAGAAAAACAATTTTCAGAAACCCAGATCATCAAGCGCACCAAAGCTTTCGGCGAATCGATGCGAGAGATCTTGGAAGCGAATCTCGCTTCGGAAAACTTAGCTCCTCTCAAAAAACTCTTAAACCGCATCGCCGTATTCGAACAACCGATGGGGATGCGGGTTTTCCTGAAAACGGGCGATCTTTTCTATCAAACTAAGACCTTGAGAAATATCCCGGCAGGCGATGTCTCGAATCTCATCGCCCAATTGGGAGAAAGTGATTCGCTCGTCGAAAAAATCACCTTTCAGGGAAAAACCGTGATCGTCTGCAGTTTTCCCATCGAGTCGAAAAACGGTTCGCTATTGGGGATTCTCCAGATCTTCGATTCCCAATCGGTCTTCGACATGGAGAGAAGAGGATACCAACGGAAGGTTTTCACTTCCCTCATGCTTTTTTACACGTTCACCCTGGCCATCATCTTTTTCGTGATCCAACGCAATGTGAACCGCCCTATGGCCACCCTCATTCGGGAGGTACAGAACCATCCTTCCAGGAAAGGTGGGCAAAACGAAATGAGAAGCAGCGGACATGAACTGTCGATTTTAAAGCAAGAATTCTCCAAGCGGGAAACTCACCTGCAAGAAATGCAAAGTGTTCTTTTCCAATCCAGCCGCGAAAAAGAAGCCTTGCTTGACCAACTCAAGCAATCGGAAAAATTGGCCGCCATCGGGAAATTCGCCGCCGGACTCGCCCATGAAATGGGCAGCCCCATCTCGGTGATCGAGGGAAGGGCCTTGCAGACGCTCCGAAAAATCTCCGAAGGGCCGGTCGTCGAAAAAAATTTAAACCTCATCGTCGAACAATCGCGCCGCTTGAGTAAAATGATCAATGACGTCCTTCTGTTCGCCCGACGAAGACCCCTGCATAAAATGCCCATCGATTTAAACCGTGTCTTCCATCAAGCCCTTGAACTTTTCGAAGAGGATTTAAGCAAGATCCAAATCCACGTGGAGAAACAGCTTTCCCCCTTGCCGGCGCGGGTGGAGGGCGATCCGGACCAACTCCTTCAAGTCTTCACCAATTTAATCCGCAACGCCATTCAGGCCATGCCTCACGGAGGAACTCTTACTTTCAGCACCTCGACCGTGATGGAAAACGATATGCAGCTGCCCTGGATCCGCATCTGCCTGAAAGACACGGGCGTGGGAATGGACGAAGACGTAAGGCTGAGACTTTTCGAACCCTTTTTTTCCCGCCGGGAGGACGGACAAGGAACCGGTTTGGGGCTTTCCATCGTTTACGGAATCATTCAAGAACACGGCGGCCGCATCGTCGTGCAAAGTAAAGCGGGAGAAGGCTCCCAGTTCGACATTTACTTGCCCGTTCCGACGCCTCTTACTTTGTCGGAAAACCCCAAAGCCGAGGGAGCATCCGAGGAAAATTCCAAATTGCTTCGGCTTCCCGACCCTAGGGAGAAAAAAAACCTGCGTTCATAGGGAGAAATGAAAGAAATCATGGCGAACTCTTCCGCAAAAATTTTAGTGGTGGACGACAATCCCGAGGTCTTAAGCCTCCTCTCGGAACTATTGGAGGAACAGGGAAATTACGTGACGGAGGGCGCCTCTTC
>JAXMHI010000021.1:0-29475 GCA_046346885.1 bacterium | reverse complement strand
GCCCTTATTGTCTTTCCGCCGTCGCCCTGAAGGCGACTCGGTGCCCGCACTGCACCTCGGAGTTAAAAGCATAAACTCCTGCAATTTACACTCGACCCTCTTTCCTCTTTGTTTTATGAATTTTGAGGCATGAACTCGGGACTCCTGCAAAATAGCCTAAAGCAAATAAAGCGTTTTTTCATGGTGATTATCGGCTTTACGGTGCTGATTATCGGAATCGCGATGATCGTCTTGCCGGGGCCCGCCACCTTAGTGATCCCCATCGGACTCGCCCTTTTGGCGACCGAGTTCGTTTGGGCACGCAAGACCCTTTCCCGTTTTCAAAACGAGGCTCATCGGCTGAAGTCTAAACTCACTTCAGAAAAAAAATAAGAGATAGAAATTTCAGGAAATTTATGCCCTTCCGCGGGTCTGGCTTTCGCGAAGGATGAAGGTGTCTTTCTCGGGCTTTCGGCTTACCTGGGGAGCTGCCGTCTTAGGTTTTTCGTCCAGCTTACGATAAATCCAGACCAATCGATAAATGGCGGTTACATTGGTCATGATGCCGATGAGAACGATCGCCATGATCAACATAAAATCGAGGCTTAAAGAAATATAGGGCTTTAAAAGATAGGCAAAAACGGGACTGAAAATGGACCCGACTCCCAAATAAACGATTCTTTCGGGTCTCTGCATCGATCCGCCATCACAATCGATTCCCACCGACTGCCCTCGGGCGCGATTATAGCTTACCATGGTCGAACCGATGATCCCCGCCATGACGAACCAAAAAACCCAGCTGTCGTGGTAAAATCCGGCAAGCCCCACAAAACACACCAACTCTCCGTAACGATCCATTACCGAATCGTAAAAGGCGCCCGAGCGCGTGCTCTTTCCGGTAGCCCTGGCGATACGGCCGTCGAACATGTCGCAAGAACCGCCGATGATCATCAGCCAACCCGCAATGCCGAAGCGCCCAAAGAAAAAGGCGGCACCCGAAAGAACGCTCAACACGAAACCCATCGTGGTGAAAAAATTGGGGGTCAAGCCCATTTTAAGGGCGATTTTTTCGACGGGAGAAGTGATCCAATACCAATACTCCTTCATCCATTTATTGAGAAATTTTGAATGATGCCGCTTGTCGAGATATTTTTCGGCTTCCTGCGACGCCTGTTTACGCCTTACCCGTCGAAAGGCGATGACGGTCCCCAACATAAACACATTGAAAACGAGTAAAGGCCCCAGCGAAATCCAGATGGGGTCGATGGAATTAAGCCAATGAAACATAGGAACCTCTTACTATAAAACCTTTCCGGACATCAATGGGGTATCCGTTTTCGGCGAAAAAAGAAAGGCGCTCCCGTAAAGGAGCGCCTCGGCGATCTTCAAGAACTTAAAGGGTCTTAGTGAAGTTGGCCGGGTTTCGCGGGCACCTTCAAATCGTGCTCGAAATTGGGCAATTGCAGAGGCTTATTGCCGGCATACACTTCGTGTCGACCTTTTTTGCGGTACCATTCGCCGACGGAAGCGTTTTTATGAAGGTTTTCCACGATTTGCCTCCACCCCACCCCCGTATTGTAGGCACAGAAGGAAATTTCGCCTTTTTGAGTACCATAGGGGATGATGCACATTTCGGTGCGGCGGAAATCATAATTAAAAAGGTCTTGAAACCACATGCCCGCCACGAACATGAAATGCCAACGGTCTTTTTTACGCTCTTTGCCGACGCCGTAGTCGACTTTTCCTTCGGTCATACTGCCGCCGGTCTGCTTGTCGAACTTTCGCACCAAGTCCTTTAGGGTCATTTCTTTCGGGGCCTTGGTAGGTTGAAAGTTTCTCAATAGAGAGCAGGCGACCTCGAGCTTGGTCAGCCACTTGGGTTGATAGGCGTCCGTGATCTCCTGCACGTCTTTGAAGAGACGGTCGATATTGATAAACTCGGAAAGAGGCAGCCACTTCTTCTTTTGCTTATCGACCATCAACCCCATTCCGATGCCGCAGTTGGGATGACAACCGCATTTTAAATTGCCGAAATCTTGGTCGGGCCCCATCATGTAATCGGTCAAGTCCGAGAAAGGGCCGGCGGCGGAAAGGGGAAACCAATCCCGCAACGGCTCTGAAATCCCCGTTTGCTTCTTCACGTCATGGGCGAGATGCGAAAGGGTATAACGATGCTTGGCCCGGTCTTCATCGCTAATGTCTTCGTCGCGGCCGGTGAACGAAACCGGCTGAAAGGAACAGAAGGTGATTTTATCTGAATTTTGAATGGCGAAGTCGACGATCGGCCCCACCTGATGATCGTTCACCTGATTCACGATTGTCGTGACTAGCACCACGTCGATGCCCGCGTTGGCAAGGTTGGTGATTGCACGAAGCTTCACGTCAAAGAGATTGGAAATTTTGCGATGCTCATTGGCCGCATTCTCGACACCGTCGAATTGCAAATAAGCGATGCGCAAACCCGCATCGTAGGCCTTTTGGGCAAAACCGTCGTCTTCTGCGAAGCGAATACCATTGGTGGCCGCTTGTACGCTGAAATAGCCGATGTCTTTGCAATATTTGATCGCCTGCAAGAAATAGGGAGACAAGGTCGGCTCCCCTCCCGAGAACTGCACCGACATTTGGCGCCTGGGCTTGATCTTCAGCGAGTTGTCCAAGATTTCCTTAATATCTTCCCATTGAAGCTCATGAACGTAGCCCACTTGGTTCGCGTCCATGAAGCAAGGATCGCACATCATGTTGCAACGATTGGTCAAATCGACGGTGAGCACCGACCCGCGGCCGTACTTGATGGTCGAAGAACCATGATTGCGCAGATGCGAGATTGGGGACTTAAAATCACGTCCCGGATAAAGTTTTTCGATGCGTTGAAGAAACTTTGAATCGACCGACATGACGTCTTCGAACTCGCCGTGCTTCTCGCAAGTCTTCACCATGACGATCTTGCCGTCCTTTTCAACGATGCTCGCTTTGATTTCACCGGGGTTTTCATTAATGAGAACGGTATAGTCCTTTTGGCCCGACACGATGGCCTCTCGAACCTCTTGCACGCAGCGAGGGCAAAGAGAATCGGTCTTGCGGGGCCAACCCAATTGAGGAAAGGTCTTTTCCTTCGATCGCATGAGCGGAGCGGGCGCCCATTTAGGTTGAAAGGGTTTTCCTTGGTGAATTTTGTTGATGAATTTAAAGACCGGCCAGAGAGCTCTCGCCGTACCGACCAATAGTTTTTCCCCGAGCCTTAAACCGCCCTGCTCCAATTTCTCGGAAGCCATTTTGCCGTTGGCGGGAAGATAAAAATTAAGATTTTTGGCTTTCTCCAGCTTACTTTCCTGCATGTCATACTGCATCTGCTTCAAATCATCTTTTGCGACTGCCATGTTTCCTCCTTCCCCGAACCCCTTCGAGGAATTTAAGTTTTAGATGTTTCTAAACGTTGTAAATAAATGATTTTCCTAAGCTTTTTTCAATTCTGGCCATTTAAAGGATTTAGACGCGGGAAGTCAATAGAAAAGACGATTTTAGGGTGATAAAAAAGACTTAAAGTCCCGAAGAGTCGAAGATAATTACTCTTTCCGAGCCTCTATAAAGATGAAAAAACAACCTGGAAGGACTTAATATTCGAAAATGACGTGGCGGAGAAGGTCGATGTCTACCTTTCGACCCTGATAAAAATCTTCGAAAATACGACTAGCCGCCTTATAGAAGGTGTCGAGCAGCATCAATTGGGTCAGGATAAACTCCACGTCTTGAGAAGAGTCATTCGTATTTTTCTTCACATGATCGAATTGGGTTCGGCATTTGTTGATAATTCGAATACTTTCATCAATGCCATCCCGTAAACGGTCGAAAAAGTCTTTGAAGAAATGCTTCGGATAATCTCGACACGCTTCGTAAAAATCCCGGCGAGATCCCTTCACCCAAACTTTGCGAACGAGCTTGCTCTCTTCGAGGTCGCGAATATTGATGCTGATATTCGATTTGCTGATTTTTAGAATTTCGGCGATGTCGTCCAACGAAAGGGGTTCACGGGAGAGAAACAACAAGGCATAGATTTGCCCCCCCACTTTATTGACCATCCCCAACATGTTGGCGGAAATCTTTCCCGCCGCTTCGATGAAGGTGTCGAGGGCCTTTTCAAAATCTTCGTTCTTATTTTCTCGAAGTTGTAGAAGCATCCAAAATGTCTAGCAAACAAGAAAAGAAACTGTCAATGGAGCATCAATTCACGTCCCTCATACGAAGGACTTGGTCGCGGCGGGCGGTGAAATAGGCCACGAAATTTCTCCACTCGATGGAATCATCCTTCAGAGAGAAGCGGAGATGGGGCAAACTATAAACTTGGTCCACGAACTCCTCCCGTTTTTTTCTCGGAAAACGGGACAATATCTCCGCCAATTCATGTGCTGTCACTCGATGGGGATCGAAAGGACGAATCCCTGTGATATGGTTTGACTCAATGAAACTTTTCAACGAAGTGGCATACATAAATCTTTCATGATCTTGAACGAACGTCCACCCCATCCTCAACCAAGAATAGCGCCCCATATTTTCGGCCTCCAACTGCACCTCTCCGATATTGAGCGCTCCGAGCAGGCTCAAGATCCTTTCGATGACAAAAACACCGCCTCCCTTTCCGCTACTCGAACCGGCGATGCCTGCTCTCGCAATTCTCGCTACAAACCGGGATTCATTTTTTGGGATTGAGATCTCCACTACAAATTCACCCACTCCCACCTCCTTCCCCGGCAAAAAGGTGGAAACGACGGGAAACGTGATACTGAGCGCATCCTCATCCCGGGCGACTCGGATTCTGCCGAAATCAAAGTCGGGATGATGAAGGGTGGTGAATTCACGAAGGTCTTTTTCCACAATGTCCGAATTAAAGAAAACTTGCAATAAACGCAGAATCGAAGGCGAATGAATTTCATTCTCTCTGGATCTCTCGATTCCGTTTTTCAGGCTTTCGATATAAAGATTGCGGTAAAGATCGCGAATTCTTTTATTGGGGTAGGCATTGGCCCCCTTTTCCTGAAGGGACTGGATAGCCTCATCCGCCCTTCCCGCATCCCGGAATAGGTTGGCGAGCAGCAATACTTCCTCCATCAACCGAGGATCTTTCGCCTCTCTCAATCGGCTCACGCGCATCTGCACTTCGGCGATCATCGCTTTCGACGGCAAACGCGGGTCATATCGCACCACTTCCGCCCGCCTTTGGCCGTCCTCCCCCACATAGGCGATTTCCACCTGGTCGAGATTCCAGCGGAGAGATTCCCAGTAGAAGCGGTTAAATTCTCGAGCCCCGGCCATCGCCTCACGGGTTCGCTCGGAAACGGGAAGATTGCGATGATGATCGGTCGCGGCTTCTTCGATGATATCGTCGAGCACCAGGCGGGGCCCCCGTTCGAGAAGCCTCGTTGCCCAAAAGCGGATGCGTTCGGGTGTGATATCGCGACCCACTTTGGCCAAATCGATATAGATGCGACTTACCGTCTTCACATCCCTCTCTTGGGCGAGAATGAGGTTGCGCACCATTCGATAACTGACCTCGCTGAAATCATGGATGTCCTGTACCTCCCTTAAAATCCTGCCGCCCGCGTAACGCATCCTCTCTCCGGTGGAGGTCTCCACCCTGAGGTTTGCATAACCGATGCTGTCGCGGGGTTCCAAAAAGACCTTGTCACCCCGCTCCAGACGAGTTCTGGCGAAATCGAGAATAGGATCTACGAGCATCGACTGTTTCGAGTCGACTAAATGTTTTCTTGCGAAAAGCTCGATAAAAGGCCCACGAGCCTCGGGATAAGACTGGTGGAAGTCGTTGGTTTCCCGAACCACACGAAGCACTTCATCCCGGCCAAGCAAACCCACTTGGAAATGGTGAGTGAGGATCAGAAGCTCGCGCAAGGTATCGGAGGTAGTCATTGTTTCCCTACCGTTGCCCCCGCTCTCGGACGCTTCTTCCGTCGCGATGCGTTCTAGCAGGGACACGACGGGCAGCCTTTCGTCCCGCGCCCTTCCGTGAATCAGCGAATTCAAACCCTCCAAACCGGTGAGCATCAACTGGTTCTTCTGGCGAAGCGAGGGAATCCGCTTAATGAGCCGCCGTACTAAGCTGGAGTCCAGCCCGCTATTCCGAAGCATGCGGACCACCTCTTCGTAATTTTTTGGTTGGATATACCCACGGGAAGACGGCGTCGGGGGGATCTCGATGTTCAATTCTTCATAGAAAGCCTCCGATTCGCGGGCGGTCCTTTGCAAAGACTCCAAGATTCTTTCCAATCGGGAGACTTCATACTTGAAGGCGCCTCCCCCCGGCTCCAAGCAGCCGCCTCCGAGCTGGTATTTTCGCGAAACGAGACTGTGCCTCAAGAGGAGGCGATCGTAAGTTTCCCACAATTGGGGATTGTTGCGTTTGACCTGAAGCTTGTCGCGAATTACCTGAAGAGCATCCTCGTATAAGTCGATTTCCCCCACCAGTTGCTGGGTCACCTGCGTCAATTCTATCACCACTTCTTGGCGTCGGACGACTTCGTAGGCTTTTTGGATTTCTTCCGTCGCCCTTCTGGCCGTGGCTAATAAAGCCTCCAATCGGCGGTAATGGGGAACCTCACCTTCCGAAGGGGAAAGCAATCCCCGGGGATCGAAGCTGTATTGAGCGGCCAGGCGTTCTCGTTCCCGCTTAAATTCTTCGTAGTTTCTTTTCAAGGCGGTGTCCCCGGGCCGTTCGTTCACCCGCCTGCTGAATGATTCTATCGATTGCTCATGACGTCGATGAGCAGCTTCCAATGCCTGGCCCGCATCCTCAATTTGGCGATTCAACCTTTCCAACTTCTCCGCCACCGTCGGTCGTCCCGCCAAGGCCTCCAAGGGCCTTTCCCCTCCCCCTTTTTTCCTGCGCGGGGGGCGGGCCATCATCAAAACATGGTCGCCAAAACGGTCGAGATAAGGATCGCTCTCTTCGTTAACGGCCCTTTCGCCTACTAATTCCCGGAAACCTTCAGAGGCAAAGGCAAAACGAGGCAAGAAAAGGGATCCGTTTTCGCGGTCTCGGGAACGAAAAGTGCTTTCTTGAGCGTTCAGAGAAAGGTCCAAACTTCTCTCGAAAGCATGCAGACCCGGCGAGAACTGATGCAACAGTCCCATGCCTAAGCCCAACTGCAAGTTGGTGACTTCCGCGTGCAGCAACTGCTCGGCGAGAGTTCCTTCAGGCCGCGGCGTCCAGCCGAAGGCGGAGGAGACTTGATGCCCGCCCACCATGGCCATGTCGGAGAAAAGATGCTGGAAGATAAGATTCTGTTCTTGAGTGGCGTGACCCGCCAGTTTGAGCATTCCGAAGGTAACGAGAGAAGAAGCAAGGCCTTCCCGCCATCCTCCGCGCCCGTTCCAACTCCACAAATTCGGGTTGCTCCGGTCGCCCGCGACGGTTGCGAACAGGCGGCTCGTTCCTTCAAAGGCGCTCACCTCGCTCAAAAGCCCGATCCCGTAAGATGCCACTCGCATCACCGGCGCCGCCGCCCCCATGCGGGAAGCGAGCGCCAGGCTGCCGATGCGCCCGAAGCGATAAAAAAGCGAGCCGGTGCTCATCGCGAGTAAGGCAGAAGGTCGTGTCGCTTCTTCAACGAAGCGGCTCGTCAATCCGTCGACCATTGCTTGGGCAGAACTCAGAGAAGCGCTTTGTGAAAGGGATGTTTCGGAAAAACGCGAAAGGACGCTTTCACCGACAGGCAAAAGAGTCGAACTCCCCCCCGGGGATGACGGATTGAGAGGGGTTTGGGACATGACGGATTATCGCCGTCGCCTCCCGGAAGTTGCGGGAAATTGGGGCAGAAAACAACTTCGTTATGATGAAAATCCTCGAGAACTATTCGCTCCCGCCACGGCGATTGCGCTCACCTGAAGCGGGGGGAGGAGAATCGGAAGACAGAGTTTCAGCGCTTTCCAAATGGGTCCTTTGTTCAGGCTGCAAAAGGCCCGGCGCTAGCACCACTCGAGCCCGCTGCTGAATGGGAATCGCGAAAGGAGGGTGAATCGGTTCAGTGGCGACGCCGGGATTCAGCATTTTTTGACGAATGCTCACCTCATGATGAAGTCGCGTATTCTCTCCCCTTCGGGAGCGCTCAATATAAGCAAACAGCTCTTCCAAGCGGGGATCACCCTCAGGAAGGGAAAGCCGGAGCATCTCTCCGAAATAATCATAGGCCCGAGGAGATTCACCGGCCGCCAATAAGTTGAACATGGTGACGAGGTGCTCCATCACTTGAGCGATTTCAGGCGGGAAAGGCTCGCGAGAAAGATCTTCCTCGGAAGGAATCGAAACGGAACGAATGTATTGATCTACCGAAGGCTCTAAAAAGGGCAAGCCCTTAATATGGACCAACAGCTTGTAGGCGCCATTCCGACCGGCGGAATCCTCCGTGTTGAGCAATTCCCGGAGCAGCCCCTCGTTTTTATAATCCGCCAAGGCGGGCGAAGAAGAGATGCGGCGGAAAAGGGCGTCGTATTCCGCCTCATTCAAGCGGCCGCTTCGGTAAAGATCGTTAATAAAAGCGGGCAAGCTTGAATAATAAACGGGGTAATAAATGGAATCCAATGCGATCTTATTCCCGATCGGAAGACGGCGCATGATGGGATGGGCGAGAAGGCGCGCTATGGGTGGAACTTCCGTCATGCCCGGCTTATAAACCAAGTTTCTCGCCTTGCGCCCGGCGTATTCCGCCGGCGGTTGGCGATAATAAGCATTGGAAAGCTTATTCGAAGGCAAGGCGTGCCGAATGTATGATCCCAATCCTCTTAAGTTTAAGCCGATGAAATGGGGCATCATTCCCCAATACCGGAGGGAGCGCCCTAAGGCGGCGCGCGAAATGCCGCGATCCTCAAAATTCAATTCGTAAAGATTTTGCGAGGTGATCTGTTCGTCGATGCGAGCGGGATCCACCCTTTCACCGTTGATCCAAAGACTGCTTTGATTCCGAACGGCGAAACGGCGAAACTCCTCTAAAAGAAGCTCGCGTGACTCTTCCCTTCTTTCGCGGAAAAGTTTTCCGCCCTTATCCCAAGACCCGCGTCCGTTTTCCCAGAAGCGATAGCCTTCGATCCTAAAAGAAAGCCGATAAAACCACGCCGCCAGATCTTCACCCTTGAAGGAAAAACGCGAAAATCGGGAGGGATGTATCAAGGCGCCCAGAAACCCCCCGCCCATTCTCAGATAGGCTTCGTCAAAGATCTGGTCTCGAATCGCATCAAGATGGGAAAGGCTCCTTTTCCGATCACGCGACCACAGAAGGTTGTTCTCCGTCGCGTCCTTTAAGCGGATCTGAGAATACTCGAGCACGGGCCCCCTTGGCCTTCGGGCAAAAAAGGCATTTTCATCCACAAGCGAAATCTTGAAGCTGATGGGGCCGCGGCCGGGCACTAAAATATCCGTATTGAAAAAAACGAATCCCTCGCGGAACCCCCCGGGTCGATAAGTAGCGTGATCAATGAGCGCCGCACGCTGGGCGTCGTCCAGTCCCCAATAGTCCGCTAGGTTGTTAATCATTTCTCGGTTATTGCCGACAATGATGAAATCGGGTTTTTTGTCCGCATCCCACAAGCGGATGTTTTCCGGAACCCCGTTTCTAAAAAACGGGAAGGATCCATAACCGAAAATGGAATGGATCGCGTCCTCTCCCAAAAGTTCCTTGATGCCGTCGTTCACGATGGCTTCCGAAAGGTCGCGGGTCGTCTCCACGGAACGGCTTGTCAATAAATTGCTTCCCTTCGCTTTTTGCCATTCAATAGGAATCGAGGCGGGCCAAAAACGAATTGTTCTTCCGCCTCCCTCCCTTCCTCTGCCAGAAGAAACAGGAGCAGGCTCCCCCATCTCAATCTTCGACATGGCCATGACCTGCGGCCTTAAAATGCGATCAATCTCCTGCCCTTCCGATTCGGGAACAAAACGAGAACGACCTTCCGCCATGGCCAAAGCCGGCCCCGAAGCAAGAGAGCCGCCTTCGAAAAGGCGCAAGGAAGGCAACGCGGAATGAGCCCGCAAGGAAAGATCCAAAGAACGCTCCAAGACATGCAAGCCCGGCGCTGCCGTATGCAGAAGACTCATCCCCGCCCCCAATTGGAGGTTGGTCGCTTCCGCGTGTAATAGCTGCTCGGCGAAAGTGCCCTCGGGCGCTGGGGTAATTCCCACGGCGTGCGTGACTTGATGCCCGCCGACCATCGCCAGGTCGGAAACGAGATGTTGCAGGATGACGTTTTGCTCTCGCGCCGCGTAACCGGCGCTCTTTAAGAGACCGAAAGTGAGGGCGGAAGACGTAAGCCCCTCAGCCCAACCGCCGCGACCGCTCCAACGCCAGGCGTTGGGGTTGGTATTATTTCCGCCGATCGAGGAAAGAAGCCGATTCGTGCCCTCGAAAGCGGTGACTTCCGCGCCGAGTCCCACGCCGTAAGAAGCCAGATTGAAAAGCGGCGCCGCGACTCGCGAGGTTTGAGCCCCCGCCGCCAACACGCCCAATCGGCCCACGCGGTAAAAGAGGGAGCCGGCGGCCATGGCGGTAAGCCCTTGGGCACTGGTCGCCTCTTCGACGAAATGGGTGACCATGTTGTCGACTGCGGATTGGGTGGAAGTGAGTGTCGCGCTTTGCGCGAGAGACGTTTGGGAAAGCCGCGTGAGAACGCTATCGGTCATGGATCTATTCTCCCTCGATAAAAATCCACAAATTGAAGATAAATAACTGATTTATTTAGTTTTTAGGTCTCAAGTAACCAATCGGTGACTATTGTTTGAAGTTGCTAAGATTTTTAGGGGTAAAGATCCATTAAAAAGGGGATGAATTAGGACATGATTCGACAAGCTTACCACGTCCCCATCAATTCAAGGGACCGCTGCGGCGACGTTCATAGGAAGAGAGGAAAGCCTCTACCCTTTTCACGATTTGGTGCCTCTCCAAGAGGGTTTCTTGTTGGCAATGCAATTTGTCGAAATTTTGATCGTAGGCCCGAATAAGGGGATGGAAATTGCCCCATTGCTCCCTCACCGCTTCGACGAAGACACCGAGCTCGATCCAATGATGAAGGTGAAAAAGCTGCAGCGCCGGAACTCCGTTGGGATAGATCGTCCTCATGTGGGCGCGATACACCTTAAGAAGCCGAGGATTAACGGGATCAAGGTTCGGCTTCACGAGCCCCCAGCGCATCCCCGAACTCAAGATCGCCATATATCCATTATGGGCCGCGGCGGCCAGATGGGCGCCCAAATAGCTTAATTTTCGGGGCGTGTGGGGATCATCCGCATCGTAAGAGCCCGCCTCGGAAAGAAGCTTACCCACTTCCTCTCGGAGCGGTTCACTCAAACTTTCCACCGTCTCTTCTTTCAGCGAGGGTAGCGAGATACTGGAAAGGGATTTTTCGTAGTGATGGGCGAACACCCAATGGGGAGGGCGGCTTAAATAATAATCCAATTCGCTGCGGACTTGGTTCCGTAACTCTTGAAAATACGCAAACTCCTCAGGCTCGTGCAGCATCGTCGTGGCATTCAGCTCGCCGTTCAACCCTTGCAGAACTTCCGCGACGGCACGGCCGAAAAGAGCCAAAGGCCGGTCTTGATAAAGCTCCTTTTCCATTTGAAGCTCGTTTTGCCTCTCCTCCACCATCTCTTGCACTTCGTCCGGGAAGCTCTCTAAAATTTGCGCCACGATCTTTTCTTCATCGGCCTTTCTCTCCTCTAAACTCCATCCCTCACCCCTCTGAAGCTCTTCGGGTTGCAGATCCGTCGGAGGAAAAGGAAACTCGACGTCAAGGCCAGCGGGCGACGCCTGTTTTCGAGACCTTGCCTTTCTTCCCCGGCGTCCGCCGCTTCCCATGGAAGCCATGTAAAGCGGTTCCGGGTCGAACCTCCCATCGGAAGGGGACTCCTTCGGTGTTATTTCACCCACTCCCGTCGTTTCAAAGGCCGGAGAAAAGGTCGGAAAAATCGGCAACCGAAATCCCTCCCGCATTTGCGCTCGAATCGACAGGTCGAGCCCCCTCTCAAAGGCGCTTAAGCCCGGAAGTGCGAAGTGCATCAAGCTCATGCCCAGCCCCAGTTGCAGATTAGTGGCCTCCGCGTGTAGAAACTGCTCGGCCAAGCCTCCTTCGGGCCTCGGCAGGCCTCCCAAGGCCGCCACCGCATGATGACCACCCACCATCGCTAAATCGGAAAACAAGTGCTGCACGAATATATTTTGATTCTGAGCGAATGAGCCGGCACCTTTGAGAAGACCGAAGCTTAAGAAAGAATGAAAAAGGCCTTCTCCGATGCCGCCCCGGCCGCTCCACCTCCAGAGGTTGGGGCTTACGTGATTTCCTGAAAAGGTCGAGAAAAGGCGATTCGTCCCCTCGAAAGCGCTCACTTCCGCCCCGAGCCCAATACCATAAGAGGCTAGCCGTAGCAGGGGCGCCGCTTGCTGTGCCCTTGAGGCAAGGGCAAGGGTCCCCCCCCTCCCCAATCGGTAAAAAACGGACCCAGCCCCCATCGCCGCCAACGTTCTAAAATCCGTCGCCTCTTCGACGAAAGAGCTCACCATGCCGTCCACCTGGGATTGGACAATGCTCACCCGGCTCTCTTCGAACAAGGAGGTGCGGCTGAAAATGGAAAGGTTATTGTTTGAAACGGTCATCGACGGGAAGTCCTTTTCGATCGAAATAAAAAAGCTATCGCCTCCGTATCCCGGAGGTTGCCTGGAAAAGGAACGGAAAGAATGAACTTCCCCTTCTTGCCTTAAGAGTTGGAAACGGAGCTCGCCTCGGTAGTCGCCGGCGGTGTTCCCGGTTTTTGAAGCTGTTTTTTGAATTTAGAAGGAAGATCGGGATCGAATATTTTCTGTATTTCTCTTTCTTCCACTTCTTGGCATTTGCAACCGGGAGGCAGCTCCGACTCGGGCGGGCATGAAAATCCGTAGCGTTGTTGCACTTGCAGGCAACGTTTTAATCCCTCTCCCAGCTCCCTCAACTCATCGGCGGAAAGCGGTTTTTTCGGCGACTCGGGTCCCGATGCGGAAGGAGGCGGCGCAGAAGGAGAAGCGGGGTCTCTAGTAGGAGCGGGGCTTTCCGGCAAAGAAGGGGGATAGGAAAAACTTTTTGGCGAAGGTTGCGGTTGGGGATCAGGTTTCGGCGGTTGCTCGTCTTCCTTCGGACGATTCTCGCTGCATCCTTCCAAGAAAAGGGCCGCGACGGCCGCCACGCCCACGATGACCAAGGGAAACATAAAGGCTCCTCTCTGACCTCACCCGTTCTCCTTTAAGCCCCATCGCATAAAGGAGAACCTCTCCTGATACAAGTCATCGGCGGAAAAAATGAAAAGTTGTTTAAAAGAGATGTGAAAAGTTTAGGAAGGGTTGCACCCCAACGATCGGGCAATCACGATGCGTTGCACCTCGCTCGTCCCCTCCCCGATCTCGAGCAGACGTTGGTCGCGGTAGAATTTCGCCACGGGATACTCTTCCATGAGTCCGTAACCGCCGTGGATTTGGACGGCGCTATCGCAAACCCGACCCATCATTTCGGAGGTATAGAGTTTCGCCATGGCGGCTTCCCTTTTGAAAGGCCGCCCCTGGTCTTTCAGCCAACAAGCCTTGTAGAGGAAAGTGCGGGCCATCTCGATTTCCATCGCCATGTCGGCGAGTTTGAAGGCCATCGTTTGGTGATCGCAGAGGGGTTTGCCGAAGGTCTTTCTCTCCTTCGAATATTTGAGCGCCGCCTCATAGGCCCCTTGGGCGCCGCCCAATCCCATGGCGGCGATCGCCAGGCGTCCGCCGTCTAAGGTGGCGAGCATTTGGCGGTAGCCATCTCCCTTCTTGCCCAAAATGTTTTCTTCGGGAACTTGCACGTTGTCGAAATACAACTCGGCGGTGTTTGAAGAGCGCCAGGTAAGCTTATGATGCATCTCCTTCGCGCTGAAACCGGGGGTACCCGTTTCGACGATGATGCACGAGATTTCCTTCTTGCCGTCCTTCTCGCCGCTGATCGCCTGCACGGTGACTCCCGCCGTAATTTTCGACGCGGCGTTGGTGATGAAAATCTTCGAGCCATTGATGTGCCACTTGCCGCCCTTGAGCTCAGCTCGGGTTTTGGAATTGCCCGCGTCGCTGCCAGCGTCCGGCTCGGTGAGGCCGAATCCCCAAAGCTTCTTGCCGGAGCAAAGATCCGGCAAATATTTTCGCTTTTGGGACTCCGTTCCGAAATTATAAATGGGTCCGATCCCTAAGCCATTTTCCGCAGCCACCGTGGCCGCCTGGCACCCGTCAACCCGGGCTAACTCTTCCACGATGAGGATATAGGCCAAGGTATCCAAGCCCTGCCCGCCGAAATCCGGCGATACGGTGACGCCGAAAAAGCCCATTTCGCCCATTTTGTGGACCAAATCGTAGGAGAACTCTTCTTTCTCGTCGAGCTTTTGGCGGACGGGAACAATTTCCTTCTCGGCGAAATCGCGAACGGTTTTACGGAGCATTTCATGCTCGGGGCTTAAGTCGTAGGAAAGGGACATGGCGCTCGTCTCCATTTTTGATTGGGTTGAATAGGATGAGTTTCTCTCAGAAAAAACCCTCGTTCGTCAAGGGATCAGCAAATTCCCATACCCCTTTTCTTCGAGGTATTTGGGATAGAGATCGTATGCGGGCTTAATCACGGGAAGCAGCTTGAGCACCTTCGGGATGGGCCCCTTCGCCACCATCTCGCGTCTCGTCAAGGCGGCGAGCAGGTTCACCTTGCCGAACCAAAAGCGGTGAGCCACGTCGGCCTTCATGTTCATTTCCACTTCCGCCTTGGTGGCCGCATCGTTGAAAGACAGAGGAACGGGATCTTTCGAACAATCGATGGTGATGGAAAGATTAGGATCGCTATAATTGAATTTAATTACTAATTTCGAATCCTTCAATTTTTTGCCGATCTCGGGGTCGTCCACCAATCGGCGGAAAAAGCCTCCGAGCACTTCCTGCAACTTTTCACTGCTTTCGAAATAAGCCATCTCGTTTTCCCTTTCCTATTAATCCCCTCCCTCGACGGAATGGGGAAAAATTTGAGTTTCAAAAAGCCTTCTTTAACGTCGCTAAGATTTCGTCTTCCACCACTTCCCGGGGATTGTAGAAGCTAGACCCGTCTTCTACCGACAATTGGGCGATCTTGGGGAGATCCTCCTCCTTCACGCCCGCCTCGCTTAATCGATCGGGAAGCCCGCAAAGAGTTTTCAGTTTTGTCCTTAGATCCTTCACTTTTTGAATGGCCGCCACGGCCTCTTCTTCTTCCGATCTCCCCTTCGTTTCCACGCCAAGGCGCTTGGCGACCCCCGCGTAGCGGCCCTTGGCCACCTCCAAGTTATATTCCATCCCCCACGGAAGCAAAATGCTGTTGGCGAGACCATGGGGCACGTGGGCCACCGCCCCCACCGAATGGCTCATCGAGTGGACCACGCCCACCATGGCATGATCGAAGGCCACACCGGCCAGGTTGGAGGCGACGAGCATGTGGCTGCGGGCTTCCAAATCATCCCCCTTTTCAACGGCGCGGGGAAGAAAGTCTTTGATCATCCGAATCGCCTTCATGCTGAACGCGTCCGAGTAGGGATTCGCCTCGAGGGATGTGTAAGCCTCGATCGCATGGGTCAATGCGTCCATGCCGGTCATGGCGGTCAGCTTGGGAGGCATGCTTAAGGTGAGTTCGGGATCTAAAATCGCCAACGTCGGGTAAAGATAGCGGTCGAGGAAAGAAAGTTTCACGCCGTTCGATTCGTCCAGAATGACGGCCACCTGCGTTACTTCGCTGCCTGTGCCGGAGGTGGTCGGGATGGCGATTAAAGGTTTGAGCGGACTCGTCAAAGTGTGGGCTCCCGAATAATCCCCCACCAAATCGCCGCCTAAGGTGAGCAAAATATTGGCCGCCTTGGCCGTATCCATCACACTGCCCCCGCCCACGGCGAGAATACCTTCCGCATCGATTTCCTTCCCCTTTTCACAGGCCTTTTGAACGGTCTTGAGCTCCGAATTGGGGGGAACCTCCGAGAAAACGGCGGTTTTCTCCACTCCCCCATTTTTAAGGCCCTCCAAGATCGGCCCGATCATGCCGGATTTTAAAAGAAACTCATCCGTGATCACGAGCATCCGAGAGAGTCCCAAAAGGGAAAGTTCATTGGAAAAATCTTTGGAAATTCCCGCCTGGAAGAGAACCTTGGTGGGAAAATAGAATTGGAAAAAATCAGGGACCATTTCCTTAACCTCCGCTCGAAAGGCTTCAGGAAATGAATATACCGCAACTGGAAGGAGAAAAATAATAGAAAAACTACAACCCTTCACCCGTGCGGATGGTCACCGCCTTTTCGACCGGGGTAATGAAAATGCGGCCATCCCCCATTTTGCCGGTGCGGGCGTTTTTGCGGATCAAGGTGACCAGGCGGTCCGCCTCTTTGTCTTCCACGACGATGAGGATCATCGACTTGGGTGAATCGAGAAAATGCACGTCCTTTTTGACGACGCCCTTTTGCCGTCCCCTGCCCATGACGTTCAGGCGGGTATATGCGGCGAAGCCTTCCTGTTCGAGGGCGTCTAAAAGCTTCTCTTCCATTTCGGGGCGCACGACGGCGCGGATCATCTTCATGACACCTCCTCCACGGGCAACACGAACACTTTCCCGTCGCCGATCTTGCCGGTGCGGTTGACGCTTTGGATGGCTTTCAAACACGCCTCCACTTTCGAATCGGGACAAAGAAACGTAATGAACCTTTTCTTCACGAACGGCAGGCGGGGAAGATTCTCGTCCGCCATCTCCCGGGGAGAAATCGCCCCCTTTTCCTTGCCCCGGCCCAAGGCGTCGCAATAGACGATAACGTCGAGGCCCTGTTTTTCGAGGGCTTCGCGGGTGGCGCCCATTTTTTCGGGACGGATGATGGCGAGGATTTCTTTCATTTCGCGTTGATCTTGGCTGTGGGACCTAAGTCGACGTTGGGAAAATCCTGCAAAGCCACGGGGAAATTGCCGGTGAAACAGGCGTCGCAAAAACCTTCCCGCTGGTTTTTTTGGAACCAATACAATCGCTCCGGAGAAATATAGGCCAAGCTGTCGCAAGTAAGGTAACGGGAAATCTCGTCGATCGAATGGGTCGCCGCGATCAACTCGTTGCGGTTAGGAGTGTCGATGCCGTAAAAGCAGGGCCAACGGGTGGGAGGAGACGAAATTCGGAAGTGCACCTCTTTCGCCCCTGCATCCCGGATCATCTTGATGATCTTTCGGGAGGTCGTGCCCCGCACGATGGAATCGTCGATGAGCACCACCCTTTTTCCATTGATAAGATCGCGGATGGCGTTGAGTTTTACCTTCACGCCGAAGTGCCGAATGTTGTCGGAGGGCTCGATGAACGTCCGGCCCACATAGTGATTACGGATCAAACCCATTTGAAACGGAATGCCGGACTCTTCCGCGTATCCGATGGCCGCGGGAACGCCTGAGTCGGGCACCGGCACGACGAGATCGGCCTCCACCGGGTGTTCTTTGGCCAATTCTCGACCGAAGCCTTTGCGGATTTCATAAACATTCAGACCGTCGATCTTCGAATCGGGCCTGGCGAAATAGATGTATTCGAAAATACAGCGGGACGGCGGCGTCTTGGCGAAGGGCTTGTAGGAATGCACGCCGTCCTTATCGATCAAGACGACCTCTCCCGGCTCAATGTCGCGGACGTATTTCGCCTCGACCAAATCGAGGGCACAGGTTTCCGACGCCACGATGGGAGAGCCGTTCAAATCGCCGAGAACCAAGGGGCGGAAACCGTGGGGATCGCGCACGGCCACCATGCGGGTCTCCGTGAGGAACAGAAGCGAATAAGCTCCTTTCACCCGCTCTAAGGCGTAGACGATGCGGTCGAGAAGGGAATTTTGATGGGAAGAGGCGATCAGGTGGATGATGATTTCCGTATCCATGGTCGATTGAAAAATCGAGCCATGGGCCTCGAACTCCGACTTGAGCGTCATTGCGTTGACGAGATTGCCGTTATGGGCGACCGCGATGCCGCCTCTCGCGTAATCGACGATGAACGGTTGGCAATTTTTGAGGCTCGACCCTCCGGCGGTGGAATAGCGCACGTGACCGATGGCGGAGGCGCCGGGAAGTTCCTTGAAGGTCTCTTCGTTGAAAAGATCGGCGACCAACCCCATTTCCCGGTAGGAATGGAGGCCTTTCCCGTCGGCGCTCACGATACCCGCCGACTCTTGCCCCCGATGCTGGAGGGCATAAAGGCCCAGGTAAGCGATCTTCGATGCCTCAGGATGATTATAAATGCCGACGATACCGCACATGTTGGCCCCTTAAGCTTCCATTTTTAAATTTTTGACAAAGCCCTCTTCCCACACTTTCTTCAGGGCCGCAATCTCCACATCGATCCATTTCGAAACTTTAAGCCGTTTACCGCCCACTTTCCCAAGAGGGCTTATCGACTTATTATAGCTCTTCGCCAACGATAAAACAGCCTCCCGGTTTTCGGGAACGACCGAAAGAAGAACGCGGCTTTGGCTCTCGCCGAAAAGAAGGGCATCGGTACGGAAGGACGCGCCGATTTCCACTTCCGCCCCCAACGGGGCGCCCTCGCCTCCCATGCAACATTCGGCCAATGCGACGGCAAGCCCCCCCTCGGAAAGGTCATGGGCGCTTCTCACCCATCCCTTTCGAATGGCTTCCCGAACGAGAGCATGGGTTTTTTTCTCTTCCCCAAAATCGAGCCGGGGAATGGGCCCCTCGTGCCTGCCGTGGATTTGCCTTAAATATTCCGACCCGCCCAATTCTTCGAAGGTATCCCCCACCAATAAGATTTCATCTCCCTCTTTTTGGAAAAAGGCCCGGGTTCGATAGGAGATATCGTCCAAAACCCCGACCATTCCTATCGTCGGCGTGGGATGAATCGCCTCCCCTTTGGTTTCATTATATAAACTCACGTTACCGCCGGTGACCGGCGTATCGAAAACGCGGCAAGCCTCGGCCACTCCTTCGACGGCTTCCTTGAACTGCCACATGACGTCGGGCTTTTCCGGGTTACCGAAGTTGAGGCAATCGGTGATCGCCAAGGGCTCGGCCCCCGAGCACACCAAATTTCTCGCCGCTTCCGCCACCGCGATCTGCCCGCCCAGGCGGGGATTCAGGTAGCAATAACCGGCGTTGCAATCGGTAGAAATGGCGACGCCCCGTTTCGTCTCGGGAATCCGCAGAACGGCCGCATCGGAGCCGGGAAGAACGACCGTATTCACCATCACCATGTGGTCATATTGCTCCCAAATCCAACGCCTCGAACATAAGTTGGGGCTACCCATTAATTTTTCAAGGGCGTCATTAAAATTTTGGGGAACGGGAATCGAAGCCAAATCCAAGCGGTTCTTTTTTTGAAGATATTCGGGCTCCCGATAAGTCCGTTCGTAAACGGGGGCGTTGGAAACGAGAGGCTCGATGACGAGCTCGGCGACCTTTTCGCCATGAAAGAGAATGCGCATCACGCCGTCATCCGTCACTTTACCGATGACCGCCGCATCTAAATCCCACTTCTTGAAGATATCGATCGTCTTCTGCTCGTAACCCTTTTTTACGACGCAGAGCATGCGTTCTTGCGATTCGGAAAGCATGAGCTCGTAAGGGGTCATCCCTTCTTCGCGAGTCGGCACCGCGTCTAGGTTCATTTCGATGCCCGTTCCGGCGCGGGAAGCCATTTCGAAGGAGGAAGACGTAAGTCCCGCGGCGCCCATGTCTTGGATGCCGATTAAAAAATCGGTCTGCATCAATTCTTGGCAGGCCTCCAGCAAAAGCTTCTCGGTGAAGGGATCTCCCACTTGGACCGTCGGCCGCTTCTCCTCGCTTTTATCGTCGAATTCGCCGCTCGCCATGATGGCGCCGTGGATGCCGTCCCGGCCCGTTTTAGAACCGACATAAATGAGGGGATTCCCCACGCCGGAAGCCAGACCTTTAAAAATTTTATTCCGATCCACGAGTCCCACGCACATGGCGTTGACGAGGATGTTTTGGTTGTAGCTGGCATCGAAGTAAGTCTCGCCTCCTACGGTGGGAATGCCCATGCAGTTGCCGTATCCGGCGATCCCCGCTACGACCCCGCCCACTAAAAATTTCGACTTAGAATGCTCCGGTTCGCCGAAGCGCAGGGAGTCGAGCAAAGCGATGGGGCGCGCGCCCATGGTAAACACGTCCCGCAAGATGCCTCCCACCCCCGTCGCCGCGCCCTGGTAGGGTTCGATAAAGGAGGGATGGTTGTGGGATTCCATCTTAAAAACCAAGGCCTTGCCTTCGCCGATGTCGATGACGCCGGCATTTTCGCCGGGCCCTTGGAGAATACGCTTGCCTTGGGTGGGAAACTTCTTGAGATGGACTTTCGAAGATTTATAGCTGCAATGCTCCGACCACATGGCGCCGAAGATGCCGAGCTCCGTGAGATTCGGCGCGCGGCCCAAGAGCTTAAGGATGCGGTCATACTCATCGGCGGTCAGGCCGTGTTGTTCGATGATTTCAGGTGTGATTTTTTCCGTCATGATCCATCCCTACAACAACGATTCAAACAATAAACGTCCCTCTTCACCGCCCAATATTTTTTCCGACATCCGCTCCGGATGGGGCATAAGCCCCACCACGTTGCCTTTTTCGTTGGAGATGCCGGCGATGTTGAGGAGAGCTCCATTAGGATTGGCGTCGGGGCTCACTTTCCCCTCTTCGTCGCAATATTGGAAAATGATCTGGTTTTTATCCTGCAACGCCTTCAAACCGCCCTCGTCGATGAAATAATTCCCCTCCATGTGGGCGATGGGCATTCGGAGAACACTGCCTGCCCTGACTTTTCGGGTGAAGGGGGTCTCTCTCCCGCCGACTTTCAAGGAAACCGTTTTGCAGATGAAGTGAAGCCCGCGGTTTCGCAGCAAGGCTCCGGGCAGAAGGTGACTTTCCGTCAAGATTTGGAAGCCGTTACAGATGCCGATCACCTTTCCGCCTTCGGAGGCGAATTTCACCACTTCCTTCATGATGGGTGAAAAACGGGCAATGGCGCCGCAGCGCAAGTAGTCTCCGTAGGAGAAACCGCCGGGCAAGATGACGCAATCGAGCTTGGGCAAGCTCGCATCCTTATGCCAAATGAAGCTCGCCTCGCAACCGAGCACTTCCTTGACCACGTGATAGCAGTCACGGTCGCAGTTGGATCCTGGAAAAACGACGATTCCGAATTTCACTCCACCTCCACGCGGTAATTCTCGATCACCGTATTGGCCAAAAGCTTCTCCCCCACTTCGCTCAATTGTTTTTTCGCGGCCTCAGGCGTCGCTTCGAGTTCGATCTCGAAGAATTTTCCGACGCGCACGTCCTTCACGTTTTGATGCCCCATGCTTTCCATCGCGTGGGCGACGGCCTTGCCTTGGGGATCCAGGACGCCTTTTTTCAGGGTTACGTAAACCTTGGCTTTCATGAATGCTCCTTACTTTTTACCGAACACCCGTTTGAAAATCGTATCCACGTGCTTGAGGTGATAGCGAAGATCGAAGATTCCTTCCAGCTGTTTGCGGGTGAAATGCTTTTGGATCTCCGGATCGCTCCACAGCTCCTCCCTGAACTCGTTGTCGGATCGCCACGTGCGCATGGCGTTTCGTTGCACCAGTTCATAGGCCTTCTCGCGGGTGAGACCTTTTTCGACCAAATTCAACAACACGAGCTGCCCGAAAATCAATCCCCGAAGCAGGTTGACGTTTCTCTTCATGTTTTCGGGGTAAACGATCAATTTGCTCAAAAGCCCGATCAGGCGATGAAGCATGAAATCCATCAAAATAGTGCTGTCCGGACCGATCACCCGTTCGACGGACGAGTGGGAAATATCCCGCTCGTGCCACAATGCCACGTTCTCCATCGCCGCGAAGGCGTTGGAGCGGACGAGTCGCGCTAACCCGCAGAGGTTTTCGGAGAGGATGGGATTGCGCTTGTGAGGCATGGCGGAGGAGCCCTTTTGGCCGGGGCTGAAAAACTCTTCCGCCTCCAATACTTCGGTGCGCTGCAAGTGGCGGATCTCCGTCGCGATCTTTTCAACGGAAGAAGCGATGAGCGCCAGAGTCGTGAAGAAATGGGCGTGACGGTCCCGTTGAATGATCTGGGTGGATACGGGGGCGGGTTTCAGCCCCATCTTCTTGCAGATATACGCCTCCACGCGGGGATCGATATTCGCGAAAGTTCCCACCGCTCCCGAAATTTTACCGTAAGAAATAGTCTCTTTCGCGGCCCGGAACCGGACGAGATGACGCTTAAACTCTTCATGCCAAAGGGCGAATTTCAAGCCGAAGGTGATGGGCTCCGCGTGAATACCGTGACTGCGCCCCATCTGCGGGAGGTTTTTATATTCGTAGGCCTTCTTTTTTAAGACCTGGATCAACTCTAAGAGGTCTTTCTCGATAAGTTCCGCCGCCTCCTTTAGCTGGGCGGCCAAGCCCGTGTCGACCACGTCCGACGAGGTCAGCCCCATGTGCAGATAGCGGCCCTCCGGGCCGACGTTCTCGGCCACGCAGGTGACGAAGGCGATGACGTCGTGTTTCACTTCCTTCTCGATTTGAAGGATGCGGGGAACGGAAAAACGGCTTTTCTTCTGGATTTTTTTAAGCGCCGCCGCGGGAATCTTTCCCAACTTTCTCCAGGCCTCGCAGGCGGCGATTTCGATTTCGAGCCATTTTTGAAACTTGGCTTCGTCGGTCCAGAGGTTGGCCATCTCGGGTCGGCTGTAACGAGGGATCAAGGGGGTTCTCCAAATTAGTTTTTCATCAACATTTCGGCGATCGTCCGGTATCGGTGTAAGGTTTCCTTCACGATTTCGTCGGGCAGCGGCGGCGGAGTGCTCTTCCGGTCCCAAGGGGAAGCAAGAAGGTAATCGCGCACCAACCTGCTTATCCTAAGGTTTGAGAGGCTTTCCCGGTTGATACTCGCTCGCCTTCCAAAACGGCTCGAATCGGGGTGAGCAAATTCGTCGATCAAAATCAGCTCATCCCGTCCAACCTCGAATTCCATCTTCGTATCCGCCAAAAGCAGACCGTGGGCCTTCGCCTTTTCGCTCGCCGCCTTGAAAATCTTGAGGGACACTTCCTTCATTTTATTCGCCCACTTCTCTCCGAGCAGGTTGACCACTTCTTGAAAAGTCATCGGTTCGTCGTGGGTCCCCACTTCCGCCTTGGTGCTGGGGGTGAAAAGGGGTTCGGGAAAGGCATCCCCGTCACGCATGCCGGGAGGAAGTTTGATTCCGTTGATCTCGCCTTTCTTCTGGTAATCCGCCCAGGCGCTGCCCGTCAAATGACCGCGAACGATGGCCTCCACGTCAAGCCGTTTCACTTTTTTAACCACCATCGAGCGACCTTCGAGCATTTTTCGTTCTTCCTCGTTCGCGGCGTAAGAAGACGCATCGGTGGTCAGTAAATGGTTGGGAATTAAATTCTTCGTTTGATTGAACCAGAAAACGGAAAGCTGGGTTAAGATCTTCCCCTTCCCGGGAAGGGGGCTCGGCAAGACGTAATCGAAGGCGGAAATGCGGTCGGTGGTGACGATGAGCATTTTTCCGCCGTCTTCGTAAATATCACGGACCTTTCCCCGATAAATCAGGGGAAATTTGGACAATTTCGTTTCAATGACGGCGGTTTCGGACATAGAGGGGATGCTCGTTTCGAGGTCCCTTCTTAGCCAATGGGTGGGAAAAATTCAAAGGGAAATATAGGGAAAAAATGAAAAATTACGCCTTTAAAATTGCCTTCAAGGTAACTTCTACCCTTTTCTTCTCTTTCTTGCCCTGAATGCGGACCCCATCGGCGCCGATGGCGATCGACTCTAGGGGGTTATCCACGAGCTTCCCGTTAATCTGGATGCTCTTCCCTTTGATCTTCGCCTTCGCCTCGTTGCCCGATTCGGCGAAGCCCGCATTTTTGACGGCGACATAGGCCGGCACCGTAACGGGATATTCCGAATGGTTGGGATCGGAGAAAGCGACCTCTCCTCCCTCTTCCACTTCCCTCTTTGAAAAAGCCTTATCGAAATTTTTCTCCGCCCCCTCGGCGGCTTCTTTCGAATGAAGCCAGGTAATGATTTCCTTGGCGAGATTCACCTTCGCCGTTTTCGGATTGATCGCACCGGAGGCACAGTCGTCTTTTAGCTTTTGGATGCCTTCCAAGGGCCAATCGGTGAGCAATTCGAAATACTTCCACATGAGGGCATCGGGGACGGACATGAGCTTGCCGAACATGCCATCCGGGTCTTCGGTGACGCCCACGTAATTGCCCTTCGACTTGCTCATCTTATCGACGCCGTCTAAACCTTCCAGCAAAGGCAGGGTGAGCACTACTTGTTCTTCTTGCCCCTCCTGCTTCTGAAGGTGGCGCCCCATGAGCAGATTGAATTTTTGATCGGTGCCGCCCAGCTCCACGTCGGCTTTCATGGCGACGGAGTCCCAGCCTTGAAGGAGCGGGTAAAGAAATTCGTGGATCGCCAGGGGATGCCCCGCTTGATAACGCTTCTCAAAGTCATCTCGCTCAAGCATGCGGGCCACCGTATAGCGGCTGGTCAGGCGGATCATGTCTCGACCGCTGAACTTATCGAGCCATTCCGAATTGAAGAAAATCTTGGTTTTCTCGGGATCGAGAATTTTGAAAACCTGCTCTTTATAAGTCTGCACGTTCTTGGCGATTTCTTCGGGGGAAAGCGGCGGGCGCGTCTCGTTGCGGCCACTGGGATCGCCGATCGCCGCCGTGTAATCGCCGATTAAGAAGCAAACTTCATGACCCAACTCTTGAAAAGCCTTCAATTTTCTCAAAAGGACGGTGTGCCCCAAATGCAAATCCGGTGCGGTAGGATCGAAACCCGCCTTGATGCGCAGGGGTTTTCCCTTGGCGAGCTTCTTCTTCAATTCTTCCTCGGAAATGACCTCGACGACGCCGCGCTTTAAGATCTCCAACTGTTCGGATGGGGTTTTCAAACGAGCTTCTCCTGAATTCTTTGGATCGAGCGCGCCTTTCCGGTGTTTTCTTCCACGTCGACGATGGCCCCGGAAAGCCGGGCGTCGCCGGTGGCCTGCAGATACTTATTGTGCATGCCGGTGACGAATTTCTGAACGACGATTTCTTTCTGCATGCCGATGATCGAATCGTAGGGCCCGCACATGCCCACGTCGGTAATATAGGCCGTGCCTTTCGGGAGCACCCGCTCATCGGCTGTAGGAATATGGGTGTGGGTTCCGAACACCGCCGACACGCGGCCATCCAAATAATGGGCCATGGCCGTTTTCTCGCTGGTGGCCTCGCCATGCATGTCGACGAGGATGATGTCCGCCTCCCCTTCCACGTTTTTCAACTCCCGATCCGCCGCTTCGAACGGATTGTTGGCGGCGCCCATGAAAACCTGGCCGATAAGGTTGATCACGGCGAGCTTCACTCCCGCGTAAACCTCGCCCATCCACACCCCTTTCCCGGGCATGGAGGCCAAATAATTGGCCGGACGCAAAAGCTTCGGCGTCTTGGCGATGTAGTCTTGAATGTCTTTGTGATGAAAAATGTGATTGCCGGAGGTAAGGACGTTTAAAGGAACGGCGAAAAACTCCTCGGCCACCTTGGGCGTAATCCCCATCCCGTTTACCGCGTTCTCGCAATTGCCGATCACGAAATCGATATTGTGTTCTTGGCGCACTTTGGGCACCAGGCGGCGAACCGCCTCACGCCCCGCATCGCCAAAGATATCGCCCAAAAAGAGGATCTTCATAAAGACTACTTCGCGTAATCGACCGCCCGGAGCTCGCGGATCACCATCACTTTGATCTGGCCGGGATACGTGAGCTCGTCTTCGATGCGACGAGCGATGTCGTGGGAAAGCATGCTGGCTTGGTCGTCAGTAATCGTTTCATTTTCAACCATCACGCGAAGCTCCCTGCCGGCCTGGATCGCGTAAACCTTGCCCACGCCGGGGAAGGAGGTGGCGATCTTCTCCAAGTCTTCCACGCGTTTGATGTAGGACTCGAGCACTTCGCTGCGGGCCCCGGGCCGGGCGCCGGAAAGGGCATCGGCCGCGTCCACCAAGTGGGCCAGCGCCGTTTCTTGAGGAACGTCTTCGTGATGTGCGGCGATCGCGTGGACGACGCGGGGATCTTCACCGTACTTCTTTGCGAGATCGGCGCCGATGATGGCGTGGGAGCCTTCCACCTCGTGACTCACCGACTTCCCGATATCGTGGAGCAAACCGGCTCGGCGAGCCATTTTCTCGTTCATTCCCAATTCGGCGGCCATGGTTCCGCATAGGAAACCGACTTCGATCGAATGGGTAAGGACGTTTTGAGCATAGCTCGTCCTGAACTTGAGCATTCCCAAGAGCCTTAAGAGTTCGGGATGGATGCCGTGGATCCCCAATTCGAAGGCCGCCGCCTCCCCCGCTTCCTTCACTTGTTGGTCGATTTCGCGGCTGACTTTTTCCACCATTTCCTCGATGCGGGTAGGATGAATGCGGCCGTCGGTAATGAGGCGTTCCAGCACGATGCGGGCAATTTCGCGCCGCATGGGGTTATAGGCGGAAAGAACGACCGCATTGGGGGTGTCGTCGACGATCAGGTCGACTCCGGTCATTTGTTCGATGGTTCGAATGTTACGGCCCTCGCGGCCGATGATCCGCCCCTTCATTTCGTCGCTGGGAAGATTGACGACCGTGATCGTCCGCTCGGCGACGTATTCACCGGCCATTCGTTCGACGGCTTGAGTAATAAGCCGCCGAGATTTTTTATCGGCCTCGTTCTTGGTTTCCTCTTCGTACTGGCGGATCTTTTTCGCCACGTCCCCTTTCGCCGCATCGAACATGGCGTCGGAGAGTTTCTTCTTGGCCTCTTCCGCGGACATGCCGGCCACCCTCTCCAACACCTTCTTTTCGTCCTCGATCATCTGGTTGAGCTTATTTTCCAGATCCTTTGCTTCTTTTTCTTTGTTTTCCGCCTGCTTATATCGGCGACTCAACTCTTGATCGCGGGTTTCCAAGGTGTCGAACTTCTTGTCTAAGTTCTCTTCCTTATGAATCAGCCGTTTTTCGAGATTGGCGATTTCTTGTTTGCGGTTTTTGATTTCTTCTTCAATTTGGGTTTTCGCCTGCAAACGTTGGTCTCGGATTTCCAGCTCGGCTTCCTTTTTCAAGGTTTCCGTCTTTTTCCTCGTCTCTTCCAAGATTTGGGCCGCTTGATGCTCCGCCGACTTGATCTTGGCTTCGCCGATTTTCTTGCGCATGACAAAGCCTGCCAAAATACCGACTACCAACGTTGCGACGCTTATCAAAATTGCAATGATCGTCACGTGAGAGCGCCTCCTTTCTCGATAAGCCTCCCTTCCGGTCCGGGGTAACGCCGTTTTCCGAAAGGTCTTATTTAAGGAACATGAATGGTGTTCTTCCGTCACTAAGCAATGAAGCGTTTCGTCCCAAGGAGCGTGGGGTATGTAGTCGGTACTTGAAAGGAATAGGCCAACCCACTCTCACCCCGGCAAAATGCTTCAATGTCTTGTCATAAAAACCTTTTCCTCTTCCTAAGCGGTTTCCTCGCTTATCGAAAGCAAGCGGGAATCACCATGAGGTCGATCTCTGGTAGGGAAAGCTCCTTCAAACCCTTGTTCACCGGCCTTAAAAACTCACCTCCCCCCTTTAAATCCGCCAAATCTTCAATTCCGTAAAAAACCAAGCTCCTTCCTTTTTATCGGAAGGGGCGGGATAGGCGACAGTCTTGCCTTCTCTTCGGGCCGCCTCAAAGGGCCCGGTCTCCACCTCGTTTGGAAGGGGTGGTAAAGGGCCAAGACCTTCGCCGCGCCCGAATGTCGGATGAGACAATTCCGATCCTGAACCTTTCTTCCCCAACTCTCAGCCTCAAGGGACGAGGGACTTTTTAGCGCCCCGACGCATACGGGCTCGAAGGGCCGTTTTCAGCCAAACAGGATCTTCCACTTCAATATAGAGAGTAAAGAAACGGTCTCTTTAAGAGTTTGAAGGAAATAAAGAAGAGGTTTTACAACGGAAACAAAACGGAATTTTCAAACTCCCTGGCCCTCAAACATAAGAAAATCAAAAAAGCCAATACCCTATTTGATTTAGAGTTTTCTTTTTCCCGTCTATCTTAAAACACCGAAACAATCACGTTGCAGATAATCGACGAACTTCTTGAAGACAATCAATACACAAGACAATTTGGTTTAATAATAAAAATCAAAACCCTTCTTGATTTCAAAAGACTCCCCATTTTCGTAGAGGCCGTTTCTTAAGTCTCTCAAACCTCCTTAAAGGTTGATGCTTCGTTAGTTTTTAGGGCCAAAAGGCCTTAAATCCGACTTAAAACTTAACTTATTATAAATAAAAGGTTTTTTGAAGTCAAAAATTTATATAAAAAACCCCGCCTTTTGCCGTGTGAATTGGGAGTTTCGAACCCTAAAAAATAGGGGGGAATCATATTACTGCTTCAGGCTTTCCGCCAGGGGCGGACATGCTCACCACAGCAAGAGACGACTCCCAAACTCGACTTATAGGTTCTTTAACTATTCAATCCATCACGAGCAAGGCAGGGAATCTTTATAATGCCTTGAGATTTCATGTTCAAAGATCCTATTGCAGCTGTCGGTCAATCATGGCGACCAGGTCTTTCAGCTTCTTTTCCACCGAGAGCTGGCTCTCCTTCTTTTGCTCCCTTAGTTTAAAGTAATCGTCGGCCACATTCAAGGCCACAAGTATGGCCACCCTGAGCGTCGAGATGCTTTTCGCGCTCGAAAGGATATCGTGCATCTTCTTATTGACGTAATCGGCGACCTTCAAAATGTAGCGTTCATCCGATTCGGATTTGATGACGAATTTTTGATTTAAAATGGAAACTTCGTAAGATCGTTTCACAATTTATACTCTTATTTAAAAATGTTGATGGAAAACTATAAGCTTTCGATAAAAAAAAGGTCAATCCTTTATTCAGGATTCGGCACGACATGCCCCCCCTCGTTCAAGATGCGACATGCTGAACCTTCCCCTCCCCTGCTTTTCCCCTGACAAATTAATTGGTCTGCTGATTGGGCGTCAACGCGACGAGAGAGCGACTTTGGAAAAGACCCATGAAGGCCATGTAGAAATAACCGATCTGGAACAAGACCATGAAAGGAATGGAGACGTAGATGCGTTGCTCAATCACATAACTTAAGGCGAAAGAAAAATAGACCCCCAAGAAAAGCTCCACGAAGGTGATCCAATTGAAAGAATTCGTGTACTTCTTGTTTTTCCATTCGTCTGACTTTTTCTCGATAGCGTATTTCGGCGTTCTCTTAAACTCCGTGCGGTGATTGAAGATCGCCTCCAACACCGCCTTGGCGTTATTCACGGAAAGACCGATGCCAAGGGCCAAATTGAAAGGAATATAACGCAAACGCGCTTTCCAATCGGGATAAATTTCGCGCTGGGCGCAGGTATAAAAGAACGTGACCGAAAAAGTCGCCGAAGCAAACAA
>JAXMHI010000020.1:0-30086 GCA_046346885.1 bacterium | reverse complement strand
ACCCGATCCGCCAAACTCACCACGAAGGGCACTTGCTTCAACGCATCCGCAAATCCAAGGCTGACGGGCAAATTGTAGACCGGGTTGTTCCGGTAAATCAAAAGAGCCGCCACCTTGCCCTGCTTCATCTCTTCGACCATCTTCAAGAGGTCGGCGAACGAGCTTTGGGCCTGGTTGGAGGGCGCAATGGAATAATCGACGGTGACGCCGTCGTTTTCCAAGGCGGAGTTCAAAAGATTGGTCACCACCTGCAGGAGGAGGCCGTCTTTCGCCTTGACGGAACCGCCAAGCACCAAACTTTTTCCGCGCTTCTCCCAGAGTTGGTCGGCAAGCGCCTTTAACCGCTCCGCCTTCACGCCCACTTGAGCGGCCACCGCATCAACCGAGTAAGGAGCAAGGGCTTGGGAGACTTGCGAGTCGCCCGCATAACGGGATTGCTTCTTCGCGACGATGATCTCGTTCGCCAAAGCCAGCGCGATCCAAACCTCGTCTCCCGCCTTCACCGGGAAGTATTCGTCCGCATTACTGCCCGTCAAGGACAGCACCGATTCGACGCTGACCAGACGCGACATCTCGTTCTTTTCCAACTTCCGCGAACGGGAGAAGGCTTTCGCGAATTCGAGGGGAGAAAGATACGTACCTAAAAAGTCCGCGCCGAAAGCGAGCACCAACTTGGCTTGATCGAGACGATAACGGGGAGTCACCTTCTCGCCGTAAGCGAGCTGTTGCCCGAGGGCGATCTCTTCAGGCACCACGCCTTCATAAGACACCCACGCGCCTCCGGGGAATTGGCTCAAGAAATCTTGAATGACCTGAGCGGTGCTGGGGCTGTTCAGGGCGCCGGTCAGAACGTAAACTTTTCCGCTCTTTTGCTTCGCTTCCGCAAGCTTCGCTTTAATCTTATCGTCCACTTCCAACCAGGTGCGGCTTTGAGTGGTACCCTCCCCGCGGGTTATCGCCACCGGGCCTTTCAAACGGTCCGGATCGTACAGGTTGAGAATGGAGGATTGTCCTCGGGCGCACAGGCCTCCCTGGTTCAAGGGATGATTGGGATTGCCTTCCAACTTAATGGGACGTCCTTCTCGGGTTTTCACCAAGATGCCGCAACCCGCGGAACAATCGCCGCAAGTGGAGGTGTACCAATCGGCGACACCCGGAACGACCTCTTCGGGCCTGTTTACGTAAGGGATGATTTTTTCGACGGGCCGCCGATAACAAGCGGTGGTCGCCAACAACATCCCGGCGCCCATCACTTTCAAGAAATCTCGACGCTCCATTTCGGTGAAACTTTGTTGCTCAGGAGGAGCGGCGAATTCTTTGTTTAAGTTTTCAAGAAATTCGGGAGTCTGCTCTAACTCTTCGAGACTTCCCCAATACGTTGGATGTTCTTTTTCCATAGCTACCAGTTCTTGTTTGCCCGCTCCCGGTTCTCCACCTTTAGACAACCGGCCGCCGGCAAGACCTATCGATGGCACGTATAACAATTGATCGGCGCGCCGTTCTGACGATGGCAATCGACGCAAAAACCCATGTTTAACGATTCTTTTTGCTCGATACGCTGTTCGGACTTCACGTCTCCATGGCAAGTCTCGCAAGCCACGCCTTTTGCGATATGCGGACGATGGTTGAAATAGACGAAGTCCGGCTGATCATGAACCTTGATCCACTCGATCGGCTCGCCCTTTTCGTAATGCTCGCGAACCCGCTGAATGTAGGGGCTGTCCGTCTTCACCACCGAATGACAGTTCATGCAGACGTTCAAACTGGGAACCGTCGCATGGCGGCCCTTGTCGGCGTTGACGTGGCAGTAAAGACAGGGGATTTGATTGTCTCCGGCGTGAAGCTTATGACTGAAGGGAATGGGTTGTTCGGGGGCGTAGCCGATGCTGTTGCCTAAGTTCCACCAAAAATTAACGGCGTATCCAAGGCCGGAGAGGACGAGGACTCCAACAACTGCGATGAGTGCCTTTGCTTTCAAAGGGTTTGGCTCCTTGCGTCAAATGTTTTTAAAACAAATCACACTTCAATGACCAAACATTGAAAAAGGTAATGATGAATGGATGATTTGGTCGGGCTACGAAAAACGCGCACTATTTAGCGTGGGATGGGGCGTCTGTCTAGAAAAAATAAAACTTTTGGAAAATTTTTTGCAAGAGAGAGGAAAAAAAGGAAAAAACGGGAGATTTGAACAGGATGCTCATTCCGTTTTTTTCGGCATTCTCCGCGCCGTTTCATAAAAACGGTAGATATAGTTCAGGCCCGAAAATAGGCTTAAGGCGAAAGCCATCGCCAAGACAATCCATCCGATGAAACGGCTATGCAACCCCACAAAAACGGGAGGAAGCAAAAAGCAAGTGAGCGCCACGTTCTGCAAGGCGGTCTTCTTCTTGCCCCATGCGTCGGCGCCGATGACGATCCCCTCCCCCACCGCTACCCCGCGAAGGCCCGTGATAGCGATCTCTCGGAGGATGAAAAGAACCACGAGCCAGGCGGGAATTTCCCCCAAAGGAATGAGCATGACGAGCACGGTGACGATCATGAGCTTATCCGCCAAGGGATCGAGAAATTTGCCGAAAAAGGAGGTAATTTTCATCCGGCGGGCGAAATAGCCGTCGAAAAGATCGGAAATTCCCGCCAAAACAAAGAAAAGAGCCGAAAAGTAGGCTAAAGAAACCTTATAATGATCCGATCCGACGGGTCCTTGAAAAATGAGCAATACCAATACCACGGGCACTAAAACCACCCGGGCAAAAGAAAAATAGTTGGGAACATTTAAATAGGTTTTCCGCTCGGAAAGGGAAGATTTCATGGGGTGTCGTAATTTAAAATAAGCCTCCCAAGGAAGTCGAGGAGATAAAATTTTGAAATAACGCCTTTTATTTTATCATTTTGATAATTTTATCAAAATGACATGAACATTTCACTCGATCATTTTTTAACCATATGAAATTATTAATCAATATTTTATTTTATTTGGCACGCAATCTGCATGATAATGGAAGCAAAAACTATCAAGGAGGATTTTTCATGAAACCCATTTCTCAAAAGATTCATTCCCTCGTTTTTCTCATCACATTTGGAGTACTCGCCGCATGCTCAGGAGGAGGGGGAGGCGATAACACCCAAAATGCTCCCCAAAATACCCCCAACCTCACCGCGAACACGAATACCAATAAAGACAATACGCCCCAAGTAAGCCCGCTCGCCAATTATGCCAAGTTTGTCCGAAAAGATTTGGCTTGGGTGCAATCTCAAGGCGCTGATTTAAAAATCGAAGACCGCTTAACCCGCGCCGTTACCAAAGACGACATGGCAGCCATCATGACCTTCGTATATCGCACCGATGTTGTCTATCGTAAGCTGGCAAATGACTGGGAAGCTTCCTACAACAAGGCCGCCACGGACATTTCATATACGTATATGGTAAAAAGGGCCTCCGCACTCATCGCCATGAATACCGTTTTGCAACGGGTGGTGGAGGCGGATTTAAAGGAGTTGGGCATTACGGTCGTGGAAGGAGTCAACTATGCCTATAAAGACAACTACAAAGACTTTGAACCTATCGCCGCAGCCATCGCGAAACCGATGCACGACAATTTAGAGCAGCTAAAGGCCAACCTCGACATGAGCAACGCGAAGGAAGTGGCGCACTATGAGATGGCCGTCCGCTATGTCGATCGTTATCCCTACACGGTCGCCTACAAGGTGAACAACGAATACTACGTTTTCCGAGCGGCCACGACGACAGCTTACGCGAAAGAGTTCGCGAACGTTGAAATCAAGCTCGTAAATGCCAAAGACTTCGCCTACGCCGTAAAAGAACAGGTCATGTTTGACGAGAAGGCTTACACCGACTGGGTGGAGAGCTACGTCGAAACGATTAAGAAAGATATCGACGCGAAAATGAAGGACCTGGAAACGATCACTGACGTCGCCCAAAAGGAGGCGACCTACACGGCCATCATCAATGACGAGATGAAGCTGATCGAATGGAGCGATGTCGAGAAAAAGTACGTCCGTGAAGATGCCACCATGGCCGAAGCCACACGAAACCAGGCCACCGGGGAAAGGGCGACCTTGGAAAAAAGGTATGCCGAGCTGAAGGAGCTGATCCAAAAAGACCCGAACAATGCGAAGTACGCCGAGGAGATGAAGAGGGTGAGAGATAAACTCGCCGAGCTGGGCGTCTCTCCCGACGGGAGCGATGCGGCTCCGGTGGGCGCGGCTCCAGCCACCAAAAAATAAGAGCTGAACTTTTTGATTCTCGAAAACCCCCGTTTCATCCAAAATGAAACGGGGGTTTTCTTTTTCCCTTCCCCTTCTTGACAGATTTCCCCCTTAAGAATACGCATAAAGAAGAATGGAGATCGAAACCACCTTTCTCGTCTTAGGCAGCGGCATCGCTGGCCTTTCCTACGCCCTCGAAGTGGCTGCTCACGGTTCCGTCCTCCTCGTCACCAAGAAAGAATCCGCCGAATCGAACACCAACTACGCCCAAGGGGGCATCGCGAGCGTGTGGGACTCTTCCGATAATTTCGAATCGCACCTCCAAGACACCTTGAAGGTGGGCTGCGGGCTATGCCACGAAAACATCGTACGGAAAGTGGTGGAAGAAGGCCCCGAACGGGTGAAGCACTTGATCGAGTTGGGCGTGAACTTCTCCAAGAAGGATAAAACCCATCTGGATTTAACCCGCGAAGGAGGCCACTCGGCCCGTCGCGTGCTTCACGCGGGCGACTTCACGGGACAAGAGATCGAGCGGGCCTTGCTGCGCCAGGTGAAAAGCCATCCCAACATCACCGTGTTCGAACAACATGTGGCGATCGACCTGATCACGAGCCGCAAAATCGACCCCCAAAGCTTAAGCCCCAATAAAGTACTCGGCGCCTACGTGCTCGACCGCTTGAGCGGCGAGGTAAAGACGATCCGCTGCAAAATCTGCCTGCTGGCCACCGGAGGCGCGGGAAAAGTCTACCTCTACACGAGCAACCCGGACATCGCCACGGGCGACGGCATCGCCATGGCTTGGCGGGCGGGAGCGCCGGTGGCGAACTTGGAATTCGTCCAATTTCATCCCACTTGCCTCTTCCACCCCAAGGCGAAATCCTTCCTCGTCTCGGAGGCGCTTCGGGGGGAAGGTGCCGTGCTCCGGTTGAAAAACGGCGAAGAGTTCATGTCGCGCTATCATCCTCAAGGATCGCTGGCCCCCCGCGACATCGTGGCCCGCGCCATCGACGCGGAGCTGAAAAGCCGAGGCGACGATTACGTCCTGCTCGACATCACGCATAAACCGGCCTCCTTCATCAAAGAGCGTTTCCCCAATATTTATGAACGTTGCTTGGAGTTCGGCTTCGACATGACGCGCGAGGCGCTCCCCGTTGTGCCCGCGGCCCATTACTTCTGCGGCGGCGTGCTCACCGACGAATGGGGGCTCACCGCCCTTCCCAACCTCTATGCCTGTGGGGAGGTGACGTGTACGGGCCTTCACGGAGCCAACCGCCTCGCCTCCAACTCGCTGCTCGAAGGGGTCGTCTTCGCCAAGCGCGCCGCCGATCACGCGATCGCCCATTTAAAAGACAACTCCCTTTCGAAGGCCCCTTTACCTCTGTGGGATCCGGGAAAGGCGGGCGACTCGGACGAAGCGGTCGTCATCACCCAAAACTGGGACGAGATCAGACGGACGATGTGGAATTACGTCGGGATCGTGCGCACCACCAAGCGCTTACTGCGCGCCCAAAAACGCATCGAGTTTCTGCAGGAAGAAATCCGCGATTATTATTGGAATTTCAAGGTGACGGCCGACTTGATCGAATTGAGGAATTTAAGCCTGGTCGCCGAACTCATCATCCGCTGCGCCTTGCTCCGCAAGGAGAGCCGGGGACTTCATTACACGCTCGACTACCCGGGCTTGGAGAGTACCCCAAAAGACACCGTCCTTTGGCCGGCGAGATAATTTTCAACTGATGTCATTCCCCCCTTGTGTTCATGGAAAGCGGGAATCCAGAGTGTGGGTCCCCGCTTAAAAATATATCCGAGAGGCGGGGACGACGAAGGTTGGCTACTTATATTCCCAATGTAAGGTCTGCTGCCCCTTCACGCCGAAAAGGGTGAGCTTGTAGTCGGAAGAGGAAGACGTCACGGCCCCTTTCGGAAAGAGGACCGAATACACCTTCGACCAAGGATAAATGTAGGGATAAAAAGTGGCGTCGATGGGGTTGGTCTTGAGGAGCGAAATGCTGACCGGTTCGTACGTTTCTCCGCCGTTTTCCAGGCGGAGCCGCCAAATACTGTCCTTCGAATCGAGATCATTCCACTTACGGCTGTAGGTGCTCAAAATCACCAAAAACTCGGGCCCCTTCTCCCCTTCTTCCAACGACTGTACGGTGCGCGTGTTCAATTCTTCGGGGGAAAGCTTGTAATACTTGGCGTACTCGCGCTCATAGGCACGGCGAAACTCGTCCGTTTTATGGATAACGTCCCAATGGATATTCTCGTGCAGGGTGTCCCAATTATATTTCTCGCCGTGGCGGTGGTATTTCTTAAGGGTTTTCTTGAAGGAAAGCTCTTCCGCGCGGCTAAAGCCGGAAAGCCCCAAAAGGGCGGCGCAAACGAAAAAGAGAAAGATTTTTTTCATGAGAGAAGTTCCGTCTTGGTGAATAAAGAGAGAAAACGATAGCCTTTTTCCCGGATTTTTTCCGCACCCCCGTCTTCCCGGTCGACGATCGAGGCGATGAGGCTTACGCAATACCCCGCCTCCTCCACCTTTTGGGCCGCCTTCAAGATCGAACCGCCGGAGGTGACCACGTCTTCCACCAACGCGACCTGCATCCCCTTTTTCAAGTTTTTTTCTCCCTCGATCCAGGCACCCGTCCCGTGCTTCTTGGGCTCCTTGCGGACGATGAAGGCAGGGATGGGTTTTCTCTTGAGGGCGCTCGTCAAACTCACCGCCGTGACGATGGGATCGGCCCCCAGAGTGGGTCCGCCGATCGCCTCGACCCTTCGGCCGCTGGCCTCGATGGCCTGCCAGAAAAGCTCTCCGACCAGCCGGCTCCCTTCCGCGTCGAGGGTGGTTTGCTTGCCGTCGAAATAGAAGTCGGAGGTTTTCCCGGAGGCAAGTTTCACTTCCCGGCGTTCGTAAGATTTGGAGAGAAGAAGCTGTCGAAGCCGTTCTTTTTGAGTGGGAATCATGTCATTTAAGTACGAAATGTTGAAAGGAGGGTCAATCGTAAAGGGGACTGCGGGAATCTCAGCGTATTTGCCTCACATCCCCCGCCCCCACCCATCCTCTCTTCCCGTCGGGCAGGCGCAATTTCACGAAGTCATTGGCCTCGTCCGTCACAGTGGCCACCGCGCCCTCGTGCAACTCGAAGAGCTTGATGGCCCCCTTGGCCGGCTCGGAAAAAACCGGGGCGACGGGAGAAACCACCACGCCGGTCACCTGGACTTTCTCTTCGTAATACTTGGCGACTGCCGTGGGCAGAAGGGCTAAGTTGAAGGCGGAAACGGCAAGCAGCGCCAAGGTGAGCGCGAACTTCTTTTTCAAGATGCGCAGAATCAGCAGCAAGAAAAAGAGCCAATACAGCACGAGCGTAACGATCAGCAGCTCTTTCAACGTCGCCCCCTCCACCCAAAAGAAAAGGGTACGGTAGACCTTGATCCACAACGGAGTCTCGATTTGGTCGACCCGCTTGCCTAAGACGTACTTGTAATTGGCCACCAAGTCCCGGTCGCGGGGATGGTAACGCAAGGCCTTCAAATAATAATAGATCGCCCAACCGATCTGCCCGCTCCGGTAATAGGTATTGCCCAAATTATAGAAGAGATCTCCCGACACCATGCCGCGCTTCTCCAAATCGGAGTAGAGTTGAATGGCCTTGGGGAAATCCCGGTTGAAATAGGCTTCGTTCGCCTGGGTAAACTCGTCCTGCAAGGTTTTGTCGACGGCGAAGAGAGGGGCGGAGGCGAAGGAGAGAAGCGCCAAAAGGAGGAAAATGATTTTACGGGGAGTGAAGCGCTTCATAGTTTCCTCTCCACGTCTTTGAGAAGGCCGATCGCCTTTTTGCGCGTTTGGCTTTCCCAATCCTTCTCTTGCGGCAAGCCGCCGTATTGCCAAGCGTCCAACTGCTGGAGGAACTGGGCCATCGAAACGCCCACGTCCGATTTCTTGCCGTTTGCGCGAAAAATCTGCTCCACTTCGCGCAGAATTAAGCGCCGCGCCCACTCGGCCCAGTTTATCGCCCAAATATTCCTTCATCCACATGACTGATGCGTCCGGGAATTTTCGAGGAGGTCTTCAAATCCATGTCTTTAAGAAGACCCGGCCAGAAGGGCCTTCCGCTTTTTCATCACTTCCACGTTGGCATCCCACCACTGCTGGCGGCGCCGAGAGGAAGAGCGCCCCATGAAGATCACCGGAGGAGCGGAAAAAAGGATGAGCGCGATATAATAAAGCTCGGTGCCGAGGAGCTCGTGCCGAAGGATCGAGTCGCGGTGGATGGGTAGCGATGTCTTCCGCCGTGGGATTGACCGGCGTCGCCTGCAAGGGAGACACGCTTTGCGCCTTGTTCATCTTCTCTTGGCTTCCCCGGCGACGGCGATCTCGTAGGCGGAAGTGGAGATCGGTCAGCGGTTCCCTTCACTGAGGGTCGAAATAGCTTAAGAGGAAACCGGCGGCACCTGCATATGCCCAGGCCCTTCAGACGAGCGCGCGCAAAAGCTCTTCGTCCCCGAAACGCCGGAGGATTTCTTCAAATCAAGATTGAGGCTTGTCTTCGCGCGCAGCTAAATTCGGGATCTGAAAATTGGGGTTGATGGCGGCATCTTTGAAGTTGCCCATTCCCGAAACGTTCACCGTGAGGGTCGCCGTCTCCCGACCGAAGATCTTTTTGGAAAAAGAGTCGAGTCCACCTTGAACGATCCACGAGCCTTTGAAATCGGCGGGGGCGCCGGCGGGCAGTTCCTTTATTTCCATCTCGATCGGGGAGCTTTCAGCACCCGGGAGCAGGAATTCGAAGGCCCGCCGCGGAAAACGAAGAAAGGGTCGTTGAAAAGGCTGTTATATTGCGTCGGTTCTTCCCACGCTTTTATGCGCGTCCTTGTCGCCGACGGTCAACTTGCCGGCTTTGGTGGGAAAAGGGCGGTTACTCTTCGCTCACCACGTAGCGGTGTCCCCCAACTGTTTATAATACTTCTTCTCTTTCTGGATCTCCTCGCTCAAAATCGTGGAAATCGGGCAGGTCGAGGTTGGCGGTATCGACGTTGCGGCTGGTGTAAAAACGGAAGGTGAAGATCACCTGCTGCCCGTAAGGCGTTTTGTTGTCCACTTCGAAGTGGCAAGACATCTTATAACCTCCGTTCCCCGAAAGGCGCGGGCGAAGGCAAGGCCGGGGCTTGCGGCGAGGGCAGGGATTGAATCCTGAACGTTCGGCATCCCCCTTGAGAAGCCGGGCATCATTTGGTAGGCGCTTGGGGCGCGGGGTCCGGGGAAGGCTCTCCGGCCACGACCGTCACGGAAATCGGACCCGCCTTATATTCCACGCCCTCCACTTCCACCGAGATGGGACCGATCTCCGAAGTGCCCGTATTTTTCGGGCCCAAGATATAGGTGTATTCTTTGGTGACGGAAAGTCGCCCGTTGACCATCTCGACGCTGGTACGGGCCGCGAAAGCACGTCGAAATTACCGCGACTGGGGATGCGGGGCTCAGGCGTATTGGCCCCCTTCACGCGGATGGTGAGGATGAACTGGTCGTCCAAGGCCACCGTCGGCATCGACGAAGGCTTCCACCACCACGCCTTGGGCGAAGGCGGCCTCGCCAACAACAAGATTAAAAACAATGCCAGTGAGATTCGTCTCATCCGCTTACCAATCCTTCTCCGGCCTTCTAGCGCGTCCCAATTTTTTTGCAATTTGATCTTTCAAGATCTTGCCCGCGTCCTCATCCATGGCCCCCAACCATTGATCGGCCTCTTGCTTCGTCATTTCCCCCCCTTCCCCATCCTTGGGATTTTGCGAGGAAGGTTTCTGCTTCGAATTTTGATTTTGATTGGAGTTGTTCGCCTCGATCTTTCCCTCCGGAGGCTGGGCCTTCTCGGGCGGATAGTTTTGGGGCGAATTTTGACCCTGCTGCCCCTGTTGATCCTGCGGATTAGGGGAGTTTTGGGGCGACTGGTTTTGATCTTGGCCCTGCGAAGGATTGTTTTGCTTCTGCGGGGGCGGGTTTTGGGCCTGTTGCGGGTTTTGACTTTGAGCTTGGTTCTGCTGGTCTTGTTTTTGTTGGTCTTGCTTCTGCGCCTCTTGCTTTTTCTGGTCTTGCCCTTGGTTTTGGTTCTGCGAATTTTGTTGAGAGTCTTTCTGCTGTTGATCCTTTTGTTGTGAATCCTTCTGCTGTCCTTGGTTTTGGGAATTCGAGAATTCTGTTCCGTTTTCTCTCTTGCTGCGGGGTCTGGGCGTTTTGTGAATTCTGCTGAGAATCTTTTTGCTAATCCCTGTTTTTTGTTGGTCTTGGTTGCCCTGCTGCCCTTGCTGCTGGTTTGTTTTTGATCTTGGGACCCTTGCGAATTCTGTTTGGTTTTGCCCCTGCTGCTGATCTTGTTTTTGGTCTTGGTTGCCCTGCTGGCCTTGTTGTTGATCTTGTTGCTGCGACTGCCCCTGCCCTTGCTGGTTTTTGTCTTTCGATTGCTGCTGGTTCTGTTGTTGGTTTTGAGGCTGGTTCTGTTGCTTCTGCTGCTTTTTCTTGAATCTTGCGCTTCACGAACTCTAAGTTCAGCCTCGCTTCTTCGTCCTTCAAGGTTTCAACTTCAGGGCCGTTCATAAGCGGGAACGGCCTTCTCCCATTCCCCCGCTTTATAAAGACTGTTTCCCAGATTGTAAAAAGACTGCTCCCGAAGAGCGAGATCGGGTCCCCCCGTCGCCTTTTGGAAACTCTCCGCCGCCTTCGAATAAGAGCCGGATCGGTAATAGGCGTTCCCCAGGTTATAGGCGGAGCGTATCTTTGGGATCTTCCACCAAGCCTTTGGCAAAGTGTTCCTGAGCTTGATCGTATTGCTTGCCTTCGTAAGCCTTCCAGCCCTGATAGTTCTCGAGCAAGGCGCTGGGGCCCGCGTGCGCCGTTCCTACCAGCAAGGCCGTCGCGAAAAGAACTCGAAAAGATTTTGAAAAATGCTTGAACCATTATGCCTTTTTCTCCGCCCTTTTATTCTCGCCCAACAACATTTCCATCAGCAAGAAGAGCAGGCAAAAGGCGAGCGGCCATTGGAAGCGCGTCTCGTAAACCCGCTTCTTGCTCGCCTTGATCTCGCTGCCGGTGAGCGCCCCCTTCAAGCCTTTCGCATAGAGCTCGTTCAAGTCGCTGTCGTTGGTAACCGACCTCACGTATTCCCCGCCGGTGGAAGCACGCCAGTTGCGCAAGGCCCTTTTCGTCGAGCTTGGAAATCACCACATTGCCCGCGTCATCGCGCTTAAATCCCCCCTCCCCTTTCGAAGGGCAGGGAATCAGGGGCACCTTCAGGAGAACAGACGGCGTAGTCGACGAGAGATCGCCATCTTCTTCAGGCGCTTTCCATGCCGTCCAGATTTTCGCCGAAATCTTCGCCGTCCGTAAACACCATCATGGCCTTGGCCGTCTTGTCGTCCTTGAAACTCTTGATTCCCAGCTGCAAGGCCCTTCAAATCGGTGCCCTGGATGGAAATCAGGTCAGTCGAAATATTTCGATCGATTGGTAAAGCGCGCCTGGTAATCGAGCGTGAGCGGCACCAGCAAGACCGGGCGCCCCGCGAAAACGATCATGCCGATGCGGTCTCCCTGGGCCATCTTCAATAAATCATAGATTTTGCGCTTCGCTCTCTCCAGGCGATTGGGCTTCATGTCTTCCGCCTGCATGGAGTTGGAAATGTCGACGACCAACATGATGTCGACTCCTTTACGAACCACCTCTTCGAAGTGATAGCCCCATTGGGGCTCGGCCAGGGCGACGACTAAAAAAACGACCGATGAGAGGAAAAAGGCCTGCTTGAGCAGGAGCCTCGCCCAACTGAAAGAAGGCAAGAGCTTCTGGACGAAAGCCGCGTCGCAAAAACGCGCGATCGCCTTTTTCCGGGAACGGTCCCGAAAAAGGAAGAAGATCGCCCAGAGGGGGACGAACAAAAAGAGAATGAAATATCGGTAATCTTCCCAACGCATAAAGTTTACGGAAACCTCTTAAACACCGTCTCTTTCAACAAACTCTCGAGCAGCAATAAAACCAGGGCAAAAAGGGCAAAATACCGAAAAAGCTCGTGATACTCTTGAAAATGCTTCACCTTCGCTTCGCTCTTCTCCAACTTGTCGATGGTGGCGTGAAATACTATTCAGCCTTCCGTGTCATTAGCCCGGAAGAACTTGCCGCCCGTCTTCTCGGCGATGCGCTGCAACGTCTCTTCGTCGATGTCCAACTGGACCAAGATCTGCCTCATGCCGAAAAAAGTCTGTTGGGGAAACGGCACCGCGCCCCGTGTGCCGACGCCGATGGTGTAAACCTTGATGCCGTAAGCGGCGGCGATCTCCGCGGCCTTCTCGGGGGTGATGCGACCCGAATTGTACGACCGTCGGTGAGAAGAATGATCACTTTCGACTTGGACGGAAGATTTAAGGCGCTTACGGATAACGCAAGTCCGTCGCCGATCGCCGTCCATCCCCGCCGCACCGATCTGAACCTGGTTTAAGAAGGAAAGGAGCATGTCGTAATCGAGGGTGAGCGGGCTTTGCGTATAGACCGCCTCCCCAGAGAACGACCATGCCGATACGGTGCTGATGCGGTGCTTGATGAAGTCGGCGACCACCTGTTTCACGACGGTTAAGCGGTCCACCTCGTCGCCACCGATCTTGAAGTCGAGGGCCTGCATGCTGCCCGAGGTGTCGATGGCGAGCAAAATGTCCACACCCTCGCTCGTCACTTCCGTACGCACGTTGGCAAGCTGGGGTCTGGCGATGGCTAAGATGAGGAGTGCTAAGGCGGTCAAGCGCAAGAAAAGCGGAAAGTATAAAAAAGCCCGCCCGCCGCGGGGATTTTCTTGGTCGATGAGGGCCAGAGAGGAATAAAAAACGAAGCCCCGTTTCCGCTTCCTTTCAAAAACGAGGAGGAGAGGGAGAAGCAGCAGTCCAGTGAGAAAAAGGGGACTGTAGAAGCGAAGCATCTATTCCTTCGCCCTCCCTTCTTCTTGGGGGATCGGAAGCGGCGCGGTCGCCGGGGACTTTGATTTCGACTTCGAAGTTTTCTCAAAGCTTCTCAAAGGCGCCGTTTGGATGAAATTCCTCAAATTTTGCCGCAAGGTCCGGATCTCTTCGGGTGCGGGCACGAACTTGGCGAATTTGACCAAATCCATATCCACCAAAAGGCGGTCGGCCGTCGCCACCTCTTCGGGGGTCAAATACTTGGAAGACTTTAAATGGGGGCGGATCTCCTCCGTCGTCGCGTCCACGGCGGGAAGCCGAATCTCGTCTTGAAGGAAAAGCCGCAAAATCTCGCTGACTCGGAAATAATACTTCCGAAACTGGCCGCGATCGATGAGCTGCAGGGCATCCAGCTCGTCCAACTCCCTCAAGGCCAACTCCCGCGGGGTATACGTGCGCGGCACCACCACCGGCTTCGGCAGCGGCTTCTCCTTTTTCCTTAAAGCCCGATACACGACGTATAAAAGGATCAAAAGCAGGCAAAACAGCGCCACCCATACCCCGAGAAGGCTCATCTTCACGATGGGCTTGATGTCGAGAATATCGGTCATCTGCTCGGGCTTTGGGAGGGCGTCGAGAAGCATAAAGATCAGTGGCGTTTCTCCCTCATGCGAAAGAGTTTAAGGAGGGGATTCACGTAATCCTGGCTCGTCTCCAGACGGCAGGCGTCGATTCCCAGCGATTGAAAACGGCTGAACAATTGGTTGAGCTGATTCAAACGATCTTCCTTGAATTTCGCCCGAAACTCTTTCGAGCGGGTATCCACCCACTCTTCCTTCCCCGTTTCGGAGTCGTGCAGGCGGACCCAGCCAAGCGAAGGGATCTCCTCTTCCGCCGGATCGCTTAACGAAAGGGCGATCAAATCGTGCCGTCGGGCGGCGATGCCTAAGCCCTTATCGAAATTCTGCGTGAGAAAATCGGAGATGAGGAAGCAGACGACCCTCCGAGGCAACACATTCACCAAAAACTCGAGAGCCCCTTGCAGCGAGGTCCCCCGCTCGACAGGTTTGAATGTGAGGATCTCTTTAATGACCCGCCAGATGTGCCCGGTACCTTTTTTGGGAGGAATATACTTTTCGACCCGGTCGGTGAAGGTGATGAGCCCCACCTTGTCGTTGCTCTTGGTGGCCGCGTAGGCGAGCAAGGCGGCGACCTCGGCGGCCATCTCGCGCTTGAGCTTGCCGCGGGTGCCGAAATCTTGCGAGGCGGAGGCGTCGACCAAGAACATCACGGAGAGCTCGCGCTCTTCGCGGAACACCTTGATGAAGGGATGGCCCATGCGCGCCGTCACGTTCCAGTCGATGGTGCGCACGTCGTCTCCCACCTGGTATTCTCGCACCTCCTCGAACTCCATCCCCCGGCCGCGGAAGGCGCTTTCGTATTCTCCGGCGAAGATCTCGGTGGCGAGGTACTTGCTTTTGATGTCGATCTGCTTGATTTTTTGAATGAGGTCTTTGGAGATCATCGTCCTTCTCTCCCGCTTACGGCACCTCGATATTGTCGAAAATCTTTTGGATGATTTGATCCGTCGTGACTCCTTCCGCCTCCGCTTCGTAGGTCGTCAAAATGCGGTGACGGAGCACGTCGAAACCCATCGTCTTCACGTCTTGCGGCGTCACGTAGCCGCGGCCCTGCAAGAAGGCGTAGGCCTTGGAGGCCTGGTAGAGGAAAATCGAGGCGCGGGGCGAGGCTCCGAAATGGATGTACTGCTCGATGCCCAACCCCAATTCCTTAGGCTCGCGGGTGGCGAAAACGATCTTCACGATGTAATCCTTCACCTTCGGGTCGATATAAATGTGATTCACCACTTCGCGGATGGCCATGAGGTGCTCGGGGGTGAAGACGGGCTTCAATTGAACTTCCGATTGGGTCGCTATGCGGTCGATGATGGCCGCTTCTTCCCCGCGCGAGGGATAAGTGAACGACATTGACTTCTTCCGTGGTCGTTGCTGGAGAGGATGATCCCTTCCTGCTCGATGGATGCACGTCGAGCACGACGAAGAGCGCGAAGCGGAAAAGTCCCCTCGCCGATGGTCACCTCTTTTCCCATGTACTCGGCAAAGCACTCCCGCTTTGGCCTTCGCGCCAGTTGGGTTTGTCGGCAAACGGCACATTGGTGAAGATGGGCCCTTTCCGCTGATCTTGGTTTTCCGCGGTTTATGCAAGTCTGATGCCGATGCAGGGTCGGCGGGAAGCAGATCGGGCGTGAACGGATGCGGCAATTGACCCTAAGGCCAGGGTCTTCACCGCCATCGTCTTGGCAGGCCGGGAACGCCTTTACAAGATGTGCCTTGAACGATACTGCGGGGCAGCAAACCGAGATAACGGTGGCCGATAGGGATTTGCCCCGTCTCTGGTGTTCTTTTGGTTGGCTTCGAGTTAAACTCCGTCGCTTCTTGAACGCTCCTTCTGTGAACACTTTTAAAGTTTGAAAATCAAAATCTCCCAGATTTCTATGACCTCTAAAATTTCTTTCTTTTTCATTTCTTCTTTTAACCTTCTTGGGCCTTGAGTCTTCTTGGCCCTCTTTGCAAACTGGCGAGGAGCTCTTCTGAAGGGTCATTCTTCGGTCTTCAGGATGACCTGCAACACCTGTCAAGCCCCATTGGTTTCCTGAGATCTCCAGGAAGCCCCTTTTCCTTGAGAACGATCATGTCTGCTTGTCAGTTCCCGCAGGAATCTCCCTCTTCTTCCCCTCTACTTGTTGGGGAACCTTCAGAGTTCCAGGTCAGCTTGCACAGAGGAAACACAGGCAGATTCATCGAAACATCCCGGCTATTCCACTTAAGAGAGAATGGGCATTCACCTTAAAATCTGCCGTAAAGTCTTCGTGCCCTCCCCAGCATGTCACTTTGTCTCCCTTCTTTAGCTCCAGTTTCCCATGTCAGCACTTGGCAGGGAATTTTCACCTTCAACTTCTTCTCCCGCTCCCCAGCATGGCACACCACCGTCACACTGGCTGCTGCGATCACGCCTTCTCCATATGCTGCCATTGCAGGTAGGAGAAATGAAAATCCCTTTGCAGACAATCCAATGACCTGCCTTTTAGCCATTGAGAACATATGTCAGCTTGGAAATGAATTGCCTGCCCCTCGCCTCTTCACAAGTGGCCAACATAGCGCGGATATCCTTTTCACCAACCTTGGTAAACCTCTTCAAATTCGATACTAGCCCAATTCATAGGCTAAATCATCCTAGGCCATGGAGCCCAACGCCTTCCTCTGCCCGGGCTCCCCGCCCCGCTCCCAAGCCGAAAAATCCTCAAGCCTCCCCGAAGAGTTGGAAAATATCGTCCACGTTGGTGAAGGGACGTCCCTGTTTCAGAGTCCCGCAGAGCAATGGTCTTTTGCAGGCACGGGGATCAAGCCTCTGCCAGGCCTCGGAGGCCTGCGCCGCTTGTCTTAGTGTGGTCGCCGGGATTGCGGTCGGATGGTATTCATATACCTTGACGTGACTTTGCAGTTCTGGACTTGCCAATGGGGTCACCTGAATCTCTTAATAATCATAACACTCCGACATGAATCATCCTAAAAATGGTTGGTAAAGATGGCAATCGCACTTACTAATAGTGATACGGTGGATGTCGAGAGAATTTTGAAGACTTTTAATGGCCAAGCTTCTGACTTTGTTTCGCAACCCTATATAAAGGATTGACCATTGCTTTATTAAATAAAATAATGTTCAATGAGTTAACTATTTAATCCCTAAAAATGAGCGAGAAAGTTCAATTACAGCAGCTGAAAATGATGGTATCGACTTAGGTACGACCAACTCGGTGATCGCGTATCTGGAAAGGCGATACCTGAAATCATCCCAACCAGAAGGGCTCACACCACCCGCCAGTTGGCCATCACGAAAGTGGGGAGATCTTCGTCAGGCCAAGTATGTGACCATCACCAACCCGGCGCGATTTTTCCATCAAGCGCTTCGCCCAGAATCGACGTGCGACGAAGTCTTGATGAGCGAAGATGGTCTAAAGGTGATTAAGGCCGGCGCGGCGACGCGGAGTGGAAATCCAAGGCCGCTATTCGCCTCGAAATTTCCGCGAAGATCTTGATGAAACTGAAACAAGCGGCGGAAGATGCCGCTTGGGCGAGAAGGCGGCCCGGCGGTATCACCGTGCCCGCTATTTCAATGACTCCCAACGGCAAGCCACCAAAGACGCCGGCAAAATCCTTCCGGCCTCGACGTGAAACGCATCGTCAACGAACCCGCAACGGCAACGCTCTCGCTTATGGATTGGATAAGAAGAAGGACGAACTCATCGCCGTCTACGACACAGCGGCGGCGCTTCGACATCTCCATCTTGGAAATCGGCGAAAACGCAGCCATCGAAGTGGTCTCGACCAACGACACCCGCTTGGGCGGCGACAACATCGACTAACATCATCGATTACCTCATCGCGGATTTAAAGAGATCATCGACGTCAGCAAAGACCGCATGGTATCAACGTCTGGTGAAAAAGAGAAGCGGCGGAAAAGGCGAAGATCGAACTCTCGAGCGCACCGGAAGCCTGAAATCAACCTGCCCTTCTTGACCGCCGACGCCTCCGGAGCGCGGCACATGAACAACCTCCGTGAGCCGGGCGAGATTGGAATCGCTTTGCAGACTTGATCGTGAAATCCTTCGAACCGGTGAAAAAGCCCTGGCGGACGCCAGCAAAAGGCTTCGGACATCGTCGAGTGGTGCTGGTCGGCGGACAAACCCATGCCCATGTCCGCGAAGAGGTGAAGTTCTTAAAGGCCCACATGGGCGTCAACCCCGACGAAGTCGTCTGCGCGGCCAACGCGGCCGTGCAGAAGCGGGCGACAACACCGGCGATGACATGAAGGACATGCTGCTGCTCGACGTCACCCCCGCTCTCCTCGGCATCGAAACCTTGGGCGTGATGATGCAAGGTCGAACGCAATACGACGATCCCACGCGCGATGCTGGCGGTCTTCTCGACCGCGGCCGGCAAGCCAACGACGTCGAAGTCCGTGATGCTGCGGTGAGCGCAGAGATGGCGAAGGACAACCGCACCTTAGGAGCGCTTCGTGTTGGACGGCATCCCGGCCGCCCCCCGTGGCGTGCCCAAATCGAAGATGACTTCGACGTGTTCGCGATGGCATCACCGTCAACGTCCGCACGAAAACAAGGCGACCAACAAGGAACAACACATCACCATCACCGCCTCGAGCGGCTTGACGAACCCGAAATCGATAAGCTCGTGAAAGGCGGCAGCAATCCCCGAAGCGGAAGACAAGCGCCGCCGAAGAGATCGAGCTTGGGAATGAGCCATTCGATGGTCTATCACCGCGAAGAAAACCTTGAAGGAAAATAAAGACAAGATCCCGGCCTCTCCGGCCGAGCCGTCGAAGAAGCAGTACAAGACCTTGAAGAAGGCCATCGAATCCGCCGATTCGGATAAGGATCCAAGAAAGAACATCGAAGCGTTGACTCAGGCCTCCCACAAAGATGGCGGGAAACCTCTATAAGGCCACCTCATGAAGAGGCGGAACCGGAAGCCGAAGCCCTCCGTCGTCGGGTAAGTACTCCGGCGAAAAAAGGACGACGTGGTGGACCCGCGCGGAGTTCACGATCGAAGGACTGAAATCAAATTACCTTTTATAAAGACAAAAGGCGTTTGCCCTTCGGCGAGCATGGCACGCATCTACTAAATCTTCTTCTACCGCTACTTTGGTGGGAACTAAAAGAAACGACTTAAAACCAATCCGCAATCATCGGTGGCTTTTCGCTTCAGCGTCGGCGCTAAGGTGGCCGCCGCCTGCTCGGTGACGTCCGTGATCACCCACTTGGCCTGCTGTTGCATGGAGCCAGGGCTTCCGCATGGCCTTGGCGAGGCCAACTACTTCAACATGCCCAATATCGAGATGGCGTGATGGAATTACGCTTTAAAGCCGACTCAGGCGGGGGTTCGCAAAGTCGGAGGCAAGACCGAAAAAGTGGAACACTTTAGACCGTAACTCAACTCGTCAATTTCCACCCGTAAAATCCCTGGTTGGTCGAGCTTGAAAATGATGGTGATTGACGGCAACCCTCCCCCAAGGTGATCAGGGCGAGAAGGAAGAATTGCGGCTCGTATCCGTCGTCCTGACGGCGGCCAAAGACGTGGGCGAGCGAGTTGATGAAGAAGGTGCAATGCCAAACGAGAATGGTCCGAGAGGAAGAAGCCGATCACTAAAGCGCTCCATCCCCCAAAAGTCAGAATCAACGAGGCCAACGCGATAGGCGGCACCAAATGCCGCCTTATTGAGCCATCTCAGCTCAGGATATTTGGCGAAATCGGGAATCTGGGTAAGATCGGTATTGTGATATTTATCGCAAAGAATCCAGCCCATGGCTCCAGAAAAAACCCTTCTTGGGTGAGTGGATGTATTCGGTACAGGTGGAATAACGTATTGATGGCTGATGATTGCTGGCCCACCGCAAAGGCCCCTTTGTGCGGAAGTCGTGGCGCCCAAGGCCATCAAGAATTGCCGATAAGCCAGAAACACTATATAACTGCGATGGGAAAAATAGCGATGATAACCGGCGGTGATGAAGAACATCCGGATCCAATAAAGGGAAATGCAAAGAATGACGTCGGACCAATGGACTCGTAAAAAAAGCCGCCAGCGGGACGAAGTGGGCGATAAAAAACATTCCGACGGCCAGTCGATCTTTTCATCCGCGGGAATCAAAGGTTTTTTGCTCATGGAAAACTCGCTTTCTCCATTGAAATTACACATCCCCCTCATACTTTATTTTAGCGGATTTGTGCAAGAAACAATACGATGGGGCGTTTTTTTGTTTCAAAAAATTTAAGAGAACTTTCATGTCGTTCCCGCAGAGGGGAGGGTTTTGACAAAAAGAGCGGGGCATCTTCAACTCGCGTTCGGCGATGAAGTTTAAGATCATATGGTTGCTCGAGAAGGGCGTTTTTGAGCAAGCGCACTTCTTCCCATAAGTGGATGATGTCGAAATCTTCATGAAAACCCTTCCCCCATCGATCGCCGCGTCCACCCGTTTTCATGGCCAACTCGGAAGCCAAGAATTTGGTGTGCAATTGGCGTAATAACCCGTGTCGGTTAAGTCTTTCTGCTGGTCGAAAAGCCGGGTACGGCGCTTTATAAATCGTAAGCCTTATTAAAGCCTCTTGCCGAATTTTGATCTCAAGCAAAGGATGTTGCACCGCCTGGTATTGCCCGATGGGGTATCCCCGAACACCTTACGCCCGTTGGCGTAAGGCTACTGGGGCAACGTGCTCGGTGACGCCACAAGAAGGGCCCCCATCAGGATCCGCTCCACATTCATGGCGTCGAAAAGAGGTGAGCGCCCCATCCGCCGGTCCGATGAGGTTTTCCATGAGGTCCTCCTTTCTCCAATTCCAGGGCAAATTGGCTAAGAAGGAGTTGCCGCGGGTGGGAACTTCTCGAGAGTCACCCCTTTGGTCTTGGGATCAAGCCAATGGAAAACCAACCGTCTTGGGCAGCCTTCTTCTTCGCAATCCTCGGCCAACTGCGTTCCGGGCGATGACAAAAACCCGTCTACGATATCGGCACCCGGAAATCGCATGTTGGCCCCGTCGTGATGCGATAGTGGTCGCCCTCGTTCTCCGCGAGGTCTTGATGTTGAAAACATTCAAGCCCGAATGGGCTTCGATTTGCCGCGACGCCGCACTTAGGCTTGCCTTGCGCCAAAAAGGGGCAAAAGCATTGAAGGGCCGCCGTTCCGTGCCGCACCAGACAAATCGCGCCATTTGGGTGAGGATGGGAAGCATGTTGCCATACCCGAGCACCCATGGCAGCTCATCGCCGAAGAATCAAGCGGCAAAAGCCCTCCTTCGATCCCCATTTCCGCGGAATCAAGGCGCCCATGAATTGATGCACGAATAGGCATCCCAAATTTCTTGGGGAAACTGCTTCTTCCTGAGGGATTTCTCCGCAACTCCATTTCGCCTCTAAAGCGCGAAAAATATCCTGCGCTTTCCGTTTGAGCTCGACCTGCTCGAATTAAAAGTGAAGTTTAAAGTCATCGGACGCTCCTCGATGAAGGCTTCAAATGGAACGGTATTCGTGAAATGGCGAGTGTTTTATAATACTTAAAGACGCTAAAAAATACGAATTCTTTTAAAAAGTTTCGCTTTCTTGTGACCCGTTTCGTGTTAGTGCGTCTTAAATCCACAAGGTCAGGAAGACACTTAAATTTCCCTCTTCGGTAAGGAGATGCACCATGAAAAAAGCCTTTTCAGCCTTGATCGCCGCAGGACTCGCCCTTTGTTCATATTCCCCCCCCGCGAGCGCCGTGGACGTAAACTTCAATCTCTTAAACGTGAACAACAACGATCAAAGCCGCTGGAGCAGGTTTATTCGAAGGCCTACGGCTTTACCCCCCAACCAAATCGCACCAGTCATGTCCGCACCGGCCATGGAAGTGCCGAGCATCCTGCAAATCGCCCAAAACGCGGCGACGATGCCGCTGGCCATCTGGGGCATGAGAAAAATGGGCTTAAGCTATATGGACATCTTAAAGGTGTACACCCTGCCGCCCACCACCCTCTTCAACCCCGAAGTCCCCTACGACCGCTTCGGCGCTCCCGCCGTCCAGGCCTACGGGGCTACCAACGCCCTTGGCGTACGGCAAATCAATGGCCCAGTACGGGTTTCCATAGCCAAACGATTTCCCAATTGGGTCAGCTCTATCTTTTAACCCATTACTTGAAGATGCCGGCGACCCAAATCTTAGCCCTTCCGACGGAGCCCTTAAGCTTCACTCGGCTGATTTTAGAACCTTACCACTCCCCACTTATTTCCTCCCGCCGGGGCAAGCAGAAAATGGGCTTATGGCTTCCCCCCGGCCAGGCCAAAAAACTGGGCCTTTGAGGCCCCGGGCCAGGCCAAAAAACATTGGAAGCATGGGGATTGGGATGATGACGATCACGACCACCACGGACACGGACATGACAAATGGAAATGGGAAGCGAAGGAGCATGAACATGGGCACGGCCATGGAAGGTGGAAGGATTAATCTTTACTAGCAACTCCTCTCCCCACTTATCGAGAGGGGGAGAGGAAATGAGCATAAAGAGTGAACCGATTGGGATCATCATATCTTTTCGCTGCTCCATTTCCCCCGTCTCTTACTAACTCAAAGCGTTTCTTATGTTACCCGACAAAATTTAAGAAACCCGGCGCTTACCTCGTCCAATCGATCGTGGACGGCATGGTCGGCGGCTTCGCAAAACAAGCCTGTGATTGGCGGTCTTTGGCCGCCATGGCCGGCGGGTCGTTATTCTACCGGGTCGGGCGCATCGGCACCTTGGCCTTCGCACTCCCGGGCTGCAGATCGCCCCACTCTTGAATGGCTTCTTACGGGTCAGACCGCGAGGCGGAAGTCCGCCTTCGGGAACGAGCCGTTGCCCCGACCTCCCCTCACCGAAACCCAAACCCCGACGAACTTATGGCGCTGGAACGGAACGGGGAGGAATCGCCCAAGGCCTTCTCTCTTTCATCACGTTCAACGGAATGTAAAGGCGTCGGCCGTTTGTCGGGACCAAAACGTCATCCTCCAACACCTCTTTTCCGATTTGGGGATGGTGGGCGGGCATCAACTGGCCGCAAGCGTCGGCGTCCTCGAACGGCGGAAGGAAATTTGCCGAGCAACTCTACGCGAAATCACCAATCTCCAGATGGGTACCGGCATTCCCTGCTCCATCACGCATTACTGGAGCTTGCGGCCTGGAAAGATCGCTCCCGCAGCCCCGCAATGCAAATGGAAAGAAGCGCCCCGCAATTTCTTCTCGGACGCAAACGCCTTCCGGAGAATCGCGCGCCCTTCGCTTTTCGCGAGAAGTCGCCCGCTCTCTACCCGCGCGTGCGATCTCACCGGACTCTCCGTTTTTCTAAAAGCTTGGCGGGAGCAACGACAAGATTCCATGAAGCACCCCATGGTTCGTCCTGGGGTTTGACGGCGGGACTGCTAGGCCTCGGAGTCGTGCTTGCGGGGGAAGGCGAGCCAGACCGGCGGGAATTGAAACGAGAGCCCATGACTTTCTCCAACGCTTTCAACTTGGGCGACATTATTTTGAAAACGAAACCCCGCAAAAAAATTAAGGAACTCAACTCAGCCCCGCTTTTCCGGAAGGGGTGCGAAACGAATTGCACGCCTCCCTTCTTGAAAAATTCTCGGAAAAGGATTTCGCCCCGGGATTTTATTTCACCCTCGAAGAAATGACCCTAGAAATGATGCGAAGCGGTCGCTGCACCGACGAACAAGTGAGAGGATTATGGCAGGGAATGTTGGAGCGTTCCCCCTATCTGGAAAAATTGGGAACGCAATTCGATCATCCGGCCTTAACCGACATCGAAAGACAACGCCTGTTATTCCATCTGGATCGCCGCTTGGGACAAATCTCCGAAGAAGAGCCCCATCCGAACACGATTTTAAAAATCGATCCGCAAACCGGTTCTTTGTCGCGAATTTTCAAAATCACCGGGGATATTTTCACTTCCGAGCATCTCACTCCCGCGCAAAGAAGCCGTTTGATACAAGGGGTTTCCGCTCATCTTTACGATGACAACGCGGTGGAAGTTGCCGGGAGGATGTTGGTGAGCCCCACTCTTTCGGATACGGAGCGACATTCCCTCTATCAAAGACTCAAGCAAAGGGCCCAGGTAAGTTCGACGCTCAACGTCAATCACATTTGGAATGTCGACGCCGCCTTCGCCGCCTTGCGTGATTTTTTCGCGACGCGCCTGCTCCCCGAAACGGAACATCGAAAAATTTATAACACCCTCGATTTTTTAAGGAATCCCCTCCCCAAAGAAGGCGAGCCACGAGAAATGGCACTGGCGACCCGCGTGGGGTGGGTGAGCTTGCTGCTCGAATCCCCTTACTTGCAAGCTCAAGAAAAAGAGCGCGTTTTAGGATTTCTCCGCGCTTCGATGGGATCCGAATCTGAGACCGTCTCTTACCTCGCTTACAAAATCGCCCCACGGGTGAGAGACACGGCACACCAAAGGGCGCTTTGGGAAGATTTGATCGGGCGATTGGAAAACCGCGAAAAAACGTTATCCTCAAACGATTTTCATCTGGCACTCCGCATCTTCGATTCTTTTTGCTTAAGTCCGGAAGAACAACGAAGGGTCCTTTTATCGTTCCAAGATGAGCACGGCCTTCGCGAAGACCCTCATCGGGAGAACACGAATTTATATTATAACCTCAAAGATCTACCGATCGGCACGCTCGATCCTACCGCTCGGGAACCCTTCCTCCAACTCGCCTTGAATTCCATGAGAGATTTCCGTCAGCCCCTCGATCCGAGGCGGCCCACCGAGGCCGAAGCCATGCGATGGAATAAGCGGCAGCAAGGGCAAAGCATGGCTTGCGCCTTCCTCCAAGACTCCCGTCTTACACCTCAAGAAAGAGAAGCTCTCTTTCATGGGGTGTTGGAATTCGTGGGAAGGGACCCGGAGGTCGCCGTCACCAACCTGACCAATCACCACCTCGCTGGCCTTCTCAAGAGCGAGGGGATCACGCCCGTTCAAGCCCGCCAACTGTGGAGACGCCTCCAGTCCCTCTGGAATCACAGCTACTCATACACTCGAGATGCCTCCGTCGAAATCGGCGCGATGATTTACGATGAGCCGTTCTTGAATGAACCTGCACGAAGAAAAATCTTTAACGAAGTTTATCGCCGGGTATACAAGGAAGTGGATTTTACCATCTTAGGCGCCGCCGGTCTGCTTCTGCACTCTCGTCGTCTCGGCTTGCAAGATCAAAGAGCCCTCCTCCGACGCATTGAAAGCCTTCTCACACATTGGTATGACGTCCCCACTGTACAGCGAGGCGTGCTCGAAGCGGCCCATATTTTATTTCCCTTGCGCGTTTTCTATCTGAACCCTTTCGCCCCCGATCGTTTTTTGGAGTTCATGGCTTTCGTGGGAAAAAGCGCCCACCTTCCCGCGCACCTCCAGGAAGATCTGCAATATTGGATGAGGGAATTCGTAAAGTATCCTTCCGCGCAACTCGCGCCTTTCTTGGCGGGACTTTTTACGGAAAGGGCCAACACGTTTCGGCGCAATGATTTTACCCAAGGCCGGAACGCTCGGTGGCAAGCCACGCCCGGCGGTTTAGGTTACAATTTCTTTTTCGACTTAACCCTCCGCCATCCCCAATGGGTCGGCCGATTTCCCTCCCTTTTGGCGGAAGCCCTTCCCCTGTTTTTCCGAAATTACGAGGATAAAACTACGGCGGTTAGAGTGATGGAAGAAGCCCTCTCCCGCGTTTCATTCCCCACCGTCGAAGAGGCCCGCAGGGTATGGGAATCTTTAGAAACGAACTTATCCGAAGATCCCGCTTATGCGGCGATTCGACTCCGATTAGCGCTGGCCTTGCGGCGAAACATCTCCCGGCGAGAAGATCGAGAGCGTTTGCGAAACCTCGCGGGCACCCCTCTGCCCAACCAAGCGCAAATTTACGATGCCCAGTCGCGATATCGACAGCTTTGGAGCGAGCTCAATCGTGCGGCGCGGCCTAGAGAAAACACCCCTCAATAATGACTTCCTTGAAGCGGAATATCGACGAATAATTTTTCAACTGTATCTCCCCGAAATTGAAGGCAAAAAGAAGAATGTTTAAAACACAACCTTCCTGAAAAATTTCCGATAAATAATAATCCCACGGTGGGGCACCGTGATCAAAGGTGCCCCTATGCGTTTGTATGATCCCCGAATCATGATCGGGGGAGAAAGTCTAACTTCCGTTTCTCCTTTTTCCTCTGCCGAAGAGCCCACGCCAGCTTTTTCTGTCATTGGCGAAAGAGTTCCTCGACCCGCGAGCGCTTTCGTCCAAGACACTCTCTTCGATTTTTCTCACGCCTTTCAAAGCGCGGCAAAATCCTTTCTTTCCGTTTTTCAACCCCGAGCCTCCGCAACCGAGCAAATTCTTTGGCAATTGAATCAAGTAAAAGAAGAATCGGACCTCGACTCAAGCCCCAGCGCCCAAATCCGGGCTTTGCTCAATCGTCCCCTCGATCTAGGCGAGAGTACTCATGACCGCCTTCTGCGGGTGATCCGATTCGTGGGAAACATCGATCCTTTCCTTCGCCCCAAGTTTCAGGGTTACGCCACCGTGGCCGAGGCCCAGGCCCACTTACTGGGCGGCGACCTGGATGCCGCAAGGGCGACTTTGGTGGGGGGAAATCGTTCCGACCCGCAGGTGGCTTCGATGCTGTCCGCGGTGGAACGGGATTATTCCGTCCGCCAGGCCGAACGCATCATCCAAGTGGTGAGCGCCGCGGCGATGATCGGTCAAAAGCGCATCGGGGGATTTGAGAATTGGGCGGCGGGAGACAGCCGGGGCTCCCTCATGCGGGGCGTGCAGTCATGGGCCCGGGAATACCGCAATCAAGTGGCGGAAGGCTCTTCGGCCTTGGTGGCCTTCGAGCGGATGAAGTTCTGGATTCGGGATATGGATCCCTTGGGTCCAGTGATGAACGAGGAACATCTTTGGGAGGTGGTGGGAGAATTGGGCTCGATCGACGTCTCCCGGACGCCCCGGCCCGAAGAACGAATGAACGCCATTCTACTCCACGCCTCGGATCGAGTCCGAGACCGCCATGAGGGCGAAGCGGCTTCCTATCTCTATGGAATCCTCTCCGAAGGTATCGCCTATCGCGATACGGCCCGGGAACGCTTAAGCCATTTTGACCGCGACATGCGGGAAAGCGAGATTCGCCGATTTTTAAGAAGCTTAACGCCCTGGACGGCGGAGCGGCCGGAAGATTTCTATGGCACTTTGTGGACGATAGGCACGATGGCCGTCGCCGGCGGAGTTGCGGGAGTCGCCGGACGTTTCGTGGCGGCTCAAGCGGGAAGCGCCTTAGCGGGGCAAATCGCCTCCATCGCGACTCAATCGTTTATTCAACCGATCTTGAGCCAAGGATTAAACTCGGTAGCCGACGGGACTTATTTCGGTGAAGTACTCCACAACGCCGCCTTGATGGGAGGATTGGGCTTAGGCCATGCCGCCGCGGCCCGCATCGGTGGGGGGATTTTCGCCGAAATGTCGGTTTCGGTTACAGGGATGACGGCCTTCGATCTCATCACTGATGCCAGAAATCAAGAGGTGGGCCTTCCTTTGCTTTTGGCCAACTCGGTGGGCAATGATCTCATCGGTAGGGCGAGTGGCATCGTCCAACGGAGAATCGAAACCGCTCACCGGGCCGTTCCGCAAATCCTTCAGTCGCTTTCGGAGCTAGCCCGTCCCGTCGATCCGACCCGCTCAACCTTAGAGCGCCTTCACGACTTTATTCAATCACCCTTGGCGCCTCCCCTTCTGTTTTCTTTGCTCTATTCTTTGAATGGGGAGCATTCGTTGAACCTCGAAGCAATGAGCGGAATTCTTTTCGCGGCGGGAAATCTTCGGCAGTCCCCTTTTCGAGAAATCCCAGAAGACTTTGTTTTGGACAATCGATTGAGAAGACAACTTGAAATGATCGAGGACACCAGAAAAACCTGGGACGAAAGATTGGAAGCGATAGAGGAACTAGGCCCCATGTTGGACGGGAACGAAAACCCCCACGTCACCTTAAGCGTATTGCAGGCCATGGAGAATTTCTTTTTGACGGCAAGGGATGAGGACGTGAGAGAGACTTTTTCCCTTCGCCACATATCCATGCGACTCGTTTTAAACCTCGCGGGAGAGCTTCATCGCCAAGGGATGCCCGTTAGCAGGGTTCGCGATCTCATGATGCGATTCGAGTGGAAAAGCCCCAACGTCACCGAATATTTGGTGCGATACTTAAACTTGGAACATGCCGAGCTCGACCGGAGCGGCATCTCCATGGACCGGGAGCTTTGGCAGCAACTCCGGGCTTCGAGTACGGTTCTCCAGGTCTGGAGGAGAATGCGATTTTACACTCCCCACATTTTAGGCGTCTCTCTTGGATTATTCTTGACCGCCTTGAGCTTCGGTAGGTCGGGCACAATCGATGGGTCAATACTTCCCCCTCTGGTCTTAATATCCCACCTTTACTTTACAACTTTTTGGCGAAGACAAATATCCGGCTGGAATCACTCACAATGGGAGGCCTATGATGCTACAGCCCTGCGTAGAAGATCCGAATTACATTCGGAGGTGATGCGATCTTTGGATGAAATGGCATCCGATCCTAGCGACCAAACTTCCGGAACGAATCAAGCCTCGCAGACTCCACCCATACAGGGGCCTCGCGTGGACATACGCCCCCCTCCCTTACCCACCCCCCCGTCCACGCTCGAGAACGGGGAAGAACAAGAAAATCGAAACGAACAACAGCTTCCGCCACCCTTAAAGCGGAACATCGATGAATAATTTTTTAACTGTATCCCCCACTTAAGATTTGCTAGCCTTTTCCAATGCCCCATCTCAAGGCTCAAACCGAATCCATCCTAGAAAAAAAGAAACAAGCCCTCGAATTAGGAGGCGCCGGCGAAATTGAGAAACAGCACCAGGCCGGCAAGCTCACCGTTCGCGAGCGTCTTGATTTGCTGTTCGACAAGGGCAGTTTCGTCGAGCTAGGGCTGCTCGCCCGCAGCGAATCTTCCGACAAGGAACTCAAAGACAAACCCACCCCCGCCGACGGTTGCGTCACCGGTTTCGGCAAGGTGAACGGGCGCACCGTTTCGGTGATCGCCTACGACTTTACCGTGCTCGCCGGCAGCATCGGGCTCGTGGGGGAGAGAAAGGCCGCGCGCATCCGCGAGCTCGCTTTAAAAGAGCGCATCCCCATCGTGTGGTTGCTCGATTCCGCCGGCGCCCGCATCCAGGAAATCGCCGGTTCCCACTTCGCCCAGTCGGGCGACATGTTCTACGACCAAATCCAACTCTCCGGGGCCGTACCTCAGGTGGCCGCCATGATGGGGCCTTGCGCGGCGGGCACCGCCTATATCCCGGCCCTCGCGGATTTCGTCCCCATGGTGAAGGGAACAAGCTCCATGGCGCTCGCTGGCCCCCCGCTCGTGAAGGCGGCCATCGGAGAAGACGTGTCGGTGGAAGACTTAGGCGGCTCCAAAATCCACTGCGAAGTAAGCGGCGTGGGCGATTTGGAAGCCACGGACGACAAGGCGTGCATCCAAGCCATCAAAGATTTTTTGAGCTATTTCCCCCAAAACTCGGACGACCCGCCCGCCTCCCTTCCCCATAGCGCGGTGGAAAGAATCGATGATTCGATCTTAGAAGTGCTTCCCGACGATTCCCGAAAACCCTACGACATGAAGAAGGTTTTGGAAAAAATCGCCGATAACGGCGTCTTCTTCGAGATTAAGCCCCAATACGCGAAAAGCGTGATCACCGCTTTGATGCGGGTGGGTGGGAGATCCGTCGGGGTCATCGCCAATCAGCCGAACTACATGGGCGGTGTGTTGGACGTGAATTCCGCGGATAAGTCCGCCCGTTTCATCAACCTCTGCGACGCCTTCAACATCCCCCTGCTCTTCCTGCAAGACGTGCCCGGCTTCATGGTGGGCTCGAAGGTGGAAAAGGAAGGCATCATCCGCCACGGCGCCAAGATGCTCTATGCGGTAAGCCGGGCCACCGTACCGAAGATCACGATCGTCATCCGCAAGGGCTACGGGGCCGGTTATTACGTGATGTGCGGGAAAGGCTTCGAGCCGGATCTTATCGTCGCCTGGCCCTCGGCTGAGATCAGCCTCATGGGGCCCGAGGGAGCGGTGAACATCATCTTTCGCAAGGAAATCGAATCTTCCCCTCTGCCCGACGTCACACGGGGGAAGCTCGTAGAAGAATTCTCGAAACGCATCTCCATCGACATCGCCGCCGGGGGCGCCTACATCGACGACGTGATCGACCCGCGGGACACGCGGAAAATCATCGCACAAACGCTCGATTTGG